>NZ_AP024585.1:1200000-2400000 GCF_018323885.1 Citrobacter amalonaticus | reverse complement strand
CGGGCTTTCCGCGCGTGGTCTGGCGATAGACACCTACACCGACACCAAAGAAGAGTTCCCGGACTTCACCGCCTTCTGGTTCGATACGGTGAAACCCGGCGCCACCACCTTTACCGTGTACGCGCTGCTGGACAGTCCGAGCATCACCGGTGCCTATAAGTTTGTGATTCACTGTGAGAAGAGCCAGGTGATCATGGACGTTGAAAACCGTTTGTATGCTCGCAAAGACATCAAACAGTTGGGCATCGCGCCGATGACCAGCATGTTCAGCTGCGGCAATAACGAACGACGCATGTGCGATACCATTCATCCGCAAATCCATGACTCCGATCGTCTGGCAATGTGGCGGGGCAACGGCGAGTGGATTTGCCGCCCACTGAATAACCCGCAAAAGCTGCAATTCAACGCCTATACCGATAACAACCCGAAAGGATTCGGCCTGCTGCAACTGGATCGTGATTTCTCCCACTATCAGGACATCATGGGCTGGTACAACAAGCGCCCAAGCCTGTGGGTGGAACCTCGTAACAAGTGGGGCAAAGGCACCATCGGGCTGATGGAGATCCCGACAACCGGCGAAACGCTGGATAACGTGGTCTGCTTCTGGCAGCCGGAAAAAGCCATCGAAGCGGGTGATGAGCTGGAATATAAATACCGTCTGTACTGGAGCGCACAGCCGCCGGTCCGTTCGCCACTGGCGCGCGTGATGGCCACCCGCACCGGTATGGGCGGATTCCCGGAGGGCTGGGCGCCGGGCGAGCACTATCCAGAGAAATGGGCGCGACGTTTTGCAGTCGATTTCGTCGGTGGCGATCTGAAAGCGGCCGCACCGAAAGGCATTGAGCCGGTGATTACGCTGTCCAGCGGCGAAGCGAAGCAGATTGAAATTCTCTACGTTGAGCCGTTTGACGGTTACCGCATCCAGTTTGACTGGTATCCCACGTCAGACTCGACCGAACCGGTGGACATGCGTATGTTCCTGCGCTGCCAGGGCGACGCGATCAGTGAAACCTGGCTGTACCAGTATTTCCCGCCGGCGCCGGATAAACGGACCTACGTCGACGATCGCGTGATGCGTTAATCTGCGCCAACGCCCTTCGAAATGCGAAGGGCGTCAACAGCCAGGCATGCGAAATATCTGTTCAGGAATTAAACACGATCCTGTTCGCATTTTTCCCTAAGTCAAATGGGTAAGCTGATGGAGTGTATTTCTTATACACATGGTTTATCACTAACAGGGAGAGCGTATGTTTCCAGAATACAGAGATCTGATTTCCCGACTGAAATCCGAGAATCCTCGCTTTTTGTCGCTTTTTGAAAAGCATAACAACCTTGATCATGAAATTGCCAGGCTGGAAGGTTCCGATGGTCGGGGATACAATCTCGAAGTCGTTCGGCTGAAAAAACAGAAGCTTCAACTGAAGGACGATATGCTCAAAATACTGCAGAAAGAAAGTGTTGACGCGGGATAATCCGCATTTATGAGCCGCCAGCCCTGGCGGCTTGAGAGAGATGACAAACCTTATCCTGATACCGGATAAGAAGAGATCACCTCATTAAAAATCAGGAAAATCAATTTATTGATTTTCGGCTGATAATTACAGAGAAGGAAAAACCACGCTTTTTCCTTCTCTGTCAGCAATCTAAGCCGCCAGCCCTGGCGGCTTTTTTGTGCCTGAAACTCAGCGATGTGGTAAAACCAGGTGGCATCCCGCGTGGGTATAACGCTGAACAATATCATCCGCTAACGCGCTGTCGCTGATAATCGTTTTAATGCAAGAGAGCGTGGCGACGGCATGGGGTTCCACCGCATCAAACTTTGAATGATCGGCCATCAGTATCACTTCTCGTGAACGCTGAATAATCCGCGTCTTCACGCCGACTTCAAACAGGGTGGCGTTAGTGATCCCCGTGGCCAGCGACAGCGCATCGCAGGAGATAAAGGCCCGTTCCACTGAAAACGCATTGAGCATCTCCAGCGCCAGGCTTTCACCTACCGAAAAGTAACCCGGACGAATAAGCCCGCCGATAATGTAACTTTCGACGTGCGGAAAACAGCCCAGTTCATTGGCGATTTTGATGTCGTTGCAGATGACCTTCACACGTGCATCGGCCAGACATTTCGCCAGTTCGAGGCAGGTCGAGCCGGAATCGAGAAAGAAACAGTCACCGTCTTTGATCATCGTGCGGGCAAGGGCAGCAATCTCTTTTTTTGCCTCGGATTGCAGTGTCCGCTTAACCTCAAAGACATACTCTTTGTCGTCCATACTGTCGTCGAAATCCAGACAGCCATGACCGCGAGTCATACCGGGATACTGGCTGGCGATATACTGGAAATCGCGACGGACGGTCGCCTCCGCATAACCAAACAGTTCCATGGCCTGTTGGGTGGAGAGATGACGATGTTGCCACAGATAGTGCAGCATCTGTTTGATACGGTCAGGGCGCTGTTGGCTCATCGAAGCAATCTCCTCTTACAGTCCTGCAAACCGGGATAACGTGGTGTGATAATTCTCTGATGAGAACAGTGCACGCCCCACGACAAGATGTTGTGCGCCCGCCGTCGCCAGGTGTTGTGCCGCAGAAAGCGTAATGCCGCCATCGGCCCAGCACACGGCTTGTGGAAAATACTCACGCACCTGGCGGACTTTGGCGCACAGGGTGGGAATAAACTGTTGTCCGACCCCGTCTGGTTCGCTGGTCATCACCATTAGCGCATCCAGTTGCGAGGCCAGATAGCGATACCCGTCAATTGGTGTGGCGGGATTCACCGCCAGCCCGGCTTTTGCGCCGATTTCGCGAATTTCTGCCAGCGTCTCAGAAGGGTATGCCAGCGCTTCGGCATGAACAAAAATCCATGCCGGTTTGATCTCCGCCAGGATGGGAAACCAACTCTGCGGGCGGGCAATCATGAAATGAAACGAAAGGGGATGCGTCGTCTGTTGGGCGACAGCCTGTACGGTTTTGAGGCCAAAGGTGATGTTGTTAATAAAGCTGCTGTCTTCGATATCCAGATGCAGTGAGCCGATATCGGCATCGGCCAGCGCGCTCAACGTCGCCCCGTAGTGCAGTGGATCTGCCGATGCGAGAGAAGGGTGCAGAATCATTATCGCCTCCGTTAACCGCTAATCTGCGCGAACAGCGCGGCGTCGGTTTGCGCGTGTCGGACTGCCGCGAGTCGTTCAGGCGAATCGATAAACTGGCTGATGCGCTGGATGGTGAGGATATGCGCATTGGCATCCGTCGCGCTGACGCACAGCAGCAGCCAGACCGGATCACACTCTTCATGCCCAAAAGCAACGGGCGTTTTTAACGTCGTGATGCTGACCTGATTATGGTTAGCGCCTTGTTCGGGCCGCGCATGAGGCAAGGCGATGCCGGGGGCAATGACATAGTACGGCCCCCAGTTCAGGGTGTTGTCGATAATACCGTCCACATAGTCTGGTTGCGCCGCGCCAAAGGTAATCAGTGGGCGAGCAGCGATTTCGACGGCCTGACGCCAGTCCCTGGCCTCTCGCTGTGCCTGTACCCACTTAACATCGTTAATCATCAGTCGTTGACTCCTTGCCGGTTAGGGTTACTCTGATAGCGATCCCCGTCGAGACTTTTGACGAAGGCGGCAGGGATCGCTGTTCTACCGGGGGTAAGCGCGCTGCTTATCCCCTTTTTTATTGCCGTATGTGATGCACTTTTTCCATAAAACGACTGACCCGCGCCTGATCGACAAAGTTGGCGAACACGCCGTCCTTTTTAAAGGTGGTGGCGGTTACGCAACCGTCGGCGATGCTCAGTTGCTCCTCGACGTTTTCCAGACACACCCCGGTATTCGCCAGCACCACGGTATCCGGTACCGTTTCTTTGACCCGCTTCAGTAGGGCGCTGTCGGTGCGTGCGCCCGCCGTCAGACCAGAGACGCAAAGGGCGTCAGGATGGTTGTTAAAGACCGTGGATTTGGCAATGGAACAAATATCGCGATTACCCAGATACACCGCCGCTTCAGGCACAATGTTGAACAGCGTTTTGACTTCACCTGCGCCGATGCGGTGCTGATGACGAATGGTCTCGCCGACGTTCGTGTCCCAGACCCCGAAGTCGCTGGCGTAGGCACCGGTAAAAATCTCGCGAATGAATTTTGCGCCCGTCGCCATTGCCAGATCGAATGATGCGACCGGATCCCACAACACATTGACGCCAAACGGAATGCGGATTTCGCTCATCAACTGCCCAATCACCCTCGCCATTGCTGCCGTGGTTTCCGGGCGAACCTTCGTGAGATAGGGAAGACTAAACTCGTTGGAAAACATGACGGCATCCACGCCGCCATTCTGTAGCGCCAGCAGATCGTCCCGGGCGCGGTCGATAACCCAGTTCATCCCTTTCTGTGCATCAAAGCTCGGGTCGCCGGGCAATGCACGCAAATGGCACATGGCAATGACGGCTTTTTCCGTTCCAATAACCTCTTTCAGCCAACTCATGAAGGTACTCCTTATTCCGATAGTTCACGTTTACGTAAGAACAGCACGACGCTGGCGACGATACCCACCGCCACGACGACGCCAATAATGCCAAGCGACATCAGCTCCGAGATTGACCAGCCAAACATGTTGCCCACGGACAGCGCGGAGATTTGCGCATTTTCACCGGCAAAACTAAAGCCGCCCTTAAGCGCCATGTCGGTGAAATACGGGGCAAACTGCGTGGCAATCAACAGGACGGTGACCATGACAATCACGCCGCTGATCAAGGTACGAATCAGGTCGCCGCGATGGATCACCGTCGCCATACAGATAAAGAACGGTGCGACGGGCAGATCGGCAAGCGGCAGCACTTTGTTGCCGGGTAAGATGCTGGCCAGAATCAGCATGATGGGGATCAGCAGCAGACCAACGGCAATCGTGGTGGGATGGCCCAGCGTGACGGCGGTATCCAGACCGATATACACCTCGCGCCCCTTGAAATATTTCTGGAAAAATTTCCGTGCGCCGTCGGAGATGGGGAGCAACCCTTCAACAATCAGGCGGATCATGCGCGGGAACAGCACCATAATCGCCGCGACGGTAATCATCAGGCTGGCGCATCCTTTAAAACCTTCACCTGCAGCGAGGCCAAAGATCAGGCCGAGCACGACGCCGATAATGACCGGATCGCCCACCATCCCGTAGCGTTTCTGGATCTCCTGGGCATCGATGTTGCGTCCCTTCATGAACGGGATTTTTTCGTAGATAGCATCCAGCAGAACGAACAGCGGTACGGAACTCGAACCATAACCTTGCGGGATCGAGATCCCCTCCAGACCGACAATGCTTTGCACGCGTTTTGCCGTCCAGTCGGCCATTTTTAGCGACAGCGCCGCGTGGCAAATGGCCCCCAGCACGCCATAAATCAGGCTACCGGTCATTAACTGGACCACGGTGCCGGTAATGGCGTAGTGCCAGTAGTTATAGATATCGACGTTCATGGTTTTGGTCAGACGAGTGACCAGCATCGCAACGTTGAGCAGAAAAATGATCGGGATAATCATTGCGCCAATGGCGGTGGCGTACCCGACGCCGGAAGCCGGCCCTGCGCCGACGTCAAACACATGCAGGGTCAGGCCGAAGCGTTCAATCATCACTTTGATGGGCGGGCTGAGGCTGTCGATCGCCATCACGATCACCAGTCCCATCCCGACAAAACCAATCCCTACCGTCACCCCGGCCTTGATCGCCTGCAGCCAGGGAATACGGAAGATCAACCCAATCACAATCATGATGATGGGGACAAAAACAGTACCGCCGAGAGACAGGATGTAGTCAAACATAGTGCCTCCTTGTTATTGCGTTAACAGTGCCTTGATTTCTTGTTTTAAGGCGTCGTCGTTAATTCCCGTTAGCAGGGCCGCGCCGTTTAACGTGGGAACACCGTAATCGTTGTTGGTGCGCATGGAGGTCACAATCAGGTCCATGCCGTTACAGTTCAGCGGGATCTCATTAAGACAGCACTGGGCGGTGCTTGCCGCAATGCCTTGCTCGGCAAGGAACTCCTGCAACTTGTGTGCAATCATGGTTGACGTCGACATGCCGGTACCGCATGCCACAAGGATCTTTTTCATAATGGATTTGCCTCTTGTGTAGTGCCTGAATCAGGCTCAACGGGAAAGTGCCCGGCTGGCAGGCCAGCCAGGGCGGTCAATAAGCGAATGCAGTCAGTCAAATCACGCAGACTGGCGACTTCCGCCGGAGAATGGGTATAACGACAAGGGATGGAAAGGCTGGCGCAGGGAATGCCGTCCTGCTCAACCTGGATATAACCGGTTTCAGTGATGACGCCAGGCGCCACTTCGCGCTGCACGGGAATATGGTGCGCAAGAGCCGTTTGCTCGAGCATCTGGATCAGCCGTGGTGGTGTAATTAATCCCGCCAGCGTGCCACGACCGTGGTAGTTCAGACAGGTGATGCCAACGCCCTGATTGACGCGAACCTCTGAGTAGTCCTGCAGATCCGGCGTATCGCAGGACGGCGTGATATCAATACCGATTGCAAGATCTGGTTTAACGCGACGTAAAACCGGGACAATGCCGCGGATGTTGAACTCTTCCTGCACCGAGGCCACCAGATACACCGCGATATCCAGCGACGCCGCACCGATGGCATCCGCGACGCCCAGTAGCGCGGTACATCCCAGACGATCGTCCAGCGCTTTGCTACACACCAGGTCGTTCGCCAGCAGTTGCGGCGGGTTATACAGCGTAACCGGTGTGCCAACCTGAATGCCCATCCGCTGGGCGTCGGCTTTATCTTTCGCGCCAATATCAATCCACAGTTTATCGACGGAAGGCGACTGCGTGCGTTCATCCCCCTTTGCGAAGTGGTACGCCTTAATGCCGATGCATCCCATCACCGGGCCGTTATCCCCGGCAAGCGTGACCATCGAGCCGGACATGGTGACCTGCGCCGGGCCGCCCACGCGTTCGAAGCGCAAAAAACCCGACGGCTCAATTTTGCGCACCATAAAGCCGACTTCATCCATATGGGCAAACATCATCAGGCGCAAGGCGTTTGGGTTATCACTGCCGTAGCGGGCGACGACATTTCCTAAGCGATCGCGCCAGACCTCTTTTGCCTGACGTGAAAATTCGCGTAGCATGACCTCAGCGACGCTGTTTTCATGCCCAGAAACCGCATTGAGATGCAAAAGCGAGAACAGTGTTTCCTGCACAGAAAATGACATAAGTATCTCCGTAGACGATAAAACAATCACTCGTTGAGCGTTTTATAGGCGCTGGCTGGGCGAATAATTGTGAGCTGCTTCACGTGGAAATAGCGAAAGCTGAGGAAATAAAAAATAATGTGAGGTGAGTGGAATAAAAACGCTCAATGCTGATGAAAGTCTGAACGTGGGAGGAAGGAACGGGTGAGTGAAATTATTGAGATCGATGACACGCTGCAGCTACGGGCGGTTGAAGAATGTCACGTTACCGGGCTGTATCAACTGGTATGTAAAAACAAGGCATGGCTAATGCAGTTCTTTGACTGGCCGCAGTACGTCAATACGGTAGAGGATACGCGCAAAACGGTGCAGGGTAATATGATGCTGCATCAGCGGGACTACGCCAAAATGTTCCTCATTTTTGCCGGCGAGGAGATGCTGGGCGTGCTGTCGTTCAATCAGATTGAGCCGTTGAACAAAGCGGCCTATATCGGTTACTGGATAGACGAAACGCAGCAGGGGAAAGGGATCCTGTCGCGGGCGTTGCAGGCATTTATTCACCACTATGCCGGGCGCGGCGAAATCCGTCGCTTTGTGATCAAATGCCGGATAAAGAACCAGGCAAGCAATCAGGTTGCGCAGCGTAATGGCTTTGAACTGGAAGGCTGCCTGAAACAGGCGGAGTTTCTGAACGGGCACTATGACGATGTTAACCTGTATGCTCGCATCATTGATTCGACGCTACAGTGAGCCAATCAGCGGCGTGCGGGTGATATGCTGATCGCCGTTGAACACTTTCGGCCCGCGCAGGTGAATGGCGTCGTCTGTGGCGGCTTCCACGGTGGTATGTCCCCGGATATCAACGTGATTTTCAATCAGCACCTCACCAAGAATGCGCGCATCGCCTTCAATCAGGATATGATCGTCGAGTAAAATGGGACCGCCGCACAACACGGCGTTTCCGCCCACCAGAACGTGATGTTTAAGGACACAGTTACCTTCAATCCGCGCTTGTTCCGCCACCTGTGAACTGTAGCGTAGCGTGGGGATCGCATCGTCTCCCGTTCCGGCGATCACCTGCGCCCGTCCGTACACTTTCGCGCAATCGCAAATCCAGACGTCGTTTTCATCATTTCCTTTAATCAGCGCCTCATCAAAGACCTCTGCCCGATGCTCAATAAAGGCGTAACTGACGATGGCATCGCCATAAATTTGTGCCTGATGGACAATGCGTGAATGGCTGACCGTGGTGCGGTCATAGATTTGCAGGATCTGATCGCGCTCGACGGTCAGCCCGCGTGCCGCGATGATTTCCGATTGCTGCAAAATTCGCGCATCGCCAAAGAGGTGGCAATCGCCACGGACCGTGGATGACTGAATGGTGACGTTGTCACTTATTCTGGCGCCGTGACTGAGTTCAGCGCGGTCAATCCAGACATTATCGCTAATGTGAACGTTGTCGCGCAGAAGACAGGGTTGTGTGATACGCGCATTGCCCGAAATCGTACAGCCGGAAAAGGCCAGCGTATTTTCGTCGTAAATCCAGCAGTGTCCGGCGTGGTCCAGCACGCTTTCATCATCAATCCAGCCGCCGGCGTCACCGGCTTTCACATCATTAAAGTCAATGAGTGCAATAATCTGGCGTAGTAAAACGCTCATTTTATTGCCATTATCCTGGTAGCTGAACGCGCGCGGTTCGTCGCTGAGTCGGTATTTACGCATGAAGGCATTCCGTTTAGTGGCTTACTCTAACCGTAGCAAATTCTGCGGCACTGGCTAAAACGGATGAAATTCCATAAAATGCATTTCAAATATACTTTATAAAATAAACAAAATGAGTAACAGCAAGCATAGCGATCGTGTTCTGAACCTTCCCGCCGGTTACTTTGGCATGGTGCTGGGAACGATTGGAATGGGGTTTGCCTGGCGTTATGCCAGCCAAATCTGGCCTGTCAGCCACTGGTTTGGTGATGGTCTGGTGATTCTGGCGATGATGATATGGGGGCTGCTGACGCTGGCGTTTATCACGCGTCTGATTCGTTTCCCGCACAGCGTGATTGCTGAGATTCGCCATCCGGTGATGAGCAGTTTTGTCAGCCTGTTTCCGGCCACCACAATGCTGGTGGCGATGGGTTTTGTACCGTGGTGTCGTCCGCTGGCGATGGGGTTGTTCAGCGTCGGGGTGGTTATTCAACTGGTTTACGCCGCGTGGCAGACCGCCGGGCTGTGGCGCGGCTCGCATCCGCAAGAGGCGACGACGCCCGGACTGTATTTACCGACGGTCGCCAACAACTTTATCAGTGCGATGGCCTGCGGCGCGTTAGGCTATACCGATGCCGGACTGGTCTTTTTAGGCGCCGGCGTCTTTTCCTGGCTGAGCCTGGAACCGGTTATTCTGCAACGTCTGCGCAGTGCCGGGGAATTACCCACTGCCATGCGGACTTCGCTGGGGATCCAGCTTGCGCCTGCGCTGGTGGCCTGTAGCGCCTGGCTGAGCGTCAACGGCGGCGAGAGCGACACGCTGGCGAAAATGCTGTTTGGCTACGGCCTGCTGCAACTGCTGTTTATGCTCCGCCTGATGCCCTGGTATTTGTCGCAGCCGTTTAACGCCTCATTCTGGAGTTTCTCGTTCGGCGTGTCGGCGCTGGCGACCACCGGATTACATCTTGGTCACGCCAGCCCGTCGGGCTTTTTTCACACGCTGGCGCTGCCGCTATTCATCTTTACCAATGTTATCATTGCATTATTGCTGGTACGCACGTTCGCGCTGCTGATGCAGGGAAAACTGCTCATTCGCACAGAGCGCGCGGCATTACTGAAATCTGAGGATAAAAAATGACCCTTCGTGACGAAAATTACTTCACTGAAAAATACGACTTAACCCGCACCCACTCGGAAGTGCTGGAGGCGATGAAGGTCGTTAAACCGGGAAAAACGCTGGATTTGGGCTGTGGCAATGGGCGTAACAGTCTCTATCTGGCGGCGAAGGGCTTTGACGTGACCGCGTGGGATAAAAATCCGATGAGCATTGCCAACGTCGAGCGAATTAAGACGGCAGAAGGGCTGGACAATCTCCAGGCCAACGTGGTGGATCTCAACGCGCTAACGTTTGAGGGCGAATATGATTTTATTCTCTCCACCGTGGTGATGATGTTCCTCGAAGCCAAAACGATTCCGGGTTTAATCGAGAATATGCAGCGCTGCACTAAACCTGGCGGTTATAACCTGATTGTTGCCGCCATGGATACCGCTGATTTTCCGTGCACCGTGGGTTTCCCCTTTGCGTTTAAAGAAGGAGAACTTCGTCGTTATTACGAAGGCTGGGATTTACTGAAATATAATGAAGATGTTGGTGAATTGCATCGTACTGACGCCAACGGTAACCGAATTAAACTGCGCTTTGCCACGCTGCTGGCACGTAAAACAGCCTAAGTCGATGTTCCGCTAACCCCCTCTGCGCCCAGCATTTTTCTTAAAAATGGGCGCTCTGAAGAAATTGTGCTTTGGTTACCATTTTTAATCCAACGCAGATGATTTCCCTTTGCTACTATTTCAACTGCATATTTGCATATTCTAAGGGATCGTTTCATGCGTACTCATACTTTATTTAAAGTTGCAGTGCTTACTGGTTTACTGGCGTTATCTGGCTGTGCCTCAAAAGTGACGCAGCCTGATAAATACTCGGGTTTTTTAAAAGACTACTCAGGTCTTAAGGAAACAAAATCTGCTACGGGGCATCCGGTATTGCGTTGGGTTGATCCCAACTTTAGTGATACCAAATATGACAACATCGTCTGGAACCCAATAACCTATTATCCGGTCCCGAAACCTTCCACACAGGTTGGACAGAATGTGCTGGATCAGTTGTTAAACTACACCAACACAAAGATGAAGACCTCTATTGGTCAACGTAAACCGCTGGTGACCACGCCGGGACCGCGTAGCCTGATCTTCCGCGGGGCGATCACCGGGGTGGATACCAGCAAAGAAGGGCTGCAGTTCTATGAAGTGGTGCCTGTGGCGTTGGTGGTTGCCGGTACCCAAATGGCAACCGGTCACCGCACGATGGACACCCATCTCTACTTTGAAGGCGAGTTAATTGATGCGGCGACCAATAAGCCGGTGATTAAAGTCGTGCGTCAGGGTGAAGGCAAAGATCTGAATAACCAGAATACGCCGATGGCATTTGAGACGCTGAAACAAGTGGTTGATGACATGGCGACGGATGCCACCATGTTTGATGTAAACCAGAAATAATCGTGACGCGCCATCGTTTGATGGCGCGTTTCTTTATGCTGTCCGGCGGCGCAACAGCGCCGGTGGACGGGCAAACATCACCAGGTTTCCCACCAGAATCAGAATCAGTCCCGCTACCGCATTCACCTGCCAGCTATAACCTTCATAAACCGTAGAAAATGACAGCGCAACCAGCGGAAAGAGCAATGTGCTGTACGCGGCATTACTCGCGCCAATTCTTCCTACCAGCGTAAAGTAGGCACCGAAGGCGATGACCGATCCGAATACTGCCAGATACAGCAGGGCGCCGATGTAGCTGAAGGTCCATTGCGGAGTGAAGTTATCCCCGCGCAGAAGGGCAATCGTTGCAATCAGCAGCGTGCCGTACAGCATGGCCCAACTGTTAGTAGTCATCACTTCCAGACCTTTTTTCTGATGGCGCAGGCTGATCATATTTCCCAGAGAGAAACCAAATGTCCCCAGCGCGCTCAGACCAATCCCCAGCAGCAGCGATCCTCTAAATCCGCTGTTCATCAGATCCTGCCAGAAGAGGGTGACGATACCCGTCAGTCCCAGCGCGGCGGCGCAGTAAAACCGCAGCGGAGGTTTTTGCCCAAAGAAGAAGAAGCTATTCACCGCGTTAAACAGCACCGCCATGGAAAAGATAACTGATTCCAGTCCGGTATTGATCCAGGCGGCCGCCGTGTAAAAACACCAGAAGTTAAAGCAAAAAACGCAACTGCCTTGCAGCAGACAAAACAGATGGTCACGTAACGACAGCGTCCGTAACTTTCCACGAATCTGCATAATCAACATCATCAACGCCGTCGCCACCGCAAAACGCCAGAAAATCGAGACGGGTGCGGCAACCGGACCTTGCTGTAAATAAATGGCGATCCACGTGGTACCCCAGATCACCACGACCAGACAATATAATAGTGCGTTCATTATTTTCTCCCTTCATACCTAATAATTCACTGTCGCAGATTGCACGGGCGACGCGCTTTCATCGGCTTGCGGGATACTTGCAAAATCTTGCGCTTTTTTCCGTCGGACGGGTGGTAACCGCAATGACCTGCGATAGACTGAATGCCTGAATAACAGTGTTTATGTGGTGGTATGACCCGGTCCTACGATGCCTTTGAAAAGTTGAGTCAGCACAATGCCGTGTTACACGAGTCGGTCGAGCTGCGCTCGGGCGTTCAGTTAGCTGCATGGTCGAATAAGCGCGATACCATCACGCAGTATTGCGATCATCACACGCTCAGTCTGTATGTGGCAGATGGCTACGAGAGCTATCAAAAAACGGCCTCAGGCTGGAAAAATGGGGGCGGCCCGGACCGGTTTTGCCTGTTGCCAAAAGAGAGTGAATCTACCTGGGATATCCGCGACGACCTCTCGTTCGTGCATCTTTACTGCACTGACGCGCATTTGCGTGAAGTCGGGGAAAAAGTCTGGGATAAAAGCCCTTACCGTTTTACGCTGGATGAACGGACGTTTGGCAACGATCCAGGGATTACAGCGGTTTACCGCCAGTTTTTACTGGGCAACGACTGGCACCAGCCTGCGAATCACCTGACGCTCAGCGCCGCGTCGTCATTGCTGATGACCCATCTTATTCAGCACTACAGCAACGTGCAGTGGCGATTGCCGACGGTAACGGGTGGACTCGCGCCGGTGACGCTGCGTAATGTGCTGGCTTATATCGACGCCCATCTGGCAGAACCACTGACGCTTGCCGATCTGGCGCATGAAGCTGCGCTGAGCGAATTTCATTTCGCCAGAATGTTCCGCCAGTCGATGAAAATGGCACCGCATCAGTACGTGATGCAGCGCCGGATGGCAGTGGCAAAGCAACTGGTCTGTCACTCACAGCGTCCGTTAACGGAGATTGCGCTGGCCTGCGGATTCAGTTCGCCAAGTCACTTCAGTAACCGTTTCAAGCAGGTGACCGGGAAGACGCCATCGCAGCTACGCGCGTCGCGCCAGCCTTAAGACGGTGTAACAGATCCCGCCCGCGATCAGCCCCCAGAACGCCGAACCAATTCCGTACAGCGTCAGCCCGCTGGCGGTGACCAGAAACGTCACCACGGCGGCATCACGTTCGTTTTCATGACTCAACGCCTGATACAGGCTACCCGAAATCGTCCCCAGCAGTGCCAGTCCTGCCAGCATCTGGATACCGCTCGCTGGCAGCGCCGCCAACATCCCGGTAATGGAACTGCCGAAAACGCCGGCTAACAGGTAGAACACGCCAGCAGCAGCGGCGGCCAGCCAGCGTTTTGCTGCATCCGGATGGGCCTCCGGACTCTGGCAAATCGCCGCCGTGATAGCGGCAATGCAGATGGAATAAACGCCGAAAGGAGATAACAGCAGCGCCAGTAATCCGGTGACAATAATCAGGGGCGAGACGGGGACATCGTAACCTGCAGCTTTCATGGTCGCCACACCGGGCGCATTCTGCGACGCCATCGTCACCAGAAAGAGCGGTACGGCAATCCCCAGACTGTGGGCCAGCGAAAACTGAGGGGCAATAAACGTGGGCAACACCGGGGTCATCGCTAACGAAGAGGTGGCAATGTCACCTTCAAATAACGCAATGGCCGCACCCGCAATCAGCGCCGCAATCACCGCATAGCGCGGTGCAATACGCTTCAGAATCAACCACGCCAACAACATGCCGCCACAAAGCAGAAACTGATCATTGAGACTGGCAAATGCCTGCAGGCCAAAGCGGAGCAAAATCCCGGCCAGCATGGCTGCCGCCAGCGAATGGGGGATGACCTGCATCAGGCGGGCGAATAATCCGGTCACGCCGCACAACACGATCAGCGCGTTGGCGATGATGAACACGCCAATCGCCTCCGGCAGCGTCAGTCCCTGGAGTCCAGTCACCAACAGCGCCGCACCGGGTGTTGACCATGCCGTCAATACAGGCGCACGATACCAGAGCGTCAGGATCAACGTACTGCTCCCCATCGCGAGGCCCAGAGCGCTCATCCAGCCGGCAATTTGCGCGGAACTGGCATCCGCCGCCACGGCGGCCTGCCAGATGATGGCCGCTGAACTGGCATAGCCGACCAGTACGGCGACAAAGCCAGAAAGCAGCGTGGGTAAGGGGAGGGAAAATGAACGCATAGGCATTCCTTGTGCGTTATAACGGTCATTTAATCTAGCATCTGGGCGTTATAACGTACAAGTGGTAAGCTGATGTTTTGGGAGGATATCAATGGACAACCTGACACACTATCTGGCGAACACCTTGAAAACATTGCGCAAACAGCGTGAGTGGAGTTTATCGCGCCTGGCCGAGGCCACCGGTGTGTCAAAAGCGATGCTCGGGCAAATTGAGCGCAACGAGTCCAGTCCCACGGTGGCGACGTTATGGAAGATTGCCACCGGGCTGAATGTCCCGTTCTCTACTTTTATTTCGCCGCCGGAATCTGAGCCGTTGCCGACATTTGATCCGCAAGAGCAGGCGATGGTCGTGACGCCGTTGTTCCCGTGGGATCCGGTGCTGTGTTTTGATCACTTTTCAATTTTGCTGGCACCCGGTGCGCTCAGCGAATCCACGCCGCACGAAGCGGGCGTGATTGAACATGTGGTGGTAATCGCAGGCGATCTGGAGATGTGCATTGACCAGCAATGGCGCGTCATCAGGGCCGGAGAAGGCATTCGTTTTGCCGGCGATAGCGCCCATGCTTATCGCAACAGCAGCGAACAGACCGTGCACTTTCATTCGCTCATCCATTACCCGCGCAGTTAAGCGGGAAAACTATTTCGCAAAGCGGCGCTTCTGACTACAATAGCCGCCATTTTGCTGCTACTGGATAAAAACAACGCTATGCGCCCGTCTCCACATCGCCTTGAATTGTTAAGCCCGGCACGTGATACCGCCATCGCCCGCGAAGCCATTTTACATGGTGCGGACGCCGTCTATATCGGTGGCCCCGGTTTTGGGGCGCGTCATAATGCCAGCAATAGCCTGCAAGATATCGCGGAGCTGGTGCCGTTCGCCCATCGCTATGGCGCAAAAATCTTTGTCACGCTGAACACGATCCTTCACGACGATGAACTGGAACCCGCACAGCGACTGATTACCGATCTCTACCAGACCGGCGTGGATGCGTTGATTGTGCAGGACATGGGGATTCTGGAACTCGACATTCCGTCGATCGAACTGCATGCCAGTACCCAATGCGATATTCGCAGCGTGGAGAAAGCCAAATTTCTCGCTGACGTGGGGTTCACGCAGATCGTGCTGGCGCGTGAACTGAGCCTTGAGCAGATTCAGGCCATTCATCAGGCGACCGATGCCACCATCGAATTTTTTGTCCACGGGGCGCTGTGCGTGGCGTATTCCGGGCAATGTTATATCTCGCATGCGCAAACGGGGCGTAGCGCCAACCGTGGCGACTGCTCGCAGGCGTGCCGTCTGCCATATACCCTGAAGGACGATCAGGGGCGGGTGGTGTCGTATGAAAAACACCTGCTGTCGATGAAAGATAACGATCAGACCGCTAACCTTGGCGCGCTGATCGACGCCGGTGTGCGTTCCTTCAAGATTGAAGGGCGTTACAAAGACATGAGCTACGTGAAGAACATTACCGCGCACTATCGGCAGATGCTGGATGCCATCATTGAGGATCGCGGTGACCTGGCGCGGGCTTCCGCCGGACGCACGGAACATTTCTTTACCCCATCAACGGACAAAACCTTTCATCGCGGCAGCACCGACTACTTTGTGAATGCGCGCAAAGGGGATATCGGCGCTTTTGATTCGCCAAAGTTTATCGGCCTGCCGGTGGGTGAAGTGCTGAACGTAGCGAAAGATCACCTCGACGTTGATGTCAGCGAGCCGCTGGCGAACGGCGATGGCCTTAATGTCCTGATCAAACGTGATGTTGTCGGCTTTCGTGCCAATACGGTGGAAAAAACCGGACAAAATCGCTATCGCGTCTGGCCGAACGAAATGCCTGCCGAACTGCATAAATTGCGTCCACACCATCCGCTGAACCGCAATCTTGACCATAACTGGCAGCAGGCGTTAACCAAAACCTCGAGCGAGCGTCGGGTGGCGGTGGATATTGAGTTGGGCGGCTGGCAGGAACAACTGATCCTGACGCTGACCAGCGAAGAGGGCGTCAGTATCACCCATACGCTTGATGGACAGTTTGATGAGGCCAACAACGCGGAAAAAGCGCTGAACGGACTGAAGGACGGACTGGCAAAACTGGGGCAGACAATCTATTACGCCCGCGATATCGCAGTGAATTTGCCCGGCGCGCTGTTTGTGCCGAACAGCCTGCTTAATGCGTTCCGCCGGGAAGCGGTAGAGATGCTGGATGCCGCGCGCCTTGCGAGCTACCAGCGCGGCGTTCGCAAGCCGGTGTCCGAGCCTGCGCCGGTTTATCCGCAATCACACCTGAGTTTTCTGGCCAACGTATACAACCATAAGGCGCGGGCGTTTTACCATCGTTATGGCGTGCAGTTGATTGATGCGGCCTATGAAGCGCATGAAGAAAAGGGCGAGGTGCCGGTGATGATCACCAAACACTGCCTGCGCTTTGCCTTTAATCTGTGTCCGAAGCAGGCGAAAGGCAATATCAAAAGCTGGAAGGCGACGCCGATGCAACTGGTGAACGGCGATGAGGTGCTAACGCTTAAATTTGACTGCCGTCCGTGCGAAATGCATGTGATTGGTAAAATCAAAAATCACATTCTGAAGATGCCGCTGCCTGGCAGCGTGGTGGCTTCCGTCAGCCCGGAAGAGCTGATGAAAACGCTGCCGAAGCGTAAAGGCTAACAAAGCTGCCGGATACGCATAGCGCTATCCGGCGCCCCATTAATGTGATTTAAATCCTGCCGCCGTCATGATCAGGCGAAAGAACATCCCTACGGCGGCCAGTGCCAGCACGCTGCCGCCCCACAAAATGACCAGCCACATCAGGCGTTTCCAGACAGAGTGTTGCATCAGTGATACCCCTCGCCATGTTGAACTTTGCCGCGAAACACGTAATAACTCCAGAAGGTGTAAACCAGAATAACAGGGATGATCAGTAACGCGCCGACCAGCATGAAACCCTGACTCTGCGCGGGTGCGGCTGCCTGCCAGAGCGTAATGGATGGCGGAATGATATGCGGCCAGATGCTGATCCCGAGTCCGCTAAAGCCGAGGAAAATCAGCCCGAGAGTCAACACAAAGGGCAGCGCGTGGCGGTGCGGTTGATGAAGCGTTCGCCATAGCCAGATGCTAATCACCGCAACCAGTAGCGGAACCGGCAGCAGGAACCACAGATTCGGCAGGCTAAACCAGCGTTCCGCTATCACCGGGTGTGCCAGCGGCGTCCACAGGCTGATCATCGCAATCACCAGCAGCATCAACAGCAGTAACTTTTTCGCCACGGCTCGCATTTTATCCTGCAACGGATTTTCACTTTTCATTACCAGCCAGGTGGCGCCCAACAGGGCGTAAGTGACCACCAGTCCCGCGCCGCAGAACAGGGTGAAAGGGGTGAGCCAGTCAAACGGCCCGCCGCTGAAACGACGCCCGGTGACGGCAAAACCATTGATCACCGCACCCACCACCACGCCCTGAGTGAACGTCGCGAGAATCGAACCGCAGAGAAAAGCTTTATCCCAGAACGGGCGATGCGCTGGCGTGGCTTTGAAGCGAAATTCAAAGGCGACACCGCGAAAAATCAGCCCGATAAGCATCAGCGTCAGCGGGATCGTCAGGGCGTCAATAATCACCGCATAGGCCAGCGGAAACGCGCCAAATAATCCCGCTCCGCCGAGGACCAGCCAGGTTTCATTACCGTCCCAGACCGGAGCGACGCTGTTAACCATCACATCGCGATCGTCAGCGTCGCGAATGGCAGGAAACAAAATGCCAATACCCAAATCGAATCCATCCATCACGATGTACATCAGCGTAGCGAAAACGATGATAACGAACCAGATTACCGATAAATCAATACCCATTAGCGGTGTGCCTCATGTTGAGAATCGAGGACGGCAGCAGACAGTGGTCTGGCAGGCGTGCCGGTAGGCGGCGTCGGGGAAATCGTGTCCAGCGGTCCTTTGCGGATGAGGCGGATCATGTAACTGTAGCCCACGCCGAAGACGGCGCTATAGACCACAAAGAACGCCAGCAGAGAAATACTCATGTGCAGGTCGCCGTGAGCGGAGACCGCATCCGCCGTGCGTTGCAACCCGTAGACGACCCACGGCTGGCGGCCCACTTCCGTCGTGACCCAGCCGGCCAGAATGGCTATCAATCCTGACGGTCCCATCCATAAGGCGAAGCGCAGAAACGGTCGCGAGGTATAAAGACGCTGCCGGTAGCGTAGCCACAGCGCGCAAATGCCGAGCAGGATCATGAGCATACCCAGCCCCGCCATGATGCGAAACGACCAGAAGACCATCGTCGAATTGGGGCGATCCTCTTTCGCAAACTCTTTAAGCGCCGGGACCTGTTTATCCAGGCTGTGAGTCAGGATCAGGCTACCCAGCGCCGGGATCGCCAGACCATAGCGGGTTCGTTCCTGTTCCATATCCGGCCAGCCGAACAGCAGCAGCGGCGTCGGTTCCCCTGGCGGATTTTCCCAGTGGCCTTCAATGGCGGCAATTTTGGCTGGCTGGTGTTTGAGGGTATTCAGACCGTGCATGTCGCCAATGAGCGCCTGTAACGGTGCGACAATCAGCGTCATCCACAGTGCCATCGAAAACATGGCGCGAATAGCGGGCGTCGCGTTGCCACGCAGTAAATGCCAGGCCGCAGAGGCTCCAATAAATAACGCGCTACTGAGAAACGCCGCCACCGACATATGCAATAAGCGATAAGGGAACGACGGGTTGAAAATGACGGCGAACCAATCCACCGGCACGACCTGGCCGTTGACAATCTCATAGCCCTGCGGCGTCTGCATCCAGCTGTTGGAGGCGAGGATCCAGAAGGTGGAAATAATCGTGCCCAGAGCGACCATACAGGTGGAGAAAAAGTGTAATCCGGGGCCAACCTTGTTCCAGCCAAACAGCATCACACCGAGGAACCCGGCTTCGAGGAAGAAGGCGGTGAGCACCTCATAGGTCAGTAATGGCCCAGTGATACTGCCAGCGAACTCGGAAAACCCGCTCCAGTTGGTGCCAAACTGATAGGCCATCACCAGGCCAGACACCACGCCCATGCCAAAGTTAACGGCGAAAATTTTTGACCAGAACTGATATAGCGAGCGCCAGACAGGATTTTTGCTTTTCAGCCAAAGACCTTCCAGCACCGCAAGATAGCTGGCAAGACCAATAGTGATCGCCGGAAAAATAATGTGGAAGGAAACCGTAAAGGCGAACTGGATCCTTGCCAGATGAAACGCATCAAGACCAGACATGCATTGCTCCGCACTAAAAATTGATTCAGCGCAATTCTAGGCCGGTAAGGGTTTCAGTGGCAGAAACAGAACGGTTCTATTTAACCATAACAGTTGCGTGAATGTTACAAATTGCATCTGTTGATATAAATTCTGGAATCTGCCTTCCCGAATTGATATGAGCGGCTCTACACGACGGGCATTTTTCTGTATTTCCCTTTTATCAGGCGAGAAAAGTAAGCATAAATGTTTACTTTCCCGTTCGTCTCGTTCCTGCGCCAGAAGGTGGCTATGTGGTTTCGTTTCCGGATATTCCGGAAGCGCTCACTCAGGGTGAGACCCGCCAGCAATCCCTTGATACCGCTCTGGAAGCGTTAGTCACCGCTTTTGAATTCTATTTCGAAGATAGCCAGTCGGTCCCGTTACCTTCGCCGGTGAAGGAAGGTGACGACTTTGTTGAGGTCCCGCTCAGCGTCGCGTCAAAAGTCCTTTTGCTCAACGCTTTCCTGGCGTCAAAAATCAGCCAGCAGGAGCTGGCGAAACGCATTGGCAGACCGAAACAGGAAATTACCCGCCTGTTCGACTTACGACACGCAACAAAAATTGATGCGGTGCAGACGGCGGCGCGCGCGCTCGGCAAAGAACTGTCGCTTACGCTGTCGTAAACCATAACAGTTCTTAGGATGTTGAGTATTTAATTCACTGATATACACTGCAAGGATCACCTGCCACGGATCCACGAGTGAATAACAATGAAAAAGTACCAGCGTCTGGCTGAACAACTCTGCGAACAGATTGCCTCTGGCGTCTGGCAACCTGGCGATCGCCTGCCGTCGCTGCGTGAACAGGTGGTCAGCAGCGGGATGAGCTTTATGACCGTCGGGCATGCCTATCAACTGCTGGAAAGTCAGGGGCGGATCATTGCGCGCCCGCAGTCTGGCTATTATGTCGCGCCGCGCCCGGTTCACCAGCCAACGGTGCAACCGGCCCAGGTGATGCGCGACGAAGCGGTGGATATCAACACTTATATTTTCGAGATGCTACAGGCCAGCCGGGATGCGTCGGTGATGCCGTTTGCTTCTGCATTTCCCGATCCGCGTTTATTTCCCCTCCAGCAACTGAACCGTTCTCTGGCACAGGTGAGCAGAACCGCAACCGCGATGAGCGTAATTGAGAATCTGCCGCCGGGTAACGCGGAACTACGCCACGCCATTGCCCGTCGCTACGCCTTACAGGGCATTACCGTCTCGCCGGATGAAATCGTCATCACCGCCGGGGCGCTGGAGGCGCTCAACCTGAGCCTGCAAGCGGTGACTAAACCCGGTGACTGGGTGATTGTCGAAAACCCCTGTTTTTATGGCGCGTTACAGGCGCTGGAACGACTGCGTCTTAAAGCGCTGTCGGTTGCCACTGACGTGAAGGAGGGGATCGATCTCGCGGCGCTGGAGCAGGCGTTGCAGGCGTATCCGGTTAAAGCATGCTGGCTGATGACCAACAGCCAGAACCCGCTTGGCTTTACTCTCAGTCCGGAGAAAAAAGCGCGTCTGGTTGAGATACTCGATCGTCATAATGTGATGTTGATTGAAGATGACGTTTACAGCGAACTCTATTTTGGCCGGGAGAAACCGCTACCGGCCAAAGCGTGGGATCGGGCCGACAAGGTGCTGCATTGTTCGTCATTCTCCAAGTGTCTGGTACCGGGTTTTCGCATCGGTTGGGTCGCCGCAGGCAAACACGCCCGCCAAATCCAGCGTTTACAACTGATGAGCACACTTTCCACCAGTTCGCCGATGCAACTGGCGCTGGTCGATTATCTCTCAACGCGCCGTTATGACGCCCATTTGCGCCGCCTGCGTCGTCAACTGGCTGAACGTAAACAGCAGGCCTGGCAAACGCTGCTGCGCCATCTCCCTGCCGAAGTGAAAATACATCACAACAACAGCGGCTATTTTCTCTGGCTGGAACTGCCGGAATCACAGGATGCGGGCGAACTGACCGCACAGGCGTTGGCCCACCACATCAGCATCGCGCCGGGAAAAATGTTCTCGACCTCAGACACCTGGAAACGCTTTTTCCGCTTCAATACCGCATGGGGTTGGGGGGAACGTGAAGAAGCCGCGGTAAAACAACTGGGGCAACTCATTCGCGCGCAGATGAAATAAAACGTGCGCGCGATTCAATATAAAAGAATGGCGCGTTCTTATTTAGAAAATATCAGCAAAAACCGTACGACGTTATTTCCCGTAGACCATCATAGGAAATATCAATAGCTTTTGTTTTTCCTCCTCGTCAGCTAACCCCTTGTCTATACTCCAGAAGATAGCCACACAACGCCGCAGTCCGGGGCGTAATGCGCGTTATGTCACAACCTGATTAAATTTCCTCATGCCGGGAGGTGCGCTGACGGCGCGCCGACTATTTTTAGGAAAGGACATATATTTACGGCAAGGCTGCCGCTCAATATTTTGCGACAGGAGTAAGATCTTATGAGCAAGAAATTTGCCCGCAGCAGCCTGTGCGCGCTCAGTATGACGCTGATGACCGCGCACTCCGCCGAACCCCCCACCACGTTAGGTCAGACTGAAGGTCGCCTGGATATTATCGCCTGGCCGGGTTATATCGAACGCGGTCAGACCGATAAACAGTACGACTGGGTAACACAATTCGAAAAAGAGACCGGCTGTGCGGTTAACGTCAAAACGGCGGCGACATCGGATGAGATGGTCAGCCTGATGGCGAAAGGGGGCTACGATCTGGTCACGGCCTCAGGTGATGCTTCGCTGCGTCTGATCATGGGGAAACGCGTGCAGCCAATCAATACGGCGCTCATCCCGAACTGGAAAAACGTCGATCCTCGCGTGGTCAAAGGCGACTGGTTTAACGTGGCGGGCAAAGTCTACGGTACGCCGTATCAGTGGGGGCCGAACCTGCTGATGTACAACACTCAAACCTTCCCGACGCCACCAGATAGCTGGAGTGTGGTATTCGTCGAACAAAACCTTCCGGACGGAAAAACCAACAAAGGCCGCGTTCAGGCCTATGACGGACCGATTTACATTGCCGATGCGGCGCTGTTCGTGAAAGCCACCCAGCCACAACTGGGGATCTCGGACCCGTATCAACTCACCGAAGAACAATACCAGGCGGTGCTGAAAGTGCTGCGCGCACAACAACCGTTGATTCATCGCTACTGGCACGACACCACGGTGCAAATGAGCGATTTCAAAAATGAGGGCGTCGTGGCCTCGAGCGCCTGGCCGTATCAGGCGAACGCGCTGAAAGGTGAAGGACAACACATTGGCACAGTGTTCCCGAAAGAGGGCGTCACCGGTTGGGCTGATACCACCATGTTGCACAGTGAAGCCAAACACCCGGTTTGCGCCTATAAGTGGATGAACTGGTCGCTGACGCCAAAAGTTCAGGGTGATATAGCCGCCTGGTTTGGATCGCTGCCGGTGGTCACCGAAGGCTGTAAAGCCAGCACGTTGCTGGGCGATAAAGGCTGCGAAACCAATGGTTACCGCTATTTTGACAAAATCGCCTTCTGGAAAACGCCTGTTGCTGAAGGCGGTAAATTCGTGCCGTACAGTCGCTGGACGCAGGATTACATCGCCATCATGGGCGGTCGTTAACGTCACTGGGGTGATTTATGACGTACGCAGTGGAGTTTGACAACGTCACGCGCCTGTATGGTGACGTGCGGGCGGTCGATGGCGTCAGTATTGCGATTAAAGACGGGGAATTTTTCTCTATGCTGGGGCCATCTGGCTCCGGCAAAACCACCTGCCTGCGCCTGATTGCCGGTTTTGAGCAGCTTTCGGGCGGTTCGATTGCTATCTTTGGCAAGCCTGCCAGCGATTTGCCGCCCTGGGAGCGGGATGTGAACACCGTGTTCCAGGACTATGCGTTGTTTCCGCACATGTCGATTCTCGATAATGTCGCCTATGGGCTGATGGTCAAAGGCATTGATAAAAAACAGCGTCATGCCCAGGCTCGCGAGGCGCTGGAGAAGGTGGCGCTGGGGTTTGTCTTTGAGCGCAAGCCGTCACAGCTTTCCGGCGGTCAGCGTCAACGGGTGGCGATCGCCCGGGCGTTGGTCAACGAGCCGCGTGTGCTGTTGCTGGATGAACCGCTCGGTGCGCTGGATCTGAAACTGCGCGAGCAGATGCAACTGGAGCTGAAAAAACTCCAGCAGTCGCTGGGGATCACGTTTATCTTCGTCACGCACGATCAGGGCGAAGCGCTGTCGATGTCCGATCGTGTGGCGGTATTTAACAACGGACGCATTGAACAGGTGGATTCACCGCGTGAGTTATACATGCGACCACGCACGCCGTTTGTTGCGGGCTTCGTCGGGACAGCGAACGTTTTTGATCCGGCGATGGCCTCGAAGGTATGCGGGATGACGGGCAGCTTCTCGCTGCGCCCGGAGCATATCCGGCTCAATGTTCCTGGCGAGATCCAGGCGCAGGGTGTGATTCAGGCGGTGCAGTATCAGGGCGCCGCCACCCGTTTTGAGCTAAAGCTTACCGGCGGTGAAAAGCTGCTGGTCAGTCAGGCTAATCAGTCGGGAGAACCCTTTGCGACCACGCTTGCGCCCGGTCAGCCGGTGATGGTCTCCTGGCCGCGCGAGGTCATGGTACCGCTGGTCGAGGAGAGGTGAATGGCAATGAACGTGCTCTCCACGCCTTCACGGCCCGGCGGCTTGAGTAGACTCACCGGTTTTTTCTGGCGTTATCCCGGGTTGGGACTGTTTTTGCTGTTGCTTGGTCCGCTGATGTGGTTTGGTATTGTCTACTTCGGCTCGCTACTGACGCTGCTGTGGCAGGGGTTTTACACCTTTGACGACTTCACCATGTCGGTAACGCCGGACCTGACGCTTGCCAATCTTCGTGCGCTGTTTAATCCCGCCAATTACGACATCATTTTACGCACGCTGACGATGGCGATCGCGGTGACGATAGCCAGTGCGATTCTGGCGTTTCCGATGGCGTGGTACATGGCGCGCTACACCCGCGGCAAGATGAAAGCGTTTTTCTATATTGCGGTCATGCTGCCAATGTGGGCGAGTTATATCGTCAAAGCCTATGCATGGACCCTGCTGCTGGCAAAAGATGGCGTGGCGCAATGGTTTCTGAACCATCTTGGTTTAGAACCTTTACTGACCAGTCTGCTGACGCTGCCAGCCGTGGGAGGAAACACGCTCTCAACGTCGGGATTAGGGCGCTTTATGGTGTTCGTCTACATCTGGCTGCCGTTCATGATCCTGCCGGTTCAGGCCGCGCTGGAGCGGTTGCCGCCGTCGCTGTTACAGGCGTCTGCCGATTTGGGCGCGCGTCCACGACAGACCTTCCGTTATGTGGTTCTGCCGCTGGCGATCCCCGGAATTGCCGCCGGTTCGATCTTCACCTTTTCCCTGACGCTGGGCGATTTCATCGTGCCGCAGTTGGTGGGACCGCCGGGGTATTTCATCGGCAACATGGTCTATTCGCAGCAGGGGGCGATTGGCAACATGCCAATGGCGGCGGCGTTTACGCTGGTACCGATCGTGCTGATAGCCCTTTATCTGGCGTTCGTGAAACGTCTGGGAGCGTTTGATGCACTCTGAGCGCGCACCGTTTTTCCTCAAACTGGCGGCCTGGGGCGGGGTTGTTTTCCTGCACTTTCCCATTCTGATCATCGCCGCCTATGCGTTTAATAGCGAGGACGCGGCCTTTAGCTTTCCCCCGCAGGGACTGACGCTGCGCTGGTTTAGCGTTGCGGCACAGCGGAGCGATATTCTGGATGCCGTGACGTTGTCACTAAAAATCGCCGCGTTATCGACGGCGATTGCGTTGGTGCTTGGCACACTGGCAGCGGCGGCGCTCTGGCGGCGTGATTTCTTCGGCAAAAACGCCATCTCGCTGTTGCTGCTGTTACCGATCGCCTTACCGGGGATTGTCACCGGTCTGGCGCTACTGACCGCGTTTAAGACGGTCAATCTCGATCCGGGTTTTTTCACCATTGTGGTCGGTCACGCGACGTTCTGCGTGGTGGTGGTGTTTAACAACGTGATAGCCCGCTTTCGTCGTACTTCATGGAGTCTGGTAGAGGCTTCTATGGATCTTGGCGCGAATGGCTGGCAAACCTTCCGCTATGTCGTGCTGCCGAATCTGGGTTCGGCGTTGCTGGCGGGGGGAATGCTGGCGTTCGCGCTGTCATTCGATGAAATCATCGTCACGACCTTTACTGCCGGTCATGAACGGACGCTGCCGCTGTGGTTGCTCAATCAGTTAGGGCGACCGCGTGACGTACCGGTGACAAACGTCGTGGCACTGCTGGTTATGCTGGTCACAACCATTCCGATTCTGGGGGCGTGGTGGCTTACGCGCGAAGGCGACAGCGTCGCCGGAAATGGTCAATAAACAACGATATGGGAAAATGCTATGCAACATCAATTACTGATTAACGGCGAGCTGGTCAAGGGTGAAGGTGAAAAGCAGCCCGTCTATAACCCTGCCACCGGCGAGGTGCTGCTGGAAATTGCAGAAGCGTCTCCCGCTCAGGTAGATGCGGCCGTCCTCGCCGCCGATCGTGCGTTTAGCGAATGGGGACAGACAACCCCGAAAGTGCGCAGTGAACTGCTGCTGAAGCTGGCGGATGTTATTGAGCAGAATGCGCATGAGTTTGCTGAACTGGAATCGCGCAACTGTGGTAAACCGCTGCATTGTGCGCTCAATGATGAGATCCCGGCGATTGTCGATGTGTTTCGCTTTTTCGCCGGTGCCGCCCGCTGTCTGAACGGTCTGGCGGCGGGGGAATATCTGGAGGGCCATACCTCGATGATTCGCCGCGACCCGGTTGGCGTGGTGGCCTCCATTGCGCCGTGGAACTATCCGCTGATGATGGCGGCATGGAAACTGGCCCCCGCGCTGGCTGCCGGTAATTGCGTGGTGATCAAACCTTCGGAAATCACGCCGCTGACCGCGCTGAAGCTGGCGGAATATGCCAAAGATATCTTCCCGCCGGGTGTGCTCAATGTGCTGTTTGGCAGAGGCAAAACGGTTGGCGATCCGCTGACCGGGCACAAGAAGGTGCGTATGGTCTCGTTAACCGGCTCCATCGCGACCGGTGAACACATCATCAGCCATACTGCGCCGTCGATTAAGCGCACGCATATGGAACTGGGCGGTAAAGCGCCGGTGATTGTGTTTGATGATGCCGATGTGGATGCGGTGGTGGAAGGTGTGCGCACCTTCGGCTTTTACAATGCCGGTCAGGACTGTACCGCCGCCTGTCGCCTCTACGCACAGAAGGGTATTTACGACGCGCTGGTGGAGAAACTGGGGGCCGCCGTAGCCAGCCTGAAAACCGGCGCACCGGAGGAGGAATCGACCGAACTGGGGCCGCTGAGTTCACTGGCGCATCTGGAGCGCGTCACTAAAGCCGTTGAAGAGGCCAAAGCGCTGGGACATATCAACGTGGTCACCGGTGGAAAAAAAGTAGAGGGGCCGGGCTATTACTTTGCCCCGACGCTTCTGGCAGGGGCTAAACAGGAAGATGCAATTGTCCAGCGAGAAGTGTTTGGTCCGGTGGTCAGTGTGACCGTCTTCGAGGATGAAGAGCAGGTGCTGGAGTGGGCCAATGATTCGCAATATGGCCTCGCGTCGTCGGTCTGGACGCGCGACGTCGGACGCGCTCACCGGGTCAGCGCGCGTCTGCAGTACGGTTGTACGTGGGTTAACACCCATTTCATGCTGGTGAGCGAAATGCCGCACGGCGGGCAGAAACTGTCCGGTTATGGCAAAGATATGTCACTTTATGGGCTGGAGGATTACACCGTGATCCGCCACGTAATGGTTAAACATTAAGGGTAATTTACGCCCGAAAGGTGGCGTGGGAAGATGATCACTCGAAGGCAGAGAGAAATATTCTCTCTGCCTGTCTGCGCCGCAAGCTCTCAAAAATTACATAAACCAGCCAAATCTCAATGAGATAAGAGCAAAAAGACCCACAGCAGCAAAGAGATTTATTAACACTACGGTTCTACTGGATACATTCATATTTGCCACCTTGCGTTAGTGCCCCTTTGTGTATAGTCCGGCATCCTGTGATCCGCAATAGTACGAACCAGGGACTTAACGTAAGCGGTCATAAAAAATGGCAAATGGTTTGACCGAAGGGGATAAAACTTGATGTATGTCAAAAAATGGAGCATATTGCGCGCGATTTATTCTTCTGGCCGGATGCCCGTAAATGTCTTTGTACCAAAAAATGTTGATGTTCTATGCGGTGATGGCCGCGATTGCCTTTCTGATCACCTGGTTTCTCTCGCACGATAAAAAACGCATCCGCTTTCTGAGCGCCTTTCTGGTCGGGGCCACCTGGCCCATGAGTTTCCCGGTGGCACTGTTGTTTTCATTGTTTTGAGCAGACATCGCCGGCATCCATTCCGGCGGAACGCTCAAACCGTTGCCAGCAGCGCGTTTAGTGCCTTTCGGTCGGCTTCAGTCACTTCCTGCGGATGCTGATATCCCTTGTTTTCCATTGCCCGGGTATACAGCGCAACCAGCCAGTCATAAACATAGCGGCTGGCGGCGTGCACCGGCTGTTCTTCCAGATGCGTCAGACGCGCCATCGGCTGGCGTTTGACCGCGCTGAAAATTGCCGTTCCTTTAGCGATTCGGCTGGCGGGTCGCTCTGTTTCTGCCACTTCGGCATAGCCGAGCCAGGCAATAAAGTTGGCGATGCAGGCGTGCAACTGAGCGCCGCAAACCTCTTCACGCTGCAATATTTGTTGCAGTTGCTGCGGCAGTTGCAGGCGATAGCTGGTGATCGCCAGGATGTCGACGACCTGACGCAGCGCAGCGGGCGTCAACCCTACACGCTGCGCCTGACTGTCATCGCGACTCCACTGGCGAATATGGTTGAGCCACAGGCGGTGCGCCTGATAGCCCGTCTCCTTGTTCTCTGACGGCTGCGGCGTATCACGGACTTCGGCGAAAAGGTCAATGGTCTCATTGAATAAACCGCTGACCTGTTCTTCACGCGGTTGCTGAATGCGGAGCAGGGTTTCAAACTGTTGAACCGCTGGTAACAAACCATCAAGCAGATCGCCGTGATGTGCCGCCTGTTGCTGTAGCTGGCGAACCACCGCTTCCGCACTGAGCGCTTCAGCAGGTTGCGCAAACATCAGTTCACGAACGCGCTGCTGATGCTGTTCGCTCAGCGCCTCCAGGCGTGCCTGACGCTGCGGGGCTGAAGTGGCTTGCGACAGCCACTCGATCAGGCGCAGCAGACTGTGATTGTCCAGCGCCTGCAGAGTGCCCCAGCGTTGGCCTGGTTTTCCCATCAGATGCTGCACCGCTTCATCAAGATTCTGTTGTGTTGTAAAGCGCGCATCTTGCGGCGTAATGGCCCATACCACGCCGGGCAACGCGGTCTCGCGCGTCGGCTGTGTATCGTGCACCCAGTTGAGCAGTATTCTGGCCGTAGACGGTGTTTGTGTGCGGGTGGCGGTGGCGTTACAGATGACCAACACATCGGGCTGTAACTGCTGGCGGTAATGCTCCAACAACCAGCCGAGTTTGGCCTGCCAGAGCGGCTGCGGGTGACTGAGCGGCGCAAGCGGAATATCCAGCAGATCGACGTTATCGAGTACGCACTCTTCGACGCTCAGTACCATCTCGCGGGTCAGCAGAGCCAGCGATGCCTGAGCCAGGCTGACGGCATTAAGTAATTTCTCATCCACGATCGGATGGACAACTACATCGCTTTGCGGCTCCTGCGAGGCCAGAAATTCCTGGGTGATAAAATTTTCAGACGGTAAGCCAAACTGATCGACCAACAGGCTCAGCGGCGCGGCGACTTCGCCGGCATGACCCGTCTGCTGGAGGACCTGCGCCAGTTGCAGCCACTGCTGCGTCAGCTCTGGCTGTTCACCCCACAGCAACGACCAGGCGCTGGCACGGGTTGAGAGATCGACCGTCGGCAGCAGCAGGGCAAACTGGTGCCACAGCGCGTCATCAATTTGCTGTTGTGAGGCGGGGATACAGCGCTGCCAGAAGCGGGCAATGGTCGCGACTTCCTGCGCCGTCACGCCCTGAACCGGGTGCAACTGACGCAGCGACTGCCACTTTTCAATACGCGATTCGATAATCGCTTTTTCCACCTGCCGGTACGCTGGCTGCGCGCAGGCCTGGGTGATGAAGATCTGCACCAGTTCTGCTTCCGTAACCAGCCGCAGGCGTAACGGCCACTCGTCATCCGGCAGTTTTTTTTGCCGTGTAAAGCGCAGCGCCATATTAGTTGGCGCGTGTCCGGGGTTGAGATGACTGAAATAGTCAAAGCTGCGGTCCGGGGTTATGACATTGACCTTACCGTTGCCGCTGCTGCACAGCGCGGCAAGGAGATGTGCTTTTGCCGCCTGCGAGTAGCCGTAAAGTCCAATGCTGGCGCGATCGTGTCGGGCGGCATTGAGCGCGGATTCGGTGGCGGCTGCGCGGTTGAGTTGGGCCAGTAGCGCATCCGCTTCGTCATCCAGCGTGACGGCATGCTGCCGGGTGCGGTTAACCCACGCGATCGCGGCCTGAGTGGTATTCAACATCTTGCTCATTTCAGGTACACGCTCCCGCTGTCAATCCAGTAATGGCTGCCGCTGTGTCGGCGGTCAGCCAGGGTATTCAGTTTTAAAGTCAGGGCATTCGCCGCCACCGGCGTGCCGTCCTGTAACCACGCATCGCTCAGCACAAACGACTCGGGGCCGGTCTCTTTGTTGCCGCCGCGCAGTTGCAAACGCACGTTTAACACGCCGTCACCGGCGATATTCTTTGCCAGATCGGCGGCGTTAATGCTCAGCGTATACAGCGGCGTCGCGGGCCAACGACTGTTCGCCAGTTGGCGAAAACCGAGCGTAACGTTACCGCGGAGCGGGAAGTGCACGCGGGTGTCGAGCTTCGCCCCGGGTTTATCAAGATCGATATCCTGATACCAGACGTTTTCCTCACGCAACGTATTCACCGTATTGTCGAGGACGCCGAGGTAACGCACGGTCGAGTAGGCGCCAATATCAGCGGCTTTAAAGTTAAAGCGCGGCAGGCGCAGATCCAGCGCCAGGCTGCACAGCATCGCGCCGACTGCGGCGGTGGATTTCGGATTGCCGATGCGTCCCTGTTGGCTGAACGGATACCATTCATGGACGCGGTAGTTATCCATCCACACCATGCGGTTGACCGGAACCGGCTGCAGATGGCGGATCAGCGCCTGAACAGCCGGGATACAGGTCGGTCTGCCGGTGACCAGCAGAACATCACAACAGTAATGTGAAATGGCTTCGCAGACCGCATGCAGTGGGGACGTCAGGGTAAACTGACCTGCCAGCATCGCCTCCTGTAACTGGCTGAACTGCACCTGTAACGGGACGCTAAAGAGATCAAACGTCGGCGAGCCCGACGGTAGAGCGTGATCAATCGCCTGCTGAATGTAATTGAGCACGTTGCGGGTCGGACGATGGTTCAGCAGATCGCCAAAGGTAGCGTGCAGTCCGGCCAGCGGATCGTTAATGTCGCTCTTCTCCCACGCAGAAAGGACCGCGTGACCGAGTGGCATAAAGAGCTGAAGCGCCGTTTGTTGTCGCAAAACGGCCTGGGTGTCGATGCGTCCGGAATCGCCAAACAGCGTGGCGAGCAGGGCAGCGGCATCCGTCACTCCCGCCTGCTGCAGCCGGGTTTGCAAGGCCGGTAAAATGCATTTCTGGATCACATCCAGCAGCATGTCGTCGCCCGCGACCTTAAAACCTTCGCGGAACAGCAGATGCGGCGTGATTTTCACATTGGCGCCGACGCCGTCGTCCAGTTGATAGTGAACAATCGCCATATCGGTGGTGCCGCCGCCGATATCAATCGAGGCCACGCGCAGCGCCCGGCCTTTCGTTTCGCCAGGTTCCGGCAGGCGATCCGGGCGGGCAAGGGTGTTGAAGAATGCTTCGCTGCGTCCGGCGTAATGGGAAATGGCTTCGTTATACAGCCAGACCAGTTGACCACAGCTGGCCTCGTCCCACTCCATCTGAATTTCTGGCACCGGAACCACGCTTTTTTCCTGCTGCTTGCGGGTGCTGAAATCTTCATCCTGCGGGTGCCAGCCCATCGCTTTCCAGACAATCGCTATCGCTTCAAACATGCGCAGACGGAAGATCTCACGCTCCTGTTTCGGCATCGCCGAAGGGAGTGTGAGGATCAATGAGCGTAACTGACGTGGGGACGCCGGGAAACCCAGACGCAGTCGGGTTGCGACACTGTTAATTTGTCCCAGCGCCTGGGCGAGGATCTCACACAGCATGTGGGTCATCAGCGTACTGCGGCTGTACTGAGGCGAAAACACCGGCAGACGGTCATCCTGCGGCAGCGAGTAGAGCGGCTGTCCATCGTCGTTCATCAGGTTCATCAGCGGAAAGGCGGTGGCAAGCGGTTCGCGCTGGGTTTTGCTGTTCATCTGGCTGAAGCGCCAGTCATGCAGTACCGGCGTTTCATCCCACAGATAGCGGCGCGGACTGGAAATGCCGCTGTTACCGTCCGTCCCCGTACGCTGCATCGCCAGCTTGCGCGCTTCGTCACCGACCCGCACAATCGACGGCCAGATGAACGCATCCTCACGGCCGCTTTCGACCGAGAAATGCTGTTTACCAAAGCGGGCTTCTGAAAATTCAAGACGACTGGTGAACAGCGGATCGTTGAGATACTGCGGTTCGCTGAGCGAACGGACCTGCAGTTCCGCCGTCTGGCGCAGCCCGTCATTGGCGTCGCCGTGATCTTCAATCAAGACGCCGCAGGTATGGGTGTTACCGACATCCAGAATCAAATCAACCGGGATCGCCGGGGTACTGAGGGTGTGGGTCACCAGTTTGACTTCCGGTACGGCGAGCTGTTCACCCAGCAGCGTCAGCAGGTTCAGCCAGTGCGCCTGATACTCAAAGTTACGCAGCGCCAGGCTGATGGCCTGCTCAGTCCGGTTTTCCTGCTGGCTGACGTGGTTGAGGAACGCCTCGCGTAGCCAGCCGTCAATCCAGGTCTGATCGAGAAAATCGGCGATCTCATCATCGCGCCAGGCGAGGGCAAAACGGGTGCCGTTCAGCAGATCGTTTTCGCCGGGCGCAAGCGAGGCGGGGGCATTCTCGCTCAACTGGCTATCGAGCGCGAGCGTCACACGATGGGTGTTGCCCGCGCTGTCGGTTTCGGCAAGCTTACGTACCTGAACGCGCGCCCAGTTGTCTGGCCCTTCAACGAAGGTGCGCGGCGGATTAAAACGCAGGAACGGCAGCGGCAGCCAGATGCCGTCGAGAACCTCCAGGGAATAATGCAGCGTTTGCGTACTTTCCGGTTTTACCACTTCCGGCTGCGAGCCCGGTCGCGCAGGCAGGGTATAGCGACCATTCGCCAGGTCGAAATCCAGACGCAGCAGGGGACCGTTGGCCGTTTTACGCACGAAGCGACCATGATGCGCGGATTCCTGCGGCGTCAGCCCGAAATCGAGAAACTGCACGCCGCTGTTTGCGATGAGCGTGACGCTCTGTTTGTAATCACACAAATTCACCAGCATAAAATCAGGCCCCTGTCTTCTTGAACGTCAACGGGATCGCGGCTTTCGCATCGAAGCGGGCGGTACAAACGGCGACATCATGAGTCCCGGCTTTGCAGGTGATTTCCGGCATTGGATAGCGTGAACCGTCGGTGCAGCGCGCATTGCCGCGACTCTTAATCATTAATTCCCCGCTCTGATGCAGCCCTGAGAAGAGCTCCGCGCGGCAGACGATGTTATCGCCGTGAACCACGCGCGCCGTGCCTTTATTGTTCTGGATCTGGTAACGCAGAGACGGCGCTTTACCGGTGACGGGATCTTTCACGTCCACCATGACGCGCCAGTTACCGTTGAGAAAGCGCGTAGTACCAGCCTTCATCTGATTCGCATCCATCACCAGCGCGTCTTTCGGGATCGCAGCAATCACCATCGGCTCATCGGCAGGTTTCTCTTTTTTCACTGGTGCAATGACCTCTGCCTGATGCAGCGGCAGCGCGACGGTGAGCGTTGGCAGAGGCGCCATTTCCGGCTGCGGCGCATTGACCACTTCCGTTGCAATGGCGGGGGCCTGCGCTTTCCACAGCAGCGGGGCGGCAATGGCGGCAACGATCACTGCGGCGACGGGCAGACTCCAGAGCGGCAGGCGACGTGACGGTTTAACCGCAACAGGCATCACCTTTTCTTCCGCGAGCGCGGGAACCGGCTGCGGTGCAATCACGGGGTCAGGCTCGCTGACCGGTACGATCGGCGTAGAGAGCAGCGGTTCATCCGCCTGGGCAAACGTCACTTCAGGCGCGGGCTCTTCGACAGGTTCTGGTTCAATGTGAATTTCCGGTTCGGGTTCTTCCTGGATACGCAGGCATTCCAGTACCTCCTCACGGATGTTCTCATTGAGATTGATAAATCCCCAAAAGGTGATGACCGGCTTGCCATCTACCAGAAAAACGTGATTCTCACCAGGAAACTGGACGGCCTTTTCCAGCAGCGAACCAAACAGTTGCAGTGACGTCTTCCCGGACTGCAGGCTTTTGCGGCTCAGCGATGCAGCGCTTTCCAGCGTCGCGGAAAGGTAGCGCAGGGCGCGAAGGCGAGCCTCTTCATCGGCGGCTTTCCACGCGACGGCTACGCCTTCAAGGGGGGAATACCAGTCAACCCGATCGCCGCTGTCGTTGACTTGTGGAATGGCGAGACAATCTACCATCGCCTGCTGTTTACGCAGACGGAGCGTTTCACGAATTTGTAGTGCTGAATCAAAGACGGCCTGGCCGCCACCGCCGACGGCCTGATAATCATCCAGATTGCCGCTGCGCAAGAGTGTTTTTGCCACGATAAGGTCCCTAAGACTTTTTCACGCATCTACTTTACGGATTCGTGGCTCAGGCAAACGGTGGAAGAGAGGCAAAAAGGGGTGAATTTTCTGGGCATAGAGGCGTTGACGTTTTCGAAAAGCCTTAACGGAAATTCTGTGGCGAAAGATCCAACAAAAATGTGCGGATTCGCATAACCTGAGACGGATTTGTTATTTTTCAGTTTTCTTAATCTATGCTCCTATAACCCCCTCAATAATAACGATGAAGGTTCATATCATGTCCACAGGGAAAACGCTGCTCGCACTGGCGCTCAGTGCAGTGCTACCGACCGGAGCCGCGTTTGCGGCAAATAACGACACGATTGTTTATTGCTCGGAAGCCTCGCCAGAATCCTTTAATCCGCAAATTGCCAGCTCTGGCCCGTCGTTTGTCGCCAGTTCGCAGGTGCTCTACAACCGGCTGATCAATTTTGACCCGGTAAAAAACACGCCGGTACCGTCGCTGGCCACGGACTGGACCATTTCTGAGGATGGCAAAACCTACACCTTTACGCTGCGTCAGGGCGTGAAGTTCAACAGCAACAAGTTCTTCAAGCCGACCCGCGACTTCAACGCCGATGACGTCATTTTCTCAGTATTACGCCAGAAAGAGGCCACGCATCCGTACCACAATGTGTCGCAGGGCAGCTATGAGTATTTCAACGACGTCGGTTTCGATAAGCTGATTAAAGAGGTGAAAAAGGTCGATGATTACCATGTACAGTTTGTGCTGAGCGAGCCAAATGCGGCGTTTCTTGCCGACTGGGGCATGGATTTTGCCTCGATCCTCTCGGCGGAATACGCCGACGCGATGCTGAAAAAAGGGACACCGGAAAACGTCGATAACTGGCCGATTGGTACCGGGCCGTACGTGCTCCAGCAGTACAAGCAGGATTCGCAAATTCGCTATCTGGCAAATCCGAATTACTGGGACGGAGAGGTGCCGACAAAGCATCTGATCTTCTCCATCACGCCAAACGTGCAGACGCGAATGGCGAAACTGCAAACCAACGAATGTCAGATTATCCCGGCGCCATCGCCGGTACAGTTCGACGAAATCAAAAAGAATAAAGACCTGACGCTGCATGCCGTTGAGGCGCTCAACGTCGGTTATCTGGCCTTCAACACCGAGAAAAAGCCGTTTGATAACGTGCTGGTGCGTCAGGCGCTGAACTACGCCACCGATAAACAGGCGATTGTGAAGGCCGTTTTCCTCGATTCGGCGAAAGTGGCAAAATCCCCGATCCCGCCGAATATGATGGGTTTTAACCCGGAACTGAAGGATTACGCATACGATCCGGAAAAAGCGAAAGAGCTGCTGAAGCAGGCCGGGCAGGAAAAAGGGTTTGAGGTGACGCTCTGGTCGATGCCGGTGCAGCGACCGTATAACCCCAACTCGCGACGCATTGCCGAGATGATTCAAAGCGACTGGGCAAAAGTGGGCGTGAAGGCGAAGATTGTCTCTTACGAGTGGGGCGAATACCTTTCCGGTATGCGTAAAGGCGAACATGACAGCGCGCTGTTTGGCTGGATGTCGGATAACGGCGACCCGGACAACTTTGCCGATGTGTTGCTGGGTTGCAACAGCATCAAAACCGGATCGAATGCCGCACGTTGGTGTGATAAGGAGTATGATTCACTGGTCCTGAAAGCGAAGCGGGTCAGCAAGCCGGAAGAGCGTGTGAAACTCTACCAGCAGGCGCAAGAGATCTATTATCAGCAGGCGCCGTGGATTGCGCTGGCAAACGGCAAAACGTTCTACGCCACGCGCAGCAACGTGACCGGTTATAGCGTCAGCCTGATGGGCAGTGATTTTTCGAAAGCAAAACTGAATTAAGGAGTTTTTATGTCGCACCTGGATGAGGTCAGCGCCCGTGTCGATGCCGCTATTGATGAGGGCGTCATTACCCATATGAATGAACTGCTGATAGCCCTGAGCGATGATGCGCAGTTAAGCCGTGACGATCGCTACACGCAGCAGCAGCGGCTAAGAACCGCAATTGCGCATCACGGTCGTCAGCATAAGGAAGATATGGAAGCGCGTCGCGAACAACTCACGAAAGGCGGCACGATCCTTTGATTTAGTCTCTGTAGTGCCGGATGACGCTGCGCTGACTTGGCCTATGGCGATGGATATGTGTAGGCCTGATAAGCGTAGCGCCATCAGGCATTAAAACTGGCGTCTCGCCACCAGCCAGGCGCCGACCACCAGCATCACTGCGCCGCAGACCGGGCCGATCAAGGCTCTTAGCGGGACGCCGTGACTGCGCAAAATATCCAGTACGAGACCGCCAATGAGCTGGCTGGCGACCAGCACCGCAATCGTGGTCGCAGCCCCCACATGCTGATAGCCGCTAATGCTGGCGAAAACGAAAAACGAGCCCAGCAGACCCGGAATCAGCGTCCACCAGCGCACGCTGGCGGCCAGTTCACCAAATCCCGCCATTCCCTGTTTGAACCACAGAATGCTGACAAACAGCACAATTCCGACCAGCGAGTTCAGCAACATGGCGATCAGGATGGTCGATGAGGTCTGCGTAATCCGCACCATCAGAGTGTTTTGCACCACCAGGCCGATACCAGCGGCGATCAGAAAGGTGAGGGTGAGCGACTGGTTCATCCGTGCGCGTCCGGTTCGTGGCGATCGTCAAGCTGCAACTGCATAAAGGTCAGATCCAGCCAGCGGCCAAATTTGGTGCCTACCTGCGGCATCTGCGCTGTGGTGTTAAACCCGAGCGTTTCATGTAAATGCAATGAGGCGTGGTTGTGCGATTCGATACCGGCAACCATCACATGCTTACCACAGCGGCGAGCTTCCTCGATTAACCGGCTCAGTAACTGGCGTCCCAGCCCTTTTCCCTGATGATCCGGATGGACATAAACCGAATGTTCGACGGTATGGCGGAAGCCATCAAAGTTACGCCAGTCCCCAAAGGAGGCATATCCCGTGACAACGTCACCTTCCACGCTCACCAGTACCGGATAACCCAGCGCCTGTCGTGCCTCATACCAAGCGATGCGGTTATCGGTATCGACCGTCTGGTCGTTCCAGATGGCCGCCGTGTGCAGCACCGCATGGTTATAGATCTCTGCGATGGCGGCGCAATCCTCTTTGCTGGCGAATCGAATAGACATGTTGAACCTCAGGGGTTGTACACTATAGTATTACGATATGAATACTATTGAAGACAGCATAAATCAACGGATCAGCGCAAGAATTCGCCTTGAACGTGAATCCCGCAGCTGGTCGCTAACCGATCTGGCTGAACGGGCGGGTGTGTCGCGCGCGATGATCCACAAAATTGAACGCGGTGAAAGTAGTCCAACGGCGACGCTGCTTGGCAGGCTCTCCGGGGCGTTTGGCATCAGTATGTCCACGCTGATTGCCCGTGCTGAAATGCAGGAGGGCAAACTGTCCCGTTTCGCCGATCAGCCCGTCTGGCGCGACCCGCAAAGCCACTATCTGCGCCGCCATGTGTCGCCGCGCAGCGATTTGCCGATCGATCTGGTGCAAATTGAATTGCCGGCGGGCAGCGATATCCCGATGCCTGCCTCATCGTATGTTCAGGCCCGGCAACTGATCTGGCTGCAGCAGGGCGAACTGGTGTTTATGGAAGGTGACACGCGCCACGAGATGAAGGCGGGTGACTGCCTGGAACTGGGGCCGCCGAATGACTGTCGTTTTATCAATGAGACAACGCAACCCTGTGTTTACCTCGTTGTGCGCTTAAACCAGGCCGGGAGTTAATGACCGCCGCGGCCTGCTACTATTGATGGATTCATGCTAAAAGCAGAGGAGAACATCATGGCTCAACAAACACACCGTAACCGTCGCTGGGTATTAGCATCCCGACCCCATGGCGCACCGGTGGCAGAGAATTTCCGTCTGGAAGAGGACGATGTCGCCACCCCTGGCGAAGGCCAGGTTTTACTGCGCACTGTTTATCTGTCGCTCGATCCGTATATGCGTGGGCGCATGAGCGATGAGCCGTCATACTCGCCGCCGGTGGAGATTGGCGGGGTGATGGTGGGCGGCACCGTCAGTCGTGTGGTGGCGTCAAATCACCCCGACTATAAACCGGGTGAATGGGTGCTGAGTTACAGCGGCTGGCAGGATTACGATATTTCCGACGGCACGGGACTGGTGAAGCTTGGAGACAATCCTGAAAATCCGTCGTGGGCGCTCGGCGTGCTGGGGATGCCTGGATTCACCGCCTATATGGGATTACTGGACATCGGCCAGCCAAAAGCGGGCGAGACGCTGGTCGTAGCGGCCGCCACGGGGCCTGTCGGCGCCACGGTTGGACAAATTGGGAAACTGAAGGGCTGTCGCGTGGTGGGCGTGGCTGGCGGAGCGGAAAAATGCCGTCATGCTACCGAGGTGCTGGGCTTCGATCTCTGTCTGGACCATCATGCCAGCGATTTTGCTGAACAACTGGCGAAAGCCTGCCCGCAAGGCATTGATGTCTACTACGAAAACGTGGGCGGGAAAGTGTTTGATGCCGTGCTGCCGTTACTGAACACCTCGGCGCGAATTCCTCTTTGTGGTCTGGTCAGCGGTTATAACGCGACAAACTTACCGGCTGGGCCTGACAGACTGCCGCTGCTGATGGCGACCCTGCTGAAAAAACGGATCCGTATGCAGGGCTTTATCATCGGTCAGGATTACGGACATCGTCTTCACGAATTCCAGCAGGAGATGGGACGCTGGGTGAAAGAGGGGAAAATCCATTATCGTGAGCAGGTTACCGACGGACTGGAGAACGCGCCGCAAACCTTTATCGGCCTGTTGACCGGTAAAAACTTTGGTAAAGTGGTGATACGCCTCGCCGACGACGCGTAAACCATACCTGGCGGCGAGAGCCGCCATAAAAAAATGGGCAAATTTTTAAATTCCAGCTTTAATTATTTAGGGTATATATCACCGCGTAACCGACGAATAATCTGTCGGCGTTGTTAATAAAACGCGGGTAAAGTACTATTCATTACGTTTCACATTTTTTAAACCAGGCGATATTTATATCAATTAGGCGATTTAGCTTAATTGCGATTGGCTATGTTATGAGGTGAAGAAACAGAATGCCTGGTATGGAAAAAACGCAACATATAAGTTTGACCACGCAAGTTGAAAGAGGGCTAAAAGACAAATTAAGCATTGGCGCATTACGTCCTGGCACCAGGCTAATCACTAAAAATATCGCGCAGGAGCTGGGGATCAGTATCACCCCGGTTCGGGAAGCGCTATTACGCCTGGTCTCCGCAAACGCATTGGCTATCGCGCCTGCACAAGCCTTTATGGTTCCGGATATTACGATGACGCATTTTAGCGAAATCATACACATCCGCTGCGAGCTTGAAGGCATGGCGGTAATGACGGCGACGGACGAGGTGACGGCGGAGCGGATGGAGATTCTGCAAGCGCTTCTGGCGGACTATCAGCTGGCCCACGAGAGCGGTACGGTCGAGGATCGCCTGCTGGCAAACCGGGCGCTGCGCTTCAAAATCTATCAGTTTGCGAATATGCCCACCCTGGTCGAAATGATCGAACAGCTTTGGGTACGCATGGGGCCGAGTCTGCATTTTCTCTATGACAGGGCGAAGCATGACGCTTATCAACACAACGTCGGGCATTATCAGGAATTACTGAATGCGATGGCGGCGGGAAATAAAGACGCCAGCCGTCATTGTTTAATTGACCTTATCAATAAAAATGTAGCGATAATTAAACAACAGTACCATCATTAAGTCTGGCTTAAATATAGCGGGGAATATCCCCGCTAGTACGTTATGAATAATCGATTTTACTCAAAACGCCAGGCCAGATTGACACCTACACCGTAGTTTCGTCCTGGCGCCGGTTCGTAGTAGCGGCCATTCGATTCATTCACGATAACTGAGCCGACATACTCTTTGTCGAACAGATTATCGACACGACCGAACACGTCCACCGTCAGGCTGCTGACGGTGAATTTATAGCCGGTATTCAGGCCGACAACAGTATAAGACGGGGCTTTGGCGGTGTTCTCATCGTCAGCCATGATATCGCCCATATAGCGCGCTTCGGCTCCTGCGTACCAACCTTCATCAGGCACGTAGCCCAGCGAAGCAAACCCCATGTTCCGCGCGATGCCGGGCATTCGGTTACCATTGCAGTTCTGGTCACGACACACGTTACTGCGATAAGTGGCATCCAGCCAGGTCCAGGAAGCGTTGAACCGCCAGTTTCCGGCAAAGCGTTGATCCCAGGCGAGCTCCGCCCCCTGGCGGCGCGTCTTCCCGGCATTCTTATAGGTCGTGCGTCCGCCGCTACTGGAATCAACCACCAGTTCATCGTCGGTATCGGTCTGGAAAAGCGCCGCCGTCAGCAATCCATCGCCGATCCGGGTTTTGCTGCCGATTTCTACCGTATCGTTGGTTGAAGGTTTGAGACCAAAATTCATCCCGCTTTGCCCGTCTGCACGGTAAGAAAGCTCGTTGATGGTCGGCGTTTCGTAGCCCCGGCCCGCAGCGAGATAGACGTTCCAGGCGTCGGTTAAGGCGTATTTCAGCGAACCGGCAGGTAACCACTGATGGTAACTGGCGTCACCGCTGTCATCGCCATTGCCTGGCGTGACGTAATGATCGTTGGAATCGAACCACACCGAACTGTAGCGCACGCCAGCATCCAGCGAGAGTTTGTCGGTCAGTTGCCACTGGGTTTGCAGATAGGGATCCACGTTCCACATCAGGTTACGTTCATCGCGGCGCAGATCGCCTTTCTGACCGTACTCCGGTACGCCATTATTCAGTCGATAGTTGTTATAGCCTTTGCGGTTTTCGCTCATGTTTTCGTAGTTCAAACCGGTGGTGAAGGTTACGGGGACGCCCAGTTCACCGCGATGCGTCCAGCGACTGTCGATACCCTGGTAATGGCGCTGCAAAGCGATCACGCCGCCCGCATGAGATGGGCGACGCTGTGGCGCCATAGGTATCGACTGATACTGCGTGGTTTCGCGCTCTCCGGCGTACATCATGATGCTCATGTCATCCTGCGCGCTGAGTTGGCGTTCATAACGCAATCCGGCCTGGGTCTGCTTGATGGTTTTGCGCGTGTTGTATTGTTCAGCGCGGGGGGATTGTTGAGGGTCCGCCCGCCATTCCGCTTCAGTCAGACCACCCGGATCGTCGGCTTTAATATCGACGCTATTGAAAATCAGACTCAGCTTGCTGGCGTCATCGATACGTACGCCCAGTTTTGCGTTGGCCAGATTTTTTTGCGCGCCGCTGCGATCGCGATAGCCGTGGGTGGTGAAACGGGTAGTGGAGACCGTGTAATCCACGTCGCCCGCCTGAGTACCATCACCCATCGCGCCCGTGGCTTTCAGCCCATAACGCCAGCTCCCGAAACTACCGTAATAGCTGCTCGCTTCTATCGTCGGCGGCTGTTGACCGGTTTGGGTCGTGACATTCATCACGCCGCCGGAAGCATTACCGTATAGCGCAGAGAAGGGACCGCGCAGCACTTCAACGTTCTGTACGCTGCTGAGATCAATGTTCGATGTCTGCCCCTGACCGTCCGGCATCGTCGCCGGAATGCCGTCCACATACAGACGAATGCCGCGGATCCCATAGGTGGATCGGGAGCCGAACCCACGCATCGAGATCTGCAAATCCTGCGCATAGTTTTGCCGGTTTTGCACCTGAAGTCCCGGCACGCGGGTCAGTGATTCCGACAGGTTGATGCGCGGCGCGGCCAGACGCATATCTTCACCGTCAACGACGCTGACGGCTGCAGGGGTATCCAGTTCTGATATCGCCTGGGGTGAAGCGCTGACGATCATTGTCTGGTCATCGCCAGCCTCATCTGCCATAACCGACGATGAGAACACAAGCGGGAGAAAAAGTGCGGGTACTGTGATATGTCGTGTGGAAATAATATTCATGAAAAAGGCCAGTTAAATTGAACGTACCCAGAGGTATGTAAGTTCTATGTTAATGGATTTGTAAATATTTGAAAATTTTAACGGCACGATGCGTTAAAAATTAATGAGGAAATTAAGAAGATTGTAGCCAGAATGCGAATAAATGCTCCACATTCACATGAATAATGATTACCATTCCCATCTATAAACAAGAGCAATACCAGGATGTTGCTCGTTGAAGCGATGTGAAGCAGCAAAATAGCTATTTATCAAAGGGAGTCGTCATGCATTTTCGTCATCTGTTCTCACCGCGTCTGCGGGGTTCATTGCTGTTAGGTTCACTGCTGGTTGCTTCTTCCTTCAGCGCTCAGGCTGCAGAAGACCTGCTGCGTAAAGGTGTGGGCAAAGGCGCCTACGAAATGGCCTTCAGCCAGCAGGAAAACGCCCTGTGGCTGGCGACCTCGCAAAGCCGCAAACTGGACAAGGGCGGTATCGTCTATCGTCTTGATCCGGTGACGCTGGACGTCACGCAGGTTATCCACAACGATCTCAAACCGTTTGGTGCCACCATCAATAATGCGACCCAGACGCTGTGGTTTGGCAACACGGTCAACAGTGCGGTGACGGCCATTGATGCGAAAACGAGTGAAGTGAAAGGGCGACTGGTTCTCGACGCCCGTAAGCGCTCAGAAGAGGTACGTCCGCTGCAGCCGCGTGAGCTGGTTGTCGATGAAGCGACCAATACGGTTTATATCAGTGGTCTCGGTAAAGAGAGCGTGATTTGGGTGGTGGATGGCGAAAAAATTGCGCTGAAAGAGACGATCCAGAATACCGGTAAAATGGGCGCGGGCCTGGCGATCGACAGCCAGGCGAAACGTCTGTACACCACCAATGCCGATGGCGAATTCATTACTATCGATACTGCCACCAACAAGATCCTCAGCCGTAAAAAACTGTTGGAGGATGGCAAAGAGCACTTCTTCATCAACCTGAGCCTTGATACAGCAGGTCATCGCGCATTTGTGACCGACTCAAAAGCGGCTGAAGTGGTGGTTGTCGATACCCGCAACGGCAACGTGCTGGCGAAAGTCGCGGCGCCGGAGTCGCTGGCCATTCTGTTCAACCCAACGCGTAACGAAGTGTACGTCACGCACCGTCAGGCGGGTAAAGTGAGCGTGATTGACGCGAAGAGTTACAACGTGGTGAAAACGTTTGATACGCCAACCTTCCCGAACAGCCTGGCGCTGTCCGCCGATGGCAAAACGCTGTACGTAAGCGTGAAGCAGAAATCTACGCGTGAGAAAGAAGCCACTGAACCGGATGATGTGATTCGCATCGCCCTGTAAAGTAAAAGGCCTGCACCGTGTGCAGGCCTTGTTGTTTATGGCGCGCTGCGGTGTATTTCCGCCACTCGCTTACGCACGCCGTACCAACCGGCGACCAGCAGGATGGCAATCAGCGGCAGGGAAGCAATGGTCCATGTCCCGTTCGGATAATCGAAGGCCATCAGCACCAGCACGCTCAACAGGAACAGCAGCGTTAACCACGAGGTAAACGGCGCGCCAGGCAGTTTGAAGCTGACATCGGCGGCTTTTCCTTCTTTGATTGCCTGACGCAGACGCAGCTGGCAGACCACAATAAAGCCCCATGAAGCGATGATCCCCAGTGACGCAAAGTTCAGCACGATTTCGAAGACCTGCGATGGCACCAGATAGTTGAGAAAAACTCCAACAACGTACACCGCCAGCGTCGCCAGAATTCCCGCGTAGGGCACATGCTGACGACTCATCTTACTCATGAATTTTGGCGCAGATCCGCCCATCGCCATCGAACGCAAAATGCGCCCGGTGCAATAGAGGCCGGAGTTCAGGCTGGAGAGGGCGGCAGTCAGCACGACAATGTTCATAATGCTGCCAATGTAAGGCACGCCGAGCTTCGAGAAGAAAGTCACAAACGGGCTTTGTCCCGCCTGATAGGCGTTCCATGGCAACAGCAGCACCAGCAGTACCACAGAACCGACGTAGAACAGGCCGATACGCCAGATCACGCTGTTGATGGCTTTAGGCACCATCGTCTGCGGATCTTTACATTCACCGGCGGCGGTTCCCACCAGTTCGATAGACGCAAAGGCAAAGACCACCCCTTGTACCAGCACCAGCGCCGGCAGCAGGCCGTGGGGGAAGAATCCGCCGTTATCGGTAATCAGATGAAAACCGGTGGCGTTACCGTCCAGCGGTTTACCCGAGCCGAGGAAAATCGTCCCGACCACCAGAAAGAGCACAATGGCCAGCACTTTGACCAGTGCAAACCAGAACTCCATCTCCGCAAACCACTTCACGCCAATCATGTTCATGGTGCCGACGATCGCCAGCGCGCCAAGGGCGAAAACCCACTGCGGAACATCACCAAACGCCCCCCAGTAATGCATATACAGCGCGACGGCGGTGATATCGACGATACCCGTCATTGCCCAGTTGATGAAGTACATCCATCCCGCGACGTAGGCGGCTTTCTCACCGAGAAATTCACGGGCGTACGACACGAAGCTGCCGCTGGAAGGGCGGTGTAAAACCAGTTCGCCCAATGCGCGCAAAATAAAGAATGAAAAGATCCCGCAGACCAGATAGACCAGCGCCAGCGCGGGACCTGCCATTTGCAGGCGCGCACCGGCGCCCAAAAATAACCCGGTCCCAATGGCGCCGCCGATGGCGATCATCTGGACCTGACGGTTGCCCATCGCTTTGTGATACCCCTCTTCATGGGCATTCAACCAGCGTCGTTTCGCCGCGTGCTGCTCCGACACCGTTGTTTCTTGTGTATTCATTACGTTACCTGTTTACCTGTCTGATAAATCGAACCTTTTGCCGCAACTCCCCGGCGCGACGCCGGTGATGCTTCCCATCATTCTGGGTAGGGATAACACCACCGGCGGAGCATCCTACCTGCAAATAATAAACGGTGCAAAATAGTCCATTTAAAATGATCAGATTGCGTAATAATCAACCAAAACTGAAGTGGAATCCCGCTCTGAACAGGCAGAGCGGGAGGGGGATTAGGCGGAGGTGCCGAAGACGCTCACCGCCTGTTGCAGGCGTGAGGAGCGCCGGGAAAGACTGCCGGCGGCATCCCTGACGCTTTCCACCATCGCGGCGTTGTTATCGGTCATGGTGCCGATGCGGGAGATCGAATCGTTGATCAGTTCCAGCGCCTGGGTTTGTTCACGCGTCGCAAGGCCAATTTCTCTGATCATGGTCGACATCTGGAACACGTCCTCGATCATCCCGGTCAGATGGGTTTCCGTCTGCTCAACCATGCTCACGCCGGCATTGACGTTGGCGACGTTCTTCTCAATCAGCGAGGTAATCTCTTTGGCTGCTGACGCGGAGTGTTGCGCCAGATTCCGCACCTCGGCGGCAACGACCGCAAACCCACGTCCGGACTCACCGGCGCGCGCGGCTTCGACCGCTGCGTTAAGCGCGAGGATATTGGTCTGGAAAGCAATACTGTCGATCACGCCAATGATGTCGACGATCTGCCCGTTATCACGGGAAATCGATTGCATCATGCCGATCGTCTGCTTCATAAAATCGCCCCCTTCGCTGGCGTTAGCGCTGGTTCTGTCCGCCATCGTCATGGTTTGTGCGGCGGTATCCGCCGTTTGCTGTACTGCGCTGCCAATCTCTTCAATGGCTGCCGCGGTTTGTTGTAGATTGGCCGAGGTCTCTTCGGAACGCTTATGCAACGCCGTGCCTTCCTGACTGACGCGCTTGCTGATTTCCTGAATCCCGGCAATTTGCGTACTCACATCATCCACCAGTGAATTCAGATTTAATCCGGCCTGATTAACCAGACGCATCATCATCCCCAGTTCATCGACACGATTTAAATGAATGCTGTCGGGCTTTCGCCCGGCGACCACTTTCTGCATCTGGGCCAGGATCTGTTTAACCGGATGACAAATTTGATACTTAAGGTAAATAGCCAGCAGCAAAAATAAGAGGGTAAATGCGCCTGCCTGAATAAGCGGATTAATGGCTAAGAAAATAATACCCAAGGTGAGAAACAGACTGATACCGATAGCATAATTGACACGTTGACGGATGGACAACCATTTAAATGCCGACAAACAAGCCAGTACACCACGACGGATAATAATTCCCTTAAATAAACGATGCCCCTTGAAATTGTTATTATTTATCTTGTGATAAAGCTGCTCGCTTTGCTCAATTTCCTGTCGCGCGGGAACGGTACGTACCGAGATGTATCCGGTTAATTGTTCGTTATGCCAGACGGGGGTGACGTTGGCGCGAACCCAGTAATGATCGCCGTTATGACGGCGGTTCTTGACCATGCCGGTCCAGCTGTCGCCCTGTTGCAGGGTAAACCACATATCGGCAAATGCAGCAGGCGGCATATCCGGGTGACGGATGATATTGTGCGGCTCGCCCATCAGTTGATTTTCGCCAAATCCGCTGGCGTCGATAAACGCTGAATTCGCATAGGTAATATGGCTTTGCGTATTCGTTGTCGATAACAGCGTCGTTTTCTCGTTAAGTAAATACTCTTTCTGTGTAACAGGGATGTTACTTCTCATGAAAGACTCCTGGTGATGCTGTGCGGAATAAACACAAAAGTCCGTCAGCCTGGGCTGACGGATAATAAAGATTGATGTATTTAGAATGCTGCATTCTCTACTAAACATAAGAATGGCGAAAGTATTTAAAATGAAATTTACAGGCTTTAATTAAACTGTGATGTCATTAAAATGAAAAATAAATACATCTGCGTAACCTGTGAAGGTAGGCGTGCTCCCTTAAGTAAAACCTGACCGATAAAAAAATGACAAAAAGACAATATGATTGTGCAATTACGGTTAACATCATAAGTTTTACAGACCTATTAATTTTCGTAGGGGGCAGACGGGAAGAACAGTGAGAAAGCCATGCCAGAAATGCAGGTTACTCTACACTTAGAGTTTTAACCTGCAGGAGGCAGCATGATAAAGGTTTATGGCGCGCCTGGGTGGGGTTCAGCGATCAGCGAATTAATGCTTACCCTGGCGGATATTCCGTATCGTTTTGTCGATGTCAGTGGCTTTGACAGCGAAGGGCCACAGCGAGATCTGTTGCAAAAAATCAATCCGCTGTGTCAGGTACCGACGCTGACGCTTGAAAATGGTGAGGTAATGACTGAAACAGCCGCCATCGCGCTGATGGTCCTCGATCGTCGCCCCGATCTGGCACCGCCCATCGGACGCAGCGAGCGTCAGCAGTTTCAGCGTCTGTTGATCTGGCTGGTGGCCAATATCTATCCGACATTTACGTATGCCGACTACCCGGAACGCTGGGCGCCTGATGCGCCCGCAGAGTTGAAAAAGAACTGTATTGAATACCGTAAATCACTCTATCTCTGGCTCAACGATCGGCTCAGCGCGGAACCGTATGCCTTCGGCGAACAGTTAACGCTGCTCGACTGTTATCTGTGCGTGATGCGCACCTGGGGGCCGGGGCATGACTGGTTTCAGGATAATACGCCGAATATCAGCGCAATAGCGGACGCCGTGTGTCAGCGGGCAGAATTACGTCAGGTGTTGAAAAACAATGGGATCCTCTGAAAGCAACGGGAGTGGCGGGTAACAGCACACTAAACTCTTCAGCGAAGGGGAATTTGACGTGATTGTCTGCAGTTCCGATACCCTGGCGCAGGGGGCAATGATGGAAGCGGAAAGCCGTGGATGACGTATTCCGCAGGATTTGGCCGTCATCGGTTTTGGCAACCTCGATTTTGCCGCCAGCAATCGCCCGTCGACTACCACCGTCAGCGTCGACCGCCGCGCCATTGGTCAGCGCGCCGCCACGCTGCTGGCGAATCGCATTGAACAAGCGGCAGTGGAAGAGGCCATTATCGATATCGGTTTTCACCTGATCGAGCGTGAATCCGCATAAACCGACACATGCATGTTGTCGAGTGTGCTAGCGTTAACGTCACACTGACAATAAGGAACCTGCTATGCCACACGTTGATATTAAATGTTTTCCGCGCGACCTGAATGATGAACAAAAAGCGGCGCTGGCCGATGATATAACTGAGGTGATCATCCGTCATCTGAAAAGCAAGGAGCGCTCAGTGAGCGTGGCGCTGACTGAAGTTTCGGAGGATGAGTGGCAGGGCGTCTGGGAGCGCGAGATTGGACCGCAAATGGACGTGCTGATTAAAAAGCCAGGCTACAGCATGTAATACAAAAGCCCGGTTACGAAGGTGGACTGACCCCATAAATCTGGACAGTTTATATTAAGCGGCCTTCAGAGCCTGGGCCCGGTGCTCTACCGGACTCAGGCCTTTTAGTTTCAGGCTTATCCGCTCGTTGTTGTAGTAACGGATATAATCCTCTATCGCCTTCCTCAGTTCGCTGATATTGCTGAACTGACTCAGGTAAAAACACTCCGATTTCAGCGTCCCGAAGAAGTTTTCCATCACGGCATTATCCAGACAGTTTCCTTTTCGGGACATACTTTGCGTCATGCCCTGCGCCTTTAACTTTGCCTGATAGCCTGCCATCCGATATTGCCAGCCCTGATCTGTGTGCAGCAAGGGGGCGTCGTCTGGTCCGAGCTTTAAGAACGCATCCCGCAGCATGGTATTAACCATCTCCATCACCGGCCTTTCCGACAGGCTGTAGGAGATTATTTCCCGGTTAAAAAGATCGAGTACCGGCGACAGGTACAGCTTTTTACCCTGCAGCGAGAACTCTGTAACATCCGTAACCCATTTTTCATTGGCTTTTGATGCACTGAAGTTCCTGCTCAGGATATTGGGGGCTGCCTTGCCTGTTTCCCCCTTCCATGAGCGGTATTTCTTCGCCCTTATCAGAGACCGGAGCGACAGCTCTGTCATCAGCCGCTGCACGGTTTTATGGTTCACCAGCAGACCCTGCTTTCTCAGCGAAAGCGTGATCCTGCGGTAGCCATAACGGCCTTTGTGCCAGGCGTATATCTCACGGATTTTATCTTTCAGCCCGGCATGCCTGTCCACCTGCTTCAGGGCATTCATATTGTAATACCATGTACTGCGGGACATGCCTGCCGCGCGCAGGAGGTCTCGCAGAGCGTGCTTATGCCTCAGTTCACTGATTATCAGGGCTTGCTGCCGTTTTTTTCGCTCTGAACCAAGGCCTTCAACTTTTTTAGATAGGCATTCTCTGCCCGCAGGTAACGGAGTTCAGCCCGGAGTTCTTCGGGGGAGAGTTTTTCCAGTTCTTTATCTGTAGGGGATGGGGGGATTTTTTGTTTTGTCATTTTTCCAGGCCGCCCGCGTTGAATGTTTAGCAGTCCTTCCGCTCCGGCATCGTTGTACACGCAGACCCAGTGTCGGACAAGCGTTTCTGCAGAGAGATTAAACCGGGCAGCTGCTTCACGCATCGTCAGGTGGTCACGGATAACCGCCCGGACGACGACGAGTTTAAATTCAGCTGAATGATGTTTATTTTTCCCTGACAGCCCTTCCATACCGTGGAGTTGCCACGCCCTGACCCAGCGACGGACGGAAGTTCTTTCAACACCAAAACGGTCGGCTGTACGCTCTTCTCCGTCTTTTCCGGACAAATAATGATTAACCACAGCCAGTTTTGTTTCAGGGGAATATTTTGGCTTTGCCATAAAAAACTGCACCTTACTCAGTTGAGTGTCCAACTTTTGGGGTGCAGTCCAGAAGGTTGACCGGGCCGCATCGGGTTATCGCGTGACGACATTGAACCAGAACTCAAATTTATCCCTTTCTCCAGGCGGCTCGCTCCTTTTTACCTGTTGTCTACCTTTCATCCGTTCTGTGGAATGTCATTGACTGAGGTATAAATTGTCAGTCCATGCTGGCGGGCGACCTCGATATCCATGTCGGCACCTTTAGATGCCCCTGCAATCCGGTAAATCGCGTCACAGCGGGTAATGAGTCGGTGGGCGACCGGGTAGAGCATCGCTTCGCTGATCTCATCATCTAACGACATGGAACCTGCCGCCTTTGCCAGCGGCAACGCGAGCCATTCGCCAATCAGCGGAATGTGTCCGCGTTGGTATACCTCCAGTGCAGCGGCTTCGAGACGATGAAGGTTGGCGTCGATCAGTGCCTGGTTTCCGTCGGTACCGCTGCGATAAGGGCCGGCGATTAAAATGAGTTGTGCTGTCATGATATCCTCACTCTTTGTTGTCGTAGGCAGAAATGCACATTTCTGCACGTTTTAGTTGCCTGAAGGCCGTTGTATTTGTAGAGTACGTATCATAAACAGCAAATTCGTGCACAATCAAGGTTAATCGTGCACATTCAGGAATAACCCTATGCTTACCGATCAGCGAAAGAAATTGATCCTTGAACTGCTGGCCGCCGAAGGTCAGGTGTTATCGAAGGCGCTCAGTAACCGGTTCGCGGTTTCCGAAGACACGATCCGCCGCGATTTACGTGAACTTGCCGCGGAAGGATTTCTGCAGCGTGTACACGGCGGGGCGCTGCCATCGTCTGGTGCGACGGCGCCTTTTCTTGAACGAAAGTCATTGAAAACCGACGCCAAAAAGCGCGTGGCGCAAAAAGGGGCTACGCTGATTTCCCCCGGTCAGGTGGTAATCATTGATGGTGGGACGACAACAACAGAACTGATCGCCTGTCTGCCGGAAGATTTAAACATTACCGTGGTGACCCACAGTCCGGGCATCGCATTAGGGCTGGTCAATCATCCGCTTATCGAGATCATCCTCATCGGTGGTCGCGTGTATAAGCACTCCATTGTCACGGTAGGCGCGGCGACGGTTGAAGGAATGCGTAACATTCAGGCCGATCTCTTTTTCATGGGCGTGACGGGGATTCACCCGGAAGCGGGGTTAACCACGGGAGATTACGAAGAAGCGTGCATCAAACGTGCATTTTCCGCCAGAGCCGCAGAAACTATCGTCCTGGCGTCACCGGAGAAGATCAGCACCGCGTCTCCCTTTGCCATTGGCGACGTATCGCTGATTAATACGGTCGTCGTGGAAGAGAATACCGACGAAAGCTGGATCCGCGCGATGAACGCGAAGGGGATCACGGTGGTGAGGGCGTAGTTAGCCCGCCGTCACGCGTTTGCCGCTGGTGACAAATGTACCGGCGCCAAGATGATGCAGGGTGTTGAGTTTGTCGTCATCGAACTGCCAGCGGCCTTCGACAAACACCCGTTCATCGGCGGCGGCAGAAACCACTTCACCGAATAAGGTATCGTATTTCTCCTGCGCAGCGGTGGCGGGGAGGAGGCGGCATTCCATCCATGCCAGACATTTTTCTTCGACGACCGGCAGTCCCAGTACGGGGCCTTTGACCACCGGAATGCCGTAACAGTTGAATTTGTCTTCATCGCGCCCGGAAACGCTGCCAACGGCGTATGTCCAGTTAGTGGCGGCAACACCGGGAATGACAATACCGAACAGGCCGCTGCGCTCAATTAATTCCCGCGACCAGGCCGTTTTATCGACCACAATGGCGAGACGAGGCGGATCAAACTCAACGGGCATCGACCATGCGGCGGCCATGATATTGCGCCGGTTGCTGACCTCATCGCGACTGGTGATCAGTACCGTGGGACCATGATTGAGCAGACGACTGGCGTGGCGTAATTCGACAGGACGAAATCGACTCATAGAATTGTCTCGCAAAGGGTTTTTCTCAGTATTATTGAAAACTGACGTTGCGCCAAGCGCCGAATAACACCCGCCTCACTCTTTGGCACATCGTTTATACTCGGATAACGATTTAAGGCCCACAACAGGAAATCTGATGACGCCTATCCTGAATGCTTATTTTGCTCGTCTGAACTGGTCAGGGCGTGCCGAAGTCAATATTGAGACGCTTCGGGCGCTACATTTGCAGCATAACTGTACTATCCCGTTTGAAAATCTCGACGTGCTGTTACCGCGAGAAATGCACCTTGATGACAGGTCGCTGGAAGAGAAACTGATTACCGCACGTCGCGGCGGCTATTGCTTTGAGCAAAATGGCGTATTTGAGCGCGTTCTGCGCGAACTGGGGTTTACCGTGCGTAGTTTGCTGGGACGCGTGGTGCTGGCTAATCCGCCGAGCCTGCCACCGCGAACTCACCGTCTGCTGCTGGTTGAACTGGATGGCGAATCGTGGATCGCCGATGTGGGATTTGGTGGTCAGACGCTTACTGCCCCCATTCGTCTGCAAGCGGACATTATCCAGAAGACGCCACATGGAGAATACCGTTTGCAGCAGGAGGGGGACGACTGGATCCTGCAGTTTTGTCATCACGATCGCTGGCAATCGATGTACCGTTTTGATCGGGTGGTGCAGCAGCAAAGTGATTATGTGATGGGCAACTTTTGGTCTGCGCACTGGCCGCAATCACATTTTCGTCATCATCTGCTGATGTGCCGTCATTTGCCGGACGGGGGAAAATTGACCCTCACTAACTTCCATTTCACGCATTACGAAGGTGACAGAGTGGCAGAACAGCGCAATTTACCGGATGTCGCTTCATTGTACGCGCTACTACAGGAACGTTTTGGTCTGGGAGTGACAGACGCGAAGCATGGTTTTACGGAAACTGAGCTTGCCAGGGTGATGGCGGCGTTTGATACGCATCCCGAAGCGGGAAAATAATGAAAACCCGGTAGGCGCAGGCGCTTACCGGGCATAATTTTAAAAATCTATCGCCCATTCAGCGTGAAACAGAATCACCGCGTTACCCGTGATGGTGACTTTTTCCGGCTGGTTATTCTGAATCGTCACGTTAATTTCAACGGTGCCATCGCGACCCAATGCCCGTCCCTGATGTCCTTTTACCTGCAGCGATTTCCCGTCGTGTTCCAGTAAACCGTGATGCACCAGCCAGGCACCCATCGGGCCATTGGCATTGCCGGTCACCGGATCTTCAACAATACCAATTGCCGGTGAGAACATGCGCCCGTCAGTCTCATTTTTGCCCGGACGGATCTGGAATGGGAAAAAGCCATTGCAGCCAATTTGCTGACTGATGGTACAAAGCGCAGAAAGATCGGGAGCGAGGGCATCGATATCGACTTCAGGCTTAAGCGGAATCATCACTTTAGAATGGCCTGTCGACGCCACCTGAATCGGCAAGCCCGGCAGCATATCGCTTTCATTCAGGTGCAGCGCACGAAGAATAGCCGCGCGGATGTCACCTTCAATCGGCGCTTCAAAGGTTGGCGTGCCTTGTTCCAGCGAAATACGGTAATCACCGTCATCATGACGGATCGCCACCCGGTGTCGACCCGCCAGCGAGGTTTGCCAGACTGTGGTGTTGCCCAGTCCCAGCACCGTGGCGCGGACATAATGCGCCGCAACGGTGGCGTGCCCACAAATCGGCACTTCTACGGTCGGCGTAAAGTAGCGAATGCGGACATCGCTGTCATCGCTTCGCAGCAGGAATGCAGTTTCAGAGTGGCGTAGTTCGCGGGCAATCAGTTGCATCTGTGTTTCGCTGAGGCCATCAGCATTCAGGACGACACCTGCGGAATTGCCGCGAAAGGGGGTTCTGGTGAAAGCATCAACGTGGTAAACCTGTGGTTTCATTAGCGTTCTCCCTGAGTGAGGGAAGCATCATAACGTGGAAAAGGCCGGATAGCGATGCATCTGTCAATCCGGCGTGTGAAAGAATAAAACCCGGCAGGCATTTACATGAGCCGGGTGTTTTATTATCAGAAGGAGGCTTTAATCCCCACCATTGCAGAGGTATCGCTGTAGCCGTTGTTACCAACCTGCTGAGCGACGTTGCCCCACAGGGCGACGTTCTTCGTCAACTGGCCTTCAACACCGGCTTTCAGTTCGCCAATATTGCGGGCGCCTTTCAGATTCACATTTTCACCGTTCATTGCGACGCCAAAGTCTTTGCTGTTGTGGATCCAGTTGGCTTCGACAAACGGCTGGAAGGTGTGGTCTTTGCCGTCGTCCAGTGTGTTGTGGCCCTTGCCGAACAGACGGACGCCGACGCGGGTCTGGATGTTGCCATCGCCGTTACCTTCAACGCGGGTACCGTTAACTTCTTTGTGCTCATCTGCCTTCACGCCCATCCAGGTGATCTGGGCTTTTGGCTGAATATACAGCGCGTTACGCTCGCTGAGTTCGGCCAGTTTCCAGGTGTAGCCGGATTCAACAGAGGCGGCGAAGCCCTTAGAATCATACTCTTCAGATTCGACGTCACGACCAGAAACGGTGTTATCAAACCAGCTGTACTGCGCCCAGCTATCGACATACGCGCCTTCGTGCGTCGCGTTGTCCTGCAGCCAGGTGCCGTACAAACCAACGCTGTAACCACTGATGCGGCTGTCGGCCCGGTTACCGTTACGCTGGTTTTCGGCACGCGCTTTCTGGTTCGCATAACCGGCCATCAGACCCAGATGGTAGCGGTCAGTGTTGTTCGAAGACCACTGCGCAATGTCGCCGCCCAGTTGCATGACATAACGGTTGGCCTGCATATCCAGTTGACTACTGCTGTCTTTCTGACGGGTATGACCGCCCACGTTACGCAGCCACATACTGGTGACGGCTTCTTTGCCGGTCAGCGCGTCCACGTAATGCGTTTCGCCCAGACGATCCTGCAAACGGGTATTGAACAGCGTGTTCGCCGCCTGCAGGTTCATGCCGTACAGACCGGCTTCCGGACGCACCGCGTGTTCGCGCGGCGTCGGAGTTGGCGGCTGTGGATCGGTAGGATTCAGAGGATCCAGCGGAGTAACCGGAGACAGGGCGCTGCTCAGATACCAGTTTTTATTATTCTCGCCTTCACCGCGATGCAGGGTGTAGTCATACGCACCGGCCACGATACGGCCATTTTGTGTAAACACACCGTCAGAATTGCCGCCAACGCTAATCAGTTCGATGCCCGACGTCGTCAGACCGCCCGCGCCCCCGGCGTTCAGTACTTTAACGTTCGTGCTGCCGGAGGTGTTGCCCGCAACGATCATCCGGTCAGTCGGTGAGTTGTCATCGCCCAGTTGGGTGTTCATCACGAGATTACCGTTAGTGCCTGTGTAATCACCGTCCACTGTCAGGGTTTTGAAGCTCGCGGTATCACGCGTCAGCATACGACGCTGTGTGGCGGCTGGCATAAAGGTCAGCGTGGAGTCATTCAGCGTCAGGTTGGTGAGCTGAGAACTTTTGGTCATGCTCCAGGCCGAGCCGTCGGCCAGCGACAGGTTATTCACTGCATTGCCGCTGGTGACCATCCCGCCGACGAAACGCGACTGGTTAATCGCATTCACATCAACCACGGCGGAATCCAGGGCTTCAATCGTCCCGACAACGTCGATTTTCTGCGGGTTAATCGTCACGCGGGAGTCGGCGTTTTCCGCCAGAATGGCAGTGGCATCCGGGTCGTTGTAGTTAACCCCCAGTTGCACTTCACCGTTTAGCGTGATCTCGCCGCCTTTATTCGCCTGAACGTATTTCCAGCTCCCACTGCGGGTGGTATCGATAACATCAATGTTCAGACGACCATTAATGTCGATTTTACCCGCCGTGAGCGCATCTTCTTTACTGGCCATAATACCGGAACCGGTCGTCTGTTGATGCCCTTGAGTATCCAGGGTAATGGTCAGGTTACTACCGGTATATTGCGAGGAGCCCATTGAATCGACGCCTTCAAGAACCGTCTGATCCGCGCCTGATTTTAACAATACTGACGTCGTTCCATGAGTGGTGATGTACGAATCCAAATCGATGTCATCAATACCATCAGATAGCCAGATACCTGTAGCAACCGCCCCAACGCGATTGGCAGTGATATCGACCGCGGTATCCCCAAAGGCTTCAATATAACCCGCGTTAGCATTAATGCCGTCTGCAAACTCATCAGCAACGGATTTCACGGTGGCATTCTGATAACGAATAAGCGAGCGGTGAGTGGAATTTGTCGATTCTGAAACGATCCCCACGGAGTATTCCGTACTCTTGTTATTAACAATCAGGTTTTCAGCGTTGATGAGGGTTCCTTCTTTCGCATAAATGCCAAAAATGTGTCCCTTCGCTCCGGTGATGGTTGCATTCACCGTGGTGTCACCGGTCAGGGTAATCACGCCGTTATTCTTATCAGCGTAAATACCCATGATGTCCTTATTATCACGTTTGTGGCTGATGTTTATGGTTAAATCATCAGCAATAATCGCGCCTTTTTTCGCAAGATAGGCATCGCTTGATCCGCCGACATTGAGAATGCCAACCGCGAACATCGTGTGATAATCATTGTCCAGCGCCAGGTCAGGGCGTCCTTCAACCGTACCCGGAATGTAATCCCCGACAAGCTGATTAATGGTAGAACCTGACCCCAAATTGATTGTGCCGCTATTGGCAACAAAGACAGCGCCAGAGGCAAGTGAAAAATCGCCATCTTCAAACTCGCCCATGCCGCTAACAATCGGTGTTCCAGCCGGAGCCGTTACCGTAATCGCGCCATTGTTTTCCACGAAGAGGGTGTTGTCTTCCCCTGCGACGCTGATAATTTTATAGCTGCCACCTGCAACCAGGGCACCACTGCCGGTGATAATGCCATCATCTTCATCATAAATTTTTGCATTTACGTTATTTGTCATTAACAGGCTGCCGATCAACAGCGCCATAGTGGTTAATTTAAATTCTTTCATATCCCTATTCGCTTTTTTTAATAGACAAATACAGCACGGAATAAATTATATTTCTCAACGCTGCGTTTTGGTTTCCAGACAGAGCGAAAGCAATTTGAGTCAGACGATATCTGCCGAATTCCTTCCAGTAATTCATTCGTGCAACAGTGATTTATTTTTCATGTTGCTGAATGGATCACAAATGAATTGATCTTACGTAACTAAAGAAATCAGTTAAGCGTGAAGTGAAATAATGGATTACAGATGAAATGACGTTAATTTCGCAACAGGTATTGCATATAATAAAAGAGAGGGATTGATGTCATCTTTATGATTTTTAAAGAGATAACATGTCTTAAATCCGATTTAAGATTTATTAAGATGTTTCATGGCGTAATTTAAACTCATCAGTATCATGACAGACAAATAAACCGCACGGGTAGGAATATTTCCTACCCGTGAATTTTTAAAAATCTATTACCCGCTGTGCGTGAAACAAGTTCGCCGCATTGACGAATATAGTCACTTTAAGCAGTTGGTTACCCTGAATGACTACTTCAATATCGACAATACCCTCGCGGACTAATACTCGCTCCTGATGTCTTTTCACCAGCAGCATTCTCCCTGAGGTGAAGAAGCGTCATAACGTGCAGCGTGTCGGATGGCATTACCATCCGACACCGAAATGCCTAACGACGGGAACGAACGATCTGGTAGCGTCGGGTAAAGTACTCAAACGGTGCGCTCCAGACATGAACCAGACGGGTGAACGGGAAGAGCAGGAAGATGGTCATTCCCAGCACCAGATGCACGCGGAAGATAAACGCCACGCCGTCGAGGTGGGCAGAAGCCCCGCCACGGAAGGTGACAACCGACTGCGCCCATTCCACCAGTTTCAGCATTTCACTGCCGTCCGGGTGCTGGGCGGAGAACGGTATTGTGCTTAAGCCCAGAATGCACTGAATCAGCAGAATGCAGAGGATCAGGATATCTGCCGTGGACGAGGTGGCCCGGACGCGAGAGTTGGTCAGACGACGCACCAGCAAGCCCGCGCCGCCTACCAGCGTCAGTACGCCGCAGATCCCGCCGGCAATCATCGCCATCTGTTGTTTCACCGCAACAGGCAGGAACCAGGCGTACATCCAGTGTGGGGTTAACATGCCGAACAGGTGACCAAAGAAGATCCCCAGAATACCGATGTGGAACAAATTCGACCACAGGACCATCCCGCGCTTGTCCAGCATCTGACTGGAAGACGCCCGCCAGGTGTACTGGCCGTAGTCATAGCGCAGCCAACTGCCAAGGATAAACACCGTCCCGCAGAGATAGGGGTAGATGTCGTAAAAAAAGACGTTCAGGAACTGTATCATTTCGGGCCTCCCGCGCTGACGTCGACGTACTGTGGCGCCACGTCCTGGCTAAAGCGTCGTTGATATTGCTGTAACGGCGAACTGTCACAGGCCGTGGCGTTATCTTCGATAAATTTCACCTGTTCCTCTTCCCAGACGGCATCCAGCGCCTGTCGGGTATCATCACGGTCCTCGGCGTTCACCTGTTTCGTGACACTGTCACTTGATAGTGGGCTGCCCGCCAGAAAAAGCAGGGCATCAAACAGTTGATACCACGGCGTGTCGCGCTGCTTTAAGCGCCCGCCCAGCAGGGCCAGAATTGGAGCGACGTTCTGCAAACCTTCGCGCGCTTCCGCTTCCGGCAGTACGCTCAGGTATTCCAGATACAGTGGCAGATGGTCCGGCAGCTCGCGACAATCAAGCTGTAGCCCGACTTTCTCGTACTGCGCCAGCAAATCGACCATCGCCTGACCGCGATCGCGCGATTCCGCATGCACATGCTCGAACAACAGCAGCGAGGTGGCGCGCCCTCGATCAAACACTTCGCACCATTCGGCCTGTTTATCGAGCAGCGGCGCGCTGAGCAGGGTTTCGGTGAAGTCGGTGAGCATCGGCGCATCGTGTCGCACCAGCGCCAGCGCATCGTCCTTACACTCCCACAGTTGCTCATCCGGATACTCCATCAGCAGGCCAATCACCTTGAGGATTTGCATCATTCCCCCTCCGCTTTGTCACGTACTTCGGTGATGTTGATCGCGTCAATACGGCTACTGTTGAACAGATTAAATTTGGTATCGGAGCCGTGGCATCCATCACCGAAAGAGAAGCCGCAACCGTTGCGCTCAGGGAAGGCATCACGCGCCATTTCACGGTGGCTGGTCGGGATGACAAAACGGTCTTCGTAATTGGCAATCGCCAGGTAGCGATACATCTCTTCAATCTGTTCCACGGTCAACCCGACTTCGTCAATCGCGCGGGTGTCGGTGACGCCTTCCACGGTCTGCGAGCGCATATAATGACGCATCGCCATCATGCGCTTCAGCGCCCGCAGCACCGGGCCGGTGTCGCCAGCGCTCAGCATATTGGCGAGGTACTGCACCGGAATACGCAGGCTTTCGATCGCCGGTAGTACGCCGTCGCTTTTCGGCAGTCCACCCGCATCGGCGTAAGACTGAATCGGCGACAGCGGCGGCACATACCAGACCATCGGCAGAGTGCGGTATTCCGGATGCAGCGGCAGCGCCAGCTTCCAGTCCATCGCCATTTTGTAAACTGGCGAACGCTGCGCCGCGTCGATCACGTTCTGTGGAATGCCCTGTTTAAGCGCTTCTTCTATCACCGCCGGGTCGTGCGGATTCAGAAACACGTCGCACTGACGCTCATAGAGATCGGTTTCATGCTCGGTGCTGGCCGCTTCTTCAATGCGGTCCGCATCGTAGAGCAGCACACCAAGATAACGGATGCGCCCGACGCAGGTTTCGGAACAGACCGTCGGCTGGCCCGATTCAATGCGCGGATAACAGAAAATGCATTTTTCGGATTTGCCGCTTTTCCAGTTGAAGTAGATTTTTTTGTATGGGCAGCCGCTGATACACAGACGCCAGCCGCGGCATTTATCCTGATCGATCAGCACAATGCCGTCTTCTTCACGCTTGTAGATAGCGCCGCTCGGACAAGTGGCGACACAGCTTGGGTTCAGGCAGTGTTCACACAGACGCGGCAGATACATCATGAAGGTGTTTTCGAACTGGCCGTACATCTCCTTTTGGATCTTGTCGAAGTTACGGTCTCGCGCGCGCTTTTCGAATTCGCCGCCGAGCAGCTCTTCCCAGTTCGGCCCCCAGATGATTTTGTCCATCCGCTTACCGTCAATCAACGAGCGGGGACGGGCGGTAGGTTGATGTTTGCCTTCCGGCGCGCTGTGCAAATGCTGATAGTCGTAGGTGAAGGGCTCGTAGTAATCATCGATTTGTGGAATGACCGGGTTGGCGAAGATTTTGGTGATGACGCCCATTTTGCCGCCCAGACGTGGTCGGATTTTACCGTTCACGTCGCGAACCCAGCCGCCTTGCCACTCTTCCTGGTCTTCCCAGTTTTTCGGGTAGCCGATGCCGGGTTTCGTCTCAACGTTGTTAAACCACGCGTACTCCATTCCTTCACGTCCGGTCCAGACGTTTTTACAGGTGACGGAGCAGGTGTGGCAGCCAATGCATTTATCGAGGTTCAGTACCATGCCAACCTGTGAGCGTATCTTCATTTTTTCGCCTCCTGTACCTGATCCCGACCTTCATCATCCAGCCAGTCAATGTTTTTCATTTTTCTAATCATGATGAACTCGTCGCGGTTGGAGCCGACGGTACCGTAATAGTTAAAGCCGTAAGCAAGCTGCGCATAACCGCCAATCATGTGCGTCGGTTTCGGGCACACGCGGGTGACGGAGTTGTGGATCCCGCCGCGCATCCCGGTGACTTCCGAACCGGGGATATTCAGGATGCGTTCCTGGGCGTGGTACATCATCGTCATGCCGGGCGGCACGCGCTGGCTCACCACCGCACGGGCGGTGAGGGCGCCGTTGGCGTTGAAGGCTTCGATCCAGTCGTTATCCTCAATGCCGAGCTCTTTCGCATCCGTTTCACTGATCCAGACAATCGGCCCGCCGCGCGACAGCGTCAGCATTAGCAGGTTTTCGCTGTAGGTGGAGTGAATGCCCCATTTCTGATGCGGTGTCAGGAAGTTAAGCGCTTTCTCCGGGAAGCCGTTCGGTGGGATCTCCCGCATTTCGCTGACGCTGCGGGTGTCAATCGGCGGACGATAAGCCACGAGGCTTTCGCCGAATGCCCGCATCCATTGATGGTCCTGATACAGCTGTTGACGACCGGAGAGGGTACGCCACGGGATCAGTTCATGGACATTGGTATAGCCCGCGTTATAGGAGACATGCTCGCTTTCCAGTCCGGACCAGGTCGGGCTGGAGATGATTTTGCGTGGCTGTGCCTGAATATCACGAAAGCGAATCTTCTCGTCTTCTTTGTTGAGCGCCAGATGCGTATGTTCGCGACCAGTCATCGCGCCGAGCGCTTCCCATGCTTTCACGGCGACCTGACCGTTGGTTTCCGGGGCCAGAGTGAGGATCACTTCCGACGCGTCCAGCGCGGTTTCAATCAGCGGACGACCTTTCGCCGGGCCATCACGCTTGGTGTAGTTGAGCTTGCCGAGGAAATCGACCTCCGTCTGGGTGTTCCACGAAATGCCCTTGCCGCCGTTACCCAACTTGTCCATCAAGGGCCCGAGCGAGGTGAAACGCTCGTACGTCGCGGGGTAATCGCGCTCCACCACGGCAATGTTCGGCGCGGTTTTACCGGGGATTAACTCACATTCCCCTTTACGCCAGTCCTGGATGTCGAACGGCTGCGAAAGTTCTGCCGGTGAATCGTGCTGCAACGGCTGCAACACCACGTCGGTTTCTTGTCCCAGATGGCCGACACAGACCTCAGAAAAGACGCTGGCGATGCCTTTGTAGATTTCCCAGTCGCTTTTTGATTCCCACGCCGGATCCACCGCCGCAGACAGCGGATGAATAAACGGATGCATGTCCGAGGTATTCATGTCGTCTTTTTCATACCAGGTGGCAGTGGGCAGAACGATATCTGAGAACAGGCAGGTGCTGGACATGCGGAAGTCGAGCGTCACCAGCAGATCGAGCTTGCCTTCAATGGCGGGGGATTCCCATTCAACCTCTTCAGGTTTAATGCCTTCGCGGGAACCCAGCGCTTCCCCCTGAATGCCGCTCTCTGTTCCCAGTAAATATTTGAGCATGTACTCGTGGCCTTTACCGGAAGAACCAAGGAGGTTAGAGCGCCAGACAAACAGGTTACGCGGATGGTTCTTGCCGCTGTCGGGTTGTTCGCAGGCAAAACGAATATCGCCGGATTTCAACGCCTGAACGGTGTATTCCACGGGTGACAAGCCGGCTTTTTCGGCGCTGGCCTTCACCGTCAGCGGGTTGAGGTTGAGCTGCGGCGCAGAAGGCAACCAGCCCATGCGCTCGGCACGCACGTTGAAATCGATCAGATGACCGGTGAATTTCGAGGCATCCGCCAGCGGTGAGAGCAGTTCCTGGGCGGTCAGTTTTTCATAGCGCCACTGACTGGCGTGATTATAGAAAAACGAGGTGCTGTTCATCTGACGCGGCGGACGGTTCCAGTCCAGCGCAAACGCCAGCGGTAGCCAGCCGGTTTGCGGACGCAGTTTTTCCTGGCCGACATAGTGCGCCCAGCCGCCGCCGCTCTGTCCGACACAGCCGCAGAACACGAGGATGTTGATCATTCCCCGGTAGTTCATGTCCATGTGATACCAGTGGTTGACACCGGCACCAAGGATAATCATCGAGCGACCGTGGGTTTTATGTGCGGTATCAGCGAACTCACGGGCGATGGTTTCAATCTTGAAACGCGGCACGCCGGTGATCTGCTCCGCCCACGCCGGGGTATAGGCCTTCACCTCAGCATAATCCTTCGCGGCGTATGCGTCTTCCAGACCGCGATCGAGGCCGTAGTTGGCCAGCACCAGATCGTAAACGCTGACCACCGGACAACGGCGGCCATCGACAAGCGTCAGTTGCTTCACTGGCAACTGGCGCACCAGTACCGGTTCCTGCTTCACGCTGCGAAAATGCGGGTTTTCGTTGCCGCCAAAATAGGGGAATGCGACGCCCAATACCTCATCATGCTGACCAAGCAATGACAGCGACAGCTCGGTTTCCGTACCCGCCGCCAGCGACTCAAGGTTCCATTTACCTTTTTCGCCCCAGCGGAAACCAATCGAGCCGTTAGGCACTACCAGTTCACCGGTGGTGTTGCAGGCGACCGTTTTCCACTCCGGATTATTACTTTCGCCCAGACCGTCGACCAGATCCGAGGCGCGCATCATTCGTCCTGGCACGTAGCTGCCGTCTTCACGGGCGTCCAGTAATACCAGCATCGGCATATCGGTATAGCGACGGCAGTAGTTAAGGAAGTAGTCGCTGGGATTGTCGAGGTGGAACTCTTTTAAGATCACGTGGCCCATTGCCATCGCCAGCGCGCTGTCGGTACCTTGTTTTGGTGCCAGCCACTGATCGCTGAGTTTGGCGACTTCGGAGAAGTCAGGGGTAATGGCGACCGTTTTCGTCCCTTTGTAACGGACTTCGGTAAAGAAGTGTGCATCCGGAGTACGCGTTTGCGGTACGTTGGAGCCCCAGGCGATGATATAGCTGGAGTTGTACCAGTCGGCCGATTCCGGCACGTCAGTCTGCTCGCCCCAGGTCATCGGTGACGCGGGCGGTAAGTCGCAGTACCAGTCGTAAAAACTCAGGCAGGTACCGCCGAGCAGGGAAAGGTAACGGGTGCCGGCGGCGTAGGAGACCATCGACATTGCCGGGATCGGCGAGAAACCGGCGACGCGGTCCGGTCCATAGGTTTTCACCGTCCAGACGTTGGCGGCGGCAATCAACTGGTTAAGCTCTTTCCAGCTAGAGCGGATGAATCCACCGCGTCCGCGTACCTGCTTGTAGCTCTGGCTCTTTAGCGGGTCGTTCATGATTGACTCCCACGCCAGCACCGGATCGGCATGGGTGGACAGCGCGTCACGCCACAGTTCGATCAGACGCTTACGCACCAGCGGGTATTTCAGGCGGTTGGCGCTGTACAGATACCAGGAGTAGCTGGCACCACGCGGGCATCCGCGCGGTTCATGGTTAGGCAGATCCGGACGCGTCCGGGGATAGTCGGTCTGCTGGGTTTCCCAGGTCACCAGACCATTTTTGACGTAGATCTTCCAGCTACAGGAGCCGGTACAGTTCACCCCGTGGGTGGAACGGACAATCTTGTCAAACTGCCAGCGCTGACGATAGCTGTCTTCCCAGTCCCGGTTGGTATGCATCACCTGGCCGTGACCGTCAGCAAAGGTGTCACCCTTTTGTTTAAAGTAACGGAAGCGATCCAACAGTTTACTCATGACATTTCTCCTGCTCCATAGGGTCTTGTAGGCCGGATAGGCGCAGGCGCCTTATCCGACCTACAAAACATCGGTGAATATGTTGTTATTTTTGCTTCGGTTTACGGCGGCCATAGACCAGCCAGGTCACCAGCACGCAGACGATGTAAAACACCAGAAAGATTTTCATGGCACCGACGGGAGAACCGGTCATCGCCAGCGAACTGCCGAAGGCCTTAGGAATGAAGAAGCCGCCGACGGCGCCAATAGCGGAAATAAAGCCCAGCGCGGCGGCGGTGTCGGTCACCGCTTCACGCTGTGCCTGTTCGTCACTGCCACCACGCAGTTTCACCCTGTAGATGGTGAGCTGGCGGAAGATGACGGCGATCATCTGGAAGGTAGAGCCGCTGCCCAGACCGGCAGTTAAGAACAGCCCCATAAAGACCAGATAGAAGGCAATAAAGCTGCCGGAACCGGAGCCGGGAAGTGTCAGGAAGAGCAGGGCCGAGAACAGCGCCATAAAGATGAAGTTAATCAGCGTCACCCGGACGCCGCCGAACTTATCAGAGATGACACCACCTGCAGAACGCGCCAGCGCGCCGATAAACGGGCCAAAAAACGCCAGATTGAGGATGTTCACGTCGGGGAACTGCGTCTTCGCCAACATGGCAAAACCCGCGGAAAAGCCGATGAACGATCCGAATGTGGCCAGATAGAGCAGGCTCAACAGCCAGAGGTGAAAGCGCTTGAGCACCGGTAACTGAGACGCAATAGAGGCTTTGGAACTGGCAATATCATTGGTGCCAACCCAGGCGGCAATCGTGGCAATCGCCAGCAGCGGTACCCAGATCCAGGCCGCGTTTGCCAGCGACAACAGTGACCCATCGGCCTGGGGGACGCCCTGAACGCCGAGGAAGGTGAAGATCGGCAGAAAGATCACCAGCGGCGCGACGAGTTGCATCACGCTGACGCCGAGATTACCCAGTCCACCGTTCACTCCCAGCGCGCTGCCTTGTTTCGATTTTGGGAAAAAGAAGCTGATGTTGCCCATGCTGGAAGCAAAATTTGCGCCAGCAAAACCGCATAGCAGCGCGATAATGATAAATACCTCGAAAGGGGTGGTGGTATTTTGCACCGCAAAGCCGAGCCAGACGCAAGGAATAATCAGGATTGCGGTACTAAACACCGTCCAACGGCGTCCGCCAAATATAGGCACCATAAAGGAGTAGGGAACACGTAATATTGCACCAGAAAGAGAAGGTAATGCGGTCAATAAAAAGAGTTGATCGGTGGTGAAATTAAAACCAATTTTATTAAGATTGACGGCAACGGCACTAAATAACATCCAGACGCAGAAGGCGAGTAAAAGGCAAGTAACTGAGATACAAAGGTTTCTTCGCGCTATGTGCTTTCCTTTATTCTCCCAAAATGCAGGATTTTCCGGCTTCCAGTCACTCAAAAGATAACGATTATTTTTCTCATTTTGTCGTGCCATATTACCCCTCACATGCACAGATCGTTCATAAAAAAATAAGAAATAGTCTGCGTAAAAGGGCGCTATACGCCCTTTTTAGAATTTATTAATGCTTTTAGGAATATTGATGAAAGGATAGATAAAAATGCGCAACCACGCGGAGCGAAGGGGGAATAACAGGTTGCTTAAGTGTTACCAAATGTAAATAAAAAGTATAAGTGATTAACCTTCATTCGTTCAGGAAAAAAGCTCCAGCTCAATCATGCGATCAAGATGGCGATCAAACGCCGGGTCGGCCATCTCCTGAATGCCGAGAACGTACATGCCATCAAGGCCACAGACCAGCGCAATCAGGCGCCAGGCGATGTCGGCAGGGTCGGAGGCGGGGGTGAACTCTCCGTCAGCGAGTCCGCTTTCGATAATCGCGACCGTTTCCTCGTGCCACATGCGCATGGTGAGGAGATAAGCGCTTTTGATTTCCGGGTCTTTATCCGCAAGGATCTGCGCTTCGCGCCAGAGCTTAATGTAGGGCTCGAATCCGCGATCATCACTGCCCAGCGCGGCGTGCAGACGCGTGCGCCAGGTGGCATCTTCCGCGACCAGTTCCGCATCCAGCAAGGTGCGAATCAGACGAACAAAAGCCTGTGATTTCAGTTCGCCAGCGGAGCTGAAATGGTGGTGGACTTGCCCGGTGGCCACTTTTGCTTCTGTGGCTATCCGTCGGACGGTCATGGCCGAAAAACCGTCTTCGAGCGCCACGCGCATGGCGGCCTGCAATATCACTTCGCGACGCTCATCTTTGTTCAGATAGCTCATATCCCCTCCATTCTTTGCGGAGAGGCAGTGTATCAACAAGCTGGACAACCGTTCAATTGTTACACGCTACAACTGAAGCGAGAGTTCCATCGCGGAACGACGCAGGGGGGCCAGCGCTTTTTCCTTCAACGCGGCGGCGCTCATTGATGACGCCGGCACCCCGACATTGAGGGCCGCCACCACATTGCCACTGCGGGAAAGCAGCGGAACGGCCAGGGAACAGAGTCCAACTTCGATCTGTCGGTCAGCCAACGCGTAGCCCTGGATACGTACCCGTGCGATCTCTTCCCGCAGCGCCGTCAGGTCGCAAATCGTATGCGGGGTATAGCGGAGGAGCTGAGCGCGTGACAATGTCACTTCTAACTGTTCTTCGGGAAGCGCGCTAAGCAGCACGCGACCCATCGACGTGGCCCATGCGGGCAGACGGCTACCGCGTCCAATGTCGACGCTGAGCAGGTTATTCACCGCCGCGCGGGCGATATACAGTACGTTATCGCCATCAAGCGTGGCAGCAGAACAGGATTCGCCGAGTGATTTACCCAGATTATCCAGCGCGGCCTGCGCCACTTTTGCCAGCGGCGTACCGGCGAGATAGGCGTGACCCACGGCCAGTACGCGTGGCAGCAGTTCATAACTGCGGCCGTCGGGACTGTGCACCATACCCAGTGCCGCCAGGGTATAGAGACAGCGACGCACAGCCGCACGGGAAATCTGCGTTTTCTGGCTGAGTTGTGAAATCGTCAGGCGCTGACGTTGAGGAGTAAACGCATTCAGGACTTCCAGACCCCGCGCCAGGGACAGCATAAAATTAGGGTCAGACTTAGCCGGCGGGCTATTGATAACTATCTGATTTTTATCGCTCATTGAGTCCTTCTCCTGTGCAACGCAAATCTTAAACCGCATCAACTATACCGCGCGAATGAACGCGAGCCCGGGAATATCCCCATTTTCCCACCGGGATCACACTATTAACCTCAACGTAACAATCACGCCGATAATCGCACAACATTTCGATTATCGCCGTTGACCACCTCCATAGCACACACCTATTGTCAAAAGCATCGTCACCGTGGGTTATCACCGGTGGCACGAAAAGTAATGATATTTATGCTCAGGAAGAAACGAATGACTGCGACCGTTGAACATATTGAAAGCTGGGTGGTTGATGTCCCGACGATTCGGCCTCACAAACTTTCCATGACCACGATGGGGTGCCAGACGCTGGTGATTGTCCGGATCACACGTTCAGACGGGATCTGCGGCATTGGCGAAGCCACTACTATTGGTGGTCTGAGCTATGGGGTGGAAAGTCCGGAGGCGATTCAGTCCGCGATTACGCACTATTTCACACCTCTGTTGAAAGGCCAGCCTGCCGGGAATCTGAATGCGCTGACGTCGCGTATTCGCAGTGCAATCAAAGGCAACACCTTTGCCAAATCGGCTATTGAAACCGCGCTGCTGGATGCCCAGGGAAAAGCGTTAGGACTGCCGGTTTCCGCACTGCTGGGCGGCGCGCTGAATACCGTCCTGCCGGTCTTATGGACGCTCGCCAGCGGCAACACGGACAACGATATTGCCGAGGGACAGCGGCTGCTGGATGCCGGGCGGCATCGGGCATTTAAGCTGAAGATCGGCGCCCGGGAGCTGGAAACCGACCTGCGTCATACCCGTGCCATTGTGGAAGCGCTGGGGGATCGCGCCAGCATCCGTGTTGACGTCAACCAGGCGTGGGATGCCACTTCAGCGGCAAAAGGATGTCGGGAACTGGCGGCCATGGGCGTTGACCTGATTGAGCAACCGGTGAGCGCCGAAGACAACAATGCGCTGGTTCGCCTGAGTCATCGCAGTGACGCAGCGATCCTGGCGGATGAATCCGTTGCCAGCCATTTCGACGGTTATCGTCTGGCGCAGCAGGGGTTCAGCGGCGCCTATGCGCTGAAGATTGCCAAAGCCGGTGGACCGGCCAGCGTGCTGAAACTGGCGCACGTTGCACAGGCGGCAGGAATCGGACTGTACGGCGGCACGATGCTCGAAGGTACCGTGGGTACGGTGGCATCACTGCATGCATGGTCAACTCTGCCGTTGCAGTGGGGCACAGAGATGTTTGGCCCGCTGCTGTTAAAAGATGACATCGTCAGCTTTCCGCTCTCCTTCGCCGATGGTTGTGTCACGCTGCCGCAAGCACCGGGACTGGGAGTCGAACTGGATGAGGAAAAACTGCAGTTTTATGCCCGCAAGCGTCGGGAATAACAGGAGAGACAAATGTTATTTAAAGTGGATATGACCGTGAAGATTCCTTACGGAATGCCGGCGAATGAAATTGAAGAGATTAAATTACGGGAAAAAGCCTATTCCCAACAGTTACAACGAGACGGTAAATGGCGACATATCTGGCGCGTTGCAGGACAGTACGCCAATGTCAGTATCTTTAATGTCGATGATACCGAAGAATTACACCGGATATTAATGGCACTGCCGTTATATCCATTCATGGATATTCGTATCGAAGCGCTGTGCCGCCATCCATCGTCTATTCAGAATAACGACCGATAATATCAGTACCGCATGCCGGAAATGATCCGGCATAACCCTACAGACAATAATAAGCGAGACGCATTATGAGCCATTCTTTTATCCAACAAGATGACGTACAGAAATTATTGCGTGAAGGTGCCGGATTAAATGGGCCGGAAGGGAATGAACGTTTTAAATCGATTATTCACCGCCTGCTCGGTGATATTTGTACCCTTATTGATGATTATAATGTCACGCAGGAAGAATTCTGGCATGCGGTGAATTATCTGCATGAACTGGGCGGACGTCAGGAAGCGGCCCTGCTTGCTGCCGGTCTGGGTCTGGAACACTTCCTCGATCTGCGCCAGGAAGCGATCGAATCCCGCCAGTCATCAGAGACCGGTACCCCGCGTACCATCGAAGGGCCATTGTATGTGGCTAACGCACCGCTGGCTGATGGCTATGCCCGGATGGATGACGGCAAAGATGCTGGCGAAGTGATGTGGTTGCACGGTCAGGTCAAGGACGTACACGGACAACCGGTGGCCGGGGCGATTGTCGATATCTGGCATGCCAACACGCTGGGCAATTACTCTTTCTTCGATCAGAGCCAGAGCGACTACAACCTGCGCCGTCGCATTCGTACCGACGCTGAAGGGCGCTACAGCGTGCGCAGTATTCTGCCTTCGGGTTACGGTTGCCCGCCGGACGGCCCGACGCAGAAATTGCTCAATCAACTGGGCCGCCACGGCAACCGCCCGGCGCACATCCACTTCTTTGTCTCTGCGCCGGGCTTTAAGCACCTGACCAGTCAGATCAACCTGAACGGTGACCAGTATCTGTGGGATGATTTCGCCTTCGCTACCCGTGATGGTCTGATTGCCGACCCGGTGAAAATCAGCGATCCGGCGTTGATTCAGCAACGCGACCTTGCCGGTGAACATACAGAAGTCTGTTTCGACTTTACGCTGTGCGCGGCGCAACGTGCTGAAGAAGAACAACGAATTACCCGACTGCGCGCTCAGGAATAATACGCGACGCCTGTCTGACCCATATCGTTTTATACCCTACATAATTTGAGCGCAGCCAACACAACTGCCACTTGAAGTATGACGGGTATATACATCCTGAATTATGCAGGAGGGATACACTCATGCAAAAAACGCTCTCGGCATTAAAAGATAAAATCACGCAGGCTCTGATTGTGGATCGTGATAATCATATTTATCGTTGCCATCGTTCTATATTTACCGATGAGCAGTTATTTAATCTGGAACTCAAACATATCTTCGAAGGGAACTGGGTATTTCTGGCGCATGAAAGTCAGATCCCGGAACCCGGTGATTATTTTACGCTGACCCTGGGACGTCAACCGGTCATAATTACCCGCGATAAAAAGAACGAACTGCATGCGCTTATTAATAGCTGTGCGCATCGTGGCGCGATGTTATGTCGACGAAAGACGGGAAATAAAAACTCCTTTACCTGTCCGTTTCACGGCTGGACCTTCAGTAATAACGGCAAACTGTTGAAGGCGAAAGATGAAAGTACCGGTGGTTATCCGGAGACATTCAGGCATGACGGGTCGCACGATCTGAAATCGCTTCCGCGCTTTGCCTCGTATCGCGGATTTCTGTTCGGTAGTCTGAGTGAAGATGTGCTGCCGCTGGAAACCTACCTCGGCGAGACCAGCAAAATTATCGATCTGATGGTCGATCAGGCTCCCGAGGGGCTGGAAGTCCTGAAAGGTTCGTCCAGCTATGTCTATGAAGGCAACTGGAAACTGGGGGCGGAAAACGGGGCCGACGGCTATCACGTCAGCGTGGTGCACTGGAATTATGCCTCAACCATGTCGCGCCGTAATTACGAAGCGGAAGGCACGCGGACGGTGGATGCCAACGGCTGGTCTAAGAGTCTCGGCGGTGGTTACGGGTTTGAACACGGTCATATGCTGCTGTGGACGCGGGCGATGAACCCTGAAGTCCGCCCGGTTTACGATCATCGTGAGCGGTTAAAGGCGGAATTTGGTGAAAATCGTGCCGACCAGATGGTCAATGAGACACGGAATTTGTGTCTCTATCCCAACGTGTACCTGATGGATCAGTTTTCCACGCAGATCCGCGTGATTCGCCCCATCGCGGTCGATAAAACCGAAGTGACGATCTGGTGCTTTGCGCCTAAAGGCGAATCTGACCAGGCTCGCGCGCTACGCATTCGCCAGTATGAGGATTTCTTTAACGTCAGCGGGATGGGAACCCCCGACGATCTGGAAGAGTTCAGCGCCTGCCAGCGCGGCTATCTGGGAGAAAATCTGGCGTGGAGCGATCTCAGTCGCGGCGCGCTGCACTGGGTAGATGGTCCGGATGAACATGCGCAACAGGCAGGATTCAGACCGCTGTTGAGTGGTGTGAAGTCCGAAGATGAGGCGCTCTACATCGCTCATCATCATCACTGGCAAAACCTGATGCTCGCAGCGGTGGAAAAAGAACAGCAGCAATATGAACAGTCGATTACGCAACGCGTGGAGGTGGGCGGATGTTAACGCTTGAACAGGTTCGCCAGTTTCTCTACTACGAAGCGCGGTTGCTGGACGATCGCCAGTGGGACGCGTGGCTCAACTGCTATAGCCCGAAGGTAGTCTTCTGGATGCCCGCCTGGGGCGATGATGATAAAACCACCCGCGACCCACAGCGGGAGATTTCGCTTATCTATTATCCCAACCGGGACGGACTGGAAGATCGGGTGTACCGCATCAAAACCGAACGTTCCGGCGCCAGCACCCCGGAGCCGCGTACCACGCATATGATCAGCAACATCGAACTGCTGGGCGAGAAAGAAGGCGGCATCGAGGTGCGCTACAACTGGGTCACTTACAGCCACCGTTATCAGCATACCGATGCCTACTTCGGCACCACACACTGCACGCTGGTTGAACAGGACGGCCAGCCGCAAATCACGCGGAAAACTGTGCGACTCAATAACGACTATATCCGTCAGGTGATTGACGTTTACCATATTTAAGAGGTGCTTATGAGTTTTACAATTGCCCTCAATTTTGAGGACGGCATCACCCGTTTTATTCAATGCAACGCCGGTGAAAAGGTGCTGGATGCCGCTTACCGGCAGAAGGTGAACCTGCCGATGGATTGCTCCGACGGCGTTTGCGGCACCTGTAAATGCCACTGCGCCAGCGGCGATTACGCGCTGGGAGAGGACTTTCTGGAAGAGGCGCTGAGCGAGGATGAAGCCACTGCACGACAGGTGCTGATCTGCCAGATGATCCCCGCCAGCGACTGTGTCATTGACGTGCCGGTCGCTGCGGCACAGTGTAAAACCAGCATCACGACGACGCATGCAGATGTGCTGGCGATCAATGCGCTCTCTGACACCGCGATTGAACTGATCGTACGCCCGGATACCGCGCTCCATTTTCTCTCCGGGCAGTACATCAACATTCAGGTTCCGGGGACGACGCAGCAGCGTGCCTACTCATTCAGTTCGCTGCCGGGCAGTAACGAAGGACGCTTTCTGATCCGTAATGTGCCCGGTGGGTTGATGAGTCAGTGGCTGACCCAGCGCGGACAACCCGGTGATACCGTTACGCTTAGCGGTCCGATGGGCAATTTTTATCTGCGCCACGGCGAACGCCCGGTGCTGATGCTGGCTGGCGGTACCGGACTGGCCCCGATGCTGTCCATGCTGGAAACGCTCGCTGCGCAGGGGAGCCAGCGTCAGATCTCGTTACTGTATGGCGTGACCTATGATGTCGACCTGGTCAAAACCGACGCGCTGGACGCCTTTCAGCAGAAACTGGCTGACTTCCGCTGGTTACCGGTTGTCGCCGACGCGCAAAGTGGTTGTCCACAGCGCGGGTTTGTCACCGATCATCTTAGCGAGGCGATGCTCAATCAGGGCGATGTGGATATTTATCTTTGTGGTCCGCCGCCGATGGTCAATGCCATCACCACGGCGTTACGCGAGCGGGGCATTACGCCAGCCGGATTCTGGTACGAAAAATTTATCGCCAGCCAGAGTGCGGCGGCGTAAGGAGCCTCTATGCGATTTAACGATAAAGTTGTGGCCATTACCGGCGCGGCGCAGGGAATTGGTCGCCAGACCGCTATTCAGGCCGCGCAAGAAGGGGCGCGGCTGTTGCTTATCGATCGTTCCCGCCACGTCCATGAACTGGCGGCAACGCTGGCGTCGGGTGGGTGTCAGGTGCTGGCGCTGGAAGCGGACCTGGAACAATGGGAAAGCACCGAACAGGTTTTTGCCGCAGGCGTCGCGCATTTTGGACAACTGGACGTGCTGGTCAATAACGTCGGCGGGACTATCTGGGCCCGACCGTTTGCCGAATACCAGCCGGATCAGATTGAGAAAGAGATCCGTCGTTCGCTGTTTCCGACACTGTGGGGCTGCCGCGCAGCGCTCCCGTGGATGCTGAAACAGGGGCGCGGCAGTATTGTTAATATCTCTTCTGTTGCCACAGGCGGGGTAAACCGCGTGCCATATTCAGCCGCGAAGGGCGGCGTCAACGCGCTAACACGATCGATTGCAATGGAATACAGCGGCTGCGGTATTCGCATCAATGCGGTGGCACCCGGAGGGACCGACGCCCCGGCGCGTCTCGTTCCGCGTAATGACGAAACGCCGTCCGCCCAGGAGCAGGCGTGGTATCAGCAGGTGATTGATCAGACCATCGACAGCAGTCTGATGCACCGCTATGGAACGCTGGCGGAGCAGGCGAATGCGATCCTGTTCCTCGCCAGCGATGACGCCAGCTATATTACCGGCGTCATCTTACCGGTCGCCGGAGGCGATCTCGGCTGATGTTGTTCTGCCCGTAAGCCGACACGGGAGGTCGGCTTGCTGTTTTATTCCGCTGGATTGCCATCATTCACCGACGTCAAAATCATTCACAGATTCAATAACCCTCATCTTCGATAATCACGTAGCTGAACAAAAAGTTGGACATACGTTCAATTTTCCGTAGGATCGTGGAAGCTGGACATGTGTCCAGTTTGTATTTACAGGGAGCTTTATGTTTCGTCAGTGGTTAACGTTAGTGATTATTGTGCTGGTCTACATTCCTGTTGCGATTGATGCAACGGTGCTGCATGTTGCCGCACCCACGCTGAGTATGACGCTGGTTGCCAGTGGCAACGAGCTGTTGTGGATCATTGATATTTACTCGCTGGTGATGGCAGGGATGGTACTGCCGATGGGCGCGCTCGGCGATCGCATCGGCTTTAAGCGCCTGCTGATCCTCGGCGGGACGCTGTTCGGTCTCGCGTCACTGGCTGCCGCCTTTGCCCACACCGCCAGCTGGCTGATCGCCACTCGGGCCATTCTGGCAATTGGCGCGGCGATGATCGTACCGGCGACGCTGGCCGGGATCCGCGCCACCTTCTCGCAAGCACGCCATCGCAACATGGCGCTTGGCGTCTGGGCGGCAGTGGGGTCTGGCGGGGCGGCATTCGGCCCGCTGGTGGGCGGCATGCTGCTTGAGCACTTCTATTGGGGCTCAGTGTTCTTAATCAATGTGCCGATTGTACTTGTCGTGGTGGCGCTCACTGCGCGCTATGTTCCGCGTCAGGCCGGACGTCGCGATCAGTCGCTCAATCTGGGACATGCCATTATGCTGATTGTCGCGATTTTGCTGCTGGTTTACAGTGCGAAAACGGCGCTGAAAGGGCACATAGCCACCGGCGTTATCGCGCTGGCGCTGGTGAGCGGCGCACTGTTGCTGGCGCAGTTTGTCCGCATTCAGCTGGCGGCGAGTCGTCCCATGATTGATATGCGCCTGTTCACCCATCGTATTATCTTAAGCGGCGTGGTGATGGCGATGACAGCGATGATTACACTGGTCGGTTTTGAGCTGTTAATGGCGCAGGAATTGCAGTTTGTTCATGGCTTAACGCCGTATCAGGCTGGATTGTTTATGCTGCCAGTGATGCTGGCCAGTGGGTTTAGCGGCCCGATTGCCGGGATGCTGGTATCACGACTGGGGCTGCGGAAAGTGGCAACCGGCGGAATGGCGCTAAGCGCATTGAGTTTCTATGGCCTGGCGGCAACGGATTTCAGTACCCAGCAAATTCAGGCCTGGATGTTAATGGCGCTACTGGGATTCAGTGCCGCCAGCGCGCTGTTGGCCTCAACGGCGGCGATCATGGCGGAGGCGCCAGCTGAGAAAGCGGCAGCGGCCGGGGCGATCGAAACGATGGCCTATGAGCTGGGGGCGGGGCTGGGAATTGCTATCTTTGGTCTGTTGCTCAGCCGCAGTTTCTCTGCGTCGATTGTGCTGCCTGACGGTCTGAACGCCGGAGAAATGGAACGTGCCTCGTCTTCAATGGGTGAAGCGGTACAACTGGCGCAGTCGCTTCCCTCGGCATTGGCGGATCCTGTTCTGCTGGCCGCGAAGCAGGCTTTTACCTGGTCGCATAGCGTGGCATTAAGCAGCGCCGGGAGCATGCTGATTTTGCTGGCAGTCGGCATGTGGTTCAGTCTGGCGAAGGCCGCACGCGAGTAACTCAGTAGGTGAACTGGCAGCGGTTGTCCAGTTCTTCCACTTCCTTGCCGCTCAGACGAGCGTACTGACCTGTAAGCCGCCAGAATGCGGGTTGCGTTTCGGTATAAATCTCAGCGGCGAGGATCAGACGACGACGATCGACCTCGTTAAATTCGAGCAACGTCCAGGGAATGAAGTAGCGCTCAGTGTCGGTCAACTTGATCCACAACGGACATCCACAGCCGGAACAAAAATACCGTTCCCCGCGTGGCGACGATGCAAAATGCGCCGGGTCGGATGCATCGGCATCCATCATCGGCTGCCCACAGGCTTCCAGATACATCGCGATCCCACCGGACCATTTCTGGCAAATCGTACAGTGACAGGCGTAGACATCGAGGGATTCGAGGTCGACGGTGAAATGGCTCTGCCCGCAGAGACAACGTCCTGTATAGGTTTGCACGGCATTCTCCTTATGACCGATTCGATTTCGGGGGAAAAAAAACCAGCCCATCGTGGGCTGGCTTTTGTACAGCTCAATTCTAAAAAATTAGAACTGATAGGTCAGGCCAACGGCAACGATGTCGTCAGTGCCTACACCAGCAGCACGAGTAAAGTTGCTTTCGTCGATCAGGTTGATTTTGTAATCAACATAAGTAGACATGTTTTTGTTGAAGTAGTAGGTTGCGCCAACATCAACGTATTCAACCAGATCCTGGTCGCCCCATGCACCCAGGTCTTTACCTTTGGATTTCAGGTAAGCCAGGGACGGACGCAGACCGAAGTCGAACTGATACTGAGCAACAACTTCAAAGTTCTGAGTTTTGTTCGCGATGTGATCATCACCGAACGGCGTCATGTTACGAGTTTCAGAGTAGGTAGTTGCCAGGTAGATGTTGTTTGCATCATATTTCAGGCCAGCAGCCCACACTTCAGCGTTGTCGCCGGAAGCATTCAGGCTGTTGTTACCGTAAGCAACCTGGTCATCAGTACGGTCAGATTTCGCATAAGCGGCGCTTGCTGCAAAACCTTCGTACTCATAGCTGGTGGACAGACCGAAGCCGTCACCGTTCGCTTTAACTTCGTCGCCACGATCGTTTTTACCCTGATACTGCAGGGCAAAGTTCCAGCCTTCAACCAGACCGAAGAAGTCGGTGTTACGGTAGGTTGCAACGCCAGTGGTACGGGCAGTCATGAAGTTGTCAGTCTGGGTCCAGGTGTCACCACCGAACTCAGGCAGAACGTCGGTCCATGCGCCAACGTCGTAAGCAACGCCATAGTTACGGCCGTAATCGAAAGAACCGAACTCAGCAAATTTCAGACCAGCAAACGCCAGACGAGTTTTGTTGCCTTTGTTGCCATTCGCTTCGTCGTTGTTGCCTTTGAATTCATATTCCCACTGGCCGAAACCGGTCAGCTGATCGTTAATCTGCGTTTCACCTTTGAAACCCAGACGTGCATAAGTTTTGTCGCCATCATCGCCGTCATTGTCGGAGAAGTAGTGCAGAGCGGTAACTTTACCGTACAGATCCAGTTTGTTGCCGTCTTTGTTATACACTTCTGCCGCATTCACGACGCCTGCTGCCAACAGGCTAGTCACTGCCACTGCAACTAATTTAAGTTTCATTGTTAACAATCCTTATAATTTTCTTGGTGTGATTCCTGAACCATTGTCGATCGAATCATTTAATCAATGGCAAGCTATTTTTAAATTACGCAGCAGTATCAATTCAATAATAAGTTTCATGTAATTGCAGATTATTTCTATTTGTGTGATCCAGATCGCCTTAAGTCAAATCTGAGTCGCAGATATTCTTAGAAATTACCTTTCATGCAATATTTTCACAGGGGACTATATACGCGTAATTGGTTATTAATTGAGGTAGTTAACAATGTGTACTATATACGGATTAATAATTGTCACACAATGTAACTCACTGTCTTATTAGCGTCTTGTTAGCATAAATTTAACATAAAGTTAAAGAGTTAACGCTCTTACCAAAGATGAAATAAATAAATCCGATTCCATTGATTAATACAGTTATGGTTGAGTGGGTAGAAAAATAAAATAAGAATTTTCTAACAAAAAATGAATATCCTAAAAATAAACGAGTGACGATTTGTCGCGCGAAGGTGAAGTCCGGGCCAGAAAGCGTACCAACCCGGTAGAGTGTTATGCGCGGCGTGTGGCCCACCAGCAGAGCAGAGAACCGATGCAGACCATAATGGCTCCCTGCCAGAAAGAGAACGATAGCGGGGCACTCAGCAGCACGGCTGCCAGCGCAGATGACAGCACCGGAGTGAAATACGAACCAACCGCCATGATGGTGACATTCCCGTGCAAAATTCCCACGTTCCAGGCCGCATAGGCAAAGCCCAATGTCAGGGCGGCAGAGACCAGTTTTATCACCACCGGTGTACTGAACACCATTTCAGGTTGCGGCGTCAGAAAATAGTGGACCCACAAACTGAGTGCGGTCAGTAAAACAAAAACCGTGATGCCATTAAATCCACGCGCATATTTATTGGTTACGGTACAGTAGGTCGCCCAGATAAATGCCCCAAGAAAGGCGAGAAAATAGCTCAATGGACTGCTGGTGATATTGCTGATAATTTCCCCTGGATTCAGACCATTTTCGCCCCCCAGCACCCAACAAATACCGGTTATCGCGAGCAGTAATCCAGGAACGATTATCCAGCTGGTTTTTTGACCATTAAACAGAATCGCGAATAAAATAGTCAGACTTGGCCATAAATAATTAACCATACCGACCTCAATCGCCTGATGACGTGTGGCGGCATAGCCCAACGATAACGCCAGACATATTTCATAACTGACAAACAGCACACTACCGGCGATTAAATAACCAACAGGAAAACGACGGATAGTGGGAAATCCCACGGTAAATATCAGTAACAGTCCACTTAATGAATAAATTGCCGCCGCACCGCCGACTGGCCCAAGTCCTTCACTGACGCCGCGAATCAGACCTACCATGGTGCTCCACAGCACAATGGCTATAAGTCCAATCAGCGTTGCTTTTTGTTTCGTCATTCCGTTTGCCGTTTCCCATGCCTTATCTAAAAAGAAGTCGAAATATATAGCACTTTTTTAGCGAAATTATCCAGGTGAATCCAAAGAGGGGTTACCACCTTAGTGGTATATAAAACCGACAATTGGGACTATTTAGTAGCGGAACCGTTTCGTTATTGATTTGACTCAAAAAAAATATGGGTATTGCTGTTAGTTTCCTCGGCGACATGACAACTCTGGAAAAAGAGGGAAAGCAATGAACGTCAGCCGCAGAAAGTTTTTTAAAATCTGCGCGGGCGGTATGGCTGGAACAACGGTTGCTGCGCTGGGATTTACGCCCAAAATGGCACTGGCTCAATCGCGAAATTATAAACTGTTGCGCGCGAAAGAGATCCGAAACACCTGCACATACTGTTCCGTAGGTTGCGGGCTATTAATGTATAGCCTGGGAGATGGAGCAAAAAACGCCAAAGAAGCGCTTTATCATATCGAAGGGGATCCGGATCATCCGGTCAGCCGTGGCGCATTGTGTCCGAAGGGCGCCGGTCTGCTGGATTACATTCATAGCGAAAACCGTCTGCGCTACCCGGAATACCGTGCACCCGGCTCCGACAAATGGCAACGCATTAGCTGGGATGAAGCACTGACCCGCATTGCAAAACTGATGAAAACCGACCGCGACGCCAACTTTATCGAGAAAAATGAACAGGGCGTAACGGTAAACCGCTGGCTTTCCACGGGGATGCTCTGCGCCTCCGCCGCCAGTAATGAAACCGGCATGCTGACGCAAAAATTTGTGCGCTCACTCGGCATGCTGGCAGTAGACAACCAGGCGCGCGTCTGACACGGACCAACGGTAGCAAGTCTTGCTCCAACATTTGGTCGCGGTGCGATGACCAACCACTGGGTTGATATCAAAAACGCCAACGTCGTGATGGTGATGGGCGGTAACGCCGCTGAAGCCCATCCAGTGGGTTTCCGCTGGGCGATGGAAGCGAAGAACAACAATGACGCCACGCTGATTGTTGTCGATCCCCGTTTTACCCGTACCGCCTCGGTTGCGGATATTTATGCGCCGATTCGCTCCGGCACGGACATTACGTTCCTGTCCGGTGTGCTGCGGTATCTGATTGAAAATAACAAAATTAACGCCGAATATGTCAGGCATTACACCAACGCCAGCCTGCTGGTGCGGGATGATTTTACCTTTGATGACGGTTTATTCAGCGGTTATGACGCGAAAAAGCGGCAGTACGATAAGTCGTCCTGGAACTACCAGTTCGATGAAAACGGCTATGCCAAACGCGATGACACTCTGTCGCATCCGCGCTGTGTATGGAATTTGCTGAAACAGCACGTTTCCCGCTATACGCCGGACGTCGTCGAGAACATCTGCGGGACGCCGAAGGCTGACTTCCTGAAAGTGTGTGACGTGCTGGCCTCCACCAGTGCGGCGGATCGTACAACCACGTTCCTGTATGCGCTGGGCTGGACCCAACATACGGTCGGGGCGCAGAACATCCGCACGATGGCGATGATCCAACTGTTGCTCGGCAACATGGGGATGGCCGGCGGCGGCGTGAACGCCCTGCGTGGTCACTCCAATATTCAGGGGCTGACTGACCTCGGACTGCTTTCCACCAGTTTGCCTGGCTATCTGACGCTGCCGTCGGAAAAGCAGAGCGACTGGCAGACCTGGCTGAACGCCAACACGCCGAAAGCCACGCTGGCGGATCAGGTGAACTACTGGAGCAACTATCCGAAGTTTGCCGTCAGCCTGATGAAAGCGTTCTACGGCGATGATGCGCAGAAAGAGAATGACTGGGGCTTTGACTGGTTGCCGAAATGGGATCAGGCCTACGACGTCATTAAATACTTCAACATGATGGATAGCGGGAAAGTCACCGGCTACATCTGTCAGGGCTTCAACCCGGTTGCGTCCTTCCCGGACAAAAACAAAGTGGTTCGCAGCCTGAGCAAGCTGAAGTACATGGTGGTGATCGATCCGCTGGTGACTGAAACCTCAACCTTCTGGCAGAACCACGGCGAGTCGAACGATGTCGATCCGGCGTCCATTCAGACGGAAGTGTTCCGCCTGCCATCCACCTGTTTTGCTGAAGAAGATGGCTCCATTGCCAACTCCGGGCGTTGGCTACAGTGGCACTGGAAAGGTCAGGATGCACCGGGTGAAGCGCGTAACGACGGTGAAATTCTGGCCGGGCTTTTCCATCGTCTGCGCGAAATGTATCGCACAGAAGGCGGTAAAGGTGTGGAACCGCTGCTGAAAATGCGCTGGGACTACAAACAGCCGGATCACCCAGAGTCAGAAGAAGTGGCGAAAGAGAACAACGGCTACGCGTTAGCCGATCTCTATGACGCCAACGGCGTGCTGATTGCGAAGAAAGGGCAACTGCTCACCAGCTTCGCGCAACTGCGTGATGATGGTACGACCTCGTCTTCCTGCTGGATCTACACCGGTAGCTGGACGGAGAAGGGCAACCAGATGGCCAACCGCGATAATGCCGACCCATCAGGGCTGGGCAACACGTTGGGTTGGGCATGGGCATGGCCGCTGAACCGTCGCGTGCTCTATAACCGTGCCTCAGCGGATATCAACGGTAAGCCGTGGGATGCGAAACGCATGCTGATCCAGTGGGACGGGGCGAAATGGACGGGTAACGATATCCCGGACTTCAACACCGCGCCTCCGGGCAGCGCAACCGGCCCGTTTATCATGCAGCCCGAAGGATTGGGGCGCTTGTTTGCCCTTGATAAACTGGCGGAAGGCCCGTTCCCTGAACACTACGAACCAATGGAAACGCCGCTGGGTACTAACCCGCTGCATCCGAACGTGGTGTCCAGCCCGGTCGTGCGCATCTATGAAGATGACGTCTTGCGCTTAGGGAAGAAGGACGCGTTCCCGTATGTCGGAACGACCTATCGTCTGACCGAACACTTCCACACCTGGACCAAGCACGCGCTGTTGAACGCTATCGCGCAGCCGGAACAGTTTGTGGAGATCAGCGAAACGCTGGCCGCCGCCAAAGGCATTGGCAACGGTGACTACGTGAAGGTAAGCAGCAAGCGCGGATTCATTCGTGCGGTTGCGGTGGTGACACGTCGTCTGCGTACGCTGCACGTCAACGGTCAGGAGGTTGAAACCGTCGGGATCCCGCTGCACTGGGGCTTTGAAGGGGTGGCGCGTAAAGGCTATATCGCCAACACCCTGACGCCAAACGTCGGTGACTCAAACTCGCAAACGCCGGAGTACAAAGCGTTTTTAGTTAACATCGAGAAGGCGTAAGGGGGGCGAGCATATGTCTTTGGAAACGCAGGACATCATCAAACGGTCCGCAACAAACACGATTACGCCGCCACCGCAGGCGCGTGATTACAAAGCCGAGGTCGCCAAGCTCATTGACGTCTCCTCCTGTGTGGGCTGCAAAGCCTGCCAGGTGGCTTGCTCTGAGTGGAACGATATCCGTGACGAGGTAGGACATTGTGTCGGGGTGTACGACAACCCCGCCGATCTCAGCGCCAAGTCCTGGACGGTGATGCGTTTTAGCGAAACCGAACAGAACGGCAAACTGGAATGGCTGATTCGTAAAGACGGCTGCATGCACTGTGAAGATCCGGGCTGCCTGAAGGCCTGCCCGTCTGCAGGTGCAATCATCCAGTATGCCAACGGGATTGTCGATTTTCAGTCCGAGCACTGCATTGGCTGTGGCTACTGCATCGCCGGGTGTCCGTTTAATATTCCGCGCCTTAATAAAGAGGACAACCGCGTCTATAAATGTACACTCTGCGTCGATCGCGTCAGCGTGGGTCAGGAACCGGCCTGTGTCAAAACCTGTCCGACCGGGGCGATTCATTTCGGCACCAAACAAGAGATGCTGGAAATGGGCGAGCAGCGCGTCGCGAAGCTAAAAGCGCGCGGCTACGAACATGCTGGTGTCTATAACCCTCAGGGCGTTGGCGGTACGCATGTGATGTATGTCCTGCATCACGCGGATCAGCCGGAGCTCTACCACGGTTTACCGAACGAGCCGAAAGTCGACACCTCTATCAATCTGTGGAAAGGGGCGCTGAAGCCACTGGCGGCCGCCGGATTTATCGCCACCTTTGCCGGGCTGATCTATCACTACATCGGTATAGGTCCGAACAAAGAAGTGGACGATGACGAGGAGGACCATCATGAGTAAATCGAAAATGATTGTGCGCACGAAGTTCATCGATCGCGCCTGTCACTGGACGGTGGTGATTTGCTTCTTCCTGGTCGCGCTGTCGGGGATTTCATTTTTCTTCCCGACGCTGCAATGGCTGACGCAAACCTTCGGTACGCCGCAGATGGGACGCATTTTGCACCCGTTCTTTGGCGTGGCGATCTTTATCGCGCTGATGTTCATGTTTGTCCGCTTCGTTCACCACAACATCCCGGACAAGAAAGACATACCGTGGCTGAAAAACATTGTCGAAGTGCTGAAAGGCAACGAACACAAAGTGGCGGATGTCGGCAAATATAATGCCGGGCAGAAGATGATGTTCTGGTCGATCATGAGCATGATTTTTGTGCTGCTGGTGACCGGCGTGATTATCTGGCGTCCGTATTTCGCGCAGTATTTCCCGATGCAGGTGGTGCGTTACAGCCTGCTGATCCACGCAGCGGCAGGGATCATTTTGATCCACGCCATCCTCATTCATATGTACATGGCATTCTGGGTGAAAGGATCGATTAAAGGGATGGTTGAAGGGAAGGTGAGTCGCCGCTGGGCGAAGAAGCACCACCCGCGCTGGTACCGTGATATCGAGAAAGCAGAAGCGAAAAAAGAGAGTGAAGAAGGGCTAAACTAATTCCTTTTTCAGCAGATGAAGGCGCTACGCAGGTAGCGCCTTTTTTTTGCCATAAAAACGTCATGATCCTGTCATTAGCTAAACGTAACGTGTTGTCTTCACTAATAACCGAAGAGTTAACCAACAATGCATCTGGTCAAAAAATTGCTCGCTGTGAGCGTACTTCTTTCCGCGTCAGTTCAGGCGCAGAACATCCTCGAATTCCCACAGCCGGAGAACAATCCGGAAGAATTTTACGCCGTGACGGAAATCCCGGCAGGCGGGATCATTAAATATGAAACCGACGCCAATACCGGCTTTATCGTTGCAGACCGCTTTCAGTCGATGCCGGTGGCCTATCCGGCAAACTACGGTTCGCTGACCCAGTCGCTGGCAGGTGATGGCGATCCACTGGATGTGATTTTCTATACCCGCGCGCCGATGGCTCCGGGTACGCTGATCAAACTGCGTGCGATTGGCGTACTGAAAATGATTGATGGCGGCGAGAAGGATGACAAAATTGTGGCGGTTCCCGCCAGCAAAATTGATCCTACGTATGACAATATCAAGGAACTGGCCGACCTGCCGAAAATCGAAGTTCAGCGCCTGGAATCGTTCTTCCGCGTCTACAAAGAATTACCGGAAGGACGCAAGAAAGTGGAGCTGAACGGCTTTAACGACGCGGCGACCGCAAAGCAGGAAATCAAACAGGCATGGGACGCCTGGAAAGCGAAAAAACCACAGCAATAAGCGATTTTGCCGGACGGGGTTTACCCGTCCGGCTGTCAACGCGATTACTGCACCGCCAGACGGCGCAGGCGGGACACGTCCACGCTTTTTTGCGCTTGTGCCAGACTCCAGGTATTTTGCAGATTTAGCCACATTTCCGGGGAGCTGCCGATCACCACCGAGACGGGCATTGAGGGTTAAAGACGCGCGGTGATGTCGTCTATCTCTTTACGCCACTGAGCCTGCAACTGCGGTTTCTGGTGTCTCGGTTTTCGCGCCAGATCCTCAGCCAGACGCTGTTCGAGTACGAGCAGTTTTTCCAGCAGTTGCTCCTCATCAACCAGCTCCGCGACCAGTGAAGCATTATCCTCCAACACCGCTGGTAAGTGTTCTGTTGCGGACTGTCGGATACGGGCATTGATGGCGTCGACATCGTGCCATTCGCTGAGCTCGCCGTCGTCAACAAACCAAAACCGATTACAGCTCTGGCTGATGAGTTGCCGATCGTGACTGACCAGCAGCACGCCGCCTTCAAAGCTTTGCAGCGTCTGCGCCAGCGCCTCTTTACCTTCCATATCCAGATGGTTGGTCGGTTCATCCAGCATCAGCAGGCTATAGCGCGCCAGCGACAGACCGACAAACAGCAGACGAGAGCGCTCGCCACCGCTTAACGTACTGACCGATTGCGCGTGGCGTATCCACGGGAATCCCGCGCTAATTAGCGCCATTTTACGGATATCCGGCTGCGGGGCGAACGGTTCCAGGGCGTCAAACAGCGACGCGTCATCCGGTAATTGATGCAGCGTTTGATCGTAGTAGCCCAGCGCCACGCGAGGGTGGAGGCGCAGCGAATCTGATTCCTGTTCGGTCTGATAATGTTGCCAGATCAGTTTTAACAGCGACGATTTACCGCAACCGTTGCGCCCGACAATCGCCACCCGATCGCCGCTCTTCAAACGGATGCCCGCAATGGTAAACAGCGTCGGCGCCTCCGGGGCAGGCGTGACCGACAACTGAGACAGTTCCAGCAGACGGTCTGCCCGCAGCGCGTCTCCGCGCAATGTTAGTGACCACTGACTTCCTGCCGTCAGATCCGTTTGCACCTCCTTCAGACGTAATACCTGCTTTTCCATTTGCTTCGCTTTGCGCGACAGATCTTCGTTATCATACACCCGGCCCCAGGTGGCCAGTCGTTTCGCACTGGCGGTGATGCGATCGATCTCTTTTTGTTCCGCCTTATGGCGCAACACGTCGCTGGCGTCGCGTTCAAGCAGTGCCTGGCGTGCCGCGCTACAGGGCAATGCAAAGGCGTGTAGGGTACGATCGCGCAAGATCCACGTGCCGTTTGTGATCGCGTCGAGCAGTTGCGGATCGTGAGACACGACCACAAAACTGCCGGACCAGTTCTGTAGAAACTGCTCCAGCCACAGTAACGTCGGTAAATCCAGGTGGTTTCCCGGTTCGTCAAGCAGCAGCAGATCAGGCTGGCGCATCAGCGCGCGGGCCAGCAGTAAACGTGTATGCTGACCGCCACTCAAGGTTTGTGCCGTTAATTGCCGATCCTGGACACTGAAGCCCATTTGCGCGAGTAACGCCTCGACCTGCCAGAGCTGGCTGGCCCGTTCATGTTCAGGAAGTTGTGCCAGAACGGCTTCCTGTAACGTCAGCGGCAGGATCTCGTCGGGCAGGTGCTGTTCGACACGCGCAAGATGACAGTGGTTCGCCAGCGCCAGGCTGCCGCCAGTCGGGACAATCGAACCGTCGAGAACTTTCAGCAGCGTGCTTTTGCCGCAGCCGTTGTAGCCGATAAGCCCAATGCGATCGCCTTTTTTCAGGGTAAACGTCAGATCGTCGAAAAGCGTGCCGAACGCGGTATCAACGTGCAGGGATTGTGCGGTTAGTAATGTGCTCATTGTTGCTTACTCAAGAGTTACAGGCGTCAAAACGCCTCGTCAAACATCGCTGACGATAACCCGGTAAGCCCGAGAGAAGGGGAATTCAGAAGTTAGCTTCGCTCAAGCAGAAGTTATCGCAGCACGATACCGATAACGCTTGAGCACTGGCGATCGCCAAAAGCATGTGAAGCGATGAAGCGTTCACAGTACAGCATAAGTATCCTCCTTTTATTTATCCGAATGTTAATCGATGGCGAAAGTGTAATCGCAAGTGATGAGACAGCGCAAGCCTGAAGGCCCGGCAGCGCGTGCTACCGGGCAGTTCGTCAGATAGACGTACGACGATAGTCGCGATATTCCGCCTGCCAGAAGTTCTCTTCGATAGCCTGCAACAGCGCTTCAGCGGAGGTTTTCACCGCCACACCCTGTTGCTGCGCCATCTTCCCGACGGCAAACGCAATGGCGCGCGAGACGGTCTGAATGTCTTTCAGTTCAGGCAACACCAGACCTTCACCGTTAAGCACCAGCGGCGAGTACTGGGCCAGCGTTTCACTGGCGGACATCAGCATCTCATCGGTAATGCGGGAGGCGCCGGAAGCAATCACACCCAGCCCAATCCCCGGGAAAATATAGGCATTGTTACACTGGGCGATGGGATAGACTTTGTCTTTCCAGACCACCGGCATAAACGGGCTACCGGTAGCGACCAGCGCGTTGCCTTCGGTCCAGGCGATGATGTCCTGCGGCGTCGCTTCCACACGCGAGGTGGGGTTAGACAGCGGCATCACGATCGGACGCGGGCAATACTTGTGCATTTCGCGGATGATTTCTTCAGTGAACAGACCGGTTTGCCCGGAAACCCCAATCAGAATATCAGGCTTAACGTTACGGACCACATCAAGCAGCGACAGCACTTCGTTGTCGCTGTCCCACGCCTGCAGATTTTCACGCTTCTGCACCAGTTTGGTCTGGAAGGAGAGCAGATTCGGCATCTGGTCAGTCAGCAGGCCAAAGCGATCCACCATGAAGACTCTCTCACGCGCGGCCTCTTCACTTAATCCTTCCCGCTGGATCTGGGCAATGATCTGTTCGGCGATACCGCAACCAGCGGAACCCGCGCCGAGGAAAACAATTTTCTGTTCGCTAAGCTGGCTGCCTGCCGCCCGGCTGGCGGCGATCAGCGTACCGACGGTCACCGCGGCGGTGCCCTGAATGTCGTCGTTGAACGAACAGATTTCGTCGCGATAGCGGTTAAGTAGCGGCATGGCGTTTTTCTGCGCGAAGTCTTCAAACTGCAGCAGAACGTCCGGCCAGCGATGCTTAACGGCCTGAATGAATTCATCGACAAACGCATAGTATTCGTCGTCGGTGATGCGCGGATTGCGCCAGCCCATGTATAACGGATCGTTGAGCAGTTGCGGGTTGTTAGTTCCCACATCCAGCACGACGGGCAGGGTGTAGGCCGGGCTGATGCCACCACAGGCGGTATACAGCGAAAGCTTACCGATGGGAATACCCATCCCGCCGATCCCCTGATCGCCAAGACCAAGAATTCGCTCACCGTCGGTGACCACAATCACTTTGATGTTGTGGTTGGGGACGTTTTGCAGGATGTCATCCATGTTGTGGCGGTTCTGATAAGAGATGAACACGCCGCGCGCGCGACGATAAATCTCGGAGAAACGTTCACAGGCCGCACCTACCGTTGGGGTATAGATCACTGGCATCATCTCATCGAGATGGTTGTTAACCAGTCGGTAGAACAGGGTTTCGTTGGTATCCTGGATATTGCGCAGGTAGATATGCTTGTCGATTTCCGTTTTGAATCCCTGATACTGGATCCAGGCACGTTCTGCCTGTTCTTCAATCGACTCGACCACTTCCGGCAGTAACCCCAGCAGGTTGAAGTTACGGCGCTCTTCCATGCTGAATGCACTGCCTTTATTCAGTAAGGGGAATTCCAGCAATACAGGGCCAGCGTAAGGAATATAAAGGGAACGCAGTTTTTTACTTTTGGTTTCCATGTCACTCACTCTTTTTTTGAATATCCGTCCCTGGCACTTTTTATAATATGTTGCCATTCCGCCAGGGCATCGGGCACAGAGTATAAAGCATCGTGCATGAATTAAGGCTTTTGTAAGCAAAAACACCATCGCGTTTGCGATGGTGTTTATCGTCATATTCGGGCTGTGCGGTTACTTTTTGCTGTCTGCGTGGCGTTTTCTGCCGGTAGGGTTGTTCACCACGCTGGATTTATCACCTTCAGTCACCACTTTGCGCTGATTGGAGATTTTATGGTCCAGTCCAAGAATATGACGGGCCTGACGGTTCGATTTCATTCTAACTCCTTTATCCTGTTACTGGTTTCAAGGATGAGTCCATATGACTGCGGACGAAATATAACCCTTAAGGTCGACGGTACCGATGGATACCGACCTGATTGATAGTCGGACATTTAATCGGAAAGGTCAATGTGTAAGCAGGGAATTAAGAAGTCTCTGCTAACGGCCACGAAATCGGGTGAGCGTCCTATACTTGTTATCCCGACGACAATAAGGAGCGAACGATGACAATCCATAAGAAAGGTCAGGCACACTGGGAAGGCGACATCAAACGCGGAAAAGGCACCGTTTCGACGGAAAGCGGCGTGCTGAACCAGCAGCCTTATGGTTTCAATACCCGTTTTGAAGGGGCGAAAGGCACCAATCCGGAAGAGTTGATCGGCGCAGCGCATGCTGCCTGTTTCTCTATGGCGCTTTCATTGATGCTTGGTGAGGCGGGCTTTACGCCGGAGGCTATCGACACCACGGCTGACGTGTCGCTGGACAAAGTTGATGCCGGTTTTGCGATTACCAAAATCGCGCTGCACAGCGAAGTGAACGTGCCGGGAATCGATGTCGCCACCTTCGACGGTATTATTCAGAAAGCGAAAGCCGGCTGCCCGGTGTCGCAGGTGCTGAAAGCTGAAATCACCCTCGATTATCAACTGAAGTCGTAACGGCAGTATTGCCCGGTCGCGCGATGCTGACCGGGCATAAATACGTTGAATTCGGCCTACGATTCCCGGGCATTATCAGGCACGCCAACAACGTACGTCAGTTCCCGCATCAAGCCTGCGCAGCGCCTGTCGAGTTTCGCAGCCGTGGGTCGCCAACGGGCACCGGTCGCGAAAAAAACAGCCCGTCGGCAGTACCCGGTTGCCAGGTAATTCCGTTTTGCGAATTACCCGTTCTTCAGCCAACGGCACGCCGGTTTTTGGCACGGAATCCAGCAGCAGACGGGTATAAGGATGTGCCGGGGTGGAGAGCACCTGCGCGGTATCGCCGAGTTCGACGATTTGCCCGAGGTACATCACTGCCACCCGGTCGCTCATATGGCGTACAACCGAGACATTATGTGAGATCAGAATGTAGGTCAGATTGCGACTGGCCTGCAACGCAACCAGCAGATTCAGGATCTGCGCCTGGACGGAAATATCCAGCGCGGAGGTCGGCTCATCCAGCACGATCACATCCGGTTCTGACGACAGTGCTCGGGCAATCGCGATACGCTGGCGCTGTCCGCCAGAGAAAGCGTGCGGCAGACGATCGAGATATTCCGGACGTATCCCGACCTGGCTGGCTAAGGTTGCCGCCAGCGCCCGTCGCTCCCGTTCACTGCTGCGTGTTTGAATCCACACCGGTTCGGTGATAATTCGCCACACTGGCAGACGTGGATCCAGTGAGGAGAGCGGGTCCTGAAATACCATCTGCATTTCGGTCGACGATGAATCCTGTTGATACTGCCCCTGGCTGGGCTTTAGCATTCCCATAAGCAACTGTGCCAGTGTGCTTTTCCCACAGCCGGATTCACCGACAATCCCCAGCGTTTCGCCCCGGCGGATCTGTAAATCCATGCCGTTGAGCGCATGCACGCGTTCGGTGACCCGTCCCAGCCAGTTTTTCTTCGCCGGGAAATTGACGTGCACATCGTGTAAAGCCAGTAACGTTTCAGACATGAGGATTCTCCAGATGAGGATACCAGCAGGCCGAGTGCTGGTTGCCAGCGCCATGTGGGCTCATCGCGGGTACCGTTTCACAAAGCGGGCCCGCGGCAAAGCAGCGATCCCGGAACGCGCAGCCGCGCGGCAGACGGGTGAGATCCGGTACGGTGCCAGGGATCGCCGGCAGCGGCTGGCGTGCTTCTCCCTGCTCCGGAGCGCATTTCAGCAGGCCAATCGAATAGGGATGGGTAGGATGGTGGATCACGGCATCGGTCTGACCACTTTCAATCACGCTGCCGGCATACATCACGTACAGTCGATCGCACAGTTGCGATACCACCGCCATGTCATGACTGATAAACAGCACGGCCGTACCGCTGGCGCGGGCCTTGTGTTTCAGCAGGCGCAGCACCTGCAACTGTACGGTGACATCCAGCGCAGTGGTAGGTTCATCAGCGATGATCAGCGCCGGTTCGCAGGAGAAGGCAAGGGCGATCATTACCCGCTGACGCATGCCGCCTGAAAGCTCAAACGGAAAGCGGCTCATCACGCCGGCGGCGTCGGGGATCTGCATCTCCTCCAGCAGGGTAATCGCCTTTTCCCTGGCCTGCGCACGGCTCACCGTCTGATGATGGCGAATCACTTCCACCATCTGCTGGCCGATACGTCGCGTCGGGTTGAGGGCCGTCATCGGCTCCTGGAAGATCATCGCCACGCGCGCGCCGCGCCATTGACGCATTTGTTTCTCGCTGGCGTTCAGCACATCTTCGCCCAGTAGCGAGACGCGCCCCTGATGAATGCGGTAGCTGCCTTCCGGCAGCAGGCGCATGGTGAGCATTGCGGTGACTGACTTCCCTGAACCCGATTCACCCACCACGCCAACAATCTCGCCGCGTTGAATGCGCAGCGACACATGGCTCAGGGCGTGAACGTCGGCCTTGTATCCCGGAAAACTCAAGTGTAAATCGTCTATTTCCAGCACCGGTTGAGTCATTACTGTTTTCCTCCTGCTTTCGGATCCAATAAATCACGGATCCCATCACCGAACAGGTTAAAACCGACGGCCGTGATCAGGATGGCGGCGCCAGGGAAAGCGCAATACCACCACTGATCGAGAACGTAATTACGACCAATCGCGACCATCGCGCCCCATTCGGCGCTCGGTTGCTGAGCGCCAAGCCCGATAAAGCCCAGCGTGGCCGCCATCAGAATGGCGCTGCCAATATCCAGCGATGCCTGCACAATCAGCGGCGGCAACGAGTTACGCAGGATGTGCCAGCTAATCAAATGCCAGCGGGAAGCGCCATACGTGCGGGCGGCCTGAACATAGGTAAACTGGCGCACGACCAGCGTTTGCCCCCGCGCCAGACGCACGTAAAAGGGAATACGTACAATGGCAATCGCCAGCATCGCGTTAAACAGACTCGGCCCGAGCGCTGCGGCCAGCGCCATCGTCAGCACCAGCGAGGGGATCGACAGCATAATATCCATCATCCGCATGATGATGGCGTCAGCGCGACCGCCCATGACGCCGGACAGGCAGCCGAGCAGTGAGCCAATACCGCCCGCAATCCCGACCACCACCAGCCCGGCGACAATCGACTGCTGGCTGCCCACCAGCACGCGGCTGAACAGGTCGCGTCCAACCTCATCGGTTCCGAACCAGTGCGCCGCCGTTGGCGGCAACAGCCGCGCACTTAAATCGATTGCATTCGGATCGTAAGGCGTAATCCACGGCGACAGCACCATCAATAACAGCATCAGGACAATAATCACACCGCCAATCATCGTCAGCGGACTGCTTTTCATCAGCCAGAGCAGTCTGGCCCAGTCAATGCGCCGACGCGTCACGCGTACCGGCGTCTCTTCGGTTAACATCATTCAGCACCTCCACGCCCAATGCGCGGGTCCACCCACAGATAGAGCAGATCCACCACCAGATTGACCAGTACATAGGCAAAAGAGACCACCACGGCGAAGCCCATCACAGCCGGGAAATCGAGCGCCTGAATAGAGGTCACCACCCAGGCGCCCATTCCGGGCCAGGCAAAGACGGTTTCGGTCAGTACCGCGCCATACAACAGATCGCCCAACGCCAGTCCAAGCACGGTAATTGACGGGATCAACGCGTTGGGTAGCGCATAACACAGCACGATGTACCAGCCGGGAAGACCGCTGGCTTTCGCCGTGCGGATATAATCTTCGCTGAGCTGTTCCAGCATCGCGGAGCGGATTTGCCGCGCCACAATTCCCAGGTGAACAAACGCCAGCGTCAACGACGGTAAAATCAGATGCTGTAAGGCATTAAAAAAGACCTCACCGTTGCCTTCCAGCAGGGCATCGATCAGATAAAACCCGGTGACATGCGTTGGCGGATCCAGCCAGTCATCCAGTCGTCCGCCACCCGGCAAAATTTGCAGATGGCCGTAAAACAGCACGATGACGCCCAGCCCCAGCCAGAAGGCTGGCGTCGAAATACCGGTGATTGCCATCAGACGTACCAGGTGATCCAGCCAGCGGTTACGCCAGACGGCGGAAAGAATGCCCAACGGAATACCGATGACCAGCGCCAGCAGCAGTGAACAAAAGGCCAGTTCCAGCGTTGCCGGGAAAAAGACGCGAAGTTCTTCCATCACCGGACGCCCGGTGCGAATGGAAATGCCTAAGTCCCCGTGGAAGACATCGCTCACGTAGCGCGCGAACTGCACATACAGCGGTTGATTCAGCCCAAGCTGTTGGCGAATGTTTTCGACAATTTCGTCGCTTGCCCGGTCGCCCGCCAGCAGGCGCGCCGGATCGCCGGGGATCAGGTGCGAAATAATAAAGGTGATGACGCAAACGCCGGCCACCACAAGGACAAGTCCCCAGCAGCGCTGGCGCAAAATGCTCCAGAAAGTCATTGGCTTCCCCTTGCGGAGCCTGTACGGCTCCGCATTAACGTGGCTTATTTGCTCATGGTGCCGATATTAAAGACCTGTTCGAGCATCGGGTTGAACACGAAGCCTTTGACCTCTTTGTTCATCGCTAACTGGTAGTTCTTCTGGAACAGGTAGACGTAGGCCGCTTCATCAATGACGATTTTCTGCGCCTGCTGGTAGTCCTTGGTTCTGGCGGTCTGGTCGGTGGTGCTTAGCGCACTGCGCAACAGCTTGTCGACATCGGCGTTTTCATAGAACGAGCGGTTACCGGGTAGTCCTTTCTTGTCAGACTCGAACCAGTAGTTCATGAACATATAGGGGTCAGCGAAATCCGGGCTCCAGTTGCCGATGGCGATGTCATAATCACCTTTGCCTACACGGTCACGCATAGTGGCGTTCGCCAGTTTCTCCAGCTTGACGGTAATTCCCAGTTTGCTGAGGCTGGCCTGAGTGGCAAGGGCGATCGGCTCCCAGTTCGGATCGTTGTCGGAATAGAGGAAGCTCAGGCTGGTGGGTTTGCTGGCAACTTTTTCCCATTCCGCTTTCGCTTTGGCTTCATCAAAGTTGTATTGCAACGCAGAGGCGTCGTAACCCCACATGCCTTCCGGGATCGGCCCGCGCATCTGTTTGCCGTTGCCGCTGAGGATCCCTTTCACCATTCCCTGATAGTCGGTGGACCAGGAAATCGCCCGGCGCAGATCCGCCTGATTCAGCGGTGCTTTGCTGTTGTTCAGATAGAGATAGGTCACGCGCAGTGACGGATAGTCAGCTACGGCAACTTTGCCTTCCTGTTTTAACGCGTTAAGCTGATCCACCGGCAGGGCATCCGCGATGTCGATATCGCCGCGCGACAGTTGCAGACGACGCGACGCGCTCTCGCCGATAATTTTCACCGATACGCGTTTAAAGTTCGGTTTTGGACCGGCGTAATGCGGGTTCGGGACCAACACCAGCTGTTGGCCTTTCTGCCAGCTTTTCAGCATAAACGGCCCGGAACCTGCGGTGTTTTGCGCCAGAAAACCACGGGCGTCATCTGCGGCATGCGCTTTAAGCACCGCCGGGTTGATGATGGACGCGCCGTCATTGGCCAGCGTGTAAAGGAACGGGGCGAACGGTTGACTGAGGGTAAATTTCACCGTGTGCGCATCGACCGCGTCTACCTTGAGATCTTTAGGAAACGCTTCTGCCGGCCCCTGGCTGATTTTCAGCAGGCGTTCGAAGGACTGTTTCACCGCCTCAGCGGTGACGGGGGAACCATCGGCAAATTTGGCCTGATCGTTAAGCGTAAAAGTCCACTCTTTCTGGTCATCAGAGGCTTTCCAGCCGCTTGCCAGGTCACCCTCCACCTCGGTTGAGCCTTTATCGCCTTCGGTTTTGTACTTCACCAGACGCTGATAGGACGGGTAGGTCACCGTCCAGTCGTTATTATCGATAGTCACCGCCGGATCAAGGGTTTGCGGATCAGCGGCTTTACCGATCACCAGCATGTCTTTCGGGACGGCAGCCTGGACCGCAGGCAGGGCCATCGCCAGGGAAACGGCAATCAACGCGGGACGAAACAACGAAGTTACTTTCATGACGACGCTCCGGAATCAAAAAGAGGTGTGTGTTGTTGTGGTTGTAACGGGAAAACAGGCAATACAGTCTTCCAGCAGCGGATAGCGACTCGCGGCGGGTAACTCAAAATGCCACCACTCGCTGCTGATGCCGACAAAGCCACCGCCAAACATAATGGCGTTGAGTAACAACCGGTTACGCTGTGCAGCGGCAGGAACAGAAGGGTGATATGCATGTGAACGGTCGTGCATTTCATCAAAACCCGCGCCCATATCGAGGATCTTGCCATTGGCGTCTTTCAGCGTGACGTCGATGGCCGTTCCGCGACTGTGGTTCGAGCCGATGGCTACATCGACCACGTACTGCGGATCGGGGCAGGCATCCCACAGGATTGACTGTGCCTGTTGCGGACGATAGGCGTCATACACCACCAGAGAAAGGCCCGCCAGTTGCGCAATGCTGATGCTTTTCGCCAGCGCGGTGACCGCATCCTGGTGCAGCAGGCAGCGCGATTCGCGATAAATCGGCGCGCCGGTCAGGTTATCGGCGGTCGCATATTTGAGGTCGATATCCAGCGTCGGAAAAATCACCGACAGATCGACCAGTTGCGGAGTTTCAGACATAGCACGTTTCCTGTTTATTGTTCGAATTGACCAAATTCTTGTTGTAACTGGCGGTTGGTCTGTAGCCGCCCGGTAAGTGAATCGCCCAGTTGTTCCGCCACGCCGGAAAGCAGCAGGTTGAACAGGCAGCTCACCGGCGCCAGCGAATCCCAGAAATGTCCGGTGTCCGTTTTCACCTGCAGTAAATCAATGGGGTAATCCCGCGCCCAGGGACACCAGACATCGGTGATCAGCGCCAGCGGAATGTGCCGCTCGCTGGCGACGCGACAGTACTGCCGGGCGATGGCGGAGTAAGCGCGGGTATCGGTCAGCACCACATACGGTTTCTCAAATCCGGAGTTGAGGGATTCCACCCAACTGCCGGAGAGCCCTTCGGAGTAGTTCACCCGAGGACGCAGATATTCGAGATGACTGAAGAAGGCATTGGCGATCCCCCGCGTCGACTGGATCCCCAGGACATACACCGCTTCCGCCTGCGCCAGTTGTCGGGTAATACGCTGGAAAGCGTCCCCTTGCGCCAGTTGATAAACATGGGCGATCGCGTCAATCTCCAGCGATAGCGACTGCCGCGCGCGGTCCGGCAACTGTTGCTGTTGTTGCCAGGAGTCCAGACGTTCGTTCATTCCCCAGGGCTGATAGGGGACAGAAGGCAGTTCACGCAGGCTGGCTTTAGCATCTTCCAGATTGCGATAGCCGATTTTGCGCAGATAGCGCCCAACGGTAATCCCGCTGGTGCCCGTTGCTTTGCCAATGCTGTCGGCGGTTTCAAACGGGATTTGCGCCACGTGGGTCAACAGCCAACTGGCAACCCGCTTTTCACTCGGCGTATGCAGGCTGAAGGTCTGTTCAATTCGGTTCAGTAACTCAGGTTTTGCTGTCATCACCGTCTCGCTGTTACCAGGCTGTCAAATGTCCACTGACTGTTAGTTAATTAACAATGCAGGACGCGTGCCATGTTCGAAAACGCCGCCGCGACGGGCGTTAATTGTTAAATTAATGCCGTATTAGTTAACTTATGATCAACATTTGTGCAGCGTAGTGCAGTTTTGGTGCAACGGTAAGGTGAAAGGGCGGTTATCTGCCGGATACGCAGGCGCGATCACACTCTCGCGACGAAATAAACGGCAAACATCAGGATCGGTACCGGGAAATATCAATAACAGCCATAACCAGTGTGGGTGTATTTATTTCTGTGAGGGGAAGGGTATTATTCTTTTCGTTCTACATTAACGGTTTAAAGCGCTCATGTAGAGGTTATTTATATCATTAACGGAGCCATCATAATGAACAAATTTTCCCTTTCTACAGCAGGTATTTTAGTGGCAGCGCTGTTAACCAGTGTCAGCGTCAATGCAGCAACCACTGACGCGAAAACCGACGTCACTCCTAAAAACATGAGTTGCCAGGAGTTCATTGACCTGAACCCGCAGACAATGGCGCCGGTTGCCTTCTGGGTATTAAATGAAGATGAAGACTTTAAAGGCGGCGACTACGTTACTTTCGATGAAACAGTAACAACGGCGGTTCCTCTGACCGTTGAAATCTGTAAAAAACATCCGCAGAGCGAACTGACTAAAATTAAAGACGAAATCAAAAAAGAATTAAGTAAATAAGATTAAGCATGTATTTAAACCCAGCCAGAGTGCTGGGTTTTGCTATTTGTGACAACGTCACATTATTAATTTAAGTCAATACGGAATTCTGTATAAAGCTCTAAAAATACGTGCCGATACTGAATATAAATTACCCTGAAAATAAAAGGATGTTTATATGGTCTGGTATCCGTCACGTATTTCGACTCGTTTGACACTCGGGGGGATCGCGTTACTTGCCGTAACGACGTTAGTGATTGTTGTCATTATGCTTTGGCGCGGGCAACCCCGCGTCGTTGAAGTCAATACGGCACTGATCGAGGAGACCGGGCATGGCCTGACGCGTCAACTCAGCAGCGTCCTGTCACGTATTGAGGGAGAAACCGTCAGTTTGTCGCGACTGGCTGAAGTCCTGCCAAATGATGAAGCGCTGTACCGCGCTGTCGTGCCGCATATTCTCGGCGAACAAAATAATTCGATCATCACCGGGGGCGGGATCTGGCCTGAGCCGGACGCGTTTACGCCTGGTGTTGCACGGCGCAGCTTTTTCTGGGCGCGCGGTGCTGACGATAAGCTGGTGTATTCCGACGAATACAACGCAGCAGGTGGCAATGGCTACCACAACGAAAGCTGGTATCAGGGCGCGAAGGGCCATTCGCAAGAAAACTGTGTCTGGTCTGATGTTTATCAGGATGCCATTTCCGGAATCAACATGGTGACCTGCAGCATTCCCTATCTACTGGCGGGTAAATTCGCCGGTGTGGCAACCACCGATATTCGACTCGATAACGTCGCCAGCTTTATGCAGCAGCAGGGTGGACGCACCGGAGGATACGCCTTTGTGGTCGACAAACAGGGGCAAATTCTCTATTTCCCACAAAACGATCGGGATCACTACAAGACCGTCGGCGATCTGGTGAAGGCATCAGGCTGGCTGAGTCCTGTCGCTCAACGTTTGCAGAAACTGCGCACTGAAACCACCGATGTCAGCTCCCTGGCGCTGGAAAATGATGGCATTCTGAACGCACCATCACGCGTGATGTTGTTCCCGATGGCCGATACCGGTTGGGTGGTGGGACTGGTAACACCGCAAGAACGCATCGTTGGGCTGGCAAAAGTCATGATGCGCGATGTTCTTGAAGTACTGATCCCGGTCATGACGTTGCTGCTGGTGGGCTCCTGGCTGGTGGTTCGCCGGTTGATTGCCCGTCTGGACGACACGCGGCAGGCGCTGGATGATATCGCGCAGGGAGACGGCGATCTGACCCGGCGCTTAGAAGTGAAGGGCAAGGACGAAATTTCAGCGATTGCGGAGGCGTTTAACCTCTTCGTGGACAAAATTGCCGCCATTTTGCTTACGGTGCGTAGCAGCAGTGAAGTGGTGGCGAATAACGCCGTTAGCCTTGCCGACAGTAATACTGAGCTGTCAACACGCGTTACCCAGCAGGCAGCTGCGCTGGAAGAGAGTGCGGCTGCGATGGAACAGCTTAATGCGACCGTTCATCAGAATGCGGGTAATACTCAACTGGCGGATGAACTGTCAGAAAGTACAGCGCAAACGGCCAACCGCTGCGGTGATGTTATGCATGGGGTGATTTCAACCATGGATAACGTCAGCGCCTCTTCGGGCCGCATGGTTGAGATTGTCTCGGTAATTGACAGCATTGCCTTCCAGACCAACATCCTGGCGCTCAATGCTGCTGTGGAAGCGGCTCGCGCCGGGGATGCCGGACGTGGATTTGCGGTGGTGGCGTCTGAAGTGAGAACGCTGGCGCAGCGTAGCGCGACCGCTGCTCAGGAAATCAAAGCGCTCATCGATGAGTCGGTGTCGCACGTCAATGACAGTAGCGAGCAAATTCATCATGCCGGCGATCGTCTACAGGAACTGGTGGGGCATGTTCGTCAGGTGCGTCAGTTAATGGGCGAAATTCGCGTCGCAGGGGAAGAACAGCGTAAAGGCGTAGCCGAAGTGACGCTCGCGGTTACGGAAATGGACAGCACGGTCCAGCAGAACGCGTCGTTGATTGATGATGCCGCGGCGCGGACGCAGATCTTAAAGGCGGAAGCAGAAGAGCTGGCCTTACAGGTGTCATCGTTTAAATTGCCGTAACGCCAGGAAGCCCGGTAACTGGGTAATATTACTCATTTCATTGTCGTCACTGACCAGCACGAACTGCGTGCCTTCAATACGGCTTAAATACTGATCGGGTCTGAGCCGCTCGCGGATTTTATTGATGACCTGTTGCAAGACCTGATCGGCCACGGCATAGCCGAGACTGTCGATAACATCCTGGAAGTGATCGACGCTGATGAGAAACACCACTGGTGAAATCCCTTTCGCGCCGTGAATGAGATCATCGAGATAGGAGTGCAAATGATTGCGGTTGGGCAAACCGGTGAGCGGATCAAATTGCAGGAGATGCTCAATATGCTGTCGGCTTTTTTCCTGTTCGAGCGCCAGGGCCGCCATATGCTGACTGATGTCTGCCACGCGTTCAATAAAGGCGCTGGTCTCTTTTCCTTTCGCCGTTTTAATTAACAGCGTCCCGGCTGGCTCACCATCCCGTTGACGGATGGTGAGCGTCCAGACGTTCACCTCTTTTGCGTCAATCTCTTTCGATGACGACGCCCAGAACTGGCGGACGTTATCTTTTAAGGCATACAGTGAAACATGCGTATCCCGCAGCACCGCCTCAATATTGCGGCAAATAATATCGCCCATTTCGTGAAACGGCGGGCTACTGCACATCGCCGCCAGAATGTTGCCTTCGAGCTGACGAATCTGCCGCTCTTCGGTGATATCGGAAAACGTCATAACCAGATTTTGCAGTGCGTTTCGCCGGTCATAAACCTGACTGATAGACACTTTAATCCAGATCTTTTCACCCGCACGGGTGATTACCAGAAACTCATCCTGATCGCGGGTCGTTTTCCAGAGTAACTGTGTGAGTCGCAGGCCATTGTCCGACGGCTCTTCGGGGAGGTTGAGCAGGTTGTCCGGCTGTTGACCCTTTGCATCGGTAATGTCGTAACCAAACATCTCGGTAAAAGCGCGGTTGCACTGCACAACACGCCGCTCAGGGTCGAGTACGATTACCGGGCGGTCCAGGTGGTCTACCGCCAATACCAGGAGGCGTTTCTGTTCCTTTTGCTCCATCTCTACGCTAGCGTCACGCACAAAGGCAAGATAGAAAATTTTGCCTTCAACGTTGACCTTGGAAAGGGCGAAACGGGTCCAGACTTTGGTCCCGTCTTTTCTTTCCAGCAGCAATTCCCGGCTCATGCCTTCAACGCGGGGCTGACCCCCTTCACGGTTATGACGGATAAAATCGGGGTGCGCTGCGCGTAAATCATGCGGGATCAACATCGAAATCCCCTGACCAATCACCTCTTCACGACGGTATCCCCACAGTTTTTCCGCAGCAGAATTGAAAAATAAAACCTCGTCATTGTCATTGATTAGCACGGCACCCATCATGTTCTGCTCAAGAGCAGGAATGAAGATGCTGTCTCCGGTGCTTTTAACGTCGGATAGCTTCATTTATTACCTCTGCTTCCGTATACCCATTAAGAAGCGGGTTTCCACAGTTCAACACAATTTCTGCCCCGTCTTTTTGCGGTATATAACGCTTCGTCTGCTATCTGAATTAAACGTTCATAATCCGGATGACCATTAAACATCGCTGCCCCAATGGACAATGAAAGCGGAATAAAATCCCCCGCAGGCGATTTTATTTTTGTTTTCTCGACGCGACTGCGAATACGCTCCGCAATACGTAGCGTATCGGTTTGTGTCGCTTCAGTAAGAACAATAATAAATTCATCGCCACCGTAGCGAAAAACGTAATCACTGCTGCGAACGTTGTCATAAAAAGCCTGAGACACCCGACGAAGGATCTCATCACCGGTATTGTGCCCCCAGGTATCATTGATCTCTTTAAATTTATCGACATCAATAATAAGAATAGAGAGGGGGGTGCCGGCGCGATTAGCATGGGCGATTTCCCGCTTGAAGATGGTTGGCAGGAAACGTCGGTTGAGTAATTTGGTCAGTACATCCATCCCTACCTCATGGCGGGACACTTCCTCAAACAATTCACGCAGTAGCGTAATGATCTGCGAGACGGTATTGCGGATTTGCAGCAGGAATTTCACCCGTGATGCTTTATTGCTTAACGTTTTCGTTGTCCCACTGGTGTGGTGAAACACGCCGTCAAAGTCCTGAATCAGTCGTGAGATGTGACCGACTTCCGCAATACCACTGAAATAATGACGTCCTTTATGATTAAACCACAAACCAAAATCCGCCTGGCTTAACGGCAGGCTGTTGCCGAGATCGGAGTCGAGTAAGACCTTATAGATAATGTCCATTTCCCACGACAGTAACGCGGCGATTTGGCGCTCTTTCTCTTCTTCTGCGTTTTCCAGCAAAGAAAAAATACGGTAGTTTTCATCTTCTTTTGCTGCGGTACTTTCACTAAAGGAGAAGGCTCTGGACATGACTTCCATCGCCAGATCAATACTGTTAATGGAGAAGTGGTAAACAAGCAGCTTATGTGTCGCTTCATGGTGGCTGTCAATGATGATCGGATAGAGAATTTTCTTCAGTACGCGAAAACCCATTTCAACCAGTTCCACCGGAATACCGATACGCGCATGCACTTCAGCCACCGTATGCTGTATTTTTATCAGTTCATCAATATTGTCGACTTCACTGGAGAGCACATCCACAATCCACTTTTCAAGTGCGCTTTTGAGTTGGCGCTCAACCTGTTCATTACTCAAAAACTCCTCAGCATGCGGATCGGCGAGAACAATACGATAAAACTCAATGCTTAAAGCATGGGCATGGGCGATCGCTATCTCAGAAGCGAGTCTGCGAATGTGAGGGTCGGTCTGTTCAACCAGCGCGACCCATTCGTCTTTCATTCTTTTAAGATACATCTCCATGGTGAAGATCCTTACAGTAGTTAGCGAACAACATTTTGCCTGGCTCAAATGCACAATCTGGATAGTAAGATGAATCTAAAACATAAAACACCTGAAAGCGTGCAGGGTGACATTAATGAAATAGTGTAATGCCTTAAGCCATATTTTCATTCATTCCGGTGAAGTAAGCCTGAAACAATTATGGATATAGCCAAAAGTAGCAAGAAAAATCCTTTTTAAGCGACTTTTTAAACGTATTGACGTCTGAAAAGTATAGTCCATCCGTTTGATCGTTGAGAGGAATCATGTCCCCCTGTAAGGTAGCTCACACTCTCTTTTAATGTCAGCATTTTTTCAATTCATAAAATGATATGAGAGTTTTTTGAGCGATATGGTCATCATTACGTAATAAATCCCGTTTTGACTGCGGGTAATAATAATCACATATCAGTGGAGGCTTGAATAATCTTTTTCTCTTAGGTATCCCATTTAATCATTACACTATCCTGAAGCGTATCACTGGCATAAATAATGCTATCCCGCCTGTTGAGGCGTTAAATGATGACAACGGGCAACGACGGAGCGAGCGCGGGGACTGGAAACGGAACCTAAATGGCGACGCAAAGAGAGCTCGATGTCTCTCTTTACGTTACGGTGTCACTTAGACCAGCGATTTCTCAGGTAACTGACAGCCTGCTGGGCCTGCGGTTGGTTGAGATTGTTTTCTCTGAACAAAATCGTGCCGCTGATTTGTGGCATTGATTCATTTAAATCGAGCTGTTTCTTCAGTTCCGGAACGCCGCCGTTGACCGTCCAGTCCGGTTCATTGCGAGAGGGCTCGCCGACCTTATACAACGCAACGCCAATATAGAGCCGTGTTTTTGTCGGTTTCACGACGTCCGCCCACCATTTTGCCAGCACATCATAACGTGCCGCATCACGAGAGAAGGGCCAGTAAATTTGCGGTGCGATATAGTCCAGCAGGCCTTGTTGAACCCAAAGCCGCGTGTCAGCATACGACTCATCATAAGCGGCAGCGCCACGGGTATCCGATCCGGCCGGATCGTGCGAACGGTTCCGCCAGACACCGGCTGGACTGACGCCAAACTCCACGTCCGGATTGATCTGTCTGATCGTCCGCGAAACCTGTTCAATTAATTGTTGAGTGTTATGCCGACGCCAGTCCGCTTTTGAGCTAAAGCCCTGGCCGTAGCGCCGGAAGGTCAGGTTGTCGTTCAGCGCGGAACCGGGGGATTCAGCGTAGAAATAGTCGTCAAACTGGACGCCATCCACCGGATACCGTTTCACCACTTCAGCCACGATACTGGTTATCCAGTCACGGGCCTCCGGGATCCCCGGGTCGAGAACATAGCGGTCACCGGCGGTACGGATCCAGTCGCGATGGAGGACAAACACGCTGGCTGGCTGAAGCGACACGGTACGGTTCAGTTCATTCACCGTTGACGGTTTCACATTGGTGGAGACGCGATAAGGGTTGAACCAGGCGTGAACGCGCATACCACGTTTGTGCGCTTCATCGAGCATGAACTGGAGCGGATCGTAGCCCGGATTTTCACCAATCTTCCCGGTAAGCATATCCGACCACGGTAAAATGGATGACGGCCAAAGGGCAGTGCCGTCAGGTTTAACCTGGAAGAAGACCGTATTTATACCCAGTGACTGTAAATTATCGAGTTTGTCTGTTAGGGCTTTCTTTTGCATGGCGATCCGCGTGGTGGCGCTACTGACATTCACGGATGCAACCGGCGGCCAGTCAAGCCGGGAAACCGTCGCCAGCCACACGCCGCGAACAGGCACATTCAGTTTTTGCGTCTTATACGGCGATGTCGGCGTCGATTTTGGCGGCGTCACCAGTGAAACAGGCGGCTTTGATGAACAACTCGCCAGAAAGATCGTTGCGACAACCAACGTACTGATTTTTTTAACGCGAGACAGAGAGCAAACGGCACGAGAACAGATATCCATATAGGCCAGTCATCCGGTTAACACAAAAGAGAAATTATTTTGTTCCTAATCGACGTTAAGTCAAGCCGGAGAAGGGGCGAGGCGTACAATAAACAGGCTAGCGGAGAGGAATGATTTGTTCAACGGCTTAAAAATGTGTTTACGAATCACCAGAACGCATCTCGCTGAGTATGAGTGAAAACCAGAGCGGTCCTGAAGACCAAAACAGCAGGGAATGACTCAGACACCGGTACAGTGCGGTTGGTAATATTGTATTTAACATAATATACATTATGCGCACCAATAAAGATTAAGACAGAATCTGCCATTTCACGGTCGTCATTGTCCTGCTGATTACAAGCGTTCTCGCCAGTTCCTGATGCCTACAAACAGAATTCGCTGCAGCCTCTCCAATGAATTACATTCACCAGGCCTCTGGCTCTCTTAGCATATGGACAATGTTGCACGGATTCATGATCCAGCCGCCCTTGAAACCGTTGGGTAACGGTTCAACTGCGTCACAACGGACTACGCCACATTGTTCAACATATTTTTCGGCAGCGCTGAAATTAGGCGTGAATAATTCCAGCCAGAGTTCAGCCTGACTGAGTCCCGGCGCTTCATCAATCCAGAGCCTGTTCGATCCGAGTTCGAATCCGACTGCTGGCGGCTTATCGATAATTTCCGGTAATCCAATAACATTGCGATAAAAATCAATCGTCTGTTGATACTGATGTGATGGGACCTTCATCGCAATATCGATACCACCTTTGATATCTGGTTTATTCATAAGGAATTTCCTTCCCAGTCGCTGGCAATACTAAACTAGTATAGTTCATACCTTATGCACAATTAGTTGAACCATTGACAGGAGAATTACTGATGTCCGACTGGAATCCGGCGTTGTATATGCAGTATGGCGCAGAACGTTCAAGACCCGCCGCTGAACTGCTGGCCAGAATTCAACTTGAGCATGTCTCTTCCGTGGTTGATTTGGGATGCGGCCCCGGTAACAGTACGGCGTTACTCCAAAGCCGCTGGCCTGGAGCGAGTATTACCGGTGTAGATACCTCTCCAGCGATGCTGGATGAGGCTCGAACGGCTTTGCCAAATTGTCACTTTGTTGAAGCGGATATTCGTCAGTTTCAACCCGTCACACCGCCCGATGTCATTTATGCCAATGCCTCGCTACAGTGGATCCCCGATCACTATGATCTGTTTCCCCGCCTGGTCACCCTGCTGAATGATAACGGCATTCTGGCCGTGCAAATGCCGGATAACTGGCTGGAACCTACACACGTGCTGATGCGTGAAGTGGCTTATGAACAGGATTATCCGAATCGTGGTCGTGACGCCCTGCCCGGCGTTCACGCCTACTACGACATTCTGAGCGAAGCGGGATGCGAAGTGGATATCTGGCGCACAACCTATTATCACAGGATGCGTTCCCATCAGGCGATTATTGACTGGGTCAGTGCCACAGGGTTGCGCCCCTGGCTGCAGGATCTCAATGAACACGAACAGCAACGGTTCCTGGAGCGTTATCATCAGCTTTTACAAGAGCAATACCCACTTCAGGAAGATGGCCAGATATTACTGGCGTTTCCGCGCTTGTTCGTGATTGCGCGTCGCCAGTCCTGATCTCACTCTCTCAGCGGACAGGCTGCTTTCCAGGCGGCCAGCTTCGCTTCATTATTCCCGGTTGGTCGTGATAATAGCCAGTGTGAAAGCTGACGATCGTCCGTTGCGGTACTCTTCTTTACCTGACGAGTTGCAGGTGCCGCTTTGGCAGGCGGTGCCGTTAAGTTCCCCGCCGTCGCCGGTGAATGTATTTTGACTAATAGCTGACAATGTCCGCCCCGTACTGCCGTTTTGCGAACGCTGAATTCGATGTCGTGTTTATCGTAGCGGTGACAAAGATAATGCAGTATCCCGCTGGCCCGGCGCAGGTCAATATGAAATGCCTGGCTTACGTCATTGCGTGAAAATTCTTTATTGCGCAGAAATCCCCACCAGGCAACGGCTCTGAACAGCGGCATTTCCCCTAAATGCCGGATTTCCTCGGGCATGTGAAAACGGTGCTCCGCGCGTCTTTTCGTGGTGGAGGACGATGAATTAATAAGCATCGCGTTCCCTTAATAACGATTGGTCTGAATATCAGGTGGATTAAAAGTGTCCAATACATTTATCACGCAAATAGAGTGGAATTATTTGATCTCAACGCGCCTGAGATAAATCGCTTTAATTACCTTGTAACGGAGGTTTCCTGCGTTATTCGTCAGGTAATAGAGTGATGCAGTCTATTAATTCACACTTTTCGTTAATAGTTCAGGGAGGTGTTGATGATAGAGACAACCCCGCACATCCTGCAGAATGCGCGGGGTTAAGCGTTAAAAGAGCAGCTTCAGACCAAGCACTGCCTGGGTATCGCTAAATCCCTCACTACCGATCTGCTGACCAATATTTCCCCACAGATGCAGGCGCGAATCTATTTTCGCCTCAACGCCCGTTCTAAGCTCTGCAATATTTTTCGCTCCATCGACAGAGCCACTGATCTCATTCATTGAGACCGTATCATTACGCGTATTATGCAGCCAGTTCAGCTCAACAAAAGGTTGAAAGAGTCGATCTTTACCTTCATCGCGAATAGGGTAACCCTGCATAAAGGCTTTTACCCCAAGACGACTTTGTAGATTATCCTTCCCTCTATCCCGCACCCATGTGCCGTTATCTTCACGGTGATCGTCAGCAGAGACGCCCATCCAGATAAGCTGCGCTTGCGGTTGCAACCAGTAACTCAGACGCGGTTGTTCAGCCAGTTTAATGGTATGTCCCATCTCAAGAGATGCGGTAATTCCTTTCGAACGATAGCGTTCCTCCGCCAGAGATTCTCCGCGTACCGTGTTTTCAAACCAGTTGTAGAGCACCCATGCGTCTATCCAGGTCCCCTGCTTCGCGGCATTATCGGCATACCAGGTCGCGTACAAGCCTGCGCTGTAACCTGAAACCGTGCTGTCCGCACGATAATGGGATAATGATGACCGGGTATTGCTCTGACTGTTGGCATAACCCGTCATGACACCAAGATGCCAGCGATCCTCCAGACCGGAACTCCACTGAGCCAGATCGCCACCAATCTGCACCACATAACGATTACTTTGGCTGCTTAGCTGGCCGGAACGGTCATGAAAACGAGTATGCCCGCCAACATTGCGTAACCACAGACTGGTGACACGCGTTTCCCCGGTGATCGGGTCGATATACTGCGTTTCACCTAACCGGTCGTGCAAACGGGTAACAAACAGGGTGTTAGCCGCCCTGCGGTTTGCCAGGTATGCCCCCATTTCCGGGCGCATCACCGCCGCGGATGAGCGCTCGACGCCTGGGGATGGCGTAGGCAAGGGAATCGGATCATCCTCTTTCGGTTCAATAATCGGGTCATCTATAGGATCGATATCGTCGACGAGCGCCCAGGTATTGACCAGATACCAATGGTTGGAATCCATGATCCCGTCGTCATTTTCACTTTCAACTCCGCGCAAAAGCGCGTAATCATACCCCCCGGCAACCAGACGGCTTTGGGCAACAAATTCACCCGCAGAATCCCCTGCAACCTGGACAACTCGCGCACCGTTCAGATCACCAACTGCGACATTGCCTAATTCCTTCAACACGACCCGGGTTGTTCCTGCGGTGTTTCCCAAGACATTAAGCTGGTTAACCACCGGTTTTTGTTGCACTTGATCCTGTGTGCTGTTCAGGCTCAGTAAGCCATTGTCACTGTTGTAATCGCCCCTGACCGTCAGAACACTACTTGACAGCGCCAGAGCATCGCGGTTGGCCAGCGGATCGCCAAAGCTCAGCCTCCCACCAAGCTGAAGTGACTGAATGGTCTGACTGTAGCCGTTCAGATCGAGTGTGGCGCCCTCCCCGACAGTAAAATCAGAATTCGGGCTAAAACCTGTGACACTTCCGGCGCTGAGCGTTCCGCGACTGATGTGAGTATTTCCGGTATAACGATTATCGCCGCTCAGTTGCGTCGTACCCGGTCCGCTATGGTTGACATTACCGTAGCCTTTTATCGCTGCATTAAGAGAATAATCTTCGCTGGAGTGGTTAAAGTTCAGTGTTGCAGTACTATTTTTCTGGTTTGTGTCACTCAGTATAATGAGCGGCGTCTCGATAGATCCTGCTTCTTGTGCAGTTTCACCGGGTTTGCCACCTATATTCAGTGTGGCGGTACTTCCTGTCCCTATGCCAAGCCAGATTCCCTCTCCTGTCTTAACTTTGCCGCCATTACTGATATTAAGTTCACCTTTGGCATCATTTGGCGTGGTTCCAAAGCCCCCTAAAATGAGTAATGTACCAACCTCTAAAAGAGAATTTTCGCCGTCGACATTCACGACGCCGTTTCCTTTAAGCGTTGAGTTTAACGTCTTTCCGACATAGCCAATATTCATATGTCTACTAACTGAAAGTTGACCACCGTTCAAAATATCCAGTCGGCCCTCTGCCTGATCGCCCACAACAGCCCAACCGGAACGGATCGACGAATTCTCACCTTCTACCGTGGTCAGTCCTTTTGCATCAGCATAAAATTCACCGATGCGCAGTTCGTTAATATTGGAGATCTGACTTCCCTCTTTAACGGTTAATGTTCCGTCGCCGTTATTTTTGCCGACAAACAGATTCTCGCCACTGAGATCCCATTGCGCACCTTCGGTTAACGTCACAATTCCGACAGCACCATTACCAATCGCGCTTGCAGAGGATTTAATGGTGCGTCCTCTTATTGTGAGTTCACCTTTTGTGCCCTGACCGACGGTCAGGGAGCCAAACTCACGCCAACCAGGCTCGTTATTCACTTCCGCAGATAAAATGACCTGGGCATTTTCGTTAATAAGAACACTACTGTTCGCCGTCGTGGGCGTCCAGGATGCTGTTAATGTCTTTGTCGCTTTGATTTTTTTCTCAATACACTCTGCGGCCGTTTCACTTTCGCAGCGTATTTCCTCTGCCAACAGACCTGTCGGGGCAAAAAGACCGGTGGTGGCAAGCAGCAGTCCTGGAATAACCGGCAACGGAGAGAGAGACTTTATTGATACCAGTGATGGCGTCGACGCCTTTGCATCGACACGCGGGGTGTCATTCATTCCTGATTGAATAGCGTTCATAGATAATCCTCCTGATCATCGTTTAACATCCTGATATGCACTGATGGCATGCCGATGTTTTAAGAACGCCTTACGACCCTTATCAAGAGTTATTTTTAATCGCGCAGAAAATATGCGGACATTATCTGAAATTCAATCATCGGTGATAAGTTAATCCTGAAAACCGATGTTAGCGCATTGACACACCCAGCCTGTCGTTCATTTACTGGAATGTTCCCTTCTTTTACGTCAACTGGTAGTGCTTATCCGGCATCAGTTTCGCTGGAATGGTCGATTCATCATTCATCTCCAGCAGGTCAATTTCGATGGCATTACAGATAGCATCCAGGGGCAAATCGTTATTCTCTGTTCCAAACGGATCCTCCAGTTCTTCCGCCAGTGCATCCAGAGAGATGAAGGTATAGGAGATGAGGACCGAAATAAAAGGCGTCATGTAATGCAGATCGACCACCAGGGCGAAAGGCAGCATGATGCAAAACAGATAAACGGTGCGATGGAGGATCAGCGTATAGGCAAACGGGACCGGCGTATTGGCGATTCTTTCGCAACCGGCAAGAACGGCGGACATGTCATTTAAGCGATTGTTTAAACTATGAAACAGGATATCCGAGAGTTGCCCGTCTCGACGACGTGTCGCCAGCCATTCACCCATTATCAGTAAAATGCGGTTTGCCGGAGAGTGAGAGGCAAATACACGTTGCAGATCTTCCGTGCTAAGATACTTCGCCAGCGGCTCAGCCTGCGGTTTACGCCGCAGCGTCATGCGCAGACAGTGAGCGAAGGCGATTTGCAGTCGGACAAACTGCCCTAACTCGCGGTCATCCGGTAAGACCGTTTTGACTTCCCGCAGCAGTGAACGAGAAGCGATCATCAATTGTCCCCAGAGTTGACGCGCCTCAACATAACGGGAATAACAGGCGTTATTACGAAAACCCAAAAAGATAGCGATTGCCACACCGAGGATGCTGAACGGTGCAAGGGTAAATTTGATACCCAGCATCGTATACCACGGCAGCAGGACGATCACGACAATAGACAGCAGAAAATTAAGCAGCAAGCGGGAAGAGATTTTTGCCAGTACAGAGCCGTGCCAGACGAATATCAGGCGTAACCAGTGCTGTTGCGGACGAACGATCATGACGGTTTTCTGGAAAGAAACGAATCCTGCTATTAAACGTGATCTGGATCAAACATTCAAGCATGTCCAACGTGACGTTGTCACCTGCCTTATGCTAAGAGACCTGTTCATGCACAAGGCTAACAGAGGGGAATAGTTATTAAATACATTGTATGTTGTAACTATAGTGCTTGTATAAGAAACCCGGCCTTAGCCGGGTCACTGCTTTAGCAAAGCGGTTTCACCGCTTCTCGCATTCCTTTTGACAGAATGGCATCGAGATCGGCAGCCACCTGCTCAACCAGCCCTGCCACTTTCGTCAGGTCTTGCTCCCAGTGTTCTTCTACCGCCAGCACGTCACTCACCAGTTGCTGAGTCGTCATCTGGCGATCGCCATGCTGGCTCCAGAGTTGCTGAAAACGGGTGATCCAGTGCGCATCGTCCTGAACCGGGTAAGCTTCCCCATTACGCTCACCGCGATAGAACGCAATCAGGGCGGCTAACGCGAAGGTCAGACGAGCCGGGAGTTGGCCGTTCGCCTTCTGCCCTGCCAACAACTGGGGAAGAATGCGGGTGCGGAATTTAGTCATCCCGTTCAACGCAATCGACAGCAACTGGTGCTTAATATAGGGGTTACGGAAACGTCCGGTAACCGCACTGGCAAATGACTCCAGTTCATCACGCGGCAGATCGAGAACCGGGATGATCTCCTCATAAATCGCTTTTTCCACAAAGGCGCAGATTTCGGTGTCATTCATCGCCTCGCCGACCGTATCCAGTCCTGCCTGGAATGCCACCGGTACCAGCGCCGTGTGCGCACCGTTAAGGATGGCCACTTTACGCTCTTTGTACGGCTTAATATCCTCAACAATCAGAACGTTAAGCGGATATTTATCGAGACGCAGTTCTGCTGCCAGTGATTTCGGTCCCTGGATCACAAACAGATAAAAGTGTTCGGCTGTATCGAGGAAACCATCGTGATAGCCCAGTTCGCTCTCCAGTTGCGCCGCTTCATCGCGCGGATAACCCGTGACAATACGGTCCACCAGCGTGGAACAGAAGACGTTTGCCTGATCCAGCCAGGTGATAAATGCCGCTGGCAGTGACCACTCCTGCGCATAGCGCAGCACCAGCTCACGTAAGGCATCACCATTATAATCAATCAGTTCGCAAGGGATGATGATCCAGCCTTTATCCGACGCGCCGTTGAAATGGCTGTAGCGTTCAAACAGCAGACGCGTCAGCTTTGCCGGATAACTTACCGCTGGCGCATCATCAAATTTATCACCTGCGTGATAACTGATACCTGCTTCCGTGGTGTTAGAGAACACAAAACGCATCTCAGGATTGTGCGCCAGTTTCAGGAACGCATCGTAATCACCGTAAACGCTGATTTCACGATTCACCGAACGTATCAGACGAGCATCGCTGACGGCTTCTCCCTGTTCATTCAGACCGCGAATGATTGTCGTGTAAAGACCATCCTGGGTACTGAGTGAAGGTGGGAAAGTACTTTCAATAGGTCGAACAATGACCACACCAGAATTCAGATCGGTATGTTCATTCAGCAGATCAACTTGCCAGTCAATAAAGGCGCGAAGGAAGTTACCTTCACCAAACTGAATGATGCGTTCAGGATAGTGAGCACCGGGAAAATCGCGACGGTTAAGTGTTTTCACAATGGGTTCCCTTTCGATTAGTCATACAACCTGATTAAATTGGTAGAACAGGTTAGCAAAACTTCACGAGAGTAAAACCCTGTTTTGATCAATTCATGACAACTATTTATAGAGATTTATAGAAAAGCGTGGTGCCGGTCAGCTTTCCATCTGGCATCAGCGCATAATTAGGGATCTCACCGGCTTTGCGCCAGCCGCAAGAGTGGTAGAACAACTCAGCATCGCTTCCTGTAGCGGTATCCAGCACAAGCTGCGTTTTTTGCTGCTGTATTGCGCACGTTTCCAGCGCCGTCATCAACTGACGAGCAAATCCCTGACGACGTGCGCTGGAGTGAACTAAAAGTTTCGCCACGTCCGCGCGATGAGGTTGATTTTCCGGCTGCTTGAGAATGAGTTGCACGGTACCGACAATCACGCCTGAGGGGTTGTCGAGCGCAAGAACGACACGATCCCCTCTGCCCGCACTTTGCGCGACGTCATGCCAGAATGCACGTGCTTTTGAACAGGTAAACGGTAATACAAAACTGACTGATGCGCCGCGCGTCACACAGTCGGTCAGGACGTCACAGAGCTCATCAATTCTCGCCTCGATAGCTCCCGCATCCAACACATAACAGGATTTTGCCAGGGTCATGTTGCCTCCGTAATAGAGACAACACCATGCACTTAACATTGTGATAACACAACGGGGAGTTCCATAGGATATTGTTATGCCAGATCGCTTCCAGCAAAGACGGTCTTATCCGTCCGGCGATCGCTGGTCCGATTACGACCTTCGTTCTTCGAACGGTACAAACACTCGTCCGCTTCAACCATCAAGGTGTTGAAAACGTCCGTCAGCAAATGGGTGCCGATACTGCCATTCCCAAGGCCAATGCTGACTGTCAGATAGATATTCTGCTGGTTCCAGGTGAAGGGTTGCTGTGCGACCGCCGTACGAATATTTTCCGCCAGCAGCATTCCCTCATCAGGGTGGACTGAGGGAACCACCACGACAAATTCTTCCCCTCCCATACGCGCCACCAGCCCCCGGTCACCGATAATCTCGCGAATACGTTGTGCAAACACGCGGAGTACTACATCGCCGCATTCATGACCGAAGTTGTCATTAATGCTCTTGAAATAGTCGATATCCAACAGCATGACGGTGATATGCTGCGAGCGCGGATACTCCTGACGCTTCAGCGCTTCATAAAGTCCGGAACGAGAATAAACGTGGGTAAGAAAATCGAAATCAGCGCGCAGGGAAACCTGCTTCATCAGGGAATTAATCGCCGCCACGCTGACTGAAACCATAATGGGGCAAATTGCCATCGTGGCAATTCCCAGTCGGGCAGAGAACATCTGCGGCGTAGACAACGGTGACGCCACCGCGATATTGATTATCGAATTTGCCACCAGCACAATTTCAACGGCGCCGGTAAGAAAAGTCAGCAGACAAGTGACCTGCGGGGTGTAGCGCACCGCACACCAGATCAGCGCCGGCAGCGGAAAGGCCAGGCTTCCGGCGCCGCCAATAATGACCGATGCCAGCACCGAGATAATTAACGCCGCCACCGGCATCAGTTGTTCAGGTTTAAAGCGTTTTACCGCGCCGGGAATACCCAGCGTCAGCATACAGGGCACAATCAGCACCCCGGTTGAGAATTGTTCGCTGAACCAGTCAGCCACCAGTGGCCAGAATGACAGTCGGTCGATACCCACAGATCCCATCGCGCCAATTATGGCGCAGAGCAGTGCCGCAATCAGACAGTAATTAAATAAGCGTAACGCACTGATAGGCTCATATTTATTTTTCCCCAGTCGCTTATCGCGGATCACCAGTTGGGCGACAACCACGATAAACACCATGTTGGAGAGATTAATAATCAGCGATACCCATCCCCACTCGGTGGTGATCGCATCATAACCCAGCATGGCGACGTAGCTAACAGCATAATAATGCAGCTTGTTTAACCAGACATAACGGGCAAAAATCCCGGCGATCACGCCGTTGAGCGGCCAGAACAGCGAGAGTTCATGCACCAGGCGCAGCTCGGCGCCAATAAAGTAGAACAGTGTGGTTAAAGCAAAAATAACGCTGGCGTTACGCAGTGAATGGCCTTCCTGAAACAGCCGGAAAGACGGAATGTGGAGTACGTGCATTAAATATCTATCCATATAATTGCCGTCGGCAATTATCTCTGCGTAATGGTTATAATATTTAAGAGAATAGCATGAATTATTCTCAAAGGTAGTCGTACTCCAGCTGCGTTAACATTTTTATTTGTTAAATCCGCCAGCAATAAACCATGCTTATTTTATGGGATTAACGTAACCATTTAATTATTACGGTGTATTCATTTGAAGCACTAACCAGTGATGGATAACAGCGACCACATACTGCTGTTGCTCATCGCTCAACGGCTGTCCCTGGGCGATATTATGCCATTTAGCAAGACAGCCGCGACAGCAGGTCGCCGTGGCATGTTGGGCGATAAATACCGGATGACCGCGCATCGGCGTTTGTTTGCCGTCATTGACCGGTGCGGCTGGCGCAAGTCGCTTCGCCACAAAATCCGCAGCATGTTGATCGATAACCTCTGCTCCTTTATCCCAGCAATACTGTCTCTCTTTCGTGCCCAGACGAAAACGGGAGCGAAACGGCGAGCGCGACAGACGGGCAAAAAGCGGATCAAACGTGTTCATCAGTAAACTGAACGTCCTAAGCGTTGAGTCAGTTGTTCCAGCGCAGCGATACCCGCGAGCGAATTCCCGGTCGGATCCAGTTCAGGACTCCACACGGCGATCGCCATCTCATGCGGCACTATCGCCACAATTCCCCCGCCTACACCCGATTTCGCGGGCAAGCCAACACGCCACGCAAATTCCCCGGCGTTCTGATACATTCCGCTGGTCGCCATCAGCGCATTGATCTGTCGTGCCTGCATCGGCGTCACCACAGGCTCATCAAGATGAAACGCTTTCCCCTGGTTCGCCAGAAAGACAAACGTCTTCGCCAGTTCCACACAGCTCATTTTCAGCGCACAGTAATGAAAATAGTTTTGCAGGACCGTCGTCACGTCATGATGAAAATTACCGAAGGATTTCATCAGCCATGCAATGGCGGCATTACGGGCGGAGTGTTCGAACTCTGAACGGGCCACCACCGCATCATAAGCGATATCCGGCACACCGCTCAGCGCACGAACCACTTCCAGCATACGCTGACGCGGTGCGCTGAGTCGCCCCTGTAACATGTCACAGACAACCAGCGCCCCGGCATTAATAAACGGATTACGCGGAATGCCGTACTCCATTTCTAACTGCACCAGCGAATTAAACGGCGAACCGGACGGATCTTTCCCCACCCGTTGCCAGATCTCATCCTCTGAATAGTGACGCATTGCCACCACCAGACTGAGTACCTTCGAAATTGACTGAATAGAAAAGCGTTCAGTCGCATCCCCGGCCTGCCAGAGCTGACCTTCCACGGTACAAATCGCAATACCCAGTCGGGACCCGTCAACCGAGGCCAGCGCGGGAATATAGTCCGCAACTTTGCCCTGACCTATCAGCGGGCGAACCTCCGCCAGAATGGTCTCTAAAATTGAATTGTCCAGAGTGATTGCCACACCACGCTCCTTGCCTGCCGGTCTGAAAAGGGCTGCGAGTATAACAGAGCGAAATACCCCACGTCAGGCCGGAAGTCGGAATCTCGCCACGGCGTGAATCAACTGGCGCGATTCATTATGCAACTGCTGCGAGGAAGCCGATGCCGTATCCACCAGTTCGCGGGTATCACGCGCGACCAGGTTCAGCGCTTGCAGCTGACGCGTCATTTGATGGATTCGGGCTCCCTGATGCAGCGTCGCGGCGGAGATATCATTCAGCGAGGCGCCCAGATTTTCCACCAGCGCGATCACCTGCTGTAAGTTCTCTTCCAGATGCGTCACTGCGCTTGACCCTTCTTCTATTCCTTGCAGAGAGTGATAGATCAGCGCCTGAATATCCTGCGTGGACTGACTGCTCTTGCGCGCCAGCAATCCCACTTCTCTTGCCACCACCGCAAAGCCGCGTCCCTGCTCACCGGCATGGGCGGCTTCGATAGCCGCGTTCAGCGCCAGAATATTAGTCTGGAAGGCGACGTTATCAATCAGCGCAATAATCCCGCGCATTTCCGCCGAGCGCGTCACAATCGCCTGCATTGAACGATTCACGGTATCCATCATTCGGTCACCGCCTGCCGCAATGGCGCGCGCTTCTTCCGCACGCTGATTCGCCAGTTGGGCATATCCGCTGTTATCTTCAACGTGCGTTTCCAGCACAGAAATATGCGAGGTGACGTTATGCAGTTCTTCACTCTGTTTCGCCGACTGCTGATACAAGCGCGTATTGTTCTGCGCCAGCCTTTCGATATTGTCAGCCATCGCCGTCGTTGCCTCACTGACCTGCTGGACCAGCTCACGTAGCCCCTGCTGCATCGCACCAATTCTTACGTGGAGCTGCGACACTTCCCGGTTAGACCCAGGTACGGCAGGAAGCGGCTGTGAGAGATCGCCTGCCGCCAGAATATCAATATGTGCGATCAGCCGACGCAGCGGAGAAATCACCCAGCGCGACATCCCCCACCAGACCGCGATCGCAATGGCCAGCAGCATTATCGGCAGGAGTAAGAACAGATGCTGAAGATTGAGTAGACGATCCAGCAGTTGTTGTCGTCCACTCTCCCGCTCCTGGGCAGTGACTTTTTGCACTCTGGCATAGTTATCATTGAAGTCAGCCTGAAACGCCTGAATGGGCACCGCAAAGAACGCGTCAATCGACTGCGTCTTACTTAGCCCTGTCACCTGTTCCTGGATACCGCCGCTAAAACGCTGATAGCTGTCGACCAGCCCGTCGTCCGCCTGCGGGTTCATTTCGCGCCATGCCTTCCACGCGGTTGTCGACTGAGTTAACGCCTGCCGGGCTTCGTCAATCAACGGCTGCCAGCTGCCTTCAGAACCCGTGGCGGCATCCTGCATAAAGTAAACACCCGCCCGATTGAGCAGATCGCTGGCGGTCAGAAGCGCAATCCGTGCCTCTTCAACTTTTGTCTGTTGACGCAACGCCTGTTGGTTACGCTGCTCGTTTTCCCGGGCCTGACTGACAGAAAACGACAGCATCAGTGACGACGTCATTTGCAGCACGGAAAACAGCGTAATGATGCAAAAAATCCCGGTTAACAGGCCAAACTGCTGCGGTAGAAAACGGCGCGCAACGCGACGTAAAATTTGAGTTAAGTTCATAACATTCTTCAGTATCAACACGTTAAGCGCGAGTCTACGAAGCGTAAATGACAAAACTATGGCAGAAATGTGACAAGGCGCCCCGCAGAGCGCCGGAAAGATTAGCGTCGGTTATTCCAGACGGTCTGCACATTACAGAATTCACGCAGACCAAAGTGCGAGAGTTCGCGACCAAAGCCGCTCTTCTTCACGCCGCCAAACGCCACCCGGGCATCGCTGGCGCTAAAGCCGTTGATAAAGACACCGCCGCATTCCAGACGTGCGGCCATCTCCAGTGCCCGGGCTTCATCGGCGGTAAAAAGTGTCGCCGACAGACCAAAGTCACTGTCGTTTGCGAGTTCCAGCGCATGCTCAGCGCTCTTCGCTATGGCGATCGCCGCAACCGGCCCGAACAGTTCTTCGCGAAACGCCGTCATCTCAGGGGTTACGTTAGTCAGCACCGTGGCCGGATAAAAGTTACCGGCTCCGGAAGGCATCTCACCGCCAAGTCGTAACTCAGCGCCTTCGGCAATCGTCGCCTGCACCTGCTGATGCAACTCGTCACGCAGATCGGCACGCGCCATCGGTCCGAGTTCGCTCTCCTCCGCCAGCGGATCGCCCTGCTTCAGCGCGGCGGCAGCCGCCACAAAGCGCCCGATAAAACACTCTGCGATCCCCTCTTCGAGAATAAAGCGTTTCGCCGCCGCACAAACCTGCCCACTATTTTGGTAGCGTCCGGCCACCGCCGCCTGCACTGCCAGATCCAGATCGGCATCGCTAAGCACAATAAACGGATCGGAACCTCCCAGTTCCAGCACACATTTTTTCAACGCGGCTCCGGCCTGAGCGCCAATGGCTGCCCCTGCACGCACGCTACCGGTCACCGTCACGGCCGCAATCCGCGCATCGTTTATCAATGTGCTGACGCCCTGATTATCCGCATTCAGCCAGCCGTAGACGCCGACGGGTATCGCTGCATCAGCAAAAACCTGGCGGATGATTTGCGCGCAGCCAATAACGTTCGGCGCAGGCTTAAGCAGATAGCCATTACCGGCCAGCAAAATCGGCACCGCTCCGCGCAGCACCTGCCACAGCGGAAAATTCCACGGCATGACCGCCAGAATGGTACCTAACGGACGATACTCAATGACCGCCTGTTGGTTTTCCACCTGCGTGGGTTCAGCGTCCAGCATTGCCGGGCCGTGTTCTGCATACCAGTCACACAGTGCCGCCGATTTTGCCACTTCTGCACGCGCCTGTTTAATCGGTTTGCCCATCTCACGGGTAATGCACTGTGCCATCTCTTCGCCACGCACGCGTAAGGCCTGGCCGATGTCACGTAATTTCTGCGCCCGATACGCCACCGTAGTCTGTTTCCAGTCGCGAAATCCCACGGCCGCAAGCTGTAGCGCCTGTTCAATGTCCTGGGCCGTAGACCACGGCAATGCTGAAAGGCGTTCGCCATTGTACGGGTTGGTGGAAATGGCGTGGGTTGCCGGTGAAATCGTCATACAGTCTCTCCATCGTTCTTGATGCGATCATCATGGACGCATTTACTCTTTCCGAAAAATGAATAATATTAACCAAACTATTCACGATGAGAGAACATTATGGATCTGACCCAACTGGAGATGTTTAACGCGGTTGCCGAAACGGGCAGCATCACCCAGGCAGCAGCGAAGGTGCACCGTGTCCCCTCCAATCTCACCACCCGCATTCGCCAACTGGAGGCCGATCTCGGCGTCGATCTGTTTATTCGCGAGAATCAGCGCCTGCGCCTTTCCCCCGCCGGGCACAACTTTCTGCGCTACAGTCAGCAGATCCTCGCGCTGGTTGACGAGGCGCGAATGGTTGTCGCGGGTGATGAACCCCAGGGGCTGTTCTCACTGGGCGCGCTGGAAAGTACCGCCGCGGTACGCATACCGGCTACGCTTGCTCGCTACAATCAGCGCTACCCCAAAATCCAGTTCTCCCTGGCGACCGGGCCTTCTGGCAACATGCTGGACGGCGTGCTTCAGGGTCATCTCAATGCCGCCTTTGTGGACGGACCGATTACCCACCCCGGTCTTGAAGGGATGCCGGTGTATCAGGAAGAGATGATGGTGGTTACGCCGCACGGTCACCCGCCAGTGACACGCGCCAGCGAGGTCAACGGCAGTCACATTTACGCCTTTCGCGCCAATTGTTCCTATCGCCGCCATTTCGAAAGCTGGTTTCATGCCGATCGGGCAATGCCAGGCACGATCCACGAAATGGAGTCCTATCACGGCATGCTGGCCTGTGTGATCGCCGGTGCCGGTATCGCGTTAATCCCCCGTTCGATGCTGGAAAGTATGCCCGGACATCAGCAGGTTGAGGCCTGGCCGCTGTCCGGTAACTGGCGCTGGCTGACGACCTGGCTGGTCTGGCGGCGCGGGGCGAAGATGCGCCAACTGGAGGCGTTCATTGAGCTGCTGACGGAACAATGCTGAAAACGAGATCTGAATCACAAAACGGTTGTCTTTTCATCAGCAAACGTTTTAAGATCGCATCCTCTCCTTTTCGCAACGAACCGATGCACTCTTATGACAACTCAAACGGTTTCCCGCAAAGTCGCGTGGTTACGGGTCGTTACGCTGGCTATTGCTGCGTTTATTTTCAATACCACAGAATTTGTCCCCGTGGGTCTGCTTTCCGACATCGCACAGAGTTTTAGTATGCAGACCGCACAGGTCGGGATCATGCTGACGATCTACGCCTGGGTAGTCGCGCTGTTGTCCCTGCCGTTCATGTTGCTGACCAGTCAGGTTGAGCGGCGTAAGCTGCTGATATGCTTGTTTGTGCTGTTTATTGCCAGCCATGTGCTCTCGTTCCTGGCGTGGAACTTCACCGTGCTGGTGATTAGCCGCATCGGGATTGCCTTTGCGCACGCGATCTTCTGGTCGATTACCGCCTCACTGGCGATCCGCCTTGCTCCCGCGGGCAAACGCGCTCAGGCATTAAGTTTACTCGCCACCGGAACGGCGCTGGCGATGGTGCTGGGCTTACCGCTTGGTCGTATTGTTGGTCAGTATTTTGGCTGGCGAACCACCTTCTTCGCCATCGGGATGGGGGCATTCATCACCCTGATTTGCCTGATCAAGCTGCTGCCGAAATTACCAAGTGAACATTCCGGCTCGCTGAAAAGTCTGCCACTGCTGTTCCGCCGTCCGGCGCTGATGTGCCTCTATCTGTTGACGGTGGTGGTGGTGACGGCGCACTACACCGCGTACAGCTATATCGAACCGTTTGTGCAGACTGTTGCCGGGTTGAGCGCGAATTTCGCCACCGTACTGTTACTGGTGCTGGGCGGTGCAGGCATTATCGGCAGCATCATCTTTGGCAAGCTCGGCAATCACCATGCCTCGGCGCTCATCGGCATCGCCATCGCGCTGCTGCTGCTCTGCCTGGTATTGCTGTTACCTGCCGCTGACAGTGAATCTCATCTGGCTGTTCTGAGCGTTTTCTGGGGGATTGCCATCATGGTGATTGGCCTCGGGATGCAGGTGAAGGTGCTGGCGCTGGCTCCGGATGCCACGGATGTAGCGATGGCGCTGTTTTCCGGCATTTTCAATATTGGTATTGGTGCGGGCGCGCTGGTGGGAAATCAGGTGAGTCTGCACTGGTCGATGTCAACCATTGGCTACGTGGGGGCCGTTCCGGCACTTGCCGCGCTGATCTGGTCGGTGATTATCTTCCGTAAATGGCCGGTCTCATTAGAAGAACAACCACAGCATTCCTGACAGACAGCCCGGTCATCGCGACCGGGCTTTTTGATCAGTAGGTTTTAATAATTTCCAGCACGCCGTTAATAATAAACTGCACGCCCATACAGACCAGCAGAAAGCCCATCAGCCGGGAAATGGCTTCAATACCGCCCTTGCCCACCAGACGCATAATCGCCCCGGAACTGCGTAAGCATCCCCACAGGATCACCCCCACCAGGGCAAAGATGAGCGGCGGCGCGACGGTAATCACCCAGTCAGGAAAATCCGTGCCGTGACGCACCGTTGAGGCAGAGCTGATAATCATCGCAATGGTCCCCGGCCCCGCCGTGCTTGGCATTGCCAGCGGCACAAACGCGATATTGGCGGTCGGCTCATCTTCCAGCTCTTCCGACTTGCTCCGCGCCTCCGGCGATTCATGCGCTTTTTGCTGCGGAAACAGCATGCGGAAACCGATGAACGCCACAATTAACCCCCCGGCGATACGCAGGCCCGGAATGGAGATACCGAAAGTATTCATCACCAGTTGGCCCGCATAGTAGGCCACCATCATGATGGCAAACACGTAAACCGATGCCATTAACGACTGGTGATTCCGTTCTGCGCTGTTCATGTTCCCGGCAAGGCCGAGAAACAGCGCGACGGTCGTCAACGGATTCGCCAGAGGGAGAATCACTACCAGCCCCAGCCCTATTGCTTTAAACAAATCCATCATATTGGCCGTCATTCCTGTTTCACCCATGTATTAGCGGCAAGTATAAGTGGAAAACCATGAAGTTAGCCATTCTGGTGCTGTAAGCATTCGTTAGCGACCTGAGAGATAACCGCTAATTATCATTAACTAAATAAAATGTGACACAGCGCGTGTCTTTTCGCTTTTAGCAAAACGTGTGATCGGTAAATCCATTCGTTTGACTTATAGTTGCCTGGGCAATATTATCTGCCGTAACTAAATACTTGCCAGGGCAACCATTGTGAAAAGCACCAGTGACTTATTCAATGAAATCATCCCACTGGGGCGCTTGATCCACATGGTCAATCAGAAGAAAGATCGTCTGTTGAACGACTATCTCTCGCCGCTGGATATCACGGCAGCACAGTTTAAGGTGCTCTGCTCTATCCGCTGTGCGGGCTGCATTACCCCGGTTGAACTGAAAAAAGTGTTGTCTGTCGATCTCGGCGCCTTAACGCGCATGCTCGAGCGTCTGGTCTGCAAAGGCTGGATTGACAGACTGCCTAACCCACATGACAAACGCGGTGTGCTGGTGAAACTCACCGAACACGGCGCGGCAATTTGTGAGCAATGTCATCAATTAGTAGGACAAGACCTGCACCAGGAATTAACAAAAAACTTAACGGCGGACGAAGTGGCAACACTTGAGCATTTGCTTAAGAAAGTACTGCCGTAAAACAAGAAGAGGTATGACGATGTCCAGACGCAATACTGACGCTATCACCATTCATAGCATTTTGGACTGGATCGAAGATAACCTGGAATCGCCGCTCTCACTGGAAAAAGTGTCTGAGCGTTCAGGTTACTCCAAATGGCACCTGCAGCGGATGTTCAAAAAAGAGACCGGCCATTCATTAGGCCAGTACATCCGCAGCCGTAAAATGACCGAAATAGCGCAGAAATTAAAAGAGAGTAACGAGCCGATTTTATATCTGGCAGAACGTTACGGTTTCGAGTCGCAGCAGACGCTGACCCGGACATTCAAAAACTATTTCGACGTTCCGCCGCATAAATACCGTATTACCAATATGCGCGGCGAATCGCGGTATTTGCTACCGCTGAACCATTGTAACTAACCATCGCCTGTAAACGACGTAATCGAGGAAATCATGAAACTGTTGTCTTCTGCAATGCTGGCCCTGCTGCTTGTTGTCTCAGGTCAGAGCGTTGCGGAGCAATCCGCGCAGCCCACCACGACAAACAGTCGTGACACGATGATTGTCCCCACTTCGCAGGAACAGTCGCCGTTTGATTTTAATCACATGGGCGCGGGAAGTGACAAGTCCGACGAACTGGGCGTGCCCTATTACAACCGGCACAGCCTGTGATTCGTTTTCGCCCTGCTGAAAAGCGGGGCTTTTTTTATCCCCCTGATCTTTATATTCTTAAAATTTCCCGCAGCGCCGTTTTCGCTCTTCTTTTACGTATTCATTTTATTCAATAGGCAAATTATGCTGCTTCAAGAAAGTTAGCTTATCCCAGTAGCCTCTTTGAAATAAAATTTTATTATTTACTATTTGGAAAAAACCGCAACCTCTCAGACCTAATGGGTCACGCCACTCTAAAATTGCCCATTGTCCATCTTCGAAAATATTTTCAACGATACAAACCATATCCGTGTAAGAAAAATCTTGTTCAAACATTTTCTTTATCGCCTCTTTACCAATAACTGGCTCATTGGCAACCTGATGGTTTATTGCATTCTCATCATATAATTCTGAAATAGTTTCTATATCAGCATTATTAAATGCGTCAACCCATTGGCAAAGTATCTCTTTTGGCGTCATATAATTTACCTCCAACCTGTGAACATTCCCTCGTCGTAACATATCATCAAAAAATTATCAAGTTCAACATTTATTTAAAATATAGCCATTACTTAAAAATAGAGCAGCCTGTACATGGCTGCTCTATTAAAATATCTGTTACTATTTTTAAATTCACTTCTAAGTATTAAATGACAATTGATGATTGTGATAATATTAACGTCAGTTTTTACCTGCCAGGCCTGATCAGCGCAGCGACTTCAGGCAATCCCTGCGCTATTTGCTTTTTCCTACCTACGATCCCCTCACCTGCGCCGTTCTGCGCCAGCGAAAACCAAACACGTTGATGTACAGACCGGCCATGATCAGCATCGCGCCAAACAGCTGTAATGCGCTCAGCGTTTCGTCGAGCAACAGCGCCGCGCTGGCCAGTCCCACCACCGGTACCAGCAGGGAGAGCGGCGCAACACGCCAGGTTTCATAACGCCCGAGCAGCGTCCCCCAGATCCCGTAGCCGACTATCGTGGCAACAAAGGCCAGATAGACCAGCGATAAGATCGTGGTCAGATCGATGGCAATCAGGCTTTCAACGATTTGCGTCGCGCCGTCGAGCAACAGCGATGCTGCAAAGAACGGCAGTATCGGAATCAGTGCACTCCAGACCACCAGCGACATTACCGGCGGGCGCGAGGCATGCCCCATTATTTTTTTATTGAAGATATTGCCGCAGGCCCAGCTAAATGCCGCCGCCAGCGTCAGCATAAAGCCGAGCATCCCGACATGCTGTCCGTTGAGGCTGCCTTCAATCAGCACCAGCACACCAAAAATTGCGAGCGCAATTCCGGCAATTTGTTTGCCCTGCAAACGTTCGCCAAAGGCAAATGCGCCCAGCACGATGGTGAAAAAGGCCTGAGCCTGCAATACCAGCGACGCCAGTCCAGCTGGCATGCCAAACTTGATCGCGCAAAACAGAAAGGCAAACTGACCGAAGCTGATTGTCAGGCCGTAACCGAGCAGCAGCGACAGCGGAATACGCGGACGCGCAACAAAAAATATCGCCGGAAACGCCACCAGCAAAAAGCGCAACCCCGCCAGCATCAGCGGTGGCATTGCATGCAGCCCCACCTTAATGACAACAAAGTTCAGCCCCCAAACCACCACCACCAGTAATGCCAACAGCCCGTCTTTGCGCGTCATACCACCGCTCCGCGAAGTTTAAATTTTTGTAAACAAGTTAAAGTAACGGAAATGAGTAGCCCGCAACAGATCATTAATTCTGGTAGGGATAGCAGTGCACAATAGAACAATTTATCCGCTATACATCACACTTTTGCCGTGTTATTTCTTTACATATCTAAAACAAATATAACGAAACACACTGTCGGGCAGAGAAATGAACAAAACGCTGAGACGATCCACCCTTGCTTTACTCGCCTCCTCACTGTTACTGACGATCGGTCGTGGCGCAACGCTGCCCTTCATGACCATTTATCTGAGTCGCCAGTACGACCTGAGCGTGGATCTGATCGGCTATGCCATGACCATTGCGTTGACCATCGGCGTGGTCTTTAGCCTTGGCTTTGGCATTCTGGCGGACAAATTCGACAAGAAGCGCTACATGCTTCTGGCGATTTCCGCCTTTGCCTTTGGCTTTATCGCCATTCCGTTGGTTGATAGCGTAATGCTGGTGGTGCTGCTTTTTGCCCTGATCAACTGCGCTTATTCGGTGTTTGCCACCGTGCTGAAAGCCTGGTTTGCCGACCATCTTTCGCCCGGCGCGAAGGCAAAAATCTTTTCGCTTAACTATACGGTACTGAATATCGGCTGGACCGTTGGCCCGCCGCTCGGCACGCTGCTGGTGATGCAGAGCATCAACTTACCCTTCTGGCTCGCCGCCTTCTGCTCCGCCTTTCCGCTGGTGTTTATCCAGCTTCTGGTTAAGCGTTCTGCCGCCGCCGTTAATAGCGAAAACAGCGTCGCCTGGTCGCCTGCGGTACTGCTGCACGATAAAGCGCTGTTCTGGTTTACGCTGTCGGCGTTTCTGGCCTCGTTTGTTTCCGGTGCGTTTGCGTCCTGTCTCTCTCAGTACGTGATGGTCGTCGCCGATGGCAATTTCGCTGAGAAAGTCGTGGCGGTGGTGTTGCCCGTCAACGCCGCGGTGGTCGTCAGCTTGCAGTATGCCGTGGGGCGCAGACTGACGCCGGCTAACATTCGTCCGCTGATGGGCTTTGGCACCGTCTGTTTTGTCATTGGTCTCGGCGGATTCATGATCTCCGGCAACAGCCTGCTACTCTGGGGCGTATCCGCCGCGATCTTTACGCTTGGTGAAGTGATCTACGCACCAGGTGAATACATGTTGATCGATAACATCGCCCCACCGGGTATGAAGGCCAGTTATTTCTCCGCGCAGTCGCTGGGTTGGTTGGGTGCGGCGTTTAACCCGTTGGCCAGCGGCGTCATTCTGACCTCTTTCCCCGCCTGGACGCTGTTTATCGTCCTGATAGTGGCGATTATTGTCGCGTGGGCGCTGATGCTTAAAGGCATGCGGGTCAGACCCTGGGGCCAACCGGCGTTGTGTTGAGCTGATGTCGTGCAGGTCCAAGGCCTGCACGTCTGTCAGATAGCCACTAAACCGCGTACCCCTTCCGATTCCATATTTTCGCCGCGTCCGCGTTGAATAATGCTACCGCGCGACATCAGCAAATAGTTATCCGCCAGTTCCGCTGCAAAGTCGTAGAACTGCTCAACCAGCAGAATCGCCATATCGCCACGCCGGGCGAGCTGAGCGATCACCTGTCCTATCTCTTTGATAACCGACGGCTGAATCCCCTCCGTCGGTTCATCGAGAATTAATAACTGCGGACGACTCGCCAGCGCGCGGCCAATCGCCAGTTGCTGCTGCTGACCACCGGAGAGATCGCCGCCGCGCCGTTGTTTCATCTCTTTCAGTACCGGGAATAGTGTGTAGATCTCTTCCGGAACCGCTTTCGCTTCGCGTGACGAAAAGCGCGACAGCCCCAGCAACAGGTTTTCTTCCACCGTCAGTCGCGGGAAAATTTCGCGGCCCTGCGGCACATACGCGATGCCCGCCTGTACCCGCTGATGCGGCTTGCGATGGGTGATGTTCTTTTCCTGCCAGGTCACCGTTCCGCTACGCGCCGGTATCAGCCCCATCAGACATTTCAGCAAGGTAGTTTTACCGACGCCGTTGCGACCCAGCAGACAGGTCACTTCACCAGGGCTGGCGTCAAAGGTGACGCCGCGCAGAATATGGCTGCCACCATAATATTGATTCAGTTCATTTACCTGTAGCATCTGTACTCCTTAGCGCCCAAGATAGACGTCAATCACCTGCTCGTTGGCCTGCACCTCACGCAGACTGCCTTCCGCCAGTACGCTTCCCTGATGGAGCACCGTGACGTGGTCGGCGATGGTTTCTACAAAGCCCATATCATGCTCCACTACCATCAGCGAATGTTTGCCCGCCAGCGTACGAAACAGTTCTGCAGTATATTCCGTCTCTGCATCGGTCATGCCAGCGGCGGGTTCATCCAGCAATAGCAGGTGCGGCTCCTGCACCAACAGCATACCGATCTCGAGAAACTGCTTCTGGCCGTGTGACAGCATCCCGGCATGGCGCCCTCTTTCGGTCCGCAGGCGCAGCAAGCCAAGCATCTCATCGATGCGGTCGCGCTGTTCGCTGTTTAGCTTTGCGCGCAGTGACGCCCACACCGATTTATCGTTTTTCATCGCCAGCTCAAGGTTTTCTGCCACCGTCAGCGCTTCGAACACCGTCGGCTTTTGAAACTTACGGCCAATACCCTGACGGGCAATGGCGATCGGATCCAACGCGGTCAGATCGGTTGACTGGTCATACAGCGCCTTTCCGCTTTGCGGACGCGTCTTCCCGGTAATCACATCCATCAGCGTGGTTTTCCCCGCGCCGTTAGGACCAATGACGCAACGCAGTTCGCCAACGCCAATATTCAGCGTGAGATTGGTTAATGCCTGAAAACCGTCAAAGCTGACGTTGATGTTTTCCAGTTGCAGCACCGGGTCCGTCTGCTGGCGATAGCGATCGCCGGGAACCTGGCGGGTAAAAAGGCCTTCATCCGGCTGCATTATTTGTCTCCTTTACGAAACAGGCCAATCACGCCACGGGGTAAAAACAGCGTGACGCCGATGAAGATCAGCCCCAGAAACAGCTGCCAGTATTCCGGCATGATGACGGTAAAGAGGCTTTTGGCACCGTTTACCATCACCGCACCAATGACCGGGCCGATCAGCGAGCCACGCCCGCCGAGCGCCACCCAGATGGCGGCTTCGATAGAGTTAGTGGGCGACATTTCGCTGGGGTTAATGATCCCGACCTGCGGCACATACAGTGCGCCTGCCAACCCGCACAACACGGCAGAGAGCGTCCAGACCAGCAATTTGAAACCTTTCGGGTCATAGCCGCAAAACATCAGCCGGTTTTCCGCGTCGCGCACGGCGGTGAGGATCCGGCCAAACTTACTGCGCGCCAGCGCAAACCCCAGCCACAATGCCAGTACCAGCAACCCTAGCGTCGCCAGAAACAGTCCGATACGGGTGGTGGTAGCAGTGACCGGCAGCCCCAGAAGCGTGGTAAAACCGGTAAACCCGTTGTTGCCGCCAAAACCGGTCTCATTACGAAAGAACAACAACATACCGGCGAAGGTCAGCGCCTGCGTCATGATCGAAAAGTAGACGCCTTTAATCTTCGAGCGGAAAGCGAAGTAGCCAAAGATCAGCGCCAGTCCGCCGGGCACCAGTACCACCAGCGCCATTGCCCACGCAAAATGCTGGGTTCCCCACCAGAACCACGGCAACTCGCTCCAGGAGAGAAAGGACATAAACGCGGGCAGCCCTTCACCGGAGGCCTGGCGCATCAGATACATCCCCATCGCGTAACCGCCAAGCGCAAAGAAAAGCCCGTGTCCCAGCGACAGCATCCCGGCATACCCCCAGACCAGATCCAGGGCGACCGCCACCACCGCATAGCAAAGAATTTTCCCGGCAAGCGTCAATGTCCACACGGAAATCGCCAGCGGATGATCGGCGGGTAGCAAGGCAAGAAACGGCAGCACCATCAGCGCTAGCAGGATAATCCCCGCCAGCACCCGACTGATACGCGGCGCTTTACGCGCCAGTGTTAAGGTCATTGGCATGGTCATTATTCGGTGACTCTCCCTTTCAGAGCAAACAGTCCCTGGGGTCGCTTCTGGATAAACAGAATGATCAACACCAGAATGACAATCTTCCCGAGTACCGCACCCATCTGCGGTTCAAGGATTTTGTTGAACACACCGAGACCGAACGCCGCCGCCACGCTACCGGCAAGTTGGCCGACGCCGCCCAGCACCACCACCAGAAAGGAGTCGATGATATAGCCCTGGCCCAGTTCCGGACCGACGTTACCCAGTTGCGACAGGGCGACGCCGCCAAGTCCGGCAATACCTGAACCCAGACCAAAGGCCAGCATATCCACACGCCCCGTCGGAACACCGCAGCAGGCCGCCATACTGCGGTTCTGGGTCACGGCGCGTACCCGCATGCCCAGCCGCGTTTTGTTCAGCAGCAGCCAGGTGAAGAACAGCACCAGCAGCGCGAACCCCAGCACCACAATGCGATTCCACGGTAGCACCAGACTGGCGTAAACCTGTACGCCACCCGACAGCCACGCCGGATTCGCCACCTCCAGGTTTTGTGCCCCGAAGGTCATCCGCACAAGCTGGATCAGCATCAGGCTGATACCCCACGTCGCCAGCAGCGTTTCCAGTGGACGTCCGTAAAGATGGCGGATCACCCCGCGTTCCAGAATCATTCCCGCGCCTGCGGTAAACATAAAGGCAACCGGCAAGGCAACCAGCGGATAAAAGGCCAGCCACTGCGGGACAAACTGCGCCATCGCCTGTTGCACCATCCACGTACAGTAAGCCCCGAGCATCAGCATTTCGCCGTGCGCCATGTTGATCACTCCCAACAGGCCGTAGGTGATCGCCAGACCGAGCGCCGCCAGCAGCAGCACCGATCCAAGCGACAGCCCCATAAACGCCTGTCCAAGCAGATCGCCAATCGCCATTCGCTGTTGGATACGCGCCAGGCTGTCACTGGCCACCGCGCGCACGCTGGCATCCGGTTCATGCGCTTTGTCAGTAAACGGTTGCAGGCGTGCCTGCATTTCCGGATCGCTGGAGTCGCCCAACAGCATGATCGCCTGACGGCGAATCTCCGCCGATGGACTGGCCAGTTGCAGGTTAGCCAGAACGCGGGTCAGGCGTGATTTCACCTCCGCATCAGTTTCCTGTGCCAGGCGCTGTTGGATAAAAGGCAGCATGGACGGCTGTGCGTCGCGCTGTAGCGTACGGGTAGCCGCCAGCCTTTGTGTGACACTGTCACTAACAAGTTGATGCGTCGCCAGCGCGCCGGCAACAAGAATGCGCAGTCGGTTGGTCAGGCGTAGGGGTTTTAACGTTCCCGTTGGGCTACTGGCCGTTCCCAGAGGCACAACCTGCGTTCCCTCGCGGGTGAAAGCCTGTTTTGTGCTGTCGGTGAGCAGCGCCTCCCGGCTCAGCGCCGTCAGCAGCGGCAAACGCTGAGGGTCAGGTGTTGCCGCCCACTGTTCGAGCAGTTGCGCCTGGATGGTACGGCTGGCGGCGACAAACGCGTCGGCATCGCTGGCCTGAACGAACCCTGGCAGAAGCCCGAACGCCAGCAACAAACCGCGAATAAAGCCCATGGCTTTCATGTCAAGATCTCCAGAAGTCACCCTCTGCGGGAGGGATAAGCACGTTGACAAACCTTGCGACGCTTTCGCCTTATCCGGCCTACATCTGCTTAACCCTGCTCGGTGTAGGCCCGATAAGCTTGCGCCATCGGGCATGTCGCCGTCTGCCCCCGCCGAAGCGGTTGATTTTAGTTGCTGGCGGTTTTCACTGGTTGTTCTGATTTCTTGTCATTACCGGCAATGAACGGGCTCCACGGCTGGGCGCGAACCGGTTCTTCAGTCTGCCAGACGACGTTGAACTGACCATTGCCTTCAATCTCGCCAATCATCACCGGTTTATGCAGATGGTGGTTGGTGGCATCCATCGTCAGCGTAAAGCCCGACGGTGCCGGGAAGGACTGTCCGGCCATTGCCGCCCGAACTTTATCGACATCTGTCGTCCCGGCTTTTTCGACGGCCTGCGCCCACATATGCAGACCCACGTACGTGGCTTCCATCGGATCGTTTGTCACCACGGTGTCAGCATTTGGCAGCTTATGGGCTTTGGCGTATGCACGATAATCGGCAACAAATTTCTGGTTGGTGGCGTTATCGACCGATTCGAAGTAGTTCCAGGCGGCAAGGTTGCCAACCAGCGGTTTGGTATCAATCCCGCGCAGTTCTTCTTCACCCACCGAGAACGCGACCACCGGAACATCGGTGGCTTTCAGGCCCTGGTTTGCCAGCTCTTTATAAAACGGGACGTTGGAATCGCCGTTGATGGTTGAAACGACAGCCGTTTTGCCACCTGCGGAGAATTTTTTGATATTGGCGACAATGGTCTGGTAATCACTGTGACCAAACGGGGTGTAGACCTCTTCGATGTCTTTATCCGCAACCCCTTTCGAATGCAGGAACGCACGCAGGATCTTGTTGGTGGTGCGCGGATAAACATAGTCGGTGCCCAGCAGGAAGAAGCGTTTGGCGCTCCCGCCATCCTCACTCAGCAGGTATTCAACCGCCGGGATCGCCTGCTGGTTGGGGGCCGCGCCAGTGTAGAAGACGTTCGGCGACATCTCTTCCCCTTCGTACTGTACAGGGTAGAACAGCAGGCCGTTCAGCTCCTCAAAAACCGGCAATACTGACTTACGCGACACGGAGGTCCAGCAGCCAAACACTACCGCCACCTTATCCTGGCTCAACAGCTGTCGGGCTTTCTCGGCGAACAGCGGCCAGTTCGAAGCCGGATCAACCACCACCGGTTCCAGCTTTTTGCCTAATACGCCCCCTTTGGCGTTGATCTCATCAATCGTCATCAGGGCCACATCTTTCAGCGGTGTTTCGGAGATCGCCATCGTGCCGGACAGTGAGTGCATAATGCCCACTTTAATGGTATCGGCGGCCTGAACGCTAAAACTGAGTCCCATCGCAGCCACCGAGGCCGAGAGGGCAAACGCTTTGAGTAAGGTACGACGCTGCATAATTTCACTCCTGAAAATAAAAATGCTGTGAGTTCTGGTGCTACCGACAAACAACACGGCGCAAAAAAGAGTTCAGGAGGAATAAGGCAAAAAGGATGCCAGGACGAAGGCAGAAAGGAAAAAGCGTTGGCGTGCGCGGCCTGCAAGGCTTCGCGCGGGGGATGCTCCACAATGTACCCGCGTTGCATTATTTATGTGCAACGCGGTGTGCATTATTGAGGCAACTTACCAGACCTGTTGAGCTATTTCGGTGATAAGTTTGATTTTGTTCCACTGCTGGGCTTCCGTGAGCGAATTCCCCTCTTCCGTTGAGGCAAAGCCGCACTGCGGGCTGAGACAAATTTGCGCGTGGTCGACATATTGTGCCGCTTCCTGCAGGCGTGCTTTTACGCCATCCGGGTTTTCCAGTTCACCATTTTTCGTCGTCACCAGTCCCAGAACCACCTGCTGATGGCCAGGACGGATAAAACGCAGCGGCGCAAAATCGCCAGAGCGATCGTTGTCGTACTCCAGGAAGAAAGCATCGACATTGACGCTGCCGAACAGGATCTCCGCAACCGGTTCATAGCCGCCTTCAGAGATCCAGGTTGAACGGAAGTTGCCGCGGCATACGTGCAGTCCCACCGTCATGTCGGCGGGTTTATCCGCCAGCGCCCGGTTGATCACATCGGCGTAAATTCGCGCCAGCGCGTCAGGGTCGTCACCACGTTCGCGAATTTGCTGGCGCTGAGCATCGGAACAGAGATAAGCCCACACCGTGTCATCCAGTTGCAAATAGCGACAACCTGCAGCATAGAAAGCGTGGATCGCATCGCGCCAGGTGGTCGCCAGATCGTCAAAATAGTCCTTCAGATCCGGATAGACCGTGGCATCGATATCTTTACGTCCGCCGCGAAAGTGCAACACGCTGGGGCTGGGAATCGTCATCTTCGGCTGGGCGTTACCGCTAATGCTCTTCAGATAGCGAAAATCTTCCAGCATCGGATGATCGCCGAACGCCAGTTTACCCGTGACCCGAACGCCATGTGCTTTGGTCTGTACGCCGTTAAACTGAATTCCCTGCTGTGAGTCATAACGTTCGACCCCTTGCAAACCATCGAAGAAATCAAAATGCCACCAGGCGCGGCGGAACTCGCCGTCCGTCACCACATGCAGACCACAGGCGCACTGCTGTTCGACCACCCGACGAATGGCGTCGTCTTCAATGGCGCGCAGCTGCGGTGCGCTTAACTCGCCGCGTGAAAACTGCTGACGAGCCACTTTGATATCGTCGGGACGTAAAAAGCTGCCTACGACTTCTGCGCGAAATGGGGCCTGTTGTCTTTGCATGTGATCTCCTTCGTCGTCAGGCAAAGGTTGCCTGACGTGATAGTTTCTTATTTGAACATTTAGACTTCTGGATGTCTATGCGTCCAAATTGACATACCCTTGTCGGACAGGCAAACGAGATAAATTCATGGCTTATGAAAAAAATTCATCTTCACTCCGCAAGACAGGAAAACGCGAACCCTTCATCTTCCCATCCGGTGATGCCGCCAATCATGACCTTTACCGGTATACCCAGTCTGGCGAGCGTTAATGCCGCGCGGTCGGCACCGTTACAGTGAGGTCCGGCGCAGTAAACCACGAACAGCGTATCCGCAGGCCACTGCGCCATCCGTTCGGCGGTCATCATGGCGTGCGGCAGATGAATCGCCCCGGGAAGATGACGACGTGCAAACGCCTCCGGTTTTCCCACCACGTGAAGTAAGACGAAATCGGGTTCCCCCTTGCGCATACTCTCATGGACGTCGGCACAATCGGTTTCCAGACTCAGACGCGACAGGAAATGGTTGACCGCAACGGTGGATGCGGCGGCGGGAAACTCAGTGACATGACTCATTCTACTTTCTCCTCAGTGACGATTATGTTTACAATAATTTAACCATCTCTGAGCTGACGTACCGCCTTCGACCATGCCAAAAAACACCAGGATTCTGCCAAAATCGCCGCGCCCGCTTGTGGTCGTACTCGCCTATGACGGACTGTGCACCTTCGAGTTTGGCGTAGCGGTCGAAGTCTTTGGTCTGCCGCGCCCGGAACTGGGCGCGGACTGGTATCGTTTTGCCGTCGCGTCGGTCGATGCTGGTCCACTCCGCGCGACCGGCGGCGTGCGGTTGATGGTGGATGGGGGACTGGAACTGTTGGCTGAGGCCGATATCGTTGTGGTTCCCGGCTGGCGAGGCATCGACGCGCCGGTACCCGAAGCCTTGTGTACCGCGCTGCGTGCCGCGTGGGCGCGAGGTTGCCGTCTGTTGTCGATCTGTTCTGGCGTGTTTGTGCTGGCAGCGACAGGGTTGCTGGACGGGCGCAAGGCCACCACTCACTGGCGCTACACGGACACGCTCCGGCAGCGTTTTCCGGCTATCGAGGTGCTTGATGACGTTCTCTACCATGATGCCGGACTGTTGCTGACCTCGGCGGGCAGCGCAGCGGGGATCGATCTGTGTCTTTATCTGATCCGCGAGGACTATGGTCTTGAGGTTGCCAACAGCGTTGCCCGACGGCTGGTGGTGCAGCCCCATCGAGATGGCGCACAGCCACAGCAGCTTCTGCGCCCCGTTGCCCGGCAACGTGAAAGTCAGACGCTGGGCCAGTTGTTTGATTTTCTGCATCAGAATCTGACGGTGAATCACGATACCGCCTCGCTGGCCAAACGCGCCGGGATGAGTCCGCGGACGTTTTTGCGTCGTTTTACCGATTGTACCGGCACCACGCCTGCACGCTGGATCCTCAACGAACGCTTATTACGGGCGCGCGATTACCTGGAAAACTCACCGCTCAGCGTGGAATTGATCGCGGAACAAACTGGTTTTGGCAGCGCCGCGTTATTTCGCCACCATTTTCGCCACATGTATTGTCTGTCTCCTTCACAATATCGAAAGAAATTTACGCTTATCGCTAAATAATCACCTAATTCAGCTTTTGTTTAGGTTAAAGCTGCTATTATCTCTTTCACCAACCAAATTAAGGTAAGCGAGGAAACACACTACTCATTAAATGGAGGCAAACATGCTGGGTAATATGAACGTTTTTATGGCCGTTCTGGGAATTATTTTATTTTCTGGATTTCTGGCCGCGTATTTCAGCCACAAATGGGATGACTAATGAACGGAGAAAGTCCTGAACCGATAAGGCCCCTTGTCGCATCACTGCACAAGGGGCCATTTTTTATGGCTGACGGGCAAAAAAAACCGCCGGATAACCGACGGTGAATGCTTGCATGGATAGATTTGTATTTTACTTTTTCCACCGTCCCGCCACTCCCGGCAGCGACAATGGATCACTTACACCTTACCACGCCGATTCTCAATGAATGTTAAACGGCAGGCGCTAAGATTGAGGCGTTTCTCGTTTCCACTCTTTTTTACTCTGGCAAGATGCAGTACGGGAAGACCACGGCTCAACAGAGCGTGTATTCTGTAAGTCCTGCGTTTCGGGACGGGAATTCCAGCGTTTTCTCTGTAATTTCTTGCCCATGAACAGCTGCATATTACCTCCGGTTGTCACTGTTTTAATCCATTAATCAATTTGTTGGAGGGAATGTAGCATATTGAGCGCAGGTTAATGTCAATAAACCGCCTGTTTTGTAAAGGCAGTAACCCACCACCAATTATTGGCAGCGAAAACGTCAACTAGCGGTTTAATTTACCGCGGCGCTAACTGACTGAGAATGGTGTGCCCCAGATAATTACTCCAGTTAAAACTATTTTGCAGAACCACCACTGCATTCTGGTTCTTTTTATCAAAGCCAATATAACTGGAATAACCGCCAATATATCCGACCTGATAGGTGATCTGACGATCGGCTAACGTATCGGTTACCCATGCAATATTTGCGGCTTCTTTCTGACGATAAAACTGGGTTCTGGCGACGTCCGCAAATGCACGGGCAAGCCCGGCATTGTCTTGCGTGGCAAAATGCGCTCGCGCATAGCCCGCCAGATCGCGCGCACTGCTGTATAAACTCGCCGCCCCGACCATATTGTGGTTAAACGTCCAGTCAGGCGTCAGTTCACCGCGTCGAATAAGCTTGGGCTGATCTCCCGCGTGACCTAATGCGCGATACGGATAGGCGTTGAGCGTCATGGGCTCAAAACTGCTGTTGTTCATCTGTAATGGCTGGAAAATCAGACGATTCGCCAGCGACGGGATCGACTCGCCGGTACGATGCTGCACGATGAAACCGAGCAGCGCGTAACCGATATTGGAATAGTGCGGCACGCGTGCCTCGGGCGCGGTGAAGTCGGCAAGAGAAGTCAGCACCGTATCGTTATCCAGTTGGGTATAGAAATTCTCCCCCGTACTGAAATAGCGCAGGAGATTTTCCAGAGTCAACAGATCCATCGGCTGTCTGGGCAGACCGGAGGTATGCGTCGCCAGTTGCAGCAGGGTAATCTTTCTGGCGTCATCGCTCAGCGGCGTATCCGCTGGCAGTAGCTGCGCCAGCGTGTCGTTCCAGTGCAGCACACCCTGATTCACCAGCACGGTAGTGATTTCGGCCGTTACCCCTTTACTCAGCGACCCCAGCGCAAACAGCGTGTCTGGGGTGATCGGATATTGATGTCGGCTGTCGGTCACACCGTAACTGTGGAACTCAGCGGGTCCGTTATGTTGAATGACCGCAACCACCATTCCGCTCACCTGCTTTTCCTGCATATACTGGTGGATCATCGGATCGATACCGCGAGCATAGTACCCCACCACCGCCTGCGCACTCTGTTCGGCAGGCATATTCAACTGCGATAAGGTGCTGTTGCTACAACCAGTCAGCAGCAGAGCAGAAGAAAGAAGGAGTGGCGCGGACGCTTTCATGAGCAGAAAGTCGCCTGAAGGATATCAGCGCAGAAAGGCAGGAAAACAGACATGTACAATACGGACTCCGGAAAAAGGAGCCCGCATTGTACATCAAGTTGCTAATAATGAAGTGTCGATTGTGTTATCCCGCCAGACCACGATGTTTGAGCATGTGCTCGATCTGTGGCTCACTACCCCGCCATGCCGGGTAAAGGCGTTCTAAATCTTCACTGTTGCCCCGTGATAAAATCGCGTCACGGAACCGCTGGCCGTTCTCACGCGTCAGTCCGCCCTGCTCCACAAACCACTGATAGCCGTCATCCGCCAGCATTTGCGTCCACAGATAGGCATAGTAGCCTGCCGCGTAACCGCCCCCAAAGATATGGGCAAAATAGCTGCTGCGATAGCGCGGCGGCACCGCCGGAAGATCGAGTTGCTCCGCCGCCAGCCGTTGTTTTTCAAATGTTTCAACGTCCTGAGGGGGTTCGTCAACAGACAGACGGTGCCAGCCCATATCCAGCAGCGCGGCGCTAAGCAGTTCGCTCATGTCATACCCCTTATTGAACAGGCTGGCCTTACGCATTTTGTCCTGTAACGCCTCTGGCATTTTTTCGCCGGTGACCGCATGGCGGGCATAGCGGTCAAACACCGTCGGATGGCTCGCCCAGTGTTCATTGATTTGCGATGGAAACTCGACGAAATCACGCGGCGTATTGGTTCCCGACAGCGACGCATAGCGCTGTGACGCAAACAGTCCGTGCAGGGTATGGCCGAACTCATGGAACAACGTGATGACATCATCCCAGAGTAACAGCGCGGGCTGTCCTGAGGCGGGCTTCTGATAATTACAGACGTTGTAAATAACCGGCTGGGTTTCGTTGAGCGTCGACTGCTCGACGAAATTGCCCATCCAGGCACCGCCGCTTTTCGAATCCCGGGCAAAGAAATCGCCGTAAAAAAGCGCCAGCCCAACACCGTTATGATCGAAGATTTCCCAGACGCGCACATCCGGATGGTAGACCGGAATATCAAAGCGCTCGATGAATTTGATGCCAAACAGCTGGTTGGCGGTCCAGAACACCCCTTCGTGCAGAACGGTATTCAGTTCGAAATACGGTTTGAGCTGTGATTCATCTAACGCGTATTTCGCACGCCGCACCTGCCCGGCATAAAAAGACCAGTCCCAGGCCTGCGCGGTAAACCCACCCTGTTCATCGTCAATTACCTGTTGGATATCGGTCAGTTCACTCAGCGCCCGTTGGCGCGCAGCAGGGACGATCGCGCGCATAAAGGCCAGTGCGGCCTCCGGCGTTTTTGCCATCTGATCGGCGATTTTCCACGATGCATAATCGGCAAACCCCAGCAGTTGCGCCTGGCGGGCGCGCAGGGCTACCAGCCGCTGAATCAGCGCACGCGTGTCATTGTCATCGCCTTTTTCGGCACGACGCCACCCGGCGTTAAACAGATTCTCCCGGGTCTGGCGATCGCGCAGTGCACTTAATGCCGGCTGTTGCGTGGTATTCAGCAGTGGTATCAGCCATCCCTCGGCGAGCCCTTTTTCGCTCGCCGCCTGTCGCGCGCTGGCGATCTCTTCCGCGCTGAGCCCCTCCAGTTGATGGGCGTAATCGACTACCAGTCCGCCAGATTTATTCGCCGCCAGCAGGCGCTGGTTAAACTGGCTGGTGAGCGTCGCGGCTTCGGTATTGAGCGCCCGGAGTTGCGCTTTATCGGCATCGCTCAGTTGGGCCCCGGCGAGAACAAAACGCTGGTGTGTCACCTCGATCAGACGCACGGATTCATCGTCGAGCCCCAGCGCATCACGTTGTTGCCAGACGCAATCAACGCGGGAAAACAACGCGCGGTTCAACCAGATATCATTCGCCAGTTCCGCGAGCTCGGCAGAAAACGCCTCATCGAGACGCTGAAGTTCATCATGCGTATGTGCCGCGGTCATGGCGAAGAAGACGCTGGTGACGCGGGTTAACAGCTCACCACTTTTCTCCAGGGCGAGAACCGTATTGGCAAAATCCGGGGCCGCGCTATTAGCAATTATGGCGGCGATGTCCGCGCGCTTTTGCTTGATCCCTTTGTCAAAGGCGGGACGATAGTGTTCCGTTTTAATCAAATCAAAACGGGGCGCCTGATACGGTAACAGGCTGTGGCTAAAGAACGGATTCGTTAACGACATCTTTCACTCCTGAAAACGATTTGTTCAATAGAGTAGGCTTCAGGGTAAAAGACCGCAATCCTGTAAAACCAGGGTTACCCGTGAGAGCGGATCACATGCTATGGTAGTCAAACGTAAAAAGCGTTGAGGAACAGTGAGATGATCGTTTTAGTAACCGGAGCAACCGCAGGTTTTGGTGAATGCATTACACGTCGTTTTGTTGAGAACGGGCATAAAGTCATTGCCACTGGCCGTCGCCAGGAACGCCTGCAAGAGTTAAAAGAGTCGCTGGGTGATAACGTGCTGATCGCGCAACTGGATGTGCGTAACCGCGCAGCCATTGAAGAGATGCTGGCATCGTTACCTGCCGAGTGGCGTGACATCGACCTGCTGGTCAACAACGCCGGGCTGGCGCTGGGTCTGGAACCTGCGCATAAAGCCAGCGTGGAAGACTGGGAAACCATGATCGATACCAACAACAAAGGGCTGATTTACATGACCCGCGCCGTCCTGCCGGGCATGGTCGAGCGTAACCGTGGGCATATCATCAACATCGGCTCTACCGCAGGCAGTTGGCCTTATGCTGGCGGCAACGTGTATGGCGCGACCAAGGCGTTTGTACGTCAGTTCAGTTTGAACCTGCGTACCGACCTGCACGGCACGGCCGTTCGCGTCACGGATATCGAGCCGGGTCTGGTGGGCGGCACCGAGTTTTCTAACGTGCGCTTTAAAGGCGATGACAATAAAGCGGGAAAAACCTATGAGAACACCACGGCGCTGACGCCGGAAGATGTGACCGAAGCGGTCTGGTGGGTCGCCACCCTGCCTGCCCATGTGAACATCAATACGGTAGAAATGATGCCAGTGACGCAATCTTTTGCCGGACTGAGCGTTCATCGCGGTTAATTTGCCTCCCGGCCCGCGGGCCGGGTATAGCTCGCGACAAAAAAGTGGTAGAATTTGTGGGTTAATTTTCTAAAAAGTAAGAGCGAATGACCGTCGAAACGCAACTCAATCCTACACAGCCCGTAAATCAGCAGATTTATCGCATTCTTCGCCGTGACATCGTGCACTGCCTCATTGCGCCAGGCACGCCGCTGTCCGAAAAAGAGGTGTCTGTTCGCTTCGATGTGTCTCGCCAACCGGTGCGTGAAGCGTTTATTAAGCTCGCGGAAAACGGCTTGATTCAGATCCGTCCGCAGCGCGGCAGCTACGTCAACAAGATCTCCCTCTCGCAGGTGCGAAACGGCTGTTTTGTCCGTCAGGCTATCGAATGCGCGGTGGCGCGGCGGGCCGCAGCCCAAATCACCGACAGTCAGTGCTATCAGCTTGAACAGAATCTTAATCAGCAGCGGATTGCGATTGAGCGCAAACAGCTGAATGATTTCTTCGAGCTGGATGACAATTTTCACCAGAAGCTGGCAACCATTGCGGACTGCCAACTGGCATGGGACACCATCGAAAATATCAAGGCCACCATCGACCGTGTGCGTTATATGAGTCTTGATCACGTCTCTCCACCAGAAATGTTGCTTCGCCAGCATCTCGATATTTTTTCAGCCCTGGAAAAACATGACGCCGATGCTGTCGAGAAAGCCATGACTCAACATCTGCAAGAAATCGGCGAGTCGGTCCTGCTGATCCGCCAGGAAAACAGCGATTGGTTCAGCGAAGAGTAATTCCCCTGCCTCATCTCTCGTGAGATGAGGTCTCTCCCTCCCCCCTGCATGTCTACATCAAAAAAGATGTGAGATTGATCAAAAACAAAAAAAATCCTGACTGATAAGCGTATTTATATAGCGCCCGTTACGTGGGACCTGAGCCCACGGGCTTTGACGGTAAGTTAGAAAGGAGAAAATACCATGATGACATACGATCGTAACCGTAACGCAATCACCACAGGCAGCCGTGTGATGATCAGTGGCACCGGCCATACCGGTCGCATTAAAGCGATTGAGACCGAAGGCCTGGATGCGGCGCAAATTCGTCGTGAAAAAACAGTCGAAGTGGAAGGCTGTGAAGGCAAATTTGCCCCGGTAGAACTGATTCGTCTCGGCATGAACTAATGGTGTGAGTGCCGGATAATGCCTTGATTATCCGGCAGTCCTGAGGCATTTACTTCACGTTTGCTGCATACTTTGCCACGGTGGCTTTCGCCCCTTCCGCCAGCAGCGTCTGATACGCGTCTTTCACGGCCTGCGTGAATAACGCGACCTGCGGCAGTTCGTTACCAAAGATTGCCTCAATAGCCAGCAGCGCTTCAACACGGCTTGCGCCTTCCGCACTGTTTTGTACCGCCTGTTGGATCACTGGCAGAAGCGGATCGTTGACTTCAATGGCATTTCCCTGTTCATCCACGCCGCCGACATAGCGCATCCAGCCCGCCACGCCCAGCGCCAGCAAATCAAAACGACTGTTATGTGCCAGATGCCAGCGTACTGAATCGAGCATCCGCTGAGGTAATTTCTGGCTACCGTCCATCGCAATCTGCCAGGTACGGTGACGCAGCGCCGGGTTGCTGTAGCGTTCAATAAGCAGGTCTGCATAGCGGGTGAGATCCACCCCCTGCACTTTCAGCGTGGGCGCCTGCTCGTTGAGCATCAGTGCGCGGGCAGCCACCCGATAATTTTCATCACCCATGCAGTCGTTGATATGCTGATACCCGGCGAGATAGCCCAGATACGCGAGGAATGAGTGGCTGCCGTTGAGCATCCGCAGTTTCATCTCTTCAAACGGGATCACGTCAGAGACCAGTTCTGCCCCGGCTTTTTCCCACTGCGGACGACCGGCAACAAAGTTATCTTCAATCACCCACTGACGGAATGGCTCGCAGGCCACACCGGCCGGATCGCGCACGCCGGTCAGGTTTTCAATTTTATCCAGCGTGTCAGCGGTGACGGCCGGAACAATGCGGTCAACCATCGTCGACGGGAACGTGACGTGTTGTTCGATCCATGCGGCCAGTTCGGCGTCCACGGCACGCGCGTAAGCGGTGACCACGTTACGCATCACGTGACCGTTTTCCGGCATGTTGTCGCAGGACATCACGGTGAAGGCGGCTAAGCCCGCCGCTTTACGGCGCGCCAGCGCTTCAACCACCACACCCGGCGCAGATTTCGGTTGATGTGGGTTTTGCAGATCGGCTGCGATCATCGGGTGATCCAACATCAGTTGTCCTGTCGCCGGGGAATGGCAATACCCTTTCTCAGTAATCGTCAGTGAAACAATCGCAACCTGTGGTTCACACATCGCCGCCAGCACGCTCTCCAGCCCGTCAACCTGAGCATGCAGCGCCTTTTTCACCACCCCCACGACTCTCGCGGTCCAGGCATCGGCAGACATTTCCGCCACGGTATAGAGATTATCCTGCTGTTTGAGATCGGCGATCTGCTGTTCCCCGCCGATCAGGTTCACTTCGCAGTATCCCCAGTCGCTGTTGTGCTCCGCCGCCAGGATATCGGTATAGACGCCCTGGTGCGCACGGTGGAAAGCACCAAAACCAAGATGAACAATACGCGGGATCAGTCGGTTGCGATCGTAGTCAGGAAGCGTCGCTTTTGCCGTTAAGAGCTTGTTTTGCATTGTATGACCTACTTTGAATGAAATCAGGACGGTTCCAGAGTAACGCCTGTATGGTTGTATGTTTTGATTTGAATTAATATTTTGCCAATTGGTATAACATCATTTGAAAGTTATGTGACAGGATGCAATTCCTGATGCTGAGCCTGACGCCCAGGGCAGGATCCCTGGGCTGAGTACTGGCTGCATCCCTGCAGCCATTAGGTGACAATCCTCTTAATCGTGCTTGCGCCACTCCTGGTATTCACGCTTGAGTCGCTGTGGCGCCGTTTCAGGCATCATGAGCAAGCCGATAACAGAAATGATGCCGAGAACAATCACATAGCTTGCTAACCCGTAGTAATGCCCACCGGTCATCTGCAAAATCTTCACTGCCACCAGCCCCAGCACCCCGCTGCCAATCAGTGAACCCAATTGCCAGATTAAAGCGATGCCGCTGCAGCGAATATGCGTCGGGAACAGCTCCGGGAAGAACGATGCCTGCGGTGCGTAGCACATGCTATGACCAAAGCTAATGACGATGATCATCACCAGCTGCGTCAGCCAGAAATTGTCCTGATTAATGGCCAGGAAGAACGGAATAATCATTATGACCTGAATCAGCGCGCCCATGATATACACCGGCTTACGACCAATTTTGTCACAGAGCGCCCCCATCATGGGTATGGCAAGCACTTCGATCACCACCGCGATGATCATGGTTTCCATTAAGATATTGGCATCCAGATTATTGGCTTTGCCGTACGCCAGGACGATTACCGTGAACATGGCAAACGTACAGGCTTCAATCAGTTTTGCGCAGACGCCTTTTACCACAATGCCAGGAAAATCGCGGATGACTTCAATGAGTGGACGGGACTCTTCTGCTTTCGTCTCACGAATCTGCGCAAAGACAGGAGACTCATCGATTCTTAGGCGAATAAACAGGCCAACGATCACCAGCAGCAGACTAAGCAGGAACGGAATACGCCAGCCGTAATCCATCATTGCTTCAGGAGATAAGGTGGCATTGAGCAGTGCAAACAGTGCCATCGGTAACAAAAAGCCGACCGGCGCACCAATTTGTACCCAACTGGCAAAGAATCCGCGCCGTTTAGGTTCGGCATATTCTGCCGTCATCAAGACCGCCCCGGCCTGTTCACCCCCGACACCAAACCCCTGGAGTACGCGAATGAAGATCAACAGAACGGGTGCCCAGACACCGATTTTTTCGTACGTTGGCAATAAGCCAATGCAGAATGTCCCGAGCCCGACAATCAGTATCGTGATAACCAGCGCTTTTTTACGCCCCACTTTATCGCCGATATGTCCAAAGACAATTCCGCCCAAAGGCCTTGCCAGGAAGCCCACCGCATAAGTGGCAAATGCGGCCAGCGTACTGATTAACGGATCGTCACTGGGGAAAAACAGGTGACCAAAGAACAGCACTGCCGCAGTGCCATAGGCAAAAAAGTCATAGTATTCAGCAGCTGTACCAATCGCTGAAGCAGAAGCGACGCGACGAACTACGGGTTTGCTATCAACATCATTTTTAATATCAACGGAACTAACCATAAATAATTACCTTCGTTGGTTCAGAGGTGAACAACATCCGTGTCGTATAAATGTTAGCTTACCAGTTCCACAAGGTGCCATCTTCAAGCCGGGCAACCGGCAGATAGGCGGGGTCATAGGGATATTTCGCCGCCAGTTTTTCATCGAACTCGATACCCAGTCCCGGCTTCTCGCCCGGATGCATATAGCCGTTGTCAAAGGTCCAGTTGTGCGGGAAGACTTCCAGCATCTGTTCGGAATAGCCCATGTATTCCTGCACGCCAAAGTTCGGTACCCACAGGTCAAAATGCAGCGCAGCGGCCATACAAACCGGAGAAAGATCGGACGGGCCGTGTGAACCGGTACGCACCTGGTAGAGCGAAGCGAAGTCGGCGATGCGACGCATGCCGGTGATCCCGCCCGCATGGGTGATCGTGGTGCGGATATAATCGATGAGCTGTTCTTCAATAAGCTGCTTGCAGTCCCAGATGCTGTTGAAGACTTCACCGACGGCAATCGGGGTCACCGTGTGCTGACGGATCAATCGGAAACACTCCTGGTTCTCGGCAGGCGTCGGATCTTCCATCCAGAAAAGGCGATAATCTTCAATGCTTTTACCAAAGCGCGCCGCTTCTATGGGTGTCAGGCGGTGGTGCATGTCGTGAAGGAGATGCTCGTTAAAGCCGAACGTATTGCGCACCGCCTCGAACAGTTTCGGCGTGAAATCAAGATACTTTTCCGTCGACCACAGTTGCTCTTCCGGCCACTGTCCTTTCGTGGCGGGTTCATAGGCCTGCCCTTTTCCCTTTGCCATGCCGTAGGTGGTTTTCATACCTGGCACGCCGCACTGAACGCGAATGGCTTTGAAGCCCATCTCTTTATGGCGTGCATAGTCTTCCAGCACATCATCCACGGTGTGACCGGTGGTGTGACAATAAACCATCACCCCTTCGCGTGATGCGCCGCCAAGCAGTTGATACAGCGGCATGTTGGCGGCTTTCGCTTTGATATCCCACAGCGCCATGTCGACGGCGGAGATAGCAGACATGGTCACCGGGCCACGACGCCAGTACGCGCCTTTATAAAAGAACTGCCAGATATCTTCGATGCGGTGCGCATCACGACCGATCAACTGTGGGCAAAGATGATCTTTCAGGTAAGACGCGACGGATAACTCACGTCCATTCAGCGTGGCGTCTCCAAGACCGGTGATACCGTCCTCGGTCGTAATCTTCAGTGTGACAAAGTTACGTCCCGGACAGGTGACAAAAACCTCAGCCCCTACAATCTTCATTTTTTCTTCCTGGTTCTGTGTGGTGATGGTGAGAATCTACGCAATACATATACTACCATACAAGTATGAACGGTTTGTTTTTCAATCTTGATCACAAAAAATCACGGGCTATAAAAAGGAGGCTTTTCAGGGAAAACGTCTGGCGGATGCCTGAACAGAGAAGCATCAGACACATTAATCCATTGAATTTAAATAAGAATAAAGAGAGATTTACGAGAAATGACACATGTCATACGCCAAGAGCATGACACATCTTGCGCAGAGAACGCTTAGCCGCGCCCCCATCCCGCTACAATAATCAGCATTCCGCACAGTGCGATGAGCGCCCCGCTCCAGTCATACAGGCTGAGTTTGACGCCATCGACCACGCGCAGCCAGATCAGTGCGGTACAGACATAAACGCCACCGTACGCGGCATACACCCGACCGCTGGCGGCAGGATGCAGCGTCAGCAGCCAGACGAAAAGCGCCAGCGCAACGCCTGCGGGTAACAACAACCAGACGGTGGCTCCCCGCTTCAGCCAGAGCCAGGGAAGAAAGCAACCGATAATTTCGCAAAGCGCAGTGGCAAAAAAAAGCAGCGTGGTTTTAAGCATCTGAATCGTTCATTGACCTGAGGTTCAGGCATGATACGCCATAATCCTCCGATCTTATCCATAACCTTGCGGCGGGTATGCCCTGCGCAAGGAATGGTGTAGAATTTGCCTGCAAATGATGCTTTTTGCGTCGCTCATAAAAGGAACTTGCCATGAACATTACGCTTCGCAAACGCCTGTGCCTGACGGCAATGCTGCTGCTGGGTGCTGTCGTCTACACCGCGACCGCGCAGGCTGAGACCAGCCGACTGGTGATTGAATCAGGCGATAGCGCCCTGAGCCGTCAACAGGCGGCCATGCAAAAAGAACAGTGGGATGACACGCGCAGTCTGCGTCAGAAAGTGAACAAACGCGCGGAAAAAGAGTGGGATAAAGCGGATGCCGCCTTTGATAACCGCGACAGCTGCGAACAGAGCGCCAACCTGAATGCGTACTGGGAACCGAACACCCTGCGCTGTCTGGATCGTCGCACCGGTCGCGTGATTGCCCCTTGATATAACGCGTTAAAAAGACATTAAGGATTAAGTATGACAAGCGCCCTCAGTGTTAAGCTGCGCCCGCTGGAGCGTGAAGATTTACGTTTTGTCCATCAACTTGACAACAACGCCAGCGTGATGCGCTACTGGTTTGAAGAGCCTTACGAAGCGTTCGTCGAGTTGTCCGATCTCTACGATAAGCACATTCACGATCAAAGTGAACGCCGTTTCGTCGTGGAATGTGATGGCGAAAAAGCGGGCCTGGTCGAACTGGTTGAAATTAACCATGTCCACCGTCGGGCTGAATTTCAGATCATTATTTCCCCGGAATACCAGGGAAAAGGTCTCGCCTCACGGGCCGCTAAACTGGCGATGGACTACGGATTTACCGTACTTAACCTCTATAAGCTGTACCTCATCGTTGATAAAGAGAACGAGAAGGCGATCCACATCTACCGTAAGCTGGGCTTTATGGTCGAAGGCGAGCTGATTCATGAATTCTTTATCAACGGGGAATACCGCAATACGATCCGGATGTGTATCTTCCAGCATCAGTACCTGGCAGAGCATCGCTCGCCGGGATCGACGATGCTAAAACCTACCGCGCAGTAACCGCTGCGCGGTCCTCTCAATAGTAATCGATGGTATTTTTGATCGTGTAGTTGTGCTCGACCGCGGGTTTGACGCTTTCATCGACGATCACCAGCGTACAGTCGGTGGGATTGGCATGACGGTCATAGTCGCAGGTCTGTTTAACGTTCCCCAAAGGGTGATCGTTAAGCAGACTCACCGCCGTGTAATCCAGCTTCTTGCGCGGATCGGTCGAGGGTTTCGCGCTGACGGATAACGTCTGGTCCTTGCTGATCGTGGTCTTGCCGAGCGGATACCCTTCCGCATCATAGCGGTACTGGACTTTCATCTCTTTTCCCGTTGCCGCAACCACAAAACCATTATCATCGGTATCCCAGACGACACCCGCTGACGGCAGTTCCGCCAACTGACATTTCCCCTGCAAACGCACCTTTTTCTCCAGCGTTTCGGCATCGCGATAATAGTTCGCGTCCAGCACCAGCGCTACAGCGGTATTGTTTTCGAGATCGTGCAACTCAAGCGAGTCAAAACAACCTTCTTCAGACAACGTACCGTTGACGCGCTTCGTCACTTCTCCCTTCTCATTAAGCAACGTCTGGCTGAAGTCTTTTACCGGCCCGCGTAAGGGATCAAAGTCAAATTCATTAGAAAAACTGGCCATTTCCGGCGTAAAGGAGAGCGGCGTTGCGCTGTTGTCACATCCCACCAGCGCAACACCAAGCGACAAAAGAAATATCTGTTTTTTCACAGGTTCCCCAAGAGAAAAAGATGATCTTCAGTCATAGTAGCAAAGACTGTCGTTTACTGTATACCTGCGCGAAAGTGGCATAAACAAGGGTAAATCGTGAGCAGAATTCACGGTTTCCTCTCACGTTAATTGATCAAGATCAAACTAATGTGTATCTGTTTTTTACAGTATTCCTAAAAAATACGCCTCGTGGCATTTAAGTAATGATTACCCGTCAAATGACTAGCCGATGAGTCATTCCTTTGACAATGAAAATGACTCATCCTGCCTATCCATTATCTCATTGTATAAGGATAATTATTTGTACAATTCCTATTATTTTAAATAGCCTTAATAAGATATATTACTTGCAAAAAAAACATATAAGATCTTATATAAGAAAATAAACATTATATTAAATAGATAAAACCTATTAAAGGTTCCAATAATTCAAAGATAAAACCATTTCGTTATTTTCAATGATGCAAATAAAATATGCCTTAGATAAACAATATTTATTTACACATATTATATCGCGTTCAACATAAAAGCATTAAGAGATTGTTTTAAAGACGAAATGTTATTTTCAACACCAGGCACTCTCTTATGGAAGAGACAATTATGAAAATTAAATACTTGCACCACCCAAAATCAATGCTCGCAATCGCTGTGGCACTGGCTGTACAAACTGCCGCCGCAGCGAATGTGGATAATATCAATCTGTTAGCTGTTACCCCTCCGACCGGAGGCAACAGTATTGTCCTTGTTAATAATAATGACACACTCACCCTTTCTAACACAGAAAATACTGAGAGTTACTGGAATAACTTCAGTACATTACGTGTTGGAGACGCTAGCGCCGGATCAATGATCATTGACGGGCGGGATATTCTGACAACAACAGGGGCGGAAATTGGCCGTGCGGCGACAGGCTCCGTGACATTAACCAATGGCGCAACCTGGGAACTGAATAATTCGTTAATTCAAATTGGTCTGGAGGGCGGTACCGGCATACTGAATGTACATAACGGTAGCAAAATCACCGGTATTGCTGGATTACGCGTTGGCGAATTTTACGAAACGGGAGAGGGTCTACTTTCCATCGACGGTGCTAATTCATCCGTTGCGACCAACCATATTATCGTTGGGGATCAGAATCACGGTAAATTATTGATTACCAATGGAGGTAAACTCTCAACGACGGAGCACATGAGTATTGGTTACGTCGGCGTGACAGATAATAGTAATCGCAACGGTTTTGGTGAAACATTGGTCGACGGCGCGGGCTCCACCCTGGATGTGGCAACGGCCATCAATCTGGGCGGATTCTCTACAGCGAATAACACCGCGAAGGGGATCCTCACCGTCAGCAATGGGGCAACCGTTAAGTCCGGATCGTTGATCCGTCTCGCCTATGGCAACGGTAGTACCGGGATTTTAAATATCGGCGGCGCGCAGGGCGAAGCCGAACAGGCGGCGGGTAACATTGAGGCGTCTCGAATTTATCTAATGAATAACAGCGGCTTAAGCACCGCTCTTCTGAACTTTAACCACTCAAGTCAGGACTTCGTGCTGGCATCACGAATCTACGGTAATGGTGAAGTCAATCATGTTGGGTCCGGTATCACCACGCTCACAGGAGCCAATACCTACAGCGGCAACACGCTTGTCTCCAGAGGGACGCTGCGCGCAGGTGCGGAGAATACGTTTAGCGCCGCGTCAGATTACACCGTCAGCGAAGGCGCCAGTCTGGATCTCAATGGTTATTCGCAAACCCTGAACTCGCTGGATCTGGCAGGTACAGTAACGCTCTCCTCCCCATCACAAGCCAGAGCGGCCTTTACGCCGACCACGTTAACCATCGCGGGCAACTACGCGGGTAACAACGGTCTGCTGGCCTTGCGTACCGTACTGGGTGATGACCTTTCCGCGACTGATAAAATGATTGTCCGTGGTGACACCAGTGGCACTACACGTGTCAGCGTCACCAACGCTGGCGGCGGCGGTTCGCAGACGGTAGAAGGCATCCCCATTGTGGAAGTGGAAGGTGCCTCTAACGGGACCTTCGTCAAAGAAGGTCGTATCGTCGCGGGTGCTTACGATTACAACATCATTAAAAAGAACAACCAGAACTGGCATCTGACCAGCGAGGCGATTCCGGATCCGTTACCGCCAGATGAACCCGCGCCAGCCTCACCAGAAACGCCAGAGCAGCCTATTCCCCAGCCTGGTGAACATCAGTATCGCCCGGAAACCGGCAGCTATCTGGCGAACACCCTTGCCGCCAACACGCTGTTCACCACCCGGCTTCACGATCGTCTGGGCGAAACCCAGTACACTGACGTCTTTACAGGCGAACAGAAAGTCACCAGCCTGTGGATGCGCCACATTGGCGGACATAACCGCTTCAAAGACAGTTCCGGGCAGATCAGCACCCAGAGTAACCGCTACGTGATGCAACTGGGCGGCGATATCGCGCAATGGAGCACCGACGGCCTCGATCGCTGGCATCTGGGTCTGATGGCCGGTTACGCCAACAGCAAGAGCCGCAGCCACTCCAGCCTGACCGGCTACACCTCTCGCGGGGAAATCAGCGGCTACAGCGCCGGTCTGTACGGCACCTGGTATGCCAACGACGCCGATAAAACCGGTGCGTATGTCGATGGCTGGCTGCTCTACAACTGGTTTGATAACACCGTGTCCGGACAGGGTCTGGCGTCTGAAAAGTATGATTCAGACGGCATCACCGCCTCTGTCGAAACAGGCTACACCTGGAAACTGGCCGAATTCAGCGAGCGTAACGCGCTGTACATCCAGCCTAAAGCGCAAATCACCTGGATGGACGTGCAGGCTGATACGCACGTTGAGAAAAACGGCACCCGGGTGGTGGATAAAACCGACGGCAACCTGCAAACGCGTCTTGGCGTCAAAGCCTACCTGCAAGGCCATAACGCCATGGATGACGGCAAAGGCCGCACCTTCCAGCCGTTCGTCGAAGTCAACTGGGTCCACAACACGCAGAATTACAGCGTGCAGATGGATGACATCAGCAACGACGTGAAAGGCAGCCGCAATATTGGCGAGCTGAAAGCCGGTGTTGAAGGCCAACTGACGAAGAACGTCACCCTGTGGGGTAACGTTGCCCAACAGATTGGCGATAACGGTTATAAAGATACGCAAGGTATGCTGGGGCTGAAATACAGCTTCTAATCCCTTCCCCCATGGCGACATGGAGATTTATCACAAACCCTGACCTTGTCAGGGTTTGTGTTTTTAGGGAGCAAAGCGATCTTTCAGATTCATCAACAGGTTGGCGGCCATGACAAATGCTTACACTCGCAATGCTATGCTTATTATGAGCATCTCAACAATGGAGCTGATGATGAAATTATCCCGAGGACTACTGACAGGCATTCTGCTGACCGCCTCCCCGCTGGTTTTTGCCGCCCCTGACTCCTGCGAACGCGTCAAGAGTGATATTGAGCAGCGCATCATCAATAACGGCGTGCCGGAGGCCAACTTCACCCTGAGTATTGTGCCAAACGATCAGGCTGACCAACCGGATTCACAGGTCGTCGGACATTGCGCTAACGACACACATAAAATTCTTTACACCCGGACCAGCAGTGGTAATGCCCCTGCCAGCACCACGCCTTCTCAGGAAGGCGCCAACGCCGAACCCCAGTAATTCCGCCTGTTTTTTCCCCTCCGGCAACGGAGGGTTCCCCTCACTTTGATATGCATTAATAACCCCTACCCATTAAGGGGTAAAATTCATTTCTGTTTAGCATGTCTCTGATATCGATATAGAAAATATTATACAGCGATCTGTTTTGAAGGTGCGGCATCTGCACAACGCCCTCCACACCACGTTGATTAAAACAGAAAAAATGCGAATGGCTGTTCCCCGGACAAGGAAGCAACCAGGCCAGTTTTTGACATTAGCAAAGTGAGCAACCATGAAAATCACCACGCCTGAGGCCCTCATGAAGGCCAATATCAGCCGCCGTAGTCTGGTGAAATCATCCGCTATTGGCAGCCTTGCGCTTGCCAGTAGCGCTTTCACCCTTCCTTTCACCAGTATCGCCCGCGCCGCCGACGGCATGACGCCAGCGCCGGTCGAAGAAAAAGCGGTCTGGAGTTCCTGTACCGTCAACTGCGGAAGTCGCTGCCTGCTGCGTCTGCATGTTAAAGATGACACCGTTTACTGGGTTGAATCTGACACTACCGGCAACGATGAGTACGGAAACCACCAGGTTCGCGCCTGTCTGCGCGGTCGCTCAATACGTCGCCGCATGAACCATCCGGACCGTTTGAAATATCCAATGAAACGTGTTGGTAAACGCGGCGAAGGGAAATTTGAGCGTATCTCCTGGGATGAAGCGCTGGATACCATCGGCGACAACCTGAAGCGGATCCTGAAAGCGTATGGCAATGAGGCGGTTCACGTACTGTACGGCACCGGTGTCGACGGCGGCAACATTACCAACTCCAACGTCCCTTACCGTCTGATGAACTCCTGTGGTGGCTATCTTAGCCGTTATGGCAGTTACAGTACCGCGCAAATCAGCGCCGCCATGAGCTACATGTTTGGCAGTAACGATGGCAACAGCCCGGATGACATTGCCAACACGAAACTGGTGGTGATGTTTGGCAACAACCCAGCGGAAACCCGCATGAGTGGCGGCGGCGTCACTTATTATGTTGAACAGGCTCGCGAACGTTCAAATGCGCGAATGATAGTGATCGATCCGCGCTATAACGACACCGCCGCCGGACGTGAAGACGAATGGCTGCCCATCCGCCCCGGTACGGATGGCGCACTGGCGGCTGCGATTGCCTGGGTGCTGATTACGGAAGATCTGGTCGATAAACCGTTCCTCGACAAATATTGCGTCGGCTACGATGAAACCACCCTGCCTGCCGACGCGCCGCGTAACGCGCATTACAAGGCCTATATCCTCGGTGAAGGCCCGGACGGCATTGCCAAAACACCGGAGTGGGCTTCTCATATCACCAGTATTCCGGCGGATAAAATCATTCAACTGGCGCGTGAAATTGGTTCGGCGAAGCCGGCCTATATTTGCCAGGGCTGGGGACCTCAGCGTCACTCCAACGGCGAGCAAACCGCGCGGGCGATCGCCATGCTGTCGGTGCTCACCGGTAACGTCGGTATCAACGGCGGCAACTCAGGCGTCCGTGAAGGCACCTGGGATCTCGGTGTGGAATGGTTTTCGATGCTTGATAACCCGGTGAAAACGCAAATCTCCGTCTTCACCTGGACCGACGCTATCGATCACGGCACCGAAATGACCGCCACACGCGACGGCGTGCGTGGTAAAGACAAGCTGGATGTTCCTATCAAATTCATGTGGTGTTACGCCAGTAATACGCTGATTAACCAGCATGGCAATATCGCCCACACTCATGACGTGCTACAGGACGACAGCAAGTGCGAAATGATTGTCGGCATCGAACATTTCATGACGGCATCGGCGAAGTACTGCGACATTCTGCTACCGGATTTAATGCCGACCGAGCAGGAAGACCTGATTTCTCACGAATCCGCCGGCAACATGGGCTATGTGATCCTCGGTCAGCCCGCGACTTCAGCGAAGTTTGAAAGAAAACCGATCTACTGGATGCTCAGTGAAATCGCCCGCCGACTCGGCCCGGACGTCTACCAGACATTCACTGAAGGACGCTCGCAGCATGAATGGGTGAAATACCTGCATGCGAAGACCAAAGAACGCAATCCAGAAATGCCGGATTACGAAGAGATGAAGCAAACCGGTATCTTCAAGAAAAAATGCCCGGAAGAACATTACGTCGCCTTCCGCGCCTTCCGTGAAGACCCCACTGCTAACCCGCTGAAAACGCCGTCAGGGAAAATTGAAATTTACTCTGCGCGACTGGCCACTATCGCCAATACCTGGGAACTGAAGCAGGATGAGATAATCCATCCTTTGCCCGCCTATGCACCCGGTTTTGACGGCTGGGACGATCCGATCCGCAAAACGTACCCGCTGCAGCTCACCGGATTCCATTACAAGGCGCGCACTCACTCCAGTTACGGCAACATTGATGTCCTGCAACAAGCTTGCCCACAGGAGATCTGGATTAACCCGATCGATGCCAGTGCGCGTGGGATTCAACACGGCGACACCGTCCGGGTGTTTAACAATAACGGTCAGATGCTGATCCCTGCCAAAGTGACCCCACGCATTCTGCCCGGTGTCACGGCCATCGGTCAGGGTGCGTGGCTCAAAGCCGACATGTTTGGTGATCAAATAGACCACGGCGGCTCCATTAACATCCTGACGTCGCACCGCCCTTCGCCGCTGGCCAAAGGCAATCCTTCGCACAGTAATCTTGTTCAGGTTGAAAAGGTCTAAGGAGTAACCGATGACAACTCAGTATGGATTTTTTATTGATTCCAGCCGTTGCACCGGGTGCAAAACCTGCGAACTGGCCTGCAAGGACTACAAGGATTTAACCCCGGACGTCAGCTTCCGCCGCATTTATGAATATGCGGGCGGAGACTGGCAGGAAGACAATGGCGTCTGGCACCAGAACGTGTTTGCCTACTATCTCTCTATTGCCTGTAACCACTGTGAAGATCCGGCCTGTACCAAGGTCTGTCCGAGCGGGGCGATGCACAAACGGGAAGACGGCTTTGTGGTCGTTGATGAAGATGTCTGCATCGGCTGTCGTTATTGCCATATGGCCTGTCCGTACGGCGCGCCGCAGTACAATGCCGCCAAAGGTCACATGACCAAGTGCGACGGCTGTCATGACCGCGTGGCGGACGGCAAGAAACCTATCTGTGTGGAGTCCTGCCCGCTGCGGGCGCTGGACTTCGGTCCGATTGACGAACTGCGTCAGAAACACGGCGATCTGGCTGCGGTTGCTCCGCTTCCAGGCGCGCACTTCACCAAACCGAGTATTGTAATTAAACCGAATGCCAACAGCCGCCCGACCGGGGATACCACCGGTTATCTGGCGAATCCGAAGGAGGTCTGAAATGGGAAATGGATGGCATGAATGGCCGCTGGTGCTGTTTACGGTACTCGGCCAGTGCGTCGTGGGCGCGCTGATTGTCTGTGGAGCAGGCTGGTTGGCGATGAAAGACGATGCCGCCGCCCGGCAACGACTGGTTCGCAGCATGTTTTTTCTCTGGCTGGTGATGGGGCTGGGATTCCTGGCGTCAATCATGCACCTGGGGTCGCCGATGCGGGCATTCAACTCACTCAATCGCATTGGCGCATCCGGGTTGAGCAATGAAATCGCCGCAGGCTCCGTCTTTTTCGCGGTGGGTGGAATCTGGTGGCTGGTCGCCGTTCTGGGTAAAATGCCGCCCGCGCTGGGTAAACTCTGGCTGCTGGTCAGTATGGTACTGGGGGTCGTCTTCGTCTGGGCAATGACCCGGGTTTACCTGATCGATACCGTGCCGACCTGGTATACTGGCTATACGACGCTGGCGTTCTTCATGACGGTGTTGCTCAGCGGCCCGCTGTTCGCAGCATTGCTGCTGCGGGCGTCCCGTGTCACCTTTAATGGAACCCTGTTTGCCAGTATCAGCGTGCTGGCGCTACTGGTCAGCGTGGCGGTCATCGTCCTGCAGGGCATGTCGCTGGCAACCATTCACAGTTCGGTTCAGCAGGCTTCCGCGCTGGTGCCGGATTACGCCTCTCTGCAGGTATGGCGCGTGGTGCTGGTCGCTGCCGGACTGGGCTGCTGGATCTGCCCGCTGGTACGCCGTAAAGAGCCGCATGTCGCCGGGTTGCTGTTGGGGCTGCTCCTCGTGCTTGGCGGCGAAATCATTGGCCGCGGCCTGTTTTATGGCCTGCATATGACCGTCGGTATGGCGGTGGCAGGTTAACAAATCCGTGCGGGGAAACCCGCACTTTTCAGGATGTTTCAGATGACTGATTTTACTCAACGTGATGATTTTGCGATGACGGCACGCGTGCTGGGGGCGCTGTTTTACTACGCCCCCGACAGCGCCGAAGCCGCGCCTCTGGTGTCTGCGTTAACCGCTGATGACTGGCAGACACAATGGCCGCTGGCAGCGGAAACCCTGTCCCCGCTGGCAACGGACTTTACACGCGTCAGCGATGAGTCACTTCCCGAGGCATTCCAGCGCCTGTTCGTGGGACCCTACGCGTTACCGTCGCCGCCCTGGGGATCGGTCTGGCTAGATCGTGAAAATGTCCTGTTTGGCGAATCGACGCTGGCCCTGCGTCAGTGGATGCGCGACAACGGTATTCACGTCGAGACAGAGCAGAACGAACCCGAAGATCATTTCGGCTCGTTGTTACTGATGGCGGCGTGGCTGGCGGAAAGTGGCCGACACAGCGAATGCGAACAACTGCTGGCGTGGCATCTGTTCCCCTGGTCATCCCGCTTTCTGGACGTCTTTATTGAGAACGCCGGTCATCCTTTTTATCAGGCACTCGGTAAACTGGCGCATCACACCCTGGCACAGTGGCGGTCTCAGTTGCTGACACCGGTGGCAGAAAAAACGCTCTACCGCTAACCTTCTTAAGGCAGGTTTTTCCTGCCTTTTCTGATACCTGCATTACCTTAAAATGTTACAGCGTCACTTTTATTTCAGGTTTTTAAGACAATTCTTTACATACCCTGCTTATCCTTTACGGCATAAGGCCAAATCGCGTTTGCCGATTAATCGTCTGCGTATCTAATTCACCTTCCCGCTGGAATCCTTCCCACCCTGTTGCTATAGCTCAAAACACCCTGCCAAACCATGGCATAACAACATGCGACGATTTTTCGCCGCCATAACGCATGCAAACAGGGAGACACACTGCAATGCACACATCCACGTTAACCCGCGTGCTGGGCTTTAGTATTGCCATCATTCTGCTACTGGCGCTGCTGGTATGGGGAATTGGCATCGATACCCTCAAATCGCGTCAGGTTGATTTGCTTTATCTCGGTCAACAGCACCTGATTTTAGTCCTTACCTCGATGTTTTTTGCCCTGCTGGTCGGTATTCCAAGCGGTATTTTGCTTAGTCGCCCCGCCGCCCGCGGTATTGCCGAATATGTCATGCAGATCTTCAATATTGGCAATACCTTGCCCCCGCTGGCCGTTCTCGCGCTGGCGATGGTGATTATCGGCATTGGTGACATGCCTGCCATCGTTGCGCTGTTTCTGGCGTCGTTGCTGCCGATTGTGCGTAACACCTGGGCAGGATTGAGTTCTGTACCGTCGTCGCTGATTGAAGCGGCAAACGGCATCGGTATGACGAAATGGCAACGGTTGCGTCAGGTAGAAATCCCCAACGCCTGGCCGGTAATACTTTCCGGGATCCGCATTGCCACGGCGATCAACGTCGGTACTGCCCCGCTGGCGTTTCTGATTGGCGCCAGCAGCTACGGCGAACTGATTTTCCCTGGCATCTATCTTAACGACTTCCCGACATTGATTCTGGGAGCCACCGCCACCGCGCTATTCGCCCTGATCCTCGACAGTCTGCTCGCCTGGCTTGGGCGCGTCCTGAGCCCACATACGGCCTGATGGCAATGATAAGAACAAGGAGCGCTAAATGAATCTCAAGAAAAAATGGCTGGGATGGTTCACCGCCGCGCTGTTCATCAGCACCCAGGCTCAGGCGGCCCCGATTATTCTCGCCACCAAAAGTTTTACCGAGCAGCACATTCTCTCGGCAATGACCGTTCAGTATCTGCAAAAAAAGGGATTTCAGGTTCAGCCGCAGACCAATATCGCCACAGTGATTTCGCGTAATGCGATGATCAATAAACAGATTGATATGACATGGGAATACACCGGCACTTCACTGATTATTTTCAACCACATCAATAAGCGAATGAGCCCGCAGGAGTCATACGACACGGTAAAACGCCTTGATGCCAAACTGGGACTGGTATGGCTGAAACCGGCAGATATGAACAACACCTACGCCTTCGCCATGCAGCGCAAACGTGCCGAAGCGGAGAACATCAACACCATGTCGGAGATGGTGGCGAAAATTGAACACATTCGCCAGACCGATCCCGATAACAACTGGCTGCTGGGTCTCGACCTGGAATTTGCCGGACGTAGCGACGGAATGAAGCCGTTGCAGCAGGCCTATCAGATGGATCTCGACCGGCCGCAAATCCGCCAGATGGACCCCGGACTGGTTTACAACGCCGTACGCGATGGCTTTGTTGACGCCGGTCTCATCTACACCACTGACGGCCGTGTGAAAGGGTTTGATCTCAAAGTACTGGAGGATGATAAGGGCTTCTTCCCAAGTTACGCTGTCACGCCGGTGGTGCGTAAAGAGACGCTGGAAGCCCATCCGGGACTTGCTGAGGCGCTCAATACCCTCTCGGCCCAGTTGAACAATGACGTGATCAGTTCGCTGAATGCGAAGGTTGATATCGATCACCAGTCACCTCAGCAGGTTGCTCGTGAATTCCTGCAACAAAAGAACCTGCTGTAAGGAGCGCATATGGATACGATTCACTACATGATGGATAACGCGGGTTATCTGGCGATGCTCACCTATCAGCATCTGTGGCTAGTGGCGCTGGCGGTTGGGTTGGCGATTGTGATTGGCGTGCCTCTGGGGATCCTGATTGTCCGCCACAAATGGCTGGCAACGCCGGTGTTAAGCGTCGCGACGCTGCTGCTGACAATTCCCTCTATCGCCCTGTTCGGGTTGATGATCCCCCTGTTTTCGCTGATCGGTCACGGAATTGGCGCACTGCCCGCCATTACCGCCGTGTTTCTTTACTCGCTGCTGCCTATCGTGCGTAACACCCATACCGCGCTGGACAACCTCCCGCCGGGCTTACGCGAAGCGGGTCGCGGTATCGGCATGACCTTCTGGCAGCGCCTGCGTTGGGTGGAGATCCCGATGGCATTACCGGTGATTTTCGGCGGTATCCGCACCGCCGTGGTCATGAATATCGGCGTCATGGCAATTGCCGCGGTGATTGGCGCAGGCGGCCTGGGATTACTGTTACTGAACGGCATCGGCGGCAGCGACATTCGCATGCTGATTGCCGGTGCATTGATGATTTGTTTTTTAGCGATTGTGCTCGACTGGCTGTTACACCGCCTGCAAGTCGTTCTGACACCTAAGGGGATACGATAATGATAAAACTGGAAAACCTCACCAAACAATTTTCACAGAAAAAGGGTCAGCCGCTGAAGGCCGTCGATAACGTTAATCTGAACGTGCCGGAGGGAGAAATGTGTGTTTTGCTGGGGCCGTCGGGCTGCGGTAAGACCACCACCCTGAAGATGATTAACCGTCTGATTACCCCGAGCAGTGGCAACATCCTGATAAACGGTGAAAATACCAATGAGATGGATACCGTGACCCTGCGCCGTAATATTGGCTATGTGATCCAACAGATTGGCCTGTTTCCCAATATGACGATTGAAGAGAACATCACGGTCGTCCCCCGCATGCTGGGCTGGGACAAAGCCCGCTGTAAAAGCCGCGCCGAAGAATTAATGGAGATGGTGGCGATGGATGCCAAAAAGTTTCTGCATCGCTATCCAAAAGAAATGTCCGGCGGTCAGCAACAGCGTATTGGCGTGATTCGCGCCCTGGCGGCGGATCCGCCGGTCCTGCTGATGGACGAGCCGTTTGGCGCCGTCGACCCCATCAACCGCGAAGTGATCCAGAATCAGTTCCTTGAGATGCAACGTGCGCTAAAAAAAACCGTGATGCTGGTGAGTCATGATATCGATGAGGCGCTGAAACTTGGCGATCGCATTGCTGTGTTCCGTCAGGGACGGATTGTCCAGTGCGCCAGCCCCGATGAACTGCTGGCCAAACCGGCCAACGATTTTGTCGGTTCATTCGTCGGTCAGGATCGAACGCTTAAGCGTCTGCTGCTGGTTTCGGCGGGCGATGTGACCGATCAACAACCGACGCTGACTGCTCAGCCGTCCACGTCGCTGAAGGAAGCCTTTGGCATTATGGATGACAACGATATTCGCGCCATTACGGTGGTGGATGGCGAAGGAAAACCACTGGGCTTTGTGAAATGTCGCGAGGCGCGCCAGGCCAGCGGCACCTGCGCAGATATCATTCATCCCTTCCGTATTACCGGTAAAGCCGAAGATAACCTGCGGATTGTGCTCTCCAAACTGTATGAAAGTAATACCAGTTGGATGCCGATCGTTGACGAGGAAGGACGCTACAACGGTGAGATCTCACAGGATTACATCGCCGATTATCTCAGTTCCGGACGTACCCGCCGGGCGTTGAACATTCACGAAGAGTGAGGGTTTGTGAAATGACCGGGGAGTATCGTCTGCTCCCCGGTTTATTGATGTCCTGTGTTTGCGTCTGTCCTGTCGGGGACGTTACGCCATGATTCTGTCGACCGACAGGACGCTACCCAGCATTGACAGGCGAATGTACTGTCCGAGTTCACGCTGCTCGGCACGCGGTAAATAAGGCAGTTCGCCAATCAGCGGTGCTGGCAGTTTTTTGCTCAGTACATCGATAATCTCTGCGTAATGTGCCAGACCCGGATTAATACGGTTAGCGACCCAACCGATCAGCGGTAAACCGTCATTGGCGATCGCCTGAGCCGTCAGCAGCGCATGGTTAATACAGCCTTCCTGAATACCGACCACCATCAACACCGGTAACTGCTCCTGCACCACCCATTCGGACAGTGGACGCAGATCGTTCATCAGGCTGCGCCAGCCACCCGTGCCTTCAACCACGACATGATCAACCTTTTCGCTCAGGCTAGCCAGCCCGTTAGAAAGCAAGGTGTAATTGATTGGGCCACTGTGGGCCACGCTGCTTTCATCTTCGCTCAGGGCGATGGGGTTAACCGCCTCATAGGGTAATTCCAACGTCGACACGCTTTGCAGCACCAGCGCATCCCGGTTGCGCAACCCTTCGGGCGTCTCTTTGCTGCTTTTCGCAACCGGTTTATATCCTGCAACGCTTTTCCCCCCCGACGCTAACGCTTGTAGCAATGCGCGGGAAACAACCGTCTTCCCAACAGAAGTGTCTGTACCTGTAATAAAGAAACGCTTCAGCATCACCAACTCCACCGTTATGCTTCGAAAATATAAGCCAGGAAAATAATACAGTGGAGAAAGTCTAAGGTATGCCCGGTGGAATCAGCTTGAGTTAGCGCAATTTTTGGTAGAACAGTTAAAAAATGTTAACCCTGTAATAGACGAATCAACAAAGAACCATTATACATCGCGTCTTTTACCAGCGCGGCTCCCGCCATTGTCCCCTGATTAGAGAACTGTGTGCTCTCAACGACCATATTTTTGCTGTAGGCCGGTAGCGCCTGCTGGCGGATGCTGTCCGCAATCGCCGGAAACAACACGTCTGCGGCGTTACTGAGTGGCGATCCAATCAGGATTTTTTGCGGATTGAACAGATTGACCATAATGGCAAGGATACGGCCAACGTGGGTTCCCACGCCGCTGATAATGTCTTTTGCCAGCAAATCGCCCTGCAACGCCGCCTGACACAGCGAATCGACCGTCAACGGCTGGCCGTGAAGCGAAGAGCTCATGGATTGCGCCAGTCGCAGTTGCGCCAGCTCCAGCACACTCTCCACGCTGGCGATGGTTTCCAGACAGCCGTGGTTGCCGCAGTAGCAGCGTTTTCCGTAAGGATCGACCTGGGTGTGGCCAATCTCCACCAGGCTGCTGCTACCCGCATGCAGTAAATGACCGTCGGTAATCACCCCGGCGCCAACGTTATGATCGATGACCACCTGAATGACATCGCGCGCACCGCGGGACGCGCCAAACAGCGCCTCTGCCATCGTCCAGGCACTGATATCATGCTGAATGTAGACCGGCACGCCGGTGTGCTGTGCCAGCGTATCACCGAGCGGCATCTCTTTCACATCGGCATAAAACGGCATACGATGCACGATCCCATTCTCGGTATCGATAATGCCGGGTAAGGTAATGGCAATGGAAGTCAGACGTTCGAGCTTCTGCTGATGACGAATAAAAAACTGATCGACCAGCGTGACAATACGCGCCAGCAACGGCGTTTCATCGTTGAGCGGCAGTTCAAGACAGTCTTCTACGACCAGCTTGCTGCTGAGATCGCGCAGGGCGAGAAAGATTTCTCCACGACTGATGCGAAGGGACAGATAGTGCCAGGCTTCGGTTTCCACCACCAGCCCCACTGCCGGGCGTCCGCGACTCCCCGCTTCTTTAATTTCCAGTTCCTGGACCAGATGCGCTTCCAGCATTTCACGCACAATCTTCGTGATACTGGCGGGTGCCAGTTGCGCAAGACGCGAAAGATCAATACGCGATACCGGTCCCAGCTGATCAATCAGCCGATAAACGGCGCCCGCATTGGTCTGCTTTATTTGATCGATGTGCCCAGGCTGACTATCAGCAACCACCTCTGACTCCCTTTATTTTCGCGCTCCGAAATAATCTGTAGGCTATGGTGAAGCACTTCAATACACAACGTCAACTTTTTACTTAGCCGTGTGATTAACTGCACATTTTCAGCCGTTATTAAATGAATTTAAGCGTTCCTGACGGCCTGAATTAATTGCTGACGAAAGCGTAGCGCCGCCTGGCTTGGTTCATGATGCGCCGACCAGACCAGCCACATTTCCGAAACCGCATCGTCTTCCGCAATCGGTACCCAACACATCTCATTGAGCTGCACTTTTTTAAACGAGGCCGGAAGGATCGACACCCCTAATCCGGCAGCGACCAGCCCAATGATCGTCATCGCCTCACCGACCTCCTGGGTAATCACCGGCGTCAACTGGTAACGGCGCATCATGCCGAGAATATCGTCATAAAGACCCGTTCCGACGTGCGGGTCAAAGAAGACAAACGGCTCTTTCGCCAGTTCGGCCAGCGTCACCACCGGCTTTTGCGAAAGCGGGAAAACCCTGGGGATCATCGCCATCAGCGGTTCATGCAAAATCACCTCATGATGCAAGCTCTCTGGCAACGGGGTATTGCGCATCAGGCCCAGATCCAGCGCCCCTTCGCTCAACGGCGCCAGCTGTTCGCGGGTGTTCATCTCGCGGGTCTGCAAATGCATATCCGGGTATTTCTGGCGGAACAGCGACAGGGTATCCGACACCGCGCGGATAAACGGTGCCGACGAGGTAAAACCGATGCGCAACTCTCCGGCTTCCCCCTGATGCAGACGCTCCGCACGGGCGGCGGCATCATTGACCAACCCGAGGATCTGCCGACTGTCGGCGAGAAATTGCTTGCCAGCGGCGGTCAGGGCGACGCTACGGTTAGTTCGCGCGAGCAGGCGCGCGCCGACCTGCTGCTCAAGCATCTGTATTTGCTGGCTCAGCGGTGGCTGCGAAATGTTCAGTCGGGTTGCGGCGCGCCCAAAATGCAGTTCTTCCGCCACGGCAACAAAGTAACGAAGGTGACGCAGTTCAATATTCATATTTTAAACGTATTATTTGAGACTATTAATATATTAGACAGAATAATGAGATTTTCCTACTCTACTCAACAAGGTTATGCCCGTCCCCTCAAAACACGGGTTTGTTGCGCAAGGATTTCCAGTGAGTCGTACTACTACTGTCAATGACGCGACGGCGAGCGATATTGACGACCAACGCATTTCTCAGCCGGTTCAGTTTATTCAACGCGGTACTTCTGCCTTTATGCGCGTCACGCTGGCGCTCTTTTCTGCCGGACTGGCGACTTTCGCCCTGCTGTACTGCGTCCAGCCTATTCTGCCGGTGTTGTCCCATGAGTTTGGCGTATCTCCCGCCAGCAGCAGTATTTCACTGTCGATCTCCACCGGAATGTTAGCCGTTGGTCTGCTGTTTACCGGTCCGCTTTCGGATGCCATCGGGCGCAAGCCGGTGATGGTGACCGCGTTGCTGCTCGCCTCCTGCTGTACGTTGCTCTCGACAATGATGACCAGCTGGCATGGCATTCTGGTGATGCGCGCGCTGATCGGCCTTTCACTCAGCGGCGTGGCAGCGGTCGGGATGACCTATCTGAGTGAGGAGATTCACCCCAGTTTTGTCGCATTTTCAATGGGGTTGTACATCAGCGGCAACTCGATTGGCGGGATGAGCGGACGTCTGATTAGCGGCGTGTTTACCGATTTCTTTAGCTGGCGTATTGCGCTGGCTGCTATTGGCTGCTTTGCGCTGGCATCAGCCCTGATGTTCTGGAAAATACTGCCAGAATCACGCCACTTCCGGCCCACGTCGCTGCGCCCCAAAACGCTGTTTATTAATTTCCGGATCCACTGGCGCGACCAGGGACTGCCGCTGCTGTTTGCCGAAGGTTTTCTGTTGATGGGGTCGTTCGTCACCCTGTTTAACTACATCGGCTATCGTCTGATGCTTTCACCATGGGAACTCAGTCAGGCTGTGGTCGGTTTGCTTTCCGTCGCCTATCTGACCGGAACCTGGAGTTCACCGAAAGCTGGTTCGATGACGGTACGTTACGGGCGCGGTCCGGTGATGCTCTTTTCCACCGTCGTGATGCTGTTCGGTTTGTTAATGACGTTGTTCAGTTCGCTGTGGCTGATTTTCGCCGGAATGCTGCTCTTTTCAGCCGGATTCTTTGGCGCGCATTCGGTGGCCAGTAGCTGGATTGGGCCGCGTGCGCGTCGCGCCAAAGGCCAGGCCTCTTCGCTGTATCTGTTCAGCTATTATCTGGGGTCCAGTATCGCCGGTACGCTCGGCGGTGTGTTCTGGCATAACTATGGCTGGAACGGCGTTGGGGGATTTATCGCGATTATGCTGGTACTGGCTATTCTGGTCGGCACACGACTGCATCACCGTCTTCACGTCTAGTCTGAAAGAAAAGCCCGGGCTCACCGGGCTTCTCGCCTCTCAACCAACAGTGGTTACCACATTCCTAAGATTGATGAAAAGCCCATCAATTCTCTGACGGCATCCAGTGCCAGAAGAGCAAAGACAACCCAGTGGAGTGGATTCATTTTGCTGTGTGTGATTATTGTTATTGAACGGGTACGATGTTCCCGTTGGCTACTATAAAAAAGGCTATCGATAAACATAACTACCCATTATGGTGGGGGAACTCAACCCGCCTGTTACGTCGAAGAGGTTACATGGACAACAAAAACTATCAACAACTTACCCGCACCTTCCTGCGTCTCTCTCGCTTCTCGCACCTCTCCGCCATCGCCAGTTGGGATATGTTCGCCATGATGCCACCCGGCGGCAGTGCGGCGCGGGGTGAAGCGCTGGCGGAACTGAGCGTTCTGGAACATCAAATCCTGACCGAACCGAAAGTGGCGCAATGGCTTGCCACTGCCGCCCAGGAGGATCTCAATGATGTGGAACAGGCCAATCTGCGGGAAATGACGCGTCTGCATACCCAGGCCGCGTTGTTACCGGAGTCGTTGGTGGAGGCCAAATCTCTCGCCGGCAGTCGCTGTGAACACGCCTGGCGCAGTCAGCGCCCCGCCAACGACTGGCAGGGATTCTCTGCGAATTTAAAAGAAGTCGTGAAACTGAGCCGCGAAGAGGCCAGACTGCGCGCCGACGTGAAAGGTTGTTCTCCCTATGACGCACTGCTGGACATTTACGAGCCGGACATGACCAGCGCACAGCTGGACGGCCTGTTTGCCGATCTCAAATCGTGGCTGCCGGATCTGCTCAACCGCGTGGTTGCCCGCCAGTCACAGCAGTCGCTGATTGCCCCTGTTGGCCCCTTCCCGACTGCCGTTCAGCGCGAACTGGGACTGGAGACAATGTCTGTACTCGGTTTCGATTTTAACGCCGGTCGCCTCGACATCAGCGCACATCCCTTCTGCGGCGGCGTGCCGGAAGATGTGCGCATCACGACGCGCTATGACGAAAACGAATTACTCAGCGCCCTGTTTGGCGTGATCCACGAAACCGGCCACGCCCGCTATGAGCAAAACCTGCCGCGTAACTGGCTGGGTCAGCCCGTCGCCCTTGCCCGCTCCACCGCGATCCACGAATCCCAGAGTCTGTTTTTTGAAATGCAGGTAGGACGCAGCAATGCATTTTTAAGGCGGCTGCTACCTGCCGTGAAGCGTCATTTTGGCGATCAGGCTGCCTTTGAAGAGCAAAATTTCATTGCCTGGAACCAGCGAGTGAAACCCGGTTTTATCCGCGTGGATGCGGATGAAGTCAGCTACCCGGCGCACGTCATCCTGCGCTATGAGATTGAGCGCGCATTGATCAATGGCGATATTGAGGTGGACGACATTCCGGCGCTGTGGGACGAAAAAATGCAAACCTGGCTGGGCCTGTCAACAAAAGGGAACTATCGCGACGGCTGCATGCAGGACATTCACTGGACGGACGGCGGGTTTGGTTACTTCCCTTCTTACACGCTGGGCGCGATGTATGCCGCACAGTTGTTCAGCGCCGCGAATCGCGCATTGCCGGATCTTAGTCAGCAGATTGCAGGCGGCGATTTCAGCGCCTTGTTTGACTGGCTGCAACAGAACATCTGGCAGCACGGCAGTCGCTTTACCACGGCGCAGTTGATTACTCAGGCTACCGGAGAAGCATTGAGCAGCCGTCATTTCCGCGCCCATCTTGAATCTCGCTATCTGTAAATCCCCTCGCCGGGCCGCTGCGCCCGGCGTTGTACATATCGTTACACGCCGAAACCAATGACTCACGGAAGCGCACAGCATCCAGCGATATAGTGATTTCAACGGCCCCGCAGTGGGGTTGAATGAAAAACCAAATCGAGGGTATGAGAATGAAAAAAGTATTAGCTCTGGTTGTTGCCGCTGCTATGGGTCTGTCTTCTGCGGCGTTTGCGGCTGACACTACATCAACTGCACCGGCTGCAGCGCCTGCTGCAAAAGCGGCGCCGGCCAAAACCACACATCATAAAAAACATCACAAAGCGACTACCGAGAAAGCGCCAGAACAAAAAGCGCAGGCCGCGAAAAAACACGTGAAAAAAGCCAAAGCCACGACTGAGCAAAAGGCCCCTGAACAGAAAGCTCAAGCCGCTAAAAAGCACACCAAAAAACACAGCCAGAAACCGGCCGCTAAACCTGCCGCTCAACCGGCTGCTTAAATCCTGACTGTGTAAACTGGCGCGAACCCTTGCGCCATTCTTCAACGGCGCTGAACGCTTTCCCGGTTTAGCGCCGTCCTTTTCGGAGGGTAACATGGTGCGCCGTTATCGCTTTGAGTTCATCCTTATCACGCTTATTTTATGTGCGCTCATAGCCGCCCGCTTTTATCTTTCCTGATCGTAGTACTCTGATTTTTCTCTCACTTTTACGCCGTTACGTCTATAGTAATTACTGAGGGTTCTCTTTTAATAATCATAATTACCCACACAGAGTGTGATATGCGTAAAACCGTTACTGTATTACTGGGTTCGCTGTGCTTTTCATCGGGTATTGCGCATGCGGATAAGCCTGACGCGGATACCGGGACCAGTGAAATCAAAACGTTATTTTTTGGTCAGGACGATCGCGCGCCGGTAAGCGATCCGACTCAATCGCCGTGGGATGCCATCGGACAACTGGAAACCGCCAGCGGTAACCTCTGCACCGCAACGCTCATCTCCCCACATCTGGCGCTCACTGCCGGACATTGCTTGTTAACGCCGCCAAAAGGGAAACCGGATAAAGCCGTCGTCCTGCGTTTTGTCTCGAAAAAAGGTCTCTGGCGTTATGAAATTCACGGTATTGAAGGCCGGGTGGATCCCGGTCTGGGAAAACGTCTGAAGCCCGATGGCGACGGCTGGATTGTGCCACCGGCAGCCGCGTCTTGGGACTTTGGTCTGATCGTTCTGCGCTATCCCCCTTCCGGCATCACGCCGTTACCGTTGTTTGAGGGCGATAAAGCGGCACTAACCGCCGCACTCAAAGAGGCCGGACGCAAGGTCACGCAGTCGGGGTATCCGGAAGATCATCTGGATACGCTCTATTCTCATCAGGATTGTATCGTCACCGGTTGGGCGCAAAGTTCGGTGTTATCTCACCAGTGCGACACGCTGCCGGGCGACAGCGGTTCACCGCTGATGCTGAAAACCGAGGCGGGCTGGCAGTTAATCGGCGTTCAGAGTTCCGCCCCGGCGGCGAAAGATCGCTGGCGCGCAGATAACCGGGCGATCTCGGTGACGGGATTTCGGGAAAAGCTGGATGCGCTGGCCGGGGAACAATAAGGCGCATCGTGCTGCCCGCGAATCGCGGGCAGCGATACATCAGGCCAGTTTAATCATCACCATGCCCGCCAGCAGCAGCACAACGCCTATCCAGCCTTTATGATTCAGACGTTGCCCGAACAGTATCCATCCGGCAGCCAGCGTCGCGGCGATACCAAATCCCCCCCACAGCGCGTAGGCAACGGACAGGTCAATGCCCTTTACCGCCTGTGAAAGCGCACTGAAGGCGGCGAGTACCGCGACCAGCGAGAGAATGCCGTACAATTTCCGACGAAAGCCGTCAGAGAATTTTAAAAAGACGTTGGCGATAATTTCCAGCACGATCGCCATCCCTAACCATGCGGCGTGAACCCATTCAAACTGTTGCATGGGTCACCTCTTTCGTTGACTGACGCGCCTTGCGGGTACCGGATTTGATCAACACGATCCCCACTACCAGCGTCGCCAGACCGGCAATTTTCATGACCGACAGCGGCTCATCAAATAACAACACGCTAAACAGCGTAATAAATAAAATACCGATCCCTTCCCACAATGCGTAAGCCACACCGAGGGCGATTTTTTTAACGGCAAAAGAGAGGAAAATATACGAGGCGGCGATCATCACCAGCATTAAAATAAACCCGCTGTTGTCATCGCTTACGCTTGCCCATTTCATCGACAATGTGCCGGTAATTTCAGCGGCAATCGCCAGACCTAATAAAATCCAGTAAAACATGGTGCTTCTCCTGCTTGAGAATATAATCCTGTGGGCTTGCACAACGCTGCAAACCAGAAAATAAAATCAGTTAGCCAGACGCGTAGCGTCAGCTCGAACAGAAGAAGGGACTAAAGCGCGTTGCGCCAGTGCTGCTCACCTGCAAGCAGGAAAGAGGAGGAAGTGCGAAGAAGAATTTGTGTAGAAAAAAACGTCCTGAACATATTGTCCATAATATTACAATTATCCGCAGTGTTGCTTCTCGTCATCGCGGATGATAATTGTCCTCGGTAGTTGAACACGCCTGATTTGTATCATAGGCCAGGAATTAACTCAAAACCTTTTCACTTCTTTACCCGAATCGTTTGATTTTTCTCAGGACGATTCGACCACAATCACATTATTATACGCGGCAAGCAGAAAAATACAGGACGCTCCATGGCAAAACCAATCATCACGCTGAACGGTCTTAAGATCGTCATTATGCTGGGAATGCTGGTGATCATTCTTACCGGTATCCGCTTTGCGGCGGATATTATTGTGCCATTTATTCTGGCGTTATTTATTGCCGTCGTCCTCAGCCCGCTGGTACAGCGGATGGTGAAACTGCGCGTTCCGCGCGTGCTGGCGATATCCTTGCTGGTGATCATCATCGTCATGGCGATGGTGTTACTGCTCGCTTACCTCGGAACGTCCCTCAACGAACTGGCGCGCACCCTGCCCCAGTATCGTTCCTCACTGGTCATTCCGCTGAAAAACCTCGAGCCCTGGCTGGTCCGCTTAGGCATCGGCGTCTCAGTAGATGAGATGGTGAAGTATATTGACCCCAACGCGGCGATGACCCTGATCACCAATTTGCTGGCGCAATTAACCAATGCCATGTCATCGATATTTTTACTCCTGCTGACAGTGGTCTTTATGCTGCTGGAAGTGCCGCAACTCCCCACTAAATTCCAGCAGATTATGGTCCGTCCGGTCGAGGGGATGGCCGCCATTCAGCGCGCCATTGATAGCGTATCGCACTATCTGGTGCTGAAAACGGCAATCAGTCTGGTCACCGGGCTGGTGGTCTGGGGCATGCTGTCGGCACTGGACGTTCGATTCGCCTTTATCTGGGGGCTGTTGGCCTTTGCACTCAACTACATCCCAAACATTGGTTCAGTGCTGGCGGCGATCCCGCCCATCATTCAGGTGTTGGCGTTTGGCGGCCTGTACGATGCGCTGGTGGTGCTGGCGGGCTATCTGATCATCAACCTGGTGTTCGGCAATATCCTTGAACCACGCATCATGGGACGCGGTCTGGGGCTCTCTACGCTGGTGGTGTTTCTGTCGTTGATCTTCTGGGGTTGGCTGCTGGGTCCGGTGGGGATGCTGCTTTCGGTACCGCTGACCATTATCGTCAAGATTGCGCTGGAACAATCCGTTGGTGGGCAAAGTATTGCCATTCTGTTAGGCGATGCAAATAAAAAGTGACCGACGTAAAAACGGCCTCCGCAGAGGCCGTTTCAACAGAACAACGGATTACAGCGCTTTCAGAATCGCATCCACGCTGGCTTTGGCATCGCCAAACAGCATATGGGTGTTCTCTTTGAAGAACAGCGGGTTCTGCACACCGGCGTAGCCGGTATTCATCGAACGTTTGAAGACAATTACGTTCTGCGCTTTCCACACTTCCAGCACCGGCATCCCAGCGATAGGACTGTTTGGATCGTCCTGCGCCGCCGGGTTCACGGTATCATTCGCGCCAATAACCAACACGGTGTCGGTATCGGCGAAATCATCGTTGATCTCGTCCATTTCCAGCACGATGTCGTAAGGCACTTTCGCTTCCGCCAACAGTACGTTCATGTGACCAGGCAGACGACCTGCCACCGGATGGATGCCGAAACGTACCTTGATACCGCGCGCGCGCAGCTTCTCGGTAATTTCCGCGACCGGATACTGTGCCTGCGCCACCGCCATGCCGTAGCCCGGGGTGATGATCACCGTATGCGAGTTTTTCAGCATATCCGCAGTCTCTTCTGCGCTGATCTCACGGTGTTCGCCCACTTCTTCATCACCACTGGACGCCGTACCATCGGTACCAAAGCCCCCTGCAATCACGCTGATGAACGAGCGGTTCATCGCCTTACACATGATGTAAGACAGAATCGCACCGGAAGAACCCACCAGCGCACCGGTCACGATCAGCAGGTCGTTGCTCAGCATGAAGCCCGCCGCCGCTGCCGCCCAACCCGAATAGGAGTTCAGCATGGAGACCACGACCGGCATATCCGCCCCGCCAATGGACGCCACCAGGTGCCAGCCAAACGCCAGCGCAATAATGGTCATCACCAGCAGTGCCAGGACCTGCAAGCCAACGCTTTCGGTACGGACAAAAACCACCAGCAGCAGGAAAGAGACCACCAGCGCCGCGAGGTTCATTTTGTGACGGTTCGGCAGCATCAGCGGTTTAGAAGAGATCTTGCCGCGCAGCTTACCAAATGCCACCACTGAACCGGTAAAGGTCACCGCACCGATAAAGATGCCAAGGAACACTTCGGTCAGGTGAATATTAACCAGAATCGGCTCAAGGCCCGCTTCGTGATACAGATAGCTGTTGAAGCCGACCAGTACCGCAGCCAGGCCGACGAAGCTGTGCAGAATCGCCACCAGTTCCGGCATTTCGGTCATTTCAACTTTCTTCGCCAGACGAATACCAATCGCGCCGCCGATGATCATTGCCACCAGGATCCAGGCAACGTTGCCGGTGTCCGGGCCAAAAATCGTGGCAATCAGCGCAATCGCCATCCCGGCGATACCGAAGTTGTTACCCTGCTGAGACGTTTCATGTTTTGAAAGTCCCGCCAGACTGAAAATAAACAGGATCGCGGCAACAATGTATGCAGCTGTAACTAATCCTCCAGACATGTGTTACCCCTTAGTTTTTCCGGAACATTTTCAGCATGCGCTGAGTCACGGTGAAGCCACCGAAAATATTGATGCTGGCAATCAGGACCGCGATGAAGCTCAGGAAGCTAACCCAGCCGCCCTGGCCAATCTGCAATAGCGCGCCAACCACGATGATCCCCGAAATGGCGTTGGTCACGGACATCAGCGGCGTATGCAGAGCATGAGAGACGTTCCAGACCACGTAGTAGCCCACCACGCAAGACAGTGCGAACACCGTAAAGTGACCGAGGAACTCTTTCGGCGCGACGTCTGCCAGCCAGCCGAACAGAATGATCGCCAGCGCCATCAGCGCGTATTTACGCCACGGCGATGCCGGTTTTTCCGGCTCTTTTGCAACCGGTGCGGCTTTCGCAGCGGCCTGCGGTTGAGCAGATACCTGAATCGGCGGCGCCGGCCAGGTAATTTCGCCTTCACGCACGACCGTGACGCCACGCACGACGACGTCGTCGAAATCAACGGTGATATTGCCGTCTTTCTCTTTGCACAGCAGTTTAAGCAGGTTAACAAGGTTGGTGCCGTACAGCTGTGAAGACTGTGTCGGCAGACGCCCTGGCAAGTCGGTATAACCGATCACCTTAACGCCGTTGGCCGTGGTTGTGACCTGATTGGCGACGGTGTATTCGCAGTTCCCGCCGTTTTGCGCCGCCAGATCGACAATCACGCTGCCCGCTTTCATGGAATCAACCATTTCGCGGGTGATCAGTTTCGGTGCTGGTTTACCCGGAATCAGCGCAGTGGTGACAATAATGTCGACCTCTTTTGCCTGCGCAGCAAACAGCGCCATTTCCGCTTTGATAAACGCTTCAGACATCACTTTGGCGTAACCGTCACCGCTTCCCGCTTCCTCTTTGAAATCCAGTTCGAGGAATTCAGCGCCCATACTCTGGACCTGTTCTTTCACTTCCGGACGGGTGTCAAAGGCACGCACAATCGCGCCCAGGCTGTTCGCAGCGCCTATGGCGGCCAGACCAGCAACACCGGCCCCGATCACCATCACTTTGGCTGGAGGGACTTTACCCGCAGCGGTGATCTGCCCGGTAAAGAAGCGGCCAAACTCGTGTGCGGCTTCCACAATCGCCCGATAACCGGCAATGTTTGCCATCGAGCTTAATGCATCCAGCGACTGCGCACGTGAAATACGCGGTACAGAATCCATTGCCATCACCGTCACATTACGCTCGGCGAGCTTTTGCATTAACTCTGGATTCTGCGCAGGCCAGATAAAGCTGACCAGCGTGGTGCCCGGATTGAGTAACGGAATTTCTGCATCTTCCGGTGCGTTAACCTTCAGAATGATCTCTGATTGCCAGACAGCGCTGCTATCGACAATTTCCGCGCCCGCTTCTACAAAAGCTTTATCGTCAAAACTCGCCAGTCCACCCGCGCCGCTCTCAACCGCGACGGTGAAACCCAACTTCAGCAGTTGCTCAACCGTTTTCGGCGTCGCTGCTACGCGGGTTTCATTGGTAAACCGTTCTTTTGGTATGCCAATTCGCATAATGTTCCCTTCCATCGGTATTTTTGATGATGGTTTGTCAGTTAACGTGGAATTGCGCAGGCAATTTCACGCAGGAGGTATAGGTTACCCCGGAAAAATAAAACAGTAACAAACTCTCTATAACGTACTGAAAATAGCGCTTGTGATCTAGCGCCAAAAAACAGTATTTGTCGGGTTATCAGCAAAACAGGAACGATTCAGCCTTCTGACCGGGATAATGACCTTCAATTCGTGGTGAAAGGCCCATAAATCGCTCATACGATGCGGCAAAACATGATTAAGCGCCACGGCAGATCAACTAATTAACATTAAATTAACTTATAAAATTCAGTACGTTCATCAGTTTTTACTGTGAAATGACCATTTTTTCGACATATCATAATTTGTTATCGACCTTGTGACCTCATCTGCTGTGTCGATTGAAAAATCACGCAGACAGTCACCGGGTTTAAATGCAATAATCAGCCACGTTTCTAGTCAATAACAATACCAGTACCTGGTTTGCGCAAGGCGAAGGATTATTTTTATGAAGCTTAAGAACACACTCCTGGCGTCCGCACTTCTTTCTGCGACGGCTTTTTCCGTAAACGCAGCAACAGAATTGACGCCGGAGCAAGCGGCAGCACTGAAACCTTACGACCGTGTCACGGTCACAGGCCGTTTTAATGCGATTGGCGATGCGGTGAAGGCCGTTAACCGCCGCGCAGATAAAGAAGGCGCCGCCTCATTTTATGTTGTCGATACATCTGATTTTGGTAACAGCGGTAACTGGCGTGTTGTTGCAGACTTCTACAAAGCCGACGCCGAGAAAGCGGAAGCCAGCAAGAACCGCGTGATCAATGGCGTGGTTGAATTGCCAAAATCAGAAGCCGTCATGCTGGAACCGTATGATACCGTTACGGTACAGGGTTTCTACCGCAGCCAGCCGGAAGTGAATGATGCCATCACCAAAGCGGCAAAAGAAAAAGACGCTTACGCCTTCTACATCGTGCGTCAGATCGATGCGAACCAGGGCGGTAACCAGCGCATTACAGCTTTTATCTATAAAAAAGATGCGAAGAAACGCGTGGTGCAGAGCCCTGACGCGATCCCGGCGGATTCCGATGCCGGTCGCGCAGCGTTAGCTGCTGGTGGAGAAGCGGCGAAAAACGTCGAAATTCCTGGCGTTGCAACTACCGCGTCGCCGAGTTCTGAAGTTGGACGTTTCTTCGAAACGCAATCCACGAAAGGTGGGCGTTACACTGTCACTCTTCCGGATGGCACCAAAGTTGAAGAGCTGAACAAAGCCACGGCGGCCATGATGGTGCCGTTCGACAGCATCAAGTTCACCGGCAACTACAGCAGCATGACTGAAGTCTCTTACCAGGTTGCCAAGCGTGCAGCGAAGCAAGGGGCTAAGTATTACCACATTACCCGCCAGTGGCAGGAACGTGGTAACAACATGACCATCAGCGCCGATCTGTATAAATAAGGCTCTCCGGTCATAAAATAAGGCGGCTTTATGCCGCCTTTCGCTTTATCAGGCACAAATTTTCCTCTGATCATTGCATGCAGTCTCTTCTCTCCGTAAAATCCCGCGCCTTAGTGGCTTTCACCATTTTTATGCGCTTTGCCACAATAATTATTCTCCATCGATCGTTTGTACCACGGGATAACCATGGAAAAGAAACTGGGACTGAGCGCTCTCACCGCGCTGGTTTTAAGCTCAATGCTTGGCGCAGGTGTTTTCAGTCTGCCGCAGAATATGGCCGCTGTCGCCAGCCCGTCGGCGTTACTTATTGGCTGGGCGATTACCGGGGCCGGGATATTGCTGCTGGCGTTTGCCATGCTAATCCTGACCCGTATCCGTCCCGAACTGGATGGCGGCATCTTCACCTATGCCCGCGAAGGTTTCGGTGAGCTGATCGGGTTCTGCTCGGCCTGGGGCTACTGGCTGTGCGCGGTGATTGCCAACGTCTCCTATCTGGTCATTGTCTTCTCTGCTCTCAGTTTCTTCACCGATACGCCGGAGTGGCGTCTGTTTGGCGACGGCAATACCTGGCAGGCGATCGTCGGTGCGTCGATTCTGCTGTGGGTGGTGCATTTTCTGGTGCTGCGCGGCGTACAAACGGCGGCCAGCATCAACCTGGTGGCAACGCTGGCGAAATTGCTGCCGCTCGGTCTGTTTATCCTGCTGGCCTTTATGGCGTTTAAGCTTGAGGTTTTCAGCCTCGACTTTACCGGCCTCGCGCTGGGTGTCCCGGTCTGGGAACAGGTTAAGAACACGATGCTCATCACGCTGTGGGTATTCATCGGTGTGGAAGGCGCGGTCGTCGTCTCGGCGCGGGCGCGTAACAAACATGATGTCGGTCGCGCCACGCTGTTAGCGGTGCTCTCTGCGCTTGCCGTTTATCTGCTGGTCACTCTGCTCTCGCTTGGCGTAGTTGCCCGCCCGGAACTGGCGGAGATCCGTAACCCGTCAATGGCAGGTCTGATGGTCAAAATGATGGGGCCGTGGGGTGAGATTATCATTGCGGCGGGTCTGATTGTCTCCGTTTGTGGAGCCTATCTGAGCTGGACGATTATGGCGGCGGAAGTCCCGTTCCTTGCCTCAACGCATAAAGCCTTCCCGCGGATTTTCGCCCGTCAAAATGCGCAAGGCGCGCCATCGGCTTCACTGTGGCTCACCAACCTCTGCGTTCAGGTCTGTCTGGTGCTGATCTGGCTAACCGGTTCGGATTACAACACGCTGCTGACCATCGCCTCAGAGATGATTCTGGTCCCCTATTTCCTCGTCGGCGCCTTCCTGCTGAAAATCGCCACCCGTCCGCTTCATCAGGCGGTAGGTGTCGGTGCATGCATTTATGGCTTATGGTTATTGTATGCTTCCGGGCCGATGCACCTGCTGCTCTCCGTGGTGCTTTATGCTCCGGGTCTGCTGGTGTTCCTGTATGCTCGTAAGACGCATACGCATGATAACGTTTTGAACCGACAGGAAATGGTTCTGATTGGTCTGTTGCTGGTTGCCGCCGTACCGGCGACCTGGCTGCTGGTGGGGTAAACGCATCCCATCGTTTGACGCTAATAGCCTGATTCGCAGGCGCATAAGGAGTTTTTCGATGGGAACCCAACACCCTCTGCCCATTTTAGTGACCGGTGGTGGCCGCCGTATCGGCCTCGCCATTGCCTGGCACTTTATCAACCAGAAACAGCCGGTGATCGTCAGTTACCGGACGCATTATCCGGCGATTGACGGGCTGACCAAAGCGGGCGCCCTGTGCATTCAGGCTGATTTCTCCACCAATGAAGGCATTCTTACCTTCGCCGATACGGTAAAAGAACGCGCCAGCGGTCTGCGCGCCATCGTCCACAATGCCAGCGCATGGATGGCAGAGAAGCCGGGAACACCGCTCTCTGATGTCCTGGCCTGTATGATGCAAATCCACGTCAATGCCCCCTATCTGCTTAACCATGCGCTCGAAGGCATGCTACGCGGGCATGGTCACGCCGCCGCTGACATCATTCACTTTACCGACTACGTTGTGGAGAAAGGCAGTGACAAGCATATCGCTTATGCCGCCAGTAAAGCGGCGCTGGATAATATGACCCGTTCATTTGCCCGCAAGCTCGCGCCAGAGGTGAAGGTCAACGCCATTGCCCCTTCGCTGATCCTGTTTAACGAGGGGGATGACGCCGAGTACCGCCAGCAGGCGCTAAACAAATCGCTGATGAAAACGGCTCCGGGGGAAAAGGAGGTGATCGATTTAATCGATTATCTGCTAACCAGTTGTTTTGTGACGGGTCGTAGCTTCGCCGTAGACGGTGGCCGTCATCTGCGTTAGTGCAGTTTGACCCAGCAAAAGATCAGCAGCCAGGCGCTCAGGCACCAGCAGATCACTGCCCCGCCCAGCGCCACTGGCAGCTTCAGAAAACCGGTGAAATACCACAGCGAAACGAGATAGACAAAATAGGGAATAATCGACCACATGCTGAAGACAATGGTCGTTCTTAGCGCGTCAATGCCCCGCTCGCTGGCCACGATATAATGGGCAATCAGCGCGAATGTCGGGAACAGCGGGATGAGCCCTGCAATGTAGTAATTCTTCGTTTTTGCCAGCAACCCAATCAACACCACAACCAGCGCACCCAGCGCGGCTTTAATCACGAGTCCCATTACCTTGCCTTTACACATCAATAACATCAGCAACCAGCATAACGGAAGCATCACCGTTTAGGAAAGATTAATGGAAGGTAACGCCCCGGCGGTGTATGTTGACGTTTTTGATCGGCAATCAAGACGATGAACACGATTGTATTTGTTGAAGACGATCCTGAGGTCGGCGCGCTCATTGCGGCCTATCTGGCTAAACACGATTTCGATGTGATTGTCGAGCCGCGTGGCGATCTGGCTGAAGCGCGGATCCTCCAGGTTCAGCCGGACCTGGTATTGCTGGATATTATGCTCCCCGGTAAAGACGGCATGACTCTCTGTCGTGACCTGCAAGGGCAATGGCAGGGCCCGATCGTCCTCCTCACTTCGCTGGACAGCGACATGAACCACATCCTGGCGCTGGAAATGGGCGCCTGCGATTACATTCTGAAGACCACGCCACCAGCGGTCTTGCTGGCCCGTCTGCGGCTGCATCTGCGACAGAGCGATCAGTCAGGCCATAGCAAAGGGATTCAGCCTGCCGCCGTCACGCCGCATAAAACGCTGCGCTTTGGTTCCCTGACTATCGACCCCATCAACCGTGTCGTTTTGCTCAGTGGTGAACAGGTTATACTTTCCACCGCGGATTTCGAGCTGCTATGGGAACTCGCCACGCACGCCGGTCAGATTATGGACCGCGATGCGCTGCTGAAAAATCTGCGCGGTGTAAGCTACGACGGCATGGATCGCAGCGTCGATGTCGCCATTTCGCGTCTGCGTAAGAAACTGCTCGATAATGCGGCTGAACCCTATCGTATTAAAACGGTACGCAATAAAGGCTATCTGTTTGCCCCGCACGCCTGGGATGATGTGCCATCACGGCATTCGGGGATGTAAATGAAGAAACTGTTCGTGCAGTTTTATCTCCTGCTGTTTGTCTGCTTTCTGGTGATGACCCTGCTGGTCGGGCTGGTGTATAAATTCACCGCAGAGCGGGCTGGCAGGCAGTCGCTCGATGACCTGATGAAAAGCTCGCTGTATCTGATGCGCAGCGAGTTACGCGAGATCCCGCCGCGCGACTGGGGTAAAACGCTCAAAGAGATGGACCTCAATCTCTCTTTTGACCTGCGCGTTGAGCCACTGACAAAATTCACGCTGGATGATCAGAGTATGCAGCGTCTGCGTGAAGGCGACATCATTGCACTCGACGATCAGTACACCTTCATTCAGCGCATTCCGCGCAGTCATTACGTGCTGGCCGTGGGTCCCGTACCCTATCTCTATTTTCTCCATCAGATGCGCCTGCTGGATATCGCGCTGATGGCGTTTATCGCCATCTCACTGGCCTTTCCGGTGTTTATCTGGATGCGTCCACACTGGCAGGAAATGCTGCGACTGGAAGCCGCCGCCCAGCGGTTCGGTAAAGGTCATCTCAGTGAACGACTGCATTTTGACAGCGGCTCCAGTTTTGAACGGCTGGGCATTGCTTTTAATCAGATGGCGGACAATATCAATGCGTTGATTGCCAGTAAAAAACAGCTGATCGACGGGATTGCCCATGAATTGCGCACCCCGCTGGTTCGCCTTCGCTACCGACTGGAGATGAGTGAAAATCTCACGGAACAAGAATCTCTGGCACTCAATCGCGATATCGGACAGCTCGAAGCCTTAATTGAGGAGCTGTTAACTTACGCCCGCCTCGACAGGCCGCAGAATGAACTGCATCTTAGCGAGCCGGATCTCCCGGCCTGGCTCACAGCGCATATTGATGATGTGCAAAGCGTGAATCCTGATCGGACATTGCAGGTTCCGCATCTCGCCCGGGGTAACTACGGTGCGCTGGATATGCGACTGATGGAGCGCGTGCTGGATAATCTGCTGAACAACGCGCTGCGCTACTGCCAGTCCACGGTGCAGATAAGCCTGCAGCTCAGCGATCGTTTCGCCACGCTGACTGTCGACGATGACGGACCGGGCATTGCCCCGGAAGCCAGGGAGACTGTTTTTGAGCCTTTTGTCCGTCTGGATCCGAGTCGGGACCGCGCCACCGGCGGGTGCGGTCTGGGTCTGGCGATTGTCTATTCCATCGCCCAGGCGATGGGTGGCACGGTGAGCTGCGGGGAAAGTGAACTGGGTGGCGCTCGCTTCAGCTTTTGTTGGCCGATCTGGCACACAATTCCTGAATTAACCGCTGGCTGACGCTATTCGCACGGTAGTCGCAGGCGAGATAACGTGCTATATATAGAGTATGTTGTAACTAATGAGGTGCGCAATGGCCCGTTACGATCTTGTCGACAGACTGAACACCACATTTCGCCAGATGGAGCAGACGCTGGCTGAACTAACGCAAGCGCTCGGAGAACATCATCTGATGATTGCCCGTGTCTTTTCGCTGCCGGAGGTAACCAAAGAGGCCGAGCACGCCCCGCTGGATACCATTGCGGTGAAGCAGCATCTGGGTAAAGAGGCCGAAGCGTTGGCGCTGGCGCACTATCGCCACCTGTTTATTCAGCAGCAGTCCGAAACACGTAGCAGTAAAGCGGCGGTGCGTCTGCCGGGCGTGCTGTGCTATCAGGTGGGCAGTGCCAGCCAGGCGGCGCTGGAAAATCTGGTACAGCGCATCAATCAGTTGAAAACCACTTTTGAGCATATTGTCACCGTGGAGTCCGGTTTGCCGTCTGCGGCGCGCTTTGAATGGGTCCATCGCCATCTGCCGGGGCTGATTACGCTCAATGCCTATCGGACGCTGACGGTGATAAACGATCCGGCGACGTTGCGTTTTGGCTGGGCGAATAAACATATCATCAAGAATTTGCAACGCGATGAGGTACTGGCGCAACTGGAAAAGAGTCTGAATACGCCGCGCAGCGTACATCCCTGGACCCGCGAGGAGTGGCAGGCAAAACTGGAGCGTGAATATCAGGATATCGCCGCCCTGCCACAACAGGCAAAACTCAAAATTAAGCGTCCGGTCAAAGTCCAGCCCATTGCCCGGGTCTGGTACAAAGGCGAGCAAAAGCAGGTACAGCATGCCTGCCCTACGCCGCTTATCGCGTTGATCAATACGGAAAACGGCGCAGGTATGCCGGATATTGGCGAGCTACTGAACTACGATGCCGAAAACATACAGCATCGATTTAAACCGCAGGCGCAGCCGCTGCGTCTGATAATTCCGCGGCTGCACCTGTATGTAGCGGATTAACGACCTGGTTTCATACTGCCGACCATCTGCTCTGGCCGCACCCAGCTGTCAAACTCCACTTCGGTGAGATAGCCCAGCGCCAGAGCCGCAGCTTTCAGCGTCAGCCCCTCTTTATGTGCTTTCTTGGCGATTTCCGCCGCTTTGTCGTAGCCGATATGGGTATTCAACGCGGTGACAAGCATCAGTGATTCATTGAGCAACTGATTAATCCGCTCACGATTGGGTTCGATACCGACCGCACAATGCTCGTTGAAACTTTCCATACCGTCCGCCAGCAGACGCACCGATTGCAGGAAGTTGTGGATCACCATCGGACGGAAGACGTTCAGTTCGAAGTTACCTGATGCGCCGCCGATGTTAATCGCCACATCGTTCCCCATCACCTGACAACACAGCATCGTCAGCGCCTCACACTGGGTCGGGTTAACCTTGCCCGGCATGATCGAGCTGCCCGGTTCATTTTCCGGGATGGCGATTTCGCCAATGCCACAGCGTGGCCCCGACGCCAGCCAACGCACATCGTTGGCGATTTTCATTAGCGACGCCGCCAGCCCTTTCAGCGCGCCGTGAGCATGAACCAGCGCATCACAGGTCGCCAGCGCTTCGAACTTGTTCGGCGCGGTGACAAAGGGAGCCTGGGTGATGGCCGCCAGTTCATCGGCGACGCGACGGGCATATTCCGGATGCGTATTCAGCCCGGTGCCGACCGCTGTTCCGCCCAACGCCAGTTCCGCCACGTGCGGCAGACTGTTTTCAATGTGCCTCAGGTTATGTTCTAACATCGCCACCCAGCCAGAAATCTCCTGTCCCAGCGTCAGCGGCGTGGCGTCCTGGAGATGAGTACGGCCAATTTTGACAATATCGGCGAAAGCGTCTGATTTCTCGTTCAGCGTCTTCAACAACACCTGCAACTGCGGAATCAAATGATTGCGCAACGCCAGCAGCGCAGCCACATGCATTGCCGTCGGGAAGACGTCGTTCGAACTCTGGCTCTTGTTGACGTCATCATTTGGATGGACTTTGCGCTCCATGCCGCGAACGCCGCCCAACAGCTCACTGGCCCGGTTTGCCAGCACTTCGTTCATATTCATGTTGCTTTGCGTACCCGACCCGGTCTGCCAGATAGCCAGAGGGAATTCCTCCGCGTGTTTATCTGCCAGCACCTCATCCGCGGCCTGCATAATGGCGGCAGCTTTGTCGGCGGCCAGCAACCCTAAATCGTCGTTAACCTTTGCCGCTGCACGCTTGGTGAGCGCCAGCGCGTGGATCAGCGAGACGGGCATTTTCTCGGTGGAGATCCGAAAATGCTCAAGTGAACGTTGGGTTTGTGCCCCCCACAGTTTATCTGCCGGGACATCAATCGCGCCCATCGAATCTTTCTCGCTGCGTACCGTTACCATGACCTGCTCCTTATATAATGAATTGATTAGGTTATGTTCGACATTGCCCACATGCTTGCGGTCTTATGAGTATCAACGATGACAGCACCACCGTTTGGTGGTTTGTGCGATAAAAAAAACCGCCCCGAAGGGCGGCTGACGTTACTTAACGCAGCGTGCGCACTGCGACGTCTGAATCTGCTGGAAGAAGTCGTTTCCTTTATCGTCAACGAGAATAAAGGCCGGGAAATCTTCGACTTCGATTTTCCAGATCGCTTCCATTCCCAGTTCCGGATACTCCACGCACTCCAGGCTCTTGATGCTGCCCTGCGCCAGTACGGCCGCCGGACCACCAATGCTGCCGAGGTAGAATCCGCCGTGTTTTTGACAGGCGTCAGTCACCTGCTGACTGCGGTTACCCTTCGCCAGCATGATCATACTCCCGCCCTGCGACTGAAGCTGATCAACATACGAATCCATACGCCCGGCGGTGGTCGGACCGAGTGAACCGGAGGCATAGCCTTCTGGCGTCTTCGCCGGACCGGCGTAGTAAATCGGGTGATCTTTTACATACTGCGGCAGCCCTTCGCCATTATCCATCCGCTCTTTTAATTTAGCGTGCGCGATATCACGAGCAACAATGATCGTGCCGTTCAGGGAAAGACGGGTCGACACCGGGTATTGCGACAGCTGTTCGAGGATCGCTTTCATTGGACGATTCAGGTCAACACGAACCGCTTCCCCTTCGCCCGCTTTACGCAGTTCTTCAGGAATGTATTTACCCGGATTGTGCTCCAGCTTCTCGATCCAGATGCCTTTACGGTTGATCTTCGCTTTGATGTTGCGATCTGCTGAGCAGGAGACGCCCATCCCGACCGGACAGGATGCGCCGTGGCGCGGCAGACGGATCACGCGAATATCGTGGGCAAAGTATTTGCCGCCAAACTGCGCGCCTAAACCAAGGTTTTGCGCCTCCGTCAGCAGTTCATTTTCCAGCTCGACGTCACGGAACGCCTGACCATGTTCATTCCCTTCGGTCGGCAGTTCGTCATAGTATTTCGCCGACGCCAGCTTCACGGTTTTCAGGTTCGCCTCTGCCGACGTCCCACCGATCACAAAGGCGATGTGGTATGGCGGACATGCTGCGGTTCCCAGCGTCCGCATCTTCTCAACCAGGTAGTTTTTCAGTTTGCCCGGTGTGAGCAGCGCTTTGGTTTCCTGATAGAGATAAGTCTTGTTTGCGGAGCCGCCGCCCTTCGCGATGCAAAGGAATTTGTATTCATCGCCATCGACGCTGTAGAGGTCAATCTGCGCCGGCAGGTTGGTGCCGGTGTTCACCTCTTTATACATATCCAGCGCGGCGTTTTGCGAGTAGCGCAGGTTATCTTCGATGTAGGTGTTGTATACCCCACGCGCCAGCGCCGCCTCATCACCACCACCGGTCCAGACGCGCTGGCCTTTTTTGCCGACAATAATCGCCGTGCCGGTATCCTGGCAGGTTGGCAAAATACCCTTCGCCGCGATGTCAGAGTTACGCAGGAACTGCAGCGCCACATATTTGTCGTTTTCGCTGGCGTCCGGGTCGCGCAGAATATCAGCAACCTGTTGTTGGTGTGCGGGGCGCAGCATAAATGAGGCGTCATGGAAGGCCTGGCGCGCGAGCAGTGTTAACGCTTCCGGATCGACTTTAAGGATCTCTTGTCCTTCAAATTCGGCGACGGAGACGTATTCACTGGTCAGCAGGGTGTATTCGGTATCATCCTTTTTAAGGGGAAAAGGATCCTGATAATGAAAGGGTTTGTTTGACATTGTTCTCTCACTTACTGCTCGGTCTGATTTTCTTAGGCTTCAGGGCAGATGTTCCATTGCCCTCGTTAAAAGCGAGTTACACTATCCTACACAATTTTTTAACAAAAACTGAGACAAGTACGACTTTTTGCGCCCACAGGTTACTTCCCACAGGTTTCTTGCTTTAATAGTCGAATTAAGTTCCCACTGATTTCCAACTTGCAACAGGGCATTGAACATGCAAAAACTCATCAACTCCGTGCAGAACTACGCCTGGGGAAGTAAAACGGCGCTGACGGAACTCTATGGTCTGGCGAATCCGCAGCAGTTACCTATGGCAGAGCTGTGGATGGGCGCCCACCCGAAAAGCAGTTCGAAAATTGAAGATGCCAGCGGTCAGGTCGTCTCGCTGCGCGATGTGATTGACGGCAATCAATCCGCGCTGCTGGGTGATGCCGTGGCAAAGCGATTCGGCGAATTGCCGTTCCTGTTCAAAGTGCTTTGCGCCGCGCAGCCGCTGTCCATCCAGGTGCATCCGAACAAGCGCAATTCTGAAATTGGCTTCGCTAAAGAGAACGCCGCCGGTATCCCGATGGATGCCGCAGAGCGCAACTACAAAGATCCCAATCACAAGCCGGAGCTGGTCTTCGCGCTGACCCCGTTCCTTGCCATGAACGCGTTTCGCGAGTTCTCTGAAATCGTTTCGCTGCTGCAACCGGTGGCTGGTGCACACACTGCCATCGCTCATTTTCTCGAACAGCCCAACGCCGAGCGGCTGAGCCAGTTGTTTGCCGCTCTGTTAAGTATGCAGGGTGAGGAGAAATCCCGTGCGCTGGCAATTCTGAAAGCGGCGCTGGAAACCCAGCAAGGCGAGCCGTGGCAGACCATCCGTCTTATCGCGGAGTTTTACCCGGACGACAGCGGCCTCTTCTCACCTCTGCTACTGAACGTGGTGAAGCTCAATCCAGGTGAAGCGATGTTCCTGTTCGCCGAAACGCCGCATGCCTATCTGCAAGGTGTGGCGCTGGAAGTGATGGCCAACTCCGATAACGTGCTGCGCGCGGGTCTGACGCCGAAATACATCGACATTCCGGAACTGGTTGCCAATGTGAAGTTTGAAGCAAAACCGGCGAACCAGTTGTTGACCACGCCGGTGAAACATGGCGCGGAACTTGATTTCCCGATCCCGGTTAATGATTTCGCGTTCTCCCTGCACGACCTGTCTGCGCAAGAAACCGCGATTGACCAGCAAAGCGCCGCGATACTCTTCTGCGTTGAGGGCGAAGCTATCCTGCGCAAAGGCGAGCAGCGCCTGGTGCTGAAACCGGGAGAATCGGCATTTATCAGCGCCGAAGAGTCGCCGGTGAGCGTCAGCGGCGTGGGCCGTGTGGCGCGGGTTTACAACAAACTCTAGCAACTTACTGAATTTTGTAGTTACTCTTGCTAAGCTTGTAATCGGCTTATGACTTTGCCAGGCGGTCTCTACCGCCTGGTTTCATTTTATGGATAAACAATATGAAAAAATCGCTGGTAGCTGCAGGTGTGATTGTCGCACTCGGCGTCGTCTGGACGGGCGGTGCGTGGTACACAGGTAAAAAGCTGGAAACCCATCTTGCTGAGATGGTCGACCAGGCCAATGCGCAGATTAAACTCACCGCGCCGGAAGCAAACGTGGAACTCGCTTATCAGAACTATCAGCGTGGCATCTTCAGCAGCCAGTTACAGTTGGTGCTCAAGCCGGTGGCCGGAAAAGAAAATCCCTGGCTGAAAGCTGGCCAAAGCGTGGTGCTTGACGAATCCGTCGATCACGGCCCCTTCCCGTTCGCGCAACTGAAAACCTTTAATCTTCTGCCGTCGATGGCCTCGGTGAAGACGACCCTGGTCAACAATGACGTCAGCAAACCGCTCTTTGAGATGGCGAAAGGTGAAACGCCTTTTGAGATCAATTCGCGAATCAGCTACAGCGGCGATACCCGTTCCGCAATGTCGCTGAAACCGCTGAACTACGAAAAAGGGGCGGAGAAAGTCGCCTTCAGCGGCGGCGAATTTATTTTCAATGCCGATAAAGAAGGCAACGTGGTTTCCCTTTCCGGTGAAGCGAAGAGCGGTCTGGTCGATGCGGTGAACGAGTACGATCAAAAGGTCCAGCTCTCCTTTAACGACCTGAAAACAGAAGGTTCCAGCACGCTTGCCAGCTTTGGTGAGCGCGTCGGCGATCAGAAAGTCACGATTGGGAAAATGGCCCTCGCCGTTGAAGGCAAAGAGATGGCGCTGCTGGAAGGCATGGAGATCAGTGGGAAGACCGATCTCGTGGATGACGGTAAAACCATCAACAGCCAACTGGATTACACCCTGAACAGCCTCAAGGTTCAGAATCAGGATCTGGGAAGCGGCAAGCTGACGCTGAAAGTCGGTCAGATTGACGGCGCGGCATGGCATCAGTTTAGCCAGCAGTATAATGCCCAGACCCAGGCGCTGTTATCGCAGCCGGACGTGGCGGACAACCCGGAACTGTATCAGCAGAAAGTGACCGAAGCTTTCTTTGGTGCCCTGCCGCTGTTGATGAAAGGCGAACCGGTCATTACCATTGCGCCGTTGAGCTGGAAAAATGCCAAAGGCGAAACGGCGCTGAATTTGTCCCTGTTCCTGAAGGATCCGGCCACCGCGCAAGGTGAACCGCAAACGCTGGCCGACGAAGTCGACCGCTCGGTGAAATCGCTCGACGGTAAGCTGTCAATTCCGGTGGATATGGCCGTTGAGTTTATGACTCAGGTCGCCCGTCTGGAAGGTTATCAGCAGGATGAAGCCGCTAAACTTGCCAACCAGCAGGTGAAAGGCCTGGCCGCGATGGGACAGATGTTCCGCATTACCACCCTTGAGGACAACACCATTGGCACCAGCCTGCAGTACGCGAATGGTCAGGTGACCTTAAACGGGAAGAAGATGCCGCTGGAGGAGTTTGTCGGAATGTTCGGCATGGTGCTGCCCCAGCCGTAATCACCAGAACCCCTCTGCGGAGGGGTTTATTCTTGCACCACCAGTCGCGCAGATAGCGTCTGACTGCGGGTGTGACTTTCCTCACGCGCAATGCGTTGCAGGATGCGTTCCGCCAGACTGTAGCCCATTTCCCGCGCCGGCATTGTCGCCCAGACAATTGGCAGATCGTCCAGCGCGTTTTCCGCCACATCGGCAAAGGCGCCTAATGAAACCTGCTGCTCAAAGTAGCGATCAACCCCCACTTCACCGCTCTGCCGTCCCGCCCGCATCAGGCCAAACCATGCGCCCATCGCAATCGTTTCGTTGTAGCACACCACGGCGCTGATGGTCGGATTGCGTCGTAGTAACGCGCCGATGGCCTCGGCGGCCTGCTTCTGGCTGGATGCGCATTCCATGACCCAGTCGCTGTGAAACGGTAAACCGTATTTCAGCAGTGTCGCACAATAGCCGCCGACGCGTTCCGCACGCGTTAATGATGAACTCTGCCCACCCAACCATGCAATGCGCTGATGACCGTGACGAATCAGATGCTCCGTCAACAATTGCGCGGCCTGCATATTGTCCGGACGCACGGTATCTACGTCGTCCAGATAACTGGCTCGCGAGGCGAAAACCACCGGAATGCCCTTTTCTTCCGCCATCAGGCGCAGGTCATCGCTGCTGCCCGCCGCCCCGGCGATCACCACGCCGTCAACGCCCTGATTCAGGAGCATGGCAAAACGCTGCGCCAGTTGTTCACCATCCTGACCACCATGCAATAAAAACGCCATCCGGCCCTGTGCTTCCAGTGCTTCCGTTAATCCCGCCGTCAGTTCAGCATAAAACGGAGCCGACAGATCGCGGACAATCAATCCAATCACTCCGCTCTGGCCCCCCCGTAACACCGAAGCCTGACGGTTACGCACAAAACCGAGTTGTTCTATCGCCGCATTCACCCGTTCGCCGGTGGCGGTTGAAATACGACCTTTGCCGCTGAGTACCAGTGAAACCGTGCTGACGGAGACGCCCGCCGCCAGTGCAACATCGTGGATAGTGATTTTTTTGGCTATGGCCATAAAAACGCCAGACTCCCTGATAATGTGACAGATAAAACGTTTTATCTATTACCTCTATTTATACGCGTTAATATCGTTTGATAATGTGATTTTCACCGCACTAAAAAGTGATAAAACGTTTTATCTTCTTGATCAAATTTTCTCATTACCGATGGATTTGCACAAGGAGTCGTTAGATGACGGCGAAAACAACACCAAAAATTACGCTGTGGGAATTTTTCCAGCAGTTAGGGAAAACGTTTATGCTGCCCGTGGCGCTGCTTTCGTTTTGCGGGATTATGCTGGGGATTGGCAGTTCGCTAAGCAGCCACGATGTGATCACCCTGCTTCCGGCACTGGGTAATCCGGTGCTACAGGCCATCTTTACCTGGATGAGCAAAGTTGGCTCCTTTGCCTTCAGTTTCCTGCCGGTGATGTTCTGTATTGCGATCCCGCTTGGGCTGGCGCGCGAAAACAAAGGCGTGGCGGCGTTTGCCGGTTTTGTCGGTTACGCGGTAATGAACCTCGCCGTCAACTTCTGGCTGACAGCAAAGGGTATTCTGCCGACCACCGATGCGGCGGTCCTGAAAGCCAACAACATCCAGAATATCCTCGGTATTCAGTCAATTGACACCGGGATCCTCGGTGCGGTAATCGCCGGTATTATCGTGTGGATGCTGCACGAGCGTTTTCATTACATTCGTTTGCCGGATGCGCTGGCCTTCTTCGGCGGCACCCGCTTTGTCCCAATCGTCTCCTCAGTGGTGATGGGACTGGTTGGTCTGGTGATCCCGTTGGTGTGGCCGGTTTTCGCGATGGGGATCAGCGGTCTGGGTCATATGATTAACAGTGCGGGCGACTTTGGTCCGATGCTGTTTGGTACGGGCGAACGCCTGCTGTTGCCGTTTGGTTTGCATCACATTCTGGTGGCGTTAATTCGTTTTACCGACGCCGGGGGCACCCAGGAAGTGTGCGGTCATACGGTGAGCGGCGCGCTGACCATTTTCCAGGCGCAACTGAGTTGCCCGACCACGCAGGGCTTCTCAGAAAGCGCCACCCGCTTCCTGTCACAGGGTAAAATGCCGGCATTTCTCGGCGGCTTGCCAGGTGCGGCGTTAGCGATGTACCACTGCGCGCGTCCTGAGAATCGTCACAAGATCAAAGGGCTGCTGATCTCGGGTCTGATTGCCTGCGTCGTTGGCGGCACCACGGAACCACTGGAATTCCTGTTCCTGTTTGTCGCTCCGGTGCTGTATGTCATTCACGCATTGCTGACCGGTCTGGGCTTTACCATGATGTCGGTTCTGGGTGTGACTATCGGTAATACTGACGGCAATATCATTGACTTTGTGGTGTTTGGGATCCTCCACGGACTGTCCACCAAATGGTATCTGGTACCGGTCGTCGCGGCAGTCTGGTTCGTGGTGTACTATGCTATCTTCCGCTTCGCTATCACTCGCTTTAACCTCAAAACACCGGGTCGTGACAGTGAGATTGCCAGCTCGATCGAAAAAGCCGTTGCCGGTACGCCGGGAAAATCAGGTTATAACGTACCTGCTATTCTGGCTGCGCTGGGCGGTGCGGATAACATCGTTACTCTGGATAACTGCATTACCCGACTGCGTCTTTCTGTTAAGGATATGTCGCAGGTTGATGTGCAGGCGCTGAAGGACAATCGTGCCATTGGTGTCGTGCAGTTGAATCAACATAACCTGCAGGTGGTGATTGGCCCGCAGGTCCAGTCGGTTAAAGATGAAATGGCCGGTCTGATGAACACCGTTCAGGCATAAGGACACGCACATGTTTGATTTTTCACAGGTTGTTGACCGTCACGGTACATGGTGCACGCAATGGGATTACGTAGCCGATCGCTTCGGCACTGCCGACCTGCTGCCGTTTACTATCTCTGATATGGATTTCGCGACGGCTCCCTGCATCCTGGAGGCGCTGAATCAGCGCCTCGCTCACGGTGTGCTGGGCTACAGTCGCTGGAAGAATGAGGCGTTTCTCGGCGCGATTGCCCACTGGTTTGCCCGGCGCCACAATACGCGTATCGATACCGGATCGCTGGTGTATGGCCCTTCCGTGATCTATATGGTGTCACAGCTCATCCGCCAGTGGTCTTCTGTCGGTGACGGCGTGGTGCTCCATACCCCAGCCTATGACGCATTCTATAAGGCTATCGAAGGCAATCAGCGCCATGTTGTTCCGGTGGCACTGGAACAGCGCAATGGCCACTGGCATTGCGATATAGAGAAACTGGATGCGGCGCTGGCGCGTCCGGAAAGTAAAATTTTGCTGCTGTGCAGTCCGCATAACCCGACCGGTAAAGTCTGGACGCGCGAGGAACTGGAAGCGATGGCGGAACGCTGCCAGCGTCACGGCGTGCGGGTCATATCTGATGAAATTCATATGGATATGGTCTGGGGCGAACAGCCGCACATCCCCTGGAGCAATGTGGCGCGTGACAATTGGGCGCTGTTTACCTCTGGCTCCAAAAGCTTCAATATTCCGGCGTTAACCGGCGCTTACGGGATGATTGAAGACGCTGACAGTCGTGATACGTATCTCAACGCGTTGAAAGGTCGCGACGGTCTGTCCTCTCCCGCCGTGCTGGCACTGACTGCTCATATCGCGGCCTATGAACAGGGTGAGCCGTGGCTGGACGCGCTACGGGCGTATCTCCGGGACAATCTACACTACATTGCAGATACGCTGAACGACGCTTTTCCTGAACTTAACTGGCCGGTGCCGCAGTCGACCTATCTCGCGTGGATCGATCTGCGGGTATTAAACGTTGATGATAATGCATTGCAGAATGCGCTGATTCAGCAGGAAAAAATCGCCATCATGCCCGGCTTTACTTACGGTGATGAAGGACGCAGTTTTGTACGACTGAATGCCGGTTGTCCACGTTCAAAACTCGAAAAAGGCGTGAACGGATTAATTAACGCGATCCGATCGGTACGCTGACCCCGGTTGCGCAATGGAATTAATCATTGCGCAACATAGCTTTTCTCCTGCTTTTGTTTTTATAATAGCTCGCACTTTTATATACGAATAATGAGTGCGACCATGATTGATAATTCCCTGCCGTTAACTGACATTCATCGCCACCTTGATGGTAACATCCGGGCACAAACCATTCTGGATCTTGGCCGCCAGTTCAATTTGCCCCTCCCCGCGCAAACCCTTGAAACGCTGATCCCTCATGTACAGGTCACGGCCACTGAACCGGATCTGGTTAGCTTTCTGTCGAAACTGGACTGGGGCGTGAAAGTCTTAGCGTCCCTCGACGCCTGTCGCCGCGTCGCGTTTGAAAATATCGAAGACGCCGCGCGCAATGGCCTGCACTATGTAGAACTGCGTTTTTCTCCGGGCTACATGGCAATGACACATCAGTTGCCGGTTGCTGGCGTGGTGGAAGCGGTCATAGCTGGCGTACATGAAGGCTGTAAAACCTTTGGCGTGCAGGCGCAACTGATAGGCATCATGAGCCGGACCTTCGGCGAGGCCGCGTGTCTACAGGAGCTGGAAGCACTGCTGGCGCACCGCGATCGGATCACCGCGCTTGACCTTGCCGGTGATGAACTGGGCTTCCCCGGCAGCCTGTTCCTGTCCCATTTCAACCGCGCGCGTGACGCAGGCTGGCACATTACGGTGCACGCCGGAGAAGCTGCCGGTCCGGAAAGCATCTGGCAGGCCATTCGCGAACTGGGTGCGGAACGCATCGGCCACGGCGTGAAAGCGGTTGAGGATCCGGCGCTGATGGATTTCCTCGCGGAACAACGGATTGGCATCGAATCCTGTCTGACGTCGAATATTCAGACCAGCACCGTGGCATCATTGTCCGCGCATCCGCTGAAAACGTTCCTCGAGCATGGCGTCCTCGCCAGCCTGAATACTGACGATCCGGCGGTTCAGGGAGTGGATATCATTCACGAATATACCGTTGCGGCACCGGCAGCAGGACTGAGCCGTGAGCAGATTCGTCAGGCACAGATTAACGGACTGGAAATCGCCTTCCTGAACGCGGCGGAAAAACAGGCGCTGCGAGAAAAAGTGGCGGCGGCATAACGAAAAGAGGCCCGACGTGATTCATCGGGCCTTTCAGACATCAGGCAAGACATAACGTCGAACGATGTTTCGCCGACTCAATTCCCAGCTCAATCAGTTCCATAATCTGGATAGCCTGGCTCGCCGGTACCGGGTTCTCTCCGTGACCATTCAACGCATCGCGGATCCCGGCATAGTACGCCGGATAATTCCCCGGCACGGTCAGCCAGGTCTCTTCCACCCGTGTTTCGCCTTCAACGCGTGTGACGATGCCATCACGCATATCGTAGCCCCAGTCTTCTTGCGGCAGGCGCTCGCCATTTTTCAGACGCTCTTCCTGCGGATCCAGACCGTACTTCACATAGCTGCCGCGCGAACCATGCACGATGTAACGCGCCGATTCCGCTGCCGCCAGCATCGTACCGTGTAAGATCACCCGACGCTGCGGGTAGGAAAGCGTGGCATGGAAGTAGTCCGTTGACTGTGCCCCCGGGCGCAACTGGGCCAAATCTACCGTCATGCTGACAGGCAGACCGAACAGATTGATCGCCTGATCAAGCAGATGCGGTGCCAGATCGTACCAGATACCGCTTCCCGGTCCCCCTTGCTCACGCCAGCGATCCCGTACCTGCGGACGAAAGCGGTCGAAATGCGATTCAAAATAGGCGACCTCACCCAAAACGCCTTCCGCCAGCATCGCTTTCAGGGTCAAAAAGTCACTGTCCCAACGACGGTTGTGGAAAACAGAGAGCACCCGTCCCAGACTGCGTGCCAGCGCATCCAGTTCGCGCGCTTGTGACAGTGTCACGGTGAAAGGTTTATCAACCACCACATGTTTACCCGCTTCCAGCGCCGCTTTGGCCAGCGGGAAATGGGTATCGTTTGGTGTGGGTATGACGATCAGATCAATATTAGGGTCGTTAAACAGATGCTTCGGCTCAGAGACAACGGCCACGGAAGGCCAGTCCGCCTTCACTTTCGCTGCATCGCTACTGGAAACGACGGCCAGTTCCAGTCCCGGCGTGCCATCAATCAGGGGGGCATGGAACGTTTTACTGGCGTATCCGTAGCCAATCAGTCCTACACGGATGTTGTCACTCATATATATGCCTCTCGTTTCAGTCTGTGACTATTTCACACTATCCATGAACCACTCACAATAGTTTAATAACCCTGAGGCTATAAAGGTCGTTATTTAACTTAAGTCAAATAAATGTCACTTTCGGGCAGTTTGTCGGTATAAAGTCGCTGAAATCGTTCCCGAAACACTTGCCGGGATAATTATTGCTAAGTAACATCTGCTGCCGGTATTTAAGGATAAATCAAGCAAATGTCGTCAGTCATCAATCGTCTTATTGAATTAACAGGTTGGGTGGTTCTTGCGGTGTCCGTGGTCCTCCTTGGCGTTGCCAATCATATCGATAATTATCAGCCTCCCGAACCGACTGCCGCTGTTCAGCAGAAATAGCGCACCAGGCGGCGTATGTCGCCTGGAAAGTCGGTTTTCCCGAATTATTTGCAGAAAAAGCCGAAAAATTATCTGAAAAAGCGAATTGTGCGGCCTCCCATGCCGGCGCTTATTGCCAGTGATGGCGAAGCGCGTTACCCTTCGCTCTGGTGTCGTCTGGCACTGCAAACACCATTTAAGAAAATACTTTTTCGGCCTTTACCTGCCGGTTCCTTTCACCGGGACAGGTTTATTTTACCTTCACCACTCGTGGCTTTATTTTTATATATAGGGATCCCTGTTTATGACTGTTCAGGATTATTTATTAAAATTTCGCAAAATTAGCTCGCTCGAAAGCCTGGAAAAGCTGTTTGACCACCTGCACTACACCCTGACCGACGATCATGACATTATCAATATGTATCGCGCGGCCGATCATCGCCGCGCAGAACTGGTCTCCGGCGGTCGCCTTTTTGATGTTGGTCAGGTACCGAAATCCGTCTGGCACTACGTGCAATAAGAAAGTAGCGCTTGCCGGTAAAAGCTTTATAATAATTGCCCCAAAAAGAACGGTACGTCTGGCAATTCCGGAGATTTTATGACCACAACACCGGCACAGCGCATTGGCGGTTGGTTACTGGGCCCGCTGGCCTGGCTTTTAGTCGCCTTGCTGAGTGCGTCGCTGGCCTTGTTCCTGTATGCTACGGCGCTCGCCTCGCCCAAAACGTTAGCGATGCTGGCGGAGCAAAGTACCGGCAACCTGCTGTTGTGGGGCGTCTCTTTTCTTACCGCGATTGCCATGTGGTATTACACCCTGTGGTTGACGATTGCGTTCTTTAAGCGCAGACGCAGTGTGCCGAAGCACTATATTATCTGGCTGCTGGTCTCCGTCTTACTGGCGGTCAAGGCTTTTGCCTTTTCACCGGTGCCCGACGCCTTAGCTGTGCGTCAGTTACTCTTCCCGTTGCTGGCGGCAGCACTGTTAGTGCCCTATTTCAAGCGTTCCTCGCGTGTGAAAACGACCTTTGTGAACCCGTAATAACCTTACAGTTAACCTGTTGTCGCCTGCTGTAGATTGTCAGATAATAGGCGGCTTTTTTATTTCAGGCCGAAAAATGACTGATTACCTGCTGCTGTTTGTCGGAACTGTACTGGTCAATAACTTTGTACTGGTTAAGTTTCTGGGGCTTTGTCCTTTTATGGGCGTTTCCAAAAAGCTGGAAACCGCGATGGGGATGGGGCTTGCGACCACGTTTGTGATGACGCTGGCCTCAATCTGCGCCTGGCTGATTGACACCTGGATCCTGATCCCGCTCAATCTCATTTATCTGCGCACGCTGGCCTTTATTCTGGTTATCGCGGTCGTGGTGCAATTTACTGAAATGGTGGTGCGCAAAACCAGCCCGGCGCTCTATCGCCTGCTGGGGATTTTCTTACCGCTGATCACCACCAACTGCGCGGTTCTCGGTGTCGCGCTGCTGAATATCAATCTCGGCCATAACTTTTTACAGTCGGCGCTGTACGGTTTTTCCGCCGCCGTCGGCTTCTCGCTGGTGATGGTGCTGTTTGCGGCGATTCGCGAGCGTCTCGCCGTTGCAGATGTACCGGCACCGTTTCGCGGTAACGCCATTGCGCTGATTACCGCCGGGTTAATGTCTCTGGCCTTTATGGGCTTTAGTGGTTTGGTGAAGTTGTAATGAATGCTATCTGGATTGCCGTTGCCGCCGTGAGCCTGCTGGGCCTGGTGTTCGGCGCTATCCTGGGTTACGCCTCCCGTCGTTACGCGGTGGAGGATGATCCTGTCGTGGAAAAAATCGATGAGATTCTGCCGCAGAGCCAGTGTGGGCAATGCGGCTATCCCGGCTGTCGCCCCTATGCGGAAGCGATTGGCAGTCAGGGTGAAAAAATTAACCGCTGTGCGCCTGGCGGCGAAGCGGTGATGTTAAAAATCGCTGAACTGCTGAACGTGGATCCCCAGCCGATTGATGGCGATGAACAGGATGTGGCGCCGGTCCGCATGCTGGCGATGATTGATGAAGCCAACTGTATCGGCTGCACCAAGTGTATTCAGGCCTGCCCGGTGGACGCCATTATTGGCGCAACGCGTGCCATGCACACGGTGATGAGTGATTTGTGCACGGGCTGCAATCTGTGCGTGGATCCCTGCCCGACTCACTGCATTGAACTGCGTCCGGTCGCCGAAACACCTGACAGCTGGAAGTGGGATTTAAACACGATCCCCGTGCGTAATATCCCCGTGGAACAACATGCTTAAGTTATTCTCTGCTTTCAGAAAAGATAAGATCTGGGATTTCAACGGCGGTATCCATCCGCCGGAAATGAAAACCCAGTCAAACGGCACGCCGCTGCGTCAGGTTCCCCTCGCGCAGCGCTTTGTTATGCCGCTCAAACAACATATCGGTGCCGAAGGTGAACTGTGCGTCGCCGAAGGGCAACACGTATTGCGCGGACAAGCGCTGACCCGTGGATGGGGAAGAATGCTCCCGGTTCATGCGCCCACTTCCGGGACGGTGGTCGCCATTGCGCCCCACTCAACGGCGCATCCTTCGGCATTAGCTGAACTTAGCGTGATCATCGACGCCGACGGCGAAGACCGCTGGATTGAACGCGAAGGTTGGCAGGATTACCGTTCGCAGAGCCGCGAAGCCCTAATCGAACGTATTCACCAGTTCGGCGTCGCTGGACTGGGCGGTGCCGGCTTTCCAACCGGCTATAAATTAAAGGGTGGCGGCGACAAAATTGAAACGCTGATCATCAACGCGGCGGAATGTGAACCCTATATCACTGCCGACGATCGGCTGATGCAGGATTGTGCGGCGCAGGTTGTCGAGGGTATCCGTATCCTGGCGCATATTCTGCAACCTCGTGAAGTCCTCATCGGTATCGAAGATAACAAACCGCAGGCCATCTCAATGCTTCGTGCGGTGCTGGCCGACGCGCGGGATATCTCACTGCGTGTCATCCCGACGAAATATCCGTCGGGCGGCGCAAAACAGCTGACCCAAATCCTGACCGGGAAGCAGGTTCCGCACGGCGGTCGTTCTTCCGACATCGGCGTACTGATGCAAAACGTCGGTACGGCGTATGCGGTAAAACGCGCGATCGTCGATGGAGAACCGATTACTGAACGGGTTGTGACCCTCACCGGTGAAGCGGTCAGTCGTCCAGGCAACGTCTGGGCGAGGCTGGGTACACCAGTGAAACATCTGTTAAATGATGCCGGTTTCTGCCCTTCTGCCGATCAGATGGTGATTATGGGCGGCCCGCTGATGGGCTTCACCCTACCGTGGCTCGATGTGCCGGTCGTAAAGATCACCAACTGTTTGCTGGCGCCGTCAGCGACAGAGATGGGTGAACCACAGGAAGAGAAAGGCTGCATTCGCTGTAGCGCCTGCGCCGACGCCTGCCCGGCAGATCTTCTGCCCCAGCAGCTTTACTGGTTCAGTAAAGGGCAACAGCATGACAAAGCCACGGCGCATAACATTGCCGACTGCATTGAATGCGGTGCCTGTGCCTGGGTTTGCCCGAGCAATATTCCGTTGGTGCAATATTTCCGTCAGGAGAAAGCCGAGCTTTACGCAATAAGCCAGGAAGAGAAACGCGCGGCAGAGGCTAAAGCGCGCTTTGAAGCGCGTCAGGCTCGCCTGGAGCGAGAGAAAGCGGCGCGTCTGGAACGTCACAAGAAAGCCGCCGTGCAGCCTGCGGCAAAAGATCAGGATGCCATTGCCGCCGCCCTGGCTCGCGTCAAAGAGAAACAGGCGCAAGCGACTCAACCGGTGATGATCAAAGCCGGTGAAAAACCGGACAATAGTGCGGTGATAGCCGCTCGCGAAGCGCGCAAAGCGCTGGCACGAGCAAAACAGGCCGGGAACGTCACCGCAGTGGATGCCGATCCGCGCAAAGCCGCCGTCGAGGCCGCTATCGCCCGTGCGAAGGCGCGCAAGCAGGAACAGCAGACCAGCGGCGAACTTGCTGCACCGGCTGAACCGGTGGATCCGCGCAAAGCCGCCGTTGAGGCCGCTATCGCCCGTGCGAAGGCGCGCAAACAGGCTCAGCAGGCCAGCAGCGAACCTGCCGCACCGGCTGAACCGGTGGATCCGCGCAAAGCCGCCGTCGAGGCCGCAATTGCCCGTGCGAAGGCGCGTAAACAGGAACAGCAGGCCAGCGACGAACCTGCCGCACCGGCTGAACCGGTGGATCCGCGCAAAGCCGCCGTCGAGGCCGCTATTGCCCGTGCGAAGGCACGCAAACAGGCGCAGTTGGCCAGCGACGAACCTGCCGCACCGGCTGAACCGGTGGATCCGCGCAAAGCCGCCGTCGAGGCCGCTATTGCCCGTGCGAAGGCACGCAAACAGGCGCAGTTGGCCAGCGACGAACCAGTTGCCCCTTCCCTGGAACCGGTCGACCCACGCAAGGCGGCCATCGCCGCTGCAATAGCGCACGCAAAAGCTAAAAAAGACGCTCAGCAGCAGGTTGTTAACGAGGAATAAATGGTATTCAGAATCGCAAGTTCTCCCTACACGCATAATCAGCGTCAAACCTCGCGCATTATGCTGCTGGTCTTACTGGCTGCGGTGCCAGGCATCGCCGTGCAATGGTGGTTTTTCGGCTGGGGGACGCTGTTCCAGATCGTACTCGCCTGCGCCAGTGCGCTGCTGGCGGAGGCCGCCGTACTCAGATTGCGTAAACAGCCGGTAGTGGCGATTTTAAAAGATAACTCCGCGCTGCTGACCGGTCTGCTGCTGGCCGTCAGTATTCCTCCCCTCGCCCCCTGGTGGATGGTGATCCTCGGTACGGTATTCGCGGTGATCATTGCCAAGCAATTGTATGGTGGTCTGGGACAAAACCCGTTCAACCCGGCGATGATTGGTTATGTGGTGCTGCTAATCTCCTTCCCGGTGCAGATGACCAGTTGGTTGCCCCCGCAGGATATTGCCGCCAGCGCGCCGGGACTGGTCGATGCGCTGCAGGTCATCTTTACCGGGCATACCGCCAGCGGCGGTGATATGAATACGTTGCGTATGGGGATTGACGGGGTAAGCCAGGCCACGCCGCTGGATACGTTCAAAACCTCTCTGCATGCAGGTCATTCTGTTGAGCAGATCATGCAGTACCCCATTTACAACGGTATGTTTGCCGGTGCGGGCTGGCAGTGGGTCAACCTGGCCTGGCTGGCTGGCGGTGTTTTTCTGCTACAGCAAAAAGCTATTCGCTGGCATATTCCGGTAAGCTTCCTGCTCTCATTGGGCGTCTGTGCGACGCTGGGCTGGCTGTTTGCCCCCGAGTCGCTGGCTTCCCCGCAAATTCATCTGCTCAGTGGGGCAACGATGCTTGGCGCATTCTTCATTCTGACGGACCCGGTGACGGCCTCGACGACCAATCGCGGTCGTCTGGTGTTTGGCGCACTGGCGGGCCTGCTGGTGTGGTTAATCCGTAGCTTCGGCGGCTATCCGGATGGCGTGGCCTTTGCCGTACTGTTAGCCAATATTACGGTGCCGCTGATTGACTACTACACGCGCCCGCGCGTGTACGGACACCGCAAAGGATAATCCATGCTGAAAACGATTCGTAAACATGGCATCACCCTGGCGCTGTTTGCCGCTGGCTCGACCGGACTCACCGCCGCCATCAACCAGTTGACCAAAACCACCATTGATGAACAGGCAGCCATTCAGCAAAAGGCGCTGTTTGATCAGGTCTTGCCTGCCGATCGCTATAATAACCGTTTGCAGGATCGCTGCGTCGTGGTCAGCGCCCCTGAGCTGGGCAAAGGCGAGCATCGCGTTTATATCGCTGAGCAGGACGGGACTCCCGTGGCGGCGGTACTTGAGGCGACGGCACCGGATGGTTATTCCGGTGCCATCCAGTTGTTGGTCGGCGCCGATTTCAGCGGTACGATTTTAGGCACTCGCGTGACGGAACACCATGAAACGCCGGGTCTGGGCGATAAAATAGAACGGCGTCTGTCTGACTGGATCACCGGTTTCAGCGGAAAAAAAATCCAGAGTGATAACGACAGCCACTGGGCCGTGAAAAAAGACGGCGGGGATTTTGACCAGTTTACCGGGGCGACGATTACGCCACGTGCGGTGGTCAATGCCGTCAAGCGTGCCGGACTGTATGCCCGGACGCTGCCGGCACAACTTCCTCAACTTCCGGCCTGCGGAGAATAAATCATGAGCGAAATTAAAGACGTCATCGTTCAGGGATTGTGGAAAAACAACTCGGCACTGGTACAACTGTTGGGACTGTGCCCTCTGCTGGCGGTAACCTCTACGGCGACCAATGCGTTGGGACTGGGTCTTGCCACCACGCTGGTATTGACCCTGACTAATCTGGCGGTCTCGACATTACGTCGCTGGACGCCGGCAGAAATTCGTATCCCAATTTATGTGATGATTATCGCGTCGGTCGTCAGTGTGGTACAGATGCTGATCAACGCCTATGCCTTTGGCCTCTACCAGTCGCTGGGGATTTTTATCCCGCTGATCGTGACCAACTGTATTGTGGTGGGACGTGCTGAAGCCTTCGCCGCCAAAAAGGGTCCGGCGCTCTCTGCGCTCGACGGGTTTTCCATCGGGATGGGCGCAACCGGCGCTATGTTTGTGCTGGGCTCTCTGCGTGAGATTATCGGCAACGGAACCTTGTTTGACGGTGCGGATGGGCTGCTCGGTAGCTGGGCAAAGGTACTGCGCGTGGAAATTTTCCACACCGACTCTCCTTTCCTGCTGGCAATGCTGCCCCCCGGCGCCTTTATTGGCCTGGGACTCATGCTGGCGGTGAAATATCTCATTGATGAGAAGATGAAAAAACGTCGCGCCAGTGCGTCTGTCGCAACGGAGTTGCCCTCCGCTGAACCAGGGAATGTCTCATGAATAAAGCAAAGCGGTTAGAAATTTTAACCCGATTACGCGCGAATAATCCGCATCCGACGACCGAACTGAATTTCAGCTCGCCCTTTGAACTGTTGATCGCCGTGCTGTTATCGGCCCAGGCGACTGATGTCAGCGTGAACAAGGCCACGGCGAAACTCTACCCGGTTGCCAATACCCCCGCCGCCATGCTGGAACTCGGCGTTGAAGGCGTGAAGTCCTATATCAAAACGATCGGCCTGTTTAACAGCAAAGCCGAAAACGTGATTAAGACCTGCCGCATCCTGCTTGAGCAACATCATGGCGAGGTGCCTGAGGATCGTGCGGCACTTGAAGCCCTGCCGGGCGTGGGTCGCAAGACGGCAAACGTCGTGCTGAATACCGCCTTCGGCTGGCCCACCATCGCCGTCGACACGCATATCTTTCGCGTCTGTAACCGTACCCACTTTGCGCCCGGTAAGAACGTTGAGCAGGTGGAAGAGAAATTGCTGAAAGTGGTGCCCGCAGAGTTTAAGGTCGACTGCCACCACTGGCTGATCCTGCACGGTCGTTACACCTGTATTGCCCGCAAGCCGCGCTGTGGCTCCTGCATCATCGAAGATCTTTGTGAATACAAAGAGAAGGTCGATATCTGACTCGTCGGGGCAACCCCATCCGCCCCGCCATAACTTTTTGTTATCCTCTACTTCTTCCTCTTCATTCCGTCAATGATTCCACGTCATCAGGTTTAGACAAATGAATAATCCTGGTGATTAGTGCCTATTCAGGTTAATCCTTTTTTTAATAACGAAAATTTCTATCCAACTGTGATCACGATCATAGTGATAACCCTATGTAAATTATTTTGTTGAATTTGGTTAATTCTACAATCAGATGACAAGGAGTCAGTTTTTATACACAAAACATTACACTGGCTATTTTTTAGATGCTGGCCTTTATCACTACATTAAACGGCATATAGCAGAACATATCGCCATACAGCGATTTTCAGGACCAATTGACAGCGTAAAAAACTGCCATTCCGCAATTAAAAAAATTTAACGCTAGATAACATTTATCTACCCCGATGAATTCACCAGATGAGATATATGTAACAGGTTATTACAAAAGACTTGTCTGAAAGTGCAAGATAGTGAACATTACTTGCCGTTTCCCCTCCCACTATAACAATTTCACGGCTACCCAGTGGTATCACGTGACAGAACACCCCCGTTAATATGGGATGTAAAAAAAGAGGCTAAAGTGTCTACTGCAAACAAGAAACCAACGGAAAGCGTCAGTCTTAACGCTTTCAAACAACCGAAGGCGTTCTATCTCATCTTCTCGATTGAGCTCTGGGAGCGTTTCGGTTATTACGGCTTACAAGGAATTATGGCCGTTTACCTGGTTAAACAACTGGGTATGTCTGAAGCGGATTCAATCACTCTTTTCTCGTCTTTTAGCGCCCTGGTTTACGGTCTGGTCGCCATTGGTGGCTGGTTAGGCGATAAAATTCTGGGTACCAAGCGCGTCATTATGCTTGGTGCGGTAGTCCTGGCTATTGGTTATGCCCTGGTGGCATGGTCCGGACACGACGCTGGCATCGTTTATATGGGGATGGCCGCCATTGCCGTGGGTAATGGTCTGTTTAAAGCTAACCCGTCCTCGCTGCTCTCAACCTGCTATGCAAAAGATGACCCGCGTCTTGATGGTGCATTTACGATGTACTACATGTCCGTCAATATCGGTTCATTCTTCTCAATGCTGGCAACGCCGTGGCTTGCCGCGCATTACGGCTGGAGCACCGCGTTCGCGTTGAGCGTTGTCGGTATGCTGATCACCGTGGTGAACTTCGCGTTCTGCCAGCGTTGGGTGAAGAACTACGGTTCTAAACCTGACTTTGAGCCGATTAACTTCCGCAACCTGCTGCTGACCATCGTCGGTGTTATCGCGCTCATCGCGATCGCCACCTGGCTGCTGCATAACCAGCAAATCGCCCGCATGGTTCTGGGTGTGATCGCGCTTGGTATCGTGATTATCTTCGGTAAAGAAGCCTTCTCTATGCAGGGTGCGGCTCGTCGTAAAATGATCGTGGCGTTCATTCTGATGCTGGAAGCGATCATCTTCTTCGTGCTGTACAGCCAGATGCCGACATCGCTGAACTTCTTCGCTATCCGTAACGTTGAGCACTCCATTCTTGGCATCGCGTTCGAACCTGAACAGTATCAGGCGCTGAACCCGTTCTGGATCATCATTGGTAGTCCTATCCTCGCGGCTATCTATAACAAGATGGGCGACACTCTGCCGATGCCGACGAAGTTTGCCATTGGTATGGTGCTGTGTTCAGGCGCGTTCCTGATCCTGCCGCTGGGTGCCAAATTCGCCTCTGATGCGGGCATCGTTTCCGTTAACTGGCTGATCATCTGCTACGGCCTGCAAAGTATCGGTGAGCTGATGATTTCCGGTCTGGGCCTGGCCATGGTGGCACAGCTGGTTCCACAGCGTCTGATGGGCTTCATCATGGGTAGCTGGTTCCTCACCACTGCCGGCGCCAACATCATTGGCGGTTATGTCGCCAGCATGATGGCGGTTCCGGAAAACGTAACAGACCCGCTGATGTCTCTGGAAGTGTATGGTCGCGTGTTCCTGCAGATTGGCGTGGCGACCGCAGTGATCGCTGTTCTGATGTTGCTGACGGCGCCGAAACTGAACCGCATGACTCAGGACGACGAACCTCGCGAGAAAGCGTCTAAAACCGCTACCGCGTAAATTTCTGGGAAACGCATAATGAAGCTGCTAACGTTGCGTTAGCGGCTTTTTTTTTGCCTGAACCCGAACCAGGATACGTTAAACCTCAGTTGAAAGGAGTTATCGATGAAACTGTTCTACAAGCCAGGCGCCTGCTCTCTTGCCTCCCATATTACCCTTCGCGAGAGTGGGAAAGATTTCACGCTGGATGGCGTGGATTTGATGAAAAAGCGTCTGGAAAACGGCGATGATTTTTTCGCGGTCAACCCGAAAGGACAGGTTCCCGCTTTGCTGCTCGATGATGGTACGCTGCTGACCGAAGGCGTGGCGATAATGCAATATCTCGCCGACAGCGTTCCTGATCGCCAGTTGCTGGCTCCCGTAAGCAGCATTTCACGCTACAAGACGCTGGAATGGCTTAACTACATTGCGACTGAACTGCATAAAGGCTTCACGCCGCTGTTTCGCCCTGACACTCCAGAAGAGTATAAACCGACCGTTCGCGCGCTTCTTGAGAAGAAAATGCAGTACGTTGATGCCGCTCTCAAAGAGGGACAATGGATTTGTGGCTCGCGTTTCACTATCGCGGATGCCTACCTTTTCACCGTACTGCGCTGGGCGTATGCGGTAAAACTCAATATGGACGGGTTAGAGAATATTGCGGCATATATGAAACGAATGGCTGAGCGTCCGGGCGTTGCGGCAGCGCTGAAGGCGGAAGGAATACAGTAAGCGAATCAGGCCGGATGGCGGCGGTCAACGCCGCATCCGGCAGGCAAGTCAAAGCTGTGTGGCGCTAAAGTAGTGGTCTGGTTGAGCGATACGATCCTGCGCCGCCACCACCTGCAGTTCATATTCCTGCATTGCTTTGGTAGCAATCATAATCTCATACACCGCCGCCGTCACATGTTCCAGCGCCTGCTGGATTGTCGCCCCCTGCAGCAATTTCACTAACAGTAAACCACTGGTCACATCGCCCACGCCGACCGGCTGACGGACACCGAAATCCACCAGCGGACGACTGATGTGCCAGGCGTCATCGGCAGTAACCAGCAGCATTTCAAAACGATCCTGACTGTAACCCGCACGCGCCAGGTGTTTGACCAGCACAATTTCCGGCCCCTGCGCAATGAGCTCGCGGGCGGCGGTAACCGCTTCATCCACGGTGTTCACCGCGTGTTCACAGAGAATTTCCAGCTCAATCAGATTCGGGGCGATGATGTCGCTGGCAGGTAACGCGTGGCGAACATGAAATTCGGCGACGCCAGGCGCGACAATGCACCCCTTTTCCGGATGTCCCATCACCGGGTCACAAAAATATTTCGCCGCCGGATTCGCCGCTTTCACCTGACGCACAATCCCCAGAATATGCTCGCCCTGCTCGGCAGAACCCAGATAACCGCTCAGCACCGCATCACAGCGCTTCAGCTGATCGATATCGGCAATGCCCTGCACAATCTCCGTCAGATGCGAGGGCGGCATGACGCAGCCAGTCCATTTGCCGTATTGCGTGTGATTAGAGAATTGAACCGTATTGAGGGGCCAGACGTTGGCACCGAGGCGGCGCATCGGAAACTCCGCGGCGCTATTGCCAGCATGTCCAAAAACAACGTGGGACTGAATGGCGAGGATATTCTTCATTTTTTGCTTACCACAACCCTGAAAAAATAAAGGGGCGTGGTTTCCCACGCCCCTGCTAACTTTCGATTACTTCCAGCACACCAGACAGTAATTCTTCTTACCGCGACGCAGCAGCGTGTAGCGGCCGTACAGACGATCGCCTTCGGTGAAGGTGTACTCCGGATCCGACTGCTTCTCGCCGTTAATGGTGATCGCGTTTGACGCAATGGTCTTACGCGCCTGACCACGAGACGGCTGCAGTTCGGAATCCACCAGCGCCTGCATCAGATCTGCGCCTTTTTCCATCTCGACCATTGGCACACCGTCCTGCGCCAGTTGTTCGAAGTCCGCTTCACTCAAATCGCTCAGCGTACCGTTGAACAGGCTCTCGGTGATGCGTTTCGCCGCGATAAGGCCCTCTTCGCCATGCACCAGACGCGTGACCTGCTCGGCCAGCACGTACTGCGCACGCGGCGCTTTACCGCTGTTCTTGTCTTCTTCTTCCAGCGCATTGATCTCTTCAATGTCCATGAAGGTGAAGAACTTCAGGAAGCGATACACGTCGGCGTCCGCCGTGTTGATCCAGAACTGATAGAATTTGTACGGACTGGTTTTCTTCGGATCCAGCCATACTGCGCCGCCTTCGGTTTTGCCGAACTTGGTACCGTCCGCTTTGGTGATCAGCGGAACGGTCAGACCGAAGACCTGATTCTGATGCAGACGACGCGTCAGGTCTATCCCGGAGGTGATGTTACCCCACTGATCGGAACCACCGATTTGCAGCGCCACACCATGCAGTTTATTCAGACAGGCAAAGTCATAACCCTGTAACAGGTTGTAGGAGAACTCAGTGAAGGAGATCCCTTGATCGTCACGGTTCAGACGCTGCTTCACCGCTTCTTTGTTGATCATCTGGTTGACAGAGAAATGCTTACCGATATCGCGCAGGAAGGTCAGCACGTTCATGTTGCCGAACCAGTCATAGTTATTCGCCGCGATAGCGGAGTTGTCGCCGCAGTCGAAATCCAGGAACGGAGCAACCTGTTTACGGATTTTGTCTACCCACTCCTGAACGGTGTCTTCGGTGTTCAGTTTACGCTCGGCGGCTTTAAAGCTCGGGTCGCCAATCAGACCGGTCGCGCCACCGACCAGCGCCACAGGTTTATGACCTGCCTGCTGGAAGCGTTTCAGGCATAACAAGGGAACCAGATGCCCCAAATGCAAGCTGTCAGCGGTAGGATCGAAGCCGCAATAGAGCGCGATCGGGCCTTGCGCCAGTCGCTCTGCTAACGCTTCCTCGTCCGTCACCTGGGCAACCAGCCCCCGCTCTTGCAATTGTTTAATCAAGTTACTGCTTGCCATCAAAATCTCCATGTATAAAACGACTGCACCTTTGCCGGTACACGACTTTTCGCCAGACGCGAAAGCTCTATAGAATAAAGCGCTGGCGCACACAGCGCTAGCGCTTAACGCAACAATTTTCCGGGTTTATGGTGCGAGACGGTCAATTTTCCATGCGTCATTTTCACGCTGGTATAAAAAGCGGTCATGCAGTCGGTGCTCACCGCCCTGCCAGAACTCCATCTGTTCTATGCTGACGCGGAATCCGCCCCAGAAACTGGGCAGCGGCACTTCGCCTTGCTGGAATTTCTGTTTTAATTCGAGGAATTTACTTTCGAGGATCCCGCGCGCGGAAATGCGGCTGGACTGTTTCGAGACCCAGGCGCCAATCTGGCTGTCACGCGGACGGCTGTGGAAATACTTCACCACTTCCAGGGTCGATAAGCGTTCGGCTTTACCCGTCACCATCACTTGACGTTCCAGCATATGCCAGGGAAACAGCAGGCTGATGCGGGGATTTTTTTCGATTTGATGCGCTTTACGGCTGCCGAGGTTGGTATAGAACACCAGCCCTCTTTCATCGTAGTGTTTCAGCAACACAATACGCTGATACGGTTGGCCATTTTCGTCAACGGTCGCTACAACCATGGCGGTGGGATCCGCCAGTCTGGCGTCACATGCCTGAGCCAGCCAGCGTTCGAAAAGCGTTAACGGCTCAGCGGGAAGATCGCGGCGGCGCAGACCGCCTTTGGTGTATTCACGGCGCAGATGCGCGATTTGCTGCAATTCGTCGTTATCAGACATGGGGTTCGCTACGGATTGTCAGTGGGTGGCGCTATTGTGCGCCGCCCTGCTGGAAATCTCAACGCTTCGGGTTTTGTAACTGGCAGTTATTCAGCACGATACGGTCACGTTTGTAGACGGTCGCTCCGTCGCCTTTCGACCAGAACACATAGATTCCGTCGGTATAACGCGCGCCTGACGCCGAAATACCCTGCTTCAGATTAAGCAGTTTGTTGTCATAAACAAAATTCATCTCCTGACGGGTATTATTCAATTTTACCGTCAGCGGTTTTTCATCACACTGGTATTCCAGCGTATCCGTTTGCATACGTTCAACAAACTGGTTGTAGACGCTACAACCAGAGAGCATAAGCGGAAAACAGATGAGTAGCAGTTTTTTCATAGACGTATCCTGTAGACTTTCCTGGTCCAGGAGGGTGAATTCACCCTCCTAATCTCCACAGTGTAACGGCAGAAGACGAAAGAAAAATTCAGTTAACTCTGAGTTCGTGGGGTGGCGGGAAACACCGCGCCCAGAATGCTTGCTTCAGAGGCACCGGTCACCGAGGGCAAATTGCCCGGAAGACCAGCCAGCGTGCGCCACGCCAGCCAGGCAAATGCCAACGCTTCCATATCATCGCCGCTGATCCCGGCCTCATCGGTGGTCGTCACTTCCGTTCCCGGCAGCAGTCCTGCCAGTCGGGTCATTAACAAAGGATTACGACTACCGCCGCCGCAGACCATCAGACGTTCACAGCCCCCACTCAGCAACACCTGTTCAGAGATGGTGACCGCCGTCAGCTCCGTCAACGTCGCCTGAACATCGCGCGGCGCAATCCCCGGGAACGCCGTCAGTTGCCGTTCAATCCAGCCGTAGTTGAAGTATTCACGCCCGGTGCTTTTCGGTGCCGGTAGCGAGAACCAGGGATCGCTGAGCATCGTTTGTAGCAACGGAATAATCACCGTCCCACCGCAGGCCCATTGCGCATCTTTATCATAGGGTTTGCCGCACTGCCGCCAGATCCAGGCATCCATCAGCATATTGCCGGGTCCGGTGTCGTATCCACGCACGGGCTGCCCTGGAATCAGCAGCGACAGATTCGCAATGCCGCCAATATTGAGCACCATTCTTCGCTCGGTCGGATGCGCGAGCAGCGCCTGATGAAATGCAGGTACCAGTGGCGCGCCCTGTCCGCCCAGCGCGATATCACGACGACGGAAATCGCCGACTACCGTGATTCCGGTATGCGCCACAATTTGATTGTTATCGCCGATCTGCAGCGTATGCGGCGCCGCGCCGGTGGGTTCATGCCACACCGTTTGCCCGTGGCAACCGATAGCGATAATGTCTTGCGGACGCAGTTTTTCCTGCACCAGTAGCGCGTTGACCGCCTCGGCAAACAGTTTGCCCAACCGAACATCCAACTGCCCCAACTGGGAAAGCGTCAGAGATTGCCCCTGGCAAATATCGAGAATCGCCTGTTTAAGGGAAACAGGCATCGGCCAGGTGAGACTCCCCTGTTGGGCCACCATCGTGTCATCTATCGTCGCCAGTACGACATCAACACCATCAAGGCTGGTGCCTGACATCACGCCAATGTAACGGCCCGATTTCATACATGTTCCTTTTTAAGCATGACTTTTTGCCAACACTCCATCATAAACGCGCAGTCAATGCTACGCTTCATTCACGTTTTTCCCGAAAGCACCCTCGCCGCGTTGATTTAATAAATTCACTGAATAGTTCGTTTAAAGTTGGTTAAGCTGCCTGTTATTATGATTTCTGCATCATTCAGACAGAACATGTGACCTTAAACGCGCAAATGCCATATAATTTGACCATGAGGGATGCTTGGGTAGCGTTTCATGGTGAACAGGAGATTTTTAAATGATTAAACGTGTACTGATCGTTTCACTGGCTGGCTTATCTTTAGTGGGTTGTGCCAACACGGATAGCCTTTCAGGCGATGTCTATACCGCTTCTGAAGCGAAGCAGGTTCAGAACGTTACCTACGGGACGATTGTAAACGTGCGTCCGGTAAAAATTCAGGCTGGTGATAATGATAACGTGATCGGCGCCATTGGTGGTGCTGTGCTCGGTGGCTTCCTGGGTAACACTGTGGGTGGTGGTACGGGTCGTTCTCTGGCAACGGCGGCGGGTGCTGTCGCCGGTGGTGTCGCCGGACAAGGCGTGCAGGGTGCGATGAATAAAACGCAGGGTGTTGAACTGGAAATCCGTAAGGATGATGGCAACACCATCATGGTTGTTCAGAAACAAGGTGATACGCGTTTCTCTGCCGGACAGCGTGTCGTACTGGCCAGCAACGGTCGTCAGGTAACCGTTTCTCCGCGCTAAGTGAATTAACGTGTGGTCAGGACCTGACCACACGTTTCATGACATTAATCGTGCGACTGTAGCTCAATAATATTGTGTTCAAGTCGGGTGATCAGTTTAATCAGCAGGTCAATTTCCTGCGCAGAAATCCCTTCCAGAATTTCACCACGCGTTTTGTTGATAACCGCTTCCATATCAGCAATCAGCGGCTCTGCCTTTTCTGTCAGTTTAATCCGTTTGGCCCGGCGATCGCTGACACAGGTTTGACGCGAAATAAGCCCTTTCTCTTCGAGCTGATCCAGCGTACGTACCAGTGACGGCTGTTCGATGCCAATCGCTTTTGCCAGTTGTATCTGTGATTGATCCGGTGGCAGTTGATGAATATTATGCAGCGTAACCCAGTGCGTCTGCGTCAATTCCAGAGGCTTAAGACGGTGGTCTATCAAAGCACGCCAAATGCGCACCAACCGTGCCAGATCAGAACCTAGTGGCGATTCCAATTTCATCTCCTTATAATTAGCTTGCTAAGATATTATACTGATTTTAGAATAGTGTGCAGCAATTGTATTGCTAAAACAAATGTATTGCTGCATTTGGTTACCGACAGACATATTTTTCAGACATTACACGAAAAAAGCACGCTTCGTACCAGTTTTTGCTAAACCTGGATAAACGTAGCCTGACGCAAAGGACTATTGCTTGTGACCTCCGCACACAATACAACAGGGATGCCCTTACAGGATTTAGTGATTGGCGCATCTGTTTACTTCCCGCCGCTGTTCAAGGCCTTTGCGCTGGGATTTCTCCTCTGGCTTTTCATCCATCGCCTGCTGCGCGAACGGATTTACTCGGGTGAAATCTGGCATCCTTTATTGATGGATCTGTCAATTTTTGCCCTCTGCGTCTGTTTGGGTCTTCTTTTATTGGTTGCATGGTAATTATGACGCTGAAAACACTGAAATATTTCTCCACCATTGTGGTTGCTACCCTCGCCGTTCTGGCGGGATGGTTTATGTGGAATTATTACATGCAATCCCCGTGGACGCGTGACGGAAAGGTGCGAGCCGAACAGGTCAGCGTTACGCCGCAGGTGTCCGGCGCCATCGTCGATCTCCCGATAAAAGATAACCAGTTCGTCAACGCCGGCGATCTGCTTTTTCGTATCGATAAGACCCCTTTTCATATCGCCGAGCTCAACGCGCAGGCGCAACTGGCTAAAGCACAATCGGAACTGGCGAAAGCCAATAACGAAGCCACTCGCCGTCGTCACTTATCGCAGAATTTTATCTCCGCTGAAGAGCTGGATACCGCCAATCTGAACGTCAAAGCGATGCAGGCAAGCGTAGACGTCGCTCAGGCGACGCTCAGACAGGCGCAGTGGCAACTGGCGCAGACGGATGTCCACGCCCCGGTCTCCGGGTGGATAACCAATCTGTCGACGCGTACCGGTGACTTCGCCACCTCCGGTCAACCGTTGTTTGCCCTGGTGGACAGCCACTCCTTCTATGTGATGGGTTATTTTGAAGAAACCAAGCTGCGTCATATCCGCGAAGGCGCACCTGCCCAGATTACACTTTACAGCGGCAATATTAAGTTACAGGGTCACGTATCCAGCATTGGCCGCGCGATTTACGACCAAAGCGTGGAGAGCGATTCCGGTCTGGTGCCGGATATTAAACCCAACGTGCCCTGGGTGCGTCTGGCGCAGCGCGTTCCGGTGCGTATCGAATTTGACCAGCTTCCACGTGACGTAACGCTCGTTTCCGGCACGACCTGTAGCGTAGCGATCGCCAACTAAATGAAGCGACTGCGCGTGTCTCTGGGCAATACGCCGTGGCTGAAAGCGACGGCCGGGCAGTGGCGCTATGCCCTGCGTAATACCCTCGCGATGTGCCTGGCGCTGACGTTTGCCTACTATCTCAATCTGGATGAACCCTATTGGGCGATGACCTCCGCCGCCGTGGTCAGTTTTCCCACCGTCGGCGGCGTAATCAGTAAAAGTCTCGGGCGCATTGCCGGCAGTCTGCTGGGGGCGACCGCAGCGTTAATTCTTGCCGGGCATACGCTCAACGAACCGTGGCTGTTTTTGTTGAGCATGTCCGCCTGGATTGGTTTCTGTACGTGGGCCTGCGCGCAGTTTACCAACAATGTGGCTTATGCCTTCCAGCTCGCGGGATACACCGCCGCCATTATTGCCTTCCCGATGGTGAACATTGTCGACATCACTCAACTCTGGGATATCGCCCAGGCGCGTGTTTGCGAAGTGATTGTCGGGATCCTCTGCGGCGGCACGATGATGATGATTTTGCCCAGCACCTCCGATGGCACCGCGCTACTGACCGCGCTGAAGAACATGCACGCGCGCCTGTTGGAACACGCCAGCCTGCTGTGGCAACCTGAGTCTACTGACGCCATCCGCTCGGCCCACGAAGGGGTGATCGGGCAGATTTTGACAATGAATTTACTGCGTATTCAGGCATTCTGGAGCCATTACCGCTTCCGGCGTCAGAATGCGCTGCTGAACGTCCTGCTGCACCATCAACTGCGCCTGACCAGTGTCATCTCGAGCCTGCGCAGAATGTTACTGAACTGGCCGACGCCTCCGGCCCACACACGTGATGTTATTGACCAACTGTTGACAGCACTGGCCCGTTCACAAACTGACAGTTATGCCGTCGCGCGGATTATTGCACCACTCGCCCCCACCGACGTAAGCGACTATCGTCACGTCGCCTTTTGGCAGCGGTTACGTTATTTCTGCCGTCTCTATCTGCGTACCAGCCGTCAGCTACGCGTGATTGAAAATGGCGGCCCGCTTACTACCGTTAACATTCCGCGCGCGCCGGCGCTGGCACGGCATACCGACCACGCAGAAGCCCTCTGGAGCGGCCTGCGCACCTTCGTCACGCTAATGGTGATTGGCACATGGAGCATTGTTTCACAGTGGGAATCGGGATCGGCGGCGCTGACCCTGGCGGCCATCAGCAGCGTGCTTTACTCCGTCGTCGCCACACCGTTTAAATCACTCTCACTGCTGATGCGCACGCTGGTATTGCTCTCGCTGTTCAGTTTCGTGGTCAAGTTCGGGCTGATGGTGCAGATTAGTGACCTGTGGGAGTTCCTGCTGTTTTTGTTCCCCTTGCTGACCACCATGCAATTATTGAAATTGCAGATGCCAAAACTGGCGGGGCTTTGGGGGCAACTGATTGTCTTTATGGGTTCGTTTATCGCCGTGACCAACCCGCCGGTCTATGACTTTGCCGATTTTCTGAATGACAATACGGCGAAGATTGTCGGCGTGGCGTTGTCATGGCTGGCGTTCGCGATTTTGCGTCCCGGTTCGGATGCACGCAAAAGCCGGCGTCATATTCGGGCGCTGCGCCGGAGCTTTGTCGATCAGTTGAGCCGTTATCCGACGTACAGTGAAAATGAGTACGAGTCGCTGACCTATCACCATATCAGTCAGTTAAGCAACAGTCAGGATGCGCTGGCACGGCGTTGGCTGCTACGCTGGGGCGTGGTGTTGCTCAACTGTTCGCACGTCGTCTGGCAACTGCGCAGCTGGGAATCGCGTTCTGACCCGCTGTCGCAGGTCAGGGACATCTGTATTGCTTTACTGCATGATGTGATGAGCGAACGCGGCGTCCAGCAACGACCGCTTGCCGCGACGCTGGCTGAACTCCTGCGGATTTGCCAGACGCTTTCTCACCATCATCAACCCGCCGCGCAAGAACTGGCGGCGATCGTCTGGCGACTGTATTGTTCGCTTTCCCAACTGGAACAAGCGCCGCCAAAAGGGTCGCTGACGTCCTGATTATTTGATCACGCCACAAGCGAAACGCGCCCCACCACCGCCCAGGGGTTTGGGCTGATCGGACATATTATCGCCACCGACGTGGATCATCAGCGCTTTGTCTTTGATGTCGTTAAGAGATTTCAGGCGCGTTGCCGTGACAGGAACAATGGCTTTACCTTCGTCATTCACCACCAGCACGGGCAAATCGCCCAGGTGCCCTTCGCCATCCGGTCCGGCGTGTTTACCGGTTTTGTGCGGGTCAAAATGTCCCCCCGCAGACTCAGCAGCAGACGCTTTACCGTCTTTAATGGCAGGCTGACAGCTGCCGTTGGCATGGATATGAAAACCATGTTCTCCCGGCGGCAACGCTTTCAGATCCGGTGTAAACTCCAGTCCGTTCTCGGTTTCCGCAATGGTGACTTCCCCGATGGACTGCCCGACACCTTGCGGGGTAACCAGATTCATCTCCACTGTTTCACTGGCGGCTTGCGCCCCCGCACAGGCTAACAGGGTTAACACAGCCAGACTCAATCGCTTCATAGGACCTCCGTTCTGTATGTATGTCGGTTAAGTGTAAACCAGTGACGCGATTTTGAACGGAGATCCTCGATTTTACGTTTACGGGACGTCGTAACCCAGTGCAGCTTTACGGATACGGAACCACTGCTGACGACTCATTTTCAGAGACTCGGCTTTCACTGCCGCACGTACACGCTCGATTTTTCCGGAGCCTATGATCGGCAGCGGCTGCGACGGCAGACGCAGTATCCAGGCGTAAACCACCTGCTCAATAGAAGAGGCATTCAGTTCTTGCGCAATGACCGCCAGTTCGTTACGCAGCGGCTGGAACGCATCGTCATTAAAGAGACGTCCGCCACCAAGGCAGGACCAGGCCATTGGGCGAATACGCAGTTGCTGAAGCTGATCGAGGGTGCCGTCTAACAGCAGCGGTTGGTGAACCGGAGAGATCTCCACCTGGTTGGTCGCCAGCGTGAACGGAAGGCGCGATTGCAGCAGCGTAAACTGCGCCGGGGTGAAGTTGGAGACGCCGAAGTGACGCACTTTTCCACTCTGATGCAGATGTTTGAAGGCTTCGGCGACCTCATCGGCATCCATCAGCGGGTCCGGGCGGTGGATCAGCAGCAGATCCAGATGGTCGGTCGCCAGATTGATCAACGACTGTTCCGCACTTTTCACAATATGATCGCGGTCGGTGATGTAGTGGCCGAGCGCGTTTTCCGCACGGGCGGTGGTGGCGATCCCGCATTTGGTGACGATCTGCATCCGCTCACGCAGATGAGGAGCCAGTTTCAGCGCTTCGCCAAAGGCGGCCTCGCACAGATAGCCACCGTAAATATCCGCATGGTCCACGGTCGTGACACCTAAATCCAGGTGCTCTTCAATAAAGCTCACCAGCTCCCGGGGGGACATATTCCAGTCCATCAGTCGCCAGTATCCCATGACAAAGCGGGAGAATTCCGGGCCTTGTGGCGCAAGAGTAATACGCTGAACCATAACTGCTTCCTCGTGAAGTAAATTACAGCGAGTATATACAATTAGTGGCTTAAAAGAGTGAAGGCTGTTGAGGTTCTTCTGGCGCGGCGGGTTTATTTGCGCGTAATTTACGCAGCAGACGCTGGCGGCATAACCGCAGCACATCTTGTTTTTGTGCGTCGCTCATTTTTTGCCAGTTGAACCGCTCATCCCGACTGCGCAGGCACCCCCGGCAAAAACCGCGTTCATCTGACTGGCAAATTCCCCGACATGGGCTCTGAACGGGAAAAAACTCTAACTGCTCTGCCACGCCCTTTCCTCTTCATTAGGTCTTCACTCTATTGAAGACGTAAACACGATTTCTGGCAACCTGTCTTGCATTAGACCGACTGGTCTATTACACTCCCTGCCATGAACAAGCAAACTGAGTACGATACCCGCGAACACTTACTGGCTACCGGTGAGCATCTTTGCATGCAGCGAGGCTTTACCGGTATGGGACTGAGCGAGTTGCTCAAAACCGCCGGGGTGCCGAAAGGATCGTTTTATCACTACTTTCGCTCTAAAGAAGCCTTTGGCGTCGCAATGCTGGAACGGCATTTTGCCGGTTATCATCAGCGGCTGACGGTGCATTTTGACACGGGGCCAGGCAATTACCGCGATCGCATTCTGGCTTATTATCAGGAAACCCTGAATCAGTTTTGCCAGCAAGGAATCATCAGCGGCTGCCTGACGGTTAAACTCTCCGCCGAAGTGTGCGACCTGTCGGAAGATATGCGCACCGCAATGGACCAGGGGGCCGGGAAAATTATGGTCATCCTGGCGCAGGCGCTGGAAAAAGGACGTGATAGTCATTGTTTGACGTTTGCAGGAGAACCACTGCAGCAGGCGCAAATCCTTTATGCGCTGTGGCTGGGAGCAAATCTGCAGGCCAAAATTTCTCGCAGTGCCACCCCGCTGGAAAACGCGCTGGCACACGTGAAAAATATTATCGCAACGCCTGGTGCTTAACAGGCGTTTTATTTAACTGCTTACTAGACGACCGGTCTATTCATAACGGAAAACATTATGTCATCAGATAAACTGTTTACCCCACTGAAAGTGGGCGCGATCACCGCACCAAACCGTATTTTCATGGCCCCGCTGACGCGTCTGCGCAGCATTGAGCCTGGCGACATCCCGACTCCGTTAATGGCCGAGTATTATCGCCAACGCGCCAGCGCGGGTCTGATCATCAGCGAAGCGACGCAGATTTCCGCACAGGCGAAGGGTTATGCCGGCGCGCCGGGCCTGCACAGTGATGAGCAGATCGCCGCATGGAAGAAAATCACCGCCGGTGTTCATGCTGAAAACGGCCACATCGCCGTTCAGTTATGGCACACAGGCCGTATTTCTCACGCCAGCCTGCAACCGGGTGGACAGCCGCCGGTATCCGCATCCGCTATCAGCGCCGGGACCCGTACTTCCCTGCGTGATGAAAATGGTCAGGCTATCCGAGTGGATACCTCTATGCCACGCGCGCTGGAAACCGATGAAATCCCGGGAATCGTCAATGATTTCCGCCAGGCTATCGCCAATGCGCGTGAAGCCGGTTTCGATCTGGTTGAACTGCACTCCGCTCACGGTTATCTGCTGCATCAGTTCCTTTCCCCTTCTTCTAACCATCGTACCGATCAGTACGGCGGTAGCGTGGAGAATCGCGCGCGCCTGGTGCTGGAAGTGGTCGATGCCGGTATTAAGGAATGGGGTGCGGACCGTATCGGGATTCGCGTTTCGCCTGTTGGCACCTTCCAGAATGTCGACAATGGTCCGAACGAAGAAGCCGATGCGCTGTATCTGATTGAAGAACTGGGTAAACGCGGCATCGCCTATCTGCACATGTCTGAACCAGACTGGGCTGGCGGCAAGCCGTATACCGACGCGTTCCGCGAAAAAGTACGCGCTCGTTTCCACGGTCCGATTATCGGTGCCGGCGCCTATACGCGTGAAAAAGCAGAGACCTTAATTGAGAAGGGTCTGATCGATGCCGTCGCGTTTGGTCGTGATTACATCGCTAACCCGGATCTGGTGGCGCGTCTGCAACGTAAAGCTGAACTCAACCCGCAACGCAGTGAAAGTTTCTACGGCGGCGGTGCGGAAGGCTACACCGATTACCCGACGCTCTAATTCCCTCCATCGCATTCCTTCATTGATAGCGGCGTAAAAACGCCGCTATACTAAAACAACATTTTGAATGTATTGACCATTTTTTAAGGGGACAAAACATGCGTTTACTTCATACGATGCTGCGCGTTGGCGATCTTCAACGTTCTATTGATTTTTACACTAAAGTGCTCGGCATGAAGCTGCTGCGCACCAGTGAAAACACTGAATACAAATACTCACTGGCATTTGTCGGTTACGGCGAAGAAAGTGACGAAGCGGTGATTGAACTGACCTATAACTGGGGCGTTGACAAATACGAGCTGGGTACGGCTTATGGTCATATCGCCCTGAGCGTCGATAACGCGGCTGAAGCCTGTGAGCGCATTCGTCAGAATGGCGGTAACGTCACTCGTGAAGCTGGTCCGGTTAAAGGCGGCATGACCGTGATCGCTTTTGTTGAAGATCCGGACGGTTACAAAATTGAGCTGATCGAAGAGAAGGACGCCGGGAAAGGTCTCGGTAACTGATTCCTGCCGGGCGCAGTGGCTTTCTGCGCCCGTTGTTTTACTGCATCACTCCGCTTTTTTTGGCATAATGCGCGCTGCAATTTTTTCCGTACTAAGAGACCCTGATGTCCGATAACGCTCAACTTACCGGTCTGTGCGACCGTTTTCGTGGTTTCTATCCTGTCGTCATTGATGTTGAAACGGCCGGATTTAACGCCAGAACCGATGCGCTGCTTGAAATAGCTGCCATCACGCTGAAAATGGATGAACAAGGCTGGCTGATGCCGGACAGCACGCTGCAATTCCACGTAGAACCGTTTGAAGGCGCAAATTTGCAGCCTGAAGCACTGGCGTTTAACGGTATCGATCCATCCAACCCGCTGCGTGGCGCGGTGAGTGAATATGACGCCCTGCACGCCATTTTCAAAATGGTCCGCAAAGGCATTAAAGACAGCGGTTGCAGTCGCGCCATTATGGTCGCCCATAATGCAACGTTCGATCATAGCTTTATGATGGCTGCCGCTGAGCGTGCGTCGCTCAAACGCAACCCGTTCCATCCGTTCGTGACGTTTGATACTGCCGCCCTGAGCGGACTGGCTCTGGGACAAACGGTGCTCTCCAAAGCGTGTCTGGCGGCTGGCATGGAGTTTGACGGTACCCAGGCGCACTCAGCGCTGTACGATACCGAGCGCACCGCCGTGCTGTTTTGCGAGATAGTCAACCGCTGGAAGCGTCTCGGCGGTTGGCCGTTACCGCTACCTGAAGAAGCCTGATTCAAAGGGTCTGATAACGCTGTTTATCAGGCCGCTCCCCCGTCCACCTATACTGTATATTTGACCAGTATCAATACACCCTGCGCATTTCCCGCTATTCTGTTAAAAGGTCTTGATTCGCCAACATCGCTAAAGGGACAGGGAACATGTCAGCAAAAAATGCGCCGCCTCCGCTGCCGGATATTTTCTCACCGGCAACCCGCGACTGGTTTACCTCGGCATTTCAGCATCCTACGCCGGTACAGTCGCAAACGTGGGCCGTGACCGCCGCGAATCAGCACGCGCTGGTGATCGCCCCGACCGGTTCGGGGAAAACCCTTGCCGCGTTTCTCTATGCCCTGGATAGCCTGTTTCGTGAAGGCGAGGCAGCGCACGCCACCTCCTCCTCCGACAAAGAAAAGAAAGTCACCCGAATCCTCTATATTTCCCCGATAAAAGCCCTGGGTACGGATGTCCAGCGCAACCTGCAAATTCCCCTGCTGGGGATTAGCGAAGAACGGAAGAAATCCGGCGCGCCAGAGGTGGCTATTCGGGTTGGGATCCGCACCGGCGATACGTCGCCTCAGGAGCGTGCGAAGCTGAGTCGTCATCCGCCCGATATTCTGATCACCACGCCGGAGTCGCTTTATCTGATGCTCACCTCCCGCGCCAGAGAGACGCTGCGCGGCGTTGAAACGGTGATCGTCGATGAAGTACATGCGGTAGCTGGCACAAAACGCGGCGCGCATCTCGCGCTGAGTCTCGAACGGCTGGATGCGCTTCTGGCAACGTCGGCGCAGCGCATTGGTTTGTCGGCGACCGTGCGTTCGGTTACAGCCGTTGCCGCTTTTCTGGGCGGCGATCGTCCGGTTACCGTTATCAATCCGCCTTCTACCCGTCACCCGGATATCCACATCGTCGCTCCAGCCGCCAATCTTGATGACGTCTTAGCGGACAATAGCGACAGCGGCGAGGCCATTCACAAGGGGCGAGAAGGTTCCATCTGGCCGCGCATTGAAGCCGGTATTCTCGATCAAATCCTTAGCCATCGTTCCACCATTGTTTTCACCAACTCGCGTGGGCTGGCGGAAAAGCTGACGGCCCGCCTGAACGAGCTGTATCTCTCGCGACGACAAGCGTTGCCCCAACCGCAGGCAGAGCCGGTGCACTTTGACTCGCTAACCGGGTCCACCAGTAACCGGGCGCAGGACGCCGCAGAATACATTGCCCGTTCGCATCATGGTTCGGTGTCCAAAGAACAGCGCGCCGTCACCGAGCATGCGCTGAAATCCGGCGAACTTCGCTGCGTGGTGGCGACCTCCAGTCTGGAACTGGGGATCGACATGGGGGCGGTTGATCTGGTGATTCAGGTGGCGACGCCCCTTTCTGTCGCCAGCGGCCTGCAGCGCATCGGGCGCGCCAGTCACCAGGTCGGCGGGGTATCAAAGGGGCTGTTCTACCCCAGAACCCGTCGGGATCTGATTGACTCTGCCGTCATCGTCGAGTGTATGTACGCCGGACAACTGGAAACGCTGACGCCGCCACGCAACCCGCTGGATATTCTGGCGCAGCAAACCGTTGCTGCCGTATCAATGGATCCACTCAATGTTGATGACTGGTATGCCCTCGTCCGCCGGGCTTCACCGTGGCAGGATTTGCCGAGAAGCGCATTTGACGCCACGCTGGATATGCTGGCAGGGCGCTATCCCTCCGGCGATTTTGCCGTCTTCCGACCGCGCATAATCTGGAACCGCGAAACCGGGTTATTAACGGCCCGTCCTGGCGCGCAGCTTCTGGCGGTAACCAGCGGCGGTACCATTCCGGACCGCGGCATGTTCAGCGTGCTGCTTCCCGAAGGGGATGAACAAGCCGGATCGCGTCGCGTAGGCGAACTGGATGAAGAAATGGTGTACGAGTCACGCGTCAACGACATCATCACGCTGGGTGCTACCTCGTGGCGAATTCAACAAATCACCCGCGATCAGGTTATCGTTGTCCCCGCGCCCGGACGCTCGGCCAGACTGCCGTTCTGGCGCGGCGAAGGCGTCGGGCGCCCGGCGGAACTGGGAGAACGCATTGGTGATTTTATCCATACGATGTCCGATGACAACGCAGAACGCCGGCTCTCACCCCGACTGCGCGATGACAATGTTCTGTCGAATATCAAAGGGTTAATTGACGATCAAAAAAATGCTACGGGCGTGCTCCCCTGGAGTCGTCATCTGGTGCTTGAGCGCTGTCGCGATGAAATGGGTGACTGGCGGGTTATTCTGCATTCCCCTTATGGTCGTCGGGTACACGCGCCCTGGGCGCTGGCGATTGCCGGACGCCTCCATGCGCAGTGGGGGGCTGACGCGTCGATTGTTGCCAGTGATGATGGGATTGTCGCGCGCATACCGGACAGCGACGGGAAACTGCCCGATGCCGCTATTTTCCTGTTTGAACCGGAAAAACTGCTGCGCATTGTCCGGGAGGCCGTCAGCAGTACGGCACTGTTTGCTGCCCGCTTCAGAGAATGCGCCGCCCGCGCCCTGCTGATGCCGGGCCGCACGCCAGGGCGTCGTTCGCCGCTCTGGCAGCAACGCCTGCGCGCCAGTCAGCTTCTGGAAATCGCGGCGGGCTATCCTGATTTCCCCATTATTCTGGAAACGGCTCGTGAGTGCCTGCAGGACGTTTACGATCTCGACGCACTTGAGCAGGTCATACGCCGGTTGAACACCGGCGAGATCCAGATTTCTGAAGTGACCACGCCAACCCCCTCACCCTTCGCCACCGATCTACTCTTCGGCTACGTCGCGGAATTTATGTACGCCACCGACGCGCCGCTGGCGGAACGTCGGGCTTCGGTACTGGCGCTGGACAGCGAACTGCTGGGCAACCTGTTAGGCCAGGGCGATCCACTGGAGTTGCTTGACCCGGAAATTATCCGCCAGGTTGAAGATGAACTTCAGCGGCGGGCGGCGGGCAGGAAAGCCCAGGGGATGGAAGGCGTTTACGATTTACTGCGCGAACTGGGACCAATGAGCGTCGACGAAATTGCCGCCAGACACGAAGGAACGCTCGCTGACATCAGGACATGGCTTGATGAGCTGTCCGCTGAAAAACGTATTTTCCCGGTCGTTATCGCGGACACGGCGCAGATGGCCTGCACGGACGATGCAGCCAGACTTCGTGACGCGCTGGGTATTCGCCTGCCTGCGACGATTTCACCGGCGTGGCTGCATCCGGTGAACGCGCCGCTGCGCGATCTTTTCCTACGCTTCAGCCGTACCCACACGTTGTTTACTCGCACCCAGATTGCGCAGACGTTCGGGTTGGGGGTAGCCGTCGCCGGCGATCAACTGCGTCAATTGCGCGATGAGGGTGTCCTCATTCCGTTGCGTGCCAGTACTTCTGCCACGCCTGACGAAGCGTCAACGTGGGTGAATGAGGACGTATTTCATCGTCTTCGCATCCGCTCGCTGCATGCGGCAAGAGAGGCAACCCGTCCGGTTCCGGCAACGAGCTACACCCGACTGTTGCTGGAGCGTCAGGGACTTATTTCATCCGCCGACGGCAGCCCTGCGCGCCTTCCGTCCTCCTCCACGGGTACGCTGGAAGGAAGTGACGGCGTCACGCGTGTTATTGAACAACTGGCCGGAGTCGGCCTGCCTGCCTCGTTGTGGGAAAGCCAGATTTTCCCTGCTCGTGTCCGTGATTATTCACCGGATATGCTCGATGAGTTGCTGGCGACGGGTGAAGTCATCTGGTCAGGACAAAAGAAACTGGGCGACGATGATGGACGGGTGGTACTGCATTTACGGGATTACCTGGCAGAAACGCTTTCCCCGCCATCCGGTGACAGCGAGGCGATTTCAGACTTACAGCGCGCAATTTTGGACGTTCTTTCTGGTGGTGGCGCATGGTTTGCGCAGCAACTTAGCGCGTTGATTCAGACGCGTGCGGCAGACGCTGGCGGTGACGAGTGGTTAACGCCAGCCACGCTGCATGAGGCACTTTGGGGTCTGGTCTGGCAAGGGTATATCACGACCGATATCTGGGCTCCGCTGCGTGGCCTGACGCGTACTGTCGCCGCATCGCGCCAGCCGTCACGACGTTCGCCGCGTATGCGTCGTGGACGCCCGGCTTATGCCGCGCCGCGCCTCTCGTCCATCGCTGTACCGGTTTCTTACACCACGCCTGCGCTGGCCGGTCGCTGGTCGCTGCTGCCGCGAGAGACGTTGAATGATACTGAAAGGATGCTGGCCTGTGCCGAGAATATGCTCGATCGCTACGGCGTAATTGGTCGCCAGGCCGTGATTGCCGAGAATGTGCCTGGCGGCTTTCCCGCCATGCAGACGCTGTGCCGAAGCATGGAAGATTCTGGGCGAATTCTGCGTGGGCGGTTCGTGGAGGGAATGGGCGGCGCACAGTTTGCCGAGCGGGACACTGTCGATCGTCTTCGCGATCTGACGTCGTCGACGTCTGAACAACAGGCGTTTACGGCGGTGGCGCTATCTGCGAACGATCCCGCTAATCCCTGGGGAACGCTACTACCGTGGCCGACGCATCCGTCATCTCTGGTCCCCGGGCGGCGTAACGGCGCGTTTGTCGTGATTTCCGCTGGACAGTTGCGGCTGTACCTTGCTCAGGGAGGAAAAAAGATGATGATCTGGACAGAAAATGAGGAAATGCCTTCGCCGGAGATTTTCAGGGCGCTGGCGAGCGCCTTACGCCGTGAACCGCGACTGCGTTTCACACTGTCGGAAGTTAACGATAAACCGGTACGGCAAACCCCTATCTTTACCCTGCTACGGGAAGTCGGGTTTTCCAGTTCGCCGCAGGGGCTGGACTGGGGATAGGAAGCGCAGAAATGAAAAGGAGCTTAACCTGAGTCAGGAAAAGCTCCCCTTTAACCGTCTACTGATTACTCAGCGTCTGATTCTTCAGATTTGTATTTTGCAGCGGTCTCTTTGATCAACTGCTGCAGTTCGCCGCGCTGGTACATTTCGATCAAAATGTCGCAGCCGCCAACCAGTTCACCATCAACCCACAGCTGTGGGAAGGTCGGCCAGTTTGCATATTTTGGCAGTTCTGCGCGAATATCCGGGTTTTGCAGAATATCCACATAGGCAAAACGCTCACCACAGGCGGAAAGTGCCTGCACAGCCTGGGCGGAGAAGCCGCAGCTTGGCAGTTTTGGAGAACCTTTCATATACAGGAGAATCGGGTTTTCAGCGATCTGGCGCTGGATTTTTTCGATAGTGGTGCTCATTGTCTTGCTTCCTTAACTTCTTTTACGGCAGTCGACTGACATTGTAGCGTTTCAGAGCGACATCGGAAAATAACATTTTCATTACGCTTTACTATTTTATCGTCTGAACGCATAAGTTGCATTCCCAATAATAGTTTCCTCAGTGCCTGTGTCGAAAGTGTGCGCTAAATAAGCAGATTTAGCTTTGGCTGCTGTTTTTTTTTGCACTCAATAGCGAAACCGTATTTTTAACAATAAAAGCTATTAACTTTATTCGTTTCTATAGATTAGAATCATCAGGTTTTGTAAATCACACGCAGGTATGATTGCGACCTGCCTTAACAGAGGAATGCTCAGTGGCGCGGATAAACCGACTTTCCCTCACGCTCTGTGCTTTGCTATTTACAACGATTCCCTTTATGCCGATGGCACATGCGTCCAAGCAAGCCAGGGATACGGCTGGTCTTACGGATAGTAAGAAAACCAGCAACAAAAAGAAAAGTACGGCAACAGCAAAAAAAACGAATAAAACCAATCAAAAAACCGCCAGGAAAACGACCAGCAAAACCAGCACGAAAACCGCCTCTTCTTCTAAGAAAAAAATCACCGCCTCTGCCAAAACCAGCAAAACAGCCAGTCGCAAAAGTAAAACCGTCGCTGCGAAAAAGACAGCCGCTGTCAGCTGGAGTGAAAAGTGCACCCCGCGTAAAGGACACAAGCCGACGTGTGTGAAAGTGAAGAACACGGCGTCAGGAAAGATTGCGGATGCCCATAAAGTGAAAGTGCAAAAAGCGACCAGCACGGCGATGAACAAATTAATGAGTCAGATTGGCAAGCCGTACCGCTGGGGTGGTACGTCTCCGCGCACCGGTTTCGATTGCAGCGGTCTGGTTTATTACGCTTATAAAGATCTGGTTAAATTCCGTATTCCGCGCACAGCAAATGAAATGTATCACCTGCGTGATGCCGCACCGATTGATCGTGGGGAATTGAAAAATGGCGATCTGGTGTTCTTCCGCACTCAGGGACGTGGTACTGCCGATCACGTCGGCGTTTATGTCGGCAACGGCAAATTTATTCAGTCACCGCGCAGCGGTCAGGAAATCCAGATCACATCGCTCAGCGAAGATTACTGGCAACGCCACTATGTCGGCGCTCGCCGGGTCATGACGCCCAAAACTATTCGTTAAAACTTTACCCTGTTGTTAACGCAACAGGGTAAGTTCATCTTTTGTCTCACCTTTCAATTTGCTACCCTATCCTTACGCACAATAAGGTTATTGCGCGAAATACTATTAATAATAAGGAGAGAAGCAATGTCGTTCGAATTACCTGCACTACCGTATGCCAAAGATGCGCTTGCGCCGCACATTTCCGCCGAGACGCTGGAATATCACTATGGCAAACACCATCAGACCTATGTCACCAACCTGAACAACCTGATCAAAGGAACCGCCTTTGAAGGGAAATCACTGGAAGAGATCGTACGCAGTTCAGAAGGCGGCGTGTTCAATAACGCTGCTCAGGTCTGGAACCACACGTTCTACTGGAACTGCCTGGCACCGAATGCTGGTGGCGAGCCAACCGGCGAACTGGCTGACGCGATTGCCGCCTCTTTCGGCAGCTTTGCCGAGTTCAAAGCGCAATTTACCGACGCGGCGATCAAAAACTTCGGCTCTGGCTGGACCTGGCTGGTTAAAGGAAAAGAGGGCAAGCTGGCTATCGTTTCAACCTCCAACGCTGGCACGCCGTTGACCACCGACGCCACGCCGTTGATGACCGTCGACGTATGGGAGCATGCGTACTACATTGACTACCGCAATGCGCGTCCTGGCTACCTGGAACACTTTTGGGCGCTGGTAAACTGGGAGTTTGTAGCGAAGAACTTCGCCGCGTAAAAAAGATAACGCAGAAGGGAATCCCTTCTGCGTTTTTGTCCTGCCGTTAACTGGCGACGCACACCTGTTCAGGTTGTTTTCTCGCCGAGACAAACACCAGCAACAGCGCCATACCCGCCACAATCGCCCCCATCACAGGAACAAAGCTGTAGCCTAATCCGCCTGAAATGACGGCCCCGCCAGCCGCAGCGCCCAGCGCATTTCCAAGGTTAAACGCGCCAATGTTCACGGAAGATGAGAGACCCGGCGCTTCATGAGCCACACGCATGACGCGCATTTGTAACGGAGGGACGACCGCAAAGGTTGCCGCCCCCCAGACCACCATGCTGACCGCCGCGCCCAGTTCATTCTGCGCCAGGAAAGGGATCGCCAGCATAATTACCATTAGCAGCAGCAAAAAGCCCTTCAGCGTGCCATTAACCGAGCGATCGGCCAGTTTCCCTCCGAGGTAGTTGCCAATGGAGAAGCCCACACCGATCAGAACCAGCATCCCGGTCACAAAGGCCGGTGTCGCATGGGTGATGCTTTGCAGAACAGGCGAAATATAGGTATAGAGCGTGAACATGGCGCCCGCTCCCAGTACGGTAGTCAGTAGCGCGGAGAGCACCTGAGGACGCATCAGCACCGCCAGCTCTTTTTTCACTTCCGGGCGCGCCCCGGCACCGCCTTTTGGCAATGATAAGAAGAGACTCAACATCGAGATAACGCCCAGCCCCGCTGTCGCCATAAACGACATCCGCCAGCCGATGGTTTCACCCAGCCAGGTCGCCGCCGGCACACCGCCGATATTGGCGATGGTCAGCCCCATAAACATGGTCGCAACGGCGCTCGCCTGCTTGTGCTTCGGCACCACGCTTGCCGCCACCACCGAGCCCAGGCCGAAGAATGCGCCGTGGTTAAGGCTGGTTAAAATACGTGACAACATCAGCGTGGTGTAATCCGGCGAAATCGCCGAGAGCACGTTACCGAGCGTAAAGATAGCCATCAGAAAAATGAGCGCATTACGGCGTCCGCGATGTGACAGCAACAGCGTCATCAACGGCGCGCCGACCATCACGCCAACCGCATAGGCACTAATCAGCATACCTGCCGCGGGAATAGACACATCAACGCCACGCGCGATGACGGGCAGCAATCCCATTGGCGAGAATTCGGTGGTGCCGATGCCAAACGCACCAATGGCCAGCGCCAGTAACGGATAATTGATTTTCATGCAGTGATGACTCCGGCTCTTCGCGACAGGGCGCGATGCTTAACAAAGAGTCAAAAGCATGACATCAATCACAAAAAAAGAGAAGTTAACAAAAATACAAAAGACTTTTGCAGATTCAATAACAATATGGCGGGAGGTTCGAGGGAGCAGGAACTCCCCCGAGGGGATCAGTGCAGTGCCGCCGTCAGGCCGCCCGCAACGATTAAAGCCAGGACAATAAACGTGGTCACTAATGAAAATTTCAGATCGGTGCTCATCAACTTTTCTCCTTTTTATACCCACACAAAAAGTGATATAGCGCATTTTTACACACTTGAGTGTAAAAATCTCCCACGATTTAGAGTGATATGTGCTTTTAATACTTCCCCTTTTCGTAAAGATCAGACAAAATTCGACGCTTACTTGATTAGCGTACCGGCCATTGACCCCTTCCTGACGTTCCGTGTCGTTTCCCGGCGTGCCGCAGCCCTGACGTTGGGCACAGGATGAGTAAAGGCAAACGTTTACTTGGCGTAATTTAATGTTCAGGTTGGGTCTGGAGTGAGATTTAATGGCAACAATTAAAGATGTAGCGAAGCGCGCAAACGTTTCCACTACAACCGTGTCACACGTAATTAACAAAACGCGTTTCGTCGCTGAAGAAACACGCAATGCAGTGTGGGCGGCAATCAAAGAATTGCACTATTCCCCCAGCGCGGTTGCCCGTAGCCTGAAAGTTAACCATACCAAATCTATCGGTTTGCTGGCGACGAGCAGCGAAGCCCCCTATTTTGCTGAAATTATTGAAGCGGTTGAGAAGAACTGCTTCCAGAAGGGCTATACCCTGATCCTCGGCAACGTCTGGAACAACCTGGAAAAGCAGCGTGCCTATCTGTCGATGATGGCGCAAAAACGCGTTGATGGCCTGCTGGTAATGTGTTCCGAATACCCCGATCCCCTGCTCTCGATGCTGGAAGAATATCGTCATATCCCAATGGTGGTGATGGACTGGGGCGAAGCCAAAGCCGACTTCACTGATACGGTGATTGATAACGCCTTCGAGGGCGGCTACATGGCAGGCCGTTACCTCGTCGAGCGAGGGCATCGCGAAATTGGCGTGATCCCAGGACTGATGGAGCGTAACACCGGCGCAGGCCGTTTGGCCGGATTTATGAAAGCGATGGATGAAGCGCTGATTAAAGTGCCTGAAAACTGGATTGTTCAAGGCGACTTCGAGCCGGAATCCGGCTACCGCGCCATGCAGCAAATTCTGTCGCAGGCGCATCGCCCAACGGCGGTCTTCTGTGGCGGCGATGTCATGGCGATGGGCGCCCTTTGCGCCGCTGATGAGATGGGTCTGCGCGTCCCGCAGGACGTGTCGCTGATAGGCTACGACAACGTGCGCAACGCCCGCTTCTTTACACCAGCGTTGACCACCATCCACCAGCCGAAAGATTCACTGGGTGAGACGGCCTTTAATATGTTACTGGACCGTATCGTCAATAAACGCGAAGAGTCGCAGTCTATTGAAGTCCACCCGCGCCTGGTGGAGCGCCGCTCCGTGGCGGATGGCCCGTTCCGCGACTACCGTCGTTAAGCCTCTTCTGCGGGAGTCTCATCGGGCTCCCGCAGCCACTCTTTGTTCAGCGTTTCACTGTCTCCCAGATAGTCCAGCAGCCAGATCAGCGCAGGTGACATATCATTCTGCTGCCAGGTCAGGCAACAGGCCGCATCCGGGAAAGGATTCTCCAGATTTAACGCGACCCACTGCCCCTTGTTGAGATACGGCTTGGCGAAATGTGTCGGGACCATGCCGACACAGAGTCCGGCGCTGATACAGGTCGCGGAAGAATCCCAGTCCGGCACCACCACCCGCTTCTGATTGTCCAGCAGCCAAGTCACGCGTTTCGGCAGCGTGCGGGAGGTATCTTCCAGCACCAGCGACGGCCAGTTGCGCAACGTGTCATCGCTTAACGGCCCGCTCATGGCGGCCAGCGGATGCGTACTGGCAACGACACAACACCAGCTCAGCTTACCCATATCGCGGAAAGTGTATCGTCCGCCAACCGGGATCGCCTGGGTTGCCCCGATGGCGAGTTCGACCCGACCATCTGACAGCGCGTCCCAGACGCCATTAAACACCTCCTGGAAGACCAGTAGTTCCACGTCATCAAAGTGGCGGTAGAAATCGACGATCAATTGCCGCGTGCGTTCCGGGCGCACGATATTGTCCACCGCAATGGGGAGTTGCCCACGCCAGCCGTTAGCGATCTGCTGACACTGTTGACGCGTGATCTGCATTTTTTTGATGACAGAGCGGCCTTCTTTCAAAAACCAGGCGCCCGCCGGCGTTAACACCACATCACGATGGCGACGTTCAAAAAGCGGGACGGCCAGCCACTCTTCCAGTTGGCGAACCGTATAGCTGACCGCTGAAGGCACCCGGTGCAACTCCTGGGCCGCGGAACTGAAGCTCCCGTTGCGTGCCACGGCATCGACCACTTCCAGCGCATATTCTGACCACATAATCTGCCTACAAAATTTTTGAATGCAATAAACAAATATTACCGTTTCACAAGCCCAAATTCACTCCCTACACTCTGCGCCAGTGTGATTAATCAAAATTAGAGTACAACTATGCAACCAGGAAAAGGGTTTTTAGTCTGGCTGGCAGGGCTCAGCGTGTTGGGTTTTCTGGCAACCGACATGTATTTGCCCGCTTTTGCCGCCATTCAATCTGACCTGCAAACACCGGCCTCTGCCGTCAGCGCCAGCCTGAGTCTGTTTTTAGCAGGCTTTGCCGTCGCCCAACTGCTGTGGGGACCCCTCTCTGACCGTTATGGCCGTAAACCGATCCTGTTGCTGGGTCTGTCTGTCTTCGCCCTCGGTAGCCTGGGTATGCTGTGGGTGGAGAGCGCAACGGGCCTGTTAGTACTGCGTTTTATTCAGGCCGTGGGAGTCTGCGCGGCGACCGTCATCTGGCAGGCGCTGGTTACCGATTACTATCCTTCGCATAAAATTAACCGCATTTTCGCGACCATCATGCCGCTGGTCGGGCTGTCTCCTGCACTGGCGCCGTTATTAGGCAGTTGGATTCTGACCCATCTTTCCTGGCAGGCGATCTTTGCCACGCTGTTTTTCATCACGCTGCTGCTGATGCTGCCCGCCCTGTTTTTAAAGCCCACCACCCGAGCTCGCGATGACAGCAAGGACAAACTGACGTTCACCACCCTGCTGCGTGCGAAAGCGTACCGCGGCAACGTCCTGATTTACGCCGCCTGTTCTGCCAGCTTCTTTGCGTGGTTGACCGGTTCCCCGTTTATTTTGAGTGAAATGGGCTACAGCCCGGCGGTGATTGGGCTGAGCTACGTACCGCAGACCATTGCTTTTCTGATTGGCGGCTATGGCTGTCGCGCCGCGTTGCAAAAATGGCAGGGACAACAACTCCTGCCCTGGCTGCTGGTTATCTATGCGCTGAGCGTGGTGGCAACCTGGGCGGCAAGTTTTATCCATCACATCACGCTTGCAGAGATCCTGATCCCCTTCTGCATAATGGCGATTGCCAACGGGGCTATTTACCCGATTGTGGTTGCCCAGGCGCTGCGTCCATTCCCGCAGGCGACGGGTCGTGCCGCAGCCCTGCAAAATACCCTGCAGTTGGGTCTGTGCTTCCTGGCAAGCCTGGTCGTTTCCTGGCTTATCAGCACACCGCTGTTGACCACGACCAGCGTGATGTTGTCTACGGTGGTACTGGCTGGACTGGGCTATAAGATGCAACTGCATCCTTCTAACGACTGTGCGCAGCATGATAATTGCGGGATTGCCCACAGCGAATCCCATTGATATCACTCATAATCACCGTTAATTAGTCGGCTAACAATTTTTGGTTGTATCATCGTTTTTTGAGGCCTATACTAAATTTCGGTTGTTAAAAATTACGATAATTATTATGTGTTAACGGGAACCGGAGCGTTCCCGGTTCCCCATGGATGGCCTTTTCGGCAAGGGGTCCTCCCTTCCTCTGTTCTACGTCGGATAATAGACTCGCGGAATGTTTCCGTGAGATTTCTCACAAAGCCCAAAAAGCGTCTACGCTGTTTTAAGGTTCTGATCACCGACCAGTGATGGAGAAACTATGAGTTCATCGTGTATAGAAGAAGTCAGCGTACCGGATGACGACTGGTACCGTATCACTAACGAATTATTAAGCCGCGCAGGCATTGCCATCAACGGCTCTTCACCAGCAGATATACGCGTTAAAAACCCCGATTTTTTCAAACGCGTTTTACAAGAGGGGTCGCTCGGTCTGGGTGAGAGTTACATGGATGGCTGGTGGGAATGCGATCGGCTGGACCAGTTTTTTAGCAAAGTTCTGCGAGCAGGACTGGAAAACCAACTTCCCCACCATTTCAAAGATACCCTCCGCATTGCGGCCGCTCGCCTGTTCAATCTGCAAAGTAAAAAACGAGCGTGGATCGTCGGTAAAGAACATTACGATCTCGGCAACGATCTGTTCAGCCGTATGCTCGACCCCTTTATGCAGTATTCCTGCGCGTACTGGAAAGACGCGGATACTCTGGAGGCGGCGCAGCAGGCCAAACTGCAGTTAATCTGCGAGAAATTGCAACTGCAACCCGGTATGCGTGTGCTGGATATTGGCTGCGGCTGGGGTGGTTTATCGCACTATATGGCGACGCATTACGGCGTCAGTGTGGTTGGCGTGACGATTTCAGCCGAGCAGCAGAAAATGGCTCAGGCCCGCTGTGCCGGGTTGGATGTGTCGATTCTGTTGCAGGATTATCGTGATTTGCACGATCAGTTTGACCGCATTGTCTCGGTAGGCATGTTTGAGCACGTCGGCCCTAAAAATTACGCGACCTATTTTGACGTGGTTGATCGCAATCTGAAACCCGAAGGGCTGTTCTTATTACATACCATCGGTTCGAAAAAAACCGACAATAATGTCGACCCGTGGATCAACAAGTATATCTTCCCGAATGGTTGCCTCCCGTCAGTACGTCAGATAGCCAACGCCAGTGAATCGCACTTTGTGATGGAAGACTGGCATAACTTCGGCGCGGATTACGACAAGACGCTGATGGCATGGTACGAGCGTTTTCTCGCTGCCTGGCCTGAAATTGCCGAGAACTATTCCGAGCGTTTTAAACGGATGTTCAGCTACTACCTCAACGCCTGCGCCGGCGCGTTTCGCGCCCGCGATATTCAGCTCTGGCAGGTGGTATTCTCGCGCGGCGTCGAAGACGGCCTGCGCGTAGCCCGCTAAACTTTCTTATGCCCCCGCCGTCTTGCGGGGGCTGGAGGGTTTTACGCTTCGCTGGCGGTTTTCGTTACCGCCGCTTCACGCGCAGCCAACACGCGTTCTACCGTATCCACCACCGCCTGCGTTTGCGGATCGATTTCGATATTGACGCGCGCGCCCAGTTTTTTCTTACCCAGCGTCGTGCGTTCCAGGGTTTCCGGAATGAGATGCACGCAAAAACGCGTCGCGGTGACTTCTCCGACGGTCAGGCTGATCCCATCAATCCCGATAAAACCTTTGTACAAGATGTATTTCATTAGCGTCGGATCCTGGACTTTTAACCAGATCTGACGGTTGTTTTCGGAGGTTAAAATCTTTGACACTTCCGCGGTGGTCATGATGTGACCGGACATCAGATGCCCGCCAATCTCATCGCTGAATTTTGCCGCACGCTCGACGTTAAGCAGGTCGCCCACCTTCAGATCGCCCAGATTGGTGATCCGCAGCGTTTCTTTCATCAAATCAAAACTAATGCGATTGCCGTTAATTTCTGTGACGGTCAGGCAGCAGCCGTTATGCGCCACCGACGCGCCCGTTTCCAGCGCGTCCAGCATGTATTCAGGTAATTCCACTACATGGGTGCGAAAATTGGGTTTTTCATCGATCGACACCAGTTTTGCGGTGCCCTGCACAATACCTGTAAACATACCTACAACTCCTGAATTCAGTTAAGCCATTTCTGCCTGCCACAATAGCAGTTGGAAAATCAGGTTGCCAGTGAAGTGCCCCTTGGCCTGTTTTTTTCACTGGTGAAATTAGCATTCATCGCTACAATAGACTGAAATTTCCCCTTACATCTTCTTCTTGCTGCCACCCGTGGCGGCTTTTTTAGTCTCTCAAATAAAAACAAAATGATAGGTGTACACGTGCAGAAGTATATCAGTGAAGCGCGTCAGTTATTGGCTCTGGCAATACCGGTGATTCTTGCGCAAATCGCCCAAACCGCAATGGGGTTCGTCGATACCGTGATGGCGGGTGGTTACAGCGCCACCGACATGGCGGCCGTCGCCATTGGCACCTCCATCTGGCTGCCCGCCATTCTGTTCGGCCACGGGTTGCTGCTGGCGCTGACTCCGGTGATTGCTCAGCTCAATGGTTCCGGACGCCGCGATCGCATTGCGCATCAGGTGCGTCAGGGCTTCTGGCTGGCGGGTTTCGTCTCACTGCTGATTATGATTGTGCTGTGGAACGCCGGTTATATCATCCGCTCTATGCATAACATCGATCCGGCCCTGGCGGATAAAGCCGTCGGTTACCTTCGTGCATTGTTATGGGGCGCACCGGGCTATCTGTTCTTCCAGGTTGCGCGTAACCAGTGCGAAGGTCTGGCGAAAACCAAACCCGGCATGGTGATGGGTTTTCTTGGCCTGCTGGTCAACATCCCGGTGAACTATATCTTTATCTATGGTCACTTCGGCATGCCGGAACTCGGCGGTGTCGGCTGCGGTGTGGCGACTGCGGCGGTCTATTGGGTGATGTTTAGCGCCATGCTCTGGTACGTGAAACATGCGCGTTCAATGCGCGATATCCGCAATGAACAGCGTTTCAGCAAGCCGGATAACGTAGTAATGAAGCGTCTGGTGCAACTGGGTCTGCCGATTGCGCTGGCACTGTTCTTTGAAGTCACATTGTTCGCCGTGGTGGCGCTCCTGGTTTCTCCGCTGGGCATTGTCGATGTCGCTGGTCACCAGATCGCCCTGAACTTCAGTTCGCTGATGTTTGTTTTGCCGATGTCACTGGCGGCGGCGGTCACTATTCGCGTGGGCTATCGTCTCGGACAAGGTTCAACGCTGGATGCGCAAACCGCCGCGCGTACTGGTTTAGGCGTTGGCGTCTGCATGGCGTGTCTGACGGCTATCTTTACCGTGACGCTGCGTGAGCACATCGCCCTGCTCTATAACGACAATCCTGAAGTGGTGACGCTGGCGGCGCAACTGATGCTGCTGGCGGCGGTTTATCAGATTTCGGACTCCATCCAGGTCATCGGCAGCGGGATCCTGCGTGGTTACAAAGATACGCGTTCGATTTTCTTTATCACCTTTACCGCCTACTGGGTGTTGGGATTACCGAGCGGTTATATTCTCGCCCTGACCGACCTGGTGGTGGACAGGATGGGGCCGGCTGGATTCTGGATGGGCTTTATCATCGGCCTGACGTCGGCGGCGGTTATGATGATGCTGCGAATGCGCTTCCTGCAACGTCTGCCTTCTACGGTGATTCTGCAGCGCGCTGCGCGATAAAGCGACGATAGCCGCCAGCTGGCGGCTATTCTCTCGACATTTTGCGCACTTCCTCCGCAATCGAGTGAAATCCGGAAGAAAATTACCATTTCCCTCTTGCCACCTCCCGGCTCTGCCGCTAATATTCGTCCCCGTTGTCACACACAACGTTGCGTTCATAGCTCAGTTGGTTAGAGCACCACCTTGACATGGTGGGGGTCGTTGGTTCGAGTCCAATTGAACGCACCATTTTGCGTCCGTAGCTCAGTTGGTTAGAGCACCACCTTGACATGGTGGGGGTCGGTGGTTCGAGTCCACTCGGACGCACCATTTCACCGCCTGGTGATAGGGTGCCTGTTCTCTTTCCCTGCTCTCCTATTTTTCTCTGGTATTATTTCTCATCACTCAGTTTCGCGTAATAAAAATCAATAAATTACCCATTCATTGATTCATATTCCTGACTTGCGGGTGTGGGGGAAGTCTTCGCTTACCTTCCCATTAACCGTGTTGTATTGATGCAGCTTATTAACTACTTTCACTCCTCGCTTGCCATGACCTCCACTGCAGCATGAATGGGGTTTGCGCGCCCTGATTCTGGTACACTCCCCGACATAGTGTCAGGGAGAAGAGTTCAGTTCATTGTCACTGTGAATGATCATTACGTCGTTGAATGGAGAATGGATATGCCGAAATTGTTACAACTTCACTTCGCTTTTACTGGCCCATTTGGCGCAGAAATGGCTGAGCAACTGCGTGGTCTGGCGGAGTCGATTAACCAGGAGCCGGGATTTATCTGGAAGGTGTGGACGGAGAGTGAGCAAAACAAGGAAGCGGGAGGGATCTATCTTTTCGAAAGCGAGGAGACCGCGCTGGCTTATCTGGATAAACATACCGCGCGTTTAAAAAACCTTGGCGTTGACGAAGTCATCGCGAAAGTGTTTGACGTGAATATTCCGTTGAGCAAAATCAACAACGCCAGAGTGGGTTAATAATGCCGCAGAGGGGGATTTTCCCCCTCTGCGGATTTAACGTGACGCCAGGCTGGAGAGATATTTTTCCCCCGAGCGTTGCACGATTTGACTGGCATTGTGGGTAATATTCTGCCCTTCAAATGCCCCGTACAGACTGGAAAACGTCACCGTGTTTAACCGCTGGATGATCCCACCGACGGTTTTCGATGACAGCGGCAACATGTTCGGATAGCTCCACATAAACGACACCGCGTCAGCACCGGGAGTGACCTGCAAGATATCTCCGGCGAGGATCGTCCCTTCCCCCTCCTCCAGATACAGAACCGTTCCCCCCGCAAAATGGCCGCCCAGACGCAATAAGCTGACGCCAGGAAGCACGTTGTGTTCTTCCCCTTCCCATAGCCGAATCCAGGGGCTGTCGCGCATGATCCAGTCCCTGTCAGCCGCGTGGAGCCAGACGGGAGCGTCAAACGCCTCCGCCCAGTCCTGCATGGTGGTGTAGTAATGAGGATGCGAAATCGCGATGGCGCTCAATCCCCCCATAGCGCGGATGAGCGTTCGGGTTGCCGGATCCAGATTCGCAACGCAATCCCAAAGGATATTTCCCACCGGCGTCCTGAGCAGAAACGCCCGCTGGTTTATGGCAAAGGAAGGAACCGTTTTCAGACTGAAAAGTTGCGGCGTATGCTGCTGCCACTTATTGGTATGGCTGGCGATGAGCTCATCAAAGTCCATCCAGGCCTGCCCGGATACAGGGATATATTGCCGCTCATCGTCGCAGATTTTACAACGTTTAACGTTGCCGTGGTGGTTATCGTATGAGGTGCCACAGGCTTTACACAGCGTTATCATCGTCACTCCTTTCCTCACAATAAACACCGTTAAGTATGGCAGAGGACACCGCTCGTCAGGCACGTAAGCGATTCCAGACCGAAACATCCGGGCCTTCCTCAACTACACTGACATGATGTAACCGCAATCCCAGCGGCAAAATAAAAATAACAGGACGGACAGGAGTATGAAAAAAATCGCGATTATCGGAGCTGGCCCCACAGGCGTCTATACCTTTTTCTCATTACTAAAAGAGGAGCAGCCACTGGAGATCGTCGTTTTTGAACGCGGAAACCGGGCAGGAATTGGTATGCCTTACACCCATTCTGATAATAGTCCAATGATGTTGGCAAATATTGCCAGTATTGAGGTCCCACCTCTTTTTGACACCTGGCTTGAGTGGTTGCAAACCCAGGAAGCGCAGTACCTTGCACAGTTTGCCGTTAAGAAAGAAACGCTGCACCAGCGTCAGTTTCTGCCACGCATTCTGCTCGGCGACTATTTTCGCGCGCAGTTTTTGCAAGCCGTCCACCACGCAGAAAATCGAGGATTTAAGGTGAGGTTGTACGAATCCTGTGAAGTCACGGATGTCTCAGCTGTGTCCACTGGCGTACAACTCTGGACCGATCAACACACGGAGCCGCTGCATGTCGACTTAGCAGTGATTGCCACGGGACACGTCTGGCCGGACGATGACGAATCCACGCACGCATTTTATCCCAGCCCCTGGTCCGGCTTGATGGACGCGGACGTGCCCGCCGCCAGAGTGGGCATTCTTGGAACCTCATTGAGCGCTCTGGATGCCGCAATGGCGGTTGCGGTACAGCATGGAACCTTTCACGAAACAGAGGAACATCAGGTCAATTTCACACTGAATAAAGGCAGTGAAGCGCTGGAGATTACGCTGATGTCCCGTTCCGGCATTTTGCCGGAAGCCGACTTCTATTGTCCTATACCCTATGAACCGCTGGAGTACGTTACCGATGAGGCTATTCAGCGCGAAATCGCTGCCGGTTCAACAGAACTCCTCGATCGCGTTTTTAGACTGATGCAGCAAGAACTCGCCTTAGCCGATCCCAAATGGGCCAGGCAAATGTCGCTCTCCTCACTGGATGCGGATAGCTTTCCCGTCGCGGTGTTTGCCGACAGAGCACGCAGCGATCCGTTCGAATGGGCGGCTGCAAATCTGAAAGAGGTCGACGAGAATAAGCGTAACAAACACACCGTTGCCTGGCGCTATACCTTGCTGCGTTTACATGAAAAGGTTCAGGAGATCGTTACGCACCTGAATGAACAGGATAGTGAACGATTTAACGTCGGTCTCGCTCGCGTATTTATTGATAATTATGCGGCGATCCCCTCAGAGTCAGTTCGCCGAATGCTGGCGTTGCGCGCAGCCGGTATTCTGCGCATTCTCACGCTGGGACAGGATTACAGGAAGGAGATAAAAGCGGATCGCACTGAGATTACGACGCACAACGATCGCCTGTCCTTTGACGTATTCATCGATGCACGTGGCCAAAAACCCCTGAAGACCAAAGACTTACCGTTCCCGCGATTACGCCAGCAATTACTGTCGTGTGGAGATGCAATTCCGGACGTTGGCGATGATTACACGCTTCAGGCACCAGAGAACGTTCGCGGACGAATTGCCTTTGGTGCCTTGCCCTATTTAATGCACGATCGGCCCTTTATCCAGGGACTCGTCGCCTGCCAGGAAATTGGCAACGCGATGGCCAGGGCAGTATCAAAACCGGCTTCCCGCCTGCGCAGACGTTTATCGATTTACGATCGCTAACGCCGCACGCATTGTGGATGCATCCAGATTCCTATTTGCTCTATACTTGTCGGAAGTCAAAAACGAGCGAAGAAAGGTGAATAATGGAAATTGATCTCGATAATCTGGTCTTTAACGGACTGGAAGAGGCGCAGGAACGTAACGCTGAACGTCTGGACGATGCGGACAAAAAAGCAGAATCGGTGATTGCCGATGATGACTGCGGCGACGCCTGCAAAATCTGATTTGTTTCAGCCTACCGCGCAGTTCTGCGCGGTAGTTCCTTCAACGTCTTTTATTTCCTTTGCATCTCCGTGGTGAGTGCAGATTTCATTCCAGTACACCTCGCGCATCCGACGGTGTTCAGCGTGTTGTTTGATCACGAAACCACTCCGGGTCAATGTTAGCAATGTCCACGCCATACAGGCTGGCGACAGGAAGAATGGACTCCACAACGCGCTGCAGATTGACCTCTGCACCGGGCTGTCGGGTCCGCTTTGGCGTGATGGCAACTCGCATCCAACGACGCGCCATCTGCATGTTTACCTTCTCCATCTCCGGCTCCTCTGTTTTGTCAGGTGCTTTTCATTGCAGCGCAAACCGCACAAAAAATGAAATGCGAATTCTGCGCACCGTTATCTGTTTTTGTTCGTTAGTAACCCTTCGTTAACACACTGTTCACTAATAACTTTTTGCATATAAATAAGACTTTTTTCTTCTTTTGCTGCGGGTTCGGGTTGTGGGAGCGTAAAAGGACAAACCAATAATTTCAGGGATATCAAAGAAAATGATGGCAACGAAAACACAACGTACGAAAAAAACGATTCTCGCCCTCGGCGTCATGCTCGCCACGAGTTTTTTGAGCATTCAGGCGCAGGCCGATCAACTCGCTGATATCAAGGCCGCAGGCGTGGTCAAGGTTGCGACGTTTGACGCTAACCCGCCGTTTGGCTCCGTCGATGCGAAAACCCATCAGATCGTGGGTTACGATGTTGATTTCGCTCAGGCGCTGGCAGCATCGCTGGGTGTGAAACTGGAACTGGTCGCCACCAATCCCGCTAACCGTATTCCGCTGCTGCAATCGGGGAAAGCCGATCTGATCGTTGCTGATATTACGATCACCCCCGAGCGCGCCCAGGTCATCGACTTCTCTGTGCCCTACTTTGTCACCGGTCAGCAATTCCTGGTGCCTGCCTCGTCACCCGATAAGCTGGATGAGTACAGCCGCGCACGCATTGGCGCAGTGAAAGGAACCACCGGTGAGCAGGCGCTACATCAGCGGTTCCCGCAATCCCGTGTGCTGGCCTATGATGATATCCCGCTGGCGTTAACTGCCCTGCGCAACGGCAACGTGCAGGCTATCACTCAGGACTCCACTATCCTGGCGGGTTTGCTCAGTGGCGCACCGGACAAAGCGCAGTTTAAAATCCTGCCGGATTTACTCAGCAAAGAGGAAATCGGCGTGGGCGTGAAGAAAGGCGAACCGGCGTTGTTGAAAGCGGTTAACGATGAATTATTGCGACTCGAATCCAGTGGGCAGGCAGGCAAAATTTATGATGTCTGGTTTGGCCCGGAAACGAAAAATCCGCAGCCGCGCACCTTTAAAATTGAGGCCAGATAAGATGCTGGCTGGTTTATTCACCCCGTCCGCAGCCGGAGCTGCGGATTTCCACACATTGCGCCAGGCGCGAGTTGAGTTACGCGACGTGGTGAAAGCGTACGGCGATCACCGGGTACTCAACGGTGTCAGTCTCACCGTCGAACCCGGTGAAGTTGTGACTATTCTTGGCCCCTCGGGATCGGGGAAATCGACCCTGATCCGCCTGATTAACCAACTGGAATCATTGAGTGGCGGCGATATCTTTATTGATGACAAACCGGTCGGTCAACTTAAGGGGGCCGCGCTGCGACAGCTGCGTAGCCGCATTGGTTTTGTATTCCAGCAGTTCAATCTGTATGCCCATCTGACGGCGCAGCAGAATATCACCCTCGCGCTGGAGTACGTCCACGGCTGGAATAAAACCGACGCCACACAACGCGCTTATGCCCTGCTGGAACAGGTTGGGCTGGAAGAGAAGGCTGGCGCTTATCCGGCACAGCTTTCCGGCGGTCAACAGCAGCGGGTGGCGATTGCCCGCGCGCTGGCCTCTTCGCCGCAAATTCTCCTGTTTGATGAGCCCACCTCTGCACTCGATCCGGAAATGATCGGTGAGGTGTTACAGGTCATGAAACGTCTGGCGCACAGCGGTATTACAATGATTGTGGTCACCCACGAGATGCATTTTGCCCGTGAAATCGCCGACCGGGTGGTGTTTATCGACGGCGGCGATATTCTCGAAATCGCCTCCCCGGAGGCCTTTTTTACCCGGCCGCAGCACCCGCGCACCCAGCGTTTTCTGCAAAAAGTGCTGGATCCGTTGCATCAGGAGTTATCACGATAATGCCGTCAATGGACTGGCAGGGAGTGCTCACCGGCCTGCCCCTGCAATGGATCCTCTCCGGATTTCTCACCACGCTGTGGGTCAGCGCCGCAGGCATTTTCCTCGCCACGCTGCTGGCCATTTTGCTGTTAGCCCTTCGTCTTTCCGGCCATCGCATGGGCCGTCGCCTGGTGGCTGGTTGGGTATCGCTGTTTCGTAACACCCCGCTGCTGGTCCAGTTGCTGTTCTGGTACTTCGCCGGCTGGAACCTGCTGCCGCGCAGTTTTATTACTTTTGTCAACGCAGAGCATGGCTGGTCAATCCTGCCCGGCAACGTCTGGTGGCTGACCCCCGAGTTTCTTTGCTCAGCGTGGGGACTCGGCGTCTTTACCTCGGCATTCCTGGTCGAAGAAGTCGCCTCCGGATTGCAGGCGGTCTCCGCCGGACAACGCGAAGCCGCGATCTCACAGGGATTTTCCTCATGGCAGACCTTCCGCCATATCCTGCTGCCGCAGGGACTAACCAATGCCTGGCAACCGGTGGTGGGGCAATATCTCAACCTGATGAAACTATCGTCATTAGCCAGCGGGATTGGCTTTGCGGAACTGACCTACCAGGTTCGCCAGATTGAAAGCTACAACGCCCATGCGCTGGAGGCCTTTGCCGTGGGCACTGCGCTTTATCTGTTCGCCGGCGTGGCGTTCGGTCTGCTGTTGACCCATCTGGGGCCCGCCCCCCGACTGGAAAAAAAGCCGCAACTCCGCCGGTTCCGGTTCAGGAGTCCCCAGCATGATCGCTAATATTGCGGTGATAACCGACAATCTGGATTATCTCCTGTGGGGACGACTGGCCGACGGTCAACCTGGCGGTGTATTGTTGACCCTGATGATGGCGCTGGGTGCGGCGGTGCTGGCCTTACCTGCCGGTATTGCCCTTGCCGCTCTCGCCTGGCGTTTTCCGGGCGTCATCCGTAAGGGATTGTTCATCTGGGCAGAGCTCATACGCGGGATACCACTGATCTTCGTTATTTTCTGGATGTGGTATCTGCTCCCTATGCTTACCGGCAGCGATCTGCCCGGTGCGGCAACGGTGACGCTGGCGCTGGCCTGGTTTACCGCTGCGTCGGTGATGCATTCTGTGTACGCGGGACTCAACGCACTACCCGCCGGACAATATGATGGGGCAGTGGCGCAGGGTTTTAGCCCTGTTCAGGCATTAAGAAGGGTTCTGCTACCGCAGGTGTTACGCCATATCCTTCCCTCCCTGACCGGGATATGCATTGGTCTGCTGAAGGACACATCGCTGGCGTTTATCGTCAACGTGCCGGAACTGACGACGGTGGCGGGACAGGTTAACAGCCGGGAACAGATTTACCCGGCGGCTATCTTCATCTTTACAGGCCTGGTCTACTATCTGCTTTGCTACGGGCTGGAGAAAGCGACCCGGCGAGGGTTTGCGCTTCGTTGAACGATCAGCACTCAACAAACTGGTGCGCGTCGTCGAGTCGGTATTTCACGCCGGCGCGGATCCCGGCTTCACCTTCAACCGCGACGGCGAAACGCATGCGTTTGCCGTCATGATACGCCAGCGCCGCGCAGCCGCCCGGTCCCAGCACGACGGAATCCACTACCCCGCTACTGGCAACGATCGCGTTATCGCCGTTACAGATGATATGCACATTATCGCCGCTGTTAGCGATTTTCGCATTGGCGCCAAAGCTCACTATCTGGCTCAGGTCACCGTTACTGGCGACATGATTTCTTTCACCGAGCGAACTCACCCGCACACGCATCCCGCTGCTGGCGATCCGCGTTCCGTTACCGGCGCTGCTGATTCGCGTGGAGTTTCCTGCGGCGGCCAGCCGCGCGCGATCCCCGGAACTGCTGATATGGCTGTTGTAGCCAACGCTGCCAATGCGCACGCAGTATCCCGCACTGGCAATTTGTGACGCATAGCCTGCGCTGGCGATCTTCATGTTATCACCCGCACAGCCCAGATTCGCGTTATCACCCGCGTTCGCCACCTGCTGATCGCCCATTGAGATATCTGGCCGCGCCAGTCGCGACATGGCGGAGATATCCTGGCGGGCAAAATTTTCTTCATCCAGCCAGCGCGACCAGGCGTATTCCACCAGGCTGTTCGCCCAGTCGAGATAACCTTCGCGACTCAACGCCCGATGCACATCAGCGTAGTTGCCGCCTTCAGGAAAACGGCGCAGAAACCAGCGGTACATCACCGCGCCAACCCGCCAGTTGCGTATATCTTCTCGCGTGATCAGCATACGTTAATGCCGGTGATAGCCATCGACCATGCAGCGGAACGTTTCGCCAGGCGTGCGGCCCGTAGTGCACAGGTAGAGGTGACCAAAAATAAAGAACAGGCTGATGATTGCCAGCGCGAAATGCGCCTGCAATAACCAGTAGCGTACGCCGGGGAACAGGTCGCCCACGACCTGCGGATAGAGCGCCAACAATCCGCTCAGCAGCAACAATGGCAACAATCCGTACATCACCCCGACATAGGCCGCCTGCTGTAACGGATTAAACTTCGAACGCGGTGTTGCCGGGAACGGATGCGCTTCCCCCTGCATAATGCCAAACAGATAGAAACGGGTCTGTTTCATCGCTCGCGCCACCCAACCCTGGGGACGGATAATGTAATGATGACCGTTCCCGCCCAACGCATTGATCAGCACGAAACCGACCCAGCACGCCAGCAGCAGAAATCCGCAGACTTCGTGCACCGTCAGCAAGCTGTTAATTACCGCCGCGCTGACCAGCGAGAAATGGTTGATTAGCCCGCTACCGAGCAGGAGTAAAAACAGCAAGGCATTCGACCAGTGCCACAGGCGTACCGCGCGAGAATACAGGTAAACCTTCTCACCATGCCCGGCGGCTGCCTTGTTGGCCGCGCGAAAGCGAAGCCAGGCGTGTAACCCCAGCACCAGCCACATCGCCACCAGCAGAAGTCCGGCGATCACCAGCCATACGGGCTAATACTCGGGAGAAAATACCGGCACATAATTTGCCAGTTGGGCCTGGAACTGTTCAGCATTCTGCGACGCGTTCATACATTATCCTTTTTAATCAAATGTTGACCGAACCGACGATACAGATGGGGTTTGCCCGCGCCCGGAAGTTGATACTGGTAATAGTTATTTTCCTGAAGCCAACGCTGGATGTCCGGGCTGTCTTCGCGTCCAAACAGCAGCGCATGTTCCGGACAGGCGGTCACGCAAATGGGCGGAAAACCTTTTGCCAGTCGGGACTCGGCGCAAAAATCGCATTTGTCCGCCACTTTGGTTTGCGGATTCAGGTAACGCACCTGATAGGGGCACGCGCCGATGCAGTAACTACAGCCAATGCAGCGCGAACTGTCGACACGAACGATCCCGTTCTCATCGCGCCATGACGCACCGGTCGGGCAAACCTCAATGCAGGGGGCATCATCGCAGTGCTGGCAGGACTGACGGAAGTAGTGATACAGCGTCTCGTTGTCATTATCTGAAACGGGAATATGCGCAATCGACAGGCGACTTCCCTGCGCGGGAACATGATTCGTTTTGCGACAGGCGCGGGTACAGATGTTACAGCCATTACATCGCGATTCATCATGGATCATGACGTAACGAACGGGGCCGCTGGCTGTTGTCTTCGCCAGCAGCGTCTGGCCGGGTCCGCTGAAGAAAATGACCGTTCCCATGCCAAGCACAAATTTTCGTCGAGTGAAGGACATCTTGTTATCCTCTAATGCTGTGGTCGCGCTCGTCCACGCTTTCCATGAATTCAGGGATTCTGAAACTGCTCAACTTCCAGCCATTCGCACAAGCCGTATGCTTTGCCGTAACTCATAAAGCGTTCGCTGAATAAATACGGCACGTCGTTCGACGACGAGACCGGGCGAATATCGGCATAGTCGGGGTGCGTTTCAATCGCGGCCAGCGCGGCTTCTATCTGCTCAGGCGCGAAACCGTAAGGCGATTGTTCCAGCATGGCGATTTTGTACGGACGCGGATAGGTCTGACAGTCAAAGCGCACCGCCAGTGCGATTGCCCGACAGATATCCTTTTCCACCACCTGAACACACATGCCGGCATAGTTGGCGGTCATGGTCTGGGTTGAGTAGTAATATTCATCCTGAGAGCCCTGCACACAGGCGATATCCTCGCCGGCGAGCCCCTCTTTGAGCGTGTCCAGTAGCGGTGTGAGCGCCGCCTCTTCTACGGAGTACGGCGGCTGCAAGAACAGCTCGCGCGCGACAAGCTGGCCGTTCGCCGAATGCTGGCGGATAAAATCCGCCATAATCTCAGCAGGGCTTTCTGCTACCGCCTGTTCATCCGCGCAGGCTATCGGCTCATGTCGCCCCTGCAACCACTGCCGCTTTTCGAGATCGACATCCGGCGCGATAAGTTGGCTCACTTCCTCTGGTTGGCTCATGTTTTTTCCTTACGCCGGCAACAGATTCTGCGCGGCCAGGTCATCGGCGACATCTTCCAGGCCGAGTCGATTCAACGTCTCACGCGTCGGGCAGCCCAATTCAGGGTGCCAGCCCATCTCTTTATAAAACAGCGTCAGGGATTCACGCATATCGTCGCGGTCCATCTTGTCGGTGCCTTCGCTAAAGACCGGAATCTTCGGATCCTTATCAAACACCCACGAGCAGATCAGATCGTGCGCATTGCGCATATCGTTGGTCTGCATCAGTTTCACCGTGTAGGCGCGATGTAGAGTGAAGATACGTTCTGCGGCTAAATCGAGACTGGCCTGAGTGGTTTCATCACCGGTTACGGCCTGAAAGAATTTGGCTTCCAGATCGAGATCCCCGCGATAGTTGCGACTTTTCAGCGGCGACACGGTCATCGGCCAGACCCAGTTACACAGCGTGACGGCGTTATGCAGGCACACTTTCAGCAACGTCCATTTGGCATATTTAATTTTTGCCGCGTTGATGGGCGTGTAATTTTTCGTTTCATCGTAGGCGTCTGGTGAACCAAACAGTTCCGCGGCGACTTCCCGCTGGAGTGTTAAAGGCAAACCCGAGCCGATGAAATTGATGTGGGTGTGGGTCATACAATCGCGGTTGAACATGCAGTTGGTGATGGCCCCCACCTGCGCCGAGGCTTCGTTGGCGTGGTGAACCGGAAAACCAAACGGTGACCACAGTTTATTTTTTTCATACGCCCAGTATTCATCACCCAGTTGCCAGCGCTCGGCAATGGCATACGACCCATCCGCCAGATGGCTAAGTTCACCCACGCGATGCGCCAGACGATAATAGAAATCCTTGATGAAATTCGGATCGCCCGCTTCCAGTTGATCCCAGCGGATCTGGGCATATTCTTCCGCCGGCAGGACGCGTTTAAACACCCCTTTGCTGTAGCAATACGTAAAGTCGCGGTGCAACTGGCCGTAGTTACACCAGATACCGTAGTCATCAAACAGATTCAGACCCACCAGGTTGCCGATGACCCGGCCATCGCCTTTGTCTTCAAAGTCCTGCGGACCGTTCGGGAAAATGGTGGTATGGACGAAGTTCGCCACGCAGGTATTCCCGCCGGTGCTCGGCACGCCAAAGTCCTTCACGCGAGGAATGTTCATCTGCGTCATGCAGCGAATCGGACAAGAATGGCAGCCGCTCATTTTCACCGTGTACTTTTCCGCTGCCGGACCTAAATCGAAGACCGATTTGTAGGTCCTGAAGCCGACGGTGTTCTGATTACCCGGCGGGATCTCGCCGGTCTCGATCGGCCCACCTTCCGCCGCGCCCCAGAACAACCCTTTGCGTGCAGTCCAGCGTGACGCGGGCGAGGAATATTCCGCCCATGCCTGCGGTGTGCTGGGCACAACATGGTTATTATTCGCGCCAATCAGCTCCGTCATCATGTAATCATTCAACCGCTTCATCTCTTTGCGATCGGCAATGTTGACGCCTTTGGTCCCTTCCACGGCGATGGCTTTCAGATTTTTCGACCCCATCACCGCGCCGGTCCCTGCGCCACCGCTGTGGTTGCGGCTATTGAGCATACAGGAGAGCGGCACGAGGTTTTCACCCGCCTGACCAATCGCCGCCACGCAGGTTTCTGGTGACGTCATCCGGCAAATTTCTTCCGTGGTTGCACGGGTGCCTTTCCCCCACAGAAAATCGGCTTTTTCAATCGTGACCTTGTCGTCTTTAATATTGAGCCAGACGGGGGATGCCGCCTTGCCTTCAATGATGATGGCGTCATAGCCGGCAAATTTCATTTGTGCCGCAAAAAAACCGCCCATATGTGCATCGACAACCAGATTGCCTTTTGTGAATGTAGAGAGCGACGTGATATTAACGCGAGAACTGCATGGAGCGCCGGATCCGGTAAGCGGTCCCGTCGCAAAAACTAATTTATTGCCTTCATCAAAGGGTTTAGTGCCAGCGGGAACTTCGTCGTACATAATTTTGTAGCCGAACCCCATACCGCCGACAAATTTTTTAAATTTACTGGAATCTTCAAGGGTAATATCGCCTGTTGTAAGATTGACCCGTAAAATATTACCTGTCCAACCGTTAGCCATAATGTTTTCCTTTGCAAGATTCAAACAGTAATATCTTTCCACTCGATGATTTTTAATGCCCCGGTCGGGCAGGCACTGGCGCACTCACCGCATAACACACATTTTGATGATTTCTTCGTTTCGGTATTGACGGTGGCCATCATCCAGGGACACGCGGTAGTACAGGCGCTGCAACCGATACAACGTCGGTGGTCAACGGCAATGCAACCGTCTTCCTGGCTCCAGGTAATCGCCCCAATGGGGCACACCTTCATGCACTGCGGATCTTTGCACTGACGACAGGTGTCCGGGGTGTAGTTCAGATCGCCATACAGGCCGCCGCCGGAGCCTGGTCCCTTGTCGCCAAAGAAATAATGACGGTGAATTTTAATGCGGGAAAAGAAGGTGCCGACGGCACCATCATTGTAATTGGTACAAGAAATTTCACACCGATGGCAACCGGTACAGCGGGCGCGTTGGGTTACCAGCACCCCTTTCGGCGTGGAGATCAACCCCACGGTGCCGCTATCGATATCTTCTTGCTTACAGCCAAAAAGTGACAGTAACGCGGGCGCGATGGTTAACCCTGCCAGGCCTTTTCCTGATATACGCAGGAATTCCAGCCGCGTTAAGCCAGTATCTAATAATGGACGATCAACCTGGTTCATTTATTTTGCATCCTCTTCGCAAACGCAGTGCCGACAACACGTCCCAGGCTGATGCTAATTATGCTGAAACAGAGCCTCTGATGTTGCCTCCCACAGCTGAAGTTCTGCCATAACCGGATTGCATAAATAACGCAACTTAACGCAAATAAACCAATCCTTTAGGGTTAGGCGAAATAAATAATGGGAGTTATTGGTAGGTATGACTTTGATCATTATCAATTAAAAATGGGAAGGGAAATATTAAATGCGTAGTGATATTTATTATCATAAAGACAGTGAAACACTGTTCCACCAGATTACAAATAAATGTGAAATTGTTCCCAACTATAAATTAAAAAGCGGTCGTGATATATTAAAAAATATAGCGAATTAGCCAATAACGGTAATATTGCCCCTGAATAATTCGCGTTTCAGGAAATAAGGGATGCGTTCATCCCCTAATGCGGTTAGCTGGCCAGCGCTTTGATTACCGTTTCCATTGCCTGTTTTTCGAGGTCGCTACGCTGAATACGCTGGTTCGCCAGTGCGGTTCTCAGTACCCCGGCAATCACGATATGTTTGGGTTCCTGTCCCAGATCGCGCATTTCCAGCACCACTTTGCCAACCACTCTGCACATCTCACGGTACAGTTCATCGTCTTTTGTCAGGTTTCCCATTATTGTCTCTCATTGCTGGTCCAGTTAAACAGCATATATCAGACTGCAGGCGATGACAAAAAACAAAGAAAATCAAATAAATAACTCACGGTACTATTCAACGATATGCGTTTCTTTCAATTGTTGCCATTTGTTGACCAGTGCCGCCAGATTTGCCGCCTGCATTTTTTCCATCACCCTGGCGCGATGTACTTCTACCGTGCGTACCGCGATGTTCATCACCTGCGCAATCTCGCGGTTCATCAGTCCATTAACGACGAAACCTGCTAACTCACGTTCTTTTGCCGTAAGTGCGCGATAACAGGTGATGATCTGTTGTCGGGCTACGGCCTGTTCCGATACCACCAGCGCACGCTCCAGCGCCGTTTGCAGCGGTCTGGCGCTGACCGGTTTTTGCAAAAAGTCTACCGCCCCCTGCTTCATCTGCTCGACGGCCATCGGCACGTCGCCATGTCCGGTCAGAAACACCACTGCCAGCGTACTTTCGCGCTGGCGCAACACCGCATGGACATGCTTACCATCCATGACCGGCATCCGCATATCCAGCAGCAGTACGCCGGTCTGATACAAATCGGCCTGCGCAAGAAAAACAGCCCCTTCTTCCCAGCACGTGACCGGATAGCCCAGGCTCTCCAGAAGAAAGGCGCAGGCATCGGTGACCGCCACATCATCATCCAGTAAATGAATTATCGTCATTGCCGCTCCTGTCCTCCCGTTGAGTAAAATCCAGTACAACCGCCACGCCAGGCAGCCCGTCAGGCGCGGTCTGATTTCGCAGGTTAATCTCTCCCTGACCGTAACGTACCAGCCGCTGACAAATCACCAGCCCCAGTCCCATCCCCTCTTTCCGACTGGTTTTGAAGGGCTGAAAGGCTTGCTGCAATAAGGCATCGTTGATACCGCCGCCATTATCCTGCAACGTCATGTGCACGCCCTGTGTCGACACTGAGGCGTCAATCCACAACGCGGTGGCACCCGCCTGCGCCGCGTTGAGGATCAGATTAGCCAGCACCTGCTCCAGCAAAACCGGCGGCAGCAACATCGTCAACGCGCGATCGATATTGCTGTGTAAAATTAACATCGGAAACTGCTGTGCCATGCGTAACAGTTGCCAGACATGTTGAACCGCCTCGCGAATGCTGATGTTCTCCCACTCTTCCGTGCGGATCGGGCTTCCCTGAGCCTGACTCACCCAGCGCCGCAAATTACGCAGCGTTTCGGCACCGCGCTCCGCCTGCCGATCGATATGCTCGAGCGCAGGCAGTAACGCGTGCGCCGGATCCTGAGACTGCAGGCGAATCAGGCTGCCCTGCGCGTAATGGCGAATAGCCGACAGCGGTTGATTCAGTTCGTGCGCGAATCCGGAGGTCATTTCGCCGAGAACGCTCATCTGCCTGGCCGTTTCCAGCGCCTGCTCCTGCTGGCGCAACTGGACGCTGTTGCGTTCAAGTTGTTTACCACGGCGACGAACCAGCAGCATCACCCAGATGTAGTTCAGGGTCAGCAAAAGCAGGATCAGCGCAGTCCCGCCCATCAGCCACTGATGTTGTATCAGCCAGCTTTTCACATCCAGCCATAAGCGTCGCTGCTGTGGATGCTGCTGTACGTCGCGCAGTAACGCCTCCACCTGGCTGGTCGACGCCGGCGCTCCCCAATGGAACGCGGAGGTGTCAGGTGCAGCCAGCAGCGCGCGGGTGACGCGATCGGCCAGCGCATCACTGACCGCAGGCAACGCGGCAAACGACCAGTCAGGATAGAGCGGCGTACTGGCCAAACAGGCAATATTTCCGGGACGGTTGAGCACCGCGACAAAATCGGTTTTATCAACCAGTCCCTCTTCGTCCATTTTTTCCAGCAGGCAGACCGGAACAATCACCGCCTGCACCGCGTTTTCACGGAGTAAATAAAGAAGCGCATCGGCTGGAAAACCAGTAAAACGCAGGTTGAGGTCGCGCTCCGGGCGCAGGCCGGCGTCGCTCAACGCTTTGTATCCCAGCAGGTAGCCGCCGAACGCCTGAGGATCAATGGCCCCCACTGTTTTACCGATCAGATCGTGCACGCTGGTGATACCGCTGTCGCGCCGGGCAAGGATCGCACTACCAATGACGTTCCCCGTGCCGCGCGCAGAACGCAGAGACGCCAACCAGCGCAGCGGTGAATGGCTGTTCAGTTGCACAAACTGTGCCGGGTTGGTCACCACAAATTGTACGCTTGCGTTGTTGACCGCCGCCTGCATCTGATGCAGATCCAGCGGCAGAATGTGGAACCGTTCTCCGGGAATCTGCTGATTAAGCTGCGTTTCCAGCGCCTGCCAGTGGTTACGGGTGGAGACCTCACCCCGCATCGCCAGAATCCCGATATTCCATGCGCCCGCCAGCGAAGCGCCGCTGAACATTAAGGCCGACGCCAGCAGCGTCAGCCTCATCACCTTTTTACCTCTCACACCCTTATCCCCGTTGATTATGTTGTTTTAGATCAACAACCCGCCGGGTATGTGGTTAACCACAATAGAGCTGCCCCCGCCACGATTTTTACACTGTAAATCATCGACATTCTTTATTCATCACACGCAACCCAACGGCGTGACAAATGTTTCGTTGTTGCCTTGAGACGGGAGAAAAAATGGACAGCAGTAAACGGCAGTTTCTCCAGCAACTGGGCGTCCTGACCGCAGGCGCGTCGCTGGTTCCACTGGCGCAGGCGAAATTTTCTTTTTCACCTGAACGCCACGGTGGTTCCACACAGCAGCGTTACGCGATGCTTGTCGATCTGCGCCGCTGCATCGGCTGTCAGGCCTGCACCGTCAGTTGTGCGATTGAAAACCAGACGCCGCAGGGCGAGTTCCGTACCCATGTGAATCAGTATCAGGTCCAGGTGGCGGATGAGGTGACCAATGTGCTGTTACCGCGTCTGTGCAACCACTGCGACAATCCGCCCTGCGTACCGGTTTGTCCGGTGCAGGCCACCTTTCAACGCGAAGACGGTATCGTCGTGGTCGATAACACCCGCTGCGTCGGTTGTGCCTACTGTGTGCAGGCGTGTCCTTATGACGCCCGTTTTATCAATCATGAAACGCAGACCGCCGATAAATGCACGTTTTGCGTCCATCGTTTAGAGGCCGGACTTCTCCCCGCCTGCGTGGAGTCCTGTGTTGGCGGCGCGCGCATCATCGGCGATATCCGCGATCCGCAAAGCCGTATTTCGCAATTAATCCGCGCCCATCATGACACCATCAAGGTGTTGAAACCGGAAAACAACACCGTGCCCCATGTCTTCTATCTGGGACTGGATGAGGCGTTTGTCACCCCGTTGATGGGCCGCGCACAACCCGCACTCTGGCAGGAGGTCTGATAATGTCACCCATAATCATTGAAGAGGTGCTGACCCGTCCACAGGCGGTGAGTTGGCTTCCCTGGGCAGTACAGTATTTCTTTTTCATCGGTATTGCCGCCTGCGGGGCGCTGTCTGGTGCCGTCCTGCACTGGCGGAAAAAGGATAATCCCGCGCTGGAAAACCTGACGCTGCTGATTACGCTAACCTGCGCAATCACCGCACCGCTGGCGCTAACCGCCGATCTCCACCAGACAGCCCGTGTCTGGCATTTCTATGCGTACCCTACGCCGTGGTCATGGATGCCGTGGGGCGCCCTGTTTTTGCCGCTGTTTACCGCGTTCCTCGGACTCTGGTTTCTGGCGCAGGTTTACAGGCAACTCACTGGCAAAAGTTACGCTGTCACAAAATGGTTTGCGTGTGCCAGCGCGCTGACCGCGATAGGATTGTTGCTCTATACCGGGCGGGAAGTCTCTGTGGTGCAGGCTCGCCCCGTCTGGTTCAGTTATGCCTTTGTGCTGGTGATGTTCCTGAGTGCGCTACAAACCTTTTTAGCGTTGTTAATCGTCGGGCTGCGCGATGATTTTCCAACGCAAAAGCGCCTCGCGCTCGGACAACTGCTGACACTGCTCGCCCTTGCAGCCGTCATTATTTTCTGGATCTGCGGCGATACGCTTTCCGGTATGGCCATCCGCCAGTGGCTGGCAATCTCCGCATCGGCACGCCATTACGCCTCAGGCTGGCTGGCATTCTGGCTGATCTCATTGCTGTTTAGCGTTATCGCCCTGCGTCGTCCGCTGTCATTGCCTCTGCGTAGCCTGCTGGCGTTGAGCGCGATGGCGCTATGCTGGCTCATGCGCTGGACGCTGCTGATTCAGGGGCAGACGCTGCCGAAATTCAACGCCCAGTTCAACCCATACGCCCTGCCCGCCGGAACCGACGGTTGGCTTGCCATCCTCGGCACCTTCGGCCTGTGGATAGCGCTGCTTATTATTATTCGCGAAAGCGTGAACGGACTCGCAAGGAGACTGCAACATGGCTAATTTAACCCGTCGTCAGTGGCTCAAAGTCGGCCTGGCCGTCGGCGGTATGGCGACGTTCGCCCTCAGCTATCGTGACGTCGCGAAGCGCGCCATTGAAGGCTTGATCAACGGCACCTCGGGTAAAATCACCCGCGACCACATCACCGGTAACGCGCTGATCCCGGAAGCCAACGCGCACCCGCGCTGGCAGCAGAATACGCAGCAAACCATCGCCATGACCCAATGTTTTGGTTGCTGGACACAGTGCGGCGTCAGGGTACGCGTTGATCAACAAACCAACCGGGTGCTACGTATTGCCGGCAACCCGTATCATCCGCTTTCTCATGAGCATCATATTGACGCGTCAGTGCCATTCAGCACGGCGATGGCGCAACTGGCAGGCGAGAACGGTCTTGATGCTCGCTCGACGGCCTGCGCCAGGGGCGCGACGCAACTGGAAGGTCTGTACAGCCCGTTGCGTATTCTTGAGCCGATGAAACGCGTCGGTAAACGCGGCGAAGGTAAATGGCAGCGCATCAGCTTTGAACAATTGATCAATGAAGTGGTGGAAGGCGGCGACCTGTTTGGCGAGGGTCACGTTGACGGCCTGCGCGCCATTTATGCCCCGTCGACCCCCATTGATCCGCAACATCCGGGGTTTGGTCCTAAATCCAACCAGCTTCTGGTCACCAATACCAGCGACGATGGGCGAGATACATTTCTACGCCGCTTTGCTCTCAACAGTTTCGGTAGCAAGAACTTTGGCGCGCATGGCTCCTATTGTGGACTGGCCTATCGCGCAGGTTCCGGCGCGCTGATGGGCGATCTCGATAAAAACACCCACGTAAAGCCCGATTGGGATAACGTCGAGTTCGCGCTGTTTATGGGCACCTCTCCCGCACAGTCGGGCAACCCGTTTAAACGCCAGGCCAGACAGCTTTCCAGCGCACGCCTGCGCGGTGATTTCAGCTATGTGGTCGTCGCCCCGGCGCTGCCGTTAACCACCGTGTTAGCTGACGATCACGGTCACTGGTTACCCGTGATCCCCGGCAGCGACTCTGCGCTGGCGATGGCAATGATCCGCTGGATTATCGAAAACCAACGCTACAACGCCGATTATCTGGCGCTGCCCGGCGCAAAGGCCATGCAACACGCTGACGAGAAGAGCTGGACCAACGCCACGCATCTGGTGATCGCCGACGATCTTCCCGGACTGGCGGGACAGCACTTAACGCGTCGCCATCTGGACCCTTCCGCGGCCAATGATCCACTGGTTGTTAATGAACACAACGAGCTGGTCCCCGCCAGTGATTGTCTGCACGCCACGCTGTTTGCCACGCGCCAGGTCACGCTCGCCGACGGACGTAGCGTGACGGTGAAGAGCAGCTTCCAGTGTCTGAAAGAATCGGCGGAAAAAATGACGCTCACGCAGTACAGCCAACAGTGCGGTGTGGCTGAGGACAACATCATCGCGCTGGCGGATGCCTTTACCCGTCACGGACGTAAAGCGGCGGTCGTCACCCACGGCGGCATGATGGCAGGAAATGGTTTCTATAATGCGTGGGCGGTGATGATGCTGAACGCGCTGATCGGCAACCTCAGTCTGGAAGGCGGCGTCTTTGTCGGCGGCGGAAAATTCAACGGCGCAACGGACGGCCCACGCTACAACATGGCGAGTTTTCAAGGAAAGGTGAAGCCTAAAGGGCTGAGCATCGCGCGAAGCAAAACGGCGTATGAATCTTCTGAAGAGTACCGTGACAAGGTCGCCGCCGGGCGTTCCCCCTTCCCGGCTAAAGCACCGTGGTATCCGTTTGTCGCCGGTCAACTGACTGAGTTGCTGAGTTCCGCGCTGGAGGGGTATCCGTACCCGCTGAAAGCGTGGATCTCCAACATGATCAATCCCTTGTATGGCATACCCGGTTTGCGCGCGGTGGCTGAAGAAAAGCTGAAAGATCCGGCACGGTTGCCGCTGTTTATTGCCATCGACGCGTATATGAACGAAACAACGGCCCTTGCGGATTACATCGTACCGGACACGCATAATTTCGAAAGCTGGGGATTCAGCGCGCCGTGGGCTGGCGTCGCCAGTAAAGCTACCACCGCTCGCTGGCCGATTGTTACCGCTGCCACCGCCACAACCGCCGACGGTCAGCCGGTTTCGATGGAGGCATTCTGCATCGCGGTGGCAAAGCAACTGCATCTGCCGGGGTTTGGCGACAATGCGATATCCGACAGCGCAGGGAACCATTATCCGCTCAACCGTGCCGAAGACTACTATTTGCGCGTTGCCGCCAATATCGCGTTTATGGGGAAGGCCCCGGTCGCCGAAGCGGTAACGGAAGATATTGAACTCACAGGCGTCCGCCGCATTATGCCCGTCATTGAGCAGACGCTAAAGGCAGAAGAAGTGCGTCGGGTGGCGTTTATCTACTCACGCGGCGGGCGTTTCGCACCGGACAAGAGCGGACGGGCCGAAAACCGGGTCGGCAACGCGTGGGAAAAACCGCTGCAAATCTGGAACGCCGAGGTTGCCGCTCATCGTCATGCTATCACTGGCGAGCGCTACAGCGGCTGTCCGGCGTGGTATCCGGCAAGACTCTCTGACGGACGTTCGGTGGACGACCTGTTCCCGCTGGCACAGTGGCCGCTCAAACTTATCTCGTTTAAGTCCAATACCATGGCCAGTGCGTCTGCGGTAATCCCACGTTTGCACCACGTTAAGCCGGTCAATCTGGTGGCGTTGAACCCGCAGGACGGTCAGCGTTTCGGGCTTTCCCATGGCGACACGGTGCGGATCACCACGCCGGGTGGACAGGTTGAGGCGCAAATTAGTTTGCTGCACGGCGTAATGCCTGGAGTCATCGCGATCGAGCACGGCTATGGGCATCGGGAGATGGGCGGCGCGCAACACACGCTGGACGGTGAACCGCTGCCGTTTGATGCGAAAGTGAAATCGGGGATTAACCTGAATGACCTGGGATTTGCCGATCCGACGCGAAAAATCAGTAACACCTGGCTGGACTGGGTGTCCGGCGCCGCGGTCCGTCAGGGGCTGCCAGCAAGAATTGAGCGGGTCTGACACTTGCACGGATGGCAATGCTCGCGCGTTTTACCCGGCCTACAGGACAACGTAGGCCGGGTAAGGCGAAGCCGTCTCCCGGCAAAAACGGATCAGTTATTCACCGGAATGACCGCGCCTTTGTATTTGGCGCGGATCCACTCCTGAATCTCTTTTGAGTGCAGGACGTCAACCAGTGCGACGATATCCTTTTTCTTCTCGTCGCCACGATGCACAGTAATGATGTTGGCATACGGGTTGTTCTCACCGCTTTCCACCGCGATCGGGTCGTGTACCGGATCCAGACCAGCGTCGATAGCGTAGTTGGCGTTAATCACCACCGCATCACCTTCATCGTTGTTGTACATTTGCGGCAACAGCGCGGCTTCCACGTTAGGCAGGAACTTCAGCTTCTTCGGGTTATCCACGATGTCGCTGATGCGTGCGGTCACTTTGTCCACGCCCGGCTTCAGTTTGATTACGCCTTCTTTCTCGAAGATAGACAGAATACGCCCCTCTTCCGACACCGCATCACGCATGATGATTTTGCCGCCTTCCGGCAGATCCTTCAGTGATTTAACCTTTTTCGAATAGATGCCGATAGGCTCAATGTGGATCGCGCCCGCACTGACGAAATCGTAGGTCTTATCCCCGGCATGGTCTTTCAGCACGCTGTTCAGATAGGGAATATGCTGGAAGTAGTTGGCATCAATCTCACGGCCCGCCAGCGCGGTGTTCGGCAGGATGTAGTCCTGGAACGGTTTAATCTCCAGATCGATCCCCTGTTTCGCCAGAATCGGTTTGGCCTGTTCGAGGATTTCGGCATGCGGTACGTTAGACGCGCCCACGGTCAGCGTGTCCGCCCAGGAGGCGAAGCTCAGGGCACTTAAGGTGGCTGCGGCGAGAAGTGTCAGTGATTTTTTCATGATAATGGTTTCCGTATTTTATTAGCGTTTATCTAACAGAGAAGTGATCACATCGCCGCAGAACTGGATAATGAAGACGATAACCAGAATGGTCACTGTCGCCACCAGCGTGACGTCGTTGTGGTTGCGCTGGAATCCTTCCAGATAAGCCAGATTCCCTAAACCACCTGCCCCGATCACCCCAGCCATCGCGCTGTAACTGACCAGCGCAATCAGCGTCACGGTGATACCGGACACCAGAGCGGGTGACGATTCAGGTAACAAAACCCGAAAAATTAAGGTGCCAAGACGAGCGCCCATTGAACGTGTGGCTTCAATGACGCCCTTATCCACTTCGCGCAGGGCGATCTCAACCAGGCGCGCGTAGAATGGCGCGGCACCGACAATCAGCGCCGGTAAGGCGGCATTCGCGCCAAGAATGGTGCCGACAATCGCTTTGGTAAACGGGATCAGTAAGACGATCAAAATAATGAACGGGATCGAGCGGAAAATATTCACCACCAGCGAAATGCCGCTGTACAGCGCACGGTTCTGGAACAGCCCGCCGCGTGCGGTAAGAAACAGCGCCAGTCCGAGGACGATACCGAGAACAAAGGTCGCAATCCCGGAGAGCGCGGTCATGTACAGCGTCTCCTGAGTAGCGGCAAACAATTGATCCCATTTCAGATGGGGAAACAGATTCTCAGCCATGTTGAATCACCTCACCGTCAATGCCGCTTTTTTGCAGGTCGTCCAGAATGTTATTGAGTTGCTCTTCCGACGCCACCACGTGCAGCCACAGCTGGCCGAACACGCCATGCGCCGTCTGGGTCATTTTGCCGTGCAGGATATTGAATGGCAGACCGTAGCGCAGGGTCAGTTCGCCAACGATCGGCTGATGCGTGTTGTGCCCGGTAAAGGTTAATTTAATTACCGTGCCGCCCAGTTCGCTCGCCAGTTGCGGGTTAAAGGCTTCTTCATCAGCATACTGTCCCACCTGGCGGACAAACTGACGAGTAATCGGCTGTTGCGGATGCGTGAAGACGCTCAAGACGTCGCCTTCTTCCACCACCTGACCGTTCTCCATCACTGCCACACGATCGCAGATTTTGCGCACCACGTGCATTTCATGGGTGATCAACACAATCGTCAGTTGGAAGCGGCGGTTGATATCAAGTAGCAGATCAAGAATTTGATCGGTTGTTTGCGGGTCCAGCGCCGACGTGGCTTCATCGCACAGCAATACATCCGGGCTGTTGGCCAGCGCGCGTGCAATCCCCACGCGCTGCTTTTGCCCGCCGCTCAGCTGTGACGGAAAGGCATTTTCGCGCCCCGTCAACCCTACCAGTTCAATCAGTTCCGCCACGCGAGCCTGAATTTTTGCTTTTGGCGCACCGGCGATTTGCATTGAAAAGGCGATGTTGTCGCGCACGGTGCGCGACCACAGCAGATTAAAATGCTGGAAGACCATGCTGATTTTCAGGCGCGCCTGGCGCAGCGATTCGCCGCGAGCGGCAGTAATATCATGACCGTTGATGGTCACGCTGCCCGTGGTTGGTTTTTCCAGCCCGTTGAGCAGACGAATCAGGGTGCTTTTCCCGGCACCGCTGTAGCCAATAATTCCGTAAATCTGTCCCTGCTCCACGGTCAAATTGACATTATCAACCGCAGTAATGGATAGCCGGCCTGGCGTGAACACTTTCGAAATATTTTTCAGGACAATCATGTCGTTTGGGTATCCGCGGCTGCTTATTGTTATCCTGCCAGTGCTTTCAGCTATTTAGCAGTATGGATGTCCAAACGAGTGTAATCAGGGTAATTTAGATTTGAAATGATTTAAAAGTCATTTGTTATAACTTGAAGGAATAAGTTGGGTTGCGCAACACAGCCTGGTTTTTGCGTTTGCGCAATTGGCAGACACGACTTGTTTAATAACAATTTGTTGTGTAACTGCCTGGATGTATTCTGAAACACCGTTTCCATTTTCCTTTTGTGTCTGTTTCAGCGTATAATGCGTGACAATTGTCACTTGAATGGTTTCAGCACATTGACCTGTCATACTCAGAGACTACAAAACGTCCCTTTTTGTCGGGCTGAACGACGAGCACACATTCCTCTGCACGCTCTATCGATGTCACCTATCCTTAGTGCGAGGCATCACAACTTTCGTAATACAGGTTTAGCTTCCAGTCAGTGCGTTCCGGAAGCCGGCTTTCCATATCCTTCTCAACTTAAAGACTAAGACTGTCATGAAAAAGACGAAAATTGTTTGCACCATCGGTCCAAAAACCGAATCTGAAGAGATGTTAACCAAAATGCTGGACGCGGGCATGAACGTCATGCGTCTGAACTTCTCTCACGGTGACTATGCAGAACACGGTCAGCGTATCCAGAACCTGCGCAACGTGATGAGCAAAACCGGCAAGAAAGCGGCCATCCTGCTCGACACGAAAGGTCCGGAAATCCGTACCATCAAGCTGGAAGGCGGTAACGACGTTTCCCTGAAAGCGGGTCAGACCTTTACCTTCACCACCGATAAATCCGTGGTGGGGAATAACGAAATCGTTGCCGTGACCTACGAAGGTTTCACCTCCGATCTGTCCGTGGGTAATACCGTACTGGTCGACGATGGTCTGATCGGTATGGAAGTCACCGCGATCGAAGGCAACAAAGTCATCTGTAAAGTGCTGAACAACGGCGACCTCGGCGAAAACAAAGGCGTTAACCTGCCAGGCGTTTCTATCGCCCTGCCGGCGCTGGCAGAAAAAGACAAACAGGACCTGATCTTTGGTTGCGAACAAGGCGTTGACTTTGTTGCGGCCTCTTTTATCCGTAAGCGTTCTGACGTGGTTGAAATCCGTGAGCACCTGAAAGCGCACGGCGGCGAGAAGATCCAGATCATCTCCAAAATTGAAAACCAGGAAGGCCTGAACAACTTCGACGAAATCCTCGAAGCGTCTGACGGTATCATGGTTGCCCGTGGCGACCTGGGCGTTGAAATCCCGGTTGAAGAAGTGATCTTCGCGCAGAAGATGATGATCGAAAAATGTATCCGTGCGCGTAAAGTGGTTATCACTGCGACCCAGATGCTGGATTCCATGATCAAAAACCCGCGTCCGACTCGCGCTGAAGCGGGCGACGTGGCGAACGCCATCCTCGACGGCACCGATGCGGTGATGCTGTCAGGCGAATCCGCAAAAGGTAAATACCCGCTGGAAGCGGTCACCATCATGGCGACCATCTGTGAGCGTACCGACCGTGTGATGACCAGCCGTCTGGACTTCAACAATGACAGCCGCAAATTGCGCATCACTGAAGCCGTCTGCCGTGGCGCGGTGGAAACCGCGGAAAAACTGGAAGCACCGCTGATCGTGGTGGCCACTCAGGGCGGTAAATCCGCTCGCGCAGTGCGTAAATACTTCCCGGACGCCACCATTCTGGCGCTGACCACCAACGAAGTCACAGCCCGCCAGCTGGTGCTGAGCAAAGGCGTTGTGGCGCATCTGGTGAAAGAAATCGCGTCTACTGATGATTTTTACCGTCTGGGTAAAGAAGTTGCTCAGCAGAGCGGTCTGGCTCAGAAAGGTGACGTTGTGGTGATGGTTTCTGGTGCTCTGGTACCGAGCGGCACGACTAACACGGCATCTGTTCACGTACTGTAATAATTCTCGAGTGAATTAATTCGATTAAAAAGCGCCCTCGCGGCGCTTTTTTTATTTTTCCAATAGCCACTATTAATAAAAAAGCAAATCGGATTGAGCTATCTAATTACAGATTATCTAAGACGAATCCGATGGAAGCAGCCTGTTTTCACACGGTTTTTTAGCCGTTTTTGCGCATTTCGATGCTTCTTTGAGCGAACGATCAAAAATAAGCGTCTTCTCATCAAAAAAATATTCTCAACATAAAAAAGTTTGTGTAATACTTGTAACGCTACATGGAGATTAACTCAATCTAGAGGGTATTAATAATGAATCGTACTAAACTGGTACTGGGCGCGGTAATCCTGGGTTCTACTCTGCTGGCTGGTTGCTCCAGCAACGCTAAAATCGATCAGCTGTCTTCTGACGTTCAGACTCTGAACGCTAAAGTTGACCAGCTGAGCAACGACGTGAACGCAATGCGTTCCGACGTTCAGGCTGCTAAAGACGACGCAGCTCGCGCTAACCAGCGTCTGGACAACCAGGCTACTAAATACCGTAAGTAATAGTACCTGTGTAATAGAAATGGCGCACATTGTGCGCCATTTTTTTGTCTCGCGTTCTTCCTTCCCGCTACTCTCACTACTGCGTCTGCGTCTCTTCCTGTACTGATCCATTTTGCGCTGACTGAACAGCAGGTGTAGCTTCAACCGTTGGCGTTTGCCCGGCAGAGACCGCCACCGGATAACCCGCGCGACGATACAACGCTTTATCCACCAGAGCGTCATCCACCTCTTTCGTCGCCTTAAACTGGCTGAACCCGGCAGGCAGCACATACGGCATCGTCTGTACGTTTTGTTCTTCTTCCGGCGACAGTGGTCGGTGGACCTCAACGTAGCGCAGTCCGCTCGGCTCCACGGAATATTTCACCGGTTCATTAATCACTCTCACCGGCGTTCCCGTGCGAACCTGGGAGAACAGCGCTTTGATGTCCGGGGCATTCATCCGGATACAGCCGGAACTGACGCGCAGACCCACGCTGTCTGGTTGACTGGTGCCATGAATGAGATACTCGCCATTACCGTGCGCCAGACGAAGTGCAAAGAGCCCCAGCGGGTTATTCGGCCCGGCGGGGACCACCGGCGGCAACGTAATGCCTCGCTCCAGAGAGCGCTTACGGATGCCTGCCGTTGGCGTCCAGGTCGGATTCGGGATTTTCTGCCCAACGCGGGTTTCCATCACCGGCGTTTCCAGTCCCTGTAAACCAATACCGATCGGATAGACCTGGACGATATTTTCGCCCGGCGGATAGTAGTACAGCCGCAGTTCAGCCAGATTAACGATGATGCCTTCTCGGGGCGCATCGGGCAGCAATAGCTGTGACGGGATCGTTACCAGGGTGCCCGGCTTTGGCACAGGCGCAATGGTATTATTTGCCTCCAGAATAAGCATCGCGGCAGTATCAAAACGACGGGCAATGGCCTGCAGGTTTTTATCGCCTTCCTGCACCGTATACGTTTGATTCTGTCCAACAAGGCGACTGCCTGCTGGCGGTAAGGGGTAATCCACCGCCCAGGCAGCCTGTATGGCGCTGTAAGCGCCGATAAGCATTAGAGTAATAAGAGACGCGCGTTTCATACCCAACCTCCTGTATTCACTGGCATGGCCAGAATGCTGATAATCCTGTAAGACAGCCGGCTGCCTTACCTGACAGGATGAAAGCTGTCTATTGAGTTTAGCTAAGCGTTGCTGCTTTGGTACGGATCGCGCGAATCATCGCTTCCAGACCCTGCGACCGAGACGGTGTGAGATGCTGCGCGAGCGCCATCTGTTCAAACCACGGCCGCACATCAAAATTCACGATATCCTGAGCCGTCATCTGGTGATACAGAATGAAGACGACCGCAATCAGCCCTTTCACAATGGCAGCATCACTGTCGCCCTGCAGCTCAATAACGCCTTGCGCATTCTGGCGCATCACTATCCAGACCTGACTCTGACATCCCTGAATCGTATTTTCAGGACAACGGTCCGCTGCGGATATTTCCGGCAATCGCTGTCCCAGCTCAATGATGTACAGATACTTCTCTTCCCAATTAGCGCAACGCTGAAAATTACGCAACAATTTTTCTCTATCCGGCAGCGCAGCCATAGTGCCTCCCTGTTACCCCAGTAAGCGATGAATTCGTTGCAAGCCTGTCACCAGGCGATCCACTTCTTCATGGGTGTTATACATTGCCAGCGACGCCCGGCACATCGCCGGCACCTGATAAAAAGCCATCAGCGGCATCGCGCAATGGTGTCCGGTCCGCACGGCGATCCCGTAATTGTCGAGAAAACTGCCGACGTCATAGGCGTGATGTTTGCCGAGATTAAAGGCAATCACGCCCAGACGGTCAGTGGGGCCGTACAGCGTGAGATCCGGCACCGCCTTCAGTTGCTCCAGCGCATAGTGCATCAGGTTCTGTTCGTATTCGTTAATCGCCTCCAGTCCCAGCGCTGAAACATACTCCAGCGCGGCACCAAAGCCGATAATCCCGCCGGTATTCGGCGTCCCCGCTTCGAAGCGCCACGGCGCTTTCGTCCAGGTCGTCCCCTGCGTCAGGCTGACGGTGGCGATCATCGACCCGCCCCCTTCCCAGGGCGGCATCTGTTGCAACAGCGCCTCTTTGACATAGAGCACACCAATACCGGTCGGGCCATACAGCTTGTGACCCGAGAAGACGTAAAAATCGCAGTCCAGCGCCTGAACGTCTACCGGGTGGTGCATCACCGCCTGCGCACCGTCCACCAGCACCTTTGCGCCATGCTGATGCGCCAGCGCGATCATTTCGGCGACAGGGTTTTCCGTACCCAGCACATTAGAGACGTGCGTTATCGCCAGCAGCCGGGTTTTCTCATCAAACAGGGTGGGTAGGATCTCCTGTTGCAATGTGCCGTCGGCGTTCAGCGGGATCACCCTCAGCTCAGCGCCCACCCGCGCGCACAGCATCTGCCACGGCACGATGTTGGCATGATGCTCCATCTCACTGATGATGATGTTATCGCCCGCGTGGACGTTCTCTGGCCCCCAACTGTTGGCGACCAGGTTAATGCCTTCCGTTGTACCGCGCACAAACACCAGCTCTTCCGCAGAGCGTGCGTTAATAAACAGCGATGCCAGCTTGCGCACATTCTCCATTTTTTCGGTGGCCTGAGCGCTGAGGGTGTGGATCCCCCGGTGCACCGCCGCATAACCGTGACGATAAAACTCAGCTTCCGCGTCAATCACCTGCGCCGGTTTTTGCGCGCTGGCGGCGCTGTCGAGATACGCCAGCGGCAGACCATTCACTTCGCGCGTGAGGACTGGAAAATCCGCACGTACTGTGTCGATGGGAAATGTCATGCTATGCCTCCCGGCAGACGTTGGCCGATCCGCGCCAGCACCTGTTGTTTCAATGCCTCGTCGCTCAGCGCTTCCGTCAGTTCTGCGGCAAAGGCATAAAGGATCATCTGTTGTGCATCCCGTTGAGCAATCCCGCGCGAGCGCAGGTAGAACATCTGCTCATCGTCAATACGCCCTACCGTCGCCCCGTGACTACACTTCACGTCATCGGCGTAAATTTCCAGCTGCGGTTTGGTATCCACTTCTGCAAGCTTGCCGAGCAGCAGATTATTGTTCGTCATCTGCCCGTCCGTTTTGATCGCGTGTTGGGCAACGTTAATCAGCCCGTTAAATACCGCCCGCCCCTTATCGCTGACGATGGTTTTATGCAACTGACGACTGTTGCAATAGCCTTTGTTGTGCTCAAGCCATGTGCGGGTATCGCAGACCTCATTTTTCACCGGCATCGCCAGGCTGTTGATCCTGAGGGTCGTATTCTCGCCGTTCAGTTGTGTGCTGGTGTTGTGACGCAACACCGCATCACCGAGCAGAAAGCTGTGGCTGTGCGCCGACGCGTCTGCCGCCAGCAAGATGTCGTTATGGGCGAAGTGATGGCTGAGCGGGTTTTCAAATACCAGCTTGATGTGATGCAGGTGCGCGTTTGCCGCCACGTTCATGGTCAGGCGCGCGCCGGTGAAATGTCGGGCATCATTCAGACTGACGTAATGCTCGATAATCGTCGCCTCCGCCCCTTCCGCCAGCTCAAGATGGTGACGATAGTGCGCCGTGTTCACCTCTTCTGCGGATACGCCCTGGGTGATGTGCATCAACAGCAGCGGTTTTGCCGGGCGCTGGTTACGCTTAACGCGAATATGGGTCACGCTACGCGCCAGGCTTTCGGTGAGATGCAAAAACACTTCCGGTTGTACCGCGACCGGCAGGGTCTGGCGCTCGTCGTTGATCGCCACCTCAAAACCGCTGTTCTCCCAACTGTCGCTGAGCGTCGGGTTGAACTGCCCGTCGACAAACACCAGTCGCAATGCCTCCACGTTAAGCGCTAACGCATCGCGCTGCGCCGGGGAAACATCGGCATAACGACTGACGAACAAGCTGTTGCTGAGTCCTTCCAGCGGTGTGTATTTCCAGTTCTCATGTTTGCGCGTTGGCAGCCCCAGACGCAGAACCTGCTGGAGATGCTGTTGTGCCTGTTCAGAACGCGTCTCACCCTGTGCTTCAAACAGGTGATGCCATTGTTGCAGCGCATTACTGCTGTTCGGTAAGCCAGCCATATCCCTGCTCCTCCAGTTGTTTGACCAGCGTGAAATCGCCAGACTTCACAATCCGTCCCTGATACAGGACGTGGACAAAATCCGGCTTGATATAGTCAAGGATGCGCTGATAGTGGGTGACAATAATGAACGAGCGCTTACCGTCACGCAGTGAGTTGACCCCATCGGCAACCACTTTCAGGGCATCAATATCCAGCCCGGAGTCCGATTCATCGAGAATGCACAGTTCCGGCTCAAGCACCGCCATTTGCAGAATGTCATTCCGCTTCTTCTCGCCGCCGGAAAAACCGACGTTTACCGAGCGGGTTAGCAGATCTTCCGGCATCTTCAGCAGCGCGATTTTCTCTTCCATCAAATCCTGAAAATCGAAGCGATCAAGCGATTCCTGGCCGCGATACGTACGCACCGCATTGAGCGCTGTTTGCAGGAAAAACTGATTGCTGACGCCGGGGATTTCCACCGGATACTGGAAGGCCATAAAGATACCTTCGCCTGCTCTTTCTTCCGGCGCCAGGTCGAGCAGGTCTTTGCCTTTAAACATCACCGACCCGCCGGTGACCTCGTAATCTTCACGCCCTGCCAGCGTCGCAGAAAGCGTACTTTTCCCGGAGCCGTTCGGTCCCATAATGGCATGCACTTCCCCCGGACGAACCTCAAGGTTTAACCCACGCAGGATGGCTTTTTCTTCCACACTGACCTGTAAATCTTTAATCGTTAACATGTTTCTTCCTTAACCGACGCTGTGTTCAAGGCTAATGGCTAAAAGTTTTTGTGCTTCGACGGCAAACTCCAGCGGCAACTCGGAGAACACGTCTTTACAGAACCCGTTGACGATCATTGAGATCGCATCTTCTTCGCTGATACCGCGCTGCAGACAATAGAACAGCTGATCTTCACCAATCCGTGAGGTGGTCGCTTCGTGCTCCAGCTGCGCGCTGTTGTTGCGGCATTCAACATACGGGAAGGTATGCGCTCCGCAGTCGGCGCCAATCAGCATCGAGTCGCACTGGGTAAAGTTACGGGCATTGGTGGCGGTCGGCATAATTTTGACCAGTCCGCGGTAGCTGTTCTGGCTGTGTCCGGCGGAAATCCCCTTCGAAATAATGGTCGAGCGGGTGTTCTTGCCGATGTGGATCATCTTGGTACCGGTGTCCGCCTGCTGATGACCGCTGGTTAACGCCACCGAATAAAATTCGCCGATCGAGTTGTCGCCGCGCAGAATACAGCTGGGGTATTTCCAGGTGATGGCTGACCCCGTTTCCGACTGGGTCCAGGACATTTTGCTGTTCTCGCCCTCACACAACGCGCGTTTGGTGACGAAGTTCAGAATGCCGCCGGTGTTGTTATCGCCAGGGAACCAGTTCTGGACGGTGGAGTATTTCACCTCGGCGTCTTTGTGGATAATGACTTCCACGACCGCCGCGTGCAGCTGATAGCTGTCGCGCACTGGTGCGGAACAGCCTTCGATATAGCTTACATAGCTGCCTTCATCCGCCACCAGGATCGTGCGTTCAAACTGCCCGGTCTTTTCGGCGTTAATGCGAAAATAGGTTGAAAGCTCCATCGGACAGCGCACGCCTTTCGGCACATAGATAAAGGTGCCATCAGAGGCGACTGCGGCATTCAACGCGGCGAAGAAGTTATCGTTGCCGGGCACGACGGTGCCAAGATACTGTTTCACCAGTTCGGGATGATCGTGTATCGCCTCACCAAAGGAGCAGAAAATGATCCCCTGCTCCGCCAGTTTTTCACGATAAGTGGTGGCAACAGAGACGGAGTCAAAAATGGCATCCACCGCGACTTCACGGCCTTCGCGTACCGGTACGCCAAGTTGTTCAAACGCAGCCTCAACTTCTTTGCTGAGAAAGGCGTTTGCCCCGGTTTGCTGGACCGCCCCCGGCTCAGAGGCGCAGGTCTCATCGCAATTCCCGCACGACGGCGCGGAATAGTAGCTGTAATCCTGATAATTCAGTTTCTCGTAGTGCGCCTTCAGCCAGTGCGGCTCCGGCATGTCGACCCACGCTCTGTACGCATTCAGGCGAAACTCCAGCATCCATTCCGGTTCATTACGTTTGGCCGAAATGGCGCGCACCACCTCTTCGTTGATCCCTTTCGCCAGCTCGTCTGTTTGCAGTTGGGTAAAGAAACCCTCTTTATAATTCAGGGGGCCGCCGGTCCAGGTTTTGACATCGTCAGTTGCTTCAGTATTACGAGACATAGTACCGCCTATACCCCAAAGCTTTCGCCACAGCCGCATTCGTTCTGGGCTTTCGGGTTATGAAATTTGAATAACTGGTTTAATCCTTCACGGACGTAATCCACTTCCGTGCCGTCGATAAACGGCATCGCCTGTAACGGGACATAGAGCTTCGCGCCTTCAACCTCAAACAGCAGATCGTCTTTTTCCGGATCGCTGACGGTATCCAGCACATAGCCAAAACCCGCGCATCCCGTCTGTTTAACGCCCAGGCGCACGCCCAGCATGCCCGGCTGCTTTGCGACCAGTTCGCGAATATGGGCCGCTGCCGCCGGGGTTAGCGTCAATCCGCGCCAGGCAAAATCGTCCGGATTAAATGTTCCTGAATGCAATTCCATAGGGTTACCTCGCATAGTGAGCCATCAGGCTATAACACCATGTTAGTGATAACGATTCTCACTTCAACCCCTCAACAGCAGGGGCATTACGGTGTTTCACCTGTTTTGACCGCTTTTATTAAGCATAGACCCTGCCACGTGGGTTAAAAGGAATGGATGAATTTGTTCAATTTACTGATTAATAATGACTTTAGCGTCTGTCATCGACCGGACTGGTCAAAACAGTAAAGATGTATAGAAAATGACTATTTCAGGGATAGGAATGACGTGAGAAGCGTGAAAGCACAGAAAAACAAAACCCTTAAGGTTGTCAGTAACAGCCCTAAGGGTTCCGGCCCCATCCGGCGCTTATCTCCGGCACTCATGATGGCTTAGCTCTTGAAGGGGCGATAAGAATAGTCTCATATCGGCAAAGGTCATTTTTAACACAAATTGCTATCTGCTGTTTTATACGTCAGATCAATTCATGGATTTTACGGCATGGCGGTCTGGATCGCCTCCAGAAACAACCGAAGCCCGGCGGGCTGATGTTCACGGGAAAGATACAGGCCGTACACGGCAAGGCGTCGGGGTTGCAAGGTTGGTAGCAGGCGAACCAGTCGTCCCTGAGCCAGTCCGTCACGCGCTTCCTTTTCCGGCACCAGCGCTATCCCCATGCCTGCCAGCGCAGATTCACAAAGTAAAGACGAGATCCCGGCACTCAAATTCCCCTTGATCGCCACCGAGACCGCCTCGCCCTGCTCGTTGAGAAAGTGCCACGATTTTCCTGCAAACCCACTGTAATACAGACAGTTATGCTGAGTGAGATCCTCCAGCGTCTGTGGGGTGCCGTGCTGACGCAAATACGCCTCTGATGCGCAGAGAACCGATTCGCAATCGCCAAGCCGGCGGGCAATCGCGCCAGGCTCCGGGTTATCGGTAATGCGAATGGCGACATCAATACGTTCACCGACCAGACTGACTGGCTGATTGTTTATCTCAACTTCAATGCGCAGTTCGGGATAACGCGCTAAAAATCCCGGCAGCATCGGGGCGAGAATATGCATTGCCGTAAAGTGCGCGCAGGCGACGCGTAGCGTTCCGCTGGGAATGTCTGCCGCCGACGCCGCGCCAATCGCTTGTGAGAGCTGCGCCAGCGTTCGCGTCTTCACCAGCGCCTCCTCCCCGGCGAGGGTAATTGTCAGCCTGCGCGAGGTGCGATGAATCAGCCGCGCCCCGGCCCATTTCTCCATCTCATCAAGATAGCGGCTCACCATCGGCCGGGAGAGACCCAGTGCCCGCGCCGCCGCACTCAGACTGCCTAAATCGCAGATATGATTGAATACCGTCGCCGCCATCACTCTGTCCATCGCCACCCATCCGATCGTTTTATGAAACTCAGCATGTTCTGATACGGGAATTCTAACAGATCTCAATTCCCTTAAAATACAGACCACACACAAGACCATTTCATCTGCATAAGGCTATTCCTCATGAAAAGTAAACTGCTGGCCCTGCTGTTGCCTGCTGTCGCCTCCCCCCTGTTTGCCGCGCCGCTGCAACTTGACGTCTATAACCCGCAGGAGAACGCCATTTTCCCTGTCTCCTCAACGTTAGTATCCGGTCCGACGGAAGCGATATTGTTTGATGCGCAGTTCAGCACTGAAGACGGTGAAAAGCTGGTGGAGATGATTAAATCCCGTGGCAAGACGCTGAAGGCCATCGTGATTACCTCCGGCGATCCGGATTTCTATTTCGGCCTGCAGCCGATTGTGAAAGCCTTTCCTGACGCGAAGGTACTGGCCACGCCACAGGTTGTTGAGCATATTCGCGCCACCAAAGAGGCTAAGTTGCAGTACTGGGGACCCCAGATGAAAGAGGGGGCGCCAACGGCGCTGACCGTCCCGCAGGCAACCACAGAAACGCGTTTTCGCATCGATGGTGAAACGCTGGAACTGCGTCATCCCAGTGATTACGCGGCCTATGTTTGGGTGCCAGCGAACCGGACCATTCTCGGCGGCACGGGCGTGGCGTCAGGCATTCACGTCTGGACCGCTGACACCCAGACACCAGCGCAACGCGCATCATGGCGTCATGTTCTGACTGAAATGGATAGTCTAAAGCCTGCACAGGTTATTCCGGGTCATTACCTTGGTGAGTGCCCTGAAGGCGATCGGGCCATCCGCTTCACGCAGGATTATCTGCAATCGTTCGAACAGGCGCTGGCGGCGAAGCAAGGTTCGCCCTGGGTCATTAAAACGATGAAAGCGGCGTGGCCGGGACTGGCAGAGGAAAGTTCGCTGGAATTGAGCGCGAAAGTGAATTCGGGCGAGATGGCGTGGTAATACCGCCAGTGAGGAACAAAAAAACCCGACGCGCATGTCGGGTTCTTTTTACGTTAACGATCGCTGAATCAATGAACGCCAAGGCGCCAGGCAAAGTAGATCTCTTCTTTTAATTCAGTGGAAGAGAGCGTCAGTAAATCGGCAAATTCCAGCTCAAGTTGTTTCAGTCTTTTGAGATACTGGGCTGGAGAAAGCTCTGTTTTATCACGACGTAAAAACTCAATTGCCAGTTGGGCCGGGTCTAGTTGGCTAGTCATATCATCCTCGCTTATGGTCAAAACCTGCACAGTATATCACCTTTCGCTGTGCAGATTATGACCAAAAGCAATACTGATCACACTTTTTTGGTGACAACGTCACACAACTGCCGTGGTCAGCCGCGAAGTACAGCACAGTCGCTGCTGCTCATCATAGATGTCAATCTGCCAGACCTGATGACGGGCGCCGGTATGAATCGCCTTACAGATCCCCTTCACTCGCCCTTCCCGCGCTGAGCGAACATGGTTAGCGTTAACTTCCAGCCCCACCACTTTCTGCTCGCCCTGGGTGCACAGATAACCGGCAACCGAGCCGATGCTTTCTGCCAGCACGACAGAAGCGCCGCCGTGCAGCAGACCGAACGGCTGCTTCGTGCGTCCGTCGACGGGCATTGACGCTTCAAGCGTATCGTCGCCGATATGCTCAAAGCGAATATCCAGCAGGCCGACCATATTGCCTTCACCCATCGCATTGAGGGCGTCGAGGGTCACTTCACGTTTCCAGATCATCCAATAATCTCCAGTAATGCCTGTACAGGATGACGCACGCCCGTGCCTTCAACCCGTTTCACCTGGCTGCGACAGGAATATCCCGTTGCAAGGCAACGGCTACGCGGTAGCCGTTCCATCGCCTGATGCCATGACAGTTCATAAATGCCCAGCGAACTCGCATGGTTCTTCGCCTCATGACCGTAAGTACCGGCCATGCCGCAACAGCCCACGCTCACGTTTTCCAGCTTCGCGCCAACGCGGGCAAAGATCGACGCCCATTGCGCGGGCGCGCCGGGCAGCGCGGTCACTTCGGTACAATGGCCAAAGAAATACCAGGATTCGCCGCTAACCTCGCGCGGTTCCTGCGAAGCCAGCGCGGTTGCCAGCCACTCATTGGCGAGCTGGACGTGGAAATCGCCGCGCGCGTCGCCTAACGCCAGCTTGTACTCATCGCGATAACAGAGCACCAGCGCCGGATCAACGCCGACCATCGGCATCCCCAGTTTTGCCACGCGGTTCAAAAACTCAGAGGTCTTTTTGGCGGTCTTCGCAAAGCGGGTCAGGAATCCTTTAATGTGCTGCGCTTTACCGTTTGGCGAGAACGGCAACAGAACCGGCTGCATCCCCAGCTTCTCAATCAAACGGACGAAATCAGCCACCACCTGCGCATCGTAATAGCTGGTGAACGGGTCCTGCACCACCAGCACCGTATTGGCTTTCTGCGCAGCCGACAGCGCTTCAAGCTGTTCCAGCGTCATGTTCGCCGATCGATGCCCGACCATCTGTTGTTGCAGCGACGGCGTCGAGAGCAATGGCAGATCGACCATGCCGATATGCTTTGCGGACAGCTTGCGCACCAGCGGCTGATTAATAAAGAAGTTAAAGGTTTTCGGCGCCCGGGCCATCAACGGCGCATAGGTTTCAACCGTCGCCACCAGATGGTCACGCAGCGGACGCAGGTAGCGGGTATGGTAAAGTTGCAGGAAACGCGAACGGAATTCCGGCACATCGATTTTGATCGGACACTGCGTCGAGCACGCCTTACAGGCCAGACAGCCGGACATCGCCTCTTTTACTTCATGCGAGAAATCATACTCGCCCTTGTTGGCGTGCCAGGTGTTACGAGTACGCGCGATCAGAGAACGCAGGCTGGGTCGTTTACTTGCCAGCGCATTTTCCAGTCGCACCGGATCGACACCGCGATCCGCCAACAAACGTAACCATTCGCGCACCAGCGTCGCACGCCCTTTGGGTGAGTGGATACGATTGAGGCTGATTTTCATCGATGGGCACATCGGGCTCTTCGCATCGAAATTAAAGCACAAACCGTTGCCGTTACATTCCAGCGCGCCGCGCCAGGTCTGGCGCACGGCCAGCGGAATTTGCCGGTCCCAGGTGCCGCGTTTGACCGCGTCGACTTTCATCATGGGTGCGTCAATGCCTTCAGGCGGACATATTTTCCCCGGATTCAGCCGGTTTTGCGGATCGAACGCCGCTTTAATCTTCCGCAATTCCGCGAAAAGTTCATCACCGAAAAACGCCGGGCTGTACTCAGCGCGGAAACCTTTGCCGTGTTCCCCCCACAGCAGACCGCCATATTTTGCCGTCAGCGCCACCACTTCATCGGAGATTTGCTTCATCAGCACCTCCTGCTGTGGATCGCACATATCCAGCGCAGGACGCACATGCAGCACCCCGGCGTCAACGTGACCGAACATGCCGTAGCTCAGACCGTGACCATCAAGCAACGCGCGGAACTCCGCGATGTAATCAGCAAGATGTTCCGGCGGCACACAGGTGTCCTCGGCAAAGGGAATCGGTTTTGCCGCCCCTTTCGCATTACCCAGCAGGCCTACCGCTTTTTTACGCATGGCATAGATACGCTCAACGCCCGCCAGTTCAGTGCATAGCTGCCAGCCAATCACGCCCGCCTCTTCGCGGGCAATCAGTTCGTCAAGCCGCTCGCACAGGGAAGCCACCTGCGCGTCGATAACCGTTTCATCATCCCCGGCGAATTCGACAATGTTCAGGCCGAGCATTTCTTTGTCCGGGACATCGGTAATCAATTCGCTCACTGAATGCCAGACGATGTCTTCACGCGCCAGGTTCAGCACTTTTGAATCAACCGTCTCCACCGACAGCGCGCGCGCGTCCACCATAAACGGCGCATTGCGCAGCGCGGAGTCAAAAGAGTCGTATTTCACGTTCACCAGTCGACGCACTTTCGGCAGCGGCGTAATGTCCAGTCGCGCTTCCGTAATGAACGCCAGCGTCCCTTCCGAGCCGGTGAGAATTCGGGTCAGATCGAATTCGCTCATGTCATCGTTAAACACGTGACGCAAATCGTAGCCCGTCAGGAAGCGGTTCAGTTTGGGAAATTTATCAATAATTAACTGACGGTTATCGCGGCAGCGTTCAAACACAGTGCGATAGATACGGCCAATCGTGGTGTTGCTCTGACCGAGCGTTTCCGCCAGTGCGATCGGCAGCGGCTGCGTGTCGAGAATATCGCCGCCCAGCAGCACGGCCCGCACCCCCAGCACGTGATCGGATGTTTTCCCATAGACCAGAGAACCCTGTCCGGAGGCGTCGGTATTAATCATCCCGCCCAGCGTTGCCCGGTTACTGGTGGACAATTCCGGGGCGAAAAAATAGCCGTATGGCTTCAGAAACTGGTTCAGTTGATCCTTGATCACCCCCGCTTCCACCCGCACCCAGCCCTCTTCCGGGTTGATTTCGATGATGCGGCTCATATAGCGGGACATATCGACAATGATGCCCTGATTGAGCGCCTGTCCGTTCGTGCCGGTACCGCCGCCGCGCGGTGTGAAAATCAGCGAGGCAAAGCGTGGCAGCGCAGCCAGGCGGGCAATGAGCGCCACATCAGCCGTTGAACGAGGGAAAACCACGGCATCGGGGAGAAGTTGATAGATACTATTATCTGTCGACATTGTCAGACGATCGGCATAACTGGTTGCCGTATCGCCGGTAAATCCTTGTTGCTCCAGCTCTTGCAAAAAATTGAGCACCAGCTGAACGACGCCGGGTGCCTGAGAAATTTGTGGAATCATTATCGTGACCCTTTCCTGCGGTCTGTGTGTTGTGGGAGTTAATCGTTTGCTTATTGTTGTATCACATTTTTTTCTAATACACCCAACAGAAATACTGGCAGAATCCGCCTGTCAAAAACCGCTGAAATTGCTCATCATTATGAGACGTGTTTCGAGCGGTCGCGTCGCGTCAACGATCTGACGCACTACATAGGTGAAAAGAGTTTATGGTCAATATTCGTCAGCCCAGGGATATCGCACAAGTGCTGCTGTCGGTGCTGTTTTTAGCCATCATGATTGTGGCGTGTCTCTGGATTGTTCAACCTTTTATTCTGGGCTTTGCCTGGGCCGGGACGATCGTCATTGCGACCTGGCCCGTTCTACTGCGCCTGCAAAAATTACTCTGGGGCCGCCGTTCGCTGGCGGTTCTGGTGATGACACTTTTATTAGTACTGCTGTTTGTGATCCCGATTGCCCTGCTGGTCAACAGTATCGTTGACGGCAGCGGACCGCTGATCCACGCCGTCACGAGCGGGGATATGACGTTGCCGGACCTGGCCTGGTTGAACAGCATTCCGCTGGTTGGCGCCAAACTGTATGCCGGCTGGCATAACCTGCTGGATATGGGCGGTACGGCGATTATGGCGAAGGTTCGCCCGTACATCGGTACCACAACAACCTGGTTTGTCGGTCAGGCCGCTCACATCGGTCGTTTTATGATGCACTGCAGCCTGATGCTGTTATTCAGCGCCCTGCTGTACTGGCGTGGAGAGACGGTGGCGTTGGGTATTCGTCATTTTGCCTACCGTCTGGCGGCAAAACGCGGAGACGCAGCGATGCTGCTGGCCGCCCAGGCGATCCGCGCGGTGGCGCTGGGCGTGGTTGTCACTGCCCTGGTGCAGGCGGTGCTGGGCGGCATCGGTCTGGCCGTGTCCGGCGTACCCTATGCCACACTGCTCTCCGTGGTGATGATCCTCTCCTGTCTGGTTCAACTGGGGCCGTTACCGGTATTGATTCCGGCCATTATCTGGCTTTACTGGAGTGGCGATACGACCTGGGGCAGCGTGCTGCTGGCCTGGAGTTGCGTGGTGGGCACACTGGATAACGTCATTCGCCCGATGCTGATTCGTATGGGCGCGGACTTGCCGCTGATCCTGATCCTCTCCGGCGTCATTGGCGGCCTGATTGCGTTTGGCATGATTGGGCTGTTTATCGGTCCGGTACTGCTGGCCGTTTCATGGCGACTGTTCTCGGCCTGGGTTAACGAAGCGCCTGTGCCGACCAGCGAACCTGAAGAGATCCTCGAAGAACTGGGTGAAATCGAAAACCTTAAAAAATAGCACGATAGCAGGCGACTGCGGTCGCCTGAATGTTTAGCACAGCTAATCAATAGTGTAGCGCGATGCCTCTGTCTTTCCTGTTCCCGCTTCGTTGTCCCTGATTTGTATCGCAAATTCTTTACAGTCTTTAAACTATTGAGACGAATCTGATCGACGCTAAAACACCCCATACCCTATTATTAGCTCACGGTTATAGATCAAGACATTGATTTATAAGTATGGAAATCCCCTGAGTGAAACAACGAATTGCTGTGTGTAGTCTTTGCCCATCTCCCACGATGGGCTTTTTTTTATCCTGACATGGCGGCTGTCTCACCGCAAAATAATCCTTCCCTCTGCCTTTATCCCTCTTTTTTTCATGGGAATTCCCCTTTTCACATGCCGATAACAAATAATATTGCACAAGATACTGCGACTCTCTTCACGCCGAAATCAGCCTGATAATGTTATTTATGCTTTACTGTTTTTTAATATGAGGTCATTCAATGATGAACGCTTATGAGCTACAGGCATTACGTCATGTTTTTGCAATGACCATTGAAGAGTGCGTATCGTGGATTGCGCCAGATTATAATGCCGCCGACTGGCAGCGGTGGGAAAATGGCGAATGTGAACTCCCTCCCGCCATTGTTGAAACGCTGCTGGAAATGTGTAGAAAAAGAAAATTACGTATTAATGCTATTATAGAGAAGATAAACAATCGCATTGGTAATAATACCATGCGTTTCTTTTCTGATTTAACCGATTTTCAGTCGGTCTATCGTGATGGCAGTTTTCTTGACTGGAAGATTTATCAATCCGTTGCTGCCGAACTCTATGCCCACGACCTGGAACGATTGTGTTAGACCACATATTTCCTGCCACTGGCGATTCATACTAAGAAACTTCAAATATAGAGACCCATTGTACTTTTAATGCAGGGGTATTTACCCCGTACCAGGGAAAATCATTAGCCATTTCGCTGAGCAGGCATCATGAAAAATCACTATTTCCCCACTGCGATGGGGCTGTATCTCAATTACCTGGTGCACGGTATGGGAGTCATCCTGATGAGTCTCAACATGGCATCGCTCGAACAACAGTGGCAGACCAATGCCGCTGGGGTGTCAGTCGTGATCTCCTCATTAGGCATCGGGCGCTTAAGCGTGCTGTTTTGCGCCGGATTATTATCCGATCGGTTTGGCCGCCGCCCCTTCATCATTCTGGGGATGCTTTGTTATGTGACGTTCTTTTTCGGTATTCTGACGACCCATAATATCATCATCGCTTATGTGTTCGGCGTCCTCGCGGGCATGGCGAACAGTTTCCTGGACGCCGGGACCTATCCCAGCCTGATGGAGGCCTTTCCCTCTTCGCCGAGCACCGCCAACATTCTGATTAAGGCGTTTGTCTCCGGCGGACAGTTTTTACTGCCCATCATCATCAGTCTGCTCGTCTGGGCAGAACTGTGGTTTGGCTGGTCATTTATCGTTGCCGCCGCCATCATGCTGGTTAACGGTCTGTTTTTACTGCGCTGCGCCTTTCCACCGCATCCTGGACGCCGCCTCGCGCCGGTCACACCGACACACGAACCGCACCAGCGCCCGGCTGAAAGACATCGCTGCGCATTTATCGACCTTGCCAGCTATACGCTGTACGGCTACATCTCGATGGCGACGTTTTATCTCATCAGCCAGTGGCTGGCGCAGTATGGTCAGTTTGTCGCCGGGATGTCGTATACCCTGTCGATCAAACTGCTGAGTATCTACACCTGCGGTTCGCTGCTTTGCGTTTTGATTACCGCCCCGCTGGTGCGCAAAACGGTGCGTTCAACCACCTTGCTGATGCTGTACACTTTTGTTTCGTTTGTCGCGCTATTGACGGTGTGCCTGCATCCCACGATGTATGTCGTGATCGTCTTTGCCTTTGTGATCGGCTTTTCATCAGCCGGGGGCGTAGTGCAAATCGGTCTGACCCTGATGGCCGCCCGCTTTCCGCATGCCAAAGGGAAAGCCACCGGCATTTATTACAGTGCGGGCAGCATTGCTACCTTTACGATCCCGCTGGTCACGGCCCATCTCTCACAAAGGAGCATCGCCGATATTATGTGGTTCGATACCGGTATTGCCGCCGTGGGGTTCTTGTTGGCGCTATTTATTGGCTACCGCAGTCGTCTCGAAACGAAACGTCAATTGATGATGTCACCGGTGGCGGAATAAGGCTGAATCCGCCGAATGCAATATTCTTATCACTGACTGCAATATAGTTTGTTTAACGCCGTTATTAACAATTAAACGTCGCAGGATACGTGGGTTTTCACACTTTCGTCTGCAATATACCTGGTAACGAAAACGTCATGTTATGTAGTTCATGTCGTTTCACCATCGTATATTAATAAAAAATCGCCGGATATAAAAACGCTGGCGAAAGCAGAATTAAATTAACCGGCAAGGAGCTTTGAAAAAATGTCACAGAATAAGGCTTTCAGCACGCCATTTTTCCTGGCGGTCATCTGTATTTATCTTAGCTATTTTCTCCACGGTATTAGCGTCATTACGCTGGCGCAAAATATGACCTCACTCGCCGCGAAGTTTTCTACCGACAGCGCAGGGATCGCCTATTTAATTTCCGGCATCGGACTTGGTCGACTGGTGAGTATTCTGTTTTTTGGCGTCCTGTCGGATAAATTCGGTCGTCGGGCGATCATTTTGTTGGGTGCCGCGTTATATATTCTCTTTTTCTTCGGCATCCCTGCCAGTCCTAACCTGATGGTGGCCTTTGTCCTCGCCGTCTGCGTTGGCGTGGCCAACTCAGCGCTTGATACCGGAGGCTACCCGGCGCTGATGGAATGTTTTCCGAAAGCGTCAGGTTCCGCGGTGATCCTCGTCAAAGCAATGGTCTCCTTCGGACAGATGCTCTATCCGATGCTGGTCGGCTATATGCTGCTCAACAACATCTGGTACGGCTATGGCGTGATCATTCCTGGCATTCTGTTTGTACTGATCACCCTGATGTTACTGTGCAGTCAGTTCCCCGGCCAGTTGGTGGATGCCAGCGTCGCTAAAGAGTTACCGCAGATGAACAGCAAACCGCTGGTCTGGCTGGAAGGAGTGGCTTCCGTCATGTTTGGCGTGGCGGCGTTTTCCACCTTTTACGTTATCGTGGTCTGGATGCCGAAATACGCCATGGCCTTCGCCGGAATGGAAGAAGCGGATGCGCTGAAAACCATCACGTATTACAGCCTGGGTTCGCTGGTCTGCGTCTTTATCTTTGCCGCACTGCTGAAAAAAATGGTTCGCCCCATCTGGGCTAACGTCTTTAATGCCGGACTGGCCACCGTTACCGCGGCCGTCATTTATCTCTGGCCGTCACCGCTGGTGTGTAACGCGGGCGCGTTTGTGATTGGCTTCTCTGCCGCGGGCGGGATTTTACAACTGGGCGTGTCGGTGATGTCGGAATTCTTTCCGAAGAGCAAAGCCAAAGTCACCAGCGTTTATATGATGATGGGCGGCCTCGCGAATTTTGTTATTCCGCTGATTACCGGTTACCTCTCCACCATCGGCCTGCAATACATCATTTTACTGGATTTCGCTTTTGCCCTGCTGGCCTTTATCACCGGCATTATCGTTTTTGTTCGCTATTACCGGGTCTTTAATATTCCACAAAACGATATCCGTCTGGGCGAACGTTATTTCTCAACAAAAAGTTAAGCGACAATTTAAGGAGTCATGTTATGGATGTAACCGCGAAATATGAACTGATCGGCTTAATGGCTTATCCCATCAGACACAGTTTGTCGCCTGAAATGCAAAATAAGGCGCTGGAGAAAGCCGGATTGCCGTTTACCTATATGGCCTTTGAGGTCGACAACAGCACCTTCGCTGGCGCTATCGAGGGGCTGAAAGCGTTAAAAATGCGTGGGACCGGCGTATCGATGCCCAATAAACAGCTGGCCTGTGAATTTGTTGATGAACTGACCCCGGCGGCGAAACTGGTTGGCGCGATTAATACCATCGTCAATGATGACGGCTACCTGCGTGGTTACAATACCGACGGCACCGGTCACATTCGCGCAATCAAAGAGAGTGGTTTCGATATCAAGGGTAAAACCATGGTATTACTGGGTGCGGGTGGCGCCTCCACGGCCATTGGTGCGCAGGCAGCCATTGAGGGGATCAAAGCGATTAAACTCTTTAACCGCAATGATGAATTTTTCCAGAAAGCGCTGGACTTCGCTAAGCGGGTGAATGAAAACACCGACTGCGTGGTGACGGTGACAGACCTTGCTGACCAGCAGGCCTTCGCTGACGCGCTGGCGACAGCGGATATCCTGACCAATGGCACTAAAGTCGGCATGAAGCCGCTGGAAAATGAATCGATTGTCAGTGACGTGAGCCTGCTACGTCCGGAACTGCTGGTTACCGAATGCGTTTACAACCCGCATATGACGAAGTTATTGCAACAAGCGCAACAGGCCGGTTGCAAAACAATCGATGGTTACGGCATGTTGTTGTGGCAAGGCGCTGAACAGTTCAAACTGTGGACCGGCAAAGATTTTCCGCTGGAATACGTAAAACAGGTGATGGGGTTTGCGGCCTGACGGCCAGGAACTAAGACTGATAAAAGGTATTAAATGAAAACCGTAACCGTAAAAAACCTCGTGATTGGCGAAGGGGCTCCAAAAATAATCGTCTCGCTGATGGGCAAAGATATCGCCAGCGTCCGCGCAGAAGCGCAGGCCTATCGCGACGCGGATTTCGACATTCTGGAATGGCGCGTTGACCATTTCGCCGATGTCGCCTCTGCCGATGCCGTCCTGGAGGCTGTCCGCGCAATCCGCACTGAACTGCCCCAGACTCCCCTGCTGTTTACGTTCCGTAGTGCGAAGGAAGGGGGTGAACAGGCCATTTCAACCGACGCCTATCTCGCGCTGAATCGCGCGGCGGTCGATAGCGGCCTGGTGGATATGATCGATCTCGAACTGTTTACCGGTGATGAGCTGGTCAAGGCGACGGTAGACTACGCGCACAGCAAAAACGTCAGCGTGATCATGTCCAACCATGATTTCCACAAGACGCCAGCAGAAGAAGAGATCGTTGCACGGCTGCGCAAAATGCAGGAACTGGGTGCCGATATTCCGAAGATCGCCCTGATGCCGCAGAACCACAGAGATGTTCTGACGCTGCTTTCCGCTACGCTGAAAATGCAGGAACAGTACGCTGACCGTCCGGTGATCACCATGTCGATGTCGAAAACCGGTGTGATTTCGCGCCTGGCCGGTGAAGTCTTCGGCTCCGCGGCGACCTTTGGCGCGGTTAAAAAGGCTTCGGCACCGGGACAAATATCCGTTAGCGATCTGCGTACGGTATTAACGATATTACATCAGGCGTAATTAACGAAATAAAGGCGGGACAGATTCTCTCCCGCCATTAAATATATATTTTATTCCACAGTGAATATTCCACATGAATATTCAGCGGAGGCCTGCGCCTGAACACAGCGGCGTAGGGCTTCTGCCGGGTATCCAGGAGTTTATATGAAACCTGAAAGACCACCACGCGTTAATGGTCGCGTGCCTGTGCTCTCGGCCCAGGACGCGGTAAATTATATTAAAGATGAAGATGTACTGTGTATATTAGGCGCAGGCGGCGGTATTCTGGAAGCCACCACCTTAATTACCGCTTTAGCCGATAAATATAAGCAAACGCAAACGCCACGGAATTTATCGATTATCAGTCCGACGGGTCTGGGCGATCGCGCCGATCGCGGAATCAGCCCGCTGGCTCAGGAAGGCCTGGTGAAATGGGCTCTGTGTGGGCACTGGGGGCAGTCGCCGCGTATTTCGGATTTAGCGGAACAAAATAAGATTGTCGCCTATAACTATCCACAAGGGGTGCTGACTCAGGCTCTGCGTGCGTCTGCCGCCCACCAGCCGGGGATCCTCAGCGATATCGGGATTGGCACCTTCGTCGACCCGCGCCAACAGGGGGGCAAGCTCAATGAGGTCACCAAAGAAGACCTTATCAAGCTGGTGGAGATTGATAACAAAGAATATCTCTACTACAAAGCGATTGCGCCTACCGTCGCGTTTATCCGCGCCACCACCTGCGACAGCGAAGGCTATGCCTCGTTTGAAGATGAGGTGATGTACCTCGACGCGCTGGTGCTGGCTCAGGCGGTGCACAACCACGGTGGCATCGTGATGATGCAGGTGCAGAAAATGGTCAAGAAAGCCACGCTGCATCCTAAATCCGTACGTATCCCCGGCTATCTGGTGGATATCGTGGTGGTCGACCCAGACCAGACGCAACTGTACGGCGGCGCGCCGGTGAACCGGTTTATCTCGGGCGATTTCACCCTCGACGACAGCACCCAGCTCTCCCTGCCCCTCAACCAACGCAAACTGGTTGCCCGTCGCGCCTTGTTTGAAATGCGTAAAGGTGCGGTCGGTAACGTTGGCGTCGGCATCGCGGATGGCATTGGACTGGTGGCCCGTGAGGAAGGCTGTGCAGATGACTTTGTACTGACCGTTGAAACCGGCCCCGTGGGTGGGATCACCTCCCAGGGTGTCGCTTTTGGCGCAAACGTCAACACTCGCGCCATTCTTGATATGACTTCACAGTTTGACTTCTACCATGGCGGTGGGCTGGACGTCTGCTATCTGAGCTTTGCGGAAGTTGACCGCCACGGCAACGTCGGGGTGCACAAATTTAACGGCAAAATCATGGGAACTGGCGGCTTTATCGATATCAGCGCGACCTCAAAGAAAATTGTTTTCTGCGGCACGCTAACCGCTGGCAGTCTGAAAACAGAAGTGGCCGACGGTAAATTAACCATCGTCCAGGAAGGCCGGGTGAATAAATTCATCAGCGAACTGCCGGAAATCACCTTTAGCGGAAAAATCGCCCTCGAGCGCGGTCTGGACGTGCGCTACATCACCGAACGCGCGGTATTTACGCTAAAAGAGGACGGTCTGCATCTTATTGAAATTGCCCCTGGAGTGGATCTGGAGCGCGATATTCTGGCGAAAATGGATTTCGCACCGGTTATTTCACCAGACCTGAAACTGATGGATGAAAGATTATTTATCGACGCCACCATGGGTTTTGAACTGCCGGAAGCGGCGAATTAAAAGGAGTATGATGATGGACTTTTCTTTAACCGAAGAGCAAGAGCTGCTGCTTGCCAGTATCCGGGAACTGATCACCAGCAATTTTCCGGAAGAGTATTTCCGCACCTGCGACCAGACGGCGACCTACCCCAGAGAGTTTATGCGTGCGCTGGCGGATAACGGGATTTCCATGCTGGGCGTACCGGAAGAGTTCGGCGGTATTCCGGCAGACTATGTCACCCAAATGCTGGCCCTGATGGAAGTGTCAAAATGCGGCGCCCCGGCCTTTCTGATCACCAACGGGCAGTGTATTCACAGCATGCGCCGTTTCGGCTCGCCAGAACAACTGCGGAAAACGGCGGAAAGCACGCTGGAGACCGGCGATCCGGCCTATGCCCTGGCGTTAACCGAGCCAGGTGCGGGTTCTGACAACAACAGCGCCACCACCAGCTACACGCGCAAAGACGGCAAGGTGTACCTGAACGGCCAGAAAACGTTTATTACCGGCGCCAAAGAGTACCCATACATGCTGGTGCTGGCGCGCGATCCCGAGCCAAAAGATCCGAAGAAAGCCTTTACCCTCTGGTGGGTGGAGTCCAACAAGCCTGGGATCAAAATCAATCCGCTGCACAAAATCGGCTGGCATATGCTCAGCACTTGCGAAGTCTATCTCGACAACGTTGAGGTGGATGAAAGCGACATGGTGGGCGAAGAAGGCATGGGCTTTCTCAACGTGATGTATAACTTTGAGATGGAACGTCTGATCAACGCTGCGCGCAGTACCGGCTTCGCCGAATGCGCCTTTGAGGATGCCGCACGTTATGCCAACCAGCGCATTGCGTTTGGCAAACCGATTGGACACAACCAGATGATCCAGGAAAAGCTGGCGCTGATGGCAATCAAAGTCGACAACATGCGCAATATGGTGCTGAAGGTGGCATGGCAGGCCGATCAGGAGCAGTCACTGCGTACCAGCGCCGCGCTGGCGAAACTGTATTGTGCCCGCACCGCGATGGAAGTGATTGACGATGCAATTCAGATTATGGGCGGGCTGGGTTATACCGACGAAGCGCGTGTCTCCCGATTCTGGCGCGATGTCCGTTGTGAACGGATTGGCGGCGGGACGGATGAGATCATGATTTATGTCGCAGGTCGGCAGATCCTGAAGGATTATCAGAACAAGTAAGCGACAGGCCGGATACGGTACTTGCATCGTATCCGGCCATTCAAACGCTTACCGATGATGACACATATACTCAGACGTCGGACAACAGGCAGGCCTGCTCTGTCAGGCTGTTTTTAAACTGTTTACGATAATCGCCTGGCGAACAGCCGACGTGGCGCAAAAAAAGCTTCGCGAAGTGGTCGACATTTTCATACCCGACGCGCCAGGAAATTTCGGCCTGTGAATAATCAGTATTGGTTAAGGCAAATTTCGCTTCGGTCATCCGCCGCTGAATCACATAATTAATCGGTGAAATATGGTACTCGCGGGTGAATTCGTGACAAATATAGCTGACGCTGGCACGAAATTTTTTTGATAACTGCTCAAGCGTAATTTTCTCCCGATAATTATTATTGAGATAGACCAGAATATCTTTAATCAGAACATCTTTTTTAATATGTCCTTGTTCCGAACGATATGCATTTTTAAAGTTCTCAAAGAAGAGCACCGTCAACGCATAGGCAAAAGCATCGCAGACGGACGACGTCAGGCCATTTTTACTTTGCGGCAGCATCACCCCGAGCTCATTAAAAATACTTTTGATCACTTCTTTTCCCTGGCCGACGGCAACCACCGGACAGGAATGCGATTGTAGCAGTTGGTTTTCCTCCCAGCCCTGAAAGCGAAAGCCATACAGCGCACAGGTATAGGTGGTGGCTGGCGCGTTCACATCCGATGTCACGGCGTGTAACCGCCCCCGCTCCACCACGACAATATCATCTTCGTGAGCCACATAAAGGGAAGAGTCGATCGTTAATCTGACGATGCCTTTTTTGACATAAATCAGCTCGGTCTCATTGTCATGAACATGATGACCGGACTCCCAACGGGGATCATCACTAATGACAAATCGGGAAAATCGCGGGGTTTTGCCCTGGTCAAAAAGGCTTTCCATGGCATTATCAAAGCAGCGTTGATACATGACAACCTCCACAAGCAGAAATTCATCCTGAACAATATAATGAGGATAAAATAAAGCGAGTATGGCGGTTATACAACTGTATTTAGTAAGGGCAAAACAAGATTATTTCCCTCACCTGCAAGATAATACGTTTAATTCTCTCAAATGATTTTCTACTCATTTCTTTTGTACGAGCGATCCCACTTTTTTTGCAAGATACCTGGTAACGAAAACAGATTGCTCCGTCGATAAAAAGCCGCCGTCTGTCGCACACTATTTCCAGTCAATTTTCACTTTCCGCCGGGGTGGCCTGATTGTCACTGTCGGTATGCGACTCACAGGAGATGCCATGAAAATAATAACCTGCTTTAAGCTGGTGCCTGAAGAACAGGACATTGTTGTTACGCCCGAGCAAGCGCTGAGCTTTGACAATGCGGACGCCAAAATCAATCAGTTCGATCTCAACGCCATTGAGGCCGCAACGCAGTTGGCCACCGAGGCAGAGGATGAGATCGCGGCACTGACGGTGGGCGGCTTATTATTGCAAAACTCTAAAGTGCGTAAGGATGTGCTCTCCCGCGGGCCACATGCACTGTATCTGATGCAGGATGCACAGCTGGAACACGCGCTGCCAAAAGACACGGCGCAGGCCATTGCCGCCACGGTGGAAAAAATCGGATTCGATCTGCTCCTGTTTGGTGAAGGGTCTGGCGACCTTTATGCACAACAGGTTGGTCTACTGGTCGGTGAGATCCTGCAACTGCCAACCCTTAACGCCGTCAGCAGCCTCCAGCGTCAGGGCGATAAGCTGCTTGTAGAACGTACGCTGGAAGAGGACGTTGAGGTGATAGAACTAACACTTCCGGCCGTTATCTGCGTGACATCGGATATTAACGTGCCACGCATCCCCTCAATGAAAGCCATTCTTGGCGCCGGGAAAAAGCCCGTACACACATGGCAGGCAAGCGACATCGGCTGGAGTCAGGGCGAGCTGCGAGCAGAACTGGTTGCCATTACTGTACCACCACAAACGGCGCGTAAGCACATCATTCTGGATAACGATTCGCCGGAAGCCATCGCCGAACTGGCTGAACACCTGAAAAAAGCCCTGAACTGAGCCCAACGGAGAACACAATCATGAGTCAATTAACCCACGTCTGGGTATTTAGCGATAACGTTGAACGCTACGCAGAGCTGATGGCTGGCGCACGTCAGTGGGGTCAACAGGTCTATGCCATTGTTCAGGGTTCTGAGCAGGCGGCGCAGGTTAAGCCGCTCGGTGCTGACGGCATCATCGTACTGGATAAACCCTCCGACCTACAGCGAATCGAAAATTACGCCGAAACGCTGGCCGCGCAAATCCGGGAAAAAGGCGACGGTCTGCTGCTGATGGCAGCAACCAAGCGCGGCAAAGCGCTGGGCGCGCGTCTGAGTATTCAGCTGGATGCGGCCATGGTTAACGATGCAACGGCAGTGAGCGTTGAAGAGAACGCGCTGTTTGCCGAGCATCGTATGTATGGCGGCCTGGCGTTTGGCAAAGAAAAACTGAACAGCCCGCTGGCCATTATCACTCTCGCCCCTGGTGTACTGGAGCCGATTGAGGCGGATCCCACGCATGACTGCCCGGTGGTTACCGCCGAGTGGGTGGCCCCGCGCCAGGAGATCTTGTGTCAGGAACGTCGCGCCAAATCGCTCAGCAGCGTTGATTTAAGCAAAGCAAAACGCGTGGTAGGCGTCGGTCGCGGCCTGGCGGCACAAGACGACCTGAACATGGTGCGCGAACTGGCCACCGTACTCGGCGCGGAAGTGGGCTGTTCACGCCCTATCGCCGAAGGGGAAAACTGGATGGAGCGCGAGCGTTACATCGGCGTTTCCGGCGTACTGCTGAAGTCCGAACTGTATCTGACGCTGGGTATTTCCGGACAGATCCAGCATATGGTGGGCGGCAATGGCGCGAAAGTGATTGTCGCCGTGAACAAAGATAAAAACGCGCCAATCTTTAACTATGCCGATTACGGACTGGTGGGCGACATCTACAAAGTGGTCCCTGCCCTGATCGCGCAATTGCGCTAATTCTCACCTTGACCCACATCTCCCGCTGTGCAAACGGCGGGAAGGGAGCTTTAAGCATGTCGGATGAAAAATTTGATGCCATCGTCGTCGGTGCTGGCGTAGCGGGCACGGTGGCGGCGTACATCATGGCAAAAGCCGGACTCGATGTTCTGGTCATCGAGCGCGGTAACAGCGCGGGCAGTAAAAATATGACCGGGGGGCGTCTCTACGCCCATGTGATTGAGCGGATTATGCCCGGATTTGGCGAGAAGGCGCCCGTTGAACGCAAAGTCACCCGCGAGAAAATCTCGTTTATGACGGAAGAAAGCGCGATCACGCTGGATTACCATCGCGAACAGCCGGATGTACCGACTCAGGCATCGTACAGCGTGTTGCGCAACCGTCTCGACCCGTGGCTGATGGAGCAAGCCGAAGCGGCTGGCGCACAATTTATCCCTGGCGTGCGCGTGGATGCGCTGATTCGTGAAGGCAACCAGGTCACAGGCGTACAGGCTGGCGACGATATTCTCGAAGCCAACGTGGTGATCCTCGCTGATGGCGTCAATTCAATGTTGGGCCGTTCGCTGGGCATGGTACCTGCCTCATCGGCGCACCATTACGCTGTCGGTGTGAAAGAGTTGATTGGCCTCTCCCCGGAGCAAATCAACGACCGTTTTAATCTGTCCGGAAATGAAGGCGCGGCGTGGTTATTCGCAGGATCACCGTCAAACGGCCTGATGGGCGGCGGGTTCCTCTATACCAATCGTGACTCCATTTCCCTCGGTCTGGTATGCGGGCTGGGCGACATGGCCCATGCGCAGAAAAGCGTACCGCAGATGCTGGAAGATTTTAAACAGCACCCTGCCGTTCGTCCGTTGATTCAGGGCGGCAAATTGCTGGAGTACTCGGCACATATGGTGCCAGAAGGCGGACTGGCGATGGTGCCGGAGCTGGTAGGCGACGGTGTGATGATTGTCGGTGACGCTGCGGGCTTTTGTCTGAACCTCGGTTTTACGGTACGCGGAATGGATTTAGCCATCGCCTCTGCCGAAGCGGCGGCACACGCCGCGGTTGGGGCCAAAGAGCGCAAGGACTTCTCTGCCCGCACGCTTGCGCAATACAAACACGAGCTGGAGAAAGGGTGCGTTATGCGTGATATGCAGCATTTCCGTAAGATCCCGGCGCTGATGGAGAATCCGCGCCTGTTCACCCAGTACCCGCGAATGGTGGCGGACATCATGAATGACATATTCACCATTGATGGCAGCCCGAATCAGCCGATGCGCAAAATGATCCTGTCACATGCAAAACAGATCGGGCTGATGAATCTGCTCAAAGATGGCATTAAGGGAGTCACGGCGCTATGAGCCAGGAAAATCGCGTTAACGTCGACGTCAAACTGGGCGTCAATAAATTCCATGTTGATGAGGGCCATCCGCACATCATTCTGGCGGCGAACCCGGACAGCAAAGAGTTTCAAAAATTGCTGAATGCCTGCCCTGCCGGACTCTATAAGCAGGATGAGGCAGGTACGATTCACTTTGATTCCGCGGGCTGTCTGGAGTGCGGAACCTGCCGGGTGCTGTGTGGTGAGACGATCCTCGAAAAATGGGAGTACCCCGCAGGCACGTTTGGCGTGGATTTCCGCTACGGCTGAAACGACGGATGGGCACAAATGCCGGAGAGTGACGCCAGGCGTCTTATCCGGCCTGCAATCCCCTACTACCCCCTTGATAGACCGGGAACCTCCGATGAGTGTCACATTAACGTTTGACGCCGTGCGGCGGGACGCATACCGCAAGCTTGGCTTTTGGGGCGATGCCTCGCTGGGAGACTACTGGCAACATACCGCACGCAGCGTGCCAGACAAAATTGCCGTCGTGGATAACCACGGTACGGAATTCACTTACGCCGCCCTCGACCACGCGGCAAGCTGTCTGGCGAGCTGGATGTTGGCGAACGGCATTCAGCCCGGCGACCGCGTCGCTTTTCAGCTTCCCGGCTGGTGCGAATTTACCGTTATCTATCTCGCCTGTCTGAAAACCGGCGCCGTATCCGTTCCCCTGCTGCCCGCCTGGCGCGAAGCCGAGCTAGTGTGGGTGCTGAACAAGTGTCAGGCAAAACTGTTTTTCGCCCCAACCGTGTTTAAACAGACGCGCCCGGTCGATTTGATCTTGCCCCTGCAAAACCAGTTGCCACATCTGCAACACGTTATCGGCGTCGATAAACTGGCACCGGCGACAACCTCGCTCGCCCTCAGCCAGATCGTTGCGGACAACGCGCCACTTGCCCGTCACATTCAGGTTCACGGCGACGAGCTGGCCGCCGTGCTGTTTACCTCTGGCACCGAGGGACTGCCAAAAGGCGTCATGCTCAGCCACAACAATATTCTCGCCAGCGAGCGGGCCTACTGCGCGCGTCTGAATCTGACCTGGCTGGACGTCTTTCTGATGCCAGCGCCGCTGGGACACGCCACCGGTTTTTTACACGGCGTGACGGCACCGTTTCTGATCGGCGCGCGCAGCGTGCTACTGGATATTTTTACCCCAACGGCCTGCCTTGCGCTTCTGGAGCAACAGCGCTGTACCTGCGTCTTAGGGGCGACGCCGTTTGTGTACGACCTGCTCTGTACTGTGGAACGGCAGCCTGCCGATCTCTCTTCGCTGCGTTTCTTTTTGTGCGGAGGAACGACCATTCCGCAGCGCATTGCTCGCGACTGCCAGCAGCGCGGCATTAAACTGCTCAGCGTTTATGGTTCGACGGAAAGCTCGCCGCATGCGGTAGTGAATCTCGACGATCCCCCTTCCCGTATGATGAATACCGATGGCTACGCGGCGGCAGGCGTGGAGATCAGAATTGTTGATGAGGCGCGTAATCCCGTACCTCCGGGCGTTGAAGGGGAAGAGGCATCGCGCGGACCGAACGTCTTTATGGGCTATCTTGACGAGCCTGAGTTAACCACCCGGGCGCTGGATAGCGAGGGCTGGTACTACAGTGGCGATCTCTGTCGGATGGACGAGGCGGGCTACATTCAGATAACCGGGCGCAAGAAAGATATTATCGTTCGGGGCGGAGAAAACATCAGCAGTCGCGAAGTGGAAGATATTCTGTTGCAGCACCCCCGCATTCACGATGCCTGTGTGGTTGCTATGCCGGACGAACGTTTAGGCGAGCGTTCCTGTGCCTACATCGTGCTGAAAGCGCCGCATCATTCACTGTCGCTGGAAGAAGTGGTTGCCTTCTTTAGCCGTAAACGGGTAGCGAAATATAAGTATCCAGAGCACATTGTGGTGGTCGAAAAGTTACCCAGAACGGCATCCGGGAAGATCCAGAAGTTCCTGTTACGCCAGGATATTATTCAGCGATTAGCGTCGGAATGCCGTGAGGCATAAATTGCCGGATGGCGGCGCATCGCCATCCGGCAGTACCTTACTTCTTCAATTCCGCCAGGCTCAGCCAGGTCTGGACAACGGTATCCGGGTTCAGCGACAGGCTGTCGATCCCCTCTTCCATCAGCCAGGCGGCAAAGTCTTCATGGTCAGACGGACCCTGACCGCAAATCCCGACGTATTTACCCTGTTTCTTCGCGGCGCGAATCGCCATCGACAGCAGCGCTTTCACCGCGTCGTTACGCTCATCAAACAGCTCTGATACCACACCAGAGTCACGATCCAGGCCCAGCGCCAGCTGTGTCATGTCGTTAGAACCGATCGAGAAGCCGTCAAAGTATTGCAGGAACTGTTCAGCCAGCAGGGCGTTGGACGGGATCTCACACATCATGATGATCTTCAGACCATTTTCGCCGCGTTTCAGCCCCTGACGCGCCAGCTCTTCCACGACCGCTTTTGCCTGCTCAACGGTACGGACGAACGGGATCATGATTTCGACGTTAGTCAGTCCCATCTCATTACGCACGCGTTTCACCGCGTCGCATTCCAGCGCAAAGCAATCACGGAAGCTGTCCGACACATAGCGACCCGCGCCACGGAAGCCCAGCATCGGGTTCTCTTCCTCTGGCTCGTAGCGTTCACCACCCACCAGGTTTGCGTACTCATTCGACTTAAAGTCGGACAAACGCACAATCACGCGTTTCGGCCAGAACGCCGCGCCAAGGGTGGCGATCCCTTCCGTCAGGCGCCCCACGTAAAATTCACGCGGAGAATCAAAGCCTTTCATCATCTCGCGGATTTCGTTTTGCAGTTTGGCATCTTGATCGTCAAACTCCAGCAGCGCACGCGGGTGGACGCCAATCATACGGTTGATGATAAATTCCAGACGCGCCAGGCCAACGCCTTCGTTTGGCAGACAGGCGAAGTCAAACGCCCGATCCGGGTTACCGACATTCATCATCACCTTCAGCGGCAGATCCGGCATCGTATCGACGCTGGAGCTCTTAACGCTGAAGTCGAGCATGTCGGCGTACACGTAGCCTGTATCGCCTTCTGCGCAGGAAACGGTGACCTTCTCGTCATCGTTCATGCGCTCAGTGGCATCGCCGCAGCCTACCACCGCCGGGATCCCCAGTTCACGCGCGATAATGGCCGCGTGACAGGTACGACCGCCACGGTTAGTGACAATCGCCGCCGCTTTTTTCATGATCGGTTCCCAGTCCGGGTCGGTCATGTCGGTGACCAGCACGTCGCCAGGCTCAATGCGGTTCATCTCGCTGATGTCGTGAATGACTTTTACCGGGCCTGCCCCGATGCGGTGACCGATAGCACGGCCTTCCGCAATGATTTTGCCCTGCGCGTGCAGCGTGTAACGCTCCATCACCTGGCCGCGAGAACGCACGGTTTCCGGACGAGCCTGGACGATGAACAGTTTGCCGGTATGACCATCTTTCGCCCACTCGATGTCCATCGGACGACCGTAGTGTTTTTCAATCTGTACCGCCTGTTTCGCCAGTTCCTGCACTTCGTCGTTGGTCAAGGAGAAAATGTCACGGCTTTCCTGCGGCACATCTTCAATGGTGACCTGTTTGCCGTGTTCCTGGGTCGGCGCATAGACCATGCGGATTTTTTTCGAGCCCATCGTGCGGCGCACAATAGACGGGCGATTGGCCGCCAGCGTCGGTTTGTGGACATAGAACTCATCCGGGTTTACCGCGCCCTGTACTACCATCTCGCCCAGCCCCCACGCGGAGGTGATAAACACCACCTGGTCAAAGCCAGATTCAGTATCGATGGAGAACATCACGCCGGACGACGCCAGATCGGAACGCACCATCCGCTGGACACCCGCAGAGAGCGCCACGCCACGGTGGTCATAGCCCTGGTGAACGCGATAGGAGATTGCGCGGTCGTTAAACAGCGAGGCAAACACGTGCTTCACGGCGACCAGTACGGCGTCAAAGCCCTGGACGTTGAGGAAGGTTTCCTGCTGCCCGGCAAAAGAGGCATCCGGCATATCTTCCGCAGTGGCAGATGAACGCACGGCGAAAGAAGCATGTTGATCGTCCGCGGAGAGTTGCGCGTAGGCATCACGGATAGCATTTTCCAGCTCAGGCTGGAAAGGAGTGTCGATAATCCACTGGCGGATCTGCGCGCCGGCCTTCGCTAACGCGTTAACATCGTCAATATCCGTTTGATCCAGCAGTTCATAGATGCGCTGGTTTACACCGCTTTGGTCCAGAAACTGGTTAAACGCATCGGCGGTTGTGGCAAAACCATTCGGTACCGATACACCCATACCGGAAAGGTTAGTAATCATTTCACCCAGGGAGGCATTTTTGCCCCCAACTCTGTCTACATCATTCATGCCGAGTTGGTTATACCAAAGCACCAGCGGTGACGAGCCATTGTTGGACATCGAACAATCCTTTTGTGATAAATGAACGAGTTTAGGAAACGCTTAATTACGTATTTATCTTTGCATATTTAACCCGCTTAAAAAAACGGTGAATCGTTCAAGCAAATATATTTTTTATTTTTTCGGACAGTTTACCCATTTGCGCAAACCCGCGAATGGCGGGCGATCCCCACAAAATGTGTCGGTATAAACATCTGTTCCATAAAATGAAATGCACTTTTCATAAAATATAAAAATACCATTTCATTTTCAAAATAAGCGTTATTTTCTACGCTTCAGAGTAATTTTAATTTATGCTTTCAGAGAATTATGACTGACTTTCAGGGTGTGAAAATGGATAATGCTGTAGATCGTCACGTGTTTTATATTTCCGATGGAACGGCAATTACCGCTGAAGTGTTGGGCCATGCGGTGATGTCACAGTTCCCCGTCACTATCAGCAGTATTACGCTGCCGTTTGTTGAAAATGAGAACCGCGCCCGCGCCGTTAAAGACCAAATCGACGCCATTTATCAACAAACCGGCGTGCGCCCTTTGGTGTTCTATTCGATTGTATTACCGGAGATCCGTTCCATCATTCTGCAAAGCGAAGGCTTCTGTCAGGATATCGTGCAAGCGCTGATCACCCCGCTACAGCACGAGATGAAACTCTACCCCACGCCGATTGCTCACCGGACGCACGGGCTGAATCCGGGTAACCTGAACAAGTACGATGCGCGAATCGCCGCCATTGATTATACCCTTGCCCACGATGACGGCATTTCGTTGCGCAACCTGGACCAGGCGCAGGTGATTTTGTTAGGCGTCTCGCGCTGCGGCAAAACGCCCACCAGCCTCTACCTGGCAATGCAGTTTGGCATCCGTGCGGCAAACTATCCTTTTATTGCCGACGACATGGACAATCTGGTTCTGCCTGCATCGTTAAAACCCCTGCAACATAAGCTGTTTGGTCTGACGATTGACCCTGAACGTCTGGCCGCCATCCGCGAAGAGCGCCGGGAAAACAGTCGCTATGCCTCCCTGCGTCAGTGCCGTATGGAAGTGGCCGAAGTCGAGGCGCTCTACCGTAAGAACCAGATCCCGTGGTTGAACAGTACTAACTATTCAGTTGAAGAGATTGCCACCAAAATCCTCGATATCATGGGATTAAGTCGACGCATGTACTAATAAACTAGTTCACGAGTTCTGTTTTTTTGTTATCATACCGTTCTGCCGCGAGGTGTGACGCACCTCGCACTTGAAATCAGCAGGGATTGGTTTAAGGTTGTGCCCATCACTTCCCGGTACCTCTGCCGTAGAAGCCACAAATTTCTGAGAATTGTCATGAACAGAACCGATGAACTGCGTACCGCGCGTATAGACAGTCTGGTCACGCCCGCTGAACTTGCGCAACGGCATCCTGTGTCGCCCGCCGTCGCCAGCCACGTCACCGACTCCCGACGCCGGATAGAAAGAATATTGAATGGTGAAGACCGCCGCTTGCTGGTTATTGTAGGTCCGTGCTCCATTCACGATCTCGATGCCGCACTGGAGTATGCCACGCGTTTACAGGCGCTGCGCACGCAGCATCAGGCGCGCCTGGAAATCGTCATGCGCACCTATTTTGAAAAACCACGTACCGTTGTCGGCTGGAAGGGACTCATTTCCGACCCGGATCTCAACGGCAGCTATCGCGTGAATCACGGCATTGAACTGGCGCGTAAACTGCTGTTGCAGGTCAATGAACTGGGCATCCCAACCGCGACGGAATTTCTCGATATGGTGACCGGTCAATTTATTGCCGACTTGATCAGTTGGGGCGCCATTGGCGCGCGGACCACCGAAAGCCAGATCCACCGCGAAATGGCCTCGGCGCTCTCCTGCCCGGTCGGCTTTAAAAACGGGACCGACGGAAATACCCGTATCGCCGTTGACGCGATCCGCGCTTCCCGCGCCAGCCATATGTTCCTCTCCCCCGATAAAACCGGTCAGATGACCATTTATCAGACCAGCGGCAACCCTTATGGCCATATCATTATGCGCGGTGGCAAAAAGCCAAACTACCATGCTGAAGATATTGCTGCAGCCTGCGATACGCTGCATGAATTTGATTTACCAGAACATCTGGTCGTCGATTTCAGCCACGGCAACTGCCAGAAGCAGCATCGCCGTCAACTGGATGTCTGTGATGATATTTGCCAGCAAATCCGTAACGGATCGACAGCCATCGCCGGCATTATGGCGGAAAGCTTCCTGCGTGAAGGTACGCAGAAAATTATCAGCGGGCAGCCGCTGGTGTATGGTCAGTCGATAACCGATCCTTGCCTTAATTGGGAAGACACTGAACTGCTGCTGAGCAAACTGGCCTCGGCGGTGGACAGCCGCTTCTGATCGTCCGCCCATCCGTACAGGGTGGGCATATTCTCCCCCCCCTTTTCGCAAACTACCACATTTAATACTTGTTGTTATCGTGCACTTTATTGATAATAAAAATCATTGTTACATTAATTATTATTAATAAATCGTGATGCCCGTATGGATAACATTGAGTCACCCCGCCTTAAGGAACGAGAAAACGCGGCTCTCCCACCTGCGCCCATCCGCAAGATCAGCAGTCAGAAACTGTTAGGTGATGACGGTAAAGTGATTATCGATCACAACGGTCAGGAATACCTGCTGCGTCAAACGCAGGCAGGTAAACTCTTGCTGACCAAATAGCGCTTCAGCTTGAACAGCTGACTTCCAGGCGTTTGCCCCAGTCCGGCGGACGCTGGCTGTAGTCATCATCGCGATCGCGGAAAGGCTCGCGCAATATGGCATGTAAGCGATGCAGTTCACTCATGTCGCCTTTCTCCGCCGCCGCAATCGCCCGCTGCGCCAGCCAGTTACGCAGCACCACCGCAGGATTGGCGCTCAGCATTAGCGACTGACGCGCAGCATCATCGACTGCATCGCGCTGCAAACGCGTTCTGTAACGTGTGAACCAGTCATCAAAGGCGGCGCGATCAATAAATTCGTCGCGCAGTGGAGAGGCGGCATTCTGCTGCTCTGTCATGCTTAGCATGCGGAAAGTACGGGTATAGTCACTGTGCTCGCGGGCCATCAGGCTGAACAATTCGTTCAACAGATCGTTGTCATCTTTTTGTTCGGTCATGAACCCCAGTTTCTGCCGCATCCGCTGACCGTAGCGCGTCAGTAGCGCCACCTGGTACCCGTCGAGGGCATCATTGAGCGCCTCAACGGTGATGAAGGGCGACAGACTTTGCGCAAGGCGCTGAAGATTCCACAAACCTACCGCCGGTTGATTGTCAAAGCTGTAGCGCCCCTGGTGGTCAGAATGGTTGCAAATGAAGCCCGGTTCATAGTCGTCCAGGAACCCAAACGGACCGTAGTCCATCGTCAGCCCGATGATCGACATGTTATCGGTGTTCATCACCCCGTGCGCGAAACCCACGGTTTGCCAGTCGGCGATCAGTGACGCGGTCCGCGCGACCACGTCGCGAAACCAGAGAATGTACTTATCGGCGTCTTGCAGGAGATGCGGCCAGTAATGACGAATGGCGAAATCCGCCAGTTGCTGAACTTTTTCCGGCTCGCGACGGTAATAGAAATGCTCAAAATGACCGAAGCGCAAGTGGCTTTGCGCCAGTCGCATCAGCATCGCCCCCGCCTCCACCGTTTCGCGGTAAACCGGTGTTTCACTGGTGACAATCGTCAGCGCCCGGGTCGTCGGTATCCCCAGGTAGTGCATCGCTTCACTGGCAAGGCTTTCTCGGATCGTGGAGCGCAATACCGCACGACCATCACCCATGCGCGAATACGGCGTCAAACCCGCGCCTTTCAGGTGCCAGTCCATTGTGCTGCCATCGGCAAGCAACTGCTCACCGAGCAGAATGCCGCGCCCGTCACCCAGTTGACCCGCCCAGACGCCGAACTGATGACCGCTATAGACCTGCGCCAGCGGAGACATCCCCGGCAACAGCGCCTCGCCGCCCCAGACACCCGCCGGGCTGTCAGGATGAAAAAGGGAATCGGGGATGCCCAGTTGTTCGGCAAGCGCATCGTTGTGCCAAATCAGTCGCGAGTGATTCAGCGGTGTTGGCGACAGTGCGGTAAATGTTGCTGGCAGTTCATCGCGCCAGCGGGCTGTGAAAGACAGGGTCATAGGGCCTCCTGCCTGTAGTGTAGACGGTTAATTCCGTCATAAACACCAGCAAACAGAAAGGTTATCCGTGGAGTAATTGGGTGACCTGACTGGCCGAGACGGCAGGCCACAGCCCGCCCTGCATACCGCTAAAACCGAATGGCGTCACGCGGGTCAACATCGCTTCGCTGTCGATACCGGCGATCATCAGCGATTCGCAATAAGGCGACACTTGCGTAAGGATGGCGCGCATGAACGGTTCGAAGGAAAGACGAGTGGCCCGACGATGGACAAAATTCCGGTCCAGGATAATTCGTTTAAATAATCCATCGAATATGGCTTTGTTGGCACTTTCCCCTGCACCGAAATTGGCCAGTACCAGAGGAAAACGTTCAGCCAGCGCATGCAACGTTTTATTCTCTTTGCCTTCAGACAGTTCGGGAAAATTCTCATTAATCATGAGTTCGAGAAACGAAAACCGTTTAACGGCAGAAACGCACTCACTATTGGTTAATAATAACGGTACAACTGCCGGGGTTATATAAATCCAGGCGACAAGTTTATGTTGAATAAAAAAATGTTGGCACGTTTCGATCAGCGCCAGCTTTTCGATAAATAACTGGCACTGTTCTTCGGGAGAAAGTCGCGGAAGCACCAGTTCAGTTGGGATACGAACGTCACCGTCTTCACTGACAAAGTTCGCGGTAACGCTTAAACCGATAAGTTTTCGTTGTACATTCCTGGCGGGCTGAAAATAGAGTTCAGAATGATACACATTATCCAGTGAAACATTCATCACGGCAGTCCCACATACAGGGAGTGATTCGGCAACCTATTACACAGGATGTCGTCATCCATCTTTTTTAATGCCAGAAGGAAAATGTTCATGTTGTCCTTTTCACCCGGAGCCCCGGTTCCTTAGTATTCAGCTTATCCTGATTATAAACGCTTATCCAGCATTGTTCTTTTTCGGCAATAAAAGCGAGGGACATCCTCAATCGAAATAACGCCCTACGACTAAATGCGTCTCGCCTGCCAAAAGTTTTTCCGCCAGTAGACATTATCCAGCGACGAACGCATCACACCACGACTGGTTGATGCATGAATAAACTGACCGTTAGTATCATAAATACCCACATGTAAACCGCTCTCTCCCGACCCGGTTTTGAAAAACACCAGATCGCCAGGCAACAAGTCGTCCTTATCGATTTCCGTCCCCAGTTTTGCCTGTTGACGGGTTTCGCGCGGCAGCTGCAAAGAGAACTGATCGCGCATGGTCATCAGCACAAAACCGGAACAATCCACACCACCGCGACTCATGCCGCCGTAACGATAGGGCGTCCCGCGCCAGGTCTGGAGTTGATCATTTAAGCCGGCAATCACGGTAATGGAATCAGAGAGCCGGGCATTGGGCGGCGGCGCTCGGTGGCTACTACATCCGGCCAACAACAGTGCTGTGCAAAAAAGAAACCAGAAACGCATTCAGGCGAATCCTCTGTATTTTTATTCTTCACCCCTTATAGCGGGTATTTACGCGGGTTTTCAAGAAACCATTTCGTTTAAGTGGTTGATATAATCATTCTGTGACCTTCGATGTCAAGACGCCGGAAGTGCAGACCATACGCCTGCGCTAAATGCGCTGGCGTCAGCACTTCATCACGTGGACCGCTGGCGAGCAGTTTCCCCTGTTTGAGCAACCACGCCCGGTGCGCGTGGCGCAAGGTATGATTCAGGTCGTGACTGCTCATCACGATGGCAATCCCCTGCTGGCACAGGCGGTGCAGAATGCGATCCAGCGCATTTTGCTGCGCGACATCAAGGCTGTTCATGGGCTCATCGAGGAGCAATAGCTGCCCCTGTGGGTTGGTCTCTGGCGCGATTTGCAGGATCACCGCGGCGAGACGGACGCGCTGCCATTCCCCACCTGAGAGCTCCTTCGCATTGCGTTCAAGTTTGTCCGCCAGCCCCAGCGACTCGGCCACCGCCATCAACTGGTCTGTGCGCGTTTTGTCTGGCTGATGTAGCGTCAGGAAGTGCCATACCGGCATCGCGAAAGGCGGATTTTGCTGCTGCGCCAGATAAGCACGATGGCGGGCAAGTTTAGCGGCGGGCCACAACGCCAGCTCAGTCCCCGCCAGAGCGATCGTTCCTGTCCCACTGGTTAACCCTGCCATCCGCGCCAGCAGCGTGCTCTTCCCGGCGCCGTTCGGCCCCACAAGATGCAGGATCTCCCCTGCCCGAATCTCACCGGACAGAGGCCCTAACCGGGTCGATTCCGCCACATCCTGTAACTGCATCACTGAAGACATTATTTAGCCAACGCGAGTTTGATGCTTTCCATCACAATCGGATCTTCCGGCGTCATATCCGGAGAGAAACGCTGTATCACTTTGCCATCACGGCCTACGAGGAACTTCTCAAAGTTCCACAGGATATCGTCAGGATAGAGCGGCGCACGCCCTTTGCTGGCCATTCGCTCATAGAAACCACTCTCTTCAGGGGCTACAGCCGTCGGTGCCGCCTCAATCAGCTTCTGGTACAGCGGATGACGCCCCTCCCCGTTTACCTCAATCTTGCTGAACATCGGGAAGGTCACGCCCCAGGTCGTCGCGCACCAGGTTTTGATCTCGTCATCACTGCCAGGTTCCTGCCCAAGGAACTGATTGCAGGGAAAGCCCAGCACAATAAAGCCACGGTCGGCCCACGCTTTCTGAATATTTTCCAGTTGCTCATACTGTGGGGTAAGTCCGCATTTTGAAGCTACGTTAACAATCAGCAGAACATTACCTGTGTATTTCTCAAGCGTGGTCACTTCGCCATCAATCGTTGTCACTACCGTGTTCAGAATCGAGTCTTGCATAGCCTCTCCAGGATCGTGAGTGATTCAAATACCAGCTTCTAATCATAGACTGTCTTGTCGTACCTAACGTCCGGCTTTGAGTAACAGCCAGATAAAAACCGGTGCGCCGAGCGTCGCGGTGACCACGCCAATTGGCAATTCGGCGGAGGCCAGCGCCAGGCGAGCGACCACATCGGCCAGCAGTAGCGCAATGGCCCCCGCCAGCGCACAGGCAGGTAACAGCACGCGATGGTCCGTTAAGCCGCACAGGCGTAAAATATGGGGGATGACCAGGCCAATAAAACCAATGGCCCCGGCCAGCGCCACGCTGACACCGACCATCCATCCGGTGGCAACCACCAACAGATTTCGCCAGAACCACAGGGGGAGTCCCAGTTGTCGGGCAGAGGTTTCCCCCAACGCCAGCATGTTCATCGCCTGCGACTGGCAGCAGATCCACACCAGCACCGGAATCAGGGCCAGCATCAACCAGGACTGCTCCCAGTTAACGCCGCCAAATCCCCCCATCATCCAGTACATCAACTGACGCAGATCGAATGAGGTAGAAAAATAGATGGCCCAGGTCATCAGCGCACTACAGATAATCCCCAGCGCCACGCCAGCAAGCAGCAGGCGGCTGGTCGAAAGATGACGACGGGCAAAACGCAGGAGGATCAACGTGATGACCAGCGCACCGGCAATCGCGCACAGTCCAAGCGCCCAGTGCGGCAGTATGCCCTTCCCCAGCAGCACGGCGGCGATCAGCCCCACGCCCGCACCGTTGGAGACGCCGAGCAACCCCGGCTCCGCAAGCGGGTTTTCAAACAGCGCCTGCATCACTGCGCCGGACAAAGCCAGCGCCGCGCCCACCAGCAGAACCGCCAGCGCGCGCGGAAGGCGAATTTGCCAGACAAAGAGTTCACCACGCGGCGTCAGCCAGTCAGCGGGCGATATCCACTGCTCTCCGGCGCACAGGCTCAACCACAGTGTCAGTAACATCAGTACCGACAGACTCAGGATCCAGCGCACATGTTGTCGCTGTTGTTGACGGGCAAAAGTCAGCATGATTTCCGTTCAACTGAAAAGGATGTCATTGATTCTACGGTGCGATACCCCCGCAGAAAAGAAAAAAGGCCGCAAAAGCGGCCTTTTTGGTTAGATCTGATTACTCATCTTTGGGCGAAGCGTTTTCGACTCGGCTCTTTAACTTCTGTCCGGGTCTGAAGGTCACCACGCGCCGTGCTGTAATGGGAATATCTTCGCCCGTTTTCGGGTTACGTCCCGGACGTTGATTCTTATCACGCAGATCGAAGTTACCAAAACCAGAGAGTTTTACCTGCTCACCGTTTTCCAGAGCACGACGGATCTCTTCGAAAAACAGTTCGACCAGTTCTTTGGCATCCCGCTTGCTAAGCCCAAGCTTATCAAACAGATATTCTGACATTTCAGCTTTTGTAAGCGCCATAGGTTCAATCCCTCAATGATGCCTGGAATCGCTCTTTTAATGCCTCTACACATTTGGCGACGGTAGCGGCAATCTCCTCTTCTTCGAGTGTACGGCTGGTATCCTGAAGGATCAGGCTAATGGCGAGGCTCTTATACCCCTCCGCAACACCCTTACCACGGTACACGTCAAATAAGTTTACGCCAACTACCTGATTTACGCCAACTTTCTTACACTCGGATAAAATATCAGCAGCGGGAACGTTTTCGGCGACGACCACAGCGATGTCGCGACGGTTCGCCGGGAAGCGTGAAATCTCGCGCGCCTGAGGCACCACGCGGTCTGCGAGCTTGTTCCACTCCAGTTCGAACACCAGAGTACGGCCATTGAGATCCAGCTTACGTTCCAGCTCAGGATGAACAACACCAATGAAACCAATGCGTTCACCTTTCAGATAAATCGCGGCTGACTGTCCCGGATGCAGTGCCGGATTGGCTTCTGCTCTGAACTGAATGTCACCGAGTTTACCGGTCAGATCCAACACCACTTCCAGATCGCCCTTCAAATCATAGAAATCAACGGTCTCTTTTGCCAGATCCCAGTGCTCATCATAGCGGTTACCGCAAATAACCCCCGCCAGCATCAGATCCTGACGAATGCCCAGATTGGCCTGGGTATCCGGCACAAAACGCAGCCCACTTTCAAAAATACGTACGCGGTTCTGTTGACGATTCTGGTTATAGACCACCGTTGCCAGTAACCCCGTCCACAACGACAGACGCATTGCCGACATTTCACTGGAGATCGGGCTTGGCAGCAGCAGCGCCTCTTCACCCGGATGGAGCAACTGCTGCACTTTCGGGTCAACAAAGCTGTAAGTAATGACTTCCTGGTAGCCTTTGTCATTCAATAGCGTTTTCACACGCTTCAGCGACAAATTCGCTTCACGGTGCGTCCCCATAATCAGACCCGCCTGGATCGGTTCATCAGGGATGTTGTCGTAGCCATACACGCGGGCGACTTCTTCAACCAGGTCTTCTTCAATTTCCATGTCGAAGCGCCAACTTGGCGCAACGGCTCGCCACTCGCCTTGACCTTCGGTCACTTCACAGCCCAAACGGCGCAGGATATCGCTGACCTGTGCATCGGCAATGTGATGGCCAATCAGACGATCCAGCTTGCTGCGACGCAGCGTAATGGTCGCGCGCTTCGGCAGCGTGGTTTCATCCGTCACATCAATGATCGGACCAGCTTCGCCGCCGCAGATGTCAATCAGCAAACGGGTAGCACGTTCCATCGCTTTGTACTGCAAAGCCGGATCCACACCGCGCTCATAACGGTGAGACGCATCGGTATGCAGACCATGACGACGTGCGCGACCGGTAATTGACAGTGGGCTGAAGAAAGCGCATTCCAGCAGCACATTTTGCGTTTCATCATTCACGCCAGAATGCTCACCACCGAAGATACCGCCCATCGCCAGCGCTTTATGATGATCGGCAATTACCAACGTATCAGCGTTAAGCTTTGCTTCTGTGCCATCAAGCAGTACCAGCGTTTCGCCCTCTTTCGCCATGCGCACGACAATCCCGCCTTCAATGCGGTCTTTATCAAAGGCGTGCATCGGCTGACCCAGCTCAAGCAATACATAGTTGGTCACGTCAACCACGGCATCAATGGAGCGGATACCGCAACGGCGCAGTTTTTCTTTCATCCACAGCGGGGTTGGCGCTTTCACATTGATGCCTTTGACGACGCGCCCCAGATAGCGCGGGCAGGCGTCGGTGGCGTCTACGGTAATCGGCAGGACATCAGTGATGGTTGCCGCTACCGGCGTGATTTCCGGCTCAACCAGCGGCGCTTTGTTCAGCACAGCCACGTCACGGGCGACACCGATGATGCCTAAGCAGTCAGCACGGTTAGGGGTCACGCTGATCTCAATGGTGTTGTCATCAAGCTTCAGGTATTCGCGGATGTCGGTACCGATCGGCGCATCGGCCGGCAGTTCAATAATGCCGCTGTGATCGTCTGAAATCCCCAGCTCGGAGAAGGAGCACAGCATGCCTTCAGACGGCTCGCCACGCAGCTTAGCGGCTTTAATTTTGAAATCGCCCGGCAGAACGGCACCGATGGTGGCAACCGCCACTTTCAGCCCCTGACGGCAGTTTGGCGCGCCGCAGACGATGTCCAGCAGACGCTCACCACCGACATTCACTTTCGTCACGCGCAGTTTGTCCGCATTCGGATGCTGGCCGCATTCAACCACTTCACCCACGACGACGCCATTAAATGCACCGGCAACCGCTTCAACACCGTCAACTTCCAGGCCTGCCATGGTGATTTGATTCGACAGCGCGTCGCTATCGATAGCCGGGTTAACCCACTCGCGTAACCACAGTTCACTGAATTTCATTGTTTTATCCTGCCTTTATTTAAACTGTTTGAGGAAACGCAGATCGTTTTCGAAGAACGCACGCAGGTCAGTCACACCGTAACGCAACATGGTTAGACGCTCCATCCCCATCCCAAATGCGAAACCTGAGTAGATTTCCGGGTCGATACCAACGTTACGCAGAACGTTCGGATGCACCATGCCGCAGCCCAGCACTTCCAGCCATTTACCGTTTTTACCCATCACGTCCACTTCGGCAGACGGCTCAGTAAACGGGAAATAGGAAGGACGGAAACGAATCTGCAAATCTTCTTCAAAGAAGTTACGCAGGAAGTCATGCAGCGTCCCTTTCAGATTGGTAAAGCTGATGTTGGTATCCACAATCAGGCCTTCCATCTGATGGAACATCGGGGTGTGCGTCTGATCGTAGTCGTTACGATACACGCGACCCGGCGCGATAATGCGAATCGGCGGCTGCTGATCTTTCATGGTACGGATCTGTACGCCGGATGTCTGGGTACGCAGCAGACGCGTTGCATCAAACCAGAAGGTGTCGTGATCGGCACGAGCCGGGTGGTGACCAGGAATATTCAGCGCATCGAAGTTATGGTAGTCATCTTCGATTTCCGGGCCGGTCGCCACGGTAAAGCCAAGCTCGCCAAAGAAGCTTTCAATGCGATCGATGGTACGGGTGACCGGATGCAGACCGCCATTTTCAATGCGACGCCCCGGCAAAGAAACGTCGATGGTTTCCGCTGCCAGACGCGCATTCAGCGCGGCGTTTTCCAGATCTGCCTTACGCGCGTTGAGTGCCTGCTGTACCTGCTCTTTCGCTTCGTTAATCACCGCACCGGCGGCAGGACGTTCTTCAGCTGGCAGCTCGCGCAGCGTCGTCATCTGAAGGGTCAGGTGCCCTTTTTTGCCCAAATATTCGACGCGCACATTGTCTAACGCGGCAACATCTGACGCCTGGTTAATGGCCGCCTTCGCACTGGCTACCAGTTCTGCGAGATGTGACATGGTTTTCCTCATTGTGTCGGTGAAGACACCGGTTCGTTGAACGTAATCTCTCGATTTCGGGCACAAAAAAAGCCTCCATCAGGAGGCTTTTTTGCGCTGTTTTTCGTTTCTTCTTTCACGCGCTAGCCTCCCGAAGTCAGGTGCTAAAGTAAAAAAAGAAGCGGAAAATAGCAGCATTCATGCTTGCGTTACCTTGTGTGGTAAAAACCGGAGAACCTTTATTGAAAAGGGTTACGGATCAATTGTCAACTTATTGACGGAACAACAAATAAAAGAGAGGGAGCCAGGCTCCCTCTTTTCACTGGCTTATGCCAGAGCTGCTTTCGCTTTTTCGACCAGAGCGGTGAACGCTACTTTGTCGAATACGGCGATGTCAGCCAGGATCTTACGGTCGATTTCAACAGAGGCTTTTTTCAGGCCGTTGATGAATTTGCTGTAAGAAATACCGTTCTGACGTGCTGCTGCGTTGATACGCGCAATCCACAGTTGACGGAACTGACGCTTACGTTGACGACGGTCACGGTAAGCATACTGACCTGCTTTGATGACGGCCTGGAAGGCAACGCGGTATACGCGAGAACGCGCACCGTAGTAACCTTTGGCTTGTTTCAAAATTTTCTTGTGACGTGCGCGTGCAATTACACCACGTTTTACGCGAGCCATAGTGCTCTCCTGTATCTATTCTGATTTGCCCCCCTTTCACCACAGTGAAATCGGTTGGGCATTAAAAATTTAAAAAAACGTTAACGGCTTATGCGTACGGCAGGCACGCGATAACCAGACCCAGATCGCCTTTAGAAACAAGGCCTTTTGGACGCAGGTGACGTTTACGCTTAGTTGATTTTTTGGTCAGAATATGACGCAGGTTTGCGTGCTTACGCTTAAATCCACCACCACCGGTTTTTTTGAAGCGCTTAGCAGCACCGCGTACGGTCTTAATTTTTGGCATTTTAATAACTTCCACTTCGCATTGTTAATAAATGAAACCCAGGCGAGCAAAACCTGTGAAGCCCAAAGGCTTCACAGGAAATACTACTTGAAGGCCTACTGTTTCTTCTTGGGAGCGAGCACCATGATCATCTGGCGGCCTTCGATCTTCGTTGGGAAGGATTCGACTACTGCCAGTTCACTCAGATCGTCACGAACGCGCGTCAGCACTTCCATACCAATCTGTTGGTGGGCCATCTCACGACCGCGGAAACGCAGTGTGATCTTGGCCTTATCGCCATCTTCCAGAAAGCGAATCAGGCTGCGGAGTTTTACCTGATAATCGCCATCGTCGGTACCAGGACGGAATTTAATTTCCTTAACCTGGATAACTTTTTGCTTTTTCTTCTGTTCCTTAGAAGACTTACTCTTTTCATAAAGGAACTTGCCGTAGTCCATGATACGACAAACTGGCGGTTCGGCGTTAGGGCTGATTTCAACTAAATCTACTCCAGCCTCTTCAGCTTTTTCGATTGCTTCTCTCAGACTCACAATACCCAGCTGCTCGCCTTCCAGACCTGTTAAGCGAACTTCCTGGGCGCGAATCTCGCCATTGATACGATTCGGACGTGCCGTTTGAACTCGTTTTCCGCCTTTAATACCTTATTCCTCCAGTTGTTGAAGACTGCGGCTGCGAATCTCTTGTTGCAGCTTCTCAATCACTTCACTTACGTCAAGGCTGCCCAGGTCTTTCCCGCGGCGAGTGCGAACGGCAACTTTGCCTGCTTCCACTTCTTTATCACCACAGACCAACATATAAGGGACACGACGTAAAGTGTGCTCGCGGATTTTAAAGCCTATCTTCTCATTTCTCAAGTCTGCTTTTACACGAATGCCCGCATTTTGAAGTTTCTGCGTCAATTCGTTAACGTATTCAGACTGTGAATCAGTAATGTTCATCACCACTACCTGAACCGGCGCAAGCCAGGTCGGGAAGAAGCCTGCGAACTCTTCAGTCAGGATACCGATAAAACGTTCCATAGACCCAAGAATTGCGCGGTGAATCATTACCGGTACCTGACGCTCATTGTTTTCGCCCACATAGGAGGCGCTCAGACGAGACGGCAGGGAGAAGTCCAGCTGTACTGTACCGCACTGCCATGCGCGATCGAGGCAGTCATACAGGGTAAATTCAATTTTCGGACCGTAGAAGGCGCCTTCACCCAATTGATATTCAAATGGGATATTGTTTTCTTCCAGCGCAACGGCCAGGTCCGCCTCAGCACGATCCCACATTTCGTCGCTACCGATACGTTTTTCGGGACGAGTGGAGAGTTTGACAACGATTTTCTCGAAGCCAAATGTGCTGTACATATCGTAGACCATACGGATGCAGGCGTTAACTTCATCGCGGATTTGCTCTTCAGTACAGAAGATATGCGCATCATCCTGGGTGAAGCCGCGTACACGCATCAGACCATGCAACGCGCCTGACGGCTCGTTACGGTGGCAGCTACCAAACTCTGCCATACGCAGCGGCAGGTCGCGGTAGGATTTCAGGCCCTGATTAAAGATCTGTACGTGACCCGGACAGTTCATCGGCTTGATGCAGTATTCACGGTTCTCTGAAGAGGTGGTGAACATCGCATCTTTGTAGTTGTCCCAGTGCCCGGTTTTTTCCCACAGCACGCGGTCCATCATGAACGGCCCTTTCACTTCCTGATACTGATACTCTTTGAGCTTGGAACGCACAAAGACTTCCAGTTCGCGGAAAATAGTCCAGCCGTCGTTATGCCAGAACACCATACCCGGCGCTTCTTCCTGCATGTGATACAGGTCAAGCTGCTTACCAATTTTACGGTGGTCACGTTTTGCCGCTTCTTCCAGACGTTGCAGATAAGCGCTGAGGGCCTTTTTATCTGCCCAAGCCGTTCCGTAGATACGCTGCAACATCTTATTGTCGCTGTCGCCACGCCAGTACGCGCCTGCGGTTTTCATCAGTTTAAAGTGATGGCAGAAGCGCATATTCGGCACGTGCGGACCGCGGCACATGTCGACATATTCTTCATGATGATACAAACCAGGTTTGTCATCATGGGCAATGTTTTCATCAAGAATGGAGACTTTATAGATCTCGCCACGCTTCACGAAGGTTTCACGCGCTTCGTGCCAGCTGACTTTCTTCTTAATGACGTCGTAATTTTTCTCAGCGAGCTCGTGCATCCGCTTCTCGAGCGCATCGATATCTTCCTGGGTCAACGTACGGTCAAGGTCTACGTCATAGTAGAAGCCGTTGTCGACAACCGGACCGATAGCCATTTTGGTATTCGGCCAAAGTTGTTTGATCGCATGACCTAACAGGTGCGCGCAGGAGTGACGAATAATCTCCAGCCCTTCTTCATCTTTTGCGGTGATGATAGAGAGCGTCGCATCATTTTCGATCAGGTCAGAAGCATCAACCAGCTCGCCATTAACACGGCCAGCAAGGGTGGCTTTCGCCAGACCTGGACCAATGTCCAGCGCAACATCCATAGGGCTTACAGCGTGGTCGTAATGGCGTTGACTGCCATCAGGAAGAGTAATAACAGGCATGTTATGTCCTTATTTGCAGTGGTGACCCATACGCAAGATCACATACAAAGAGAAAATTTATTTGTTTACAATTAGTTGTGCAGCCATCTAACCAACAATTGCTAAATTGGCGCACAATCTGGTACACATCCGCTTTCGCTACGCAAGCGCGGCAATGTGGTCGACCGATGGTAACACTAAAAAAAGGGAGAATGCACCCTTCTGTTTTATATTGGGCTGGATCATGACGTCAGCAAGCGTTTTTCGCCTCCTCCTCTCACCTGCCCTGAAGGATTGTCCTGGAGACAGGATGAATATCCATTCACTGACTGGCTGACAGTTTTGTTACACTAGGATTAACCGTCTGAAATCGACAGGATATAAATGATGCCATCAAATCGCTTCGCCAAAAAACACTGGAAAATGGTGGTCGTCCTGATCGTCATCTGTGGCGCAATGTTATTGCTACGCTGGGCGGCAATGATTTGGGGATAGCCGTGAAACGCTGCGCCGTCGTGATTCAGGCAGCGTGCACATTCTGGACAAAAGCGCTGACGGATAAATCGACGTCAGACACTGTAATAAAAAAGCCAGACTGGCGAACAGTCTGGCCTCAGTTTACATCCGGTAGCCCAGAGAGACGGTAGTACGTCTGTCCGTATGCTCCGGTGCCGTTTCCGGCGGTTCGGAGTTCCACGTCACGTTGTACGCCACCTTCAAACCAAAGTGCTCATTGATTGCCACATTCAGCGCCGTCTCGGAGTTCAGCGTCGTATCTTCAGCACCGAACACCGACACGCCTTGCGTAAATTTGGTGTTGTCTGAAATCTGCCAGGCATACGCGCCAGAGGCATAGCCCAGCGGCTGCGTTTCCGTCGTGCCATCCGTATGTTCGTCGTACCGTACGCCCGGACCGAATTCAAAACGGAAACTGTGTACGGGACCGTTAAGGAACTGGCGACCATAACCGGCAGTGAACACGTCGCGCTCACGGTAGCCGTTATAACGGTCCGTCAGCCAACTCGCCTGGCCAAAAAGATAGTCATAATCGGTCACGTTGTAACGACTACGACCGCCAACCGCATATTTCTCTGAAGAGCGTTCATCATTGGAAGAAGTGTTGCTCGCGTTCCCCCACAGTGACCAGGCCGTTGTTTGGCCGTACCAGGTCATGGTCGTGTCCGCGGTCAAAGAAGAACTTTTCGTGTTGCCTGACTGCGCAAGATAACCGGCATTGAGATTGCCTTCGAAGGGTTTCTTCGCACTTGAGGGGTCATCCATGACAGTAAAAACGGAATCATCGGCAGTTGCATACATCGACGCAAACATGCCCCCCGCCAGCAGAACGGCAGCGGGAACTGTCTTTAAAAGCTTCATTTATAAAGAGTCCGTACAACAAAAAAAGAGACCATTACGGTCCCGGAAACTTTCAGAGGGATCAATGACAAACGCCCCAGGAAAGGTAACGAATTATAAAAAGGCTCGAATAACATAGCAATGAATTCTTATTTCATTTTTTGAATAAGAGAGCTCTCAAAACAATTAAATATTTATATATCTTTACGGTAAATTAAATAAATAAACTTTAATTAATCATATTGTTAATGACTTCACTTTAGGGCTATTCGGTGCCAGACTGAACATAGCCTAACAGGAGGTAACGATGGTACGTATCTATACGTTGACGCTTGCGCCCTCTCTCGATAGCGCAACGATCACTCCGCAAATCTATCCCGAAGGGAAACTCCGCTGTACTGCCCCGGTATTTGAGCCTGGCGGCGGTGGCATAAATGTCGCTCGCGCCATCGCCCATCTGGGCGGAACGGCAACCGCTATTTTCCCCGTCGGGGGGGCAACCGGTGAACACCTGGTGACCCTGCTCGCTGACGAAAACGTTCCGGTCGCAACCATTGATGCAAAAGACTGGACGCGTCAGAACCTGCACGTTCATGTCGAATCCAGCGGAGAACAGTATCGCTTTGTGATGCCCGGCGCGGCTCTGAATGACGATGAGTTTCGCCAGATAGAAGAGCAGGTTCTGGAGATCGAGTCCGGTGCCATTCTGGTGATCAGCGGTAGTCTGCCGCCAGGCGTTAACGTTGAAAAACTCAGCCAGTTAATTACCGCCGCGCAGAAACAGGGGATCCGTTGCATCATTGACAGCTCCGGCGAGGCGCTGACGGCCGCGTTAGCGATTGGCAATATCGAACTGGTTAAACCCAATCAGAAAGAACTCAGTGCCCTGGTTAATCGCGAACTGACGCAACCTGATGACGTGCGCAACGCGGCACAGGAAATTGTCCGCAGCGGCAAGGCACAGCGCGTCGTCGTCTCGCTCGGTCCTCAGGGCGCACTGGGCGTGGACAGTAAAACCTGTGTACAGGTTGTGCCGCCGCCGGTCAAAAGCCAGAGCACCGTGGGCGCGGGCGACAGTATGGTGGGAGCAATGACCCTCAAACTGGCTGAAGGCGCCTCGCTTGACGATATGGTGCGCTTCGGCGTGGCGGCCGGTAGCGCCGCGACCCTCAACCAGGGAACACGCCTGTGTTCCCATGACGATACACAAAAAATCTACGCTTACCTTAGCCAGCCATAATGACCCCCCCTCTCTTCGAGGGGGAATTTTGCGTAAACCTGTCGGGTTACGCGTTCACCGTCTATGCTACAAACTCATGAGATTACAAAGGGGTGTCAAATGGCCAGTGGGGAAATCACCCGATATGTTGTTACTATCACGTTCCACGAGGACTCCTTAACGGAAATAAATGAACTGAATAATCATCTTACCCGTGCCGGTTTTCTACTCACTCTTACGGATGATGACGGTAATGTGCATGAACTGGGAACCAATACCTTTGGGTTGATTAGCGCCCAGAGTCCGGACGAGGTCAAAGCTCTGGCCGCGGGACTGGCTGAAAGTGCGTTAGATAAAATGCCGGAGGTCAGCGTGGTGACCTGGGACGAGTGGGATCTCAGCGGACAATAAATGCCATTACCACGAAAACACGTCCACGGTGTGCGTTAGTTCGTGTTTTTTTACCGCATCTTTGCGCTAACCTTATGATCTGGCAGACAACATGGGGAGAGACATCATGTGGCAGGCTATCAGTCGTCTTTTAAGCGAGCAACTCGGTGAAGGCGAAATCGAACTGCGTAACGAACTGCCTGGCGGAGAAATTCATGCCGCGTGGCATTTACGCTATGCGGGACGCGATTTCTTCGTTAAATGTGATGAGCGAGAACTGCTTCCAGGCTTCACGGCAGAAGCCGACCAATTAGAACTGTTATCACGCAGCCATACGGTGACGGTCCCCAAAGTGTGGGCGGTGGGTGCGGATCGTGATTACAGCTTTCTGGTGATGGATTATCTCCCTCCCCGCCCCCTGGATGCGCACAGTGCGTTTATTCTGGGGCAGCAGCTTGCCCACCTGCATGAATGGAGCGATCAGCCGCAGTTTGGGCTGGACTTCGATAACGCGCTCTCGACCACGCCGCAACCCAATGCCTGGCAGCGCCGCTGGTCTACCTTCTTCGCCGAACAGCGCATTGGCTGGCAACTCGAACTGGCGGCGGAAAAAGGGATTGCCTTTGGTAATATCGACGCCATCGTCGAGCACGTGCAACAGCGTCTCGCCTCCCACCAGCCACAACCTTCTTTATTACATGGCGATCTGTGGTCCGGGAACTGCGCGCTCGGGCCAGACGGTCCGTATCTGTTTGACCCAGCCTGTTACTGGGGAGACAGAGAGTGTGACCTGGCAATGTTGCCGCTGCATACTGAACAGCCGCCGCAAATTTATGATGGTTATCAGTCAGTGTCGCCGCTGCCGTTAGATTTTCTCGACCGGCAACCGGTATATCAACTGTATACCTTGCTCAACCGGGCAAGACTGTTTAGCGGCCAGCACCTGGTGATTGCGCAGAAGGCAATGGACAGACTACTCGCGGCGTAATCATGGTTGACATCAATTGGCCGCCGGATGGCGGCCTTTCAGGCCGCTAACAAAGAAGGATAAAACGTGGTTTTTCCTTCTTTGTGGTTATCAGCCGAAAATCAATGAATTGATTTTCCTCGTTTATAATCAGGCGCGCTCGGCTTGTCCGGTAACGGAACGAGGTTTGTCATCACTCTCAAAGACCGCCGGATGGCGGCCTTTTAGTTCAGACAAATCCCAGCAGGGAAAAAAACACATAGCCGGCAATGATGATAATCACCGGCAGGATGTAGAGCGGGAAAAACTGCAGAAAAATCGTGTGATGCGGCACCACGATCCGTGACTCGATCTGCTCGCGTGACAACCCTTCGCTGCCCTTGGCTTTCTCCAGAATCAACTGGTCTTCAACGCCTTCACGTAAAAACCGCGCCTGGCGGCTCATGCGCGCGCCGGAATCCTGCATCGCCAGACCGATAAAAATCAGCACAAAAATCAGCCAGAACAGAATGTTCAGGCTATTCTGGAAATCCGGCGTCGGCGAGTTGTACCAGAAGAGGTTCAGAAACGGGGTATTCACTCGCATCATGTCGATCATGACGTGGGCAAAATCGAGCATCACCGCGTTAATCCCTTCCTGCTTTTCGCTGTGCGCGTACATAAATTTCAGGGCTGAAATCAGCGTGGAGAGAAGCGCCGGGATAAATATCACCCATCCTAAGATCCTTTTTAACACTGCAATGCGTCCAGCTTGTTGATACGTCATGAGTTCCCCTTGATGAAGACGCGTCGTTTTGGCTTAAGTCTACCTGCTGATAACCCTTTTCGCCCGATCTTTAAAAACGTTATGATAGCGGCTAACGCTGAATACCCTACATTTAATGCTCAACAGGAGAGGTTGTAATGTCAACCCCGCGTCAAATTCTTGCGGCCATATTCGATATGGATGGATTGCTGATTGATTCCGAGCCGCTGTGGGATCGGGCTGAACTGGACGTGCTGTCCAGCATCGGCGTCGATATCACTCGTCGTCACGAACTCCCGGATACGCTGGGGCTGCGCATCGATATGGTTGTCGATCTCTGGTTTGCTCAGCAACCGTGGAACGGGCCGAGCCGCCAGGAGGTCACCGATCGCGTCATTACCCGTGCCATCACGCTGGTTGAAGAGACGCGTCCGCTGTTACCGGGCGTCAAAGAAGCGGTCGCGTTGTGTAAAGCGCAAGGTTTGAAAGTCGGACTGGCGTCAGCATCCCCTTTGCATATGCTGGAAAAAGTACTGGCGATGTTCGACCTGCGGGAGAGCTTTGACGCTATCGCTTCCGCGGAGAAACTACCCTACAGCAAGCCACATCCCCAGGTTTACATCGACTGCGCGGCGAAACTGGGCGTCGACCCGTTATGTTGTGTAGCGCTGGAAGATTCCGTCAACGGTATGGTGGCATCGAAAGCCGCACGGATGCGCTCCATTGTCGTACCGGACAAAGAGGTGCGACACGATCCGCGCTATATCCTCGCTGACGTCAGGCTCAACACACTCACAGAACTGACCATCGCCGATTTACTTGGCTAACCGGGATCGGGCAATGGCCACATTGCCCGTCTTGCCAACAGTTAAAAAATTAAAACGACGTTTCATTTTTATTGTATTCTTTCGGTTCCTCTCCTATCCTTCTTTCAGGCACATAACAGATAAAAACGGATAGCCGAGGTCATTATGATTCTGGATGCATTTCGTCTCACAGGTAAAGTCGCCATTGTCACCGGTTGTGATACCGGGCTCGGGCAAGGGATGACGGTTGCGCTGGCGCAAGCCGGTTGCGATATCATCGGCGTGAACCGCAAAGTCCCTCATGACACCGCCGCCAAAGTTGAAGCGCTGGGTCGCCGCTTTTTCGCCATACAGGCCGATCTAAGCCAACAGGCAGTCATCGCGGACGTTATCACCCAGGCGGTAGAGAAATTCGGTCGCATCGACATTCTGGTGAACAACGCCGGGACCATTCGTCGCGAAGACGCACTCAGTTTTACTGAAAAGGACTGGGACGACGTGATGAACCTGAATCTCAAGTCGCTCTTCTTTCTCTCCCAGGCCGTTGCACGCCAGTTCATCGCCCAGGGCCAGGGCGGAAAAATTATCAACATCGCGTCAATGCTGTCGTTTCAGGGCGGTATTCGCGTCCCGTCCTATACGGCCTCAAAGAGCGGTGTTCTGGGCATTACCCGACTGTTAGCGAATGAGTGGGCGCAGCATCAGATTAACGTCAATGCTATCGCCCCCGGCTACATGGCAACTAACAACACCCAACAACTGCGGGAAGATGCTGAACGCAATAAAGAGATTGTCGATCGTATCCCGGCGGGCCGCTGGGGAACGCCAGACGATCTGCAGGGTCCGGTCGTTTTCCTCGCCTCGAAGGCAGCAGATTACATCAACGGTTATACGCTGGCCGTCGATGGCGGTTGGTTAGCGCGTTAAACGCACATTATTGACAAAGAGTTACAACGTCACCACTTCCGCCCACTGTATAAAAATCCTATACTGTACGAATTCACAGTTTATCAGGTTTTATCATGACGGCGGAAGGTCACCTCCTCTTTTCCATTGCCTGCGCGGTGTTTGCTAAAAACGCGGAACTCACGCCCGTGCTCGCACAGGGTGACTGGTGGCATATTGTTCCTTCCGCTATTCTGACCTGTCTGTTACCGGATATTGATCACCCAAAGTCATTTCTCGGTCAGCGACTAAAATGGATTTCGAAACCGATCGCCCGTGCGTTTGGCCATCGCGGATTCACTCACAGTCTGCTGGCCGTCTTTGCGCTACTGGCGACCTTCTACCTGAAAGTGCCGGAGAGCTGGGTTATCCCCGCCGATGCCTTGCAGGGTATGGTGATAGGCTATCTGAGCCATATCGCCGCCGATATGCTAACCCCAGCGGGCGTCCCCCTGCTCTGGCCCTGTCGCTGGCGCTTTCGCCTGCCGATTCTGGTCCCGCAGAAAGGTAATCAACTGGAGCGATTTCTCTGCATGGCGCTGTTTGCCTGGGCGGTATGGATGCCCCAGACCTTGCCCCAGAACAGTGCAGTTCGCTGGTCATCCGATATGATTAATACACTGCAATGGCAGTTCAATCGCTTTATAAAGCATCAAATCGACCAGTAAAGCAGCGAAATTATCGTTTTTGGCATAAACAATTCCATTTGAATATAAGAGCCAGGTCACAGTTCTGCTAACCTTGCGGCAACAGGATCGCTGTGACACAGCGGGACGAATAATAAAATCAGGAGAACGGGGATGAATTTTCCATTAATCGCGAACATTGTGGTGTTCGTCATTCTGCTGTTTGTGCTGGCGCAAGCCCGTCATAAACAGTGGAGTCTGGCAAAGAAAGTGCTGGTCGGTCTGGTCATGGGTGTGGTCTTTGGCCTTGCGCTGCACACCATCTATGGCTCTGACAGCCAGGTGCTGAAAGATTCCGTCCAGTGGTTCAACATTGTTGGTAACGGCTATGTGCAACTGCTGCAAATGATCGTCATGCCGCTGGTATTTGCCTCGATTCTGAGCGCGGTCGCCCGTCTGCATAACGCCTCACAGTTGGGGAAAATCAGCTTTCTGACCATCGGGACCCTGCTGTTTACCACATTGATTGCCGCACTGGTCGGTGTGCTGGTGACCAATCTGTTTGGCCTGACCGCTGAAGGTCTGGTTCAGGGCGGTGCCGAAACGGCGCGACTGAATGCCATTGAAACCAACTATGTCGGTAAAGTGGCCGATCTCAGTGTCCCGCAGTTGGTGCTCTCCTTTGTACCGAAAAACCCGTTTGCCGATCTGACCGGCGCGAACCCGACGTCCATTATTAGCGTGGTCATTTTTGCCGCCTTCCTCGGCGTCGCCGCGCTGAAACTGCTCAAAGATGACGCGCCGAAAGGTGAACGTGTGCTGACCGCAATAGACACCCTGCAAAGCTGGGTGATGAAACTGGTCCGCCTGGTCATGCAGTTAACGCCTTACGGCGTTCTGGCGCTGATGACTAAAGTGGTAGCGGGTTCTAACCTGCAGGACATCATTAAGCTGGGTAGCTTCGTCATTGCCTCGTATCTCGGTCTCGGCATTATGTTCGTTGTCCACGGTGTACTGCTGGGTGTTAACGGCGTGAGCCCGCTCAAGTACTTCCGCAAAGTGTGGCCGGTTCTGACCTTCGCGTTTACCAGCCGTTCCAGCGCCGCCTCTATCCCGCTGAACGTGGAAGCGCAAACCCGTCGTCTGGGCGTGCCGGAATCTATCGCGAGCTTCGCCGCCTCCTTTGGTGCGACGATTGGCCAGAATGGCTGTGCTGGTTTGTATCCGGCCATGCTGGCCGTTATGGTGGCGCCGACGGTCGGTATTAACCCGCTGGATCCTCTCTGGATTGCGACGCTGGTCGGCATTGTGACCGTCAGCTCTGCCGGGGTAGCCGGTGTCGGTGGCGGTGCCACGTTCGCCGCGCTGATCGTACTGCCTGCGATGGGGCTGCCTGTCACGCTGGTGGCGCTGCTCATCTCCGTTGAGCCGCTGATTGACATGGGCCGTACCGCGCTGAACGTCAGCGGGTCAATGACCGCCGGTACGCTGACCAGCCAGTGGCTGAAGCAAACCGATAAAACCATTCTGGACAGTGAAGACGACGCCGAACTGGCGCATCACTAAACGTCCCCAAAACAGAAAACCGCCCTTCGAGGCGGTTTTTTTATGCCGGAATTAATCCGCTATTTCGTTTTCCTGACGAATCTGATTTGCCCAGCGCTGGGCAGATTCCGCCTCGCTGAACGCCGGCGAGCGCTGGAACGACTCCCCCATTAAGACAAACGCGACATACTTCCCGCGCAAGATCCACACGTCACGAAACGCGTCCATTTTTATTGCATGTTCGGGCGGTGCAGGTTCAACACGCGGAACATAACTAATAACCGGGCGATTTTGTTGGCGAAGAGGTTTCATCATTAATTGCTTCACTAAGACAAATTCAAAAATCAGAAAAGAACTATCTTAGCCGATTTTACCCCCGCCCGTCCTGCTCCTGGCGTGCGCTTTCCCCTGTCAACCAACGCTGGCATCCGCGTTCTGCCCGGCGGGATCACACGAGTGGACTATAGTTAGAGGGTTTTTGACAAAAAAACATCGACCCTTTCAGCAATGAAAAATGGAGACGAGTTCAATGTCGCATAATGAGAAAAATCCCCATCCACATCAATCACCGGTGCACGATCCGCGCGAAGCAAAACCGGGTCTGGACTCTCTGGCTCCTGATAATGAGTCGTATCGCCCTGTTCCTGAACCAACGCCTCCAGGCGCGCAACCTACCGCGCCCGGCAGTCTGAAAGCCCCGGATACCGGCAATAAAAAGCTGAGCGATCTGGAAACGGTACGCAAGGGCAGCGAGAATTTTGCCCTCACTACTAACCAGGGCGTACGCATTGCTGATGACCAGAATTCATTGCGTGCAGGCAGTCGTGGTCCTACGCTGCTTGAAGATTTCATCCTGCGCGAAAAAATCACCCATTTTGACCACGAGCGCATTCCCGAGAGGATCGTCCATGCACGCGGCTCGGCAGCTCACGGCTATTTCCAGCCCTACAAAAATCTGAGCGACATCACCAAAGCCGACTTTCTCTCTGACCCGGATAAAATCACCCCGGTCTTCGTACGTTTTTCCACTGTTCAGGGCGGCGCAGGCTCGGCGGATACGGTGCGTGATATCCGTGGTTTTGCCACCAAGTTTTATACCGAAGAAGGCATTTTTGATCTGGTTGGCAATAATACCCCTGTCTTTTTTATTCAGGACGCGCATAAATTTCCTGACTTTGTCCATGCGGTAAAACCGGAGCCTCACTGGGCGATACCGCAGGGACAAAGTGCGCATGACACCTTCTGGGATTACGTGTCGTTACAGCCAGAAACCCTGCATAACGTCATGTGGGCGATGTCCGATCGCGGCATTCCGCGCAGTTATCGCACCATGGAAGGCTTTGGCATTCACACTTTTCGGCTGATCAACGCCGAGGGTAAGGCCACCTTCGTTCGTTTCCACTGGAAACCTCTGGCAGGTAAAGCCTCACTCGTATGGGATGAAGCGCAGAAGCTGACCGGTCGCGACCCGGACTTCCATCGCCGGGAACTGTGGGAAGCCATTGAAGCCGGTGATTTCCCGGAATATGAACTGGGACTGCAATTGATCCCGGAAGAGGACGAGTTGAAATTCGACTTTGACTTACTGGATCCGACCAAACTGATCCCCGAAGCGCTAGTTCCGGTGCAGCGCGTCGGTAAACTGGTACTCAACCGCAACCCCGATAATTTCTTCGCCGAAAACGAACAGGTCGCCTTTCATCCCGGCCATATCGTTCCCGGCATTGATTTCACGAACGATCCGCTGTTGCAGGGGCGTTTGTTCTCCTATACCGATACGCAGATTAGTCGTCTTGGCGGACCTAACTTCCACGAAATCCCAATCAACCGCCCGACCTGCCCGTATCACAACTTCCAGCGTGACGGCATGCACCGCCAGGATATTGATACCAACCCGGCCAACTATGAACCCAACTCCATCAATGACAACTGGCCGCGTGAAACGCCGCCGGGACCGAAACGCGGCGGCTTTGAGTCATATCAGGAACGCATCGAAGGTAACAAAATCCGTGAACGTAGCCCCTCGTTTGGCGAATATTACGCCCATCCGCGTCTGTTCTGGTCAAGCCAGACGCCCGTGGAGCAGTTGCATATCATCGATGCCTTCAGCTTTGAACTGAGTAAGGTTGTTCGTAGCTGGATCCGTGAACGGGTGGTCGACCAACTGGCGCACATCGACATTAACCTCGCGCAGGCGGTCGGGAAGAATCTGGGGATCGCGTTAAGCGATGAACAGACACAAATTGCACCGCCGCCAGAGGTGAACGGACTGAAGAAAGATCCTTCACTCAGTCTGTATGCCGTGCCGGACGGCGATATCAAAGGCCGCGTCGTCGGGATTTTGCTCAACGGAAAAGTGAAATCCGCTGATCTGCTTTCAATACTCCAGGCGCTTAAGGCGAAAGGCGTCCACGCGAAACTGCTCTACTCCCGCATGGGCGAGGTGGTCGCAGATGATGGTTCAACGCTGACCATCGCCGCCACTTTTGCCGGAGCACCGTCTCTCACCGTGGATGCAGTCATTGTGCCGAGCGGTGACATCGCCGATATTGAGGACAACGGCGACGCGCAGTACTACCTGCTGGAAGCCTATAAGCATCTCAAACCTATTGCACTCGCCGGTGAAGCACGACGCTTTAAAGCGCGACTGCATATCGACAGTCAGGGAGAGGAAGGCGTTGTTGAAGGCGCTGATGCGGATAGCCGTTTTATGGATGAGCTGTTTACATTGATGGCAGCTCACCGTGTCTGGTCGCGCACGGCTAAAATCCCGGCCGTACCAGCCTGAGGCAAATCGCGGGCAAAAAAAGCGGCGCACCACGCGCCGCAAACTCAGGAGTCAGACATCAAGAAAACTGCCCAGACGGTAGCCACGTTCTGCAATCGCATACTTGAGCGAGGCCGACGTCAGCACGTCCAGTTCAGTCAAGCGGGGGTAACAATAGGCGCTCTGACGGATGATATTGTCAATAAACGCCGGGTGACACATCACTTCCAGTGAGGATTCTCCACGTTTTGCTGAAGCATCGAGAGCCTGCAGAAACAACGCTTCCGAAATCGCTTCCCCGTAAAACTCACTGCTGAACCCTTGCGAGCTACGCAGCGTCGCCGGAAGATCGCCTGCCTGGAACACCGGCTGACGATCAATGCGCAGCGCAAGATTACGCTCTGCGGCAAATCGCGCGACAAGGGGGAAGATCTGCGGGAACATATGCACATGGTGATGGCTATCCAGGTGCGTCGGCTCCCGTCCGAACAGGTCGATGAAACGCTGGTACTGACTGGCAAGCTCACGGGCGATTGCATCCAACGGCAGCGTATCTTCCTCTGCCATCTGCCAGATCCATTTTCCCAGACGCCCTTCACGGGTTAATCCCGGCATCTCGGTCAGCGGTTTTCCCAGCGTCAGAACAAAGTGCATCCCTACCGCCAGCGTCGGCAGATCGCGGCTTAAGGCGACCGCATGCTCAATGGCATCACCGTTCACCAGCGCCGTGGTCGAGGTCACCACACCGTGGCGACAGGCCTCCACGATGCCGTAGTTTTGCCCTTTGCTCAGGCCAAAATCATCCGCGTTTACAATCAATAAGCGTTCCATAGCCGACCTCTTTAGTGTTGTGCGTCTTTTAGCTTCGCAATGCACCCGGCAAAGTTTGGCAGCCACTTTTCGTGCGCCAGAATCAGTTCACGCGCCAGCCCTTCTGCATCGTGGTCTGAGTGCACCAACGGGCTCAGGTTCAGCGCCAGCAACACATCGTTAAACTCACCACTCAGCGCCGCGTTACTGGCAGCGACTTCAAAACCTTTGATGGTATAGATCAATCCCAACACTTTCTCGTCAAAATGGGTGATACGCGGCGTCGGCGTTGCCCCATTGCGACCCAGCGTACAGGTCATCTCTACCGCCCAGTCGGCCGGAATGTTATCGACGTGGCCGTGATGCGGAATGTTGACGTAATGCTCGGTTTGCTTGTCATTAAAAATGGCATTAATCACTTCACAGGCGGCGTCAGAGTAGTACGCGCCACCGCGCTGCTCCAGCTCCTTCGGCTTGACGTTCAGCTCCGGGTTCTTATACAGATCGAACAGCTGTTTCTCGACCTTCTGTACCACCTGGGCCCGTGCGCCGCCCTTGTAGTATTCACCCATCTCAATCGCCAGCATCTCTTTTTGCTTGAAGTAGTACAGCAGATACGAGCATGGCAGCAGATTCAGAGAACGAATGAGCCCTTCGCTAAACGGCAGATCGAAAATGTTTTTCACCGTGGAGGCTTTAAGCTGGCCCGAGGCCACGCCGTCCAACAGCTCAGCAAAGCGTGACTGCCCGTTGACGATCACGTCTTTAATGAACACCATGTGGTTGAGACCAAACAGGTCGATCGACAGGTCATCACTCTCTTTCAGTGCCAGCACATCGTGGATGAACATCTTCATCCCGACCGGAATGTTGCACACGCCAATAAAGCGTTTGAAGTTCGTATGACGATAGACCGCTTCGGTCACCATGCCTGCCGGGTTAGTAAAGTTGATCACCCAGGCATTCGGGCACAGTTCTTCCACATCGTTAATAATGTCGAAAATCACCGGGATCGTGCGCAGCCCTTTGAACAGACCACCGGCACCGTTGGTTTCCTGGCCCAGGTAGCCGTGACTCAACGGAATACGCTCATCCAGTTCACGCGCTTTCAACTGTCCTACGCGCAACTGCGTGGTTACGAAATCGGCATCTTTCAGCGCTTCGCGGCGATCCAGAGTCTTAAACACCTTCATCGGCACGCCTGCTTTTTCGATCATACGCTGGCAAAGTTGATAAATAATATCCAGTTTCTCTTCACCGCCTTCGACGTCAACCAGCCACAATTCGGAAACCGGCAGCTCGTGGTAGCGTTTAATAAATCCTTCCAGCAATTCCGGGGTATAGCTGCTGCCACCACCAATGGTGACGACTTTTAATTTCTGGCTCATCGTTTCTCCCTTCAGTGCTTAACACTGGCGTGAATGATGCTCTGCCCTTCTGTCAGATATGACGCAGACGTCCCGCGTCACTAATGGGCAAGCGTAAACCTGGTTGTTGAGTAAAATAATTACTGATTATATTGCGTGAGTTTTTTTCTGTAGCTATTAGGCGTAAATGACGTCATTTTTTTAAACGTCTTAATAAACAGACTAGGACTACTGTATCCCGCTTCATACGCAATATCTGTTACGGAGTAGTTAGTCATCTCCAGCTGTTTCTTGGCAAAGTTAATGCGAATTTCATTAATCAATTGCATCGGCGTTTTGCTGTAATAACGCTGGGTCGCTCGCGTCAGGTATTCCTGAGATTTTGCCGACAGGGAAACCATATTTTCCAGCGCGTTTTCACCAAACTGCGCTTTATCATGCATGGTTTCCACGGTGGCTTTCAGCCACTGCGGAATATCATCCAGAACCTGTTCTTCACGATAATGGCGCAGGCGGTTGATAATGTAGAAGGTGACCACTTCGACAAACTCTTCCAGCCCGGTATCACGAAAGTTGAGCGAGGCAATAACCGTTTCGACATAGGTTAAAAATGCGCTGTTGGTGCGATAGACCTGCGATGCCACGAAACAGAACGGCATGAGCGGGCTGTAGTGCTGTTCAAAAAAACGTTTACTGATGCCAACGTTGAGAATGCGCGTCGAGCCGAACTCGTAGAAGCTCTGATGGTGCGAACCGAGCGGGACAAACACAAAGTCACCCCGTTCCAGCAGCACGCGTTTACCGTTGATCTCCTGGTAATAGCGCCCCGTGAGCACCAGCGTAAACTCATAGTAATCGTGCTGATGCAGACCACAGGCGCTCTCTGTCTTGTTGTAGATAAAGACATGGAAATTTTTACCGTTAAACAACTGTTGTTCACGGGCAATGGTGATTTCCGGTGCGGTCGCCTGATGTTGCATCATCAACTCCTTACTATTTCAGCTTCTCGTGAAGCTCAATCAACTCTGCCACCAGTTCGCGTGCCAGCATTGACGTCATCAGGTGATCCTGTGCGTGAACCAGAACCAGACTGACTTTCATTTTACCTTCGCCCTGATCGCCTTCAATCAGTTTCGTCTGCACCAGATGGGCTTCGTTCAACGCCATGCGCGACTGCTCCATCATCGTTTTCGCGGCGTCGAAGTCGCCCTGCTTCGCCTGTTTTAAGGCCGCGTAGGCCAGGCTGCGCGCCTGTCCGGAGTTGATGATAAGCCCCATCACCACTTCTTCGAGCTCTTCGGCTTCGGTTTGGGTATCAGTAATATTCTCGAGATCCATCATAAATCATTCCTCTTTGACGGCCCGGCATGCGTTGCCACATGCCGGGTTAAACTTAGAATTTCAGTGCGTTAGCGATATCTTCTTCGCTCTCTTCTTTGTCGATTGCGTTTTGCGCTTTGTTCGCAACCACCACGAACGGCAGGTAAATCAGCGTCGCAATCCCTAAGTTGAACAAGGCGAGCAGCAGAGCCGCAACGCTCCCGTTGGTGTTAAAGAACGCCCCCAGCCCGGTTGGCATGGTCCACGGTGCGATGTTCGTAATTGGTGGGATGATCCCCAGGTAATACGCTATCAGCGTGATCGCGGCCAGAATCGGCTGAACCAGAATGAACGGGATGAACATCACCGGATTCATGATGATCGGCAGACCAAACAGAATCGGTTCGTTAATCTGGAAGATACCTGATGGCAGAGCCAGTTTCGCCACCTGACGGTAATCCGCGCGGCGAGAGGCGATAAAGATAGCCAGGATCAGACCCAGCGTTGCACCACTACCGCCGAGGAAGATAAAGGAGTCGAGCATCGGCTTCGCCCAGACGTGGAACGTCTTACCGGCAGCCAGCGCGGCATCCACTGAACCGTACTGCTGATAGATAGCGATGTTTTCCAGCGCCCATGGGGTCATGATACCGCTGTCGAGCGCCGTCAGCGCCAGGGAACCGTGGATACCGAAGAACCACAGCAGCGGAACAAAGAGTACATACGCCCAGCCAACCACACTGCCCAGCGAAGCCAGCGGTGTCGAGATGGTGTCCATAATGATCTGGTGGAAGTTTGTTCCCCAGGTCGTCAGCGCCCAGGCGATGATCCCCATAATAGAGAGGATAATAAAGCCTGGAATCAATGCTGAGAATGAACGAGAAACAGATGCCGGTACGCTATCGGGTAATTTAATGACCCAGTTGCGATGGACAATAAAGGTAAACATTTCGGCGACCACCAGACCGATAATAATACCGGAAATGATATTCGCGCCGCCCAGCCAGTTCGCCCCAACCGCATAGGCTTCACCCACGCTATAAGGCGTGACGGTCATAAAGGCCGCGACCGATAACAGGCCGGCCGCCAGGGCGTCGACTTTGCGCTCTTCCGCCAGCGCCATACCGATAAAGAATGGCGCCATCAGTGACATAATACCCAACGTACCGTTATAGACGTTTCCGCCGATGCCCTTCAGACTATTGAGATTTTCAATGGTTGACGCATCCAGCCGAATACCGAGGGAATAAAAAAACGACCCCTCCCCAAAGCTCAGGAAAACGTTATTGATTAATACAAACATAGCCCCCGCGAGGGTTAATGGCATTAAACGAATAAAACCGTTTTTGATTGCATTAACGTGTGGCTGCTTTCCTATTTTGACAGCAAAAGGAAGGAGTACCTTTTCAAGTGAAGCAATGACGTTACTCATAGAAAAATACCCTTAAAAACCGCAATTAATTATTGCGGTATATGTAAATGAAATAACTCTTTGACGGGAAAATTTAAAATATTAATTTGCAGCGGCTTTTTTAATTGCTGCAACTGCAGCCTTAAGCACGCCTAAACCATCGACTTTGCCATACAGCAGCGAGTCAATCACTTCTACAGGTTTGTTCGGTAACAAACGCTGAATTTCGGGCAACATATAACCAATTTGTGGACCTAATAATACAACGTCAGCATTGGGTCCTTTTTCTCCGGCAAGGGTTTCCGGAAATGCTTCAATAATAACCGGGACTTCATACTTTTCCGCCTGCGCGCGCATCTTTGACACTAACAAAGAGGTAGACATACCCGCAGAGCAAAACAGATAAATGTGTTTCTTTTCCATTCAGACCTTCCTCATGTGCGATTATCTGTCAACCAGCCACGCCGCAAGTCTCTACCTGCTTCTATGCTCTGGATAACCTGCGTAACCGAAAACTTATTTCTGTGTCTGAAATGAGTATACGGCATCGCACCTGCTGATGGTATTTCCTTGACCAACTAAATTGTCTCTCATTGACCTGGCGTTATGACCCCCTTCACACTTCGGGTAAATAATTCGCATCAATAAATAAGATCATCTTCGTTACAAAAAAACCGGCCAGGGGCCGGTTCGTTGACTTGTACAGGCAGTAGACAGTTATTGTGCCTTCGCTGCCTGCGGGTCGGTATCGTATTCAGCGCAGCTCTGGTAGCCTGAGTTGATCACATGACCGGTATCATCCAGCGCCACGAAATAGGTCTCTGCTTTACCATCACGTTGACCCAGGATGTAGGTCTGGCAGGTACCACGAGCATGGATCATGCTCACCTCAGACGACGGTTTTCCGGCAATCTGTGCAACCTGCGCGCGGCTCATGCCTTTTTTCACATCTTTGACCACAGGCTGGACAAATTGGTCTTTGGTACGGTCGTACGCCGTACACCCTGCCAGCATCGTTAATACAGCTGCTGCACTGAAAATTCCTGCAATAGTCCTGTTCATTTTCCGTCCTCTTGTTTATCAGCGTGTTATATAAGCCTGGAATACATTTTGACATTTTTCAAGCTAACGCTTAGCACGCGAATATTTTGCCAGATTCCGTTCAGACGGCAGGATGTCGTTTTAAGCGCCACTCAGCCTGCGTTCACTTGTCGTTTTCACAGCAAAGGGTTAGCTTTAACACAGTCTGATTTTATTCTTTATACATTTGGGAGGGGGGTAAATGACTCTGCAACATGAGATCATCAAAGCGCTTGGTGCAAAACCGCACATTAATCCAGAAGAGGAAATTCGCCGCAGCGTGGATTTCCTGAAGGCATATCTGCAACGTTATCCCTTCCTGAAAAGTCTGGTGCTGGGTATCAGCGGAGGACAAGACTCGACGCTGGCAGGCAAACTGTGCCAGACCGCCATTAGCGAGTTGCGTGCTGAGACCGGTAACGACGCATTGCAGTTTATCGCCGTTCGCCTGCCTTATGGCGTTCAGGCTGATGAGCAGGATTGTCAGGACGCCATCGACTTTATCCAGCCGGACCGCGTGCTGACCGTCAATATCAAAGGTGCGGTACTGGCGAGCGAACAGGCTTTGCGTGAAGCCGGTATTGAACTGAGCGATTTCGTTCGTGGCAATGAAAAAGCCCGTGAGCGCATGAAAGCACAGTACAGTATCGCGGGTATGACCAGCGGCGTGGTGGTGGGTACCGATCATGCGGCGGAAGCCATTACCGGTTTCTTCACCAAATACGGAGACGGCGGTACGGATATTAACCCGCTGTTTCGCCTCAACAAGCGCCAGGGGAAACAACTACTGGCGGCGTTAGGTTGCCCGGAGCACCTTTATAAGAAAACACCCACCGCGGATCTCGAAGACGATCGCCCTTCTCTGCCGGATGAAGCCGCGCTGGGCGTGACCTATGAGAATATTGATGACTATCTGGAAGGAAAAGCGGTGGATGCCGCTATCGCGAAAATCATTGAAGGCTGGTATCTGAAGACAGAGCATAAACGCCGTCCGCCGATTACCGTGTTTGATGACTTCTGGAAACAGTAAGCATGAACCGACCGGATGGCAACGCCATCCGGCTTTCGCGCCGCAGTCGCCCACGCCCTCTCTTTTTTCATCGTAATACCACTGCTATACTGGATGCATAACCAGCATCCGGAGTTTACCGTGGCACGGCGTCAATCAGTTCCTCGTCTTGAGTTTGAAGCAGCAGCAGTTTACGAATATCCTGAACATCTGCGCCCTTTCCTGGAGTCGCTCCCGAGCGTGCCTGGTGTTTACCTGTTTCACAGCGAAAGCGACACCCTGCCACTTTACATTGGTAAAAGTGTCAATATCCGCAGTCGGGTACTGTCGCATTTACGCACGCCAGAAGAAGCCGCCATGCTGCGCCAGTCCAGGCGTATCTCCTGGATCGGTACCGCCGGTGAAATCGGCGCGCTATTACTCGAGGCACGGCTGATTAAAGAGCAACAGCCGCTATTTAATAAACGCCTGCGCCGCAACCGCCAACTCTGCGCATTAACGCTCCGGGATGGAAAAGTGGATGTCGTCTATTCGCGTGACGTTGATTTCTCCCACGCTCCGGATCTGTTCGGTCTTTTTGCCAACCGCCGCGCAGCGCTTGCCGCCTTACAGTCACTCGCTGACGAACAAAGATTGTGTTACGGGCGACTGGGTCTTGAACCCCTGAGCCGTGGCCGAGCCTGCTTTCGCGCCGCGCTAAAACGCTGCGCTGGCGTCTGCTGTAATAAAGAATCGCCACAGGAGCACGACGCCCGTTTACAGGCATCGCTGGAAAAACTGCGCGTTATCTGCTGGCCGTGGAAAAACGCCATTGCGCTCAGAGAGAGTCGTGCGCAAATGACGCAGTATCACGTCATTAATAACTGGCTATGGCTGGGGGCGGTCGATACGCTGGAGGATGCGGCGACGCTGGTCCAGACGCCAGCCGGTTTTGATCATGACGGTTACAAGATTCTCTGTAAGCCGCTCGTTGCCGGAACCTGTGAAATCATTGAACTGAATCCGGGGAATACCCCTGCAACCAGGTGATCTCGCTGAATAACAGTTTCCCTTCTGCTTTCAACAACCGTAGCGTATGTTTTCCGTCGTGCCAGCAGGCGCCCTGATCGGCAGTCAGGAGCTTATCGCCCAGTTGCCAGGCTCCGCTAATAACAAACACCACGCCGCCGCGTGAGCCAAACGTGGTAAAGGTACGATCGGCCACCCGCACTTTCGCCTGGCAGGAGTCACGCCGGGTCATGATATTAAAATCCATCGACATCTGCCCTTCCGTCAGTCTGGCCTTCACCACACGCTCGCCGGCAAAGGTAAACGGCTGGTGCTGCTTAAGGGTATGGCTGAAGGCGCCCTGACTTTCCAGCGTCACTTCGCTGCCTTCCAGCAGGGTAATCACCCGCTCGATACCAGGAAAGAGCGAAAACTCGCCATTACCGGCGATAGAAGCAATGCTGGCACGCCAGTGAAAATCGCGGGTCGCCGGAGGAAAACAGCAAATTTCACGCGTTTCACCAGCACCGTTGCGCCAGAGACTGACCGGCATCTTGCGGATATCAAAGTATTCCATCATCGCTCCTGATAAACATTATGCGGCATAATAAAGCACAACGTCGTTATCGGCAGCCATGATGATTTTCCATAGGGTATGAAAAAGAAAAAACCGCCGATCCTGTCCATCGCCTCAGTGGAGAGGATGGACAAGACCGGCGGTCTTCGAATAAGTCTGCTCAGCGATTACTCAGCAGGTACAGGCATTTTACCGTCACGCGCCGGACGTTCTGTCAGACGCTTCTCAAAATTGGCATTAAACTGTTTTTTCTGTTCCGGGGTCAGAATGTTGTAGATCTTATTCTGCGTTTCCATGTGTGCCAGCATGTTCGCTTTGCGCTGTTCTTCCATCTTCGTAATCTGCGCTTCTGCTTTCGCTTTATCGAAGGTATCGCTGGCAATGATGTCGTGGATTGCGCGGCGTTCTTCAACCGGCGGACGCTTCATCTGGTCACGCTTATCCTTCATGATGTCGCGAATCTGTTGTTTCTGAGCATCGGTCAGATTCAGGTCTTTAAACATCATGTCATGATGTGGGCCGAATTTACCTTTATGCTGCATCATCGGTTTGGCGTCTGCCGGTGCCGCGGTGGTGGTATCCGCTGCGTGAGCCAGGTTCGCAGCGCCCAGTGCCAGAGTTGAAGCCACAAACAGTGCAGTTAATTTACGCATAATCTTTATCCTTCCTTTCAGTTATTTTACGGCTTTCTTGTCACTTATGAAGAAGTACAGTGCCGTGTTGACGAGATTAACTTTAACGGCTTAATCGTCAATTAGTCAGAGCATCAGTAAAACAATGAAAGTGTAAAAAACATTTTTTCGCCAATTGTGGAGAAAAAAAGAAATTATTGCGAAGAGTTGAAAGAAAAAATGACAACAGCATGATTTTGCAGGGAATATGAAGAACTATACCTGAGCGCTGATGATAAATAAAGCAGCTCTCCAGGAATAGTCCGGATTAATTTCCTGGCGCACGATAAATTAAAACCCACAGGCCCTCGCCTGCGGGAAACAGGTTAGCGCAATTTCTCCAGCATCAGGCCCGCACGTAATCCCGGCGCCACGCCAGGGTTGGGAAAAAGAACGTATTCCACGTCATGAGTGACGACAAAACGCTCGTCGCCCTCTTCCGCCAGCAGCGTTCCGGCGGTAAAGGGAGTGAAGTTGAGCGTCTGGCTGTCCATGTGCAGTACAAATGCGTCGCTGCGTCGGGTGATCTGCGACGCCACCCGATAGCGGACTGGCGGAGTGCCGACTGCATGGTCAATTTGCCCCGACAGTAAACAGGTCAGCGCGGCAGACGTCGGCGCAAACTGGCGGAGATCGTTGTGACCGAATGGCAAGGCTTTGCCAAGCTCCAGGGTACAGGCGAGCGCACCGAAGTGTTGAGCACTAAAGTGCGTAAACGTGCCTCCCGGCGTTTGATGAAACACCAGCGCTTCCAGTCCTGCGGCACCCAGCCAGCCAAGAAACGTCTCATCCCAGGGGATGGGACGCTGTGGCAACACGCCGAAGCGCAAATGGTAAGAACCACGGATGGCGGTATGTAAATCGAGATGCCAGCGCACCGACTCCGTGCCCGTCGCATAAAAATTTTCCAGACACTGTTCCAGTTGACGTGCGCGCTGCGTCTCACCGCTTTCGGCAAACTGTTGCCAGCGCCCGCCAAACATCCGGTTCATATCGCTGTGGCAGTAGCGCTTCCCGGCAGCCAACGCCTGTGGGTTGCCGAGGATCACCAACAGCCGCCAGCGTAGCGTTATCTCCCCCTTAGACAACGCCAACAGCAGCGTATTGAGCATCTCCACCGGCGCGGTTTCGTTGCCATGAATACCGGCGGAGATCACCAGCGTACGGTCGGTCACCGTGACGGGGGTGAGTTCGAGAATACCGGCGTCAACCCAATGCCAGCGAAATCCCGCGCCTTCGCCTTCCCGAACCTCCGGCATCGTTCCCGCCAGCGTGGCGGCGAGGAAATCATCCATGCCCGCCTCCCGATTGCTGGAACGGATAGACAGAACCAAGCTGCAACAGTTGAGTCAGTGAATCCAGCGCTTCGCGCCCTTCACGCAGCAGTTGCGGGTCGGCGAGATCCGCGGCGGTCAGGCGGTCGCGATAGTAGCGATCCACCCAGTCGTTGAGCGTCGTAAACAGAACGTCATTCATTATTACCGCCGGATTGACCGCCTGGTATTCTTCTGCGGTCAACACCACCCGCAGCCGCAGGCAGGCTGGCCCACCGCCGTTTGACATGCTCTCGCGCAGGTCAAACACCCGCATGTCGCGGATCGGGTTATCGGCTTCCAGCAGGTTCGTCAGATAGCGCCATACGCCCGCGTGTTCGCGGCACTCCTGTGGCAGGACCAGCATCATCGAACCGTCATCGCGGCTCAACAATTGACTGTTAAACAGATACGTCGCGACCGCATCCGGCACCGACACGTCAGCTGCTGGCACCACAACAGGGGTAAAGCCGGGCACCCGGGCGCGCAGTTGATTCATAACCTCATGTTGTCTCGCAAAGGACTGTTCATGACAGAACAGCACCTCCCGGTTCGCGACCGCAATTACATCGTTATGAAACACACCAAGGTCGATGACATCCGGATGCTGCTGAGCAAAAATACACTGTTGTGGATTCACCTGATTCAGGCGAGCTACCGCCTCGCTGGCTTCACGGGTTTGACGCGCCGGATAGCGGGAAGGTCGCGTATTGCTCCCCTCTTCACGCCCGTAGACAAACAGCTGCATCCCCGGCTCGCCATACTCCCCGCCGAGGCGATTATGGTTAGCCGCCCCTTCATCGCCGAGCATCGCCACCTGCGGCAGCGCGGAATGCACGGCGAAATAACGTTCATCGCGGAAGATCGTCCGCAGCAACGCCTCCGTGGTGGGCGCCTCGAGTGAACGGTGGAATTTATTATTGAGGTTCGCGACCGTCAGGTGCACTTTGCCATCCAGCGTATCCGCCGACGGCGCCACCGTCGCCGCGTTGGCTACCCACATCGGCGACGCGGAGCTGACGCTGGAGAGCCAGTGCGGCGCCTGACGCGCCACTTTCTCAATCACCTGCTCATCGCTACCGCTAAATCCCAACTGGCGTAATGCAGGAATAAAAGGCCGCTCGTGCGGCGGAATCACCGCCTGCGGATATCCCGCATCCGCCAGCGCCTTCATTTTAAGCAGTCCCTGTTTCGCCGCCAGACGGGGATTTGAAACCTGATGACGATGCCGGGTGGACGCCTCGTTGCCGAACGACAGCCCGGCATAATGATGCGTCAGCCCTACCAGCCCATCGAAATTGACCTCACGTGCTTTCATACGGACTCCTCACGCGAAAAATCGAGGCCGGGGCTCAGCGTGGCTGGCAACGTCAGCGCCGGGGATTCCAGACTGGCCATCGGCCAGGCGCAATAATCGGCGGCATACCACGCGCTGGCGCGATGGTTTCCGGAAGCGCCTACGCCACCAAACGGCGCGGTGCTGGCAGCGCCGGTGAGCGGCTTGTTCCAGTTGACGATCCCCGCGCGCGCTTCCAACAGTAACTGGTCGAACTGCGCACGATCGGGCGAAACCAGTCCACAGGACAAACCAAAGCGGGTGTTATTGGCCATCGCGATCGCCTCGTCAAAGCGCTCATAGCGCCAGACGCCAAGCAGCGGACCGAAAACCTCTTCATCAGGCAGATTTGCCACGCCCGTCAGCTCAATAATGCCAGGTGACAGCAGTGAGGTACCGGCCTGTAACAAACGCGGCGCCAGCAGCGTCTGTCCGCCGAGAGATTCAAGCTGTTGCCAGGCATCAAACACATGACGCGCCGCCTGTTCGGTGATCAGACCGCCGATAAACGGCTGTGGCTCATCGTCCCAGCGACCTGGCTGGATACGCTGGCTGACGGCCACCAGCCGGGCGAGAAATGCGTCACCCTGCGCGCCTTTTTTTACCAGCAGGCGACGTGCGCAGGTACAGCGCTGTCCCGCCGTCACAAACGCGGACTGAATAGTCAGGTGCACCGCCGCATCGATATCCTCTGGATCCTCAATAATCAGCGGGTTGTTGCCGCCCATTTCGAGAGCAAGGATTTTTTCCGGTTGTCCGGCAAGCTGGCGATGCAGTTGATAGCCCGTATTCGCACTGCCGGTAAACAGCAGTCCGTCGAGAGCATCCAGCGCGCTCAGTGCCTGTCCCGTTTCCCGACCGCCCTGCAACAGATTCAGCACGCCATTCGGTAGACCGGCCTGTTCCCAGAGCCGCATCACCGCTTCTCCGGTCCACGGCGTCAGTTCGCTGGGCTTAAAGAGGATGGTGTTACCCGCCAGCAGTGCCGGCACAATGTGTCCGTTCGGCAGATGTCCCGGAAAGTTATAAGGGCCAAATACCGCCAGCACGCCATGCGGGCGGTGACGAAGCGTCGCCGCGCCGTCGGGCAACTCACTCTGATGCTCGCCGGTGCGGGCGTGATAGGCCTTGATGGAAATCGCGATTTTGTTGATCATCGCCGTCACTTCCGTCGCCGCTTCCCAGCGTGGCTTGCCGGTTTCACGGGCGATAATGGCGGTCAGATCCGCTTTATTGCTCTCCAGCAGCCCGGCGAATTTTTCCGCAATCGCCTGCCGCTCGCTGAAGGGGCGTCTGGCCCAGGCCGGAAACGCGGTGCGGGCAGCACGAGCCGCCTGCATCACCTGCGCGGCATCGGCATCGTGACCTTCCCAGAGCACGTTGCCCTGCACAGGATCCTTCTTCACCCGACGTTCACCCTGACCGGTCACCCAGTCACCGTTAATCCATAAAGTCATACCGTTTTCTCCTCTGCGCAGAGACGGACAAAACGAACCCGATCGCCTGCGTGACATTTCAGGGCATCCAGCTGCGCGGCGGTCAGTACCAGCCTCTCTGTATGAGGATCGGCGCGTACCAACATGACGCGGAAGTGATGGTAGTTTTCATTCGCCACCAGGCAGGCCGGGAAATCACCGGTTGCGGGTTGCCCTTCGACGACTTCTATCAGACGACTTTTGCGGATCGCCCGCACCCGGTCGATATCACACTCCAGCGTCGGGCCACCGTCGAAAATGTCGATGTAGTTACGATAGCGAAACCCTTCTTTCTCCAGCACCGCGCGCGCCGGAGCGGTTTGCGGGTGCACTTCGCCAATGACTGCCTGCGCCTCGTCAGAGAGGAAGTGGGTATAAATCGGATGCTTGGGCATCAGTTCGGCGATAAACGCTTTCTGCCCGGTACCGCAGAGAAAATCAGCTCGCGTAAACTCCATCGAGAAAAAGCGTTTCCCCAGGCTTTGCCAGAACGGAGAATAGCCGTGCTCGTCGATCACGCCGCGCATTTCCGCGACCACTTTTTCATTAAAACGGTCGCGAAACGCGGCCATAAACATGAAGCGCGATTTCGACAGCAAATAGCCGTTGCCCTCTTTGCGCCAGTCGGGATCGAGGAACAGCGTGCACAGCTCACTGCTGCCGGTGTGATCGTTACTGAGAAACAGCGTCGGCAGCGCGTTATAAACGTTCAGCTCTTTTGAAGCATGCACCAGCGTCCCTACGCGATAGTTATACCAAGGGTCGTTAAGCCCCACGGCGACTTCAATCGCGCAAATCCCCGCCACAGTGCCGGTTTCCAGATCCTCCAGCACAAAGACATAGCCTTGTTCACTTTTCGGCAATTCGCCCCGCCAGGTTTTCAGGGAACGATCAATACGCGCCGCCAACGTGGCTTCATTCGCGGGTAATGAGGTCAGCCCACCGCCGGTTTTACTGGCCAGTTGCATCAGCGCGCTAATATCAGCATGCTCAATGGGACGGATCACCATCATGATGAACCTCCGGCTTTAATCTGTTCGCAGGCCAGCGCAAAACGGTCGAGCCCGCTGGCGACCTCTTCCTGCGTGACGTTCAACGCCGGTGCAAAACGCACCACGTTGCCCCCGGCAATCAGCACCATTACGCCCGCGTTCGCCGCTTCCTGGGAAATCTGTTTGGCTTTTCCGGCGAACGTATCATTCAGCACGCAGCCAATCAGCAGTCCCAAACCGCGGATTTCACTGAACAGTCCGGTGTGCAGGTTAATGGCGTTCAGACGCTCCACAAACCAGTCATGGCGCTGTTTCACCCCGTTCAGCATCGCAGGCGTATTGATGATATCGAGTAATTTCCCGGCAACGGCAGTCGCCAGCGGATTACCGCCATAGGTTGTGCCGTGTGTCCCGACGGTCATCACGCTGGCACATTTTTCACTGGCCAACAGCGCGCCAATCGGGAACCCGCCGCCCAGCGCTTTGGCGGTAGTCAACAGATCCGGCGTCACGCCATAGTGCATGTAAGCGTACAGTTCGCCGGTGCGCCCCACGCCAGTCTGTACTTCATCAAAAATCAGCAACGCATTATGTCGATCGCACAGCTCGCGAAGCCCTTGCAGGAAGGCCTGGGTTGCAGGTACAACGCCCCCTTCCCCCTGCACCGGTTCGACGATGACCGCACAGGTGGTATCGTCAATCAGCGTGCTGGCAGAGTTAATGTCGTTGTAGACGGCGTGGCGGATATCCGGCGGCAGCGGCGCGAAATCCTGCGAATAGGCCGGTTGTCCTCCGGCGCTGACCGTGAACAGCGTACGACCGTGGAAGGCGTTCTTGAACGCGACAATGCCGCTCTTATTGCTGCCGTAGTGGTCGTGCGCATATTTGCGCGCCAGTTTCAGCGCCGCCTCGTTGGCCTCAGCCCCGGAGTTGCAAAAGAAGATGCGATCGGCAAAGGTGGCGTCGATTAGCTTTTTCGCCAGTCGTAACGCTGGCTCGTTGGTGTAGCCGTTGCCGGTGTGCCAGAATTTGCTCGCCTGCACATTCAGCGCTTCACGCAGTTCCGGATGCGCGTGTCCCAGGGCATTGACCGCAATGCCTCCCGCGAAGTCGATATACTCTTTACCCTGCTGATCCCACAAGCGTGAACCTTCGCCACGGACCGGAATAAAAGGCGCCGGTGCATAAACGGGCATCATCCATTCATCAAAATTTTCACGCGTAATTGACTGAGACATAGCGACCTCATCGGTAAATAAATAGTTATTTATATGTTAATAAAAAGTAGTGTTTGCGCTGTAAATGTAGATTGCAGTCTTCGTGCCAGCCAGTGGAAAAAATGCATAAACGGGTGTGTGGAACGGAAAATCAACGAGTTATAGCCCAGCGATATTCACTATATGTGCATAGAAAGTGAATATGTTTGCGTGAAAGAGGAATAAATAGAGGAAAAACCGCAATATTATGCACAGTCCAGATATAATTCTGGAAATGTGATCATCTACGAAATTTACAGGAAATTACTGCGCCATTTTGACGCAATCCGCCCTAAAACAGGGCAAGCATTGCCCCATTGTTAACACCATTCACACCCATTGCCGGAATCTCACCATTATGGGCAGTCAGTTTGCGGAAATTCTGCTACCATCCATGCACTATTCATCCTGTAAAATGGCAGCGACTATGAAATTTGTCTCTTTTAATATCAACGGCCTGCGCGCCAGACCACATCAACTGACAGCCATTGTCGAAAAACACCAACCCGATGTCATTGGCCTGCAGGAGACAAAAGTTCACGACGACATGTTCCCGCTCGAAGATGTCGCAAAACTCGGCTACAACGTTTTCTACCACGGGCAAAAAGGTCACTATGGCGTGGCGCTGCTGACCAAAGAGACCCCCATCGCCGTGCGCCGGGGTTTTCCCGATGATGGCGAAGAGGCGCAGCGCCGCATCATCATGGCGGAAATCCCCTCTCCGCTGGGCAACCTGACGGTAATCAACGGCTACTTCCCGCAGGGTGAAAGCCGCGACCATCCGATTAAATTCCCGGCCAAAGCGCAGTTTTATCAGAACTTACAAAACTATCTCGACAACCAACTGAAGCGCGACAATCCGGTGCTGATCATGGGGGATATGAATATCAGTCCGTCCGATCGGGATATCGGCATTGGCGAAGAGAACCGCAAGCGCTGGCTGCGAACCGGCAAATGTTCGTTCCTGCCGGAAGAGCGTGAATGGATGGGCCGCCTGCTGAACTGGGGCCTGGTTGACACCTTCCGCCACGCGCACCCGGAAACCACCGACAAATTCTCGTGGTTTGATTACCGTTCGAAAGGGTTTGATGATAACCGCGGTCTGCGTATCGATTTGCTGCTGGCAAGCCAGCCGCTGGCGGACCGTTGTCTGGAAACCGGTATCGACTATGAAATTCGCAGCATGGAAAAACCGTCTGATCATGCGCCGGTATGGGCGAAATTTAAGGTCTGATGCTCAACCGTGAACGCCAGAAAAATAGGGCTTGCGGGCGCACTGATCCTCTGTCTTGCCGGGGTGCTCTGGGTGTTGCCCCCCGGCCTGCTCACGCTGGAGACGCTTAAGCGCGAACATTCACTGTTGGCGGACTGGCAACGCCTGTCCCCTTTTCTCAGTGCAAGCCTCTATTTTCTGCTCTATACCGTCGTCGCGGCGCTGTCGATTCCTGGCGCGGCGCTGCTGACGCTGCTTGGCGGCGCGCTGTTTGGCCTCTGGCAAGGCACGTTGCTGGTCTCTTTTGCCTCAACGCTGGGCGCCACGCTCGCCATGCTCACCAGTCGTTACCTGCTGCGTGACTGGGTAGCGCGGCGGTTTTCCCGGCATATGGCCACGGTGAATCACGGGATGGCGCGGGACGGCGTCTTTTATCTTTTTGCGCTACGCCTGATACCCTTGTTTCCATTTGTTGTCGTCAACCTGCTTGCAGGTCTCACCACCGTTGGCGTGCGCCGCTACTGGTGGGTCAGCCAGTTGGGGATGCTGCCTGCCACCGTGGTTTATCTGAATGCCGGACGCCAGTTAAGCCAGTTAACATCAATACGTGACATTATTTCTCCCGCTATGCTGACCGCTTTTGCTCTGTTAGGGCTATTACCACTGGCCTCCCGTTGGCTGGTCACACATTTTTTTCAGGAGTAATTATGCGCTGGGGATTACTACTCGCGAGTCTGTTGCTGGCCGCTCCGGGACACGCCGAACAACGCTGGCAGCAGATCCAGAATGAGGCCAGAGGCCAGACCGTCTGGTTCAACGCCTGGGGCGGTGACAGCGCCGTTAACCAGTATCTTGACTGGGTCAGTGGCGAGATGAAAACCCACTATGCGGTCAATCTTAAAATCGTGCGTCTCGCCGATGCCGCTGATGCCGTGAAGCGCATCCAGACGGAAGCCGCCGCCGGGCGAAAGACCGGTGGTTCTGTCGACCTGTTGTGGGTTAACGGCGAAAATTTTCGCACATTGAAAGAGGCTGGATTGCTGCAAACCCAGTGGGCGGAAACGCTGCCCAACTGGCGCTATGTTGATACGCAAAAACCGGTACGTGAAGATTTTTCAATTCCCACTGACGGGGCTGAGTCTCCGTGGGGGGGCGCGCAGTTGACGTTTATTGCAGATCGCGACGTGACGCCGCAGCCGCCTCAAAGTCCGCAGGCGCTGTTGGCATTTGCCCGGGCACATCCAGGCACCGTCAGTTACCCGCGACCGCCGGACTTTACCGGCACGGCGTTTCTGGAACAGTTATTAATCTCGCTGACTGACAATCCGCACGCGCTCACCGTCGCGCCAGACGCCGCCACCTTTGCCGATGTAACCGCGCCGCTGTGGCGCTATCTCGACGCGCTGCATCCGAGTCTGTGGCGAGAAGGGAAAGATTTCCCGCCATCTCCGGCGCGGATGGACGCGCTACTTAAGAGCGGGACATTGCGCCTGTCGTTGACCTTTAACCCGGCGCACGCTCAGCAAAAGATCACCCGCGGTGAATTGCCAAAACACAGCTACAGCTTTGGTTTTACCGCGGGGATGATTGGCAACGTGCACTTTGTCGCCATTCCGGTTAACGCCCGCGCCAGCGCCGGAGCGAAACTGGTCGCCAACTTCCTGCTCTCTCCTGACGCACAGCTGCGTAAGGCCGATCCAACAGTCTGGGGCGATCCGTCGGTGCTGGATGCGAAAAAACTGCCCGCCGCACAACAGGCCGCGCTGGAAGCGCGCATTCCGGACGGGCTGCCCGCCGTGCTGCCTGAACCTCATGCGGCCTGGGTTAACGCACTGGAGCAAGAATGGCTGCGCCGCTACGGATCGCGCTAATGTTTCTCGCCTGGCTGGGCATGGCGGCGATTTATGCGCCAATACTGCCTGCCGGTATGTTGCTGATCGCGCCCGCGCTGTCACTGGCAAACTGGCAGGCTCTTTTTACCGATCCGCAGTTACCGCAGGCGTTGCTGGCGACCGTGGTGTCGGTATTCATCGCCGCCGCTGGCGCGCTGTTTATTGCGTTAACAATCGTGGTGGCGCTCTGGCCCGGCTTACGCTGGCGACGGTTGAGTACCCGCCTGCCGTGGTTGCTGGCGATTCCCCATGTCGCGTTTGCCAGCGCCGCGCTACTGCTTTTCGCTGAAGGCGGACTGCTCTGGCACGCCCTGCCGTTTCTCTCGCCTGCGATTGATCGCTACGGCATCGGGCTGGGCGTGACGCTGGCCGTGAAAGAGAGCGCTTTCGTGCTGTGGATTTTATCCATTTTACTGAGTGAGAAACGCCTCGCTCAGCAGATCATCGTCCTGGATTCGCTGGGCTACAACCGCCGACAGACGCTCTGCTGGTTGATCTTACCCACTATCGCCCCCGCACTAGGAGCCGTAATGCTGGCCGTGGTGGCGTGGACGATTTCGGCGGTGGATGTTGCCATTATCCTCGGCCCCGGCAATCCGCCGACGCTGGCGGTCCTCTCCTGGCAATGGCTTAGTCAGGGAGACAGCGAACAGCAGATCAAAGGCGCACTGGCAAGCCTGCTCTTGCTGGCGCTGCTCGCCCTTTTTGCCCTCGCGGGTTATCAGCTCTGGCGTAGCTGGCGACGCACGCTTCCTGACGTCAGTGGCGTACGTCAACACCGCGTTTCGCCCCTAACGGGGAAAACGCTGTCATTGTCGCTGCCCGCGACGGGAGTGCTCTGCACGGTATTACTGGCCTTTCTGGCGCAGCAATCTACGCTCAATCTCGATGCGTTAACCCACAGCGTAACAATCGGAGTGGCCGCCAGCGCGCTGGGACTGGTCATTTTGCTGCTATGGCTGGAATGGGGACCGCAACGCGGACATCGTTGGGTCTGGCTGCCAATCCTTCTTCCGGCGCTGCCGCTGGTGATGGGCCAATACGCGCTGGCGTTGCATCTTGAACTGGACGGTCAGTTTGCCTCGCTCATCTGGGGACATCTGCTGTGGGTGGTGCCGTGGATGTTGTTTGTCCTGAAACCGGCCTGGCAACGCATCGACCCTCGTCTGCTGCTGATTGCCCAGACGCTGGGCTGGTCACCGATGAAAATCTTTTGCTGCGTAAAATGTCCGCAGATTTTGCGTCCTGTACTGGTGACGCTGGCCGTCGGTTTCTCCGTCAGCATCGCGCAGTATATGCCGACCCTGTGGCTGGGCGCAGGCCGTTTCCCGACGCTGACGACGGAAGCGGTGGCCCTCAGCAGCGGCGGCAGTACCGGTATTCTGGCCGCGCAGGCGCTCTGGCAATTGCTGTTACCGCTGGTCGCGTTTACGCTAATGGCCGGACTCTCGTTATGGGTCGGCCACCGCCGACAAGGATTGCGCTAATGCTCACCGTTCGCCATCTTTCCCTGTTTCTCCACCAGACCCCGCTGTTTGGCCCGTTAACCTTCGAAGTGGCAAAAGGCGACATTGTCACATTAATGGGTCCCTCCGGCTGCGGCAAGTCTTCGCTGCTGGCCTGGATGGTGGGTGCGCTGACGCCACCGCTGCATGTCCGCGGTGAACTGTGGCTGGGTGAGCAGCGTCTGGATACGCTCCCCACCGCCCGTCGGCAGATCGGTATTTTATTTCAGGATGCCCTGCTGTTTGATCACTTTACGGTGGGACAAAACCTGCTATTAGCGCTTCCTGCCAGTCTGAAAGGCACAGCGCGGCAGGATGCGGTTCAGCACGCGCTTGACCGTGCGGGCATGGCGGGATTGTCTTCTCGCGATCCCGCCACGCTATCCGGTGGTCAGCGCGCACGGGTTGCGCTGCTTCGCGCCCTGCTGGCGCAGCCTAAAGCGTTGCTGCTGGATGAGCCGTTCAGCCGTCTTGATGCTGATCGTCGGGCAGACTTTCGTCAGTGGGTCTTTGATGAAGTGCGTCGGCTGGACATTCCCGTTGTTCAGGTCACCCATGACGCGCAGGATATTCCGCCGGGCGGTCACGTTTTGCCGTTATCTTCCGCCTTGTGAAACTGCTTACATACTGCGTTAACGCAAAGTTTTTCCGCTACCGCGAGCACAGAATGGCGCCTCCTTATCTCAACGTCGGGCAATTCGATGAAACGTGTTTCTCAAATGACCGCGCTGGCTCTGGCTTTAGGGCTCGCTTGCGCTTCCACCTGGGCTGCTGATATGGCGCAGGTACTTAACTTCCAACAACTGGCGCAAAAACAGGGTACGGCTATCGATACCCGTCCCTCCGCGTTTTATAATGGCTGGCCACAGTCACTAAACGGTCCGTCCGGACACGAACCTTCCGCCCTCAACCTCTCTGCCCGCTGGCTTGATACCATGAGCGACGAACAGCTCGCGACCTGGATCCAACAGCATCAACTGAAGGCCGACGCCCCTGTCGCGCTGTACGGCAACGACAGCGACGTGCAGGCGGTGAAAAACCGGCTGAAAAAGGCTGGACTGCAACAGGTTGCCACGCTGAGCGACGCGTTGCAGGATCCGGCGCGTCTGCAACGACTGCCGCATTTCGAGCAACTGGTTTATCCGCAGTGGCTGCATGACCTGCAACAGGGTAAAGCGGTTACCGCGAAACCGGCCGGCGACTGGAAAGTGATAGAAGCCGCCTGGGGCGCGCCGAAGTTTTATCTGCTCAGCCATATTCCAGGCGCGGATTACATCGACACCAACGAGGTGGAAAGTGAACCGCTGTGGAACAAAGTGCCTGATGACAGTCTGAAAGCGATGCTGGCGAAACACGGTATCCGTCATGACACGACGGTGATCCTGTACGGACGCGATGTTTACGCGGCCGCGCGGGTGGCGCAGATCATGCTGTATGCCGGAGTGAAAGACGTGCGTCTGCTCGATGGCGGCTGGCAGACCTGGTCCGACGCCGGGCTGCCGGTCGAGCGCGGCACGCCTGCGAAAGTTAAACCGGAGCCCGATTTTGGCGTGACCATTCCGGCGCAACCCCAGCTGATGCTTAATATGGAACAGGCGCGCGGACTGTTGCACCGTCAGGATGCGTCGCTGGTCAGTATTCGCTCCTGGCCAGAATTTATCGGCACCACCAGCGGCTACAGCTATATCAAGCCAAAAGGTGAAATTGCCGGGGCGCGCTGGGGACATGCCGGTAGCGACTCGACGCATATGGAAGATTTCCATAACCCGGACGGCACCATGCGCAGCGCAGATGACATCGCCAGCATGTGGAAGCAGTGGCACATTCTGCCGGATCAGCACGTCGCCTTTTACTGTGGCACCGGCTGGCGCGCGTCAGAGACGTTTATGTACGCCCGGGCGATGGGCTGGAAAAACGTCTCGGTTTATGACGGCGGATGGTACGAATGGAGCAAAGACCCGAAAAACCCGGTCTCCGCAGGTGAGCGCGGCCCGGACAGCAGTCTGTAATGGATTGCCGGATGGCGGCGCTTGCGCGCCATCCGGCGTTCACTGTTGTAACCCCTTCAGCGTCAGATAACCATTCCAGACGCGGGTCAACGTCGTCATCCAGCACAGTGTGCCGAAGATCCACGCCAGCACGGCAAACTTCTCCGGGAAAAGACACGCCAGTACAAACACCAGGATCGTTTCCGTTCCCTCGGTCAATCCCCCCAGATAATAAAACGATTTATGCGCATAGCCGGGGTTGTCGATATTGTGCTTCGCGGCCAGCGCGGCAAAGGCGAGAAAACTGCTGCCGGTGCCGATAAACGCAAACAACAGCCAGCTCCCTGCCAGCGCATTCTGCTGTGGGTCGGCCAGAATGAAGCCGAACGGCACCAGCGCGTAAAACAGAAAATCGAGAGAGATATCAAGAAAACCGCCCGCATCGGTCAATCCTCTGCGTCGCGCCAGCGCGCCGTCAAGCCCGTCCAGCAGACGATTCAGGACAATCGCCACCAGCGCCGCCAGATACCAGCCCAGCGCCAGAAACGGCAACGCCAGTACGCCGAGGCCAAACCCAACCAGCGTCAGACCGTCCGGGGAAACCCCTGGCCTGTCGAGCACGCCTGCGCAACGGTGAAGCAGCGGTTTAAGCCGTGGATGCAGATGCCGGTCAAGCACGCGGCGCTCCTTTGAGACTGTCGCACAGTCCCTGCGAAGGAATATCCAGCGCGGCATTGAAACGCGCCGAGAGGTTCTGAAAAGCCAACAGCGCGGTCATCTCGCTAATAACGTCATCGCTGAAATGCTGCTTCATTTGTGCTTTCAGGGCATCATCTACCCGCGGTGGCGTGGCGGTCACCGCGTCAGCATAAGCCAGCGCAACGCGCTCTTCTGGTGTAAAAAGCGACGATGCCTGCCAGTCCGCCACGGCCAGCACTTTGTCCATCGCGCCGCTACGCTCTGCCAGTCGCAGGCTGTTGGCATCCACGCAGAATGCGCAGTGGCAGACCTGCGACACGCGCGTCATCAATAATGCCCGCATCACCGGCGTCAGACGCGCACGTTTACGCTCAAGAAACCCGACAAACAGCGCCACCAGCCAGAACAAAAACGGCATCCGCCCCCACCAGCGCGTCGGATGTAATACCTCTCCGTAGTGTTTTCTTTGCGTCATCACGAGAGGATTGAGACTGGCGGGGAGACGGGTCAACGGCGTTACCCACGGTTGCGGATCGTTCAAGGCAGACTCCTGGGACTTCAGGTCAATCAAAGATGACGATAGTATGTCACTTTCTGCTGTTGAACATTGACGAATATGATGAAAACCCTCGACGTTGTTGCCGCGATTATTGAACGTGATGGCAAAATTTTGCTCGCCCAGCGCCCGCCGCAGGCGGATCAGGCAGGTTTATGGGAATTTGCCGGTGGCAAAGTGGAAGCGGGCGAAACGCAGCCGCAGGCGCTGGTCCGCGAACTGCGCGAAGAGTTAGGCATTGAGGCCACGGTGGGGCGCTATATTGCCAGCCACCAGTGTGAAGTCTCCGGGCGGTTGATTCATCTGCATGCCTGGCATGTCCCGGCGTTCAGCGGAGAAATGATGGCGCATGAGCATCAGCAACTGGTGTGGTGCGAGCCGCACGTCGCGCTGGACTATTCGCTCGCCCCCGCTGATATTCCGCTACTTAACGCCTTTATGGTTTTACGCGACGCCAGACCAGCGGATTCGTACTGAGCGTTTTCTCGTCGCGCTGGCACTGCAACAGCACGCCATCGGCTTTAATTACCGCCCCTTCTGAATAATTCTGATCCTGATAAATGCAGCACTGATTACAGGGCTGCGCGCGCTGTCCACCGGAACTGAAGACCTCCGGCGGCACGTTCACCTGCACATCCGGGCGAAGGTTTTGGTTCGCCAGGCTGGATAAAGAGAGTGTCATCAACGCTGCCGCCATCGCGATAAAACGCATAGGGTTTCCTTACTATTTCGGGTCTGTTCTTAGTATAACGGTAACCCGCGCGGGAAACTTTACTCTCTTCTGTCATCGTTTTTCGTTATGACAGCCGTCTGGTTATTAATTTGTCTGGCACCGGCATTTTTTTCTTGCTATCCGTCACATTCCTGATGGTATAGTCAAAAACTGCAAACACATATCCACAAAAAACACAATTACAACCACATTTAAATATAAGAGGTTTTTATATCTATGGATCAGACATGCTCTCTGGAATCATTCCTCAACCATGTACAAAAGCGCGACCCGAATCAAACCGAGTTCGCGCAAGCCGTCCGTGAAGTTATGACCACCCTGTGGCCATTCATTGAGCAAAACCCGCGCTATCGTGAAATGTCGTTGCTGGAACGGTTGGTTGAGCCAGAGCGTGTGATTCAGTTCCGTGTCGTGTGGCTGGACGATCGTAATCAGGTCCAGGTTAACCGCGCCTGGCGCGTGCAGTTCAACTCGGCGATTGGCCCGTACAAAGGCGGGATGCGCTTCCACCCTTCCGTTAACCTGTCGATCCTGAAGTTTCTCGGCTTTGAGCAAACCTTTAAAAACGCACTGACCACCCTGCCGATGGGCGGTGGTAAAGGCGGTAGCGATTTTGATCCGAAAGGCAAAAGTGAAGGCGAAGTGATGCGTTTCTGTCAGGCGCTGATGACGGAACTGTACCGTCATTTGGGTCCGGATACTGACGTTCCTGCCGGTGATATCGGCGTGGGTGGCCGTGAAGTGGGCTTTATGGCCGGGATGATGCGTAAGCTCTCCAACAACAGCGCCTGCGTGTTTACCGGCAAAGGGCTCTCCTTCGGCGGCAGTCTGATCCGTCCGGAAGCAACCGGTTACGGTCTGGTCTACTTCACCGAAGCGATGCTCAAGCGTCATGGTCTGGGCTTTGAAGGGATGCGCGTAGCGGTTTCCGGTTCCGGTAACGTGGCGCAGTTCGCCATTGAAAAAGCGATGGAATTTGGCGCTCGCGTGGTGACGGCCTCCGACTCCAGCGGCACCGTCGTGGATGAAAGCGGCTTTACGAAAGAGAAACTGGCGCGTCTGTGCGAAATTAAAGCCAGCCGTGACGGCCGCGTGGCGGACTACGCCCGTGAGTTTGGTCTGACCTATCTGGAAGGCAAACAGCCGTGGTCAGTGCCAGTCGATATCGCACTGCCGTGTGCCACGCAGAACGAGCTCGACGTCGAAGCGGCTCGCGTGCTGATTGCTAACGGCGTGAAAGCGGTGGCGGAAGGGGCAAACATGCCAACCACCATCGAAGCGACCGATCTGTTCCTCGAAGCCGGCGTGCTGTTTGCACCGGGCAAAGCGGCGAACGCCGGTGGCGTTGCCACCTCCGGCCTGGAAATGGCACAGAACGCGGCGCGTCTGAGCTGGAAGGCGGAGAAAGTGGATGCCCGTCTGCACCACATCATGCTGGATATTCACCATGCCTGCGTCGAGTACGGCGGTGAAAGCAAACAGACCAACTATGTCCGTGGGGCGAACATCTCTGCCTTCGTGAAGATTGCCGACGCCATGTTTGGTCAGGGCGTGATTTAAGTCCCCCCAAACCGAATTACAGGCCCGCCTCTGCTGATGGCGGGCTTTTTTTCGCCGCACGTTTACGAGGCGCGCTCTTCTTCTCTCCACCATCACCACCAGGCGCGACAATGCCACGGAAGCGACGCACCGGCGTACTGCGCGCCTGATCGATCAATTGATACAGCGTGCCCACCAGCGGCTGCATGAAATCCTGATAGCGGCACTGCTTTTCGCTGATTTGCGTCAGAATTGACTCCCAGTGGGCAGTCATGTCCGGACGGGTCGCCATCTCCGGCAGCGAGTGGAACAGCGCTTTCCCGGCATCGGTTGAGTGGATATAGCGCCCTCTTTTGACCAGAAAACCGCGCTTAAACAGCAGTTCGATGATCCCGGCGCGGGTGGCCTCGGTGCCCAGCCCGTCCGTTGCACGGAGGATCTTTTTCAGATCTTTATCCTGCACGAAGCGCGCAATCCCGGTCATCGCCGACAGCAGCGTGGCATCGGTAAAATGGCGTGGCGGCTGGGTCTGACGTTCAACCACTTCGCCCTTTTCACACAGCAGTTCATCGTCTTTCGCCACCACCGGCAGCGGCGTACCGTCGTTCTCTTCATCCCGCTCTTTACTGCCCAGCAGCGTTCGCCAGCCCGCTTCGGCAAGGAATCGGGCCTTAGCGACGAATTTACCCTTCGCGATATCCAGTTCAATCACGCATTTACGGAATACCGCATCCGGGCAAAATTGCATCAGGTATTGACGGGCTACCAGGTTATACACCTTCGCTTCATTGTCCGTCAGAGTGATACTGTTGCTGCGCGCAGTAGGAATAATGGCGTGGTGAGCATCAACCTTTTTATCATCCCAGCAGCGATTACGGGTATCGGGATTTACCGCCGGTTGCGGCAGCAGATCCGGCGCATGCACGCCGATGGCGTTCATTACCGCATGCCGTCCAGCGAAGTGCTCTTCCGGCAGATAGCGACAGTCAGAACGCGGATAGGTAATCAGCTTGTGGGTTTCATACAGCTTCTGGCAGATGTCGAGCACGTTCTGCGCGCTCAGGCCAAAGCGTTTCGCCGCTTCAATCTGTAAAGCTGACAGCGAGAACGGCAACGGCGCAGATTCTGATTCCCGTTTATCGTTATAGCTGGTGACTATCGCCGGTTGGCCGTTGATGCGGTTGACCACATGCTCCGCCAGCGGACGGTGTAACAATCGTCCCTCTTCGTCCTGATACGGTTCGCACGCTTCGCTCGGCTGCCAGATCGCGGTGAAGCGTTCCTCTGCAGGGGTCACGATATGTGCTTTCACTTCAAAAAAATCTTTGGCAACGAAGTTTTCGATCTCTTCATCGCGTCGGACAACCAGCCCGAGTACCGGCGTTTGTACGCGCCCGACGGAGAGCACCCCCTGATAACCGGCGTTACGCCCGAGAATGGTATACGCACGGGTCATGTTGATGCCGTACAGCCAGTCCGCGCGGGCACGGGCCAGCGCCGACACGCATAACGGCACAAATTCGCTGTTTGAGCGCAGACGTTCAATCGCACGTTCAACGGCCTGTGGGTTGAGATCGTTAATCAGACAGCGCTGCACCTGCTGACGCTTTTCCGGCGCCAGTTGCAGGTAATCCAGCACCTCGTCCACCAGCAGTTGCCCCTCGCGATCCGGGTCTCCCGCATGGATAACCTCACTGGCCTCATGCAGAAAACGCTTAATCACGTTGAGCTGTTTGGTCACGGAAGGACGCGGCTGCAATTGCCACTTTTCCGGCACGATCGGCAGATCGGCCAGGTTCCAGCGCGCATAACGACTGTCATAGACATCAGGCTGCGCCTGTTCAAGCAGGTGACCAATACACCAGGTCACCACCTGGCCGTTACCGCATTCAATAAAGCCATCGCCCTTACGGTGCGGTTTAGGCAACACATCAGCAATGGCGCGCGCCAGACTCGGCTTTTCGGCAATAAACAACCGCATTGGGTTAACGGATCTCAACCATGGCGCGACCGCCACGGGCTTCAACCAGCTCACCAATCGCCGTCAGGTCAATGCCAAACTCGGCGGCGGTGGCTTTCACTTCTTCTTCGGCCTCTGGCGTTACCGCCAGCAGCAGACCGCCGGAGGTTTGCGGATCGCACAGCAGGGAGCGCACCGCCTGCGGCATTTCCCCCATCAGGTGGCCGTAGCTGGCAAAGTTACGCTCGGTGCCACCCGGCACAGCCCCCAGGCGGATGTACTCTTCGACGCCCGGCAGTTTAGGGATGTCCTGATAGCGGATCTGCGCCTGGACGCCTGCACCCTGGCACATCTCGCTGAGGTGGCCCAGCAGACCAAAGCCGGTGACATCGGTCATCGCTTTCACGCCGTCAATGTTGGCAAATGACGCTCCAGCAATGTTCATGCGACACATGACTTCCGTCGCCAGCCCCTGATGTTCAGGTTTTAGCAGCGACTTTTTCTCTGCAGTAGTCAACACGCCAATGCCTAGCGGTTTGGTCAGGAACAGTTTGCAACCGGCCTCGGCGGTGCTGTTTTTCTTCACCCGCTCAGTGGGAACAATGCCGGTGACGGCCAGACCGAAGATCGGCTCCGGCGCGTCAATCGAGTGGCCGCCCGCCAGCGCAATGCCCGCCTGACGACAGGCAAAGCGTCCGCCTTCAGTCACCTCACGGGCGATTTCCGGCGACAGCTTGCTGATAGGCCAGCCCAGGATCGCGATCGCCATAATCGGTTTGCCGCCCATCGCGAAAATATCGCTGATGGCGTTGGTCGCCGCAATGCGGCCAAAATCAAACGGATTATCGACAATCGGCATAAAGAAGTCGGTGGTACTGATGACGCTGGTACCATTGCCCAGATCGTACACCGCCGCGTCGTCACGGGTTTCATTTCCCACAAGCAGGTTCGGGTCGACAAACTTCGCCTGCTCGCTGTGCAGGATGGTTTCCAGCACTTTCGGGGAAATTTTACAACCGCAACCCGCTCCGTGGCTGTACTGTGTTAAACGAATAGCATGCTCGCTCATGGACATCTCCTGTCATTGCAATCGGGCTATGGTAGCGCTCATTCCATGACGTGATAAGAGAGAGTGTCCGAATTCCGGCGTCTTTGCTCAGAATCCAGACAGTTTTGCCTGATTAACTAAAATTTCGTCACGAAAGGTGCGGTATCCGGCACGCTAATGGTGGTGGAGGCTTTCAGTTGCGGTGTGCCGAGATAAAGAAATCCGACAATTTTATCCTGTGGGCGACAGTCAAACGCGTCGCGCACCACCGGACTGTCGGTTAAGGCTCCGCTACGCCAGATCCCGCCGAAGCCCTGTGCGATAGCCGCCATTTGCATCGCCATCACCGCGCAGCCTGCGGACATCTCCTGCTCCCAGACAGGGACCTTATGATTTTCATCACATTTTGCGACCACGGTGATGATAAGAGGCGCGCGAAACGGAGCGCTACGCGCTTTTTCGATCCCTTTTTCATCACTTCCGGCGGCAATCGCCCCCTTTTCCAGCACCGCGCTGAAGCGTTCGCGCCCCTCGCCTTCGATAACGAAGAAGTGCCACGGTTGCAGGGTCTTATGATCCGGCGCGCGCATGCCCGCACGGAGAATATTTTGCAGTTGCTCACCGGCAGGTGCAGGCTCGGCCAGGCGAGAAGCGCTACGGCGGTTAACAAGTAATTCAAGTGCATCCATTTGGTTAACTCCTGTCAGGGTGAATATTCACAAAATTAACACGAGAGCAGATTTTGTTACAGCGCCGACAGTGATTCCTGCTGACAAGAGACGGCAGGGTCATTAGGATAGCCACATCTCATACACCTGACTCAGGTGTAGTATTGGTAACGGTAGGGAGAATACATGCGAACCCTGTGGCGATTCATTGCCGGTTTTTTTAAATGGACGTGGCGACTGCTTAATTTTGTCCGCGAGATGGTGCTTAACCTGTTCTTTATCTTCCTTGTCCTAGTGGGTGTCGGGATCTGGATGCAGGTCAGCAGCAATAACACCAGCGATAAAGTCGGTCGCGGTGCCCTGATGTTAGATATTTCCGGGGTGATCGTCGATAAGCCGTCCAGTACCAGTCGTCTTGGCGCTCTTAGCCGTCAACTGCTCGGTGCCAGTTCCGACCGCTTACAGGAAAACTCCCTGTTCGATATCGTCAATACCATTCGTCAGGCCAAAGACGATCGCAATATCACCGGTATTGTGATGGACCTGAAAAACTTCGCCGGTGCCGATCAGCCGTCAATGCAGTATATCGGTAAAGCGCTGCGTGAATTCCGCGACAGCGGTAAGCCAGTCTATGCCGTTGGCGATAATTTTAGTCAGGGTCAGTATTACCTTGCCAGCTTCGCCAATAAAATCTGGCTTTCGCCGCAGGGTTCCGTTGATATCCACGGTTTTGCCACTAACGGACTATATTACAAGTCCCTGCTGGATAAGCTGAAAGTGTCGACGCATGTGTTCCGCGTGGGCACTTATAAATCTGCCGTCGAGCCGTTTATTCGTGACGACATGTCGCCTGCGGCGCGGGAAGCAGACAGCCGCTGGATTGGCGAACTATGGCAGAACTACCTGAATACCATTGCCGCCAACCGTCAAATCCCGGCTGAGCAGGTCTTCCCTGGCGCTCAGGGCGTGCTTGATGCGCTGACGAAAGCCGATGGCGATACGGCGAAGTATGCGCTCGACAGCAAACTGGTCGACGCCCTGCTTTCCAGTGCCGAAGTGGAAAAAGCGCTGACGAAACAGTTTGGCTGGAGCAAAGCCGAAAATAACTATCGCGCGATCAGCTACTACGATTACACGCTTAATCCGCCTGCGGATACGGGCAGCTCCATCGGCGTGGTCTTTGCCAACGGAGCCATCATGGATGGTGAAGAAACACCGGGGAATGTCGGCGGAGATACCACCGCCTCGCAGATTCGCGATGCGCGCCTGGATCCGAAAGTGAAAGCCATCGTTCTGCGCGTCAACAGCCCTGGCGGTAGCGTGACGGCGTCGGAAGTGATTCGTTCGGAACTGGCCGCTGCACGTGCTGCCGGTAAACCGGTGGTCGTATCGATGGGCGGAATGGCCGCCTCTGGCGGCTACTGGATCTCTACGCCTGCCAGTTACATTGTGGCCAACCCGAGCACGCTGACCGGTTCGATTGGTATCTTCGGCGTGATTAATACCGTTGAGAACAGCCTTGACTCAATCGGCGTACACACCGACGGCGTTGCCACGTCACCGCTGGCCGATATTTCGCTGACTAAAGCCCTGCCGCCTGAAGCGCAGCAGATGATGCAGTTGAGCATTGAGAATGGCTATAAGCGCTTTATCACCCTGGTGGCGCAGGCACGTAAATCCACACCTGAGCAGATTGATAAAATCGCGCAGGGCCACGTCTGGACGGGTCAGGACGCCAAAGCGAACGGCCTGGTCGACAGCCTGGGTGACTTCGATGATGCGGTGGCTAAAGCGGCTGAACTGGCGAAACTCAAAGAGTGGCATATCGACTATTATCAGGATGAGCCAACCTTCTTTGATATGATCATGGACGGTATGTCAGGTTCTGTCCGCGCCATGCTGCCACAAGCGATTCAGGCGATGCTCCCTGCGCCGCTGGCCTCAGCGGCCAGTACGGTCAAAGCTGAAGGCGATAAGCTCGCCGCGTTCAACGATCCGCAAAACCGTTATGCGTTCTGTCTGACCTGCGCGAACGTGCGTTAATCCTCACGCCCTCTTCCTGCGAAGAGGGCTTTTCTCTGAGCGACAAGATACTAGCCATGCAGAAGAAATCGATTTACGTTGCCTATACCGGCGGGACCATTGGTATGCAGCGCTCCGAACAGGGTTACATTCCGGTCTCCGGACACCTTCAGCGCCAGCTGGCGCTGATGCCTGAATTCCATCGTCCTGAAATGCCCGACTTCACCATTCATGAATATGCCCCGCTGATGGATTCGTCAGATATGACGCCGGAAGACTGGCAGCATATCGCCGATGACATCAAAACCCATTACGATGAGTACGATGGTTTTGTGATCCTACATGGTACCGACACCATGGCGTTTACCGCCTCTGCGCTCTCGTTCATGCTGGAGAATTTGGGTAAACCGGTGATTGTGACAGGGTCACAAATCCCGCTGGCGGAGCTGCGTTCTGACGGACAAATCAATCTTCTCAACGCGCTTTACGTCGCGGCAAATTATCCGATCAACGAAGTCACGCTGTTTTTTAACAACCGTCTGTTTCGCGGCAACCGCACGACAAAAGCGCATGCCGACGGTTTTGACGCTTTCGCCTCCCCTAACCTCCAGCCGCTGCTGGAAGCGGGTATCCACATCCGCCGTCTGGGGACGCCGCTGGCTCCCCGTAGTGAAGGCGAGCTGATTGTTCACCCGATCACGCCACAACCCATTGGGGTCGTCACCATTTATCCGGGTATCTCCGCCGATGTGGTGCGCAACTTCCTGCGCCAGCCGGTAAAAGCGCTGATTCTGCGTTCCTACGGCGTCGGCAATGCGCCGCAGAATAAAGAGTTTCTGAAAGAACTTAGCGAAGCCAGCGAACGCGGCATCGTGGTTGTGAACCTCACGCAGTGCATGTCGGGGAAAGTGAACATGGGCGGTTATGCCACTGGCAATGCCCTGGCGCATGCTGGCGTCGTTGGCGGTGCTGATATGACCGTAGAAGCAACCCTGACCAAACTGCATTATCTGCTCAGCAAAGGGCTGGATACGGATGCGATTCGCGAGGCGATGACGCAAAACCTGCGTGGCGAACTCACGCCGGACGACTAAGGAGGATCGAATGACACACCGTGCGCTGTTACTGGTCGATTTACAAAACGATTTCTGCGCCGGCGGCGCGCTGGCGGTCCCGGAGGGCGACAGCACCGTTGATATCGCAAACCAGCTGATTGCAGGGTGCCAGACCCGCGGTGATGCGGTCCTCGCAAGCCAGGACTGGCACCCTGCGAACCACGGGAGCTTCGCCAGTCAGCATCGGGCAGAACCTTACAGCCAGGGTCAACTCGACGGCTTGCCGCAAACCTTCTGGCCCGATCACTGCGTGCAGAATACGGACGGCGCGGCGTTTCATCCGTTGCTGAACCGCAAGGCAATAGAGGCCGTTTTTCATAAGGGCGAGAATCCGCTGGTCGACAGCTACAGCGCTTTTTTTGATAACGGACGTCGGCAGACAACCGGACTCGACGCGTGGCTTCGCCAGCATGACGTGCATGAACTGATCGTCATGGGGCTGGCCACCGACTATTGTGTCAGGTTTACGGTGCTGGATGCGCTGCAACTGGGCTATACGGTGAATGTCATTACCGATGGCTGTCGCGGCGTGAACATTCAGCCACAGGACAGTGCCCATGCCTTTATGGAGATGGCAGCAGCAGGCGCTACGTTGTATACCCTCGCTGACTGGGAAGAAACTCAGCGCTAAACCTCTCGCCGGATGACGACCTGCCTTGTCATCCGGCGAAAAATCTTTTCCCTTCCGTCACATAAAATAAACCGAAACCAGCAGTGACGCTGCGCAGGTGCTACGCTTTGATGGATGTTTTTTCGCCACGCCATTTCCGTGGCGTGTTTGCTTTTCATTTTTTAATGTCAAAGAGGATTAGCCATGAAACGTTTGCCTTTGTTGGCAGCATTACCCTTGCTTTGCGCATCTGTCGCGTCTGGCAGTTCTATGATGTCCGTCGGCTACTTCAATGGCGGCGGAGATGTCACCGCCGGACCCGGTGGCGATATCAACACCCTGGATGTCCGCCAGATTACCCACCTGAACTACTCATTCGGCCTGATTTACAACGCTGAGAAAGACGAAACCAACGCCGCGCTGAAAGATACGACGAAATTGCATCAGATCTGGCTATCGCCAAAAGTGGAGTCTGACCTTGCCCTGATCCCGATACTGCGTAAACAGAACCCACAGTTGAAAGTCCTGCTTTCTGTTGGCGGCTGGGGCGCACGCGGATTCTCAGGCGCTGCCGCAACACCGGAAACGCGTGCGGTGTTTATTCAGTCTGCGCTGGAGATCATGCAGAAATACGGCCTCGACGGTATCGATCTGGACTGGGAATATCCGGTTAACGGCGCCTGGGGACTGGTCGCCAGTCAGCCAGCCGACCGCGAGAACTTCACGCTGCTGCTGAAAGAACTGCGTCAGGCAGTCGGCAATCAGAAACTGGTGACCATTGCCGTCGGGGCGAATGCGGAAAGTCCAAAAAGCTGGGTGGACGTAAAAGCGATTGCACCGCTGCTCGACTACATCAATCTGATGACCTATGACATGGCTTACGGAACGCAGTATTTCAACGCCAACCTGTATGATTCTAAAGACTGGCCAACCGTCGCGGCGGCCGATAAATACAGCGTCGACTTTGTGGTCAACAACTACCTCGCCGCCGGACTGAAGCCCCGGCAGATGAATCTGGGGATCGGTTTTTATGGCCGTGTTCCCAAACGTTCTGTCGAGCCCGGAATTGACTGGACAAAACCGGACGCGCAAAAAAATCCCGTCACGCAACCCTACTTTGGCGAGCAGGAAATCGCGTTGTTTAAATCACTGGGTGCCGATTTGACCAAGGACACCTACGTGAAATACCACGACATCGTCAAAACGTTTCTTAACGATCCGCAGAAACGGTTTACCGAGCACTGGGACGATCAGGCAAAAGTGCCATGGCTGTCCGTTCAGTCTGCTGACGGTAAGCGGCTGTTTGCCCTCTCGTATGAGAATCCCCGCTCGGTGGCAATCAAAGCAGATTACATCAAGAAGCGCGGACTGGCGGGCGCGATGTTCTGGGAATACGGCGCGGACGACCATAACCAGCTTGCAAAACAACTGGCGGAATCCTTAAGCATTGCGCACTAAGCCCCGTTCATGATTAAAAATGCCCTGCATGTCCGCATGGGCATTTTTTTCGTAAGCGGTGTGATGAAGTGTGTCACACGAAACGGGATCGGTTATGATGGCCCCAACCCGTTGCGTCAGCGTTTGACGCATCGTTTCATTTTCAACTGGAGGCATGGGATTGTATGGCTTTTATCCCTAAAAATTACGCCCGTCTGGAAGTAGGTTACCGGGAAAAGGCGCTGAAACTTTTCCCGTGGGTCTGCGGCCGATGCTCCCGCGAGTTTGTTTACTCAAACCTTCGCGAACTGACGGTGCACCATATCGATCACGATCATTCCAATAACCCGGAAGATGGCAGCAACTGGGAAATGTTGTGCCTGTACTGCCACGATCATGAGCATTCCAAATATACGGAAGCCGACCAGTATGGTTCCACGGTTGTAGCGGGCGAGGATGCGCAAAAGAGCGTCGGCGAAGCCACGTACAACCCTTTCGCAGACCTGAAAGCCATGCTGAATAAAAAATAATCCGCCGCGTTAGCCCGGCAGAGCGACAGAATGCCGGGCTTCCACGGTGCGCTATCAGGATTTGAACGTCGCAATTGGTTCTGGCGTGATGCCGAAATCCACTTTCAGCTGCTGTTTGCTCTTCATCACCATCTGCCCATTGGTGTCGATCGTCATATGTTGCGCATCCGTATTGTGGCGCGCCTGCCAGAGCATCACCAGTTGCAGACTATTATCTTTTTGCTCCGGGGTCAGCGCGACGCCGTCCGGCCATTTTCCCAGTTCAACGGCGGTGGATAAACGCTGATACACTTCCGGCGTCATGCTGTTAATTATCTCATCAAGATTCATGATAAGTCCGCTCCTATGGAATAATTTGCTGAATCGTTTTTTCAACCTTTCGTCTGGGCACCGTTTTCGTCGTCGATGAAGCTCAGAGAAGCTGAATTGACACAGTAACGTTCGCCGGTGGGTTGCGGACCATCGGGGAAGACATGCCCCAGGTGCGCATCGCAGTTTCCACAGCGAATTTCAATGCGTTGCATACCGTGTGAAAAGTCCTTGATGTAACGAATCGACTCTTCACTTACCGGCTCGTAGAAGCTCGGCCAGCCACAGCCGGAATCGTATTTGGACTGGGAGGTAAATAGCGGCGCATCGCAGATCAAACAATGATAGACGCCGTCACGTTTGTTATGCAGTAACTGCCCGGTAAACGGCGGTTCTGTACCGTGATTCTGCGTCACGTAGAACTGCATTTCAGACAGGTTTTTTTTCAGATCTTCTGCAGAAGGTTTGTTCGCCATTTTGCTCACATCTCACTTTTCATGACGCTGACATTGCGCGACAGATTCTAACAAAACATTAACACCTGAGTGCAGACTTTTGTTCTAAACTTGATCCTTGCGAAATGGCAGCTTGTGAATCGTGATGCGAATCACATTTTTATCTCGGTTGCCCTTTAAAATTCGGGGCGCCGCCCCCATGTGGTTTCAAGCCCAATGGAAGAGTGAGGCGAGTCAGCCGTGCAAAGCTTGTACAGAGGATTGATTTGTCGCAATGATTGACACGATTCCGCTTGACGCTGCGTAAGGTTTTTGTAATTTTACAGGCAACCTTTTATTCACTAACAAATAGCTGGTGGAATATATGACTATCAAAGTAGGTATCAACGGTTTTGGCCGTATCGGTCGCATTGTTTTCCGTGCTGCTCAGAAACGTTCTGACATCGAGATCGTTGCAATCAACGACCTGTTAGACGCTGATTACATGGCTTACATGCTGAAATATGACTCCACTCACGGCCGTTTCGACGGTACCGTTGAAGTGAAAGACGGTCATCTGATCGTTAACGGTAAAAAAATCCGTGTTACCGCTGAACGCGATCCGGCTAACCTGAAATGGGACGAAGTTGGTGTTGACGTAGTAGCTGAAGCGACCGGTATCTTCCTGACCGACGAGACTGCTCGTAAGCACATCACTGCTGGCGCGAAAAAAGTCGTACTGACTGGTCCGTCCAAAGATAACACTCCGATGTTTGTTAAAGGCGCTAACTTTGACAAATATGCTGGCCAGGACATCGTTTCCAACGCATCCTGCACCACCAACTGCCTGGCTCCGCTGGCTAAAGTCATCAACGACAACTTCGGCATCATCGAAGGTCTGATGACCACTGTTCACGCAACCACCGCTACTCAGAAAACCGTTGATGGCCCGTCTCACAAAGACTGGCGTGGCGGCCGTGGCGCGGCTCAGAACATCATCCCGTCCTCTACCGGTGCAGCTAAAGCTGTAGGTAAAGTACTGCCAGAACTGAATGGCAAACTGACTGGTATGGCGTTCCGTGTTCCGACTCCGAACGTATCCGTTGTTGACCTGACCGTTCGTCTGGAAAAAGCGGCTTCTTACGAAGACATTAAGAAAGCCATCAAAGCAGCTTCCGAAGGCCCGATGAAAGGCGTTCTGGGTTACACCGAAGACGACGTTGTATCTACCGATTTCAACGGCGAAGTTTGCACTTCCGTGTTCGATGCTAAAGCAGGTATCGCTCTGAACGACAACTTCGTGAAACTGGTCTCCTGGTACGACAACGAAACTGGTTACTCAAACAAAGTTCTGGACCTGATCGCTCACATCTCCAAATAAGTTGAGATGAGAATCTGATCTAAAAAGGCGACTTCGGTCGCCTTTTTTTATGGCTTTTCGCTACGGTTGAATCAAGGATTGCATCATGATTAACAAAATTTTCGCTCTCCCTGTCGTTGAACAACTCACCCCTGTCCTCTCCCGTCGTCAGCTTGACGATCTGGAACTGATTGTCGTCGATCACCCACAGGCGAAAGCCTCTTTCGCTTTACAGGGGGCGCACCTGCTCTCCTGGAAACCAGCTGGCGAGGAAGAAGTTCTGTGGCTGAGCAACAACACTCCGTTTAAAAATGGCATCGCGCTGCGCGGCGGCGTGCCGATTTGCTGGCCGTGGTTTGGTCCGGCGGCACAGCAAGGACTGCCTTCTCACGGCTTTGCCCGTAACCTGCCGTGGACGCTGAAAGCGCATAATGAAGACGACAACGGCGCAGTGCTGACGTTTGAACTGCAAAACACTGAAGAGACACTGAAACTGTGGCCACATGATTTCACCCTGCTGGCGCGCTTTAAAGTAGGCAAAACCTGTGAGATTGAGCTTGAAGCGCACGGTGAATTTGAAACGACCTCTGCACTGCATACCTATTTCAACGTTGGCGATATCGCGACGGTGAAAGTCAGCGGCCTGGGCGATCGTTTCATCGATAAAGTGAATGATGCGAAAGAAGACGTCCTGACTGATGGCGTACAGGCGTTCCCGGATCGTACTGACCGTGTCTATCTGAACCCGGAAGCCTGCAGCGTGATTCACGATGCCGCACTGAACCGTAACATCGACGTTGTACATCATCACCACCTCAACGTGGTCGGCTGGAACCCTGGCCCGGCGCTGTCTGTGAGCATGGGCGATATGCCGGATGATGGCTATAAAACCTTTGTGTGCGTAGAAACGGCGTATGCCACCGCCGCACAGAAGGCCACCGAAGAAAAACCTTCTCGCCTGGCGCAAACCATTCGCGTTGCGAAGCGCTAAGCATGATTGTGGTTGAGATGTCACAGGCCTGACAGGTCGTCATCTGGCATTGTTTGCCGGATGGCGATGCCAGCGCATCTTATCCGGCCAACGAGTCAAAACCTCATCAGACCATATCCAGCGCCGTTTTGCCTCTCGGCGCGGGATACGCCTTATCCAGTGCGGCGAGTTCCTGAGCGGAAAGCGTGATGCTCAGCGCCGCCGCATTTTGCTGTACATGCTCCACACTTGCCGCTTTTGGAATCGCCATCACTCCGTGATGACTGATGACCCACGCCAGCAGGATCTGCGCAACTGATGCATTGTGCGCATGCGCAATCTCATTGACCACCGGATGATTCAATAAACCGCTGCGTAAACGTCCGGCCTGCGCCAACGGGCTGTAAGCCATTACGGGAAGCTGATGTTGCTGACACCACGGTAATAAATCATATTCAATGCCGCGTGAAGCCAGATGATACAGCACCTGATTGGTCGCACACTGCCTGCCGCCCGGAATCTGCCACAGCGCCTGCATATCGTCGACGTCAAGATTGGACACTCCCCAGCGACGAATTTTACCCTGAGCTATCAGAGTTTCCATCGCCTTGACCGTCTCGGCGAAGGAGAAATTGCCTGACCAGTGCAATAAATAGAGATCCAGATAGTCGGTTTTCAGACGACGCAGACTGGCCTCACAGGCGGCAATCGCTTTTTGCCCACCCGCGTTCCATGGGTAAACCTTCGACACCAGGAACACGTGTTCACGCAGTCCGTTGAGCGCCTCACCGACCACCTCTTCCGCTCCGCCATCGGCATACATTTCAGCGGTATCGATGAGCGTTAGCCCCAGATCCACGCCCGCGCGAAGTGCAGACACTTCCGCCCGGCGGTGACCGGCATTTTCACCCATGTACCATGTCCCCTGCCCGATCGCAGGTAGAACAACTCCACCAGCGAAGACAACCTGTTTATCTGTCATCACGTTCTCCTTAGCTGTGCACCACCGTAATGCAAAACAGGGCGCAAGTGCCCTGTTTTGATGCACAGATTGCACTCTCAGGGCTCAGTTAAAACTTAGGCATATTCACACTTCCAGGGAAGCGCAATTTATGTTGGACAATATTTTTCAGGAGCATCCCCATAATACCACCCGGCACAAAATGACTAACCCTGCTAATTAATAAAGGTGTCTATTGGTTATTCCACATGTTTACTATGGATAATACTTTATGGGATGGAATACCAGGAATGCTGGAAACTGGGCAAAAAACCACGCCGAACCGGGTCCAACCAATAACTGCGCAACATACATGCGTAGAGCAATTCAGGCGGGCGGAGTTATTGTGACCAATACACATAATGCTAAAGATTACGGCTCGATGCTGGAGGCGGCTGGCTTTAGAAAAATTACACCGACACACGACGTTGGCGTTATCCAGCCATAAAAAGGCGGACATGCCGCTGGCCACATGGCGATATTCGATGGTCAGGACTGGTACTCTGACTTCAAACAAAGGGACTTCTGGGGAGGACCTGGCTATCGCTCATCGAAACCGCCTTATCAAATGTACAGGAAAAAGTAATGCGCCTCTTTTTTGTCGTATCCATGGTGTATTTACTCGCGTCCTGCGTTTCAGGAGGCGATGATGCCGAAAAACGCGTAGCTGATTTTTATCGCTACTATTTACCTGTTTTTGCCAATAGCCCCGGCAAAATAAAGCCAGACCCTGAGAAAATGCATGATTACGTCTCCCGCGAAACGTTAATTCAACTTGATGTTATTTCACATATTTATGAACAAGAAATCATCGACACTGACTATTATACGTACGCGCAGGACTATTCGGTCGACTGGATCCCTTTATTGAAGGTGGGCAAAGCACAAGACGTTGACGGTAGCAAATACGTTACGGTTTGGCTTGGATGCGAAAACGGCAAAACCTATCAGTTAGGCGTCTATCTGAAGAAAGAAGACAGGAGATGGAAAATCTACAGAGTCAAAAACGTCACCGATGGCTATGAGCACTTTATTTTTGACAGGCAGGCTATTGAAAAAGCAAAGCGACATGCCAAAGAGGTCGAATGACTCAGTGACAAAAAAGCCCGCGCTGCGGGCTTTTATCGATTGCACTGTGATAACGCACAATCAGAACTTATAGGTGATTCCGGTAGAAATCAGACCAGTCCAGGATTTATCCACCATCGGGCTGTCGGTAATTTCATCAGACAGACGGGTGTAGCGTGCGGTACCGTAAACGCTCCAGTCACCGAGGAAGTTGTAGTTCGCGCTCAGTTCCAGGTACGGATTCCAGCTATCGTCCGGGTTGTAACCCCGCATACCACTGCGTGAGGATTCTTTACGTGACACGCCGTAGTAGTAGTCGTTCTGATTTTCACTGTTCCACTCCACACCGATACCCGGCGTCAGGGTCAGGCCGCCGTTGGTATAGCGGTACAGCCAGGCCAGATCCCAGACGATGCCGTTACCGTTGTCCAGCGTATCCCCGGCGAGCGTGGTACGCAGGAAACCATATTCGGTATGGTGAGAGTATGATAAGCCCGCCATCATGGTGCTCTTACGCTTATCAAGACGACGCATCTGACGATCGTCGCTGTCACCCGGTTTGAAATACATCGGGGACCAGTAGGCGGTGATCGACAACTTATCTGCGGCGTCGTTCCACAGGTAGTACCCACCACCCAGACCACGGAACCAGAAGTTATCGCCTTCGTAATTAATCACCGGAACCGGATAAACATCCGCGTCGTAATCTTTATATGGGTGTTCAACCACACCAACGCCAGCGCCAAGCGTCAGGTTGCTTTCAGCATGCACCACGGTAGCAGACGATGCGATTAACACGCCAAGTGCCAGAAGTTTGAGTTTGGTCACAATCCATCTTTCCTTTTTCAAATGTTCAGCGGCAAAAGTGTAACCGCCAATACGTTACAACCCAACCATTTTACAAATTAATGAAAGAATGTAACCGTCTAATTTTGCAGGCTGAGATGACACTTGGCTTACAGTGCGGTGAAAACGGTGTGATCTTCCACTGCATTATTTACATTTGCTATGCACTTTTTGCGGATGAGTTATTGATATGCCATTGAAAATCATTTGCGGGTGCATGCAAGTTTTGCAAATGCCATCTACGCTTTAGTTTAGAAGTTGTATCGCCGGGCACGTTGGTCTCACGCGGTGAAAGCTGGCATGAGAGTTGCTGTTTTTTTGATACGAGACAGTAAATGACGTCGTTCAGTCTACCTCTTCCGGGAGCCTCTACTATTCATATGAACGGCTCTTAACCTGTGCTAAAAAACGAAAGGACGGCATATCATGAATATATTCGATCACTATCGCCAGCGTTATGAAGCTGCCAAGGACGAAGAGTTCACACTGCAGGAGTTTCTTACCACTTGTCGGCAAGATCGCAGTGCTTATGCCAACGCGGCAGAACGGCTATTGATGGCTATTGGTGAACCCGTCATGGTCGACACTGCCCAGGAACTCCGACTTTCTCGCCTCTTCTCTAACCGGGTCATTGCACGTTACCCGGCATTTGAAGAGTTTTACGGCATGGAAGACGCGATCGAACAGATTGTCTCTTATCTGAAACACGCGGCTCAGGGGCTGGAAGAGAAGAAACAGATCCTGTATCTGTTGGGGCCTGTAGGTGGCGGGAAGTCATCGCTTGCCGAACGACTGAAATCGTTGATGCAGCGTGTCCCGATTTATGTGCTGAGCGCCAACGGTGAACGCAGCCCGGTGAACGATCATCCGTTGTGCCTGTTTAATCCGCAGGAAGATACCCAGATTCTGGAAAAAGAATACGGTATTCCGCGCCGTTATCTCGGCACCATTATGTCACCGTGGGCGGCCAAACGCCTGCATGAGTTTGGTGGGGATATCACCAAATTCCGCGTGGTGAAAGTGTGGCCGTCGATTCTTGCGCAAATCGCGATTGCCAAAACGGAACCGGGCGATGAGAACAACCAGGACATTTCCGCGCTGGTCGGGAAAGTGGATATTCGTAAACTCGAACATCACGCTCAGAACGATCCGGACGCGTATGGCTATTCCGGCGCATTGTGCCGGGCCAACCAGGGGATCATGGAATTCGTCGAGATGTTCAAAGCACCGATTAAAGTGCTGCATCCACTGCTGACCGCCACTCAGGAAGGTAACTACAACGGCACTGAGGGGATCTCCGCCCTGCCGTTTAACGGCATCATTCTCGCCCACTCGAACGAATCGGAATGGGTGACGTTCCGTAACAACAAAAACAACGAAGCCTTCCTCGACCGTGTTTACATCGTGAAGGTACCGTACTGCTTACGCATTTCCGAAGAGATCAAAATCTACGAGAAATTGCTAAACCACAGCGAATTGACGCATGCGCCGTGCGCGCCGGGAACGCTGGAAACGCTGGCACGTTTCTCGATTCTCTCCCGCCTGAAAGATCCGGAAAACTCGAGTATCTACTCGAAAATGCGCGTCTATGATGGTGAGAGTCTGAAAGATACCGATCCGAAAGCGAAGTCGTATCAGGAATACCGTGACTACTCCGGCGTCGATGAAGGGATGAACGGTCTGTCGACCCGTTTCGCGTTTAAAATCCTCTCGCGCGTCTTTAACTTTGACCATGTCGAAGTCGCTGCGAACCCGGTTCATCTGTTCTATGTACTGGAACAGCAGATCGAGCGCGAACAGTTCCCGCAGGAGCAAGCTGAGCGTTATCTCGAGTTCCTGAAAGGCTATCTGATCCCGAAATACGCCGAGTTTATTGGTAAAGAGATCCAGACTGCCTATCTCGAATCCTACTCGGAATACGGACAGAATATTTTCGACCGTTATGTCACGTATGCCGACTTCTGGATTCAGGATCAGGAATACCGCGATCCGGATACCGGTCAGCTGTTTGACCGTGAATCGCTGAACGCGGAGCTGGAGAAAATTGAGAAACCGGCGGGGATCAGCAACCCGAAAGATTTCCGTAATGAAATCGTCAACTTTGTGCTGCGTGCGAGAGCGAACAACAGCGGACGAAATCCGAACTGGACCAGCTATGAAAAACTGCGCACGGTCATTGAGAAAAAAATGTTCTCCAATACCGAAGAGCTGCTGCCGGTCATTTCGTTCAATGCCAAAACCTCGACCGATGAGCAGAAGAAACACGACGACTTTGTCGACCGGATGATGGAGAAAGGCTACACCCGTAAACAGGTGCGTTTACTGTGCGAATGGTATCTGCGCGTACGTAAATCGTCTTAACAGCATAAATGACCCGGAAGATTTTCTCCGTTTACCGGGCAAATAGTTCGTTTGTACGCGAAATCATTCAAGGTGTATCAAGGCGGCAAATGAGTGAATCCCCAGGAGCGTACATAAGTACGTGACTGGGGTGAGCGAATGCAGCCAACGCCGGGATAACGTGAAGGATGAAGCGTAAAGTTGGCAAATGCAGTACGGGGGACATATGACCTGGTTCATTGACCGACGACTTAACGGCAAAAATAAGAGCACGGTTAACCGCCAGCGCTTTTTACGCCGTTATAAAGCACAAATTAAACAGTCGATCTCCGAGGCCATTAACAAGCGTTCGGTGACCGATGTAGATAGCGGTGAATCTGTCTCCATTCCGACGGAAGATATCAGCGAACCGATGTTTCATCAGGGGCGCGGCGGCCTGCGCCATCGCGTTCACCCAGGTAACGACCATTTCGTACAAAATGACCGCATAGAGCGTCCGCAGGGCGGAGGCGGCGGTTCAGGTAGCGGACAGGGCCAGGCCAGTCAGGACGGTGAAGGCCAGGATGAATTCGTCTTTCAGATCTCTAAAGACGAATACCTGGATCTGCTTTTCGAAGATTTAGCGCTGCCTAACCTGAAACAAAACCAGCAGCGCCAGCTTACGGAGTATAAAACGCACCGGGCGGGTTATACCGCCAACGGCGTTCCGGCCAATATCAGCGTCGTGCGTTCGCTGCAAAATTCTCTCGCCCGGCGCACGGCCATGACGGCCGGCAAACGACGCGAGTTACACGCGCTGGAACAGGATCTCGACACCATCAGCAAAAGCGAACCGGCGCAACTGCTGGAGGAGGAACGATTACGCAAAGAGATTGCTGAGCTGCGGGCCAAGATAGAACGCGTGCCGTTTATCGACACCTTCGACTTGCGCTACAAAAATTACGAGAAGCGTCCCGATCCGTCCAGCCAGGCGGTGATGTTCTGCCTGATGGACGTCTCCGGCTCCATGGATCAGTCGACAAAAGACATGGCCAAACGCTTTTATATTCTGCTCTACCTGTTTTTGAGCCGAACCTATAAGAATGTGGAAGTGGTCTATATTCGTCACCACACCCAGGCAAAAGAGGTCGATGAGCATGAGTTCTTCTACTCTCAGGAAACCGGGGGAACCATTGTTTCCAGCGCCCTGAAGTTGATGGATGACGTTGTGAAAGAACGTTACGATCCTGCGCAGTGGAACATCTACGCCGCACAGGCATCGGATGGGGATAACTGGGCAGATGACTCTCCGCTGTGCCATGAGATTCTGGCGAAGAAACTGCTGCCGGTGGTTCGTTACTACAGTTATATCGAAATTACCCGCCGCGCGCATCAAACCCTGTGGCGCGAATATGAACATCTGCAAGCCACGTTTGATAATTTTGCAATGCAACATATTCGCGAGCAGGATGATATTTACCCGGTGTTCCGCGAACTTTTTCATAAACAAGGTGCCACCAGCACCAATTAAACGACAGCCAGCCAGGAAAATAATCTCCTGGCTGGTTCATTTCATGCCTTTTGCACTCCATATCCCCGCTGGCCGGTAGGTTGCACCTGTGACGTATGATAAAATAGATTATCTGACCTGGAGAGTTGTTGTTTATCATGAAATTGCCCCATAAAGCGCTCAGGCTCTTTATTTCCGCAAGCGTTGTCGTTTTGACATCTTCCTTTTTGATCTATGAACTTATTGCCAGCTATAAGTCAATGAATGGCTATATGCGCTATATCATCGAAAAAGCAGACTCCTCATTTCTGTATGATAAATACCAGAATCAGAGCATTGCCGCCCATCTGATGCGCACACTGGCAACACCCGAGAAAACGCTCCCGGCGGATACCCGCCATACCCTTTGCCAGTCGTTTGAAAGTGTTAACTCGGTGTATGGTTTGAATCTGACGCAGCATAATTATCCCGCGCTCCACGGTACGTTACAAACCTCCATTGATGACTGTGCGGGTATCGCGGACGATGTGCTGTTGCTTCCTGCTTTTGATCAGGCCGTGAAGGTTAACCGGGAACAGGTTGATTATGGAAAAGGCCTCGCCACGTCAGAAGAGAAATTTCATTATTATCTGGATTTACAAAATCAATATATTTATTTCTATGATCCGATCAATACGCGGCAGTTTGCCATGCATCACTGGGCTTTTTTACAGAAAGGCTCATTAGGTATTCATCAGGCCGATATTGATGAATTGTTTTCTGGACGTACTGTGCTGTCGAGTATCTATCAGGATGATCGTACCGAACTTAACGTGATGAGTTTTTTAACACCGGTCTATCTGCACGGTAAGTTAAAAGGCATCGTGATGGTGGATATTAATAAGCACAACTTGCAAAATATTGTTTTTACCCACGACCGCCCACTGGTATGGCGTTATCTCAATGCCAGCGTCACCGATACCGACTCGGATAAGACGATTATTATTCATCAAAGCGAGAATAATCTTTTCCCGTACGTCAATTACATCAGCGATCTTCCTGGTGGTCTGCACGTCGAACTGTCACTCGATATCTTGTATTTCATTGTCTCGTCCTGGAAGCTGTTTCTGTTTTACCTTCTGGCAACTGCCCTGCTCCTCAATATGGTCCGGCTGCATTTTCGCCTTTACCATAATGTTACCCGTGAAAATATCAGCGATGCGATGACAGGCCTGTATAACCGTAAAATTTTAACTCCGACGCTTGAGCAGCGATTACAGCGTTTTGTCAGCACCGGAACGCCAGTGACCTTTATCGCTATCGATCTCGATAAGCTGAAGATGATTAACGATACGCAGGGACACCACGAGGGGGATCGGGCGATCACCTTACTGGCAAATGCGATTGAGGCGTCGGTGCGCAAAAGTGATTACGCCATCCGTCTGGGCGGCGATGAATTTTGCATCATTCTGGTGGACGCAGAGCCAGATATGGCGGCTCGTCTGCCGGAACGGATAGCCAACCACCTGCGGACCGTGGCACCTGAGAAGGATATTCGTTTTTCATCAGGCAGCTACAGCATGCAGCCGAACGATTCGCTGCATGATGCCTACACCGCTTCTGACGAGCAACTCTACCTCAACAAGCACCAAAATCGTCAGCGTTCATGATAATCTTTACCGTGTTTTTTCGCGCAAACAGGAGTAAAAAATGAGCGAAATGGAGAAAGGCAGCGAAACCCATCAGCGTTTACTCGATTTATTGTCTCTGGAGGGCGCCCGTTATCGCGTCGTCAGCCATGAGGCCGTCGGGAAATGCGAGGCCGTATCAGAAATTCGGGGGACAGCACTGGGTCAGGGAGCAAAGGCGCTTGTCTGTAAAGTGAAAGGGAATGGGGTAAATCAGCATGTACTGGCTATTTTACCTGCCGACCAACAGGCCGATCTTGGTCAACTGGCGACGTATCTTGGCGGTCTGCGTGCGTCCCTTGCCAGCCCGGCAGAAGTGGACGAACTCACCGGTTGCGTATTTGGCGCGATCCCGCCTTTCAGTTTTCATCCACAGTTAATGCTGGTCGCCGATCCGCTGCTGTTCGAACGTTATCGTGAAATCGCCTTTAACGCCGGCGTGCTCACGAAATCGATTATTCTCAATACTGACGATTATCTGCGTATTGCCCGGCCAGAGTTGGTGGCTTTTCACCGCATATCGTAAGCGTTCAGCTACCACGTTCGAGAATTAAAACAGAAATCACGATAACGGCGGCGATGGCGAAAAAGGATGAACTAATAATGAGCGTTTCAATAAACATCTGATCGTTCATGGCTACACCTCAAAATGAGCGAGACCGGTTCATCTGCTATTGATAGTCCGCAATAATGGCAATTTGATGACAAAATAAAAAATTGCCTGTTTTTCGCCGTCAGGCATTTGCCCGAAATAGCCAGCAGATTCTAAAAAAGTCTGTTCTGCGTGGCGTTTGGGCGTAAAGTAAACAGGCTTAACTTTTTTTGGCAAGGAAACCACGATGTTTGATGTCACTCTGCTGATCCTGCTCGGACTGGCAGCTCTGGGCTTTGTCAGCCATAACACCACTGTCGCCGTTTCAATTCTGGTGCTGATTATTGTCCGCGTTACCCCGCTCAATACCTTTTTCCCGTGGATTGAAAAACAGGGGCTGACCATCGGGATTATTATCCTGACCATCGGCGTCATGGCGCCTATCGCCAGCGGGACACTGCCACCTTCCACCTTGATCCACTCTTTCCTTAACTGGAAATCGCTGGTGGCGATTGTGGTTGGCGTGGTGGTCTCCTGGCTCGGCGGCCGCGGCGTGACGCTGATGGGCAGCCAGCCACAGCTGGTCGCCGGTTTGCTGGTCGGCACCGTGCTTGGCGTGGCCCTGTTTCGCGGTGTACCTGTTGGTCCGCTTATCGCGGCCGGTCTGGTCTCGCTTATTGTGGGAAGGCAGTAGTCAATCCCGCCAGATAACGGCCTGGCGTCTGTCCCAGGCCTTTTTTGAACATGGTGATAAACGCCGTGGTCGAATCATACCCCAACAGTTGCGCCACCTGCTGCACGTTCTGCCCGCCGACCAGGGCCTGTAGGGCCAGAATGAGCTGTAGCTGATGTCGCCAGCGACGAAAGCTGAGCCCTGTCTCTTTCACCACCAGTCGGGCAAGGTTACGCTCGCTCATCGCAAATACGCTGGCCCACTGCCCCAGCGTTTGCCATTGCGCCGGTTCGCGCGCCATGGTGTCAACCATCCGGCGGATCTTCGGGTGCGCAGAAACCGGTAGCTGCATCTGCTCCTGCGGTTGTTGCGGAAGTTCATCAAATAAGACCTGTGTCAGGCGCTGCGTTTGCGGCTCTGCCCGCTGAGCGTCACTACGCCTCGCCAGCGAGAGGATCAGCTCGCGACAAAGCGGAGAAATTTTTAACGTACAGCAACGTCCCGGTAGTGTGACGGCCTCCGGTTCGATAAAGAGAAAGCAGAGCTCCGCGCCTGCCGTTACGTGATTGCTGTGGGGAACGCCGCCGGGGATCCAGACCGCGTACTGCGGTGGCACCATCCACATAGCGCACTCAACATCACAGGTGATAGCCCCATGCAGTGCCATAATCAGTTGCCCTTTACGATGCTGGTGCTGCGCGCTAAACAGCTCATCAGGGCGAGCGCGGATACGAAACGCCACGGCGGCATCGTGGTGCAGATCGGGGTCATATCCGTCGAGTCGCAGGCTGTACATCATTTTGTCCGAATTTAGCGATAAACTGTCATTTTAGCTTGATTCACAACACAGATAAACGCGGTAAGGTACGGCCTCACCTGTTGATATGAGAGAACAATGACTTCTTCACCACCACGCGGCAACCACGGTGCCCTGCTGATTGCCGGTATCCTGATGATTGCCACCACGCTGCGCGTGACGTTTACCGGCGCCGCCCCTTTGCTGGAAGCGATTCGCACGGACTATGGTCTTACGACTGCCCAGACGGGATTATTAACCACCCTGCCGCTGTTGGCGTTTGCGCTGGTTTCTCCGCTTGCCGCTGGCATTGCCCGCCGTATTGGCATGGAACGCAGTCTCTTCGCGGCAATGCTGCTGATTTGCGGCGGAGTTGCCGTGCGCTCACTGCCGGACGCCTCTTTACTGTTTCTTGGCACTGCCATCATTGGCTGCGGTATCGCCCTCGGCAACGTGCTACTGCCAGGGCTTATCAAACGCGATTTCTCGCAGCACGTCGCCAGACTGACCGGTGCTTATTCCCTGACGATGGGTGCTGCCGCCGCGTTGGGCTCCGCGCTGGTGGTTCCGCTGGCGCTAAGTGGGTTTGGCTGGCGCGGGGCGTTGCTGCTGTTGATGGTGTTTCCGCTACTGGCGTTGCTGATCTGGCTGCCGCAGTGGCGTCATGCCGCCCACGCGAACGTAACCACCTCGCGCACCCTGCACGCACGCGGCATCTGGCGTTCACCGCTGGCCTGGCAGGTGACGTTATTTCTTGGAATTAACTCGCTTATCTATTACGTGATTATCGGCTGGCTGCCAGCAATCTTAATTAGCCACGGCTACAGCGAGGCGCAGGCCGGTTCGCTGCATGGTTTGCTCCAGTTAGCAACCGCCTCTCCCGGTTTACTCATTCCGCTGGTGCTGCACCGTTTTCACGATCAGCGCTGCATCGCCGCACTGGTGTCGTTGATGTGCGCTGTGGGTGCCGCTGGCTTCTGGTTTATGCCGGATCAGGCGGTGCTATGGACGCTGCTGTTTGGATTCGGCTCCGGTGCAACGATGATTCTGGGGCTGACCTTTATCGGCCTGCGCGCCAGTTCTGCGCATCAGGCGGCAGCGCTTTCCGGCATGGCGCAATCCGTCGGTTATCTGTTAGCCGCTTGCGGGCCGCCGCTGATGGGCAGGATCCATGACGCCCAGGGAGACTGGCAGATCCCACTGCTGACCGTTGCGGCGCTGGCGATAGCGATGGCGATATTCGGTTTCTATGCGGGACGAAATAAAGAGATTACCGCCTGATAAGCTCAGGGCAGACGTGATGTCTGCCCTACTGATTAGCCTCGCGCAGCGCGCAGCATCGCTTGCGCCAGGGGAACCGGTTTCCCCGCAAGAGCGCCACGTTCAGGCTGGAAAAGCGTGGCGACAAAGAACGGATGCGTCACCAATTCCACCGCCCGAATATCCCCGTTATCATCCCAGCCGGTCACCCGCAGATCACCGCTATCCAGTTCAGCCGCAAACGCCTCAGCAATGCCGTAGTTACACTGATAGCCCTCCGAAATCACCGGCTGACCATAGGCTTTAGCAATCAGCGTATTGGGCCGCAGTTCAACATCGTCGGTTTTTTCCACCAGCGAACAGGCAAGTGGCGCAATAACCATCCGGCCCGTTGTGTCAGTTTCCGCATGGGCAGCATCTGACCAGCCCAGCACATTACGCGCATATTCAAGGATGGCGTGTTGAAAACCGCCACAGGTTCCCAGGAAAGGAATGCTGTTTTCGCGGGCATAACGGATGGCCGTCAACGCGCCTTCGGTATTTTTATAGGGGCTGCCAGGCACCACCCAGATGGCGTCATAGCCCACCAGATCTTCTGCACTGGTGATTTCAGTGCTGGACAGCCAGTCGTAATCCGCTAGCAGTTCCAGAACCGCAGCAGCGTCGTCGATGGCCAGAGGAATCGCCTGATGCGCCGTGATGCCAGCGTTGTAATCACCCACCAGCGCAATACGCAGCGTATCTTTTACAGGGGATATTTCCATGGAGAATTCCTTACGTCAGAACAATTGGGGACAACATAAGGAACCTCAGCCTACCGATCTTTTACTGCCATCACAATCCCTTAATTTAGGGATGAACGCATGCGAAGTGATATAGTGATCGGGAGCAGTTTTTCTGCCGGACGAGGCAAATGCGATGAAAAGTAAGGTTTTAGTGAGCGCTTGCCTGATGGGGCTGAAAGTGCGTTATAACGGCAGCGAGAAAGCGCATCCCGCTGCGATACTGGCGCGTTTGCAGGCAGAACAGCGTCTGGTCATCCATTGCCCTGAACTGGCCGCAGGCTTGCCGACACCACGCCCATCGGCGGAAATTGTTCGGGCCGATGGCAACGATGTGATGTACGGGCGCGCATCCATTGTGGAAAAGAACGGTCAAGATGTCACCGGGCACTATCAGCTTGCCGCCTGGCTGGCGCTGCGCACGGCACAGGAGACCGGCTGTGACGTTGCGCTACTCACCGACGGTAGTCCGACATGCGGCAGTCAGTTTATCTACGATGGCAGCTTCAGCGGACAACGTCATCCCGGTATGGGAGTGGCCACCGCGCTGCTACGCCAGCACGGAATCACGGTTTTTTCCGACCAACAGCTCGATGAGTTTTGCGCCTGGATTGAGGAGAATGACAAACATGAATATTCAGTGTAAACGCGTCTACGACCCGGCAGAAGACAGCGACGGCTACCGGGTGCTGGTTGACCGACTGTGGCCACGCGGGATCAAAAAAGCGGATCTCGTGCTCAATGAGTGGGTCAAAGCGCTCGCTCCCTCGACAGAGCTGCGCAAAGCTTTTCACGCAGAAACGATCGATTTTCAGCATTTTACTGAGCAGTACCGCGCGGAACTTGTCACGCAGAAGAAGGAAGGCGAGCGGCTGGCGCAGATTGCCCGCCAGCAGACACTGACGCTGCTGTACGCCGCCAAAAACAGCGAACAAAATCACGCCCTTGTGCTGGCAGACTGGCTACGCGAGTTGTGATTCGCGGGTAACCGTCGATTCAGGCTGAATATCCGGCAACAGAGGCATCAAGTGTTCCGCTCTGACCCAGGCAAAACCCTGCTGCCCGTTTGCCGACACCACCTCCCCCGTCACCAGCCAGAGCGCACGTGGCGTCTCTTTCGGCAGCATGGTGGTAAATCCATTTATGGGATTAATAAATACCTCACCCGGCTGGCAGAGATGGAACAATTCCACCGTCTTGCCGATATTGCCGCGTCCGGCCGATGTTTTCGCACCAATAATCAGCGCCAGGGTGCCCGGCTTTAGCTGGAACATACTTCTCTCGTTGCGCGCTTGCGACTGTGTTTAAGATAATTCTGAGAAATAATAGCCTGCCGAAAGCGTACTTGTCACGTCCTGGCGACTCGCAGAATAAGCGAAAAGCGTGAGGACAAAACCCCTTTTGTCACCCATTAACCCCTGTTATCCTTGCAGCTCTTTGCATAATTCAGACAGGTGATCGCATGAGACTGGGCATACTGTTTCCCGTCGTCATTTTTATTACGGCCGTGGTTTTTTTGGCCTGGTTTTTTATCGGTGGCTATGCCGCACCGGGGGCGTAAATCATGAAAAAAACGACGCTGATTATGATTGTCGTCGCGATAGTCGTGGTGCTGGGTACCGAACTGGGTTGGTGGTAACGCCAGGTCTGAAATGACAAAGGCCACCCTCAGGTCGCCTTTTGTCAGTCAATTATTGCGCCTTAGCTTTTGATTTTTCTGTAAATAAGCAGGACGACGATAGCACCAATAACCGCCACCACAAAGCTGCCGAAATTAAAACCATCGACTTTCCCAAAACCAAGCAGCGTACTGATCCAGCCGCCCACTACGGCACCGACGATCCCCAGGATGATCGTCATAAAGAACCCACCACCATCCTTACCAGGCATAATCCACTTCGCCAGAATACCTGCAATCAGACCAAAAATAATCCATGAAATAATGCCCATTTTTTCCTCACTTATCGATTTTACAGTAGCGGTTTATTCGCCGTTAAAAAGGATAGCACATCGTCAGGAAATTGAAGTTTGTGATGAACATCACTTAATTGAACGTGCTGATTTCTCCCATGAAAGATGGGGTTGCAAACTTAGATGATAAAGATTATCTTTCTCATCACTGAATAGTTGAGTAAATAACTCGGGTATTCAGTACGACATTGCTCACATTGCTTCCAGTATGTCTTGCCCGCCTCTGTGCGGGCTTTTTTTTGACGTCCGTTCGTCATTTATGTCGAATCCGCTGTCATTTTTCCTGCAGCTTGTGCCTCGTTCCGCGTCAGCCCAGGCTTTGCCACTCTGGCACGTATTGTGCTTATCCCCTGCGTCATGACGACAACCCGAAGCTTCAGCGGCTCCGCTCAGGCTTCGTCACAATTCGCGCTATTTCAGCTTTTAACAGGTCTGTTATTGATGAAAAAAATCACCAGTGTCTGTCCCTACTGTGGGGCCGGGTGCAAGCTCAAGCTTGTTGTTGAAAATAACAAAATCATCCGTGCTGAAGCGGCTGAGGGGGTGACTAACCAGAACCAACTTTGTCTGAAAGGGTACTATGGTTGGGATTTCCTTAACGATACCCGCCTTTTGACTCCCCGCCTCACCCGCCCATTGATCCGCTACCAGAAAGGCGACAAATTTACCCCGGTCACCTGGGATGAAGCCATCCGCTATACCGCCCGACGTTTACTGGAAATCCGCGACAACGCGGGCCCTCGCGCCATTATGACAACCGGTTCTTCTCGCGGTACCGGCAATGAAACCAACTATGTGATGCAGAAATTCGCCCGCGCGGTTCTCAACACCAACAACGTGGACTGCTGCGCCCGCGTGTGTCACGGGCCTTCGGTCGCTGGCCTCCAGGAAACGCTGGGCAATGGTGCAATGAGTAATTCCATCAGCGACATCGAAAACTCAAAATGTCTGCTGATCTTCGGTTATAACTGCGCAGACTCTCACCCAATTGTGGCGCGCCGGGTGATCAAAGCGCGGCAGAATGGCGCGAAGATCATCGTCTGCGATCCCCGCCGTATTGAAACCGCACGCATTGCTGACCAGCATCTGCAACTGAATAACGGGTGCAACATGGCGCTGGTGAATGCGTTTGGTTACGTCCTCATTGACGAACTGCTTTACGACAAGGAGTACGTGAATAAGCACACGCAGGGGCTGGATGCTTACTGGCAAACGGTTAAAGACTATGCGCCGGAAGCAGTCGAGCATTTAACCGGCGTTCCGGCGTCGCAGGTTCGTCAGGCGATGCGGACCTTTGCCGCCGCCCCTTCCGCGACAGTGATGTGGGGAATGGGCGTGACGCAGTTCGGTCAGGCCGTGGACGTGGTGCGTGGATTATCGAGCCTTGCCCTGCTGACCGGTAACCTGGGTCGTCCACACGTCGGCGTCGGGCCGGTTCGCGGGCAGAACAACGTCCAGGGTGCCTGCGACATGGGCGTATTACCGAATCTTTTTCCGGGATATCAGGATGTCACCGATGCGGCCGTCAGAGAGAAGTTCGCCAGAGCCTGGGGCATTGACGCCAGCCGGATGGATGACAAGGTCGGCACACGCATTACCGAAGTCCCGCATCTGGCGCTGGAAGGGAAAATTAAAGCCTACTACATCATGGGGGAAGATCCGCTGCAAACGGAAGCCGATCTGGGGCTGGTGCGTGACGGTTTCGCGGCGCTGGATTTTGTCGTGGTGCAGGATATCTTTATGACCAAAACCGCCGAGATGGCGGACGTCATTTTACCCGCCACCTCCTGGGGCGAGCACGGCGGCGTATTCACCTGCGCCGATCGCGGCTTCCAGCGTTTCGAAAAGGCCGTTGACCCCACTGGCGACGTGAAGCGAGACTGGGAAATTATCAGCCTGCTCGCCAGTGAAATGGGCTATCCCATGCACTATGAAAACAATCAACAGATCTGGGATGAGATGCGTGAACTGTGTCCGCTGTTCTACGGCGTCACCTGGGAAAAGATGGGCGACCTGGGGCATATCCAGTGGCCCTGCCCCGACCTCGACCATCCCGGCACGCCCTATCTGTATGAAAACAGCCGCTTCGACACGCCAGACGGTAAAGGCAAGCTGTTTGCTGCACCGTGGCGCGCACCCGCGGAAGTGCCTGACGAGGCCTATCCGCTGGTTCTGTGTACGGTGCGCGAAGTCGGTCACTACTCCTGTCGTTCCATGACCGGCAACTGTGCCGCCCTGCAGGCGCTTGCCGATGAGCCTGGCTATGTGCAGATCAGCACGCAGGATGCGCAAAAGGCAGGAATTCGCCATCGCGACCTGGTGTGGGTCAGCTCACGTCGGGGAAAAGTGATCAGTCGGGCGGATGTCTCCGGGCGCATCAATCAGGGAGCGGTGTACATGACCTATCAATGGTGGATTGGCGCGTGTAATGAACTCACGCAGGATAATCTCGACCCTATCTCAAAGACGCCGGAAACTAAGTATTGTGCGGTTAATATCGAGAAGATCGACGATCAGTCGTGGGCTGAACGCTATGCCGCGCAGGCCTATAGTGACATGAAGACGCGCCTTTGCGAGGCGATAGGATAACGGAACGGACGTAATAACGGGAGCCTGATGGCTCCCGTTCACATACAGCCCAGAATCTGGAGTACATGCTTTTGATGATCGCGTCTGCGGCTTCGAACTACGGCATGTGACGCATCAATTTTAGCAAAGCAAGAGACCTTGCAGGCATTGAATGGGGAGAAGGAACGCTGGCAATTTTCCATGAACAGAGATTATTATTTGAGCGTCTGTACAAAGTACAGGGTTAGATATACAAAAACTACCTGGCCATAAAACGCATCAACAAACCGATCGTTATCACGATGACTGCGGCAAAGGATGGAGCAAAGTAGCGTTGTGAAAATTTAAGTGTCCCAACGCCACCTTGAACTTCATCTCATCACACATGAAAAAGAACTAAACAGTCCGCTATAAGCGAAAAACAGACATAGACTTATCCAGACTCTAAAGGGATTCAAATGTAGCCGATGTAGCTCTCTGGGATAATTACACATTAGCGACTGAATCGCCTCGAGTTTTAATCTTCGCACCACCTGAACATTCTGCACGTTTGTTCCAAACGTCACTTCCGTCATGAGAATAATTTTGCTGCCACCTCGATCGCAGTTATATTTCAGGACGTCAATGTATTGGTTCTCGGTTAAAAACACGTATCGTATTGCAGTATTCCCAAAGGAGATGTGTTCTAAAATGCTTTCCATTCCCCGCCTGAGATAATTATCTGACAACCAGAGGTCGGCATGCGCTGACTGCACCTAGTTTTCGCTACGCATGATTTATTTTCCAGTTCAGGAAAACCAGGAATATAAGGTCGGCAATAATCGACTGACCCAACGCTGAGCATTTAAATAGAGCAGAAAATTGACTTCCCCCGTTAAATACATCAAATATCGTCTATAGTATGTCCGACAACAATTTCCAGGGTTTTTCTTATCACATCTGCATGTACGATGTCATCCGTGACTTCCAGCGTTTGTATCAGAGATAAAATGATATTTTTGTTATTAATATGCTCACCCTTTATAAGAATATGGCGTATAGCTGCGCCCAAAACCATTGCTTCTTCAGCAAGGGCGTCGCCGGCATGACGAAAATAATCTGAAAGGACGTGATCAGGCAAAGCACTATAAATATCAGGTTGTTGTGTGATTGCTGTGTTCATCATTTTCACCATCATTAAAAGTTAAGCGTTTAGTGAATTTTTCCTTTTCCTGGCTTCAGGGTTGCCCCTGAAAGTGAGCGGACGGTGTCCATTTGACCGCTACGTCTGGATGTCGGTGTTGACGTTGCTTTATCAGCTATCACCGCTTCAATGTAAGAAATAATTAGCGGAAATACCTCTCGACGACGGGCGTCCATTTCAGTTTCCTGCATAACGCGGAGTTGAGTGACCAGGGCCATTGAATTCACCGCCGCTTTACGTTTCAGCAGCGTCAACACTGCCTGGCCGATAAGTTCGTCTGTGAGTTGTTCAATGTCACTTCTGTTCATCATCATTCTCTCTTCTGCCGTGTTGCCAGGGACAGGAACACAGCATCATGTTGATTCACGATTTTAATACGAGGGCTCAGCGCTCAAAAAGCAAACCAATCAGCGCGTTATAATGACCCTCCTCTTCTACACAGGTCGCTTTTTCCAGACGACCAAGTAATTTTGTACACAGTGTCTTGCGATTCAGATTGCGCCCGTCCATTAGAATTTCCACCACAATCTGCCCCAATGTTTCCTGCTGAGTCGGCAAATTGGCCTTACTGAAATACTGCGCAATGGCGTTAGCTGTATCTGAAATGTAACCATTTTGCTGCATGAGTCTCTCCTGTGCGAATCAGTAAAAGGTTAATGCTGCGTTATTCAAAGTTAGAAAAATTGTACACAAAACCTGTACAAATGCATGATTTCATTTTTGACAAAAAGTGCTAATGGTTTATTTTCAATAAGTTATAACTTATACATAGGTATTGTTCTGATAGTTATCTGTACACTACTTTGAGGCTCATTTTTTGGTGATGCCATCGCTATCCTCCACTTCCAACCCCACCTGCCACTTTTAAGTAAAACTTTCGTTAATTTAATGTGTTATATCTCCTCCGTTCTGTTAGGGTTAAACATCATTCCTCAATGCCGGAAAATCATGCTCACTACCATTATCTACCGCAGTCATCTCTGTGATGACGTCCCGGTGAAGGCGCTCGAAAGTATGGTCGCCGCCGCTAACCTTACAAATGGGCGTGCTGACGTGACAGGCATTTTGCTGTTTAACGGCACACATTTTTTTCAGCTGCTTGAAGGCCCTGATGAAAACGTAAGGGCTATTTATCAGGCGATTTGTGAAGACAAGCGCCACTATAATGTTGTCGAACTGCTGTGCGATCACGGTCCCTCCCGCCGCTTTGGGAAAGTGGGAATGGAGCTATTTGATTTACGAGAACATGATCGGGAGGAGGTATTACAGACCATTCTCGATAAGGGCACATCCCGATACCAACTTACCTACAACGACCGTGCGCTGCAGTTCTTCCGCACCTTCGTGGAAGCCACTGAAAAAGAGAACTATTTTGAGATCCCTCCCTCTGACACGTGGGATTTTATTGCGACCGAATCCGCTCGCACGATTCCCCTGACGTCAGTCAGTGAGGAGGCCAATTGCAGCTTTGCTTTTCAGCCCATCATCGATCCTTTTGCTCAGGAAATTGTCTCTCTGGAAGCGCTGCTGCGAACCCGTTCGGGTGATTCGCCACAGCGCTATTTTGACAATATTAAGGGCGACGATATTTATCTGGCCGACCTGGAAAGTAAGAAAGTCGCTTTTACACTGGCGACCTCACTGGGTCTGCGCGATCAGGTTTTGTCCGTGAATCTGTTGCCCATGACGTTGGTGAAGGTGCCGGATGCAGCCAGCTATTTGCTCAATGCTATTGCTGACAGTGGTCTTGTTCCGGAACAGATCATCGTTGAGTTCACTGAACGCGAGGTTATCTCCGAGTTTGAAGCCTTTACGGAGACGGTGAGAACCCTGAAATCCTCTGGGATCAGTATCGCCCTCGATCACTTTGGTGCCGGTTTTGGCGGTCTGCGGCTGCTGGCGCAGTTCCAACCCGATCGCATCAAAATTAATCGCGACCTCATTTGCGATGTTCATAAAAGCGGCCCACGACAGGCCATCATCCAGGCCATGATTAAGTGCTGTGCGTCTCTGGAAATTGCGATATCAGCCGTCGGGGTTGAAAAGCCCGAAGAATGGATGTGGCTGGAATCGGCGGGTATTTCTCAGTTCCAGGGGCATCTTTTTGCCGCGCCTTGCTTCTGTGGAATTCCACCGGTTGCATGGCCTGAGAAAAAAACACCGCTGTAATCCTCTTATTTCACCTGCTGTATTCATGGCGGCAGGTGAACCTCGCTACACCATCAGGGGATGCTGTACACGTTTCCTGTCTCATCAGTCTTGTTTACCTGACGTTCATTATTTTTAGCTAGGCTTACTACGAGGCTGTTGTACAATAAACAATAAATTGTACAAACACGGCTGATTCGTTAGCTTGTAAGGAACGATTCGGTCCACGTATGAGGGACACTATGGGATTTTACAGCATAGGCGATGTCGCTGAACGATGCGGTATCAACCCCGTTACCCTGCGCGCCTGGCAACGGCGCTATGGATTGTTAAAGCCCCGGCGCAGCGAAGGCGGCCATCGTCAGTTTGATGAAGACGATATCCAGCGCATTGAAGAGATCAAGCGATGGATTAAAAGCGGTGTGCCGGTAAGCAAGGTCAAAGTGTTGCTGGAACAAAGCACTGTGGCAACCCATAATGACTGGACCACTTTGCAGGAAGAAATGATGGGCGTGCTGCGTTTTGCTCATCCGGACAGGTTACGGGCCAAAATCGGTGCTCTTGCCCGTGAGCATACTTCAGACGATCTTATCGATCACATTTTCGTTCCCGTACGCCAACGCCTTAACCTCGACCATAATACAGCCCGCATCATGTGCAGCTTGCTTGATGGCGTGCTGATTGAATTTGTGACCGCCTGTATGTCCGAAGCCCGCAAAAAAGCAGGCAAAGATGCGTTGTTGATTGGCTGGGATACCGAAGACCGCGCACGTCTGTGGCTGGAAGCCTGGCGTTTGTCTCAGCAAGGCTGGCACATCGCCGTACTGGCTGAACCGCTGGATTCTCCACGTCCGGAACTCTTTCCTGGACAACAGTTGTTTGTCTGGACCGGCATCGAACCGACCCGCCGCCAGCAGGAATTGCTTCAGCATTGGCACGAGCAGGGTTATTCGCTGGTCTTTCACCATCCCTGATGCCATCACCGTTCGTCCATGATCTCACCCTGAGTGACGCTGTTCATACTCCAATCTCCTTAATGTGGGAGAGATGAGCAGGATTGTTCCTTATGAGCGAAAAACGGCCTAAAGTTGTTGTTTCAAACATGCGAAGATGACCGATCTCCTGCCTGGTTTCAAAAGGACGACAGACTGCCAGTCCTGCGGGGAAATGACTTCGGCTCAAGCGCCCTTGTACATGGGCAATAACGCGTTGATGAGCGTTTGCCGCCGTAGCTTCAGTGATTTGTTTCGCCATTTCAGGAACAGCCCCACCACATACGGAGTACCAGACCTCACAACCGGCATTTAATCCCAGCCCCGCATACGTATCGCCACTGATAGCGATGGTTACGCCAGCGCGCAGATGTTGACGTAACGCATTCACCCGCTCAGTCGCTGCAGCAGGGCTATCCGGGACGCCAGGGATCTTGACCGCGCGAACACCTCAAATGATGAGAGACGACCATGTAGTTCGCCCGAAAAGGTAAAATGCGTAATGCCATCTCTTTTTACCGTAAGGTTGGGTTTACCGAAGTGGGTGAACATATCTTCCAGGTTGGGCTGATCCGCAAAGAGATATCATTATGAAACGCTCAACTTGTGTTAGCTGAACAAACATTAAGACGTCCGCACCTGGCACAGAACGGACCTAACTATTAACGAGCATCCACCACCAAAACTGAGAAATGCCTAATGGGAACCGGGCAGTGGAGCTGTCATCTGATCGACCAGCCTCCCCCAAACTACCAGGGGGTTTTGATAACTAGTTTTGATAAAATTTTGATAACCGTTAGCAGACTAATAAAAAACAACGAGAGCGTTACGCTCCCGTTAATAGATTTAACAATTTCCGCTATTACATATTCGCGATGATCGCGTCACCAAACTCTGAACATTTCAGCAGTTTAGCGCCTTCCATCAGACGTTCGAAGTCATAGGTCACGGTCTTCGCGGCGATCGCGCCTTCCATACCTTTAACAATCAGGTCTGCGGCTTCGAACCACTGCATGTGGCGCAGCATCATCTCAGCGGACAGGATGATAGAGCCCGGGTTCACTTTGTCCTGGCCGGCATATTTCGGCGCCGTACCGTGCGTTGCTTCAAACAGCGCACACTCGTCACCGATGTTAGCGCCAGGGGCGATACCAATACCGCCTACCTGTGCTGCCAGGGCGTCAGAAATGTAGTCACCGTTCAGGTTCATACAGGCAATCACATCGTATTCCGCCGGGCGCAGCAGGATCTGTTGCAGGAACGCATCAGCGATCACATCTTTGACCACGATCTCTTTGCCGGTATTTGGATTCTTGATTTTCATCCACGGGCCGCCATCGATCAGTTCAGCGCCGAATTCGTCACGCGCTAACTGGTAACCCCAGTCTTTGAACGCGCCTTCGGTGAACTTCATGATGTTGCCTTTATGCACCAGGGTCAGAGAGTCACGGTCGTTAGTGATTGCATATTCGATCGCCGCGCGAACCAGACGCTTGGTCCCTTCTTCGGAGCATGGTTTGATACCGATACCGCAGTGTTCAGGGAAGCGAATTTTCTTCACGCCCATCTCTTCACGCAGGAATTTGATCACTTTTTCCGCATCTGCAGAATCCGCTTTCCACTCAATACCGGCGTAAATGTCTTCTGAGTTTTCACGGAAGATAACCATGTCGGTCAGTTCCGGATGTTTAACCGGGCTTGGAGTGCCCTGATAGTAACGAACAGGACGCAGGCAGACGTACAGGTCAAGTTCCTGACGCAGCGCAACGTTCAGAGAGCGAATACCGCCACCGACTGGGGTAGTCAGCGGGCCTTTAATCGCCACGCGGTAGTCACGAATCAGATCCAGGGTTTCAGCTGGCAGCCAGACGTCCTGGCCGTATACCTGGGTAGATTTCTCACCGGTGTAAATTTCCATCCAGGAGATTTTACGCTCGCCTTTATAGGCTTTCTCGACAGCGGCATCGACCACTTTCAGCATGGCAGGGGTTACGTCAACACCGATACCGTCGCCTTCGATAAACGGGATAATCGGATTCTCAGGAACGTTGAGTTTGCCGTTTTGCAGGGTGATCTTCTTACCTTCCGCCGGAACAACTACTTTGCTTTCCATTCACCTCTCCTTCGAGCGCTTCTGGTTTGCTCGTCTGTCATCGCGCTGCATGTGCCTTTGCGTCCTGCTGCACGACTGCGTTAGAGCAATTTTTTGTTAATGTTTTGTAATGAGCATGTCAATACTACCCTAATGTTCGCTGCCATGAAAGACACTCGTTATTAGGCTATAATGCGGCAATTGATAAGATCTGAAAATACCATGCAAAAAACTTCTTTTAGAAATCACCGGGTTGAGCGATTCAGCCAACGACAAGTCACTAAGCCCCGGAAAGAAAACCAGCCAAAACGCGTGGTTTTGTTCAATAAACCTTACGATGTTTTGCCACAATTTACCGACGAGGCCGGACGCCGCACGTTAAAAGATTTTATTCCTGTGCAGGGCGTATATGCCGCAGGTCGTCTCGACAGAGACAGCGAAGGGTTGCTGGTGCTCACCAATGACGGCGCATTGCAGGCGCGTCTGACACAACCCGGCAAGCGCACCGGGAAAATTTACTATGTACAGGTGGAAGGCGAACCGACAGTGGAAGCGCTGGAAGCGTTGCGCAATGGCGTGACGCTGAACGATGGTCCTACCCTGCCCGCAGGAGTTGAGATCGTCGAGGAACCTGAGTGGCTGTGGCCGCGCAATCCGCCGATTCGCGAACGTAAAAGCATCCCCACCGCCTGGCTGAAAGTGACCTTATATGAAGGGCGTAACCGCCAGGTGCGGAGAATGACCGCGCACGTTGGCTTCCCCACACTGCGCCTGATCCGCTATGCGATGGGTGATTACACCCTGGGAAACCTGAGCAACGGTGAATGGCGCGATGTCACTGATCAAAAGAAAGGATAAATCATGTTCAAACCGCACGTCACGGTCGCCTGCATCGTCCATGCAGAGGATAAGTTTTTAATCGTTGAAGAGACCATCAACGGTAAAGCGCTGTGGAACCAGCCCGCCGGACATCTGGAAGCCGACGAAACGTTAGTCCAGGCCGCCACGCGTGAACTGTGGGAAGAGACCGGCATCCAGGCGCAGCCTCAGCACTTCATTCGCATGCATCAGTGGATTGCGCCGGACAATACGCCGTTTTTGCGTTTCCTGTTTTCGATTGAACTTGCCAATATGTGCGACACCGAACCCCATGACAGCGATATCGACTGCTGCCGGTGGGTGAGCGCCGACACCATCCTTACCGCCCCAAACCTGCGTTCTCCGCTGGTTGCCGAAAGTGTTCGTTGCTATCAAAACGGCGTGCGTTACCCACTGGAGACGATCGGCGCATTTAACTGGCCGTTTACAGAGGGTGTCAACTAAAAGGGGTGCGTGATAGAATACGCCGCCTTGAAGTTCAATGTCGTGAGTATTCCAATGTCAGAAAGCCCAAAAAAAGTGATCGTCGGCATGTCCGGCGGTGTCGATTCCTCCGTTTCCGCCTGGCTGTTGCAACAACAGGGTTATCAGGTAGAAGGCCTGTTCATGAAGAACTGGGAAGAGGACGACGGTGAGGAATATTGCACAGCGGCCGCCGATCTGGCTGACGCTCAGGCCGTTTGCGACAAGCTCGGCATTGAACTGCATACCGTAAACTTTGCCGCAGAATACTGGGATAACGTCTTTGAGCTCTTCCTTGAAGAGTACAAAGCTGGCCGTACGCCGAATCCGGATATTCTGTGCAATAAAGAGATCAAATTTAAAGCCTTCCTGGAGTTCGCTGCAGAAGATCTGGGCGCTGATTATATCGCTACCGGGCATTATGTCCGCCGGGCAGATGTCGACGGCAAAAGTCGCCTGCTTCGCGGCTTAGATAGCAATAAAGATCAGAGCTACTTCCTCTACACGCTGGGCCATGAGCAGATCGCACAAAGTCTGTTCCCGGTCGGCGAACTGGAAAAACCGCAGGTGCGCAAAATTGCCGAAGACCTGGGACTGGTTACCGCGAAGAAAAAAGATTCTACCGGCATTTGCTTTATCGGCGAACGTAAGTTCCGCGAATTTCTGGGCCGTTATCTGCCAGCACAGCCGGGTAAAATCATTACCGTGGACGGCGAAGAGATTGGTCAGCATCAGGGGCTGATGTACCACACGCTAGGTCAGCGTAAAGGTCTTGGCATCGGTGGCACCAAAGAAGGCACGGAAGATCCGTGGTATGTGGTGGATAAAGACGTTGAGAACAACATTCTGGTGGTCGCTCAGGGTCATGAGCATCCGCGTCTGATGTCCGTCGGCCTGATTGCGCAGCAACTACACTGGGTTGATCGCCTGCCGTTCACCGGCACAATGCGTTGCACAGTGAAAACCCGCTACCGCCAGACTGATATTCCGTGCACCGTCAAAGCGCTGGACGCCGAACGCGTAGAAGTGATGTTTGACGAGCCGGTTGCCGCCGTCACGCCGGGCCAGTCAGCGGTCTTCTATAACGGCGAAGTGTGCCTCGGCGGCGGTATTATCGAGCAGCGACTGCCCCTGCCGGTATAATTATTCTTAACAGACTGATACAAGGAAGCAGTGACCGTGGCAAAGAATTATTATGACATCACCCTCGCACTGGCTGGGATCTGCCAGTCTGCACGCCTGGTGCAACAACTGGCGCACCAGGGACATTGTGATGCCGATGCGCTCCACGTCTCACTGAACAGCGTTATCGATATGAACCCCAGCTCAACGCTGGGCGTGTTCGGCGGCAGCGAGGCGAATCTGCGTCTCGGCCTGGAAACCCTGCTCGGCGTACTGAATGCCAGCAGCCGTCAGGGGCTGAACGCGGAATTGACCCGCTACACGCTAAGTCTGATGGTACTCGAGCGTAAACTCACCGCCGCCAAAGGTGCTCTGGATACACTGGGCGAGCGGATCAACGGCCTGCAACGCCAGCTCGATCACTTTGATCTGCAATCCGAAACGCTGATGAGCGCGATGGCCGGAATTTATGTCGATGTCATCAGCCCGCTCGGTCCGCGCATTCAGGTGACCGGTTCCCCTGCTGTATTGCAGAGCCCGCAGGTACAGGCCAAGGTTCGCGCCTCGCTTCTGGCCGGCATTCGCGCTGCCGTGCTCTGGCACCAGGTTGGCGGTGGACGTCTGCAGCTCATGTTTTCTCGTAATCGCCTGACCACTCAGGCAAAACAAATTCTTGCTCATTTAACCCCGGAGTTGTGATCTATGGAATTATCCTCACTGACCGCCGTTTCCCCTGTCGATGGACGCTACGGCGATAAAGTCAGCGCGCTGCGCGGGATTTTCAGCGAATACGGTTTGCTGAAATACCGCGTACAGGTTGAAGTACGCTGGCTGCAAAAACTGGCCGCGCACGCAGCGATCAAGGAAGTTCCTGCTTTTGCTGCCGACGCAATCGGTTTCCTCGACGCTATCGTCGCGAACTTCAATGAAGAAGATGCCGCGCGTATTAAAACTATCGAGCGCACCACCAACCACGACGTCAAGGCGGTTGAGTATTTCCTGAAAGAAAAAGTGGCGAATGTGCCGGAACTGCATGCAGTATCCGAATTCATTCACTTTGCGTGCACCTCGGAAGACATCAATAACCTGTCTCACGCGCTGATGCTGAAAACCGCCCGCGATGAAGTGGTGCTGCCTTACTGGCGTCAACTGATCGACGCGGTCAAAGATCTGTCCGTACAGTATCGCGACATTCCCCTGCTCTCCCGTACCCACGGCCAACCGGCTACGCCGTCAACGCTGGGTAAAGAGATGGCCAACGTCGCTTATCGTATGGAGCGTCAGTTCCGCCAGCTTAATCAGGTGGAAATTCTCGGTAAAATCAACGGTGCCGTCGGCAACTATAACGCCCACATCGCCGCTTACCCGGAAGTAGACTGGCATCAGTTCAGCGAAGAGTTCGTCACCTCGCTGGGTATCCAGTGGAACCCGTACACCACACAGATCGAGCCGCACGACTACATTGCCGAACTGTTTGACTGCATCGCCCGCTTTAACACCATTTTGATCGATTTCGATCGTGACGTCTGGGGCTACATCGCGCTGAACCACTTCAAACAGAAAACCATTGCCGGTGAGATTGGTTCTTCCACCATGCCGCACAAAGTGAACCCAATCGACTTCGAAAACTCCGAGGGCAACCTGGGTCTGTCTAATGCGGTATTGCAACATCTGGCGAGCAAACTGCCGGTTTCCCGCTGGCAGCGCGATCTGACGGACTCCACCGTTCTGCGTAACCTGGGTGTGGGTATCGGCTATGCGCTGATCGCCTACCAGTCCACGTTGAAAGGGGTAAGCAAGCTGGAAGTGAACCGCGACCATCTGCTGGACGAACTGGATCATAACTGGGAAGTACTGGCAGAGCCGATTCAGACCGTGATGCGTCGTTACGGTATTGAAAAGCCGTACGAAAAGCTGAAAGAGTTAACCCGTGGAAAACGTGTCGACGCGGAAGGCATGAAGCAATTCATCGACAGCCTGCCGCTGCCGGATGACGAGAAAACCCGCCTGAAAGCCATGACTCCGGCCAATTATATTGGTCGAGCCATCGCCATGGTGGATGAGCTGAAATAATCACTTGCCCGGTGACACGACGTCACCGGGCCGACTTTCGCGCATGGCTCGCGCCCCCCCCCGGCACGTCCCTTCCCCGGTTTACGAAATATTGATCCCCACAACACCATCATCAGCGTTAAACTACGCAGACAAAAAGAAAATAGCATGAAAAACAAAAACTTATAATAATATCGAAATATTAAAGAGGGATTTGCTTCCAAATCCTGCCCCAAAATGCGCACCTGAAATTCCCAAAACTTCGCTTTTAAACGTTCACCTGTTTGTCACTACCGTTCTTAATCTCCCTATTCTCTACGAATTATATTTAACGGTTTACATCAGCCATCACTGCACATTGTGGAATACGTGCTGTCTGCACAATGTCAATAAAATGCTTTAATGGACACATACCCTCAGGATTTTTATCCTGGCAAGAGGGCAACGTAAGCACAATCTTGTTTGGGAGAGACGAAGATGAAAAAGGTTTAAACTTACGCATTTGTTGAAGAGTCTGATAAACAAACGAAATTTGAATCCAGTCAGTGTTATCACTCACTCGCGTCCATCTTTCGAAAACCAGCTCCCCGCCAGGAGGTGTATTATCTGGCTGCCCAGGTAGAGACCAGTTAAGATCAAATACCCCACTGAGATTTGCAAGATTGGTATCATGACCAGCAATAAACAATAATGAGACGGGTAATTTAATTCCGTAATGATTTTCTGTTGACCCATTACTCACTAATGCTTCGCTGATCAAATCGAGTAATGGTGTTGCTCTGCTGCGGGCAACTTCGGGAGTTCTTTGCAAAAGGTCAAACTGAGCATTATGCAGACTTAATAACGCTGTCCATTCTTTCTCCCCATGAATTCGCCCCCACGCAACCTCTGGCATTCCCTGCGCCTCTTGCAATAGAAATATTTCCGTCAGCATGGAAGAAAGACTCCACGCGCCAGATAAGGAAACGGTATCCGCAGAAACCCTGAGTTCTGAAGGTAAGGTTCCTGGTAGCGTGCAACCAGACTGGCTTGCTGATCGGCATGCTGCTGACCGGGAGAAATTGAGAACCTGTTCCAGAGTACGGAATGCAGAGTCATAACGCTGAGTGTACCGTTCAATGTTTCCTTCCGCACGTGTCAGAATCGCTTCCTGAGTTTTTTGTACATTAAAAGCGCACACCCCCATTTTTACTGGATTAAAAAGAGGATCTTTTTTATCGTGATCTTTTTGATAATGAACCTTATTTTTACATCCCGGCGCAAATCCAGCCAGAAATGCCTCACCGGTTTTACGAGTGCGCTGATCGGTATCGGCAATAACTGCCACCTGTTCTGGTGACGGACATACATTACTTTCCAGAACGCCGTTATCGATTAATACTTTTTGTTGATATCGTCCCATTTCGGTGACGAGCTCACCACCCCGAGCCGTCAACCAGCCCAGGGGAACATCCCATTGCGGCCAATGGTAAGGTGTGATTTCCTGCATCAATGGGGTGAACTTTGTTGGTGCTCTTACACCGTGGCGACTTACTATCACAACTCGTTCAAGCTTCATGTCATCTGGCACTTCCGCCTGTAATGGGAAAGAACCAAACATGAATATAAACATTATTAATCGAAAAAGTAGCGTATTCATTGCCAGCCAACCTTATAGTTAATGAACCATAAATAGTTAACATAGGGATTACTGTATAATCATCTTATCACATAAACATTCATCCCACGCCACTATTCCAATGAACCTCATCGCATAAGAAAGAGAGACCACTACCAGGCCGACGCCGTTATTTTTCACTACGCGAAAGCCTTCTTCCATTAGCGCCCACGAGAGACATAACCACGACTTAACGTGATAACTGGCCTCCCAGGTACAACATGATTTGTACTAGTCATAAGAATCGACCTTCAACATACAGGCTGTATCACCATCTCTAAAGAAAAGGATAAGGCATGTCACTATGCACAATGACAAATAGGGGTATCACAGATTAAATAATTCACTCTCACCCTGAAAAAATCTATGTTTATAATTTGACCACCAATTTTATAAAGACTTATAAAAAAGAAATGCAAATATTAAAAAAGTGAAACAAAAAGATTCAACAAAAGATCGTTATAATAATAAAATCAATAACTCACGAACAAAAACACAATCAAAAAAATGATCTTTTTCAATGAGTTATCAAAAAACAACTACACTTTTCATTTATGAAAAATTGTCATTATTAATGTTAAGGTCTCTAATATGGAATGGTTAGTTGTTGACACTGTTGTCTGTTCTTCGAGTGGAATTTCATTTTCAATCCTCTGGTGTAAAATAAAGCTTATTATTTGGTATGAATCTGATGTTTTCCTTCCTCCAGGTTCCAGTGTCTCGCAAACTGACTCAGGGATTTACATTGACGGGAAATTTTTTCCATTGACAATTTATAACGTCACTCCCTTTAACAAGATCTTCTGGAAAATAATCGAGTGCAGCAATGAATGTCCTGGAAGGAAAAGCATTAAAGGAGCCCAATGTACAAGTGCTCTACACTGCAGAATAGCCATTTGTCCGTACGGATTGATAAAATAGTGTGTTCTCATATCCATGTTACACTCTATCATCACGCAAAAAAGAAACAAAATGATAATAATATGAAAAGATCAGCATAATTAGCCTATGATACATTGAATAAACCTTCGTTATTTATTACAGTGTTCTTGCGAAATTCAGATGTGTTTAATATTCTTCCCAATGGTTTACCGCATAGCAATATGCGGTTTTTTTTGCATAAAAAAGCATAACCAAAATGAACATATTCATTGCAGTAGAGTCGATGACATGCATCATATCCCGCGCTTCAGGACAGGAATAACACTCATTTATCTTTCTGCTTTACAGAAAAAAGAAAGCAATACACTACCCGTAAAAACGCACAACTCCATCAAGAACATCCCATATATGCAATAAATAAGGAAGAGTTTTTCAAAAGTGCATGACTGTTCATATCCATCCCTCCTGAAAAAACTTTTACCACACATAAGCCATATAAAGCGATAAAAAAATAACACATTAACCACATTTTATTGCAGAAAGGAAGGTGTTTATTTTATGTTAATTTATGAAAGAAGTAATACCTGGCCGATTAAAAAAGGGAAATTCTCAGGAGGCTGCTTATGAATAAGTCATTAACCCGCATTGCGTTATTCACAATGTTTTTCATGACACCTGTTGTTCAGGCTGATAGCATCGCATTATCATTGTCAAATGATGACGCAGGTATCTTTCAGTCTGCGCTTAACAAAATTTATAGTCATAAAGATGAAGCTCGCGATGATTATACACAAGGTCTCTTCCTGGGTTATAGCCATGATGTTACAGACTCAAGCCAGTTATCGTTTCATATCGCACAAGATATTTACTCACCATCAGGAGACAACAAGCGGTTACCAACAGCAATAACCGGAGACAGAGCTTTTAGTGCCTTTCTGTACACGGGTGTTGAATGGAATTCTGTAGCAAATAGCTGGTTTCGCTATCGCCTGGGGACAGACGTCGGCGTGATTGGACCAGATGCTGGCGGTCAACAAGTCCAGAATAAAGCTCATCAAATGATTAATGCTGAAAAATATCAAGCATGGGATGATCAAATCGAAAATCGCTATGGGTATACGGTTAAAGGAATGCTATCGCTGACTCCTGATGTGGATATCCTGGGAACGAATGTTGGTATTTATCCAGAAATATCCGCGGTAAGCGGAAATCTTTTTGAATATGTAGGATACGGTGCAACGCTTGCCATAGGCAATGACAAAACCCTGAACTCAGATAACGGGTATGGTCTGCTTGCGACTCGTGGGTTAATGCATACATCAAAAAATGATGGTTTAATATACAAGATATTTGCCGGGATGGAACGTCGGGAAGTTGACCGTAACTATACATTACAAGGAAAAACGCTTCAGACCCGAAATGAAACCGTCACCCTTAATCATACCGTTAATGAATATCGCATCGGAGCCACTTTAGGTTATTCTCCGGTCGCTTTCACCTTATCTTTTAATCGTGTATCACCGGAGTTTAAAACTGGAAAAGATTATTCATTTGTCAATGGTTCTGTGACCTTCCTCTTTTAATCATCCGCCAAAACATAACGATAAGTATCTGCCGGGCTGTCGCTGATAAGTGGCAGTCCGCACACTTTTATATGCTTTCCGCCCTCACCGCGACCTATAATCCCTGGAGATACAGATGAGGTTTCCCGATAAGTTTCACTCCCTCAGTTATCTGTGAGAAAGATTAAGTGACCGCGAATACTATAACCTGACCGTACATTTCCCCGGACAGTCCTGTCCATCATGCCTGTCCGTCTGCATGGCAATATAGGGTAACCCTGCAATGCCAGAATTCATCAAAAAAGGTCGCTCCCCTTCAACAGTAAATAAACAAATGGCAGTTTTATCGTAAATGCTGAAGCTTGAGAACAGAAGTCAGTTTATATTACATGCACCTTATGAGGGGGTATCGAGGCTCCAGCTCGTTAAAGCAGATCCCGATCCACTTTTACTTCATGAGTATCAGGCGCTGATCTTGGCACTTCCCCACAAACTTGCCTTCATCATTATAGTGGCAACACACACGGGGATAAGACCAGGGGAAATATGTGCGCTGGCCTGGGAGGATGTAGACCTGAAAAAGGTGAGATCCATGTATCCAGAGACCAGACGAATAAACATTTGTGTGTTCCGCCCATAACGGTTGCTGGCATAAGAACGTCGCGTTGTCTTTATCCCCGGATCGGGTTCATATACTAAAGAAGGTTTCTTTCCCAAATACTCGATTTCCTGTGGCGGGAAACGTGGTACTAAACTTTCAGGTATCAGGCAGAGAAATGCCTGTCAGTCACGGCTTACTTATGCTGGCTGGATGCAGATAGCCGTAGCGAATCCTTCATTCATTGCCCGCCAGATGGGGCAAGAAGATGCTCGCATGGTGTGTGAGGTTTATTCTACGTGGATTGGTGACATGACCCAGGACCAGGTCAGCCTGCGGAATAATCAAATGCCAACAGCATTGCTCCAGGGATTATCCCAAGGGCGGGGCCTGATAAAAAAGTCATTTAATTTCATTGTGCTGGTTTCAACTTACATAATCAGCGTTAAACTATTCATACCGTAAATAGAGTGAGAAAAGATGATGCGTGTACTGGTTGTTGAGGATAATGCGTTATTACGTCATCACCTGAAAGTTCAGCTTCAGGATGCCGGACATCAGGTTGACGACGCCGAAGATGCCAAAGAGGCCGATTATTACCTTAACGAACACTTGCCTGACATCGCTATCGTCGATTTGGGTCTTCCGGATGAAGATGGACTTTCACTGATCCGCCGCTGGCGGAGCAATGACGTTTCTCTCCCGGTTCTCGTCCTGACCGCCCGTGAAAGCTGGCAGGACAAAGTGGAAGTGCTGAGCGCAGGTGCAGATGACTACGTCACCAAGCCGTTCCATATTGAGGAAGTCGCCGCGCGGATGCAGGCGCTGATGCGCCGTAACAGCGGCCACGCTTCGCAGATTATCTCTATTCCGCCTTTTCAGGTTGATCTCTCGCGCCGCGAACTCTCGGTCAATGATGAAGTGATCAAACTGACCGCGTTTGAGTACACCATCATGGAAACGCTGATCCGCAATAATGGCAAAGTGGTCAGCAAAGACTCGCTGATGTTGCAGCTGTATCCGGACGCCGAGCTACGTGAAAGCCACACTATCGACGTGCTGATGGGCCGCCTGCGTAAAAAAATACAGGCGCAGTATCCGGATGAAGTCATTACCACTGTGCGGGGTCAGGGATATCTTTTTGAATTGCGCTGATGAATAAACTGTTGCGTCATCTTTTTCCGTTGTCACTGCGCCTGCGTTTTCTGCTGGCCACCGCAGGCGTAGTGCTGGTGCTTTCTCTGGCCTATGGCATGGTTGCGCTGGTCGGCTACAGCGTGAGTTTCGATAAGACCACGTTTCGTCTGCTGCGCGGCGAAAGTAATCTCTTTTATACGCTTGCAAAATGGGAAGGTAATAAGATCCACGTCGAACTTCCCGAGCACCTCGACATGCAGAGCCCCACGATGTCGTTGATCTATGATGAGAACGGCAAACTGCTGTGGGCCCAGCGTAACGTCCCCTGGCTGGTCAGACTGATTCAGCCCGACTGGCTGAAAAGTAATGGTTTTCATGAAATAGAAGCCGACATCAGCGCCAGCAGCTCGCTGCTCAATGACGATCACTCCGTTCAGGAACGATTGAAAGAGGTTCGGGAAGATGACGACGACGCCGAAATGACCCACTCGGTGGCGGTTAACGTCTACCCGGCTACCGCGCGCATGCCGCAACTGACGATTGTGGTGGTAGACACCATTCCGATTGAGCTTAAACGCTCGTATATGGTCTGGAGCTGGTTTATTTATGTGCTGGCTGCCAACCTGTTGCTGGTCATTCCCCTGCTCTGGGTGGCGGCCTGGTGGAGTTTGCGCCCCATTGAGGCACTGGCTCGTGAGGTGCGCGAACTGGAAGAACACCACCGCGAACAGCTTAACCCTGCAACGACGCGGGAATTGACCAGCCTGGTGCGTAACCTGAACCGCCTGTTGAAAAGCGAGCGCGAACGTTATGACAAATACCGCACCACGCTGACCGATCTCACCCACAGCCTGAAGACGCCGCTCGCCGTGCTGCAAAGTACGTTGCGTTCGATGCGTAGCGATAAGATGAGCGTCAGCGAGGCAGAACCGGTAATGCTCGAACAGATCAGCCGGATTTCACAGCAAATCGGCTACTATCTGCATCGCGCCAGTATGCGCGGCGGGGGTGTCCTACTGAGCCGCGAGCTGCATCCGGTCGCACCGCTGCTGGATAATCTCACCTCGGCGCTGAACAAAGTGTATCAGCGTAAAGGCGTGAACATTAGCCTCGATATCTCACCGGAAATCAGCTTTGTCGGCGAGCAGAACGATTTTGTCGAGGTGATGGGCAACGTGCTGGATAATGCCTGCAAGTACTGTCTCGAGTTTGTTGAGATTTCTGCCCGCCAGACCGACGATCATCTGTACATCGTGGTGGAAGATGACGGTCCAGGGATCCCACTCAGCAAGCGCGATCTGGTCTTTGACCGCGGTCAACGCGTGGATACGATGCGTCCGGGGCAAGGCGTAGGACTGGCGGTGGCGCGAGAAATTACCGAGCAATACGATGGCAAAATCGTTGCCAGCGACAGCCTGCTCGGCGGTGCACGTATGGAAGTCATTTTTGGACATCAACAACCGGGGCCGAAAGACGACTAAACCAAAATGTAATAAATATGAGCCAACTGCACGCATCTGGTTAAGCATCCGTTATAATCGGTGACAGATACCCGCCCCAGCCTGTGGAAGCTCAATATGGAATACCAATTAACACTCAACTGGCCCGAATTTCTTGAACGTCACTGGCAAAAGCGCCCAGTGGTGTTAAAACGCGGCTTTAATAACTTCATCGATCCCCTCTCCCCTGACGAACTGGCAGGGCTGGCGATGGAAAGTGAAGTCGATAGCCGCCTGGTAAGCCATCAGGATGGCAAATGGCAGGTAAGCCATGGTCCGTTCGAAAGCTATGACCATCTCGGCGAGAATAACTGGTCGTTACTGGTGCAGGCGGTGAACCACTGGCATGAGCCAACCGCCGCGCTGATGCGCCCCTTCCGCGCCCTGCCTGACTGGCGTATCGACGATCTGATGATCTCATTCTCGGTCCCTGGCGGTGGCGTAGGTCCCCATCTCGATCAGTATGATGTGTTTATCATTCAGGGAACCGGTCGTCGTCGCTGGCGCGTGGGTGAGAAGTTGCAGATGAAGCAGCACTGCCCGCATCCGGACCTGCTGCAGGTCGATCCTTTTGAAGCCATCATCGATGAAGAACTGGAGCCGGGCGATATTCTCTACATTCCGCCAGGATTCCCGCATGAAGGCTATGCGCTGGAAAACGCGATGAACTATTCCGTCGGTTTCCGCGCGCCAAACACCCGTGAACTGATCAGCGGGTTTGCCGACTACGTCCTGCAACGTGAGCTGGGCAGTACTTATTACAGCGACCCGGACATGCCGTCGCGTGAGCATCCTGCTGACGTCCTGCCGCAGGAGATGGACAAACTGCGCACTATGATGCTGGATCTGATTAATCAGCCGGAGCATTTTAAACAGTGGTTTGGCGAGTTTATCTCCCAGTCGCGTCATGAACTGGATATTGCGCCGCCGGAGCCGCCGTATCAACCTGATGAAATCTACGATGCCCTGAAACAAGGCGATGTGCTGGTGCGTCTGGGGGGGCTACGGGTACTGCGTGTGGGTGATGACGTTTATGCCAACGGCGAGAGAATTGATTCTCCGCACCGTCCGGCGCTGGAAGCCCTTGCCAGCCATATCGTGCTGACTGCAGAGAACTTTGGTGACGCGCTGGAAGATCCATCGTTCCTCGCGATGCTGGCAGCCCTGGTCAACAGCGGGTACTGGTTCTTCGAAGGGTAACATTGAAATGATGCCGGATGGCGGCGCTAACGCGTCTTATCCGGCCTACGGTTCACATGTCCTGTAGGCCAGATAAGCGTCGCGTCAACTGGCATCAACCACGCTACGACCGCTTCGCCGTTAATTCGGCAATCCGCACAATCACCTGCACCGCTTTTTCCATCCCTTCCAGCGTCACAAACTCATGCTTGCCATGATAGTTGTAGCCGCCAGTGAACAGATTCGGGCACGGTAATCCCATGAAAGAGAGCTGTGCGCCGTCGGTACCGCCGCGAATCGGCTTCATATCTGGTTGAATATCGCAGTCACGCATCGCCTGCTGTGCGATATCCAGAACATGCGGATGCTCAACCACTTTTTCGCGCATATTGTAATAACTGTCTTCAATCACCAGTTCAATATAGCAGTCCGGATGCAGCCCCTTCCCGACCTTCCTGGCAATCTCCATCATCTTACGTTTGCGCGCTTCAAACTGTTTGCGGTCGAAGTCGCGAATGATGTAGTGCATATCGGCGCGATCCACGGTGCCTTTCATGCTCGCCAGATGGTAGAAGCCCTCATATCCTTCGGTCATTTCCGGGCTTTCATCCGCAGGAACCTCGGCGTGAATACGCGCCGCCAGCGATAATGCGTTGACCATCACGCCTTTTGCCGTCCCCGGATGCACGTTATTGCCGACGATTTTGATATTCACCGAAGCGGCATTGAAGTTCTCAAACTCAAGTTCACCCACGCCGCCGCCGTCGACGGTATAGGCCCATTTGGCGTCAAAGGCTGCTACATCAAAGTGTTTCGCCCCTTTGCCCACCTCTTCGTCCGGTGTAAAAGCGACGCGAATATCGCCATGCGGAATATTTTTATGCTTCAGTACCGCCAGCGCGGTCATGATTTCCGCCACACCCGCTTTGTCGTCCGCCCCCAGCAGCGTTTTGCCGTCGGTGGTGATCAGCGTTTGACCAAGCAACTGATGCAGCACCGGGAACATCACCGGCGACAACACTTCATCACCAATGCCCAGCGCGATATCACCGCCGCGATAGTTCTCCACGATCTGCGGATTTACGTGCTTACCGCTGAAATCCGGTGAGGTATCCACATGGGAAATGAAGCCAATAGCAGGGATATCGCCAGGGACATTCGCCGGCAACGTTGCCATCAGCGTCCCTTTGTCACTTAACGTCACATTGACCAGCTCCATCTCTTCGAGCTGCTGTTTGAGCAAATTTAATAACTTCCACTGTCCCTCGGTACTGGGAACCTGTCTCACACCCGCTTTCGATTGGGTATCCAATGAAACGTAGTGTAAAAAACGCTCAAGTAGTTTATCCATGCAGTCACCCTCACTATTTGTGACAACATTATCAGTAAGCCACAAAAGACAAATATTGCGTCAGGTCACTTTTATCCCCGCAAACGAGAATATTTCGCTTCCGGACCCCTTTATTCAGGAAATATATACACAAAAGCGTACAGGATGCATCGCGGCGGCAAGCGCATGAATCCCCCAGGCGCGAACAAACCGTACGTGACTGGGGTATGTGAGTGCAGTCTACAAACAGGCAGTCTGAAGGATGAAGTGTAGAGTAATTAGCAACAAACATTGGCGATGACAACGGTTTGCCGTAGAATTACGGCCCTCATTAAGAGTCACCAAGGTGGTCAACCACAAACCCCGCTTCGGTCAGCCATCCGTTGCGTCTACATGGGACAGAGTAAAAAATTGAATAAACAACCGCGTTCGCTTTCACCGCTGGTTCTTTTGTCAGGTATCAGCAAAAGCTTCGATGGAAAAGAGGTCATTTCTGAACTGGATTTGACAATCAATAATGGCGAGTTCCTCACGCTGCTTGGCCCTTCTGGCTGCGGTAAAACAACCGTTTTGCGCCTGATTGCCGGTCTGGAAACCGTAGATTCCGGGCACATCATGCTCGATAACGAGGATATCACTCACGTACCGGCAGAAAACCGTTATGTGAATACCGTCTTTCAAAGCTATGCGCTATTCCCCCACATGACTGTTTTTGAAAATGTGGCCTTCGGTTTGCGTATGCAGAAAACCCCTGCAGCCGACATCACGCCACGCGTACTGGAAGCCCTGCGGATGGTGCAACTGGAAGAGTTTGCACAGCGTAAACCACATCAACTTTCCGGCGGCCAACAGCAGCGCGTAGCGATTGCCCGTGCTGTGGTCAATAAACCCCGCCTGTTGCTGCTGGATGAATCCCTCTCCGCGCTGGACTATAAGCTGCGAAAGCAGATGCAGAACGAACTGAAAGCCTTGCAGCGTAAGCTCGGCATCACGTTCGTGTTCGTGACGCACGATCAGGAAGAAGCCCTGACCATGTCCGATCGCATCGTCGTGATGCGCGATGGGCGCATCGAACAGGACGGCACGCCGCGTGAAATTTACGAAGAGCCGAAAAACCTGTTCGTCGCCGGATTCATTGGCGAAATCAATATGTTTAACGCCACGGTGATCGAGCGTCTGGACGAACAGCGCGTTCGTGCTAACGTCGAAGGCCGTGAATGCAATATCTACGTCAACTTCGCCGTTGAGCCAGGACAGAAACTGCACGTTCTGTTACGCCCGGAAGATTTGCGCGTGGATGAAATCAATGATGACAACCACATTGACGGCCTGATCGGCTATGTCCGTGAACGTAACTATAAAGGTATGACGCTGGAGTCGGTGGTTGAACTGGAAAATGGCAAGATGGTGATGGTCAGCGAATTCTTCAACGAAGATGACCCGGACTTTGACCACTCTCTCGACCAGAAAATGGCCATTAACTGGGTAGAAAGCTGGGAGGTCGTACTGGCTGATGAAGAACACAAGTAAATTCCAGAATGTGGTGATTGTCACTATCGTCGGTTGGCTTGTGTTGTTTGTCTTTCTGCCCAACCTGATGATCATTGGCACCAGCTTTTTGACCCGCGACGATGCCAGCTTCGTCAAAATGGTCTTTACGCTGGACAACTACGCGCGCCTGCTCGATCCGCTCTATTTTGAAGTGCTGTTGCACTCGTTGAATATGGCGCTGATCGCCACCCTCGCCTGCCTCGTGCTCGGCTATCCATTTGCCTGGTTTCTGGCGCGACTGCCAGAGAAAGTCCGCCCACTGCTGCTATTTCTGCTGATTGTTCCCTTCTGGACCAACTCGCTGATCCGCATCTACGGGCTGAAAATTTTCCTTAGCACCAAGGGCTATCTGAACGAGTTTCTGCTTTGGCTCGGGGTGATCGATACGCCGATGCGCATTATGTTTACCCCGAGCGCAGTCATTATTGGTCTTGTGTATATCCTGCTGCCGTTTATGGTGATGCCACTGTATTCCAGCATTGAAAAACTCGACAGACCGTTGCTGGAAGCGGCAAAAGATCTGGGTGCCAGTAAATTGCAGACCTTAATTCGGATCATCATTCCGCTGACCATGCCAGGGATTATTGCGGGCTGCCTGCTGGTAATGCTGCCCGCGATGGGACTGTTCTACGTCTCCGATCTGATGGGCGGCGCGAAAAACCTGCTGATCGGTAACGTGATTAAAGTTCAGTTCCTCAATATCCGCGACTGGCCGTTTGGTGCCGCAACCAGCATTACCCTGACGATTGTGATGGGCCTGATGCTGCTGGTTTACTGGCGCGCCTCCCGATTGCTGAACAAAAAGGGAGAACTCGAATGATCGGTCGTCTGCTTCGCGGCGGTTTTATGACCGCCATCTACGCATACCTGTATATTCCGATCATTATTTTGATTGTGAACTCCTTTAACAGCTCGCGCTTTGGCATTAACTGGCAGGGCTTTACCACCAAATGGTATGGCCTGCTGATGAACAACGATAGCCTGCTGCAGGCGGCGCAACATTCGCTGACGATGGCGATTTTTTCCGCAACGTTCGCCACCGCTATCGGGTCGCTAACGGCCGTGGCGCTGTATCGCTACCGTTTTCGCGGCAAGCCGTTCGTCAGCGGGATGCTGTTTGTGGTCATGATGTCGCCGGATATCGTGATGGCGATTTCACTGCTGGTGCTGTTTATGCTGCTGGGCATTCAATTGGGCTTCTGGTCACTACTGTTCTCACATATCACCTTCTGCCTGCCTTTCGTGGTTGTGACGGTCTATTCGCGGCTGAAGGGGTTTGACGTGCGGATGCTGGAAGCAGCAAAAGATCTGGGTGCCAGCGAAATGACTATCCTGCGTAAAATCATTCTGCCATTAGCGATGCCAGCAGTCGCCGCTGGCTGGTTGTTGAGCTTTACCCTGTCGATGGACGATGTGGTGGTTTCGTCGTTCGTCACCGGGCCGGGTTATGAAATTCTACCGTTGAAGATCTACTCAATGGTGAAAGTCGGCGTTTCACCGGAGGTGAATGCGCTGGCGACTATTCTGTTGGTGTTATCGCTGGTTCTGGTGATCGCCAGCCAACTTATTGCTCGTGATAAAACTAAAGTTCAGGGGACGTTAAAATGAAAAAATGGTCACGCCACCTGCTCGCGGCAGGCGCTCTCGTCATGGGAATCAGCGCTGCGCACGCGGACGACAGTAAAACACTCTATTTCTACAACTGGACCGAGTATGTTCCGCCAGGACTGCTGGAACAGTTCACTAAAGAGACCGGCATCAAGGTTATTTACTCGACCTACGAGTCGAATGAAACCATGTACGCCAAGCTCAAAACGTACAAAGACGGCGCATATGACCTGGTCGTGCCATCGACTTACTATGTCGATAAAATGCGTAAAGAAGGCATGATTCAGAAGATTGATAAGTCGAAGTTATCCAACTTCAACAATCTCGATCCGGAGATGCTGAACAAGCCGTTCGATCCCAACAACGACTACTCCATTCCGTACATCTGGGGCGCGACGGCCATTGGCGTGAACAGCGACAGCATCGACCCGAAAACCGTCACCCGTTGGGCTGACCTGTGGAAACCGGAATACAAAGGCAGTCTGCTGCTGACCGACGATGCGCGCGAAGTGTTCCAGATGGCGCTGCGTAAACTGGGCTATTCCGGCAACACCACCGATCCTAAAGAGATTGAAGCAGCCTATAACGAGCTGAAAAAGCTGATGCCTAACGTTGCCGCGTTTAACTCCGACAACCCGGCGAATCCGTATATGGAAGGCGAAGTGAATCTGGGGATGGTGTGGAACGGCTCTGCCTTCGTCGCCCGTCAGGCCGGTACGCCGCTGGAAGTAGTCTGGCCGAAAGAAGGCGGGATCTTCTGGATGGACAGCCTTTCGATTCCGGCAAACGCCAAAAACAAAGAAGGCGCGCTGAAGTTGATCAACTTCCTGTTGCGCCCGGATGTGGCGAAAGAAGTGGCGGAAACCATCGGCTATCCGACGCCAAACCTGGCGGCACGTAAGCTGTTAAGCCCGGAAATCGCCAACGATAAATCACTCTATCCGGATGCAGAAACCATCAGCAAAGGCGAATGGCAGAACGATGTAGGCTCCGCCAGCACGATCTACGAAGAGTATTATCAGAAGCTAAAAGCAGGACGCTAATCCAGCAAAAAGGCCCGGAAAATCCGGGCCTTTTTATTACAAACCTTTCAATAACTTCTCCACAAACTCAGGTACAACCTGGCTTGCCGGACCGTAATATTTCTCTTCAAACTCACTGCCGACCTGGCTTGGTTCCAGATTCAGCTCAACCGTATGCGCGCCATGCAGCTTCGCTTCGTGGACAAAACCAGCCGCCGGATAAACGTGTCCGGAGGTGCCGATGGCGATAAAAACATCCGCCATGGCCAGCGCCATATAGATTTCATCCATCCCGAGCGGCATCTCACCAAACCACACCACGTGCGGACGCAGCGGCGCAGGAAACTGGCAGCAGTGACATTTATCTTCCGGCGTCACATCGCCCGTCCACTCCAGAATTTGTCCGCTCTGCGAGCAGTGCACTTTCAACAGCTCGCCATGCATATGGATGATGTTCTGGTTACCCGCCCGCTCATGCAAGTTATCGATATTCTGTGTCACCAGCAAAAAGCGGTCGCCCAATGCCTCTTCCAGCTTTGCCAGCGCGATGTGCGCCGGATTAGGCTGGATTTCAGGCTGCTGCAATTGCCGACGGCGGGCATTATAGAATGACTGCACCAGCGCGGGATTACGGGCAAAGCCTTCCGGCGTCGCCACATCTTCAACCCGGTGTTCTTCCCACAGTCCATCAGCGGCGCGGAAGGTACGAATACCAGACTCCGCGGAGATCCCTGCCCCTGTAAGCACCAAAACTCTTGGTTTTTCCATCACTTCCGGTACCACTCTGTCTCTGAAAAAGATCCGTTGACGAAGGCGTTCGCGCAGATGGCGTTTGTTTTTCCGAAATCGACTTAACCGATGACCCCGACGCGACAGCATAGCAACCTCTTTTGATTAATCGGTAAGATGTAAGAAGGCAGCACCACGCATCCCACCGGCATCACCATGTCGTGCTCGCTCAATGCGGGGCACTCGTGCCACGGGAAGCAGATGACGCGGTAGTCTGTCCGCCAGATCGGTGGTAATGGCGGTAAAATTCGACAATCCGCCGCCGATGACGACCAAATCCGGATCGACAATAGTCAGGATATTTCCCAGACACACCGCCAGCAAATCCAGATAACGCTCAACATGCGCCCGCGCCTGTTCATCGCCTTGCTCCCACAGTGAAATGATTTCAGGCGCCTGTAACGGTTGATGATAATAATGCTGATACAACCAGGCAAATCCTCGCCCGGACAGATAATTTTCAATACAGCCGAGTTGACCGCAGCCACAGCGGCGCAACGGGAAATCGAGACCCATCAGGGTGAGCGCATCGACCGGCAGACGCATATGACCAAACTCGCCGGTAATGTAACTGCGCCCGGTAATCGGTTTTCCGTTGAGGATTAAACCGCCGCCCACCCCGGTGCCCAGAATCAAGCCCATCACCAGCGGATAGCGGGTGAATTCATCATCCCAGGCTTCAGACAGGGCAAAACAGTTTGCATCGTTGTCGAGACGAACGTCGCGATCAAGGCGCGCGCTAAGATCGGCGCGCAGGGGTTTGCCGCTGGCAGCAGGGACATTCGCGGCATACAGCGTGCCATCTTCGGTTTCCGGCATTCCGGGGATGCCAATGCCCACCGAACCTTTCACGCCAAAACGCTGATCGGCTTCCGCCACCAGCCCGCAAACAGCCTCTAAAAAAGCGTCATAGCTGTCGCGCGGCGTGGGAACACGCTTTTCCCACTGTAATTTCCGCTCGTTGTCAAAGACGCCTAGCGCAATTTTTGTCCCACCAATATCAAACCCGTAATACATTGCCGCTCCTTGTTTTATACACTTCATCCTTCAGGTGGCCGCTGTTCTGGTCACAGGGAGGTTGTTGTGTATCTCTCACGCAATTATGGTTACTGGCCGCTAAGTACTCTTGCAGGATCGATGTTACTGGCGCGCCGCGCCGGATACCAACTCGCCAACAAACTCAGCAACAGTGCGGTGACCAGCACATAAATCACATCCAGCCAGTGCAATTCGGATGGCAGGAAGTCGATAAAATAGATATCCCCGGAAAGGAACTGATGGCCGATCAGCGTTTCGATGCCGTTAATGATTGGCGTCAGCTGTAGCGAAACCACCACACCAATGACCACGCCGATCAGGCTGCCGAACAGTCCTGCCAGCAAACCGTACCAGACAAAAATGGCGCGGATCAGACCATCTTTCGCCCCCAGCGTTCTTAATACCGCAATATCACCACTCTTGTCTTTTACCGCCATCACTAATGTTGAGACAATGTTAAAACAGGCGACACCGATCACCAGCACCATCGCCAGATACATAATGGCGCGAATCATCTGGATATCGCGGTACATATAGCCATAGGTGCCAATCCAGCTCTTGATGTAAACATAGCTGTTGGTCACTTCACCAGCATCACGCACCAGTTTGTTGGCGTTGAAAACGTCGTTGACCTTCAGCGCGATGCCGGAAACCGTATTGTTCATCTCCAGATACTGCTGGGCATCGGCCATCGGGATCATCGCGAAGCTGTGATCCAGTTGACCGCTTAACTGCAAAATGCCAGCAACGTGCAGCCGCACGCGTTTCGGTTGCATCAGCTTATGATCGGCATTTGAATTGGGGATCATGATGGAGACCCAGTCCCCCTGCTTCACCTTCAGCGCGTCTGCGACGCCCTTACCGATAATGATTTGTTGTTCACCAGCTTTAAAATCAGCCCAGGCGTTATTCTGCACAAACGAGGGCAACGCGCTCAAACGCTGTTCCTGCTGCGGATCCACGCCTTTTACCTGAATAGCGCGCAAATTCGCCCCGCTCTCCACCAGTCCGGTAAAGTTGATGTACGGCGCTGCGGCGGTAATACCCGGCACCTTCTGTACCTTCTCCAGCGCTTCGCGCCAGTTGGTCCACGGTTGATTAACCGCTTCAATCTCGCCGTGCGGCACCACGGCCAGAATGCGGTTGTTCAGCTCACGCTCAAAGCCGTTCATCGCGCTCAGGCCGACGATCAGAACCGCCACCCCCAGCGCGATACCGATAGTCGAGATCACCGAAATCAGCGATACCATACCGCTGCGCCGCCGTCCCCGGCTAAAGCGCAGACCGATTAATAACGATAAAGGCGAGGCCATTACTCCGCCCCCATCAGGCTCAGTTCTGCCGTCAGGCGTCCGTCACGCATTTCCAGTTGGCGACTCATGCGCTTCGCCAGCTGCAGATCGTGAGTGACGACCAGAAACGCGGTGCCCTGCGAGCGGTTCAATTCGCCCAGAAGCTGGAAGATGCTGTCGGCGTTGCGCGCATCCAGATTACCGGTTGGTTCATCCGCCAGCACCAGTCGCGGGTTGTTGACCAGCGCGCGGGCAATCGCCACACGCTGACGCTCACCGCCAGACAGTTCAGACGGACGATGGCTGGCACGATGATCCAGCCCTACCGCTTTCAGCATTTCACGCGCCCGTGCGTTAATTTCAGCCGGTTTGTGTTTGCCAATCAGCAGCGGCATCGCCACGTTTTCCAGCGCGGTGAAATCCGGCAGCAGGTGGTGGAACTGATAAATAAAGCCGAGCTTCTGATTACGCAGCTCCGCTTTCGCCGCCGACGACAGTTTACTCATCGGCTGACCGCTAAAAATGACATCGCCGGAGGTCGGGGTATCCAGCCCGCCCAGCAGGTGCAACAACGTACTTTTGCCGGAGCCGGAGCTGCCGACAATCGCCATCATTTCGCCTTCGCCCACGCTGAAGCTGACATCGTGCAACACGTCGGTTTGCACGGAACCTTCCTGATAGCGTTTGCACAGTTTGTCGCATTGCAACAGGATCTTATTCATAACGTAAAGCCTCAGCGGGTTGAGTGGCGGCAGCGCGCCAGGAAGGATAAAGCGTAGAAAGTAGCGCGATGGCCATTGCCACCAGCGCAATGACGATGACCTGCAGCGGCTCGATCGCCACCGGCAGCGCCGCACCGTCCAGCAGGATACCGATCACCGGCATCAAGGTATTGAGCTGACTGGCCAACAGCGCACCCAGCGCGGCACCCAGCAGCGCGCCAATAATCCCGGCGCTGGCCCCCTGTACCATAAAGACCATCATGATCTGTCGCGGCGTCAGCCCCTGCGTTTGCAAAATAGCCACTTCTCCCTGCTTCTCCATCACCATCAGACCCAACGAGGTAATAATATTGAACGCGGCAACCGCTACGATCAGGCTCAACAGCAGCCCCATCATGTTCTTTTCCATCCGCACGGCCTGGAACAGTTCGCCTTTACGCTCGCGCCAGTCCTGCCATTTCGTCCCTTCCGGCAACGTCTGCTGACTGAGCGAATCCACCTTCAGCGGCTCATTCAGCCACAAACGCCAACCGGTGATATTCCCGGCCGGGTAGCGCATGATGCGCGAGGCGTCCTGAATATTGGTCAACATCTGGTAACCATCGACTTCGCTGTTCGCTGCAAAGGTGCCAATCACGGTAAACAGACGCTGGCTTGGCAGACGGCCCATCGGCGTGAACTGACTGGCAGACGGCACCATCACGCGGATCTGATCGCCACGATTGACCCCCAACTGGCCTGCGAGCTGCTCACCAAGGATGACATTATACTTGCCTGGCTGCAGATCGGTTTGCTTCACATTGACCAGATACGGCGTAAGCGGATCTTTTTGTGCCGGGTCGATACCCAACATCACCCCGACCGCCACGCTGCGCGCGCTTTGCAGCACGACATCGCCGGTTGTTAGCGGCGCAATACGATTGACACCGTTCAGTTTTAGAGCGCTTTCCGGCAGTTGCTGTGGATTCAGAGAGCCTTGTTCCGCAGAAAGGATGGCCTGGGGCATCAACCCCAGGATGTTATTTTGCAGTTCACGTTCAAAACCGTTCATCACTGACAAAACCGTGACCAGCGCCATCACCCCAAGGGTAATGCCGATGGTGGAAAGCCAGGAGACAAAGCGACCGAAGCGATCTGCTGCACGCCCGCGCATGTAACGCAGGCCGATGAATAGAGCGACAGGTTGGTACATGAAATCCGTCTGGTTGCTGTTAGCAAAGTCACGAGTATATAAGCGAAAGCCGCATGGGTAAACGCCTGAACCGTAAGTGTTCGTCAGTACACAGTTGAAAGGGATCCACCGCGCGACAGGCGCAGGATACCGTCCTCGCTGACCCTGATCCTTTTCTTAAAAAAAACAAAAAACAGAATGTTACGCATTACAGCACCAGAGTCACCCCGCAGGATCACAGGCTATGTTGAATAACGCGAGCGTGCTGTCCTGATGAAAAAGAAAGAACTATGGATTAATCAAATCAAAGGGTTATGTATCTGTCTGGTCGTCATCTATCACTCAGTCATCACCTTTTACCCGCATCTGACCCACTTCCAGTTGCCCCTTTCACAGCTGCTGTCGAAATGCTGGGTTTACTTTAATCTCTATCTCGCCCCGTTTCGCATGCCGGTATTTTTCTTTATCTCGGGCTTTTTGATTCGCCGCTACATCGACAGCGTGAGCTGGAAAGAAAGCGTTAATAAGCGAATCTGGAGTATTTTCTGGGTGCTGGCGCTGTGGGGTGTGGTCCAGTGGCTGGCGCTCAACGCCCTGAACAACTGGCTGGCGCCGTCACGCGATCTGCTTCATGCGTCCAACGCCGCTTACGCCAGTTCCGTTAGCCAGTTCCTTCACGGCATGCTGACTGCCAGCACCAGCCTGTGGTATCTGTATGCGCTCATTGTCTATTTCATAGTCTGTAAAGTGTTCAGCCGCTGGGCCGTGCCGCTGTTCGCCCTGTTTGTTGTACTGAGCGTGACGGTCAACTTTGCTGCCACCCCGTGGTGGGGAATGAACAGTGTGATCCGCAACCTGCCGTATTACAGCCTCGGCGCCTGGTTTGGCGTCCCGCTGATGGCGGGGATTAAAGAGGTGCCGTTGCGCCGATATGCGCTGCCCAGCGCGGCTGCCTTCGTGCTGGCTATCGCCGCATGGCTGTTTAACGTCTCATTGCTGCTGTCGTTGGTCTCTATTGTGCTGATCATGAAGCTGTTTTATCAGTATGAGCAGCGCTTCGGTATGCGTGAATCCAGTCTGCTTAATGTGATCGGTTCGAATACTATCGCGATTTATACCACGCATCGCATTCTGGTCGAGGCGTTCAGCCTGCTGCTGATCCCGCAAATCAATGCCGCCGTCTGGTCCCCCGAACTGGAACTGGCCCTGTTGTTGGTCTATCCGTTTGCCAGTCTGTTGGTGTGCACGCTGTTGGGTCTTGCCATGCGTAAAGTGTCGCAGGACCTGTTCGGCGATATCCTCTTCTCTCCCCCTTCTCGTCCGCAAACCGTTAGCTATTCCCGCTAAACTTTTCGCCCTCCGGTGAGGGCGATTCAATTTGCTAATGAGGAGCGATCACGGATAATAAAGGGCATTGCTTATCAGACGACTACCTAAAAGAGATTCTGACAACCGAATGCCTGAACAACAACGTTACACGCTGCCCGTGAAAGCGGGCGATCAGCGCCTGTTAGGTGAACTGACCGGGGCTGCCTGCGCCACACTGGTGGCGGAAATTGCCGAACGTCATGATGGTCCCGTCGTGCTCGTGGCGCCCGATATGCAAAACGCGCTGCGCCTGCATGATGAAATCCGTCAGTTTACCGATCAGATGGTCATGAGCCTCGCGGACTGGGAAACACTGCCCTACGACAGTTTCTCCCCGCATCAGGAAATTATCTCCTCACGTCTCTCCACGCTGTATCAGTTACCGTCGATGCAGCGCGGCGTGCTGATCGTCCCGGTCAATACCCTGATGCAGCGCGTCTGCCCGCACAGCTATCTGCACGGTCATGCGCTGGTGATGAAAAAAGGCCAGCGTTTATCGCGCGATGCCCTGCGTTTACAGCTCGACAGCGCTGGTTACCGGCATGTTGATCAGGTCATGGAACATGGCGAATACGCTACCCGCGGCGCGCTGCTGGATTTGTACCCTATGGGCAGCGAACAGCCCTATCGTCTGGATTTCTTCGACGATGAAATTGACAGTCTGCGCCTGTTTGACGCGGACACCCAGCGCACGCTGGAAGAAGTCGACGCCATCAATCTGCTGCCCGCCCACGAGTTCCCAACCGACAAAACGGCGATCGAACTGTTTCGCAGCCAGTGGCGCGATACCTTCGAGGTGAAGCGCGACGCAGAGCATATTTATCAACAGGTCAGCAAAGGCACTTTGCCGGCGGGGATCGAATACTGGCAGCCGCTGTTTTTCAGCGAGCCGCTGCCGCCGCTGTTTAGCTATTTCCCGGCCAATACGCTGGTGGTCAATACTGGCGATTTAGAAAACAGCGCCGAGCGTTTCCAGGCCGATACGCTGGCGCGTTTCGAAAACCGTGGCGTGGATCCGATGCGTCCGCTGCTGCCACCGGAGTCCCTCTGGTTGCGTGTCGATGAGCTCTTTTCTGAACTCAAACGCTGGCCGCGCGTGCAGCTCAAAACCGACCACCTTCCCGCCAAGGCGGCTAATACCAACTTAGGCTTCCAGTCGCTGCCGGATCTCGCGGTTCAGGCGCAGCAAAAATCACCACTGGATGCGCTGCGCAAATTCCTCGAGACCTTCAACGGGCCGGTGATTTTCTCGGTTGAGAGTGAAGGCCGTCGTGAATCTCTGGGTGAACTGCTCGCCAGAATCAAAGTCGCGCCGAAGCGCATTATGCGTCTGGATGACGCGACGGAGGCTGGACGCTACCTGATGATTGGCGCCGCCGAGCACGGGTTTATCGATACGACGCGCCATCTGGCACTCATTTGTGAAAGCGACCTGCTGGGCGAGCGCGTGGCGCGCCGTCGTCAGGATTCGCGCCGCACGATTAACCCGGATACGCTGATCCGCAACCTGGCAGAGTTGCATCCGGGTCAACCCGTGGTGCATTTGGAGCACGGCGTTGGACGCTATGCCGGGATGACCACGCTGGAAGCGGGCGGGATCAAAGGTGAATATCTGATGCTCACCTACGCTAATGACGCCAAACTGTACGTCCCGGTCTCCTCTTTGCATCTGATCAGCCGTTACGCCGGAGGCGCAGAAGAGAACGCACCGCTGCATAAACTCGGCGGCGACGCCTGGTCACGCGCGCGACAAAAAGCGGCAGAGAAAGTGCGCGACGTGGCAGCCGAGTTGCTGGACATCTACGCCCAGCGCGCGGCAAAAGAGGGCTTCGCCTTCAAACACGATCGCGAGCAGTATCAACTGTTCTGCGACGGTTTCCCCTTTGAAACCACCCCCGACCAGGCGCAGGCGATTAACGCAGTACTTAGCGACATGTGTCAGCCGCTGGCGATGGACCGCCTGGTGTGTGGTGACGTTGGATTTGGTAAAACCGAAGTGGCGATGCGCGCCGCGTTTCTCGCGGTCGAAAACCACAAGCAGGTGGCGGTGCTGGTGCCAACCACTCTGCTCGCCCAGCAACACTTTGATAATTTCCGCGACCGTTTTGCCAACTGGCCGGTGCGCATCGAAATGCTTTCCCGCTTCCGTAGCGCCAAAGAACAGGCGCAGATCCTGGAACAGGTTGCCGAAGGGAAAATTGATATTCTGATCGGTACGCATAAACTGCTGCAAAGCGATGTGAAACTGAAAGATCTGGGGCTACTGATCGTCGATGAAGAGCACCGCTTCGGCGTGCGGCATAAAGAGCGGATCAAAGCGATGCGCGCCGATGTGGACATTCTGACGCTGACCGCCACGCCAATCCCGCGTACGCTGAACATGGCCATGAGCGGCATGCGCGATCTGTCGATTATCGCCACGCCGCCAGCGCGGCGTCTGGCGGTGAAAACGTTTGTTCGCGAGTACGATGCACTGGTGGTCCGTGAGGCAATTCTGCGTGAAGTGCTGCGCGGCGGGCAGGTCTACTATCTTTATAATGATGTCGAGAACATCCAGAAAGCCGCCGACAGGCTGGCGGAGCTGGTGCCGGAGGCACGAATTGCCATTGGTCATGGGCAGATGCGCGAACGCGAACTGGAACGCGTGATGAACGACTTCCACCATCAGCGTTTTAACGTGCTGGTCTGTACCACCATTATCGAAACCGGGATTGATATCCCGACCGCCAACACGATTATTATCGAGCGTGCGGATCATTTCGGTCTGGCACAGTTACACCAGTTGCGCGGCCGCGTAGGACGTTCACACCATCAGGCGTATGCCTGGCTGCTGACGCCGCATCCCAAAGCGATGACCACCGACGCGCAAAAACGCCTGGAAGCGATTGCCTCGCTGGAAGACCTGGGGGCGGGCTTTGCGCTGGCGACTCACGATCTGGAGATCCGCGGCGCAGGTGAACTGCTCGGGGAAGAACAGAGCGGTTCGATGGAAACCATCGGCTTCTCGCTGTATATGGAGCTGCTGGAAAACGCCGTCGATGCCCTGAAGGCCGGACGCGAGCCATCGCTGGAAGATCTCACCAGCCAGCAAACTGAGGTCGAACTGCGTATGCCGTCGCTGCTGCCGGACGATTACATCCCGGACGTGAATACCCGCCTGTCGTTCTACAAGCGTATCGCCAGCGCGAAGAGCGAGAATGAACTGGAAGAGATCAAAGTGGAGCTGATCGACCGCTTCGGTCTGCTGCCCGATCCGGCGCGTACCCTGCTGGATATCGCCCGCTTGCGTCAACAGGCGCAGAAGCTGGGTATCCGCAAACTGGAAGGCAATGAGAAAGGCGGCACTATCGAATTCGCCGAGAAGAACCATGTTAACCCAGGCTGGCTGATTGGACTGCTGCAAAAACAGCCGCAGCACTTCCGTCTTGACGGGCCGACCCGACTGAAGTTCATCCAGGATCTGACCGAGCGGAAAACGCGGATGGACTGGGTGCGTCAGTTTATGCAGCAACTGGAAGAAAACGCCGTAGCGTGATTGAGTGGTGCCGGATGGCGGTTGCGCCTTATCCGGCCTACACATCGATTCCTGGCCGTAGGCCTGATAAGCGCCGCGCTATCAGGCAAGGTTCCGCGATCTTTACAACTCTTTGCACTTCCCTTGCATTTAAAGACACGCCGCCCCGCCATAATTATTATTGGATTCTTCTGGCATAATAACCCTTTGATTTGTGATGATAATGAACAAGATGCGACTTTCCCGCTGGCTGGCCTTTTTTGCGCTCGCCGCCAGCATTACGCTTGCGCTTCCCGCACAGGCGAATACCTGGCCTCTTCCTCCGCCTGGCAGCAAACTGGTCGGGGAAAATAAGTACCACGTTGTTGAAAATAACGGAGGTTCGCTGGAAGCCATCGCGAAAAAATATAACGTCGGTTTTCTCGCGCTGTTGCAGGCGAATCCCGGCGTGGATCCCTACGTTCCCCGCGCGGGCAGCGTGCTGACCATCCCCTTGCAGACGCTGCTACCGGATGCTCCGCGTGAAGGCATTGTTATCAACCTGGCTGAACTGCGTCTCTACTACTACCATCCGGGGAAAAATTCGGTCACCGTCTACCCTATCGGCATTGGCCAGTTGGGCGGTGATACCCTGACCCCAACGATGGTCACGACCGTCTCCGACAAGCGCGCCAACCCAACCTGGACGCCGACGGCGAATATCCGTGCCCGCTATAAAGCGCAAGGGATTATCCTTCCGGCGGTGGTGCCTGCCGGACCGGATAACCCGATGGGACACCATGCCATTCGCTTAGCGGCGTATGGTGGCGTCTATCTGCTGCATGGCACCAACGCCGATTTCGGTATCGGCATGCGCGTCAGTTCTGGCTGTATCCGCCTGCGTGATGGCGATATTGAGACCCTGTTCAGACAGGTTACACCGGGCACCAAAGTGAATATCATCAATACCCCGATCAAAGCCTCGGTTGAGCCGGACGGGACGCGGCTGGTCGAAGTCCACCAGCCGCTGTCGAAAAATATTGATGATGACCCGCAGGTTCTGCCTATCGTATTGAACAGCACTCTGCAATCGTTTAAAGATTCCGCACAGACGGACGCGGCGGTGATGCAGCATGTGATGGACGTTCGCTCCGGGATGCCGGTCGATGTCCGACGCCATCGCGAGGTGGATCAGCAGTCGATGTAACGATTCCGGACATGAAAAAGCCCCGCTGAAATACTGGACTGCACCCCAAAAGTTGGACACTCAACTGAGTAAGGTGCAGTTTTTTATGGCAAAGCCAAAATATTCCCCTGAAACAAAACTGGCTGTGGTTAATCATTATTTGTCCGGAAAAGACGGAGAAGAGCGTACAGCCGACCGTTTTGGTGTTGAAAGAACTTCCGTCCGTCGCTGGGTCAGGGCGTGGCAACTCCACGGTATGGAAGGGCTGTCAGGGAAAAATAAACATCATTCAGCTGAATTTAAACTCGTCGTCGTCCGGGCGGTTATCCGTGACCACCTGACGATGCGTGAAGCAGCTGCCCGGTTTAATCTCTCTGCAGAAACGCTTGTCCGACACTGGGTCTGCGTGTACAACGATGCCGGAGCGGAAGGACTGCTAAACATTCAACGCGGGCGGCCTGGAAAAATGACAAAACAAAAAATCCCCCCATCCCCTACAGATAAAGAACTGGAAAAACTCTCCCCCGAAGAACTCCGGGCTGAACTCCGTTACCTGCGGGCAGAGAATGCCTATCTAAAAAAGTTGAAGGCCTTGGTTCAGAGCGAAAAAAACGGCAGCAAGCCCTGATAATCAGTGAACTGAGGCATAAGCACGCTCTGCGAGACCTCCTGCGCGCGGCAGGCATGTCCCGCAGTACATGGTATTACAATATGAATGCCCTGAAGCAGGTGGACAGGCATGCCGGGCTGAAAGATAAAATCCGTGAGATATACGCCTGGCACAAAGGCCGTTATGGCTACCGCAGGATCACGCTTTCGCTGAGAAAGCAGGGTCTGCTGGTGAACCATAAAACCGTGCAGCGGCTGATGACAGAGCTGTCGCTCCGGTCTCTGATAAGGGCGAAGAAATACCGCTCATGGAAGGGGGAAACAGGCAAGGCAGCCCCCAATATCCTGAGCAGGAACTTCAGTGCATCAAAAGCCAATGAAAAATGGGTTACGGATGTTACAGAGTTCTCGCTGCAGGGTAAAAAGCTGTACCTGTCGCCGGTACTCGATCTTTTTAACCGGGAAATAATCTCCTACAGCCTGTCGGAAAGGCCGGTGATGGAGATGGTTAATACCATGCTGCGGGATGCGTTCTTAAAGCTCGGACCAGACGACGCCCCCTTGCTGCACACAGATCAGGGCTGGCAATATCGGATGGCAGGCTATCAGGCAAAGTTAAAGGCGCAGGGCATGACGCAAAGTATGTCCCGAAAAGGAAACTGTCTGGATAATGCCGTGATGGAAAACTTCTTCGGGACGCTGAAATCGGAGTGTTTTTACCTGAGTCAGTTCAGCAATATCAGCGAACTGAGGAAGGCGATAGAGGATTATATCCGTTACTACAACAACGAGCGGATAAGCCTGAAACTAAAAGGCCTGAGTCCGGTAGAGTACCGGGCCCAGGCTCTGAAGGCCGCTTAATATAAACTGTCCAGATTTATGGGGTCAGTCCAATACATCAGCGGGGCTTTTTTTATCACGTTATTTTGCAGCAGCAGGCATCAATGAGGGTTAATGCTTATTTATAAATTACCGCGGTACCGTGCAGGTTGTTTGGACCCGTTACAGAAGTAATGCGGAATGATTTCGCCCCCATGGCATCCGCTTTCTGCGCCAGTTCGTCCTGCAATGAACTCAGGTTAGTCCCTGCATTTGCAGAGATGGTGCCGACTTTTTGCTGACCGGCAGGCGTGGACTGAACTTCTACAGCCGCGAAGCTTGCGAATGACAGTGAACTCAGAACAGCAGCAGCGATGAGGGTTTTTACGTTTTTCATAATAGTGACCTTTTGCAGATGATTGGGCGTCGTAAGCATTTACTTAACGATCGATAGATAAATGATAGATGTGATCCAGGTCACACGTCAATCCATTTTTTATAACGATCGTTATATAAAAACAAAAGCACTTATCTTTCATACAACTAAGCTGAAAAACTTTTTCTCACGAATGCGCTGGAGCCTGTGCCGGTTTATTTTTATAATGGTTGCTCACTAAGCCCATTAAGGTACAACGGCATCATGACAACTGAATCGACAGGTTGTGTTAAAAAAAGCCGTGGCCGACCAAAAGTGTTCGACAGGGAAGCCGCGCTTGATAAGGCCATGACACTCTTCTGGCAGCACGGTTATGAAGCAACATCGCTTTCTGACCTTGTTGAAGCGACGGGTGCGAAAGCGCCAACGCTGTATGCGGAATTCACCAATAAAGAGGGTCTGTTCCGCGCGGTGCTGGACAGATACATCGCCCGCTTCGCGGCAAAACATGAAGCGCAGTTATTCTGCGAAGAGAAAAGCGTTGAAGCGGCACTGGAGGATTACTTCACCGCAGTGGCAACCTGTTTCACCAGCAAAGACACCCCCGCTGGCTGCTTTATGATTAATACCTCCGCGACGCTTGCCGCCGCGTCACGCGATATTGCGCATACGGTGAAATCACGTCACGCCATGCAGGAACAAACCCTGACGCAATTTCTTCGTCAACGGCAGGAACGCGGCGAGATCCCGGCGCACTGCGATGTGCAACATCTTGCCGAGTATCTGAGCTGCATTTTGCAGGGGATGTCCATCAGCGCCCGGGAAGGCGCCAGTTTCGACAAGCTGCAGCAAATCACCCACACTACCCTACGCCTGTGGCCTGAACTGCTGAAGACCTGATCGCTTTGTTGACCGGGAAACGTCATTTCCCGGTCCTTCCACACCATGATTCCCGCATAATAACTTATGTTATCACTGAGTTAGGTTCACTTTTTTGTAAAAAAAACATTGATAATAACAATTATTATCAGCAATATTCGCATTTGATTTTGTATCTGTTTCACAATGTAACAGCCGGCTACAACCGGTGAAAACCTTCACCTGCACAGATATTTTCAGAAAGGAATGCGAATGAATAAGCGTCTTTGGGTTCTCAACCCTGTCCTGTTAGCCCTGACTCTGCCCGCTGCGGCGGCGCAAACAGAAGAAGAAAACCTCATCGTCAGCGCTAACCGTAGCCAGAAAACCGTCGCCGAGATGGCACAGACCACCTGGGTCATTGAAGGCCAGGAGATTGAGCAACAGGTTCAGGGCGGCAAAGAGTTCAAAGACGTGCTGGCGCAACTGATTCCGGGCATCGATGTCAGCAGCCAGGGACGTACCAACTACGGAATGAACATGCGTGGTCGTGCGATTGTCGTGCTGATCGACGGCGTACGCCTGAATTCTTCACGTACCGACAGTCGTCAGCTGGATTCTATCGATCCCTTTAACATCGCCCACATTGAGGTCATTTCAGGCGCAACCTCGCTATATGGCGGCGGCAGTACCGGCGGCTTAATCAACGTTGTGACCAAAAAAGGCCAGCCGGACCGCCAGGTTGACCTTGAACTGGGCAGCAAATCGGGTTTTAACAACAGCAACGATCACGACGAGCGCGTTGCCGCCGCGGTCAGCGGTGGAACGGATCGCGCGTCTGGTCGACTGTCCGTAGCCTATCAGCGCTTTGGCGGCTGGTACGACGGTAACGGTGATGCCCTGATGCTTGACAACACGCAAACCGGCCTGCAGCACTCCGATCGTCTGGACGTAATGGGGACCGGCACCCTCGATATCGATGACAACCGCCAGATACAGTTGGTCACCCAGTACTATAAGAGTCAGGGCGATGAAGATTACGGGTTATACCTGGGCGAAAACATGTCCGCCGTTACCGGTAGCGGCACCGCCAGCACACGCAGCGGACTGAGTTCAGACCGTATTCCGGGGACGGAGCGCCATCTGATCAGCCTGCAATACTCTGACGCTGACTTCTTCGGCCAGAATCTGGTCAGCCAAATCTATTACCGCGACGAGTCGCTAAAGTTCTACCCCTTCCCGACGCTCAGCAAAGGTCAAGTGACCAGCTTCTCGGCGTCGCAGCAGGATACCGACCAGTTCGGTGCCAAAATCACTCTCAACAGCCAGTTGATGGACAACTGGGAGCTGACGTGGGGCGTCGATGCGGATCATGAAACCTTCGACTCCAACCAGAAGTTCTTCGATCTGGCCTGGTCTGTGCCGTCAGGCGGGATGGACAATCGCACGGCCTACACGACCGGACGTTATCCCGGATACAGCATCACCAACTTCGCTCCGTTCCTGCAAAGCAGTTACGACATTAACGACATCTTCACTCTGAGCGGTGGTGTGCGCTATCAATGGACAGAAAACCGCGTTGATGATTTCGTGGGTTACGCGCAGCAACAGGGGATTGCCAACGGTTTAGCAAGTTCTGCCGATGTCATCCCTGGCGGCAAAACCGATTACGACAACTTCTTGTTCAATGCCGGGCTGTTGGCGCATCTCACCGAACGCCAGCAGACTTGGTTTAACTTCTCCCAGGGCGTTGAGCTACCGGATCCCGGGAAATACTACGGCAACGGCACTTACCAGTTGGTGGGCGATCATTACCAGCTCCAGCGCAGCGTGAACGTGGCAGATTCGCGTCTCGAAGGGATCAAGGTCAATTCGTATGAGCTGGGCTGGCGTTATACCGGCGATAATCTGCGTACCCAGCTGGCGGCGTACTATTCGACGTCCGATAAGTCGATTGTGATTAACCGTAGCGATATGACGATCCGCGTGGAACCTGACGATCGCCGGATTTACGGCGTGGAAGGCGCGGCGGATTACTTCATCCCTGACACTGACTGGAGTCTCGGTGCGAACTTTAACGTCCTGAAATCTGAAGTGAAAAAGAACGGGAAATGGGAAAAATGGGACGTAACGCTTGCGTCGCCGTCCAAAGCCACCGCCTGGGTCGGCTGGGCGCCCGAGCCGTGGTCGCTGCGGGTTCAGACCCAACAGTCGTTTGATCTCACCGATGCCAGCGGCAACAAGCTGGATGGCTATAACACCGTGGACTTTATTGGCAGCTATCAACTCCCGCTGGGCAAACTGACCTTCAGCATTGAAAACCTGCTGGATGAAGATTACACCACCCTGTGGGGACAGCGCGCGCCATTGCTGTACAGCCCAACCTATGGCAGTCCATCGCTGTACGAATATAAGGGCCGGGGTCGCACCTTTGGTCTGAACTACGCCTTAACTTTCTGATAAAAAAAGCCCCTCAGCCTGAGCGAATGAGGGGCTAACTTACAGAGTACCGCTTTTTTACGCGTTGTTATTCAGAATCAGCTGGCCGTTATTATCCAGCGGGATCTGTGTGCCGGGATCTTTATCCATGCGAATCTTGCCCTGCTGGTCGCCAATCTTATAGGTGACATCGTAACCGAGCATTTTTTCCGACTTGTCATAGACGGTTTTGCAGCGCTGCTGCGTGGACGTATAGGTGTCGTTTTCCTGCATCGAGCCCTGGATCTGGTTACCGGCGTAACCGCCCCCCAACGCCCCGACCACCGTTGCCACATCCTTACCTCGTCCGCCGCCGAACTGATGACCAATCACGCCACCGGCAACCGCGCCCAGCACTGAACCGGTAATGCGGTTCTCATCCTGGACAGGCTTGCGATGCGTCACCGTCACGTTGCGACACTCCTGCCGCGGCGTCTTAATCGTCTCTTTGATAGGTGTTGCAGAAACCACCTGAGCATACTGTGGGCCACGATCAAACACGTTAAGACTGGCAACCGCCGCCACACCCAGCGCAGCAGCTACGCCAATCCCTATACCCGCCAACATCGATTTATTCACGGGAGATCCTCCTTCTTTGCTATTGGTTACAATTTTGCAACCAATGCAATAAGAAGCCCATCAGACTGCGGATGAAAATATCGTTGGTCGTCGTTAAAACAGGATGATTCAGAGAACTCTGAAGGAAGAGGCAGAACGGAGAAGGCACTCAGCACCGCCCACGGGCGATGCTGAGTCAGGCGGGATTAATGCAGTTTCAGACGCGGGCGGATCACACGGTTAATGCTGCCCACCAGCATCATCAGACCGGTTTTAAAATAGCCGTGCAGTGCGATCTGGTGCATACGGTACAGTGAGATGTAGACGAAACGAGCAATACGCCCTTCCACCATCATCGACCCTTTGGTCAGATTGCCCATCAGACTGCCGACGGTCGAGAAGTTGGAGAGCGACACCAGCGAGCCGTGGTCTTTGTACTGATATGCTTTCAGCGGCTTACCGTTCATCTGCGCCAGAATATTGTTCATCGCACAGGTCGCCATCTGATGCGCAGCCTGAGCACGTGGCGGCACAAAGCCCCCTTCCGGACGCGCACAGGAAGCACAGTCTCCAATCGCGTAAACATCAGGATCGCGGGTGGTTTGCAGCGTCGGTTCGACCACCAGTTGGTTAATCCGGTTGGTCTCCAGACCGCCAATCTCTTTCATAAAGTCCGGCGCTTTGATGCCCGCCGCCCAGACCATCAGATCGGCTTCAATATATTCACCGTCTTTAGTGTGCAGGCCGCCCGCATCCGCGCTGGTCACCATCGTCTGGGTCAGTACGCGAACGCCGAGTTTCGTTAATTCGTTATGCGCCGCCGAAGAAATACGCGGTGGCAGTGCTGGCAGAATACGTTCACCGGCTTCCACCAGCGTCACGTTCAGCGCGTCGTTGGTCAGTCCTTTGTAGCCGTAGCTGTGCAGCTGTTTCACTGCGTTATGCAGTTCCGCCGACAGTTCTACGCCCGTCGCGCCGCCACCGACAATCGCAATATTCACCTTACCGTTCGCGCCCAGATTGGCGGAATACTTCAGGAACAGGTTCAGCATTTCCTGGTGGAAACGACGCGCCTGATGCGGGTTATCAAGGAAGATACAGTGTTCTTTCACGCCCGGCGTGTTGAAGTCGTTGGAGGTGCTACCCAGCGCCATCACCAGCGTGTCATAGGCAATTTTGCGTTCAGGCACCAGCAGCTCACCTTTCTCATCGCGCAGTTCTGCGATAGTGATGGTTTTCGCTTCGCGATCGATGTTCATCACCGAGCCCAACTGGAACTGGAAGCCATGGTTACGGGCATGCGCCAGATAGCTCAGCGCGTCCACGCCTTCATCCAGCGAACCGGTCGCCACTTCGTGCAGCAAGGGTTTCCACAGGTGGCTGTGGTTTCTGTCAACCAGCGTAATTTTCGCTTTTTTCTTGCGACCCAGCTTGTGTCCCAACTGCGTCGCCATTTCCAGCCCGCCAGCTCCCCCGCCGACAATCACGATCTTTTTCAATGGTGTAGTCAACGTGACCCCCTTAAAATGATTAACCAATTGTTAATTAAACGTTATAAACATAGCCTTTAATTAACAACAAGTTACGACAATGAAAATGTCCTTCGAGAGTGAGAATAACACATGCGGTGCATTGGTCATACCAAAATTGATGTGTATCAAGTTTTGCTGCTGAAAAGATAGACAACGCCAGAAAAACAGGCAAAAAAAACCAGCCCGAAGGCTGGCTTGATTCGACAATTCTGACAGACAAGGGGTCAACCCAGGGTCTTAAACGCTTTGATGCGCTGCAAGTGCGGCGAAATATTCTTAAACTTATGTGTCTGCTCTTCGTCCCACACGATCTCATAGAAATGGTGGAGCTCTTCTGAAGACCGTTGGCTGTTCAGGGCTTCGTCATGACGCGAGAGAATAACCAGGCAACGATCGCGATTCTTCTCGCGGAAGTTGGTCACGCACTTAGTGGCGATATCGGCATACTCTTCCGGACGATCGATCTTGCCTTCCATGTTCTCATACGGGAACAGGTTCGGATTAAACACCACCTGGCGAACATCGCAGAGAAAACCAATGCGTTCTGCCCAGTAGCCGCCGAGGCCAACGCCGCAAATCAACGGTCGCTCATCAACATTAAGCTGCAACATTTTGTCCACTTCTTTCAGCAGATGCTGCATGTCATGTTTCGGATGACGCGTGCTGTAGCTTATCAGTCTGACGTCCGGGTCGATAAACTGCAGCTGCAAGACTTTTTCGTGGTTTCCCGGACTGTTAGAGTCGAAACCGTGTAAATAGATAATCATCGCATCCTCACCAAACGTGCGTTAATGACCTGCTTTCTCTTCCTGCCAGCGTTCATGTAACTGGTTGAGCTGCGCGCTGACGGTTTTCCAGCGTGCCGAGTCCATCAGTTCCTGACGCGAAAATGAACCTTTATGATACAAACGTGTAACACGCTCTGCATTGATCGGCGACAGATTATCTAACACACTGACCGCCCCTTTACGATTATTGCAGACCAGAATCATATCACAACCCGCATCCAGCGATGCCTGCCCACGCTCAGCATAGCTGCCCATGATCGCGGCCCCTTCCATCGACAGATCATCAGAGAAAATGACGCCGTCAAAACCTAACTCCTGACGCAGAACTGTTTTCAGCCAGTGCGGAGAGCCGCTCGCCGGACGCGGATCAACGTCGCTGTAAATGACGTGCGCCGGCATGATAGCGTCCAGCTTGTTTTCGGTAATCAGCGTGCGGAACACGGACATATCTTTCGCCCGAATTTCCGCTTCCGGACGCGGATCGGTCGGCGTCTCTTTATGCGAATCGGCGGTTACCGCGCCATGACCGGGGAAATGTTTGCCGGTGGTTTTCATTCCTGCCGCGTGCATACCGTCAATAAAACGGGTCGCCATCGCCAGCGCTTTGATCGGGTCAGCATGATAGGAACGTTCGCCAATCGCGGCGCTGATATGCCCGACATCCAGTACCGGCGCAAAGCTGATATCAATATCCATCGCGATCATTTCACTGGCCATCAGCCATCCGGCCTCTTCCGCCAGTTTACCGCCTGTTTCCAGCCCGTGCAGCGCCGCAAAAGACTGTGCGGCGGGCAGTCGGGTGAATCCTTCCCGGAAACGCTGTACGCGCCCACCTTCTTGATCGACGGCCACTACCAGATGGTTGCGCGACGCCGCACGGATCTGGCGCACCAGTTCACGTAACTGTTCCGGGTCGTGGTAATTGCGCGTAAACAGAATCAAACCGCCCACCAGCGGATGGGCCAGAATCTCACGCTCTTCCGCATCCAGCTCAAACCCTTCGACATTCAACATTACTGGACCCACACTGCTCTCCTTAATCCTTCGTTGCCAGCTGCCGCCAGGTTGCATCGGCCAGACTGATAAATTGTCGTTCGCCGGTCTGTTGCCAGCGGTATTCAAACCAACCGGCCTTCAGCATCAGTATCCACGGATACCAGCGTCTGACCTGTTGCCATAATTTGTGCCCGTCTATGCGTGCGCTAACGGCATACGCATCGACCAGTTGCCGGTGTTGCTCAACATCGTCCACCCACACCGCCGCCAGTTCAAGAGCGATATCACCGTCTCCGGCATATTCCCAGTCGATCAGCTGTAGCCCTGCCGGGCCATGAACGATGTTGGCGGCGTGGACATCCATATGCAGCGGCGCGAGGCGTAGCGGACGAGGCTCCCCTCGCTTGCGCAGACGTTTTAACTCTCTTAACCAGCGTGGTGTTCGCCGTGCCGGATCGCTTCCCTGCCAGTATTGTTCCAGCAGCGGTAGCAGACAGATACGCCAGCCAAAGCAGGGCTGCTGATGAAGATAATACAGTAAGCTCGCCAGTTCGTCGGCTCCCGGCAGTCCGGATTTTATCTCACCCGGAACATAGTCCACCGCCATCCAGCCGTTCAGGTAAAAACGCGGCTTCGGCGCAAGGCTTTCAGGCAGCCGCGATAAAGCATGATACTGGCGTAAAAAATGCGCTTGCGGCGCATCGGGATCGTGATGGCGGCGAAGAACCAGCCGCTGGGTTGGACTTTCAATAATCACACTCCCACCGCTAAGACCGCTCTGGCCTTCAGCGACGGGACGATAGTGCGGAAAGTAGCGCGACAACACCGCGTCGCGCTCTGGGATATTATTGCTGCTGAACGGCACCTTTACCTGACCAGATTATCTCGCCAGTTTGTACCAGCATTAGTTGCATTTGCAGTGATGGCGCGTTGACGTTACCCGAGGCGCTGGAATAAAGCACATAGTGCGCGCCAACGTTACGGGCAATACCAATCGCTTTGCTACGCGTTCCCAGACTGTCCTGCGGCGACAGCCCTAACTGCTGTTTTGCCATCGACAACTGTTGCGCAGAGACCAGGGTAAATTTGCCATTGTTCGCCAACGCATTGCGCAGCGTTTCAGTGGCTTCACCCGCGTTCAGCGAACCGTTAGTACGGTTATTCACGCTATCGACCAGCAGTACGCTCCCCGCCGTCACGCCGTCGGCCTGCAACATTTTGCCCACCATCGGCTGCATCGCGCTATTCCAGTCGTAATGACGTATGCGCGGCGCCGGTGCCGCAGTCTGATCTTCATGTTCAATAGGCCCCGGCTGCCCCGGGATCGTGGGCACCGAAGGCACCCCTGGAGCAGGTTCTTGCGGCTGTGCGGGCTGTTCCGGCGTGGGTTTCACCTCTTCAACCGGAGCAGGTTCACGTTGCACCACACAACCGGACAGGAACATCGCCAGCGCGGCTATCAATGCGTAGCGACTCATTTTTGTCTTCAAGATTCACCCCTTACAAATAAAGATAAAGTCTGACTTTGTGCGCCCCCAGATAATTGGCGCTGCCATACAGCGTGACCGACGAATGCGCCGGAATCGTCACGCTGCGCGGCGCTTCCAGAGGATGCATTTCTAACCCCCTGGCGTCATACCAGTAAAAGCGATAATGAACGGTAACGGGTTTTTGCCTTTCGTTATACAGCGTTGAGGATGCAGAGGGCTGAATATCAGACGTGGTCAATGTCGGCGCTTGCGCGGTGATACCCGCTGCCAGCAGCGTCGACTCCATCACCAGCGACTGTTCATCGCTTACCGGGATCTCAGGATGAGAACGGCACCCGGCAAGTAAGAGCAGACCCAGTGACAGCGCAATGCATCCTCTGGTCATCATGACAGGCCTTTGTGCGCGAGCATAGGACCGAGCGCGCGACCGCCCAGCAGATGCATATGGATGTGATACACCTCCTGACCGCCATGACGATTGGTATTCATGATCAGGCGGTAGCCATCTTCGGCAATGCCTTCCTGCTCGGCAATTTTTGCCGCCACGGTAATCATCCGTCCCAGCGCCTGCTCATGCTCTGCGCTGACGTCATTGACCGTCGGGATCAGAACGTTGGGAATGATCAGGATGTGTGTAGGCGCCTGAGGTGAAATATCCCGGAATGCCGTCACCAGGTCATCCTGGTAAACGATATCGGAAGGGATTTCACGACGAATAATCTTGCTGAATATAGTCTCTTCTGCCACGACGTTTTCCTTTTCTAAAAATTGCCATGCGTGATGTCATGCTACGCTGAGCCACATTGCGAGTATAGAGTATGATCGACTTAAACCTGCTCTTTCAACCTTAACCCACGATTTCTTAAGCAAAAAACCATCACAATGGCGCTCTTATAACCATTTATCCCCTCTCCTGTGCCAAAAAGTAATGAAACAAGATTTCAGAAAGCAAGTTACATCTGTTTACAGAGTAAATATGAATGCGTATATTTCGCATTTGCATTTTCATGCGTATTAAATGGTTAGAAAAATAAAAAGGGGCTCATCGCCACCTTACACGGCCTGAGCCAGAGTTCGTTCACTATTAAGGGCTTTCTGATGTCTTTCACAACACACAACAAGGATGAACAATGCCAGGCTGGCGCAACACCCTCGTTGCTGGCAGCCTGCATCGCGATGGCATTGATACCATCCATGAGTTTCGCGGCGACCACACCGGAAGAGACCGTCATTGTTGACGGTTCTGCGCCAGCAACCTTTGCGGACAACGACGAACAGGATTACAGCGTCAAATCCACCACCGCCGGAACCAAAATGATGATGACCCAACGCGATATTCCGCAGTCGGTCAGCATCGTCAGCGAACAACGTATGGAAGACCAGCAGTTGCAAACGCTGGGCGACGTGATGGACAGCACGCTGGGGATCAGCAAAAGCCAGGCGGATTCTGACCGCGTCAGTTACTTCTCCCGTGGTTTCCAGATTGATAACTATATGGTTGATGGTATTCCGACCTGGTTCGAATCCCGCTGGAACCTGGGTGACGCCCTCACCGATATGGCGCTCTATGAGCGCGTGGAAGTGGTACGCGGTGCAAACGGTCTGATGACCGGCACCGGCAACCCGTCAGCCTCCATCAATATGATCCGCAAACACGCCACCAGCCGCGAGTTCAAAGGTAACGTCTCGGCGGAATATGGCAGCTGGAATAAACAGCGCTACGTGATGGATCTGCAAAGCCCGCTCACCGATGACGGTAATGTACGCGGCCGCATAGTGGCGGGTTATCAGGACAACGACTCCTGGCTCGATCGCTATCACAACGAGAAAAACTTCTTCTCTGGCATCATTGATGCTGACCTGGGTGAAACCACCAGCCTGGCCGCCGGGTATGAGTACCAAAAAATCAGAGTGGATAGCCCAACCTGGGGTGGCCTGCCGCGCTGGAACACCGATGGCAGCAAAAACAGCTATGACCGCGCCCGTAGCACCGCGCCAGACTGGGCGTATAACGATAAAGAGATCAATAAAGTCTTTGTCACGTTCAAACAGCGTTTTGCCGACACCTGGCAGGCGACGATGAATGCCACTCACTCGGAAATCAAGTTCGACAGTAAAACGATGTATGTCGATGCGTATGTGAATAAGGCAGATGGCATGCTGGTCGGTCCTTACAGCAACTATGGACCGGGGTTCGATTACGTGGGCGGTACGGGCTGGAACAGCGGCAAACGTAAAGTCGATGCGCTGGATCTTTTTGCTGACGGCAGCTATGACCTGTTTGGTCGTCAGCATAACCTGATGTTCGGCGGCAGCTACAGCAAACAGAACAACCGCTATTACAGCTCCTGGGCTAACGTCTTCCCGGATGAGATCGGCAGTTTCAATAACTTCAATGGCAATTTCCCGGAAACCGACTGGGCACCGCAATCACTGGCCCAGGACGACACCACGCACATGAAGTCGTTGTACGCCGCAACGCGCGTTTCACTGGCTGATCCGCTGCACTTGATCCTCGGCGCACGCTATACCAACTGGCGTATTGATACCCTGAGCTACAGCATGGAAAAAAACCACACTACGCCCTATGCCGGTCTGGTTTATGACATCAATGATAACTGGTCTACTTACGCCAGTTATACCTCCATCTTCCAGCCTCAGAATAAACGCGATAGCGGCGGGAAATACCTTACGCCCATCACCGGTAACAACTATGAGGTTGGCCTCAAGTCTGACTGGATGAACAGCCGACTGACCACCACCCTCGCCGTGTTCCGCATTGAGCAGGATAACGTTGCCCAGTCGACCGGTTCACCGATTCCGGGTAGCAATGGCGAAATCGCCTATAAAACCGCGAACGGGACCGTCAGTAAAGGGGTTGAGTTCGAAGTTAACGGCGCGATTACCGATAACTGGCAGATGACCTTTGGCGCGACGCGTTACGTCGCAGAAGACAATGAAGGCAACGCCGTTAATCCGAATCTGCCACGTACCAGCGTCAAGCTTTTCACCCGCTACCGTCTGCCGGTGATACCTGATTTGACCGTCGGCGGTGGCGTGAACTGGCAGAACCGCGTCTACACCGATACCGCGACGCCCTACGGTATCTTCCGTGCTGAGCAAGGCAGTTACGCGCTGGTGGATTTGTTCACCCGCTATCAGGTAACCAAAAACTTCTCCGTGCAGGGTAACGTCAATAACCTGTTCGATAAAACCTACGATACCAACGTTGAAGGGTCGATTGTTTATGGTGAGCCACGCAATGTGAGCATCACCGCAAACTATCAGTTCTGATTGTAGCCCGTAAAAAAGGCAGCCATTCGGCTGCCTTAGTTCTCCCCAACTTCTTAGGTCTTAGCTGTTACGGATGTATTCATCCATCTCAGTTTTCAGGTTATCGGATTTCGTACCGAAAATTGCCTGAACACCGGAACCTGCGACCACCACACCTGCGGCACCCAGTTTCTTCAGGCCAGCCTGATCCACTTTCGCCACGTCAGCCACGCTGACACGCAGACGGGTAATGCACGCATCCAGGTTAGTGATGTTTTCTTTACCACCAAATGCCGCAATCAGCGCAGGAGCCATTTCACTGGTCGCGCCCGCTTTCGCGTCATCGGTATTATCTTCACGACCCGGAGTCTTCAGATCCAGCGCTTTGATCAGCACGCGGAAGATGGTGTAGTAAACAATCGCGTAGCCCGCACCGACAATCGGGAACAGCCACAGCTTGCTGCTGTTACCGGACAGCACGATAAAGTCGATCAGACCGTGTGAGAACGACGTACCGTCACGCATACCCAGCAGGATACAGATTGGGAACGCCAGACCCGCCAGAATCGCGTGGATAACGTACAGGATCGGCGCAACGAACATGAAGGAGAATTCGATCGGTTCGGTGATACCGGTCAGGAACGAAGTCAGCGCCGCGGAGATCATGATGCCGCCCACTTTGGCGCGGTTTTCTGGTTTCGCAGAGTGCCAGATAGCGATCGCAGCCGCCGGCAGACCATACATTTTGAACAGGAAGCCGCCAGACAACATGCCCGCCGTCGGGTCACCCGCCATGTAGCGAGGGATATCGCCGTGGAAAACCTGACCTGCCGCGTTGGTGTATTCGCCGATCTGCATCTGGAAAGGAACGTTCCAGATATGGTGCAGACCAAACGGTACCAGGCAGCGTTCAATGAAGCCGTAGATACCGAACGCCACAACCGGGTTCTGATACGCAGCCCACTGAGAGAATGTCTGGATTGCCGTACCGATTGGCGGCCAAATGAAGGACAGAACCACACCGGTAAAGATCGCCGCCAGACCAGAGATGATCGGCACGAAACGCTTACCAGCAAAGAAGCCCAGATACTCAGGCAGCTTGATACGGTAGAAGCGGTTAAACATGTATGCTGCAATCGCACCGGAGATAATCCCCCCGAGTACACCCGTATCCGCAAGGTGTTTTGCTGCGATTTCTTCAGCAGGTAAATGCAGAACCAGCGGCGCGACCACGGCCATGGTTTTCACCATGATGCCATAGGCGACAACCGAAGCCAGAGCCGAAACGCCATCGTTGTTGGTAAAGCCAAGCGCGACACCGATAGCGAAAATCAGCGGCATGTTTGCAAAAACAGAACCGCCGGCTTCTGCCATCACGTGCGATACAACGGCTGGCAGCCAGCTGAAGTTTGCGGACCCGACGCCCAGCAGGATACCTGCGATAGGCAATACGGATACCGGCAGCATCAGCGATTTACCGACCTTTTGCAGGTTAGCAAATGCATTCTTAAACATAATTGAGAGTGCTCCTGAGTATTTGTGCTTTCTACGTTCACACGCATTGGCGAGGGGGGAGAACCCCGCCGTGGACAGGGCATCTAAGTGCCCTTTATTTATTACACAGAGTAAAATAAATCGGCGAAATATAGTTTGACGGCTATCACGTTTCAACTCTGGACAGCGCGTTAAGTTGCACATTTTGACAAAAAAGGTATCAGAATGTGTCAGTTCGCTCATTCACCGCCCACTTTGTGGCGGTGAACTTTACTCGCTTTAGTTATTAATTACGAGCTTTAAAAAAACTCAACTACGAGGCTGACTGCAGGCGGGAAGCGTTGATATGAAACAGGCGGGCAAAGTTATCGGTGGTGATCTGCGCCAATTCTTCAACCGCCACACCTTTCAATACGGCCATGTATTCCGCCACGTCGCGGACCATCGCTGGCTGATTCTCTTTACCCCGATGCGGTACCGGCGCGAGATACGGAGAGTCCGTCTCCACCAGCAGTCGATCCAACGGCACATATCGCGCAGCGTCACGTAATTGTTCAGCATTACGGAAGGTCACAATGCCGGAAAAGGAGATATAAAAACCCAAATCCAGGAGTTTACCCGCCGTTTCTCTGTCTTCTGTAAAACAGTGTAGTACGCCGCCACAATCCGTCACGTTTTCATGACGAAGAATCGCCAGCGTATCGGCGCGGGCATCGCGCGTGTGGACGATCACCGGTTTGTTCAGTTCACGGCCGATCTGGATATGATGAATGAACGACGCCTGCTGGCGCACTTTTGTTTCGGGAGTATAAAAGTAGTCCAGTCCCGTCTCTCCCATCGCCACCACGTCGTCATCAGCCGCCAGATGACGCAGTTCTTCCACGTCATACGGTTCGTCCTGATTGAGTGGATGTACGCCGCACGAGAAAACGACGTTATCGCGCTGGCCGACCAGTTCCCGCATTCCGCGGTACCCTGGCAGCGTTGTCGCCACCGCCAGACAGAATTTCACATCGCGCGCAGCGGCTTTCGCCAGCACGTCATCCACATCCTTATGCAGAGATTGATAATCCAGGCCATCGAGATGGCAGTGCGAGTCGACTAAAAACATAATGTCTCTCTTACAGGTGGGGAACAGGCAACACAGTGCCTGGTTGCAGGTAATGCTCGATTTGCAAAAGAAGATCGGTTAACACCAGTTCACGGTTTATTCCGGTCACGTTAAGCAGTTGTTCGCGGCAGTGGCAGATGGCATTGAAGATTGCCTGAATACGCGTCTGAGAAAGCTGACCGGCAATCGTGGCGATCAGTTGCCCGGCATCCGCGTTGGTCATCACAGTGGCCCCATGCTGACGTTTAAGCGCATCCATCATTAACGTCGCCAACCAGTGCAGTCTGGCAGGCGCCTGTTCATGGTTAAGCACCGTCAATAATGAGTACCAGTCACCAGCAGGAATGCTGCTCGCCAGCGCCTGACACAACGCGTCACGTTGGGACCAGCTTTCGGACCCCAGGAGCGTCAGCGCCGCCCCCGGAGAACCGGCACTCAGGCGCAGCGCAGTCAATAACGCATCTTGTGACGCTGTCACTTCTCGTGCAAGCCACGATACCGCATATGATTCACTCGGCGGCGCGAGATGATGTAAACGACACCGGCTGCGCAGCGTTGCCAGTAACCTCACGGGTTCACGGCTGGCGAGAAAGAACCAGGTTTGCGCGGGCGGTTCTTCCAGCGTTTTGAGCAGCGCATTGGCGGCGGCATCAGTCATCAGCGCCGCATCCGGGATCCAGACCACTTTGGCTCCGCCCAGTCGCGCACGCTCATACAGTTTTTCACTCACTTCACGCACAGCATCAATGCCCAGCGTGCTTTTCCCTTTTTCCGGGAACAGTGAATAGTAGTCCGGATGCGTTCCTGCCTGCATCAACTGGCAACCACGGCAGTGGCCACAGCTTTTATGTCCATCCGGTTGTTGACAAAGCAGGTAGCGGCTCAACGCATAGATCAAAGCATCGTCGCCCATCCCCGGTAGGGCCTGAATCAGTAACGCATGGTGACCCCTTCCCGCCTGATAGCTCGCTACCAGCTTCTCGAAGTCAGGTCGTAACCATGGATACCATTTCATTCTCCCTGCTCCTTCACCCACTCGGTGATGGTGGTACGGATATCGCTCATCACCGTATCCAGCGGCTGCGTCGCATCAATCGTGCGGATACTGGCATCCTGAGCGGCAAGCTCGAGGTAACGAGCGCGAGTACGATTAAAGAAATCAAACGATTCCTGTTCGATGCGGTCCAGTTCGCCACGGGCGCGAGCGCGCTTCAGACCCACCTCTGGCGTGACGTCGAGGTACAGGGTTAAATCCGGGCGGAAATCCCCCAGTACCGCATCACGAAGCGTCGCCAGCATCTGCTGATCGACCCCGCGACCACCACCCTGATACGCCTGCGTGGACAGATCATGACGGTCGCCAATTACCCATTTACCTTCTGCGAGCGCAGGTTTAATGACCGTCTCAACCAACTGCACTCGCGCGGCATAGAACATCAGCACTTCGGCTTTTACGGTAATGGTTTCGTCACCGACCGAACGAATGTCCAGTACCAGGCTACGCAGTTTTTCTGCCAGCTGCGTACCGCCCGGCTCGCGGGTAAAAACCATCTCGCGAATACCGAGTTGTTCAAGCGTCTCAACCACAACATTCTTTGCAGTCGTTTTTCCGGCGCCTTCCAGCCCCTCGATGACGATATACTTACTGCGCATTTTTTTCCTTAAGCACTTTCAGATAGTCCTGCACTGACCGGTTATGGCTGGCAAGATTAGTATTAAAAGTATGACCGCCTTTACCATCGGCCACAAAATAGAGATACGGCGTTTTGGCCGGATGCGCCGCCGCTTTTAGCGAGGCTTCACCCGGCATCGCAATCGGTCCTGGCGGGAGTCCTGTTATCGTGTAGGTATTATAGGCCGTTGGCGTTTCCAGGTCCGCGCGCGAGATCTTGCCATTATAACGCTCCCCCATTCCGTAAATCACCGTTGGATCGGTCTGGAGACGCATCCCGATCCGCAGGCGGTTAATAAAGACAGAGGCGACCTGATCGCGCTCGCTGGCAATGGCCGTCTCTTTTTCAATAATCGAGGCCATCGTCACCAGTTGGTTTTGATCTTTATACGGCAGTCCTTCCGCACGCCCTTCCCAGACGCGCTCAACCGCCTTCACCATTTTCTGATGTGCGCGCTTAAGCAAGGCAACATCCGTGGTATTGGCGGTATACATCCAGGTATCGGGCCAGAACCAACCCTCCAGCCCATCCGTACTTTCAAGGCCCAGCGCTTTTGCAACGGTTTCGTAGCGATCGTCGCTCAGGGTATGCTTGATATACGGCGCATCACGCAGCTGTTTGAGATAGTCGCTTAAGCGCATACCTTCTACCAGCCGCAGTGGGAATTGCGCCTCTTTGCCACTTTCCAGCAGTTGCAGCATCTCGCGGACGCTCATACCCGGCGTTAAACGGTAGGTTCCGGCCTTAAAGTGGGAGAGTTCTGGCTCGACGCGCAGCAACCATTGAAACACGCGCGGGCGGTTAATCACCCGATCCGCATACAACTGATCGCCCAGGGCCAGACGCCCGGTACCCGGCTTAAGGGTAAAAATGGTCTCTTCTTTGATCAGGATTTTACTGTCCGCCAGATGGCGAACCTTCCACATTCCCGCCCCTGCGGCAATGCCCAATACAACAACCAGTAAAAGGACAACACGAAACTTTTTTTTCATGACTAATTCGGATGCTCACACAGTGGGGCCAGAAACTGAAATAATACACGTGAAGACAACGTGTTAGCGCCATAAGCCCGCACAGGTACAATCGGCATCAGCGCATTGCAGACCACCATTTCATCGGCATGTTGCAGCGCTGCTTCGCGGGCATGGGTTTCGACAACCTGAAAAGACGATTGTGCCAGTTTCCGGATACAGAATTGTCGCATAATACCGTTCACTCCCGCCTGATCGAGGCGCGGCGTATAGACCACATTGTCTTTTCGCCAGAATAAATTAGCCGCACAGCATTCCGTAACCCAACCCTCACTGTCAAGAACCAACGCCTCATCGGCGTCCGTCTGCTCAAGATGAGAACGGATCAGCACTTGTTCGAGCCGGTTCAGGTGCTTGATGCCCGCGAGCAAAGGGTTACGCCCCAGACGAACCGGGCTTAAGGCAAGCGTGATCCCCTGTTCGCGCCAGCGGTCATAATGCTGCGGATAGGCAGACACAGAGAGAATGCGGGTGCTGTCACGACACTGCGCGCCGCTGTATCCTCGTCCCCCACTTCCACGGCTGATAATCACCTTCAGTACCGCACGTGGATGGCCCGCGGCCAGCACGGTCATTTCGCGCTCAAGCACATCCCAGTCATCAAAGGCAATCAGCAACGTTGCGCAGGCCGCCTGCAAGCGCCGCAAATGCGCCGCCAGCAGCGATACGGTGCCGTCGAGAATGCACGCAGTGGTAAAGCAGCCATCGCCAAACTGGATGGCGCGATCGCTTGCGGGAAGAGATTCCTGTTCACGGCCATTGATCAAGAACATGGTGGCTCCTTATGCATGGCCCGTTAGTGTCGCAGGATGGTTAGCGCAGGACAAGGGAAGAAAACGCAATAAAAAAGGCCCGACAAGCGGACCTTTTAACCAGGAAGGCAGAACGGCGGTCAGACCTTTTTAAAGATCAATGAACCGTTAGTCCCACCGAAACCGAAGGAGTTACACAGCGTGTACTCCATTCCGCTGACCTGACGCGCTTCGTGAGGAACGAAGTCCAGATCGCAACCTTCATCCGGGTTATCCAGGTTGATGGTTGGCGGCACAGCCTGATCGCGCAGCGCCAGGATAGAGTAAATCGACTCTACCGCGCCCGCTGCACCCAACAGGTGACCGGTCATGGACTTGGTGGAACTCACCATCACACGGCTTGCCGCATCGCCAAAGACAGATTTAACAGCCTGCGCTTCAGCTTTATCGCCTGCCGGCGTGGACGTCCCATGGGCGTTAACGTAGCCAATCTGGCCAGGTTCAATCGCCGCATCACGCAATGCATTGACCATCGCCAGGGCAGCACCAGCGCCGTTTTCCGGCGGCGACGTCATGTGGTAAGCGTCACTGCTCATCCCGAAGCCAACGACTTCAGCATAAATTTTTGCGCCGCGCGCTTTAGCATGCTCGTACTCTTCCAGTACCACTATGCCTGCACCGTCGCCCAGAACAAAGCCATCTCGCTCTTTGTCCCACGGGCGGCTTGCCGCTTGCGGGTTATCGTTATGGGTAGACAACGCACGTGCTGCGCCAAAGCCGCCTACGCCCAGTGGCGTACTGGCTTTTTCAGCACCGCCCGCGATCATCGCGTCCGCATCGCCGTATGCAATGATACGCGCGGCATGACCGATGTTATGTACGCCTGAGGTGCAGGCGGTCGCGATAGAGATGCTTGGCCCACGCAGGCCATACATGATGGTCAGGTGACCCGCCACCATGTTAACAATCGTCGACGGAACGAAGAATGGGCTGATTTTACGCGGTCCACCGTTCACCAGAGAACTGTGGTTTTCTTCAATCAGTCCGAGACCGCCGATACCGGAGCCAATAGCGGCGCCAATACGGGATGCGTTCTCTTCCGTTACTTCAAGGCCAGAATCCTGCATGGCCTGAACGCCAGCGACAATTCCATATTGAATGAAGGCATCCATCTTGCGCTGTTCTTTGCGCGAGATAATGTCATCACAGTTAAAATCCTTTACTAAGCCAGCAAATTTCGTTGCATAGGCGCTAGTATCGAAATGGTCGATCAGGCTGATGCCACTCTGACCGGCAAGGAGAGCTTTCCAGGTAGACTCTACGGTATTGCCGACAGGAGACAACATGCCCAGTCCGGTCACAACTACACGACGCTTAGACACGGTTGTCCTCCAGGGAGGGATAATTGATTCAAGTGGGACAAAAAGATAAAACTCAGGCGGTCGAATGACCGCCTGGAGATGTTCACTTACGCCTGGTGGCCGTTGATGTAATCAATGGCAGCCTGAACGGTGGTGATTTTCTCAGCTTCTTCGTCCGGAATCTCAGTATCAAACTCTTCTTCCAGAGCCATTACCAGCTCAACGGTGTCAAGAGAATCTGCGCCCAGGTCTTCAACGAAAGAAGCATTGTTGGTAACTTCTTCCTGCTTAACGCCCAGCTGTTCGCCGATAATTTTCTTAACGCGTTCTTCGATAGTGCTCATACTCTTAAATTTCCTATCAAAACTCGCTTTCGCGATGGTTTTCGTAGTGTATAAAATGTTGAAAAATTTGCAACTAAATCCCGGCAGGTCTTACCACGATTTTACGTTATTTTGAGGCCAAGACCTATAATAACGCAAATATTTTTCTACGCTTTATCCTTCAAATTGTCTCTGTGTTGGCTGCATCCTCAAACTCTGGTCACATAGTCATCTATGCTCGCCGGCTTTTCGGTCTTGCCGCCTTGATACAATTTGGATGATTTTGCGTATCTCGTGGTTAAACCATATACATCCCGCCGTTGACGTGCAAAGTCTCACCCGTGATGTAACCTGCTTCGTCAGAGGCTAAAAATGCAACCGCACTGGCGATCTCTTTCGGATCGCCAAGACGACCTGCAGGAACTGCCGCCAACGTACCCGCACGCTGCTCATCAGTCAGCGCACGCGTCATGTCCGTTTCAATAAAGCCCGGAGCAACAACGTTCACTGTAATACCGCGGGACGCAACTTCGCGTGCCAGCGATTTACTGAAGCCGATCAGACCCGCTTTCGCCGCAGCGTAGTTTGTCTGACCCGCATTTCCCATGGTACCAACCACAGAACCGACAGTGATAATACGTCCATGACGCTTTTTCATCATAGCGCGCATTACCGCTTTTGACAGGCGGAAAACAGATGAAAGATTGGTTTCGAGAATATCGTTCCACTCATCATCTTTCATTCGCATCAGCAGGTTATCACGTGTGATACCGGCATTATTGACCAGGATATCCACTTCACCAAATTCTGCGCGAATTTTTTCCAGAACAGATTCGATAGATGCTGGATCAGTCACATTCAACATCAGACCTTTACCTTTAGCACCTAAGTAATCGCTGATGGCCTGAGCGCCACTTTCGCTGGTCGCGGTACCGATAACGGTCGCGCCACGGGCAACAAGCGTCTCTGCAATTGCGCGGCCAATGCCACGACTTGCACCGGTAACCAGCGCGATTTTTCCTTCAAAACTCATGGTGTTCCTCTTTTATTGCGCAAGTGCCGCCGACATTGCCGCCGGTTCGTTCAGAGCCGAGGCAGTCAGGGTATCAACAATACGTTTCGTCAGGCCCGTAAGCACTTTACCTGGTCCCACTTCATACAGGTGCTCGACACCCTGAGACGCCATTAATTCAACGCTCTTCGTCCACTGTACCGGACTGTACAACTGGCGCACCAACGCATCGCGAATGGCGTCTGCGTCAGTTTCACATTTCACGTCCACGTTGTTGATAACCGGTACAGATGGCGCGTTAAAGGTAATTTTCGCTAATTCTGCTGCCAGTTTTTCCGCTGCTGGCTTCATCAGCGCACAGTGAGACGGTACGCTCACCGGTAACGGCAGCGCACGTTTTGCACCGGCGGCTTTACAGGCGGCACCAGCACGCTCAACGGCTTCTTTATGCCCGGCGATAACGACCTGTCCCGGTGAGTTATAGTTCACCGGCGAGACCACCTGGCCTTCTGCGGCTTCTTCGCACGCTTTTGCAATGGACGCATCATCGAGACCGATGATAGCAGACATACCGCCTGTGCCTTCCGGAACGGCTTCCTGCATGAATTTACCACGCAGCTCAACCAGACGCACTGCGTCAGCAAAATTAATGACACCGGCGCAAACCAGCGCAGAGTATTCACCAAGGCTATGACCCGCCATCAGCACAGGCGCTTTACCGCCCTGCTGTTGCCAGACGCGATACAGCGCAACGGACGCGGCTAACAGCGCAGGCTGCGTCTGCCAGGTCTTGTTCAGTTCTTCAGCCGGCCCCTGTTGAGTCAGCGCCCACAGGTCATAGCCCAGCGCCGCAGAAGCGTCGGCAAACGTCTCTTCGACGATGGGATAGCTTGCCGCCATATCGGCTAACATCCCAACGGTCTGGGAACCCTGTCCAGGGAACACAAATGCGAATTGCGTCATGTTTAAATCCTTATACTAGAAACGAACCAGCGCGGAGCCCCAGGTGAATCCACCGCCAAAGGCTTCAAGCAACACAAGCTGACCTTCTTTGATACGTCCGTCACGCACGGCTTCATCCAGCGCGCAAGGAACGGAGGCCGCAGACGTGTTGCCATGTCTGTCCAGAGTCACCACCACATTGTCCATCGACATGCCCAGTTTTTTGGCCGTCGCGCTGATGATACGTAGGTTAGCCTGATGCGGAACCAGCCAGTCAAGTTCTGAACGATCCAGGTTATTGGCCGCCAGTGTCTCGTCGACAATGTGTGCAAGTTCGGTAACAGCCACTTTGAACACTTCGTTGCCTGCCATCGTCAAATGAATCGAATTTTCCGGATTCACGCGATCGGCATTCGGCAGCGTCAGCAGTTCGCCATAGCGGCCATCAGCATGCAGATGGGTAGAGATGATGCCCGGCTTGTCAGAGGCGCTCAGTACCACGGCACCGGCACCATCGCCAAAAATAATGATTGTGCCACGATCGGTTGGATCGCAGGTGCGGGCCAGAACATCGGAACCAACCACCAGCGCGTATTTGACCGCACCCGTTTTAACGTACATATCAGCGACGCTTAATGCGTAAGTAAAGCCGGCACAGGCTGCGGCGACGTCAAACGCCGGGCAGCCTTTGATGCCCAGCATGTTCTGAATCTGGCATGCTGCGCTGGGGAATGCATGTGTCGCTGAGGTGGTCGCTACCACAATCAAGCCGATCTGTTCTTTATCAATGCCCGCCATTTCCAGCGCGCGTTGAGCCGCCGTAAAACCCATCGTTGAGACGGTTTCATTCGGCGCAGCAATATGGCGTTCACGAATACCTGTACGGGTGACAATCCACTCGTCAGACGTATCGACCATTTTTTCCAGATCGGCGTTAGTCCGCACCTGTTCAGGCAGATAGCTGCCAGTACCAATAATCTTTGTATACATGTACGCTCAGTCACTTTTTGGTTATATACCGCGCATTACAACGGCTAAGATGCTGGGGCTCTCACGCCACACCGTAATCAGTGTGGCTGCGATGTGTCGCCATTACCAGCATCCAGCATTGTAAATCCAGCTGGGTATACAGATTCCAGGCGAGCGGCAATTCGCTGAGGAACTTGTCGCTGCACCGCCTGCACTGCCTGTTCAATCGCGACGGTAAACGCTCGCTGATTGGCCGCACCATGACTTTTTATCACCGTGCCGCGCAATCCTAACAGACAGGCGCCATTATACTGGTCGGGGTTGAGGTGACTGAATCGCCTCGCCAGGCTTTTTTGTAACCAACGTTTTAATATCAGCAGCCACCACGACCGTTTTTTACCCTCACCCTGAGATTTCAGCAGTGAAAGGAACATTCTGACAACACCTTCCATCGTCTTTAATGTGACATTGCCTGTAAAACCGTCACATACCAGCACATCCGTTTTCCCCGTCAATAACTCATTGGCTTCAAGATAGCCGATGTAATTGATGGAAGGGATCGTTTTTAGCACCACAGAGGCATCCCGAATGCTGTCGAGCCCCTTGGTTTCTTCTTCACCAATGTTGAGCAAGGCCACACGAGGGTTGTTAATACCGACCACTTCTTCCGCAAGCACCGAGCCCATAATGGCAAATTGCACCAGCATCTTGCTGTCGCAATCGACGTTCGCCCCCAGATCGAGGACCACCGTCTTCCCTTTCTGCTGATGCGGCAAAACCGTCACCAGCGCAGGACGCTCAATACCGTCGAGCGGTTTGAGCAATAATTTTGCAAGTCCCATCAGCGCACCGGTATTTCCAGCGCTGATGCAGGCTTGTGCTCGCCCTTCCTTCACGAGTTCCAGCGCCACACGCATTGAGCTCCCGCGACTGGCGCGGATTGCCTGCGAAGGCCGGGCATCACTGGCGATAACTGACTGTGCAGGGATAATCTGCAGACGCGAACGTTGTTCAAAGTCAGCTTTAGCAAGTAATGGCGTGATAGTATCGGGATCCCCGACTAAAAGAAGTGTGAGTTGTGAATTAGAATTCAGTGCCTGCAATGCTGCAGGCACTGTCACGGAAGGGCCAAAATCACCCCCCATGACATCTAACGCCAGGGTTAGACGTGTCAAAGTCGTTTCGCCGCCTGGTTTGGTATTTCCCCGCAGCAACGGGGAATTTCCTCACTAAGCTTCATCACACGGTTTCTCTTCGTTTCTTACGCGAAAGAGGCATTAACAGCCTGCCTGCTACGTAAAATTCGTTGAGTAACGCGTGATTACTTAGCGATTACCTTGCGGCCACGGTAGTAACCGTCGGCGGTGATGTGGTGACGCAGGTGTTTTTCACCAGAAGTTTTGTCTACAGACAGGCTGGTGACTGCGGTCAGAGCGTCATGAGAACGACGCATGCCACGTTTGGAACGGGTTGGTTTATTCTGTTGTACGGCCATGGACCTTACTCCTCAATTACTTACGCTTTAAGCTGGCTAATACGGCAAATGGGTTTGGTTTTTGCGCTTCATCAGGCAGTTCACCAAAGACCATGTCCGCCTCGGACACTTCACAGTGTTCAGAATCATGCACCGGAACTACCGGCAAGGAGAGGATAATTTCATCTTCCACCATTGCAAGCAGATCGATTTCACCGAATTCGTTAACCTCAATCGGCTCATACGCTTCCGGGAGTGCTTCAGCCTGTTCGTCGGAACGAACCGGACTGAAACAATACGTTGTGTGAACATGATGAGGAAACGGCTTCCCGCAACGCTGACATGCGAGCGTTACCGAAACCTTCGCATCACCGGTAATCACGGCAAGACGTTGGTTATCGATAGCAAACGACATGGCGCATTCCACATCACTGTCCACACTGACTACAGAATCGGCGACGCGCTCTACCAGATCAGAAGTATAGATACCTTCATAATCGAGGCGTTTTTGAGCCGTACGAACCGGATCAAGAGTCAGGGGTAATTTTACCTTTTGCATAGGGCGCGCATATTAACTTTGTAACGTCATATAGTCAAAGAAAAAGGCAGCCTGCGGTTGCCTTTTGCCAATAATTCGCACACATTGCGGTTTACAGACTTATTTTCGCTCAGGAGACGCCACAACGGCACGCCTGAAGGACGAAGAGCATAGTTTAAAATGGCTCTCATCAATACGCTATATCTGGTGGAAAAAATATGCCTAATCTCATTCTTGCCTCCACATCTCCCTGGCGCCGCGCCCTGCTGGAAAAACTGGCGATGCCCTTTGAATGCGCGGCCCCTGAGGTTGACGAAACGCCGATGCCCGGAGAGAGTCCTCGCCACTTAGTCAACCGACTGGCGCAAGAGAAAGCGCAATCGCTGGCTCACCGCTTTCCGTCTCATCTTATTATTGGTTCCGATCAGGTATGCGTACTGGATGGCGAAATCGCCGGTAAGCCCTTAACAGAAGAGAAAGCCTGCCAACAGTTAGCCAAAGCCAGCGGCAATATCATTACGTTCTATACCGGTCTGGCGCTGTATAACTCCGCGACGGGACATTTACAGACCGAGGTGGAACCCTTTGACGTTCACTTCCGCCATCTCAGTGAAGCGGAAATTGAAGACTACGTGCGTAAAGAACGCCCGCTGCACTGCGCAGGGAGTTTTAAAAGCGAAGGTCTGGGGATTGCGCTCTTTGAGCGCTTAGAGGGGCGAGACCCAAACACGCTGATTGGTTTACCGCTGATCGCACTGTGCCAGATGTTACGTCGGGAAGAGATGAACCCGCTGAAAACCTGATTAATGGCACTATCCAGTAGGCGGGAGAATACAACGCCTTCAGGCGTAAACCTGCCGGATGGCGACGTAGTCGTCTTATCCGGCAGGTTTAGCGCGATAAATGCGCATCAGGCCGGCTTACGTAACACCTGTAAACAGCGCTTCAGTTGGTCGTCCATCGGCGCTTCAATGCGCAGCACCTCACCCGTACCCGGGTGGGTAAATTTCAGTGCTGCTGCATGCAGGAACAGACGCGACAATCCGGTCCCTGCCAGTTGCTTATCGAACTCGCGGTCACCGTAGCGATCGTCAAAAGCAATCGGATGACCCGCGTACTGAGTGTGCACGCGAATCTGGTGTGTGCGGCCCGTCACCGGGCTACAGCGAACCAGCGTGGCGAACGCGTAACGTTCTTCCACCTTAAAACGCGTTTCCGACGGTTTGCCTTCCTGATTCACCCGCACAATACGCTCGCCGCTTTGCAGAATGTTCTTCAATAACGGTGCCTGTACCGTTTTGACATGCGACTGCCATTGCCCGCGCACCAGGGCGAGATAATCTTTTTGCATCCCCTTCTCGCGCAGTTGCTCATGTAGCGAACGCAGTGCTGAACGTTTCTTCGCGACCAACAACACGCCCGACGTATCGCGGTCAAGACGGTGTACCAGCTCAAGAAAACGCGCCTCAGGACGCAGCGCACGTAACCCTTCAATCACGCCAAAGCTTAACCCGCTGCCGCCATGCACCGCGGTTCCCGACGGCTTGTTCAGCACCAGAATATGGTCGTCTTCATAAAGGATAACGTCCGCCAGCGCCGCCACTTTTTGCAGATGCGGCGAGACGGCCTCTTCTTCACGCTCCGCCACGCGAACCGGCGGAATGCGCACTTCATCACCCGCTTCCAGTTTGTATTCGGGTTTGATGCGTTTTTTATTCACCCGCACTTCGCCTTTACGCAAAATGCGATAAATCATACTTTTCGGCACACCTTTGAGCTGTGTGCGCAAAAAATTATCAATGCGTTGCCCCGCTTCGTCAGCAGTAATAGCAACAATTCTTACGGATGGAGTCTCTGTTTTCATGGGGGCCGATTCTAAATAGCCACAAGGATTAGCGCCACTCATTTTTCTATGCTTATATTTATCTTTATCCTTCGTCACTCACGTGTTTCATGACTGATTTGGTGGTTATTAAACCAATCACCGCGCATAAGTGAAAAAACTGTGAGTAAGCGGGTGATAAATGGTAAAAGTCATCTTGCTATAACAAGGTTAGCAGTGGAATAATGTCACCGCTTCCGTGCTGAATCTTGTTAAAACAAGGAATTTTACGGAAAGACCCAATTTTGTCCGGACGATCATCCACGCAGCAATGGCGTAAGACGTATTGATCTTTCAGACAGTTAGCGGGCTGCGGGTTGCAGTCCTTACCGGTAGATCGGATCTTCTCTGGAGAGTAATACCCAGGCGGTTCCCCTGATAATTGCGCTGCGTTTCCGTATGAAATGCAGGCAACCGACACTCTGCGCCTCTTTGAGCTGACGATAACCGTGAGGTTGGCGACGCGAATAGACACGAGGCCATCGGTTCACACCCGGAAAGGCAATACTCTGCCCGCAGCTTAGTCGTCAATGTAAGAATAATGAGTAAGTTACGATGAAAAGAATGTTAATCAACGCAACTCAGCAGGAAGAGTTGCGTGTTGCCCTTGTAGATGGGCAGCGTCTGTACGACCTGGATATTGAAAGTCCTGGACATGAACAGAAAAAAGCGAACATCTATAAAGGCAAAATTACCCGTATTGAACCGAGTCTGGAAGCGGCTTTTGTTGATTACGGCGCTGAACGTCACGGTTTCCTCCCGTTAAAAGAAATTGCCCGCGAATATTTCCCCGCTAATTACAACGCTCATGGTCGTCCAAACATCAAAGATGTGCTGCGCGAAGGCCAGGAAGTTATTGTTCAGATTGATAAAGAAGAACGTGGCAACAAAGGCGCTGCCCTGACCACTTTTATCAGCCTGGCGGGCAGCTATCTGGTTCTGATGCCAAACAACCCGCGTGCGGGGGGTATCTCTCGTCGCATCGAAGGCGACGACCGTACCGAGCTGAAAGAAGCGCTGGCAAGCCTTGAACTGCCTGATGGCATGGGTCTTATTGTACGTACTGCGGGCGTAGGCAAATCTGCCGAAGCGCTGCAGTGGGACTTAAGCTTCCGTCTGAAACACTGGGAAGCCATTCAGAAAGCCGCGGAAAGCCGCCCTGCTCCGTTCCTGATCCATCAGGAGAGCAACGTGATTGTTCGCGCCTTCCGCGACTATCTGCGTCAGGATATCGGTGAAATCCTTATCGATAACCCGAAAGTGCTCGAACTGGCGCGCCAGCATATTGCGGCGTTAGGTCGTCCGGATTTCAGCAGCAAAATCAAACTTTACACCGGTGAAATCCCGCTGTTCAGCCACTATCAGATCGAGTCGCAGATTGAATCCGCGTTCCAGCGTGAAGTGCGTCTGCCTTCCGGCGGCTCTATCGTTATCGACAGCACCGAAGCGTTAACCGCCATCGACATTAACTCCGCTCGCGCAACCCGCGGCGGCGATATTGAAGAAACGGCGTTCAACACTAACCTGGAAGCGGCCGATGAGATCGCCCGTCAGTTGCGCCTGCGTGACCTCGGCGGCCTGATCGTTATCGACTTCATTGATATGACCCCGGTACGCCATCAGCGTGCGGTGGAAAACCGTCTGCGTGAAGCGGTCCGCCAGGATCGTGCGCGTATCCAGATCAGCCATATTTCACGCTTCGGCCTGCTGGAAATGTCCCGTCAGCGCCTGAGCCCGTCGCTGGGCGAGTCCAGCCATCACGTCTGCCCACGCTGTAGCGGTACCGGCACCGTGCGTGATAACGAGTCGCTGTCCCTGTCTATTCTGCGTCTGATTGAAGAAGAAGCGCTGAAAGAGAATACTCAGGAAGTCCACGCGATTGTCCCAGTGCCAATTGCCTCCTATCTGCTCAACGAAAAACGTACTGCCGTTAATGCGATTGAAACCCGACAGGATGGCGTGCGTTGCGTGATCGTACCTAACGATCAAATGGAGACGCCGCACTACTCCGTACTGCGCGTGCGTAAAGGTGAAGAGACGCCGACTCTGAGCTACATGCTGCCGAAGCTGCATGAAGAAGCGATGGCGTTACCGTCTGAAGAAGAGTTCGCCGAGCGTAAACGTCCTGAGCAGCCCGCTCTTGCCACCTTCGCGATGCCAGAAGTTCCGCCTGCGCCAACGCCTGCCGAACCGCCAGTGAAAGCCGCTGCGCCGAAGGCCGCCGTTGCGCCAGCCGCTCCGGCAGAGCCGGGGCTGCTGAGCCGTTTCTTTGGCGCACTGAAATCGCTGTTCAGCGGTAGTGAAGAAGTGAAACCTGCCGAGCAGCCAGCGCCGAAAGCCGCGGAGAAGCCGGAGCGTCAGCAGGATCGCCGTAAACGCCAGAACAACCGTCGTGACCGTAACGATCGCAACGAACGTCGTGACAACCGCGATAACCGTGGCGAACGTTCAGAAAATGGCGAGAACCGCGACGAGAATCGCCGTAACCGCCGTAATGCGCAGCAGAATGCCGAAAACCGTGATAACCGTCAGCAAGCGACCGACGTAGCGGATAAAGCAAAGTCTGGTGATGAGCAGCAGCAGCAGCCACGTCGCGAACGTAACCGCCGTCGCAGTGATGATAAACGTCAGGCTCAGCAGGAAGTAAAAGCGCTGAATCTTGATGAGCAGCAGACTCCAGAGACCGAACAGGAAGAGCGCGTTCGTCAGGCTCAGCCGCGCCGTAAACAGCGTCAGCTGAACCAGAAAGTTCGTTACCACGACCAGGCCTCAGAAGTGGCAGAGGTAGAAACCGCCACCACGGAAGAGAACGTTGTCGCACCAGTTGCAGCACAGGCTGCGCCAGCGCAAAGCACTGAACTGGTGAAAGTGCCGCTGCCTGTCGTGACAGAAGCAACCCCAGAGCAGGATGACAATGGTGAAGCACGTGATAACGCCGGTATGCCGCGTCGTTCGCGTCGTTCCCCACGTCATCTGCGTGTGAGCGGCCAGCGTCGTCGTCGTTATCGTGACGAACGTTACCCACTGCAGTCGCCGATGCCGCTGACTGTCGCCTGCGCCTCGCCAGAAATGGCGTCCGGCAAAGTGTGGTCCGCTACCCGGTAGCCCGTCCTCAGGATGCGCAGCCAGAAGCACAGGAAATCGAACAGGTACAGGCCCAGCCTGTTGTGACCGAACCGCAAGCCGTGGCAGCCGCCGTTGAAGCTGTTTCCGCAGTCGAACCCGCCGTTGAAACTGTCGTTGAAACGGTAGCAGAAGCGCCGGTTCAGGCTGAAGCCGTGGTTGAAACGACGCATCCGGAAGTTATTGCCGCCCCGGTGGTTGAACAGCCGCAGGTGATTGCCGACGCCGATGTGCCGGTCGCCGAAGAGGTTGCCGCTCAGGCAGAGCCTGTCGCTGAAACGCAGGAAACCGCTCCGGTCGTTGAAGAGACACCAGACGTGGTTACGGTCGAGCCTGAAACAATGACTGTCGTGCCTGACGTGGTTGCGGCTGAACCTGTCGCCGTTGAACCTGAAGTGGTTGCGGAGCCTGAAGTCATTGCAGAACCGGTTGCAGCGCCAGTGATCGTTGAAGCCCCCACAGCGCCTGCGCCAGTATCCGAACCCGTTGTCGTTGCACCGGTCGCAGAAGCCGCAGCGCCAGTCGTGGCAGAATCTGTTGCTGAGCACAGCCACGCAACCGCACCGATGACCCGTGCGCCAGCGCCGGAATATGTGCCTGAAGCGCCACGCCACAGTGACTGGCAGCGCCCTGCTTTCGCCTTTGATGGTAAAGGCGCCGCAGGTGGTCACACTGCCTCGCACAGTGCCTCTGCTGGACCGACTCGTCCTCAGCCTGTCGAGTAAAATCGATAGCGTAAAAAGCCGACCTCAGGGTCGGCTTTTTTATTCCCCTTCAGGTCGGCGCATTCCCGCCAGTTCCGGCATCACCTTTTTCATCAATTCCAGAAACTTACGCAGGCGAGTGGGATAATAACGCGCCCAGGGATAGACCAGGTGTACTGGCAAAGGAGCGGCCTGCCAGTCAGGAACCAGCTCGACGAGTCGTCCTTGCGCGATATCCTCGGTCACCGTCCAGCTTGACACCACCACCACGCCTAACCCCGCCAGCGCTGCATTGCGCGCTACGTAGATACTGTCGGTACTCAGTCGCGGCGTGATCGGAAAGGTCACCGGTTCCCGACTGTGCTGATGGCTAAGTGAGACGTTGTGTTGATAGAAGGTGTTGACGGCAATCCAGGGCAGCGACGATAGCTGTTCTGGCACCGCGATCGTTGCAAATTGCGCCAGCAGCGCCGGTGAAGCGACCACGCTACGCGGCACTTCCGCTAGCAGCACCGAAACCGTTGCCGGATCGACCTCCGCGCCCACGCGGATCGCGCAGTCGATATTGTCGCTGAGAAAATCGACCGTTTTATCGTTGAGCATCCACTCCACCGACAGATTGGGGTAGCGCGCTAAAAAGTGCAGTAACGGCGTGAGAAGCTGCTGCTGACCAAAAGCATGCGGAGCCCGCACCCGCAATGTCCCGACGGGCTCATCTTCCGTGACGTTGAGTCCGTCCTCCAGTGCCAGCCAGGCGTCAATGATATGTTTGGCGTGCTGGTATCCGCGCTCGCCGTCGTCCGTTAGCTTCATGGCGTGCGTGGTACGTAAGACCAGTTTTACCCCCAGCATCGCCTCCAGCGACTGCAACCGCCGACTGATTGTCGCCTGGGTCGTGTTCAACTGACGAGCGGCAGCTGACAACGATCCGGCCTCCACGATGCGCACAAACGTTCGCATCAGTTCCACCCTGTCTATACGCTCATTCTTTTTCATTCATTCGATGCTCATACGCTTTACGTATAATCGTTTTACCACTTCGCTGACTACCAGACCACCGCCATTCAGAGAAAAATAGCCTCACACCTGTGATTGAGGATTTTGAAATGCACACACCGTCTCGTTGGCTGATCTTTGTTCTGGCGCTGGGCGCAGGCTTCAGCGTTGCCGCCATCTACTATGCACAACCGTTGTTACCGCTAATGGGGGCCGATTTGGCGCTCAGCATCACCGGCATGGGACTGGTGCCCACGTTAACGCAGGCCGGCTATGCGTTAGGGATCCTGTTTTTATTGCCGCTCGGCGACCGTTACGATCGGCGCTGGCTCATTCTGATGAAAAGCGCCGCGCTCGCCCTGTTGCTGCTGGCCTGTAGCGTCACAGGCCAGGTGCATTCTCTGCTGACCGTAAGCCTGTTGCTGGGGATGGCCGCGACGATGGCGCAGGATATCGTCCCGGCGGCGGCGATTCTCGCCCCAGAGGGCAAACAGGGAAAAACGGTCGGGACAGTGATGACCGGCCTGCTGCTGGGCATTTTATTGTCACGCACCGTGAGTGGTCTGGTCGGAGAAGCCTTTGGCTGGCGGGCAATGTATCAACTCGCCGCGCTCAGTATTGCCCTTGTCGGCGTATTGCTGTGGAAAGTCCTGCCCGCATTTACAGCCCATTCCACGCTGAGTTATCCCGCACTGATGGTGAGCCTGGCGCAGTTATGGTGTCGCTACCCGGCACTACGTCGTGCCGCCCTGGCGCAAGGTTTTCTGTCCGTCGCGTTCAGCGCGTTCTGGTCAACGCTGGCCGTGATGCTGGCAGAAAACTATCAGATGGGCAGCGCCGCCGCGGGGGCATTTGGTATCGCCGGGGCTGCCGGAGCGCTGGCTGCACCGTTGGCCGGTCATCTGGCAGATAAGATAGGCGCAGAAAAAGTGACGCAACTGGGGGCATTGCTGGTGACCGTTTCTTTTGCGCTGATGTTCCTGTTACCCGCGTTGCCCGTGCACGCGCAGTGGTTGCTGATTGCGCTCTCCGCCGTCGGCTTTGACCTGGGACTGCAATCGAGCCTGGTGGCGCACCAGAATCTGGTCTATAGCCTCGAACCGCAGGCCAGGGGGCGTCTGAATGCACTACTGTTCAGCGTCATATTCATTGGCATGGCGCTGGGCTCGGTGCTCGGCAGTCAGGTGTATGCGCTGGCAAACTGGCAAGGCGTCGTCACGCTGGCCACCCTCAGTGGCACCCTTGCGCTGATCATCAGACTGGCGGGAAAGCGTTCCTCTGCCCCTCTGAGGGTTAGCGTGTAACCGACAAAAAAATGCCCGCTCCGGGGTGAGAGGGAGCGGGCAGATAAAACATACCCAGTTTCATGATATGTTTCAAATCGGTATTAGCGGTTGAGCTGGAATAGCGACATCCCCTGCATATCGGTAAAGGCTTTATAAGAGGCCTGGAGCGCCGCCTGCTGCATGACGTACGATGAAATGGCCGCGTTCCAGTCCACATCCACCAGATTACTCATCTGCTGCGTTTGTCCTAGTGCGCGATCGGTGCCCAGCGAGTCCAGACTCTCCAGTTCCTTCAGTTGCGTCCCCAGTTCCGCACGCACGCTCAGTACATTATTAAGCGAGTTTTTCAGACCACGGTTGGTTTTATCAATCACCGCTTTTGCCTGTTCTTTCAGCGTCGCATCGTCACCCACAGGGGAATTCAATGAGGCAATCGCCGAATCCAGCATTTTGAACAGGTTGGTTTCGGACGTCCCGTTGTTCGGTTCCGGAACCGCATTACTGGTGATCTTGTCGAAAATTTTGTTGCCGGTGTGGCCGATGGTCATCGAACGGGAGGCATCCACCTGCTGAGTGATGTTCTCCGTACCGCCGTTGTAGGTACCGTCAGCCTGAGCAAACGGAGCCGTTTCCGTTTTATAACCGGCAAAAATATAGCGACCGTTACCGTCGGTACTGTTTGCCAGGTTCATCAACTGATCGCGGATACCCTGTAAGTCCGTCGCCAGCGAGGCGCGGTCATCATCACTCAGCGTTCCGTTACCGGCGCTGACGATTTTTTCTTGTGCGCTTTGTATCGCCGTCGTCACCTGGTTTAACACGTTCTCTTCCAGCGAAACCTTCTGCGTGGCGAAAGTCCTCGCCAGGGCGAACTGGCTGTTCTCCGACTGCGCCTGTGACAACACCACGGCCTGGGATGCGGCGATAGGATCGTCAGACGGATTAATTACCCGCTTCCCCGTCGACATCTGCTCACCGTATTTCATCCACTCCGCCTGGGAATTGGTGATACCACGCATGTTCTGCTGGTACATCATTTGGGTACTGATACGCATCGTTTCCTGCTCCCTTAGCGAATACTCAGCAGTGCATCAAACAGAGAGTTGGCGGTTTGCAACACCTGGGCATTGGCCAGATAATACTGCTGGAAGCGTTGCAGGTTGCCGTACTCTTCGTCAAGGTTAACGCCGGAAATGGACTGTTGCTGATTGCTCAACTGCGTCACCACGTTGCCCTGGGTGGTGCTGCTGGTTTTCAGCGTTGCGGTTTTGCTGCCCACGTTGCTGACCAGCGTAGCGTAGGCGTCGTTAAACGATTTTGAACCACCTACCGTTGTGCTGTCCTTTTGCAAATCCAGCAATGCCTGACCATTACGGTTGTCGCTTTCACCGGCCGTTGCGTCCTTCGCCATCGCAATTTGCGATTCGTTGGTCACCAGAACGCCCATATTGATGATGGCGTCGCTGACCGGCTTGACGATGAAGCTGTCATTTTTAGCAGGGCCAACATCGATGTTGATCTCCAGGCCATCAAAGGTCAGTTTGCCCGCGTTTTCGGTCGCTTCAAAAGAGGTGTTATCCGCAAGACGCGTCACCTGCCATTTCGCTCCGTCATAAACCACTTTATAGTCAGTCGCCTGAACCTCTGAGGCGGTCTTAACGGTCGCGCTGATGCTGCCGGTATTCTTGCTATTTCCATACACTGCCGGGTCGCCGATGCTGAAGAAATCGACATTATTATTGCCGTTCGCATCATACCCTTCCCGGTGCTGCTGGTTAAACGCATCGGCGAACGCCAGCGCCAGTTGTCCCAGCGTGTTGCGCGTCTGATCCAGATCCTGGGAACGGAAGGTCAGCAGACCACCGAGCGAACCGGTCGTGATCAGTTTTTCCGGAATTTCGATGTTGCCCGCGATGGAATCGACATAGGCAACGGTGATTCGTGAAGGGTCGGACTGCGACTGTACCGCCGCTAACTGACGGGCATTACTTCCCTGCACCAGTGAATAGCCGTTCGCCATCGTGATGTTATAGGTACCGCCGTCCTGAACGCTGACTTCCACGCCGACAATTTTGTTCAGCTCACTGACCAACTGGTCGCGCTGATCAAGCAGGTTATTCGGCGATGCCCCGGCACCCACACCGGTCAGACGCGAGATCTGGTCGTTCAGGCTGGCAATCTGCTTACTGTAGTTGTTGATCTGATCGACGCTGGAACCAATCGCGATATTGACCTGCTTGTCCTGATCGCGCAGATACTGGTCGGTCGTTTTAAACTGGTTAACCAGCCCATTGGCTTTGCCAATCAGCGTCTGGCGCGCCGCCGGGTCTTCGGCGTTACTCACCAGCGTTTGCAGGCTGGTGAAAAAATCCTGCATGGACGAGGAGACAGAGCTGGTTTTGCTGGCCAGCAGGTTGTCGATTTTGGACATCTGCTCATAACGGGTCGTCAACCCGCTACTCTGGTTCTGCGCCGCGCGCAGTTGATTGGTGATGAACGAATCATATTCGCGCTGTACACCGGAAACATAAACACCATTGCCCACCCAACCGCCGGCACCCAGCGTGCTATTGGCTTGCGCCATAATGGTCGTCTGACGGGTATAGCCCGCAACGTTATAGCTGGAAATGTTGTTACTGGCAGTATTCAGCGCCGCCTGAGCCGCGCTCAGCCCGCTCATGGCGTTATTAATCAAGCTGGACATGGAAGTTCCTTTTAATCCTTCAGTTACAGATTATTATCGGCAGCAGGTCACAGGACTTGAGCCATTTAGAAGAGATTGTCGAGATTCGTGTTGTAGGCGTTGCTCACCTTCTCGCTCATCGACTTCAGCTGTTGGATCATACTGGTCAATTTACGCGCATAGTTCGGGTCGGTGGCATAACCGGCGCTTTGCAGTGCCTGCGCGCCCTGTTCCGCGGTAACCGCCGTGGTCACCGCCGCATAGCGTGGATTGCGGGTCAGCAGACCGACGTAATCTGACAACGCTTCAAGGTACGAGCTGTACACGCGGAATTTGGCCTTCACCTTTTTCGCTTCGCCGTTTTCATATTCGGTCGTGGTGATTTCCGTCACCGGCCCCTTCCAGTTACCCGAGGCCTTCACGCCAAACAGGTTGAAACTCGGCTCGCCGTTTTCCCGGCGAATTTGCCGCTGCCCCCAGCCTGACTCCAGCGCCGCCTGCGCCAGAATCAGGTGATGTGGCACGCCGCTCTGCTCACTGGCCAGACGGGCCGGCAGCGACAGTTGTGCCAGGAAGTCTTTGCTGTCGCCGGAGAGCGGTTCGTCATTGCTCTGCGGTGTTTTCGGCATCGCTTTACGCACCAGTTGCGTCAGCGCCTGGTTCTGGTAACTGGTCACCGTTTCCAGCGGGAACTTCATCGGCACCTGCGGCGTTTCTTCCGTAGGCTGCGCCTGCCCCTGCGTCATCTGTTTGACCATCATTTCCGCCAGCCCCAGACCTTTTCCGGCGGTCATCTGCTGCGCAATCTGCTGGTCATACATGCTGGTATACAGACGCGTTTGATCGCTGCTGAAGACGCCATCTTTTGGCAGCGCTTCTCGCATGCTTTTCAGCATCATCTGGACGAACATGCCTTCCACCTGGCGGGCCACCGGGCGGATATTCGCCGCCGGATCCTGACCGGCTTTCGCCTTCAATTCATTCAGCGATTGCGCATCCCAGGCGGCGCTGGCCATCAGTTTGCTGTCGCTAATCATCAGATGATTTCCAGTTTCGCGCGTAAGCAACCGGCGCTCTGCATCGACTGCAGAATTGACATCAGATCCATCGGCGTCGCCCCCAGCGCATTCAGCGCACGGACCACGTTGTTCAGATTGGCGCTGGAACGAACGCTTTGCAGCGAACCGCCGCTCTGACGCAGATCGATTTGCGTTTGCGGTGTCACTACCGTCTGCCCCCCGCCAAACGGCGTATCCGGTTGACTGACATTAGCCTGACGGTTAACGGTCACGGAGAGATTCCCCTGCGCTACAGCACAGCTATCCAGCGTCACTTCGCGGTTCATCACCACCGAACCGGTACGTGAGTTGATCACCACTTTTGCATCCTGTGGCGTCACGTTCACTTCCATGTTCTGAATATCCGCCAGGAAGCGCACCTGAGAGCTGTTGCCGCTCGGTACGCGGACCTGAATCGTGCGCGCATCCAGTGCGGTGGCGCTGCCAAAGCCGCGTGACCGGTTGATGGTGTCAGCAATCTGCTGCGCCATGGTGAAGTCTTCATTATTCAGTTGCAGGTTTAGCGTATTACCCGCGCCGAACTGGCTGGGCAACTCGCGCTCGATTGTCGCCCCGTTGGTGATCCGTCCGCCGTTAAGCTGGTTCACCTGCACGCTGCTGCCGCCCGCAGACGCCCCGGCACCACCAACTAAAATGTTGCCCTGCGCCAGCGCATACACCTGGCTGTCGACCCCTTTCAACGGCGTCATCAACAGCGTCCCCCCGCGCAGACTTTTCGCGTTCCCCAGCGAAGACACCACCACGTCGATGGTTTGTCCCTGACGACCAAAGGCCGGGAAGGAGGCGGTTACCATGACCGCCGCGACGTTTTTCAACTGCATGTTCGTCCCGGTCGGTACGGTAATACCCAACTGCGAGAGCATGTTGTTCAGGGTCTGGGTGGTAAATGGCGTCTGGGTGGTCTGGTCACCGGTCCCGTCCAGCCCCACCACCAGGCCGTAGCCAATGAGCGAGTTTTCGCGCACGCCCTGCACGCTGGTCAGATCGCGGATACGATCGGCATGCGCCAGCGTGGCGACGAGGACCAGAACCAGTCCAACTACAGATTTCAACATGGGAGACCTCGCTTACATCGGCGACAGGTTAAGGAAGAAACGCTGGAGCCAGCCCATATTTTGCGCTTCGTTGATGTAGCCGTTTCCGACATATTCAATACGTGCATCCGCCACCTGAGTTGACGGAACGGAGTTGCTGCCGCTGATGGTGCGCGGATTCACAACCCCGGAGAAGCGGATGAACTCAGTGCCCTGGTTGATGGCGATCTGTTTCTCACCCACGACATGTAAATTGCCGTTAACCAGCACCTGATCGACGGTCACGGTCAGCGTGCCGCTAAAGGTATTGCTGGCGTTGGCCCCGCCCTTACCGTTAAAGGTATTACCGCCGGACGCCTCGACGTCCGCTCGCGCATTGCCGAATAATCCTTGCAGATAGCGCGGTACGGTATCAAAGCCAAAGTTGGTTTTGCCGTCACGGCTGGCGTTGGCAGAAGAGCTTTTACTGGCGCTGACGTTTTCCTGCAGCACAATAGTCAGCGTATCGCCGATGTTGCGCGGACGACGGTCTTCAAACAGTGGCTGATAGCCATAGTTGATTGGCTGCGCGGACTGAAAAATCGAACCATTTGCCACCGGCGTCGGGCCAGGAACAGGCTGCGCCGTGGTCGCGCCCTGGACGAGCGGAGTGGAAGGAATCCAGGCACATCCTGACAGTGAAACCACCAGCAGGGCCATGATCGGGTAAGCGTGCGCAGCGTTTTTTAGCATTGCCTTTATCTTCTGAATCAGGGTGCCGGTGAGACAAATGCCTCACCGGACAACACCTTAGAGTTGCGTCAGTTTTTGCAGCATCTGATCGGTCGTTGAGACCGCTTTGCTGTTGATTTCGTAAGCGCGTTGAACCTGAATCATATTGACCAGCTCTTCCGCGACGTTGACGTTTGAGGTCTCGACATAGCCCTGGTACAACAGGCCCGCCCCGTTCAGACCCGGCGTGCTTTCATTCGGCGCGCCGGAAGACTGGGTCTCGGTATACAGGTTTTCACCAATGCTCTCCAGACCGGTATCGTTCATGAACGTGGTCAGATTAAGCTGCCCCACCTGCACGGGCGCCGCCTGTCCCTGTTGGGTCACGCTCACCACGCCGTCACGCCCGATGGTGATGCTCAGGGCGTTAGCCGGAATGGTAATCGCTGGCTGAACCTGGAAGCCGCCAGCCGTCACCAGTTGACCATTTTGATCGACCTGGAATGATCCATCGCGGGTATATGCAGAAGTACCATCCGGCAGCAGAACCTGAAAGAACCCCTGACCTTTGATGGCGACATCTTTACTGTTGTTGGTTTGCGACAGGTTGCCCTGGCTGTGCAGACGCTCGGTCGCCACCGGACGCACACCGGTACCGATTTGCAGACCGGACGGCAGCGTGGTCTGCTCAGAAGACTGAGCGCCAGGCTGACGAATGGTCTGATAAAGCAGATCTTCAAACACCGCGCGCTGACGCTTAAAACCATTGGTGCTGACGTTTGCCAGGTTGTTGGCAATCACATCCATGTTGGTTTGCTGCGCGTCCAGGCCGGTTTTGGCGATCCATAATGAACTGATCATAAAGTGTCCTGTATTAAGTCATCGACAGCAGTTGGTTAGCGCGACCAGCGTTGTCATCCACGCTGCTGATAACCTTCATCTGCATTTCAAAACGGCGGGCGCTGGCAATCATGTCGCTCATCGCTGACACCGCATTGACGTTGCTCCCCTCCAGTACTCCCGACATCACGCGAATGGTCGGATCGGCCTGCAGCACCGGGCCACGGGTTGCCTGTGCGGCAGCGGTCAGACGGAACATCCCGTCGTCGCCACGCTGCACTTCATTCCCCTCAGCCTTCACCAGTTTCAGACGTCCCACCGGCGCGATGGTGTTTGCCGGATCGCCGGGATTCAGCGCTGAGATGGTGCCGTCCGCCGCGATGGTGATTTCCGACCCTTCCGGCACCGCAATCGGCCCGGCTTCACCAATCACCGGGTGACCCTGAATGGTCAACTGTCCGGTCGGATCCACCTGAATGCTGCCGTTACGGGTATAGCCTTCGCTGCCGTTCGCGGTCTGTACCGCCAGCCAGCCATCCTGCTGTAACGCCACGTCCAGCGGACGCGAGGTGTAATCCATCTGGCCAGGCGTCATATCAGCCCCCGGCGTGGACGCCGTGACCAGCGTACGCGTCGGCAATGACAGTCCTTCGACGGGGACGGCGCGCAGCGCATTGAGCTGTGCACGAAATCCCGGCGTCGAGGCGTTGGCCAGGTTGCTGGCCGTCACCGCCTGTTGGTTCAGCGTCTGACTGGCCGCCCCCATCGCGGTATAGATTGCGTGATCCATTACGTTATCCCGTCAGGCGCTTAGCGCAGGTTAACCAGCGTGTTGAGGATCTGGTCCTGGGTCTTGATGGTCTGCGCGTTCGACTGATAGTTACGCTGGGCGACGATCATGTTCACCAGTTCTTTACTCAGATCCACGTTCGAAGACTCCAGCGCACCGTTGGTCAGCTTACCGAAGTTACCCGTTCCCGCCGTTCCCAGCAGTTCCACACCGGACGCCTGCGTGGCGGCCCAGACGTTATCGCCCTGAGAGGCCAGACCTTCGTTATTGGCAAAGTTCGCCAGCACGATCTGCCCCAGCACCTGCTTCTGTTCGTTGGAGTAGTTTCCGACGACGGTGCCATCGTCGTTAATCTGATAGCTAACCAAATCGCCCGGCTTGTAGCCGTTCTGCGTGGTGGCGATAACGGCGTTAGTCCCGGTGTTCTGCTGCATGGAGTTTTGCAGGCTGAGGGTGAAGGTCGCAGGAACCGCGCCATTGACTGTACCGGTAGTAATGGAGAATGACGGTGTGGCATTTGCCGCGCCAAGCGTCCAGGTTGGTTCAGTGGCAGGTGGAACAGGCGCAACTTCAGTATATTCTTTTACGTTATCCAGACCGCCGTTCTTGTCGAATGTCATCTGCGCGGACTTCACCAACGGCGAGTTGGCGACGCTGGAATCCTGCGTCCAGATATCCCATGTGTTATCACCCGTTTTAACGTAAAACAGGTTGATGTCATGTTGATTACCCTGGCTGTCGAACACCGTCACGGGTGCACGTTTGTTGTAGCTGTCAGCATCGGTTGGTTTGAAAGGCGTGTTCGCCGGAATCTTGTCCGTCGAGTTCAGGTTGATCTGCATTGCCGCCGTGTCGGTGCTTTTCGCCCCCATCAGGGTATTCGGGATGGTGATCGGACCCGGGTTTGCCCCTTGCTGAATGGTCGGCGGCGTACCCGTTGCCGGATAGCCGGTCAGTTGCATGCCCTGCATGTTGACCAGGTTACGGTTTTCATCCAGTTTGAACTGGCCGTTACGGCTGTAGAAAACTGAGCCATTGCTGTCGACCAGACGGAAAAAACCGTTCTGGCTGATAGCGACATCCAGACCGCGACCGGTGTTGGTGGTCGTACCATCAGTAAAGTCCTGAGTAATGCCAGCGACTTTTACGCCCAGACCGACTTTAGAACCGGCAAACATATCCGCAAAAGACGCCGCACCGGATTTAAAACCATAGGTCGCGGAGTTGGCGATGTTGTTACCAATGACATCGAGGTTGGTGGCTGCGGCATTCAGGCCGCTAACCGCTTGTGAAAAAGCCATGATGACTCCTGATTAGTGTAAAGGCTTAGATTATCTGCCGTACTTCGTCGAGGGTGGTGGTTCCGTAAGTGCCCAGATCCAGGGTGTTACCGCCATTGCTGCGAATCACCCCTTGTACCAGCGCAAACTGCAAGGGCTGCGCCACCAGTTGCGTCGAGCCGTTGCTGGCGTGAATCGCCACGTTATACGAGCCGTTCACCGCCGTGGTGCCATCCGTCAGAGTGCCGTCCCAGGTAAAGGTATGAACACCCGCCTTCAGCGCGCCAATCTCAATTGTGCGCACCACTTTGCCGTCTTTGTCGGTAATGGTGGCGGTGACTTTGTCAGCCGGCTGTTGCAGCTCAACGCCAAACGGCGTGGTGGTGGTGGTGGCTCCCTCTTCGGTGCCTTTGCCCGCCAGAACGGTGGTACCCGGGATCATCACACCATGACCAATCAGCGTACTGGCCTGTAGTGACTGGTTGTTGTCGATCTGTCCGGAGATCGACCCCAGGGTCGTATTCAGTTTCTCAATACCGCTGACGGTACTGATCTGCGCGAGCTGTGTGGTCAGCTCGTTGTTCTGCATCGGGTTGGTCGGGTCCTGGTTTTTCAGTTGCGCCACCAGCAGCGTCAGAAAGCTGCTTTGCAGATCGGCGGCATTGCTGCCCGACAGGGAACTCCCGTTGCTGCTGCTTTTCACACCGGTGTTGGTCGGATCGTTAACGTTTACCGCAATTGACATGGCTGTCTCCTTTTACTGGCCCAGTGTCAGCGTCTTAAGCATCATGCTTTTAACGGTGTTGAGGACTTCGACGTTCGCCTGATAGCTGCGGGAAGCTGACATGGTATTAACCATCTCACCGACCACATCGACGTTAGGCATCTTCACGTAGCCATTGGCATCGGCCAGCGGGTTACCGGGTTCATAGACCAGTTTGTCCGGCGCCTGGCTCTCAATGACGTCCGACACTTTCACGCCCCCCGTTACTGCACCGGGAGCGGCATCCACCTGGAAGACAACCTGCTTTGCGCGATACGGTTGACCATCCGGTCCCGTGACGCTGTCGGCGTTGGCCAGATTACTGGCGGCCACGTTAAGGCGCTTGGACTGCGCCGTTAATGCCGAACCGGCAATATCAAAAATATTCAGCAGCGCCACGGATTAGTTCCCCCCCTGTAGCACGTTCATCATGCCTTTAATCTGCCCACTCAAGGCAGTCAGGCTCATCTGGTACTTCAGGCTGTTATCCGCAAACTGCGTGCGCTCCCGGTCCATATCGACGGTATTGCCGTCGAGTGAAGGCTGGTCGGGAATGCGGTAGAGCAAATCCGTAGACGGTGCGGTGATGGCCTGGGCGGGAATATGCTGTGCGGAGGTTAATGCCAGCGACACACCGCTGGTTTCTTGCCGTCCGCGCACCATGACTTTTTTTAACTCACTGGCAAAATCCATGTCGCGCGCCTGATACCCCGGCGTATCGGCGTTCGCAATGTTAGCGGCCAACACCTCTTGCCGTTGGGCGCGCAGATTCAGCGCTTCCTGTTGAAAACGTAAGGCGGCGTCGAGCTTATCGAGCATATCTCCTCCGCAGATGACAAAATTCAGCCGACAGCTTAAATCCCATTACGCGCGCGTTATCGCTGGAATAAACGCAAAATGGGTCGCTATTTATTGCGTTGATGGTTGCGTCACACGGGTAGAATCCTGTCATTGCGAAAACGGCGGGAGGTGACGATGCAAACGTTAAAACGTGGATTAGCCATGCTGGCGCTGCTGTTCAGTCCCCTGACGCTGGCCCAGGATTTGAATGCGCAGTTGAACGACTGGTTCGGACAGCGTCTGGCCGGATTCAGCGATGATGTGGTCGTGACCGTGCGAACGCCCCCCAACCTGTTGCCGCATTGCGACACACCGGCGTTCAGCATGACCGGGGCAAAACTGTGGGGAAACGTGAATGTGCTGGCACGTTGCGCCAATGAAAAACGTTATCTGCAGGTCAACGTGCAGGCGACGGGAAACTACGTAGTCGCAGCCGCGTCCGTTGCGCGTGGCGGCACGCTTGGCCCGGCCAGCGTCACACTAAAACGCGGACGCCTTGATCAGCTCCCCCCCCGTACCGTGCTGGATATCAGCCAGGTTCAGGATGCGGTGAGCCTGCGCGATCTCGCGCCGGGACAGGCCATCCAGCTCAATATGTTGCGCCAGGCGTGGCGCATTAAAGCCGGACAGCGCGTGCAGGTCGTTGCCAATGGCGATGGATTTAGCGTCAATGCGGAAGGTAAAGCGCTGAACAATGCGGCGGTCGCGCAGAACGCACGAGTGAGAATGTTATCGGGTCAGATTGTCAGTGGCATAGTCGATCCTGATGGGAATATTCTTATTAACCTATAATGAGTTAAAGATTTTGTTGCGGCTGCCGATAGTGATTACACATTCGATGATAGCTGGCCGCTACAGCATAACCCCTCGATGAGGATGATAAAAATGAGCATTGACCGTACCTCACCTTTGAAACCCGTTAGCACCGTTCAGGCGCGTGAAAATACGGATACACCGGTCCTCAAAGCGCGTCAGGAAAAAACCTCGACGGCAACCAGCACCAGCGTGACGTTAAGCGATGCTCAGGCAAAACTGATGCAGCCCGGCGTGAACGATATCAATATGGAACGTGTTGAAGCACTGAAAACCGCTATTCGTAACGGTGAGCTGAAGATGGACACGGGGAAAATCGCCGACTCGCTGATCCGCGAGACGCAGAGCTATCTCCAGAGTGAGTAACTGACCGTATGACGCGCTTGTCAGAAATACTCGATCAGATGACGGCTGTCCTGAATGACCTGAAAACGGTAATGGATGCCGAACAGCAACAACTTTCCGTTGGCCACATTAACGGTAGCCAGCTGCAGCGTATTACAGAAGAAAAGAGTTCTCTGCTGGCGACCCTGGATTATCTGGAACAGCAGCGACGGCTGGAACAAGACCCGCAGCATAGCGCGAATAATGACGTCGCCGAGCGCTGGAAAGCGATTACCGATAAAACGCAGCACTTACGCGATCTGAACCAACACAACGGCTGGCTGCTGGAAGATCAGATTCAGCGCAATCAACAGGCGCTTGAGGTTTTAAAGCCCTATCAGGAACCGTCGCTGTACGGCGCGAACGGTCAACCCTCTTCTGCCTCTCGCGGCGGGAAAAAATTTTCTATTTGATGATTACCAGATGGCGGCGTTTCGCCTTTTTCAGCCTACAGCGTTCTGTAGGCCGAATAAGCAAAGCGCCATCAGGCATCGTGATTACACCGTCCGGCGCGCAAACTCTTTCACTTTAAAGCCCATCACCGCCAGTGCGGCAAAGTAGGCGGCAATGCCGGCCACAACCACCGCCATCAGGCGAAGCAGACGCCACGGCATAGTCCCCAGCGACCACTCCGGCATAATATGCAACATGCCAACCAGCACGGCTGACATCACCAGTACGGCGATAACGAGGCGAATCAGAAACCCCATCCACCCCGGTTGCGGGGTGAAAATGTTCTGCTTACGCAGTTGCCAGTACAGCAGTCCCGCGTTCAGACAGGCGGCAAGACCAATCGACAGCGACAGCCCGGCGTGCTTCAACGGTCCAATAAACGCAAGGTTCATCAACTGGGTCATGATAAGCGTCACAATGGCGATCTTAACCGGCGTTTTGATGTTCTGCCGCGAATAAAAGCCCGGTGCCAGCACTTTCACCACAATCAGCCCCATCAGCCCTACGGAATAAGCAATCAACGCACGCTGCGTCATCAGCGCATCGAAGGCCGTGAATTTACCGTACTGGAATAATGACGTAATCAAGGGGCCAGACAGGATCCCAATCGCCACCGCACTCGGCAGCGCCAGCAAAAAGCACAGACGCAATCCCCAGTCCATCAGGCGGCAATATTCGTCATGGTCGCCTTTTGCAAAGCTCTTCGACAGTGAAGGCAGCAGAATGGTCCCCAGCGCCACGCCCAGTACCCCCGACGGAAACTCCATCAGGCGGTCCGCATAGTACATCCACGAAACGGAACCAGACGCGAGAAAAGAGGCGAAAATGGTGTTAATGATCAGTGAGATCTGGCTGACGGAGACGCCGAGTATCGCCGGGCCCATTTGCTTCACAACCCGCATCGCCCCCGCATCGCGGAAGTTAATCCGCGGCAGCACCAGCATGCCGATTTTCTTCAGATGCGGAAGCTGATACACCAGTTGCAGCACGCCGCCAACGGTTACCGCCCATGCCAGCGCCAGCACCGGTGGATTAAAATACGGCGCGGCGAACAGCGCGAAACCGATCATGCTGATGTTCAAAAACGTGGGGGCAAACGCCGGAATGGAGAAGCGGTTCCAGGTATTGAGGATCGCTCCGACCAGCGACGCCAGCGAGATCAGTAAGATGTATGGAAAGGTGATTTGCAGCAGTTTGGTGGTTAACGCGAATTTATCGGCGGTGTCGGCAAACCCCGGCGCCGTCACCATAATCACCCATGGGGCGGCCAGCATCCCGGCAACGGTGACCACAGCAAGCGCCAGCGTCAGCAGTCCCGACACGTAAGAGACAAACACGCGAGTGGCGTCTTCGCCCTGCTTGCTTTTATATTCCGCCAGAATAGGGACAAAGGCCTGAGAAAAAGCGCCCTCCGCAAATATGCGGCGTAGCAGGTTAGGTAATTTGAATGCCACAAAAAAGGCATCGGTTGCCATCCCGGCACCAAAGATTCTGGCGACAATCGCATCACGTGCAAAACCCAGCACACGTGAAAACATCGTCATTGAGCTGACGGCGGCCAGCGATTTTAATAGGTTCATTGCTTTTTTATTCCAGACCCTACGGCAAAACGCCTGCAGTGCAGGCGTTGGAAGAGGCGCTTAGTCTACCTGGATTATGGTGAATTACTACCGCCAGATGTTACAGGTGATTATTCGCTCATCGCCTCGCGCCACAGCTTTTCCACCACGCGCTGGGCAAGGATCGCCTGCTCGCCCGCGGTTTCCGGAACCGTCTGATTTTGTACGCATCCCACAAAATGGCGTGCGCACCCCACGAATCCACGCTGTTCAAGCGTGGTTTGCCAGCCAGGAACCGGTTTGTGCAAGACACCCTGCCCGCGCTCTTCACGCCACTCGCGCATATCCGTCACGTCAATCAGCCCGCCATCGGTCACCGCCTGTACGCTCTCTCGCTGACTGCCCGCCCGGCGATGCATACTGGTGGTGATTTGCAACTGACTGGTCGCGAAATGGTGCTCTGCATACAGCATCTCGCCCGCGTCGTTGGTTTGTAGCGTCCCGCTGCTGAGCTGGGCGTTGCCGCCCGCCAGCCACAGTGCGGTGTCAACGACATGCAAATAATCATCCAGCAGCGTGAACCGCAGATCGTGAGGCCCCACGCTGTCGCTACGGTGTTTATCCATCCGCAGAGACGCCGCCGTCCCCAGTTCCGTCTTCAGCTCTCGATACCGTGGCGCAAAGCGACGATTGAAACCGACCATCAGCGTCAGATTTTTCTTCGCCGCTAACGCCACCAGCCGCTCAGCATCACGTAAATTTTCCGCCAGCGGCTTATCAACGCAGACATGAACGCCGGCATTGAGTAATTCACTGACGACGGCGTAATGGGTTGCCGTGCTGGAGTGGACAAACACCGCGTCGCAGCCCGCGGCAAGATCGGTCAGCGAACCGGCATACGGAATGCGCCAGGCTGCGCAGATTTTCTCCGCTTTTTCACGCGACGGCGACCAGGCGGCCTGTAGCGTCCAGTCGCTGGCGGCGCCAAGCACGGGTAACCAGGCCTTCTGGGCGATGCCCCCAAGCCCCACCACCCCGATACGTAATGTTGTCACGTTATTCTCCCAGATGTTCCAGTAGCGACTCGAGGCGCTGTTTCAGCGCGGCGACTTCGCTTTCCAGCACCTCGACGCGGGCCTGTAGATCTCCCGTCACCGCCTGTGGCTCATCGGCCAGGGCAACCGGCTCCTGCACGGCGCCACAGAACAGATGCATATAACGGCTTTCACGCTTACCCGGTTCGCGCGCCAGACGGACGACATAAGGGCCGTCTTCCCGCGTTGCCAGGCGTTCCAGCGTTGCCTCGACTTCCGCCATATCGCTGAACTCATACATTCGCGAGGCGCGACTGCGCAATTCGCCCGGCGTCTGCGCACCGCGTAGCAGCAGTGTCGTCACCAGCGCCACCTCCGCGGAGCTCAATTTCAGGTTGCCAAACTCCGAGTTACAGAAACGCTGCTCATACTTGGTGACGCGGCTACCAAAGCCGCTGACCGTGCGCAGAAAATGGCGCTTCACCAGATTGTCGAGGTGCTCCTGCACCTCGTGCTCCGCCATATTCATCACCGGTTCACGGTTGGTTTTCTGATTGCAGGCGGTGACCACGCCATTTACGGAGAGCGGATATTGCTCAGGCGTCGTGACCTGTTTTTCGAGCAGACAGCCAATCACACGGGCTTCAGCGGCAGTTAATTCATATTTCATAGGGTGTCCTCACCGACCTGCGGTCCATTCTGATGTCGTTAACGCCGTCAGCACGTGGTCGCGCCATTGCCCGTCAATCAACAGATAATCTTTTGCGTAGCCTTCTTTTTCAAAGCCAAGTCGCGCCAGTAAATCACCGCTGCGTTTATTGTGCGGCATGTAATTCGCCATAATGCGATGAATATGTTGCGTGCGTTGCATATAACGAATCGCGGCGGTCAGCGCTTCAAACATCAGCCCCTGCCCCTGCCATTTCTGCGCAATGGAATACCCCAGATAGCAGGCATGGAAAGACCCCCGCACCACGTTAGAAAAATTCGCTACCCCAATGACCTCTTTTTCATCCGGGTCCAGCAGCGCAAAGTAATAGGCGGAACCTTGCTTATGAAATTCGGCAATCATGCTCAGCCGCGCCTGCCAGCCGGAGGGATAGCAGTGGCTTTCATCACGAATCGGTTCCCAGGGTTTTAAGAAATGACGATTTTCCGCGTAATAATCTGCCAGACGCCAGGCATCACGCTCATGCACTAAACGCACGACCAGGCGGTCGGTGGTTAAGCGCACTTTTGGCACGTTACTGCGATAGCCAAACATATTTATTCCTACTCCTTCCTGAATCGCCGTTACACCCTGATTGACTTACTATACCTGTGCAAAACCACCCTGTGAAAAGTGCAATTTGCCATTTTTTGAATTATTCCGCCATTTTGATGAAAGCTCTCTATCAAGATGGACTTTTGATAAAAAAATATTGTCCCGGCGAGGGTGGGCAAAAAGGCAGCAAAGCCGCAGAATAGGAGATACTTCGCTTTATCTACTCTCAATCATTCGAATGCCGCAAATTCCGCGCAACTCGAAGAATGACGAGTGTTTCCCGGGAGGGGAAATGTCGCGTGTCTCGCAGGCCAGGAACCTGGGTAAAACTTTCCTGCTCATCGATAATATGCTGGTCGTGTTGGGCTTTTTCGTCGTGTTCCCGCTGATCTCAATTCGCTTCGTCGACCAAATGGGCTGGGCCGCCGTGATGGTCGGCATTGCGCTGGGTCTGCGTCAGTTTATTCAACAGGGACTGGGCATTTTTGGCGGCGCGATTGCCGACCGTTTTGGCGCGAAACCGATGATCGTCACCGGCATGCTGATGCGCGCCGCCGGGTTTGCCACCATGGGGATCGCCCATGAACCCTGGCTTTTGTGGTTCTCCTGTTTCCTGTCCGGTCTCGGCGGCACGCTGTTCGATCCGCCGCGCTCGGCATTGGTGGTGAAGCTGATTCGCCCGCATCAGCGGGGTCGCTTCTTCTCAATATTGATGATGCAGGACAGCGCAGGGGCGGTTATCGGCGCGCTGTTAGGCAGTTGGTTGTTGCAGTATGACTTCCGTCTGGTTTGCGCGACCGGGGCAATATTGTTCGTGCTCTGCGCCGCCTTTAACGCCTGGCTGCTGCCCGCGTGGAAACTCTCTACTGTGCGTATTCCGGTACGGGAAGGAATGAGTCGGGTGCTCAGTGATAAACGCTTCGTCACCTATGTGCTGACGCTGGCGGGCTATTACATGCTGGCGGTGCAGGTCATGCTGATGCTACCCATTATGGTCAATGACATCGCCGGTTCACCTTCCGCGGTGAAATGGATGTATGCCATTGAAGCCTGCCTTTCGCTGACGCTGCTCTACCCCATTGCGCGCTGGAGTGAGAAACGGTTTCGTCTTGAGCATCGCCTGATGGCGGGCCTGCTGCTGATGTCACTGAGCATGTTACCCGTGGGGTTGGTGAGTGACTTGCAGCAGTTGTTCACGCTGATTTGCACTTTCTATATCGGTTCGATTATTGCTGAACCCGCCCGTGAAACGCTCAGCGCCTCGCTGTCGGATGCCCGTGCGCGCGGTAGCTATATGGGCTTTAGCCGTCTGGGGTTAGCCATAGGTGGTGCCATCGGGTATATCGGCGGCGGCTGGCTGTTTGATATGGGGAAACTGCTCCAGCAACCCGAGTTACCCTGGATGATGCTGGGGATCATTGGCTTCATCACTTTCCTGGCGCTGGGCTGGCAGTTTAGCCATAAACGCACGCCGCGCGGCATGCTGGAACCCGGCGCCTGATTTGATACCTGTGCGTGTCTCCTCCATACTGAAAGGGAACTGACAGTCAAATGGAGGAGAAACGTGAAGCTTTATATTTACGATCACTGCCCTTTCTGCATCAAAGCTCGCATGATTTTTGGCCTCAAAAACATCCCCGTCGAACTGATTGTCCTGGCCAACGACGATGACGAAACCCCAACCCGAATGATTGGCCAGAAAATGGTGCCCATTCTGCAAAAAGACGACAGCCGCTATCTACCGGAAAGCATGGACATCGTCCATTACGTCGATCAACTGGATGGCAAACCGCTGCTCACCGGCAAGAAAAATCCTGCTATTGACGAGTGGCTGCGCAAAGTGAACAGCTACGCCAATCACCTGCTGCTGCCGCGTTTTGCAAAATCTGCGTTTGATGAGTTTTCCACCCCTTCGGCACGCAAATACTTTACTGAGAAAAAAGAGGCGATGATTGGCAGTTTTGCCGACCATCTTGCCCATTCCGCTGGCCTGACCAAAAAAATCAGTGAGGATTTGCGCACACTGGATAAGCGCATTGTGCAACCCAATGGTGTAAACGGTGAGCTTTCCGAAGACGACATCCAGTTATTTCCCCTGTTGCGTAATCTGACACTGGTGGCCGGTATCAACTGGCCGACACGGGTTGCTGACTATCGCGACAATATGGCGAAACAGACGCAGATCAATCTGTTATCATCAATGGCGATTTAACGTTTACCGGCGGTGGCTGAATCATACAGGCTGCCGCTTTTTTCAGTTTTTTCTACTGGCGAAGTTCGCGCTGGTGACACATGCTGCGTTATGTCAGGATTAAGACGATCGCATCGTGTAGAGGAACCCCATGAAGAAGATTTTTTTTGCTGCCGCGTTGATAGTTGGCGGCCTGTTGACCGGCTGTAATCAGCTCACACAGTACACCGTAAGCGAACAAGAAATTAATCAGGCGCTCGAAAAACGCAACAACTTTGCCAAAGATATCGGGCTTCCGGGCGTTGCCGATGCGCATATCGTCCTCAATAACCTCTCCAGCCAGATCGGTCGTGAAGAGCCGAACAAAGTGACGCTGACCGGCGATGCAAAGCTGGATATGAATTCGCTGTTTGGCAGTCAGAAAGCAACCATTAAGCTAAAACTGAAAGCGCTGCCAGTCTTTAATAAAGAAAAAGGGGCCATCTTCCTGCAGGAAATGGAAGTGGTGGATGCCACCGTGACGCCGGAAAAAATGCAGTCAGTGCTGCAAACCCTGATGCCTTATCTCAATCAGTCACTGCGTAATTACTTTAACCAGCAGCCAGCGTATGTCCTGCGCGAAGACAGCAGCAAAGGCGAAGCGCTGGCGAAAAAGTACGCCAAAGGCATTGAGGTGAAGCCGGGCGAAATCATCATCCCGTTCACCGATTAAACGACAAAGGCGCTGCGGCGCCTTTTTTTACGTGCAAACGAAAACGTTTCCCCTTATCCTTTGTTTCCGGCAAAAATGACATCCCCCAGCCGGAGCATATTGATGACAGCACCCTCCCAGGTTTTAAAGATCCGCCGCCCAGATGACTGGCACCTTCACCTTCGCGACGGCGAAATGTTAAAAACGGTCGTGCCGTATACCAGCGATGTTTATGCACGTGCGATTGTGATGCCTAACCTGGCGCCGCCGATCACCACGGTAGATGCGGCAATTGCCTACCGCCAGCGCATCCTTGATGCGGTCCCTGCCGGACATTCCTTCACGCCGCTGATGACCTGCTATTTAACGGACACGTTGGATCCCGCTGAACTGGAACGCGGCTTTCGCGAAGGCGTGTTCACCGCAGCCAAACTCTATCCGGCAAACGCCACCACCAACTCCAGTCACGGGGTCACCTCCATTGATGCGATCATGCCAGTACTTGAACGCATGGAAAAACTCGGGATGCCGCTGCTGGTGCATGGCGAAGTCACCCACGCCGATATCGATATTTTTGACCGTGAAGCGCGCTTTATTGAGACGGTGATGGAGCCTCTGCGCCAGCGCCTGCCTGGGCTGAAAGTGGTCTTTGAGCACATCACTACCAAAGATGCGGCGGAGTATGTCCGTGACGGTAACGAATTATTGGCTGCGACGATTACACCGCAGCACCTGATGTTTAACCGTAACCACATGCTGGTTGGCGGTATTCGCCCACACCTCTACTGCCTGCCAATTCTGAAACGCAATGTCCACCAGCACGCTCTGCGTGAGCTGGTTGCCAGTGGCTTTGAGCGTGCCTTCCTCGGCACCGATTCAGCCCCACATGCCCGTCATCGTAAGGAATCGAGCTGTGGCTGCGCGGGATGTTTTAACGCGCCAACGGCACTGGCGAGTTACGCGAGCGTGTTTGAAGAGATGAATGCCCTGACGCACTTTGAAGCGTTTTGTTCACTGAACGGTCCGCGATTCTACGGCCTGCCGGTCAATGACACTTTCGTTGAACTGGTGCGTGAAGAGCAGCAGGTACCGGAGAGCATCGCGCTGACCGACGATACGCTGGTGCCGTTCCTCGGGGGCGAAACGGTACGCTGGACGATTAAAAAGTAAAAAAAATCGATGCCGCCTGTTGTAACCTGGCCAGGATGACTGTATAAATAACCAGTATATTCAACAGGGGGCCATTATGCGTATTGAAGTCACCATTGCTAAAACTTCACCTTTACCTGCCGGTGCTATTGACGCCCTGGCAGGTGAACTCTCCCGCCGTATTACTCACCACTTTCCCGATAACGACGGTAACGTGACCGTTCGTTATGCCGCTGCGAATAATTTGTCCGTGATTGGCGCGACGAAAGAAGATAAAGAACGGATCAGCGAAATTCTTCAGGAAACCTGGGAAAGCGCTGACGACTGGTTCATTAAAGAATAAAAATGCTATGCCGTAGTCTCTTTGCCGGGTCGCCCCGGCTTTTTTCTCTCATCTTTAAAGCAATCTTTTTTGCGGCATCATTTAGTATTCTCCGTTGCCTTCGGAATTGATTATATTTTCACCAGCCACTCAAAATTATTGCACAACATACTTAAAAAGAATGAACAAGATGGTGATTAATTACTCACAAATTCTTAATTTGCAGAAATTTATGCTCCCCCCTCTTTAAAATCTCAGTGAATACCCTTATTTATTGATATACTGAAGTTGCTTCAGATAAAAACGCATTGAACCTCGAAAACCGTTGTCTTGTAACACGAATTAGGGGGCATGATGGAAAAGAATAATGAAGTCATTCAGACTCATCCGCTTGTGGGATGGGACATCAGCACCGTAGATAGCTATGACGCGCTGATGCTGCGTTTGCACTACCAGACTCCAAATCGTCCCGAAACCGATGGTACAGAGGTCGGTCAAACGCTCTGGTTAACCACCGATGTTGCCAGACAATTTATTTCGATATTAGAAGCCGGCATAGCCAAAATCGAATCCGGCGATTACCAGGCCAACGAATACCGTCGGCATTAACGAGACGGACATTCTCACTTAAAAAGGCACCTTCGGGGTGCCTTTGCTATTTCTGGGTTGTATTACGCATTTCACTTATTTACTCTGCATCAAACGCGACAGCAGAGAGAAACTGATGAAATACGACTTAATCATTATAGGCAGCGGGTCCGTTGGGGCAGCCGCAGGTTATTATGCCACTCGCGCCGGGTTAAACGTTCTGATGACCGACGCGCATATGCCACCGCATCAACAGGGTAGTCATCACGGCGACACCCGGTTGATCCGCCACGCCTATGGCGAAGGTGAAAAATACGTTCCGCTGGTGCTGCGTGCGCAGGCGCTATGGGACGAACTCTCCACGCAAAATGAAGAGCCGATTTTCGTCCGCTCCGGCGTTATCAATCTTGGCCCCGCCGGTTCGCCCTTCCTGGCAAATGTCGCGCACAGCGCAAAACAGTGGCAACTGAACGTTGAACAACTGGATGCCGCCGCCATCATGGCGCGCTGGCCCGTAATCCGCGTACCTGCAGACTACACCGGCCTGTTCGAAGCTGATTCCGGTTTTTTACGCAGTGAACTGGCGATCAAAACCTGGATCCGTCTGGCAGAAGAAGCAGGATGCGCTCAACTCTTCAACTGCCCGGTCACAGCCATTCACCATGATGATGACGGCGGGGTCACTGTGGAAACCGCTGACGGCGATTACAGCGCGAAGAAAGCGCTGGTGAGCGCCGGTACCTGGGTTCAGGCTTTGCTCCCCGAGCTTCCCATCCAGCCGGTACGAAAAGTGTTTGCCTGGTACCAGGCCGATGGCCGCTATAGCATCAAGAATAAGTTTCCTGCCTTCACCGGTGAGTTGCCCAACGGCGATCAATACTACGGCTTCCCGGCGGAGAACGACGAACTGAAAATCGGTAAGCACAACGGCGGGCAACTTATCCACGCCGAAGCTGAACGCAAACCGTTTGCCAGCGTCGCCAGCGATGGATCTGAAGCATTCCCGTTCCTGCGCAATATCCTTCCGGGAGTGGGTTGCTGTCTGCACGGTGCGGCCTGCACCTACGACAACTCGCCGGATGAAGACTTTATCATCGACACGCTGCCCGGCCATGACAACACGCTGATCGTGACCGGGCTGAGTGGTCACGGCTTTAAATTTGCCTCCGTATTGGGTGAAATTGCCGCTGACTTTGCCCAGGAAAAGCCATCCGCTTTTGACCTGACGCCGTTCAGACTCTCCCGATTTACGGCATAATCGTTAAATGGCCTCGTAATGAGGCCTTTTTAATGGTGATTACAATATGCGTCGTCTGTTTCTTTATCTGGTCAACAATATTCGCGAGCATTTTATGCTCTACGTTATTTTGTGGTCGCTGCTGGCGATTCTTGATGTTATTTATATCCTGTTTTACTGAGCCATCAGCATTGACAAATACTGACAAAAACTGAAAATTATCTAATTTTTGTTTTGTTTTTTTGAATGACAAAACCCATCCCCTACCCCCCACAAACTGTCATAAATCGGTCATTTCTGACGAATCCGTTGAATCAAAATCTACACTTAATACAAAATTATTGAATCACCGTTAAATCTCTCTCCCGGTGTTATTTTTTAGTTGCATTTATGTCTCTGTCAGGCCATTTTCATTCAATCCTGAAATATGAAATGGAATTTTTATGCAATTTTCAAATACGCCTCAACGGTATGGTTTTATTTCCGCCATGCTTCACTGGCTAACCGCGTTGGTGGTCTACGGGATGTTTGCACTCGGTCTCTGGATGGTGACGTTGAGCTATTACGACGGCTGGTATCACCAGGGACCGGAATTGCACAAAAGCATCGGGATCCTGCTGATGATGGGCCTGGTCGTTCGGGTCATCTGGCGTCTGATCTCGCCACCGCCGAAAGCGCTGAAAAGCTATTCGGCCCTGACCCGTGCTGGCGCAGCGTTGGGCCACCTCGCGCTATATCTGCTGCTGTTTAGCATTGTCATCAGCGGTTATCTGATCTCGACGGCGGACGGTAAACCGATCAGCGTTTTCGGCTGGTTTGATGTCCCGGCCACCTTCGCGGATGCTGGCGTTCAGGCCGATCTCGCCGGAAGCGTACACCTGTGGCTGGCCTGGACCGTCGTTATTCTTTCCATTCTGCATGGCCTGATGGCCTTTAAACACCACTTTATCGATAAAGACGACACCCTGAATCGCATGTTGGGTAAGTCGTCATCTGACTATGGAGCTCAAAAATGAAAAAAAGCCTGCTGGGTTTAACTCTCGCCTCTCTGCTGTTCACCACCGGTTCTGCCATCGCGGCGGATTATAAAATTGACAAAGAAGGACAACATGCCTTTGTTAATTTCCGTATTCAGCACCTGGGATACAGCTGGTTGTACGGCACGTTCAAAGACTTCGACGGAACCTTTACCTTTGATGAAAAGGATCCCGCCGCCGATAAAGTGAATGTGACGATCAACACCAACAGCGTGGATACCAATCACGCCGAGCGTGATAAACATCTTCGCAGCGCTGATTTCCTCAATGTCGCGAAATTCCCGCAGGCGACATTCACCTCCACCAACGTGAAAAAAGACGGTGACGAACTGGATATCACCGGGAATCTGACGCTAAACGGCGTAACAAAGCCGGTGACGCTGGAAGCGAAGATGATCGGTCAGGGTGACGATCCGTGGGGGGGTAAACGCGCAGGCTTCGAAGCCGAAGGTAAAATCAAGCTGAAGGATTTCAACATCACCACCGATCTGGGTCCTGCCTCGCAGGAAGTGGAGTTGATTATCTCAGTTGAAGGCGTACAGCAGAAGTAAACGAGGAATGATGCCGGATGGCGATGTTGTCGCCGCCATCCGGCCACACCATTACTCGGCAGGATCCGGAATACCCAGTTTCGTATTCAGTCGTCCACGCGACTTGTTGAAGATTTTATTGCCGTTCTCGCGTCCTGCGCGCAGGCGACGTTGCTCTTCTTCAGGTAATGCGCTCTCTTCGCAACAGATCTCGCTACAGCAGCCGTTGTACTTTTGCGCACATGCCGGGCACTGAATAAACAGCAGATGGCAGCCGTCATTATTACAGTTGGTGTGGCTGTCGCACGGCGCACCACATTGATGACAATGCGCAATCACCTCATCTGAAATACGCTCACCCATGCGCTCATCAAACACAAAGTTTTTGCCGATGAAACGTACCGGTAACCCCTGCTCGCGGGCCTTGCGTGCATATTCAATGATACCGCCTTCAATGTGCCACACTTTACTGAAGCCATTGTGCTTCATCCAGGCGCTGGCTTTTTCGCAGCGAATACCGCCGGTACAGTACATCACAATCTTTTTATCTTTGTGTTCCTGCATCATTTCGACCGCTTTGGGTAACTGCTCGCGGAACGTGTCGGCCGGGATTTCCAGCGCGTTCTCAAAATGGCCCACTTCGTATTCGTAGTGGTTACGCATATCAATGAACAGCGCATCCGGGTCGTCGAGCATCGCGTTCACTTCCGCGGCCTTGAGATAGTCGCCGACATCGCTGGCATCAAAACTCGGGTCCTCAATGCCATCTGCCACAATCCGCTCACGCACTTTCATTCGCAGCACCCAGAAGGATTTCCCGTCATCTTCCAGCGCAATGTTCAGACGCACGCCGTCAAGTGCCGGATCAAAGGCGTACAGCTGCTGGCGGAACGTCTCCACCTGACTTTGCGGTACGCTGATTTGGGCGTTAATCCCTTCATGCGCCAGATAGATGCGACCGAAAACATTCAGCGCGGTTAACTTTTGATACAACGCATCGCGTGTGGCCTGCGGGTCTGCGATGGTAAAATATTTGTAGAACGAAATGGTCGTGCGCGGCTCAGTTTCAGCCAGCATCCGGGCTTTGAGGGCATCATTGGAAATACGGTTATGTAACACTGGCATGGTGTACGGGTCCTGCGGCAGGTGAAATCAGAATCGGCGGCATCATATAGCAATCCGCGCCAATTTACATCCATACATTTTGCGCTACATTTCTTTCTTCAAACTAAAAAATTAACAACATTTGCTGAATTTATCGCCATTCCGGAGCCACAAATTTTTTCTGACGGCGAAAAAATGCAACAATACAGATAATTGCCCGTTTTAAGGTATACAACAGGAAAGACATGACGAATTTACCTAAGTTCTCCGCAGCACTACTGCATCCACGGTATTGGTTAACCTGGCTCGGTATTGGCGCACTTTGGTTGGTCGTGCAGTTGCCCTATCCGATACTCTATCGCCTTGGTCATATGATCGGTCACCTGGCGTATCGTCTGATGAAGCGGCGGACGAAAATTGCATATCGTAACCTCGAGCTCTGTTTCCCTGAAATGAGTGAGCGTGACCGCCATGCGATGGTGGTTAAAAATTTTGAATCCGTCGGTATGGGCCTGCTGGAAACCGGGATGGCCTGGTTCTGGTCCGATCGTCGCATTGCCCGCTGGACCGAAGTGATCGGCATGGAGCATATTCGTGACGTTCAGGCTCAGCAGCGCGGTATTTTGCTGGTGGGGCTGCACTTTTTAACCCTGGAACTCGGTGCGCGTCAGTTCGGTTTGCAGGAACCCGGCATCGGCGTTTATCGCCCGAATGATAATCCCTTGATCGACTGGCTCCAGACCTGGGGTCGTATGCGCTCAAACAAATCCATGCTCGATCGCAAGGATCTGAAAGGGATGATTAAGGCGCTGAAGAAAGGCGAAGTGGTCTGGTATGCGCCGGACCACGATTATGGCCCGCGCGCCAGCGTGTTCGTCCCGCTTTTTGCCGTTGAACAAGCAGCCACCACCTCCGGCACCTGGATGTTGGCGCGAATGTCTAATGCCTGCCTGGTGCCGTTTGTACCGCGTCGCAAGCCCGATGGCAAAGGCTACCAGCTGATTATGTTACCGCCAGAATGCTCACCGCCGCTGGATGACGCAGAGACCACCGCCGCCTGGATGAACAAGATTGTTGAGAAGTGCATCATGATGGCGCCAGAACAGTACATGTGGCTACATCGCCGCTTCAAAACACGTCCTGCTGGCGTACCTTCCCGTTATTAAATCCTGCATAGCAGCCCCTTTTGGGCTGCTTTCTCACCGTTTTTAGCGATAAAAGCTCCCCACATTGCGACCCTCTGCATCCAGGCGCATAATGAATATGCTTAATTTATATTCGTTTTTTGCCCGATCGCGCCAACAGCGCATCACACGCGGATCGCTATGTCACCCTCTGATACTCCCATAAACTGGAAACGTAATCTCACTGTCACCTGGCTCGGCTGTTTCTTAACCGGCGCCGCATTTAGCCTGGTGATGCCATTTTTACCACTTTATGTCGAACAACTCGGCGTAACGGGCCACAGTGCGCTCAACATGTGGTCCGGACTGGTCTTTAGTATTACGTTTCTTTTCTCTGCGATCGCCTCTCCCTTCTGGGGCGGGCTTGCCGACCGTAAAGGCAGAAAGATTATGCTGCTGCGCTCTGCGCTGGGGATGGCAATAGTGATGCTGCTAATGGGCCTTGCGCAGAATATCTGGCAGTTTCTGGTGCTGCGCGCGCTGCTCGGGTTGCTGGGCGGATTCATTCCCAACGCCAACGCCCTCATCGCCACCCAGGTCCCACGCAATAAAAGCGGTTGGGCGCTGGGAACGCTCTCTACCGGCGGCGTCAGCGGTGCATTACTCGGCCCGTTAGCGGGCGGCCTGCTTGCCGACCAGTACGGCCTGCGCCCGGTTTTCTTCATCACCGCGACGGTACTGCTGATCTGTTTCTTACTGACGCTGTTTTTTATTCGCGAAAACTTCAAACCCATCAGCAAGAAAGAGATGCTGCGCGTCCGGGAAGTGGTTGCTACGCTTAAAAACCCGAAACTGGTGCTGAGCCTGTTCGTCACCACGCTGATTATTCAGGTCGCGACCGGTTCCATTGCACCGATTTTGACCCTCTATGTGCGGGAGCTGGCGGGTAACGTCAGCAATATTGCGTTTATTAGCGGGATGATTGCCTCCGTACCTGGCGTCGCCGCATTGCTCAGTGCGCCAAGATTAGGCAAGCTGGGCGACCGTATCGGACCGGAGAAAATCCTCATTGTGGCGCTAATCTTCTCCGTTCTGCTGCTGATCCCGATGTCTTTTGTGCAGACCCCGTGGCAACTGGCGGTACTGCGCTTTTTACTGGGCGCTGCCGACGGCGCGCTGCTGCCGGCGGTACAAACGCTGCTGGTCTATAACTCCACAAACCAAATCGCCGGGCGCATCTTTAGTTATAACCAGTCGTTCCGCGATATCGGCAACGTCACCGGCCCGCTCATGGGAGCAGCGATTTCCGCTAGTTACGGCTTCCGTGCCGTCTTCCTGGTCACTGCCGGGGTGGTATTGTTTAACGCCATTTATTCCTGGAACAGCCTGCGCCGTCGTGCTCTCACGCGAACAGCGGGATGATTTTTCAGCATTCATACTTGCATAACCGGAGAATCAGCTATTCTTTCCCTGATTACCTCATCAAATCAAAGGGAGACTCAGATGACCATGTATGCAACGCTGGAAGAAGCCATTGACTCAGCCCGTGAAGAATTTATGGCGGACCATCCTGAGCTTGAACAGGACGAAGCCAATGTACAGCAGTTCAACGTGCAGAAGTACGTGCTACAGGATGGCGACATCATGTGGCAGGTCGAGTTTTTTGCCGATGAAGGCGAAGAAGGCGAGTGCCTGCCGATGCTCAGTGGCGAGGCCGCGCAAAGTGTCTTTGACGGCGACTATGATGAGATAGAGATCCGCCAGGAGTGGCTGGAAGAGAATACACTGCATGAATGGGATGAAGGCGAATTTCAGCTTGAGCCCCCCCTGGATACCGAAGAGGGTCAAACCGCAGCCGATGAATGGGATGAACGGTAATTACTCGTAAGGGCCGTGATGCATGTCCAGCGGCAACAGCAGCGTGTCAAACACCAGCGAGAACGGCAGATCGAGGATAGTGACATAACGCCATGCTGAATCCCGGACATCCCACTGCACTCCCGGATAGTACTGGTTGCCATGCCCCTGTCCGGGGATTGTCCGGCTGATAATGCTGCCGCACCCGCTTAACAGCATCACCATGATGCCCAACGCTACGATTCGCACGTGATACCTCATTAATCGTTTTCTTCAGTATAAAAAAATACCGGCGCAAGCCGGTATTATTCAGATGATTTCGCCGGGTGGCGCTTACGGCGTCTTCAGCGTCTGTGGGTTCAGGGTGATACCCTGATAATAACTCACCCACGATGAATACTTCTCTGGCGAATTCCAGACACGATAGTGCAAACGCGCCATCGTCACCGGATCGCTTAGCAGTACCAGACGACGGTCGCGATTCAGTTTTTCCGGGGTCTCGTTCAGCGCCTGCTCAACGTGACGATCGCGGGCAATCTCCAGTACCTGGCTTGCACGGTGACGTGCCGTCGCCATCGCAGTGGCCAGCGCGTTAAACGATGGGTTAAACACCGCGTGCATGAAGCCATCGTCAAGCGAGCGGTTGCGGTTCATCACCAGATACTTGTCGGTATCCACCAGCACCTGCGGCGGCGAATATTCTTCCGGGATCAGGAACAGCTTCCAGCGTTTGGTACGCAAACCGACCGTTGAACGGCTGGAGATCACCGAAACAAACGGTGACAGGATTAGCGAGAAGACAATCGGTGCCAGCCAGAACAGGAAACGCAGATCCAGCCACGCCATACCGACCGCCCATACCAGACCCAGCAGCAGTTGCGAACCATGACGCATAAACGCTTCGCCCCACGGCGTAGAGTCATCGTCACGCTGCGGCGAGTTCCACACCACTTCCCAGCCCAGGAAGGCGCTCACCACGAAGACGGTGTGGAACAACATACGCACCGGCGCCAGCAAGACGGAGAACAACACCTCCAGCAGCAGCGACAGCGTTACGCGAATAAAACCACCGTACTCTTTGGTGCCTTTACACCAGATGAGCAGAATACTCAGCAACTTCGGCAGGAACAGCAGCACCATTGTCGAGGCAAACAGGGCTATCGCCAGTTCAGGACGCCACTGCGGCCAGACCGGAAACAGCTGGCGCGGTTGCAGGAAGTATTGCGGCTCGGTAAGCGCATGGACTACCTGCAATGCGGTCGACAGCGCGAGGAACATAAACCACAACGGCGCGGAGAGATAAGACATCACCCCGGTCAGGAACACGGCGCGGTGAACCGGGTGCATCCCTTTTACAAGGAACAGACGGAAGTTCATCAGGTTGCCATGACACCAGCGACGGTCACGCTTCAGCTCATCCAGCAGGTTCGGCGGCAGTTCTTCATAGGAACCGGGCAGATCGTAAGCAATCCACACGCCCCACCCGGCTCGACGCATCAACGCCGCTTCCACGAAGTCGTGCGACAGGATGGAACCGGCGAAAGAGCCTTCACCCGGCAGCGGCGCCAGCGCACAGTGCTCAATGAACGGCTTCACGCGGATGATGGCGTTGTGCCCCCAGTAATGGGACTCACCCAACTGCCAGAAGTGTAAACCGGCGGTGAACAGCGGCCCGTATACGCGCGTCGCAAACTGCTGACAGCGCGCATACAAGGTGTCCATGCCGGACGCCTTCGGCGATGACTGAATGATCCCGGCGTTCGGGTTCGCTTCCATCAGACGCACCAGACCACTCAGACACTCACCGGTCATCACCGAGTCAGCATCCAGCACCACCATGTAACTGTACTGGCTGCCCCAGCGACGGCAGAAGTCATCAATGTTACCGCTTTTACGCTTCACACGACGGCGACGACGGCGATAGAAAATCTGTCCTTCGCCCTGCACTTCAGCAATCAGCTCCATCCACGCCTTTTGTTCAGCAACGCAGATATCGGGGTTGTAGCTGTCGCTAAGAATATAGACATCGAAATGTTCGCCGTTGCCGGTCGCTTTTACTGATTCCCATGTCGCGCGCAGGCCAGCAAAAACACGATCAACGTCTTCGTTACAGATAGGCATAATCAGCGCGGTACGGTGCTGCGGATTCAGCGGTTCGTCACCGACCGTTGACGCCGAAATACTGTACTTATCGCGACCAATCAGCAGTTGCAGGAAGCCCATCAACGCGGTCCAGAACCCGGCGGAAACCCAGCAGAACAGCACCGCAAAGAGGATCAAAATACCGGTTTGCAGCATGTACGGCAGCAACTGCATGAAGGAGACCCACAGGTCCTGCCCAACCATATCCGCCGGATTGATCAGCGCCCAGCCCTGATACGGCAGAATCGTCTTCATGTACCAGGTCGCGACGACCGTCTGCGCCAGCGTCAGCAGCAGCAGCGTATAGCGACGAAGGGTGCCAACGGTACGCCACTTCTGCTCGCTTTCCTGTTCTTCTTTCGTCAGACGCGCGAGATAGCGCGGCGTAACGTCACGTCCACGCAGACGATCCCAGAAACGCCCAACCGGGTTGGTGCGCCAGGGATCGGGAAACATCGAAGAACGTTTGGCTTTAGGCATTGCCTGAAGCTGATCGCGCCCTTCGTCATCTTTGATCAACTGCCCTTCGCCCAGCGAGTCTGGCCAGGCTTGTTGCAGACGCGCTTTGACAGAACCCTGCGGTGAATCGTCTTCTCGCGAGTAACGGCGATGCTCGGCATCCAGCGCTGCATGCACTGCGCGGATGTCAGTTGTCGGCAATGCCGCTTTCTCGATCTCCGAGAGCGGCATGGCGTCAATGTACTCAGTTGTCTTATTCATTGGCAGGTAACTGGTAGCTCCAGGTTTCACTCAACGTCTGATCGGCATTGACTAATGCCGCACGCATTTCAGTGGTTTTCTTCACATCTTTCACTTTCACGCGCATCGTCATACGCCAACCTTTGGTGATCGGGTTGTAACGGACTGTTGTTTCCACGATCTCGCCGTTGTCGCCAATGCTGGTTTGCGCGGTGACCGGGGTATCCTGCGGCAGTTTTTTCATGTCCGTGCCGGTGAAGTCCACCACGAAGGCGATCGTGCCGTCAGGCTGGCGAATGAGATTAGACTGTTTGACATCGCCGGTTGAACGACGCGTCTGCTGCACCCAGGCGTTATCCGGCGCATGAAGTTTGTCTTCATCGCGGCTGAACGTCAGGGTGTATTTAAAGTTCATCTCTTTGCCAGGCTCAGGCAGTTGATCCGGCGTCCAGTAAGCGACGATGTTATCGTTGGTTTCGTCATTGGTCGGGATTTCAACCAGTTCAATCTTACCCTTGCCCCACTCGCCTTTCGGTGTAATCCAGGCGCTTGGGCGCAGATCGTAACGGTCGTCGAGATCTTCAAAGCGAGAGAACTGACGGCCGCGCTGGAGCAGACCAAACCCTTGCGGGTTTTCCATCGCAAAACTGCTCACCGCGAGGTGTTTCGGGTTATTCAGCGGACGCCAGATCCATTCACCGTTGCCGGCATGAATCGACAAACCGTTGGAGTCATGCAGTTCCGGACGATAGTTCGTCGCCGGTGAAGGCTGGTTTGGCCCATACAGGAACATACTGGTTAACGGCGCCACGCCCAGTTTACCGACCTTATCACGCAGGTAGACTTTCGACTGCACGTCGACAACGGTGTCACGCCCAGGAATTATCACAAAACGATAGGCCCCGGTCGCACGCGGAGAGTCCAGTAAGGCATAAATCGTCAGGCGCTTGTCAGTTGGTTTTGGACGTTCGATCCAGAACTCACGGAAGCGGGGAAATTCTTCACCTGAAGGCAGCGCGGTATCAATAGCCAGACCGCGCGCAGAAAGGCCATACACCTGACCGGCCCCCAGGACGCGGAAGTAGCTTGCGCCAAGCATGCTGACGATTTCATCGTTTTTGTCTTTGCTGTTGATCGGGTACAACACTTTGAAACCCGCAAAGCCGAGATCTTTTACCGTGTCTTTATCATGCTGAACGTCGCCGAAATTGAAGTAGTCCGGGCTGTATTTGATTCTTTTAACCGTAGTTGCCGTGACTTCATTGATTTTGACCGGCGTGTCGAAGTACATACCCTGGTGGTAGAACTCGAGCTTGAATGGGGTCTTGAGATTGCTCCAGTATGCTTTGTCGCGATTAAACTGGATCTGCTGATAGTCCGCATATTTCATGTCGCGGAAAACGGAGGGCAAGTTACTTTTTGGCGCCTCATAGCCTTTACCGGCTAAGGATTGAGCTTGCTTTGCAACATCATCGATGGAGAAGGCCCAGGCCGACGACGTGTACAGCGTTAACATAACTGCCGCACCCAACCAACGCATTTTCATCATTTGTGGTTTATGTTTCATAATTAGTAAGCACTTCCCCCTTTGTGTGCTTATATCGATCCGATCTATTTTAATGGATAATCAGGCATTAGGACAACTGAATCCCTGCATTGTTCAGCACGCTGGCTCATGGTTTAGACGCCTCGCCGGGCCCTTTTTCACTTTGCGTGCTTATCCTGGAGACAGGTCGTTGTACTTGGTGTAGGGTTGCCACCGACTGTAACGAGTAAACGCCTTACCGATAAGACGATTAGTCTGAGAATCTGAGAATACGAAAACCTTTATGAATCCCGTACCCGCACAGCGTGAATATTTTCTTGACTCCATCCGCGCCTGGCTGATGTTGTTGGGTATTCCCTTCCATATCTCATTGATCTATTCCGGCCATACCTGGCATGTGAACAGCGCCGAGCCCTCATGGTGGCTGACTCTGTTTAACGATTTTATCCATTCATTCCGGATGCAGGTCTTTTTCGTTATTTCCGGTTATTTTTCGTACATGTTATTCCTGCGTTATCCATTGAAACGCTGGTGGAAAGTACGCGTTGAGCGCGTAGGCATTCCGATGCTTACGGCTATTCCCCTGCTGACATTGCCGCAATTTATTATGCTGCAATACGTCAAAGGAAAAGCCGACAGTTGGCAAACGCTTTCACTGTATGAAAAATACAACACGCTGGCCTGGGAATTAATTTCTCATCTGTGGTTTTTACTGGTTCTGGTGGTATTAACAACCGTCAGTCTGTGGTTATTTACCCGGATGCGAAAAAACCTGGAAAGAGCGGAAAAAAAACGGCTGGCCGCCGTGTCGATGGGCAAACTGACGCTCATCTTTTTCTTACTGGGTATAGGTTATGCGGTGATACGGCGGACGCTGTTCATTGTTTACCCACCCATTCTTAGCGACGGCTTGTTTAATTTCGTGGTGATGCAAACGCTCTTTTATGTGCCTTTCTTTATGTTGGGTGCGCTGGCCTTTATCTCACCTGAGCTTAAAGCGCTTTTCACCACCCCTTCCCGGGGATGTACGCTGGCGGCGGCTTTCGCTTTCATCGCCTATTTGCTGAATCAGCGCTACGGCAGTGGCGATGCATGGATGTACGAAACGGAATATGTCATCACCATGGTGCTAGGATTATGGATGGTCAATGTAGTGTTTTCTCTCGGCCACCGTTTACTCAATTTCCAGTCAGCCCGCGTCACCTATTTTGTGAATGCGTCACTGTTTATTTATCTGGTACACCATCCGTTAACACTGTTTTTCGGCGCCTATATTACGCCACATATTACCTCGAATCTGTTGGGCTTTATCTGCGGGCTGATCTTTGTGGTTGGCATCGCACTGGTATTGTATGAGATTCATTTGCGCATTCCGCTGCTTAAATTCCTGTTCTCCGGCAAACCGCCGGTCAGACAGGAACAAAGCAAAAAAGTGACCGGCTAATGCCTGCGACCACGTTAAAGCAGCCACTCGACAGGCAATAGCGTCGCCAGTCGCACCAGAACCCGCTTCCAGAATCCTGTGGCGGGTTCTTTTTTTAACACCAGTTCTTCGTCCTGCTGCCGATCCACCCAGTTAATTCGCCCCCAGCGATCGAGGCGTAATTGCCAGGCCGCATCGCGTTGACTCTCAATGAACCGGTTATGGATAAGCGTCGCCAGCGTCTCGCTTTCAATCACAAATCCCATTTCCGTGTTCAGCAACGTGGAACGGGGATCAAAATTCAGTGAACCAATAAACACCTTACGCCCGTCAATACTGAACGTTTTGGCATGCAGGCTGGAACCGGAGTTCCCCGTAAGCCCCCTGTCGTGCAGTACCACCTGACGTTCACGCGTCGGCTTCAGTTCATAGAGCTCGACACCATAACGCAGTAGTTTCTTCCGCCAGCGCGCATATCCGGCATGTACCACCGCGACATCATTGGCGGCTAATGAATTGGTGAGAATCGCAATTTTGACGCCTTTACGCACCAGTTTCAGCAACTGCGCGACGCCTGCACGGGTCGGGACAAAATAGGCAGAAATAATGTCAATCCGCTCCGTCGGCGAACCCATCACGTCAAACAGTCGTTGTGGCAGTATAGAGTGGCGCTGCGCTTTCCCCTGGCCTTTTAAGGGATCGTCACTTAACAGCCGGGTCTTCGCCCAGATAAGCGGTAGCGTTCCGCGATCGAGATGGGTCATAAACGGGCTGGTTTTCAGTTTATGCTGATATCGACGGGTGATGGGATCGTTGTACCAGGCGTCGGGTAGCTCAATGCGTTCGGTGATCTCTTGCTCGGAAAGTGCCAGTACCGATTTCAACGTCGAAACCGACGCGCAATGCCAGTAGCGTTCAAAATCCTCAGCAACCTCCCTGACGACGGGTCCGATGGCCATCACGTCCAGATCGGAGAACAGCGGCTCCTCGCCCGCGCCAAAATAGGCATCGCCAATGTTTCGCCCGCCTACCAGGGTGACAACACCGTCTGCGGTATAGCTTTTGTTATGCATCCGTCGGTTTAGCCTGGCGAAATCGGTCAGATAACCCAGCATCCGTAGCATGCGAAAAGAGAAAGGATTAAACAGGCGAACTTCAATGTTGGGATGGGCATCGAGCAGTTGCAGAGTGTCATCCAGCCCTGGCGTGTTGTTGTCATCAAGCAACAGGCGCACATGGACACCACGTTTCGCCGCCGCCAGAAGAACAGCGAACAGCAGTCGCCCGGACATGTCGTCTTCCCAGATATAGTACTGAACATCCAGCGTGCGCTCCGCCATTTCCGCCAGCCGGTAACGGGCGGCAAAGGCGTCCAGACTGTTATCGAGCGCAAGAATGCCGCACTCTCCGGGGTGATTGTCGCACAGAGGACGCGTGGCGCGGGCGAGGCGAGTCAGCTCATTCATCGCCTTGTTGGGTAAGTAGACGCTGGTAGAGTCGGGTTGTTTCGTCATCATAACAGACAAAGTATATCTGCTCAGGCAAAGCGCGGCGGGTAATAAATTCCGAAACGGTTTTTAGCGCAATTTCTGCGGCGGCGGCTCGCGGATAGCCGTAAACTCCGGTACTGATTGCCGGAAAGGCAATGGACGCGTAGCCATTGGCCAGCGCCAGATTCAGGCTATTAACGTACGCATCCTGTAGCAGTTGCGCTTCGTTATGCTCGCCGCCACGCCAGACCGGGCCGACGGTATGAATGACCGCTTTAGCGGGGAGGTTTCCGGCAAGCGTGATCACCGCATGGCCCGTCGGGCACTCGCCCTGCTGCTGTCTGACTTTCATGCAGGCTTCCAGTAAGGCGGGGCCCGCAGCGCGATGGATTGCCCCATCAACACCTCCGCCCCCCATCAGCGAGGCGTTTGCGGCATTGACGATGACATCAACCACGACTGTGGTGATATCCCCCTGGATAACATGAATACGCGATTCCATAGAACCTCCTTGCGTCACTCTATTCTGTAAGTGTACAGCAGGGGATACCCTGAAATCGCTTTTTTCGTCTGTTTGTCTGAATGACCTGTTTAGCGGTAGCTGATGTTCATCACCGCCAGTTTTTTCTTCTCATCCAGATAGTGCAAGTTAACTGCGGCGATCTGTTTGAAGTGCTGTGGTGCTTTTAGCAGTTCCTGGGGTGAGTAATAGCGGGTTTGCGTGCGCCCCGTGTTATAGCACGACATTGCAAGGCGCTGTTGCTCCAGACTCACATTGCAGGGCGGTTCTACGATTTGACCGGTGAAGTGAATCACCCCGCCCTGTCCTCCCGCATCCGCCATTGCGGTAAAAGAAAACAGGGCAAGAAGCGCGAGCAGCGGAAGGCTTGTTTTACGCGTGACAGATAACAGCATGATGCTTTCCTCAATGAGTATTCATCCTTGAGGGGTGATGTATTCCCTGACGGCGACAGGCCCGGGAGTCACGCATTCCGCGTCACTCTATTCATAGTTCAGCCACCTCGCTTCTGCCAGCATCGACGCATTAATTGTCAGTCAGTTATGACGATTTCACAGAGGGCGGCCACTGTTGCGATAAATGCAGAGACTGGCCGTCAGAAACCGTAACCACGATTTTGACGGTGTCTTGTGCAGAGATATTTAAACTGAGTCTGGTCAAATCAATGGCCTGATTAGCGGGTAGAGACAGGGTCTTTTTCTGTCGTGACTGACTTTGCCCCGCCACACCGTCACGAAGGGCTAAAATCTGCACCTGGCACACACAGGGTTGTGTCAGGGTGACCTGCGGCGTAATCGTGTAAATGTCGCCTTGCTGGGTGGTTGCAAACGTTATCTGATTAGAGAGCGCCGCAAGGAGTAATAAGGTGTTCATGATGTCCTCCCGAAAAAAAACAGGGCTTTCGCCCTGTTTATCGTCAGCACATAAACTGAATTAGTACTGATTAGCGGTGGCGTTGTTGCCAAAACCAACCTGATGCACAAGAACGCTGGAATCGGACGCAGTCTGGTTCACCAGCGCGGCGTTATGTCCACCATACTGGCTCACAGTAATGTCCGAATTTTTGCCGTTCCACTGATCGATGGTGGCGTTGTTTTTGAAGCCGTTTTGAGTCAGATCGATGGTGCTGTTATCTGAGCCCTGGCCCACGTCGGCGCCGTTACCAAAGCCATTCTGATGAATGGTCGTATCAGATTTACGAGCGTCGCTTTGCAGCGCAAGCGCGGCGTTGTTGACCCCTGACTGATAAATGCTCAGGGTCGATTCCGGGCCGGAACTGCTCCCGCCGCCGCCACCGCCGCCGCCGCCCCATTGCGGAACAGAACCAGCCAGAGCACTGCCAGAAACCACGATTGCTGCAAATGCTGCCACTTGTAAAAGTTTCATGGTAAACCCCCATCGGATTGATTTAAGCGTCGTCAATGGATTAGCGTTGAATAACGCGAATTGCCATTTGCGACTGTCTCTGCACTACAACTGCTGTTTTTTGCGTACCATACTGAGTAATATTTGCTTTATTTCCAGAACCTTTCTGGATAATCATCGCAGTATTACCGTAATTACTTTGCGATATACTGGCATCATTGGAATGACCCGACTGAGCAACATACGCAAAATTATAAGCTCCTGATTGGTCAACTTTGGCCCGGTTACTTCCACCTTCTTGTGAAACTACCGACAAAAGTTTAGAGCCCTCCTGGCGTATCTTTGCACTATTATTCGTGCCCACTTGACCAATAATGGCTGCCTGATTAAATGAAGACTTACTTAATTCATTTACCGCAAAGTTATATTCGGAATGCGCTAAATCATAACTTGTTGCGGAAGCAATTCCAGGCGCACCCAGTACTGTTAACATCATAAATAACAATTTGTTTTTCATGTTGTCACCCTGGACCTGGTCGCACATCGAGAAAATAACGTTCTCATCAATTTGCCTGTTAACGCTAAACGTAATTTGTTAACGTCGCGTTACGATGAAGAGTATGTCTGCGGAAACATTTTAAATAACTCACCCGCCAGTGGTATTTTTATATTTTCGCTCACACCAAAGTACTAAACAGGGCAGGAATAGCCTGTTATTTGCGCTTATTTTATTTTCTTCATGATTATCGGTCGTGCTTTTTCTCGCCGTCAGTCAGCAGGCTGTAAAGTGGACTTTCCAGGCTATGTTGTACGCTCGAAGAAGAGAGAGATGAGCAAGTCGTGACAAGGCTCGTTTTTTTCGTCATCAAAATGCACGACGCCGGCGAATGTCATCACTGAGCAATTCCCACACCGATGAAGTACCAGAGAGAATAGTGTTTATTACTTTAAATTCAATTAATTAATATAATTTGTATGATTTTTTAAATCTGTGCAGTAAAGGCTGGATGTACAACTTTACTATCAAATCTAAACTTAAAAAAAGCCTTAAGATAATAAATTAATATATATTTTTACATTCTGTTACATGTTTAACACTTGCTTTAAGATTTGTAATGGCTAGATTGAAATCAGTTGTAGTTCATTTGTATTAATATTTGCCCCGTTCGGGCTGATTCTTATTTTACTACACACAGCAGTGCAACATCTGTCAGTACTTCTGGTGCCTCATTTCTGCAGGCAACTGTCAGATGTGCGACTAAAAAAGTGGGGTTTCATCATGTTTAATGAATTCCATAGTATTCATGGTCATACATTATTGTTGATCACCAAACCATCCCTGCAAGCTACAGCATTATTGCAGCATTTAAAACAATCTCTGGCCCTCTCCGGAAAACTGCATAATATTCAGCGTTCTCTGGATGATATCTCCTCCAGCTGCATTGTTTTAGTCGATATGATGGAAGCGGATAAAAAGCTCATCCATTACTGGCAGGATAACTTAAGTCGGAAAAACAATAATTTAAAGACGTTATTGTTGAACACGCCTGATGATTATCCCTACCGGGATATTGAAAACTGGCCGCATATCAATGGCGTTTTTTACGTAGCGGATGACGAAGAGCGTGTCGTAAACGGTTTGCAAGGGATCCTGCGGGGAGAATGTTACTTCTCACAGAAACTGGCCAGTTATCTGATCACTCACTCAGGTAATTATCGCTACAACAGCAGTGAGTCAGCCCTCCTGACTCATCGCGAAAAAGAGATCCTGAATAAGCTGCGTATCGGCGCCTCTAATATCGAAATCGCACGTTCACTGTTTATCAGTGAAAACACGGTCAAAACGCATCTTTATAATCTTTTCAAAAAGATAGCTGTCAAAAACCGTACCCAGGCGGTTTCGTGGGCAAATGATAACCTCAGGCGATAACGCCATGAAACGCTATTTAACCTGGCTTGCAGCGGCGCAGTTGCTGTTCGCTGCCAGCACGACGCTGGCTGTAGAAGTTGAAGTTCCTGGGCTCTTAACTGACCACACGGTTTCGTCTATTGGCCACGATTTTTATCGTGCGTTTAGCGACAAATGGGAAAGTGATTATCCAGGCAATTTGACCATCAATGAGCGACCCAGTGCACGTTGGGGAAGTTGGATCACAATAACGGTTAATCAGGACGTTATATTCCAGACTTTTTTATTTCCAACGAAAAGAGACTTCGAAAAAACTGTTGTCTTCGCGCTGGCACAAACTGAGGATGCCTTAAACCGACGGCAAATAGATAAAACGCTATTGAGCACCGGCGATTTAACGCATGACGAATTCTAAAAAATGATTTTTGTCCGGAGGCTGTAATGCGTGTCAAACATGCAGTAGTAGTACTCATGCTTATTTCGCCATTAAGTTGGGCCGGAAATATGACCTTCCAGTTCCGTAACCCTAACTTTGGTGGAAACCCCAATAACGGTTCTTTTTTACTGAATAGCGCCCAGGCGCAAAACTCTTATAAAGATCCCAGTTATAACGACGATTACGGAATTGAAACTCCCTCCGCGTTGGATAACTTCACTCAGGCCATTCAGTCACAAATATTAGGTGGGCTGTTGACCAATATTAACACGGGGAAACCCGGCAGGATGGTGACCAATGATTTCATTGTGGACATTGCTAACCGGGATGGTCAGTTGCAGCTAAACGTCACGGACAGGAAAACGGGCAAAACATCGACGATCGAAGTGTCGGGTTTACAGTCGCAATCTACCGATTTCTAAGTACCGCCACGTAAGGACAATCATCATGCAGCGCTTACTTGTATTCGTCGCCGTCATTTTACTGAGCGGATGCTTAACCGCCCCGCCAAAAGAAGCCGCTAAACCGACCTTAATGCCCCGTGCGCAAAGTTATAAGGATTTAACGCATTTACCGATTCCAACGGGTAAAATTTTTGTCTCGGTGTATAACATTCAGGATGAAACCGGGCAGTTTAAACCCTACCCGGCCAGTAACTTCTCAACAGCCGTCCCACAAAGCGCCACTGCGATGCTGGTCACCGCACTGAAAGATTCCCGCTGGTTTGTTCCACTGGAGCGCCAGGGACTGCAAAACTTGCTGAATGAACGTAAGATCATTCGTGCCGCTCAGGAAAACGGGACTGTCGCCATCAACAACCGAATCCCGCTACAGTCGCTGACGGCGGCAAACATCATGGTTGAAGGGTCGATTATCGGCTACGAAAGTAACGTGAAATCCGGCGGCGTCGGTGCGCGTTACTTCGGTATCGGCGCAGACACGCAATACCAGCTTGACCAGATTGCGGTGAACCTGCGCGTAGTCAACGTCAGCACCGGTGAGATCCTCTCCTCGGTCAACACCAGTAAAACCATTCTGTCTTATGAAGTGCAGGCTGGGGTGTTCCGCTTTATCGATTATCAGAGACTGTTGGAAGGTGAAATTGGCTACACTTCCAACGAACCGGTGATGTTGTGCCTGATGTCCGCCATTGAGACGGGCGTCATCTTCCTCATCAACGATGGTATCGATCGTGGGTTGTGGGATTTGCAGAATAAAGCCGATCGCCAGAACGACATTCTGGTGAAATATCGTCATATGTCGGTACCGCCGGAATCCTGATGATCAGGATAAAAAAAAGCGTGAGGATTTCCTCACGCTTTTTTATTTTCCGCAACGGTTCGCGTACTGTGTCTTTCTCGCCGGGCCGCCAGCCACAGTCCACTATTTTTCATGGCATAGCCAAAGAGCAAACCGACCGCCAGTGAAGGCAAGACCAGTTTCCAGTCTCCCTGCCCGGCAAACGTGGCGCATGCACCGATAAATGTGCCTGGCACAAATGACAGTAAAACTTGCTTTGCCTGGATACACATCAGGAAGGCCACCACGCCGGTAATCACATAACCCACCAGTTCGAGATGCGGCGTCAACGCGCTACCGTAAATAATGACCAACGCCCACACCACGCCGCTCAACAGCGTGGAGGCCGAAATGGCCAACCCCTTTAACCCACCCTGCGGACAGGCGAAATAGGCGGTACAGCCTAAAAAGCCAGCCCAACTGAGTAAGCCAAGAGACACGGCCACCCATCCCCAGATACCGGAGAGAATGCCCGTTGTGATTGCAATGGAAAGAAGTATGTTCATGCCGCGCATGATAGCAGAAAACGACAATATGAATGAGATCACGCACACAATTTATGCAATGATTGAATCAAGTTGCATACAAAAGTGATGCGTATCACAATTATTCATCAGTCTCTTCTTCCAGTTCATCCCACATCGCGCCAATGGCATCGCGTGTTAACGGCGCCATCGTTCGCCAGAAAGGGGTTGCGGCGTGCGCTTCCACTTTACCGAGGAAGGTATCACACCACGGAATGATGTAGTCCGCGAACAGAGTTTCCTGCGCCTCGCTTTCATCCTCCGCAGACTGATCTTCCAGCCAGGAGGCGGCCAGCAGCAACGTACCAATATGATCGGCTGGCGTTTCGCCAAGCGGCATACCCCGTGCAGAAAGGAAGGAGCGCACTTCTGATTCTGTCGCCCCTTCCACCCACGCGCTGCGATACGGTGGCACCGCGCACTCCGCACCGACAAACAGCGCGTTGTAATCCGCCGCCAACGGGGTCATATCACAGCTTTTCTGCAGACGCGCTAACAGTTCATCTTGCTCAAGCGGCCAGCTCGCCTGGAGTTTACCCTCGCGAATTAGGGTAAAAAGCGGAACCAGCAAAGGATCCTGCGGTTGACGGTAATACAGCGATCCCAGTACGCGGCACAGGATTGAAAACTCGTTCATCAAAATATTCCAGCTCGTGGTAGTTAAAGTTCAGCAAATTCAGGAATCGGCGCCATTCCGCGTGATTCCAGGAAATTGAGTAATCGCTTCGGGGTCACGTTCAAAATACGATCTTCCGGGAAATTCACTTCTTCGATAATTTTCAGACACTCACCGAAATCGCCCATTGTAAAGGCGGTATGAGAATCTGAACCCAACGCCACCCAGCCGCCAGCATCGCGTACCGCTGCCGCTACCGCGCGACAGTTTGCTTCACTGCCTTTGCGTGAATGAAGGAAGGAAGAGTTGTTAATCTCCAGTGCAACATTGTATTTTGCCGCAGCCTCAGCAATTGCCGTGATATCAACGGGATACTTCGGGTTTCCAGGGTGGCTAATGATATGCACAACGCCGCTCGCCATGGTGGCGATCATCGCCTGCGTATTGGTGGCTTCATCGTGGGGGGCGAAAACCGGCTCATGGAAGCCCGCGATGATCAGATCCAGTGAGGTGAGCATCGGCCCGGTACAGTCGATTTCACCTTCGATATTTTTGATATTTGCCTCAATGCCTCGCAGGATCCCGACCCCATCCACCACGCGCGGCCAGATACGCATATTGATGAAATGCCAGTGGTGTGGAGCATCCGCCATGTCCGGACCGTGATCGGTAATTGCGAACAGTTTCAGTCCCTGACGCTTCGCCTGGGCGATGTAATCGCTCAGAGTACTATAAGCATGGGTGCTGGCGACGGTATGCATATGCAGGTCAACGGGATACATGTCTCTCTCCTGTGGTCATTTTTCGACAAGGATAGCAGGAATCGCCTGCGTTTATTAGTCGAAACCCGGCAGATGCCGGGTTTCCCTTAGTAACCGCGCTGACGGTCGACCTGCCCGGTCACCGCTTCGCCGTTTTCCAGATGCGAAATCGTGCGGGAAATATAGGCGACGGCTTCAGCAGGACGCGTGACTGCCGCAATATGCGGCGTCATCGCCACACGCGGATGTTTCCACAGCGGACTATCCGCTGGCAGCGGTTCACGGCTGAAGACATCCAGCATCGCCCCTTTGAGTTTATTACTGTTCAGTGCGGCGAGCAGATCATCTTCATTAACGTGCACGCCACGCGCGAGATTCAGCAGATACGCCCCATCCTGCAGTTGGTCAAGCAGTTTGCCATTGATAATGCCGACCGTTTCCGCCGTATTGGGCAGCAGATTTATCAACACACGAGTCTGGCTAAGGAATGCGCCTAACTCTTCAGTGCCAGCGAAACTCTCAACGCCTGGCCAGGTTTTACGACTGCGACTCCAGCAGCGCAGCGGGAAACCCCAGGCCTGCAAACTTTCAGCCACTTTCGCGCCCAGTACGCCAGCCCCCATTATTCCCACGGTAAACGCCTCGCGCGTATATTCCGGCAGCGGTCGCCATTGGCTCTCGTTTTTTAGCGCCTGGTAATCATCAAAACGGCGGAACCAGTGCAGCACCTGACTGACCGCGTATTCCTGCATCTGCAAGCCCATACCGGTATCTTCGAGACGAAAGAGAGGAATGGCAGGATCCAGCATCGTGGGATGGGCTTTCAGTTTGCTCAGGATCGAATCTACACCCGCCCCAAGTGCGAACACCGCCTTAAGTTTACGCCCTTCCAACATTTCTACCGGTGGATGCCAGACCAGCGCATAATCTGCCGGATCGGTATCGCCCTGCTTCCACTCCCGGACTCTGGCACGCGGAATAGCCTTTTCCAGGGCAGCGATCCACCAGGGGGTATCAAACGTAGGGTGATAGAAAATGATATCCATATTGACTCCTGCGGGTTGTTGTGCGGAATTTTTCGCACTTATTATCATCGTTTTCAAAGGGATCATCAGCATAGCAAATTCGCTGGCGCTGGCAAAAAAAGCAGTTTTCGCCTAATTAACCTACAGGTTGCTTGAAGTTTGTATAAACGCACGATTTTTTGGAAAAGTTGATTGACGCAGGCGGCGTATTTCCCTAAATTAGCGCCCGTTCCAGTCGTTGAGGAACAACAATATGGTGAGGTGTCCGAGTGGCTGAAGGAGCACGCCTGGAAAGTGTGTATACGGCAACGTATCGGGGGTTCGAATCCCCCCCTCACCGCCATATTTCAGATGAGAGCCGGTACTTATGTATCGGCTCTTTTCTTTTATATTCCTCAATGGGGGGATGAGAATCCCCGACCGGGGGTCGACAACGGGCGAGCGAAGCGAGTCAATCCCCCCCTCACCGCCATATTTCAGATAAGAGCCGGTACTTATGTATCGGCTCTTTTCTTTTATATTCCCCAATGGGGGGATGAGAATCCCCGACCGGGGGTCGACAACGGGCGCAGCCAGTCAATCTCCCTCACCACCCTATGTGACATTCGCCTAAAAAACAAAGCCCGGTTTTCCCGGGCTCTGAGCACAAAGATTGCTAACTTAACTGTACGCATTCAGCGTTCGTTGGCAGAGCGCCGAGCGAACGCAATCATCTTTATTGAAGCGAACAATCCCTATCATTTCATCTTCTTTAAAGCGGGCCAGCGCGTCACTGAGCCCTGACTGAACATGAGGGGGTAAATCGCACTGGGTAATGTCCCCGTTGACGATTACCGTCACATTCTCCCCGAGGCGCGTTAAAAACATCTTCATTTGCGCAGCAGTGACGTTCTGAGCCTCGTCAAGAATGACCACTGCATTTTCAAATGTACGTCCGCGCATGTAGGCGAACGGCGCGATTTCCACCTTACCGATTTCAGGTCGCAGGCAATACTGCATAAAAGATGCCCCGAGTCGTTTAACCAGCACGTCATAAACCGGCCGGAAATAGGGAGCAAACTTCTCCGATACATCTCCAGGTAAGAAGCCGAGATCTTCATCAGCCTGCAGAACTGGACGGGTGACAATGATCCTGTCTACATCTTTATGTATCAGGGCCTCTGCTGCTTTTGCCGCACTGATCCAGGTTTTGCCACACCCGGCTTCGCCCGTAGCGAAAATCAGTTGTTTACTCTCGATAGCATTCAGGTAGTGCGATTGAGCCTCATTGCGCGCCATGATTGGCGTGGCGTCGCGACTGTCGCGCGCCATGCCAATCGCTTCTACGCCACTCATCTGCACAAGCGAGGTGACCGATTCTTCTTCACGCTGTTTATGACTGCGTGAGTCCCGTCTCAGCACACGTTTTGCTTCACGACGAGCTTTGATCACTGCTTTTTGTCTTCCCATGGATAGCACCTTGAGTTGTTGGTATTCATCACACGCGCCGTTGGCAGCGCGATTATGCGCACGAACATCTGCGGGTTGGCTTCCTTGTAAGCCATTGCTTGCCTTTCGAATAGACGCCACACACGGCTACGCGCACCGAATATGGCGTCAGTAACACGAAGAAGAGGGGAAAATGAGAGAAATTTAGCGGTGACGAGATGGCTACCGGAGGAGAGACTTCCGCGTAATAGGCTGCAAAAACTGTCAGAAACGTGTCCACGAGAGGACTTTACCATTCGCGATCTCCATAGTGAATAACCATCACTGCCGGGAACTACCGCTATTACGTATAATTACATCAGAACTTAGCAATAACGCAACAATATTTTTACCTGACGTTAACTAAATTCTCATTTCTGTTGGCAACAGTCTCTTACGGAGATATTACAAAATTATTTCAAAAAACGGATCATATAAAAAAAGAATATTTTCAGCCGCGTGAGACGCAACATACCCCGCCCACAGACGGGGTATCACTGTCAGGCTTCAAGCAGAGACTGGCCCAGATAGCGATCGGCCTGCTTGATTCCCGGTAGCGCGAAGAAATAGCCGCCGCCAATCGGCTTAACGTACTCTTCCAGCGCTTCGCCGTTTAGCCGCTTCTGCACGGTCAGGAACCCTTTTTCCAGGTCGTGTTGATAGCAGACAAACAGCAATCCCATATCAAGCTGTCCGGATGGCGTCACGCCAAGGGAGTAGCTGTATCCACGACGCATCATCAGGCTCGACTGCGTCTGCGCCGTGCGTGGATTCGCCAGACGAATGTGGCTGTCCAGCGCAATGACGTTGCCGTCCGGGTCGCTGGCGTAATCCGGCACATCATGTTCGTGCTGCATCCCCAACGGAGCGCCGGTGTGCTTATCGCGGCCAAAAATGGTTTGCTGCTCTTTGAGCGGCGTGCGATCCCAGAATTCGACGCGAAACTGAATCAGACGAACAGCCTGATAAGATCCGCCAATGGCCCACGCCGGTTCCCCCTGCTCCGCCGTCACCCACACCACGTCCTGCATCAGCTTTACATCGCTGCTGTCCGGATTCGCCGTACCGTCTTTAAAGCCCAGTAAATTGACCGGAGTCTCTTTACCCTTACTGCGCGCCGCATGGTCGGATATAAACCCTTCTCGCTTCCAGCGAACGCTGAGCAAATCCGGCGTATGTTTGATGATATCGCGCAGGGCATGGATCACCGTGTCCTGGGTGTTAGCGCAAATCTGTAGCAACACATCGCCATGGCATAACGCCGCATCCAGAGAGTCATTCGGGAAACGGGTCATTTTCTGCAACGTCTTTGGCATCTGCGCCTGTAGGCCAAAGCGCGTATCGAACAGCGAATGCCCCACCGACAGCGTCATGGTCAGGTTATCCGGCGCGATGAAGGCGCCGAGGATCCCGGAGTCCATTGGTGGCATTCGCGGGTTCGGCGTTTCCGGTGCCGGGCCGCCAGTGGTCAGGAAAGCAATACGTTTCGTCAGCAGGCGAAACAATCGTTCGAGCTCACCTTTATCCGATGCCAGAACGTCAAATGCCACCAGCATCATTGAAGCCTGCTGCGGCGTCAAAATACCCGCCTGATGGGGACCGTAAAAAGGCTGAGTCTCGCTACGAGCATCCGGCGACAAGGTTCCCGGCGCGCTTTGCGGCTTTTGCGCATGGGCGACCGGACAACCGCCGGCCAACGCCAGCGCGCCGCCGAGCGCGCCCATTCCTTTCAACAAACGTCTGCGTGACGGTTCGCTCACGCCGTTTTTATTATCATGCTGCATGGTGCTTAATCCAGACCCAGTACACCGCGTAATTGCGCGAGATCTTCCGCCAGCGTCGTAATCGGGCCTTTCAGCGCGTTGCGATCTGCATCGGTCAGTTTATCGTAAGTCTCAAAACCGTCTTTGGTGCGATATTTCGCGAGGATGGTATCCACTTTTTTGAAGTTCGCATCCACTTTTGCTAACAGCTCGCGGTTCTCTTTTTGCAGTTGCGGACGCAGCAGGTTTACGATCTTCTGCGCTCCGTCAACGTTCGCCTGGAAATCCCACAGATCGGTATGGCTGTAGCGATCTTCCTCGCCGCTGATTTTACTGGCCGCCACTTCTTCAATCAGTCCTGCTGCACCGCCAACCACTTTTGACGGTGGGAATGCCAATTCACTGATGCGTTTTTGCAGATCCAGAACGTCGGTATTTAACTGATCGGCGTAGTTCTCCATCCCTTTGACCGAGTTATCGCCAAACAGCGCTTTTTCCAGACGGTGGAAGCCGGTAAATTTCGGGTCGGCGGCTTTTTGTTCGTAATCGTCTTCACGGGCATCGATGCTGCCGTCAAGATCGGAGAACAGCTCAGCAATCGGCTCGATACGTTCGTAATGCTGACGAGTTGGCGCATACAGTGACTTCGCTTTCTCCAGATCGCCCGCCTTAATGGCATCGGTGAAGGCTTTAGTTCCCGCCACCAGCTGCGCGGTCTCTTCGGTCACATAGGCTTTATAGTTGGTGATAGCGCCACCCAGACTCAGCAAAGCGTCACTCTGCGCGGCATCGGCCGTCGCGCTGCCCTTAACAATCAACTTCCCTTTCGGGTTCGTCAGCAGGCCACAGGTCATGTCATATTCGCCCGGTTGCAGATTGGCAGTCATCTTCTGGCTGAATCCCGGCGCGATGTTTTCGCGTTCTTCAACCACCATCACCCCCTTCAGGATCTCCCATTCCAGCGCTTTCTGACTGTGGTTTTGAATGATGAACTGGGTTTTGCCGGCATTAACCGTAATGCTCATCGGCTCACATTGTTTATCCGTTACCGTGACGTTAACCTGCGGAATATCCGCAGCATGGGCAGTAAAAGCAGAAGCAAACAGTGCAGCCATGCCAAGCTGCAGCGCACTACGGCGAAAGTGATTCGTCATGACCATCCCTTTAAATAAGTATGTTGTAACTACATAAGAGTTTGCGTCGCGAAGCGTCAAGGCGCTGCGCGGGACGCGGTTGTGCCTGTGCGCGGCGGCAATGCAAACACCACCAGCGCCGGTATCAGATAGATAAACCAGACCGCAACTTCACTGACGCTCGGAGCTTCCTGGTAGCCAAAAATGCCTTCCATCAAAGTGCCAAACAGCGAGTGCGTCGAAAGAATAGCGCTCATATCAAATGCCACGTCCTGGAAGTGATTCCACAATCCCGCTTCGTGGAAGGCGCGAATCGCGCCTGCAGCAAGACCGGCTGCCACCAGCAAAATGAACAGGCTGGTCCACTTAAAGAAAGCACCCAGGTTCAGACGGATACCGCCCCAGTAGAGTAAGAAACCGAGAACAACCGCAGTCGCCAGCCCCAGCATGGCCCCCACTGGCGGCCAGATCCCAACATCCTGTTGAAAGGCCGCCAGCAGGAAAAAAACGGATTCCAGCCCTTCACGCGCCACGGCGAAAAAGACCATCATAATCAGTGCCCAGCCGTGGTGATTACCGCGCTGTAATGCGCTGTCGACCGCCTGCTCCAGTTGGACTTTGACGTTGCGCGAAACCTTACGCATCCAAAACACCATCCAGGTGAGGATCACCACAGCAATCACCGCAACGATACCCTCAAACAGTTCCTGCTCCTTCTGCGGAAACTCACCGGTGGTCTCGTTGATGAAGCTCCCAAGGCCCAGACACAGCGCCGCCGCCAGAAATACACCAATCCACATCACGCCAATCCAACGGCCTCGTTGTGTACGCTTCAGATAACTGGCTATCAGGCTGACTATCAGCGCGGCTTCCAGCCCTTCACGCAACATAATTAGAAACGGAACAAACATGCCAGACACCCTTAAACGTTATTCTTAGTCAACTGATGCAAAGAAAGGTAAATTACAGTGATAGTGATTATCATTACGGCAAGAGAAAACTCAAGCAGAATGTAATGATAATGATGTCAGAATGTAAACACTTAGCGGGTTAATGATTGTGGCAGGAAGCGATAGCTGAAAAGGACAAAAAAGCCCGCACGAAGCGGGCCTGATTAGTCAGTGAACTGAGACGTTAGCCTTCCTGCAAACGCGACGGCGGTGCGGAATGATAGTGCGCGTCAGCCTCAGCAAAGCGTTTGAGCATCGCCGATGATGGCGCTTTACCCAACAGACTGAAGACGACGATACCGACGCTGCCGAAGATAAAGCCCGGAATGATTTCGTACAGATCCAGCCAACCGAAATGTTTCCAGACGATCACCGTCACGGCACCGATAATCATCCCGGCCAGTGCGCCGTTGCGAGTCATACGCGACCACATCACCGAGAACAGTACCACCGGACCAAACGCGGCGCCGAAACCAGCCCAGGCGTAGCTCACCAGACCCAGCACCCGGTTATCCGGGTTCGCCGCCAGGGCGATCGCCACCAGCGCGACCACCAGCACCATAATGCGCCCTACCCAAACCAGCTCCTGTTGGCTGGCACCTTTGCGCAGGAACGCTTTGTACAGATCTTCGGTAATGGCGCTGGAACATACCAGCAACTGACAGCTCAGCGTTGACATTACCGCCGCGAGAATCGCAGACAGCAGGATACCGGCAATCCACGGGTTAAACAGGATTTGCGCCAGTTCGATGAACACGCGCTCCGCGTTCTGATTCACCGAACCCGCCAGCGCCGGATTGTTGTTGAAGTAAGCGATGCCGAAGAAACCGACCGCGACCGCACCTGCCAGACAGAGGATCATCCAGGCCATGCTGATACGGCGGGCATGAACGATGCTGTGGTGGGAATCCGCCGCCATAAAACGTGCCAGAATGTGTGGCTGACCGAAGTAGCCCAGGCCCCAGCCCATCAGGGAAATGATGGCGACGAAATTTAGCCCTTTGAGCATATCAACGTTCTCAATGCTCTTCTGTTTAATGACTTCCAGCGAATCGCCAAAGCCCCCAACGCTGATGATGACAATCACCGGCGTCAGGATCAGTGCAAAAATCATCAGACTGGCTTGTACGGTATCCGTCCAGCTTACCGCGAGGAATCCGCCAATAAAGGTATAGAGGATGGTGGCCGCCGCGCCTGCCCACAGTGCGGTTTCGTAGCTCATGCCAAAGGTGCTTTCAAACAGACGCGCCCCTGCCACGATGCCGGATGCACAATAAATAGTGAAGAACAGCAGAATTACCAGCGCGGAGATAATGCGCAGAACCCGGCTCTTGTCTTCAAAGCGCCCGGTGAAGTAGTCCGGCAGCGTCAGGGCGTTATTATTATGTTCGGTGTGCACGCGAAGGCGCCCGGCCACCAGCTTCCAGTTGATCCACGCCCCTAACGTCAGGCCGATGGCAATCCAGCTTTCTGAAATCCCGGAAATGAAAATCGCGCCCGGTAAGCCCATCAGCAGCCAGCCGCTCATATCCGACGCGCCCGCAGATAATGCGGTGACAAATGGCCCGAGACTGCGGCCCCCCAAAATATAATCATCAAAGTTCTTGGTTGAACGCCAGGCGATAAAACCAATCAGTATCATGCCAAAAATATAGACACAGAACGTCACCAGCATCGGTGTGCTAATTGCCATAAAATCTCCAGACTCTTCTGTTTTATTGCTCTGCCGGAACGTGGCAAAGCCTGTTGTATTTCCCGGGCGACCGTATCCTGCCGGAAGCGCGATTTATTCACAATCGATTTAACACATCATTTACATCAAATTTAAATGCAGATGAACACTATTTTCTGGCAGGTTGCACTCTCTCACATTTTTCGCGGTTGCACCTTTTAAAAGTGTTAACTGCCGCAGAGAAAAAGATAGCGTTATTATTTTTCCCAACGTCATACATCTTTCTTTTATTAACATTTCATTCATTTTTAAGCTTGTTATACAGGTCACATTTAACGTGGTTGCACAAAGTTGCAACATAGTAGATATTTCTCGATAACGATAAGCAGTACCTCACCGAACAACAGGAGCAGATGGCATGGGAACCACCACGATGGGGGTTAAACTGGATGACGCAACGCGCGAGCGCATTAAGTCAGCGGCAACGCGAATTGATCGCACCCCGCACTGGTTGATTAAGCAGGCAATCTTTAATTACCTGGAAAAACTGGAAAACGATGACACGCTGCCAGAAATTCCTGCGCTATTGGCCGGAGCCGCCAACGAAGGCGATGAATCCACGGCACCGCAGGAAGAGATCCATCAACCTTTCCTGGAATTTGCCGAGCAGATCCTCCCACAGTCGGTCTCGCGTTCCGCCATTACCGCCGCGTATCGTCGCTCTGAAACTGACGCGGTCTCGATGCTGATGGAACAGGCGCGTCTGCCGCAGCCGGTAGCCGAACAGGCCCATAAGCTGGCTTACCAACTGGCGGATAAACTGCGTAATCAGAAAACAGCCAGCGGCCGTGCCGGTATGGTGCAAGGCTTGCTGCAGGAGTTTTCTCTCTCTTCGCAGGAAGGGGTGGCGCTGATGTGTCTGGCGGAAGCGCTGCTGCGTATTCCGGATAAAGCCACGCGCGATGCCTTAATCCGCGACAAAATCAGCAACGGTAACTGGCAGTCGCACATTGGTCGTAGTCCGTCGTTGTTCGTCAACGCGGCGACCTGGGGTCTGCTGTTCACCGGTCGTCTGGTCTCCACCCATAACGAAGCCAGCCTTTCTCGCTCCCTGAACCGCATTATCGGTAAGAGCGGTGAGCCGCTGATCCGTAAAGGCGTCGATATGGCGATGCGTCTGATGGGCGAACAGTTCGTGACCGGAGAAACCATTGCCGAAGCGCTGGCGAATGCCCGTAAGCTGGAAGAAAAAGGCTTCCGCTACTCCTACGATATGCTGGGTGAAGCCGCGTTGACCGCAGCTGATGCGCAGGCCTATATGGTCTCCTATCAGCAGGCGATTCATGCGATTGGTAAAGCGTCGAACGGACGCGGGATTTATGAAGGTCCGGGGATCTCTATCAAGCTCTCCGCCCTGCATCCGCGTTATAGCCGTGCCCAGTACGATCGTGTGATGGAAGAGCTCTATCCGCGCCTGAAGTCGTTGACGCTGCTGGCGCGCCAGTATGATATCGGCATCAATATCGATGCCGAAGAGGCCGACCGTCTGGAGATCTCCCTCGATCTGCTGGAAAAACTGTGTTTTGAACCTGAACTGTCTGGCTGGAACGGTATTGGTTTCGTCATTCAGGCGTACCAGAAACGTTGCCCGTTCGTCATCGATTACCTGATCGATCTAGCCACCCGCAGCCGTCGCCGCCTGATGATCCGCCTGGTCAAAGGCGCCTACTGGGATAGCGAGATCAAACGCGCCCAGATGGACGGTCTGGAAGGCTACCCGGTTTACACGCGCAAGGTCTACACCGATGTCTCTTATCTCGCCTGCGCGAAAAAGCTGCTCGCCGTACCGAATTTGATCTACCCACAATTTGCGACCCACAACGCCCATACGCTGGCAGCCATTTATCAGCTGGCCGGGCAGAACTACTATCCAGGTCAGTATGAGTTCCAGTGCCTGCACGGAATGGGTGAGCCGCTGTACGAACAGGTCACCGGTAAAGTGACGGATGGCAAACTTAACCGTCCGTGCCGCATTTATGCACCGGTTGGCACCCATGAAACGCTGCTGGCGTACCTGGTGCGTCGTCTCTTGGAAAACGGGGCGAACACCTCCTTTGTTAACCGTATCGCGGATACCACGCTGCCGCTGGACGAACTGGTGGCCGATCCGGTCGAGGCCGTTGAAAAACTGGCGCAGCAGGAAGGTCAGACCGGTCTGCCGCATCCGAAAATTCCGCTGCCGCGCGATTTGTACGGCAAAGGGCGCGAAAACTCTGCCGGTCTGGATCTTTCCAACGAACATCGTCTGGCCTCACTCTCCTCTGCCCTGCTCAACAGCGCGCTGCAAAAATGGCGAGCGTTGCCGATGCTCGAGACACCGGTTGCCGAGGGCGAAATGAGCCCGGTGGTCAACCCGGCAGAACCGAAAGACATCGTCGGTTATGTCCGTGAAGCCAGTGAAACTGAAGTCGAACAGGCGCTGCAAAGCGCGGTGAACAATGCTCCTATCTGGTTTGCGACGCCGCCGCATGAACGTGCCGCCATCCTCCATCGCGCTGCCGTGTTGATGGAAGGCCAGATGCAACAGCTGATCGGCATTCTGGTGCGTGAAGCCGGTAAGAGCTTCGCCAACGCCATTGCCGAAGTGCGTGAAGCAGTAGACTTCCTGCATTATTACGCCGGTCAGGTGCGTGACGATTTTGATAATGAGACCCACCGCCCGCTCGGTCCGGTTGTTTGCATCAGCCCGTGGAACTTCCCGCTGGCCATTTTCAGCGGACAAATCGCCGCCGCGCTGGCTGCAGGCAACAGCGTACTGGCAAAACCCGCGGAACAGACGCCGCTTATCGCAGCCCAGGGCATTGCCATCTTGCTGGAAGCTGGCGTACCGCCGGGCGTGGTGCAACTGCTGCCTGGCCGGGGTGAAACGGTGGGCGCGCAATTGACCGCCGACAGCCGCGTGCGCGGCGTGATGTTTACCGGTTCTACCGAAGTGGCGACGCTGCTGCAACGTAACATCGCGACGCGTCTGGATGCACAGGGACGTCCGATTCCCCTGATCGCCGAAACGGGCGGCATGAACGCGATGATCGTTGACTCGTCTGCCCTCACCGAACAGGTGGTGGTCGACGTACTGTCCTCGGCATTTGACAGCGCCGGACAGCGCTGCTCCGCGCTGCGCATACTCTGTCTACAGGATGATATCGCCGACCACACGCTGAAAATGCTGCGCGGCGCGATGGCCGAATGCCGGATGGGCAACCCGGGGCGTCTGACCACCGATATCGGTCCGGTGATCGACAGTGAAGCCAAATCCAATATTGAACAGCATATTCAGGCTATGCGGGCGAAAGGTCGTCCGGTATTCCAGGCGGCGCGTGAAAACAGTGAAGATGTCCGTGAATGGCAAAGCGGTACATTCGTTGCGCCAACGCTGATCGAACTGGAAAGCATTGACGAGCTGCAAAAAGAGGTCTTTGGTCCGGTTCTGCACGTTGTACGCTACAACCGCAACAACCTGGACGCGCTGATTGACCAAATCAACGCCTCCGGCTACGGTCTGACGCTGGGCGTCCACACCCGTATTGATGAAACCATTGCCCAGGTCACCGGTTCGGCGCACGTAGGCAACCTGTACGTTAACCGGAATATGGTGGGGGCGGTCGTCGGCGTACAGCCGTTCGGCGGCGAAGGACTCTCGGGGACCGGCCCAAAAGCCGGTGGGCCGCTCTATCTCTACCGTCTGCTGGCAAATCGTCCGGAAAATGCGCTGGCCATCACTCTGGCGCGTCAGGATGCGGACTATCCGGTAGACGCCCAGTTGAAAGCCGCGCTGATCCAGCCGCTGGAAGCGCTCAGCGAGTGGGCGGCCGATCGCCCTGTGTTACGTCAACTTTGCCAACAGTTTGGCGAACTGGCGCAGGCCGGTACGCAGCGTCTGCTGCCTGGCCCTACCGGGGAGCGTAACACCTGGACACTGTTACCGCGTGAGCGCGTACTGTGTATCGCGGATGATGAACAGGATGCGCTGGTGCAACTTGCCGCCGTCACTTCGGTCGGGAGTCAGATTTTGTGGACTGACGATGCTTTCCACCGTGATCTGGCGAAACGCCTGCCGGCAGCGGTTGCTGCCCGCATTGCGTTTGCGAAAACCGACAGCCTGACAACGCAGCCTTTTGATGCGGTGATCTTCCACGGCGATTCCGATCAGCTTCGTGCCCTGTGTGAAGCGGTAGCAGCCCGTGAAGGCGCGATTGTCTCGGTACAAGGTTTCGCCCGTGGTGAAAGCAATATTCTGCTGGAGCGACTGTACGTCGAGCGTTCGTTAAGCGTGAACACGGCAGCCGCCGGAGGTAACGCAAGCCTGATGACAATTGGCTAAGGCTGTGGTTAATTAAGGCTCCGGAAACGGGGCCTTTTTTTATGGAGCCAGAGGGAATGATGAAACGAATACTACTCACCTGCGCTACGCTGCTGCTCAGCGGTCAGGCGCTGGCCGATGACTGCGCAAATGCCAGCACGCAAGCGGAAATGAATACCTGTGCCGTCACCCAGTATCAGACGGCAGACAAAGAACTGAATGAAACGTATCAGAATGCGCTGAAACGCGCAGCCCCGCCACAGCAGGAACTGCTGAAAAAGGCGCAGACCGCGTGGATCGCCATGCGCGATGCCGACTGCGCGCTTATCAGCTCCGGCACCGAGGGGGGAAGTGCTCAGGTGATGATCGCCAATCAGTGTCTGGCGGATAAAACCGCCGAGCGTGAAGCGTTTCTCGCCTCGCTGCTACAGTGCGAAGAAGGCGATATGAGCTGCCCACTGCCGCCTGCCAATTAACGAACGCGAATTCCCTCAATAATCATGCGTTGAACGTTTTCAACCGTCTGATTAAAAAAGGTTTCGTCACGCAGCGTTGCGCCCGTCACCGCCTCAACCTGAGGCGCAAAATCGGCGTAATGCTGTGTTGAAGCCCAAATCATGAAGATCAGATGATGCGGGTCGATCGGCGCCAGTTTGCCGCTCTTCACCCAACCGGCAATCAGGGCGGACTTTTCATCAATCAGCGTTTTCAGATCGCCGGTCAATTCATCCATCAACAGCGGCGCACCGGCCAGCATCTCCATGCAAAAAAGACGCGAGGCCTGCGGGTAATCACGGGACACTTCCAGCTTCAGCCGGATGTACTCTTTAATGGCAGCCAATGGCGCAAAATCTTCCCTAAACGCTTTTAAGGGCGCCAGCCAGATATCCAGAATTTGACGTAGCACGGCGACATACAGCGCCTCTTTTGACGGGTAGTAATAAAGAAGATTGGTTTTGGAGACGCCGGCCTGCTCGGCAATGTGTTCAATACGGGTGCCGTGAAAACCATATTGTGAAAACGTATTTAATGCGGCTGTCAGAATCGCTTCGCGTTTCGCGCTGACCGCCTGCGAGCGTTTACCTGTTTTTTTCTCAGCACGTTCGGCCATGCCCTTTCCTTGTTCGGTGAATCTGTCAGTGGCGCATAGTCTGCGTGGCGTTTCCTTTCAGTTCAACCTGACGGGCAAAAAAAACCGCCGGAGTATCCGGCGGCGGTGGCGTCATCACGCAGTAAGGGGAGGCTGAACATGATGATCGACAAGTGCGGCAATGCTAGCTGTTACGGCTACCACCACTGCTCTTGCCCCCTTTTTTACCTGCTTCAGAGGCACGCTGCGGGTCATTTTTAAAATTCCCCCCGCTGTGCTGACCACCTTTCTTACCTGCTTCTGATGCTCTTTCACGGTCTTCGGCAAAATTACCGGAACCGCCTCGATGGTTTGCCATTACTGACCTCCGTCATTGATTAGACATCATATTGCATAGGTACTGAGGAGTGACTCCTCACGCCACGGATGGCGGATGCCATTCACCTCGCGACGTGAAACTAAGCTTAGGCAATACAGAGCGTTCGGCCCGCCGCTGGTAATATCCTGCAACAGCTTAAGTCCGTGTTGAGAAATAATTGCCTCAGTTTATCAATAAGCCTTTCTTATGATTAGCAAAATTTAGCGGCGAGAAAATGTATCATTTTGCTACAAAACAGGCTGTCCTAAAATTTGTTATAAATCAAAGAAATGGTCGTGATATTTGCACTCTCAGCGCCACGTCATATCTTTAAAGAGGGTAGCGAATCGCTACAGACACGGTTAATACGAGGAGTAGTACAAATGGCTAAAGTTCTGGTGCTTTATTATTCCATGTACGGACACATCGAAACGATGGCGCACGCGGTAGCGGAAGGGGCAAACAAAGTGGACGGCGCAGAGGTCGTGATTAAGCGTGTACCGGAAACCATGCCAGCTGAAATTTTTGCCAAAGCCGGAGGCAAGACGCAAAACGCGCCCGTCGCCACCCCGCAAGAACTGGCGGATTACGACGCCATTATTTTTGGTACGCCAACGCGCTTTGGCAATATGTCAGGCCAGATGCGTACCTTCCTCGATCAGACGGGCGGATTGTGGGCGTCCGGCGCGCTGTATGGCAAACTCGCCAGCGTTTTCAGTTCTACCGGGACAGGCGGCGGTCAGGAACAAACGATTACGTCTACATGGACTACACTTGCCCATCATGGGATGGTGATTGTGCCCATCGGCTACGCCGCACAGGAACTGTTCGATGTTTCGCAAGTTCGCGGTGGTACGCCTTATGGCGCAACGACCATTGCCGGGGGTGACGGTTCACGCCAGCCCAGTCAGGAAGAGCTCTCTATCGCACGTTATCAGGGCGAATACGTTGCCGGTCTGGCAGTGAAGCTCAACGGCTAATCTTCAACGGGAGGATAAGAATGCCAACTCAAGAAGCGAAGGCTCATCACGTCGGTGAGTGGGCAAGTCTGCGCAATACATCGCCGGAAATAGCCGAAGCCATATTTGAAGTTGCCGGATATGACGAAAAGCTGGCAGAAAAAATTTGGGAAGAAGGCAGCGATGAAGTGCTCATCAAAGCCTTTGATAAGACAGATAAAGACGCGCTCTTCTGGGGCGAACAGACCATCGAACGTAAAAACGTTTAAGCCGTTAAATCCCCCGCTTGCGCGGGGGAACCTCATTTATTTCGCCGCCTCATTCAGCAGCGCGTCAAACTTGTCGATCGGACAGAAACCGTTCGCATCAATCGGGCATCCTTTCAACTCCAGAGTCACGCGTTGCGCCGGGGCTTTCAGCGTCAGCACATCCGCATTACGCAGCTGCTCTGAACTCTGATACACATACTCAATTTTCATCAGATCGCGGTTGGCCTTCGTGTCATGCCAGCGCTGGAAGACAATTTTGCCGCCAATCGGCGTACGTTCGTTTTGATCATGTAACTGATAGGGTTTGAATTCCAGTGCGGTAAGCAGTGAGGCGATGTTTGAGTCATGCCCCACCAGCACGGTAATTTTCGGCGCTTTCGCCTGTTCGGTCACCAGCGCTTTGTCGATGTATTTCACCAGCGGTTTCGCCACGTTACGTGCGACCTCCGCAGAGGTAAACAGGCTGTCCTGATAGCCATTTTTCAGTTTCGACAACACCTTCCATTGCTGATCGGATTTAATTTCGCCCCAGGCCACCTGATCCATCGGGAATCCTTCGTAGTATTGCAGCGTGAAGGCGTCCACCAGCGAGTTCCCCACTTTCAGCGGTCCGGAGACACCGGGCTCCTGCTCATAGTTCGCGCTAAAGGTATCTTTAGCGTCAGTCAGCGAACACTGCTGTTTTTCCTTGCATGATGGCGAGTCTTTGTAGTTGATCATCTGTTCCAGCAACTTGTAGCTGTCATCAAGTTGCATCTGGCCGCGCTCTTTTTCCATCGCCTGTACGGCTTTCTCGCGGAAAGCCGCCGAATCATCGGTGATCACCGGGTTAAAGGTGGGGTCCATGGTGCCCATTTTTTCCTGGTGATGCACCGGAACATCGCAGCCAGGGAACGCACCGGTGATAAAGAACTGGGCGGTCGCGACCGTACGCTGCAGACTGTTGGCATAGGTATAGACCGTATCCGGTGCCGGGCACTCGCCGGATTTCACCATCCCCTGCTCTGCCAGCCATTCACGCATGTAATGGCCCATATACACTTCCAGCACGCCACCTTTGGTGGTGAGCTGTCCGCCCGGCACATCCCATTCAGGCCATTTATTCGGAGTGGACTGCTCCAGCACGCTGCCATTGTTCGCCAGCGGCGCACGTAAGTTATGTCGACTCATCATCAATACTTGCTGTAGCTGATAGCCTTCCGGCACCGTTTGTGCCTGCGCGGCAGAAGACACCATCACAACCCCTGCCACAGCGGCGGCAATTAACGATTTGTTCATCCCTACGACCTCGTGTTGTTATTCGTCATTCATAAGTGTGACAGATATATGACACATTTTTGGGAACGAGACCGCAAAAACAGGGATTCAGCGCATCATATTGATGCCAAATATCATTTGCAGCTTGCGGATCCCGGAGGGCGTGAAGGTGACCTGGCGGCTTCCCGGTGCTGTTTTGATCCACCGCTGCCCGGTAAGCCAGGTCAGTAGCGCCGCGCCAAGTACCCCCCCCAGATGATAACGTCGCTCGCTCCAGTCCAGACAGCCGCAGCTAAATTTGCGTCGCGACACGCTGGCCTGTACCACAATGCCCAGATCCGCCAGTTTCTCCTCACCCAGAGGCGTCAGGGTTTCGCCATCTGCCGTCAGCCACTGTCGGGAAACCAGCGTATCAAACAGTCTCACCGCCACTTCTCCGGCCAGATGGTCATAACAGGTCCGCGCCTGACGCAAACTCAAAGGCGTAGTGATTTTCCGCGATGCCGTTGATGTCCAGGCGACGCCCATCAGACGCTCCAGCAGTTCCGCAATGTCTGCGCTTGCAAGGCGAAAATAGCGGTGCCGCCCCTGGGCGAGAGAAACCACGAACCGCTGCTCGCACAGACGGGCCAGGTGCGCACTGGCGGTAGACGGCGAGATATCCGCCACCGCGCTCAGTTCCGTCGCCGTCCATGCCCGGCCATCCATCAGCGCACACAGCATCCGGGATCGCGATTTGTCCGCCATCACCGCCGCCGTCAGCGCCATTCGTGATTCGAGTTCGCCGTCTTCTTCATTTACGACTATTGACGTCATACTGACCTCTCAGCCTCGGGGAGGAGTTAACCATGGCACGATTTTGTCATTAAGTCACAGCACGGAGCATCATTTCGATACTTAGCCCCAGCAGACAAAACAGAAAGCAACGTTTAAAGACAACGGGTGAGATGACCCGTCGGATACGAGTGCCTGCCCACTGGCCGAGCAGCGCCGGAACGATGGCGAATGCCGATAAGCTCAGCGACTGCACGGGGAGCGCGTCGTGCCACCACAGACCCAGTGCTAACGCCAGCGTGGAAAAGGTAAAAGAGATACCGAGCGCCTGAACCAGTTCATCCTTCTCAAAGCCCAGCGACTGGATCCACGGCACCGCCGGCATCACAAAGACGCCCGTTCCGCCGGTCAACAAGCCGGTAGCGAATCCGACAACCAGTGAGAGCGGTTTTTCACGCCGCGGTGCGATCGCAATTCGTTTTCCCGCCAGGGTCCAGAGCGCATACACCATCAGCGCCAGCCCGAGCGCAAACTGTGTGCGGGAAGTCTCGCCACCGGTGATCCAGACGCTGGCCAACAGTGTGGCAATCACCACCGTTAGCAGCATAGGCCAGAGTCGCTTCAGCAACATCCGGGTATTTCCACCGCCGCCAAACTGAAACAGATTGCTGATAAGCGAAGGTAACAACAGCATAGCCGCCGCCGCAACCGGAGAGATCAGCGAGCCGAGGATCCCCATTGCCACAGTAGGCAGCCCCATGCCGGTGACGCCTTTCACCATCCCAGCAAGAACAAAGGTTAAGGCAATCATCACAACCTGGTCGGGGTCGAATGCAAAAAGAAGGGTCATGCTTCAGCGTCCTGTAAGGAGAAGATGACCTATCCTGAATGCTTGCGACGATGCTTGCTTCGTCAGCGAACGAAATGTGGTTTCCGCTATTCAGAGATAATGACTTCATGGCGGATGTTACGCGCGCAGTAGGCTGTCCCGTCTTTGAGATACAGTTCCTGAAAACGGCTGTTATCCATCGGTTGTTGCAGTCGCGTACGCTCGGTATCGACAAACTCTTTTTGCACGCGGTAATGCACCGCATCCTGTGTTTCGAACGCGATAAACTCGCGGGTGGCATAGGGCTTATGTTTCAGTTTGACATAGACGATGTACTGCACCGTGCTGAACGTAAGCCCGGTTCGCACGGCAATCTCCTTCATGGTCAGCGGTTCATCGGATTCATACAATGCCTGAACCTGTTGAATTCTCTTCTGGCTATACGCCGACACACGCAAACTGAGTTTCAGCCGGTAAGCCATATTGCGCACCACCGTCACATTGGTGCACAGCATCTGCGCAATGTGTTGCGTCGAGAGGACGCCCGCGTTTTCACGCAGGAGAGCCAGGCTCTCGTCGTTCCAGATAAATGCCATCAGCGGTATCCCTCCACCGAAAACTTATTGCCCCGCGAGACGGGCGAACGTGGCGGCTAATTCCGCCGGTTTACGCATTCCCTGATGCCACTCCAGCACCCGGCCTTGTGGATCAATCAGGACCGAGGTCGGTGTGCCGATGACCTGGTATCGTTCCTGAGTGATTTTCATCTGATCGCGAAGGACCGGATACGACACCTGGTGCTTCGCCAGTAGCGCATCCAGGTTGACCGTACCCGGATCGGTATTCACCGCCACCACTACCACGCTATCGCCCCATTTCTGGCTGAGCGTTTCCAGCGAATCCATCTCCGCCAGACAACCACCGCAGCCTGCCGACCAGAAATTGAGGTAGATGGATTTTCCCTGCCAGCGATCCAGTCCGGACTCCTGGCCTTGTAAATCGAAGGCCGCCAGCGCCGGAGCCGTTTCGCCGACAGCCAGCTTTTCCTCTTTACAGCCACTGAGCAATACCGCCAGTGAGAGAATGAAAACGTTAAGCCAGCGCATGTTGCATCGCCTCCTCTCCCAGATACTTTCCGTGTTGCAGACGCAAAATGCGATCGGCAAACTGCCCAAGCGCCGGGTTATGCGTCACCATGACTATCGTGCGCCCCTGGCGGTGCAAATCGGTAAGCAAATCCAACACCCGCTGTTCATTCTCTTCATCGAGGTTACCTGTCGGTTCATCCGCGAAAATGACCGGCGGCTCATTCACCAGCGCCCGCGCAATACAGACACGCTGCTGCTCCCCACCGGAAAGCTGGCTGGGTAAATGGGTGACGCGGTGCCCAAGGCCGACCTGTTCCAGTACTTTTCTGGCTGCTGCCTCGTCCACCACGCTGTGGTAGTGCTGCGCCAGCATGATATTTTCCAGCGCGGTTAAAAAGGGAATGAGATGGAATTGCTGGAACACCAGGCCAATCTTCTCGGCGCGAAAACGACGCCGTCCCTCTTCATCCAGCGCGGCGGCGTCCGTACCCTCAAGAAACACCTGACCTTCCGTTGCGGTATCCAGACAGGTGAGGATGTTCATCAGCGTCGTTTTCCCGGAGCCGGAGGCCCCCATGATGGCGACAAACTCCCCTTGCGTAATTCGCAGGTTAATATCATCCAGGGCGGTAACGTCGCCAAACCGTTTATAGAGGTGACGTGTTTCGATCGCCACCTGTGGAATCTGCGTCACGGACATGGCGCTACTCTCCTTTCAGCACGTTAGCGGGTTCGACGCTGACCGCACGCCGTACCGGAACAATCGCCGCCAGAATGGCGACCAGTAAAGACAATACGAGGGTGATGGGCAGCACCGGCAGACGCAGCGAGATCGCCGCGTTGAATACCGTCAGTCCCAACAGTTGCGCCAGCAAATACCCCAACAACCAGCCGCACACTACGGCCGCAAGGGCGATAATGCAGGTTTCCAGCAAGATTTGCCGTACGATGTCGCCATTGCTGGCACCCAGCGCTTTTTGCAGAGCGAACTCGCGGGCACGCTCGCCGACTATCGCCATCAGGGTGGTATTCACGCACAGGGAAGAGAGCGCCAGAATCACCAGCGATACCAGTCCCATCAGCCCTTTGATCTTATCCAGCACCTGTCCTTCTGAGGCGGAGACTTTACGCACCGGGCGAATCTCCAGATCCGGATACTGGCTTTGCAACCGGCTGGCATAGCGATCAACCTGGCCAACATCATTACTGACGCTCAACAGGCCGTGGCTGATTTTCCCCGGCTGATGCAGCCAGGCTTGCGCCACGTCGAGGCTGACGATCAGCATGTTGTCCGTGGCGTCACCGGCTTCGACAATGCCTTTAATCTGCAGGTTTTTCCGCTGGTTATGATCGACCAGCGTGACGTTATCGCCGGGCTGAACGTTGAGGCGCTCCGCCAGCTTGACGCCAATCATCGCGTTGCGATCGTCGAAGCTGACGCCAATCCAGCTCCCCTGAACCTGCCAGTAAGGCACCAGTTTTTGCAACGATTCAAACCAGACGCCGACGATCACCACTTTTTCCAGTTCGGTACGCGCCATGCCGTATAACCACGGACTGGCACCGTGAACCAGCCCCGCTGGCGCATCATCCAGAAGGGTCTGTAGCTCCCGCTGTGGCATACTCGCGCCGTGCCCCGGCCCGATGTAGAAGTTGGCGCCGAAGGTGCGTAACTCTTCACTCATTTTAGTATTGATGTCGAACCATACCGCGCTCAGCGCCGTCACGATGGTCGCCCCCACCATCAGCGCGGCAAAAACCACGCTGACCCGCTGAAAACGCAGGCGCAGCGCCCGCCACACCAGCAGCCAGAGCATTGTCCGTTTAGCGGCCATACAGCACCTCCACGGGATACAGTCGCGCAATGCGCCGCGCCGGGAACCAGGTTCCGATCAGGGCAATCAATATCGCAACCACCAGTACACACGGCACCACAATCCACGCGAATTCAAGCGGTGCGTCGAACAGCATCACGCCAATCGCTTTCGCCAGCCCCCATCCGGCAACGCATCCCAGCGCCCCGCCAGCCAGCCCACTGGAAGCGGCTTCGAGGTAGAACAGCAGCATGATCTGCCACTGACGCGCGCCAAGCGCCTTCATCAGACCGATCTCTTTGGCGCGTTCCATAATGGTGCTGGTCATCAGCGAGGCGATCCCCATTGCCGATGCCGCCAGCGCGGCAATCGTCACCACCGCCATCAGCAACTGAATTTTGTCAATCACCACCCCTTCAGAGGCGGCGACTTGCCAGACCGGGCGCACCTCCGCCCCGGAGATCGCCTCCTCCAGTTGGTGGGCGATAGAAGAAACATAAGCAGTGCAGTACCAGAGGTCGTACTCTTCCGCATTAAGCGCATCCAGATTTTCCCGCGCGCGACGTGAAAGCTCATTTTCCGGTACCGTCAGCGCCGAAACACGAATGGCCTGCACCTTGCCGGGCAACCCCAATAGCGTCTGCGCTATCGCGAGCGGCATCACCAGTTGGTTATCTTCCTCGCCGCCGCTGGATAGGATCCCGCTGACGGTGACAGGCACTGTTGTATCCGCGTTGTTTAATACCAGCGTATCACCCGCTTTCCATCCTGTTTGTCGCGCCAGCGCATGCCCCACGAGCGTTTGCGGTGGACTGTTCTCGCCTTCCTGCGGCCAGTCGCCGGTCACCTGCCAGAACGGGCTAACCGTTTTCTGTCCGGTTTCATATCCCTCTTCATCCGGAATATCGGCCAGCTGGCTGAAGAACGTCCCGAGAATGCGCACCGTGTTATCGTTCACGGTGACTTCACCGCCCAGCATCGGCGCAAAACCGACAATGTTATTGCGCCAGAAAATATCTTTGATATTCGGCAATTCAGCTTCATCAAGGAAATCCTGCCCAGAGAGCGGATTACTGCTTTCGCTAAACAGCGCAGGCAATGCCGCTTGTCCGGCAGGCTCAATCAGGATGTTTGCGCCGTAGGATTTGAGCTCCCTCGACATTTTGTCACCGATATCGATCGACACCGCCAGCAGCGCCGAGATCAGGCTGGCTGCAAGAAAGACCGTGATAATCGCCAGCCCTTTACGCCGCAGGTTGCGTCCCCAGGATTGTCGTAACATTCGCCACAGCATCGTTACTCCTCCCTCAGTTCAGCAGGAACAAACTGTTCCGGCGTTTGACGAAAACGGTCATAGTTCTCTTCGGAGGAAAAGAACCAGGTCTTACCGCCGTAGCTGTACTTGAAGTCCGCCGAGGTATTGGTCAGCGTTGAACCATCAACCGGATCGGTCACCTGAATGGTCATCACCGTCGAGAAGTAGTTCACGCCAGCGGCCAGTTCTTTACCGGGGATCACTAACTCTTTTTCATCGTTGTGCCAGTTTTCAATCGGTACCGGATTGCAACCGCCGGGTTTGCCAATGGAAGGGATAAAAATATGTACCCCACAGGCGACGCAAATGACCTGATTGCCTTCCATCACATAGCCCTGATCGCCGCACAATAGACAGGCATCAAACACCACGCCAAAGCGCAGTTTGTCGGGATAACGGTTGATGATGAAAAAGCGCACGGCTTTGCCATCGTCAGCCACCCAGACAAAGCGATGCAACTTACCGTCCCGCAGTTGTTCAACCGGCAGATGGACACTGCCGTCGCTGGCGAGCGTTACCGGGATGGCTTGCGAAAGCTGCGGCGGCTGAGACGCGACGTTGTCCCACCACAGTTGCCCGGCAATCACTACCACGGCACAGCCGAGGGTGACCAGCCAAAGCCGTAGCGCATTACGCCGCTGCGCCAGCGCCAGGCGATGTGCAATCGGTTCTTCTGTTGCCCGCGTCTGACGATGGGCGCTCAGCAACGACGGCAGCCAGCACAGCGCCAGGAGCAGCAGTAATCCCACCGCCATCCAGTTATAGGCTGGCGCATTATTGGTCACTTTCGCCACAAAGCTCAGCAGCGATTTCGCCAGCGGCAGTACCTGTAGCTTCATCAACAGCAACAGCAAATTACCGCTTAACGGCAGCCACAGCATGACCAGCAGAATGAGGGTGAATGGCCAGTACAGCACGCGGATTCGGCGCAGCAGCATGGCGCAAAGCACGCCAGCCAGACAAAGGATCGCGAAGGCGAGCACCACTGCCGTCAAATTCAGCAGCAGTTCAGTATTCAGGACATGCGTGCTGGTTAAGCCACCGAGATTCGGATCGAGCGCCCAGTGACGCGCTGCGCCAAAGACCAGAATCCCTTGCCACAAATAGCGCACACGGTTTCCCGCCCACCAGAAGCTGAGCACAAACAGCAACGTGACCATCACTTCCGTTCCGACCAGTAACAGCTGTACCGGTTGTGAACCGCGCAGCGTCAGTCCTGCCAGCACGCCGGCCGCCAGACCAATAAGCAGCGTCCAGCCCAGAGGGCGTAAGGAAGGGGGATCGTTTCGACTCCAGAGAACGCCGGAGAGTAACGCGATGCAGAAAAAGACCTGTAACGTGGTGACGAAAAAGTAACTCATGACATCGACTCAGAACAGCGGATTGACTCGGCCGGGATGAGTTAGCATCCCGGCGCATCGGTTTTCTTAGTTCAGACCGACGTATTTAAATTCGTAGCTCACATCAAACGGTTTCCACCAGCGACCGACACCAGTGTCACTGTCGGTGTGACGGTGCATCCCCGCTTTTGACGGCGGTTCAATGTGGTAAGTCACTTTGTAGTTGCCCACGCCCATCATCTTGACGTTCGCGCCATAGTGAGGGCCATCGCTGGCGACCATCGGCATAAACGTTCCTTCCTGTTTTTCACCGGTATCGCTGTTGACCAGGGTGTAGCTGATGGTCAGATAAGGGATCCACTCTCCTGCGCCAAAGCCGTTTTTGCTGCCTTCGACCGCGTGAATATCCGCCTCAAGGTGAATATCGGCTTTGGCTGCCGGTAAGCCCATGCCGCGCGGCTCCATATCAATCGGCTGCAGATAAACGGCGGCCAGCTCCATTTCATTCATCACGACAGGCTCGCCCGCCGGGTACTCTTTAAAGGCGAACGCTGCCGGTGCGGTGAAAATTCCGGCCATCACTGCGCTGGCAATCAGGGTTTTCTTCATGGTCATCAGACATATCCTCTCGTCTAAAATCACAACTACAGAGTGTTTTTTATTGTTTCCCCAGGAACGGCGCTTTTTCGCCGCATAACCCACAGCGCAACCAGCGCAGCGAGCAGCAATACGGCCTGCGGTAACAGCGTTTCCACATAGGGATAAATCCCCAGCCAGCTGATTTCCGGGAAACCGTTAATCAACGTTGGCTGGAACAGTTTGCCTTCCACCAGCTCCAGTACACCTTTGCCCGCAAACACGAAGGCCATCAGGTACATGAAACTGCCGGTAAACATAAAGAAGGGTTTCAGCGGCAAACGCACCACCGAATAACGCATGACCAGCCACGCCGCCAGTAACACGACACAGCCAATAACAAAGCCCGCGCCAATCGCCATGTGTCCGGCGACATCTTTGGCATCGCCGATCAGGGCGTAGTAGAACAGAACCGTTTCGGCGCCTTCGCGATAGACCGCGAGGAAACTAGTCAGCCAAAGCCCCACCAGCGACCCTGTCGTCAGCGAGTGGGACAGCTTGCCTTCCAGCCAGGCCTTCCAGTGTCGGGCTTCCACTTTGGACAGCAGCCAGTAGCTCATGAAGAACAGCATCACGACTGCAATCAACATCGTGATGCCTTCCAGCAGTTCCCGACTGGCGCCCGAGTTGGTGAACAGCAACTGGAAAATCACTGCGGTGATTACGCTGGCGACCAGGGCTACGATCACTGACTGGCGAATCAGCGGCAGCTTATCCTGATGATTGTTTTTCACCATGTAGGCGACAATCGCCGCCACGATCAGCAGGGCTTCCAACCCTTCACGGACGATGATCATCAGGCTGTAAAGCAGCAGACTCCATTGCGTCTCTTCTCCTTCGCCAAGCATCGTCACCGCTTTTTGCAGATCCTGCTCGAGCGCGCTCGCTTCTGACTGGAGTCTTTCTGCCGGTTGACCAGCCTTCATCAAGCTGACCAGACGGGTGAAGTAGGCTTCCAGCGTGGTTTTGAACGCCGAATCACGGGAGCCGATTTTGTTTTCCATGCCGCTGGCTTCGAAGCGATCGAAATAGCTGTCCTGAACATCCAGAATGGCATTCTGCGTCTCGCCGCGTTGATACCGCGCAATAGCGTCCTGAATGCTCTGATTGATTCCGCCCGCCACTTCACCCCAGTTTGTCCGCGTACTCTCCTCCGCCGCCGGACCGTTGTCTGCGGTTTGTGGGGCTGCAATCAGCTGATCGTCGCGGGTTGTCGGTAAGCCTGGCAGAATATCCTCAATATCCTGTAAGAGCGTGGTGACCTGATAAGAGACGTCGTTGAGGCGATCGGGTTGAGCGGCAAGTGCAATCAGCGCGGAAAACTGTTGGTTGATGGCTGCGGCATCTTTGGCTGAGCGATTCTGCCTGACCGACATTTCCATCTCAGAGTTTTTGAATCCCTGATAGTGCGCCTGCTGGACATGCTGACTGGCCGTAGCGTAGTTCCCGGCCTGATAGTCATTCACCGCCTGGGCCAGCAGATCGTCGATAATACGGACGCTCTCTTGCCAGTGAACAGCGATATCCGTTCGGGTGAGCGCGCTGTGCTGCTCTTCCGCCACCAGTCGGTGTCCGCCGTCCAGCACCGGTTCGACTTCTCGTAGCGATGCCTTCAGCCAGTCGATTTTCGACTGCACATCAGCGAGCGGTTTTTTCTCGCCAATCATCCGCCGGATTTCACCGAAGGCGCTCTCCATTTCGTAACTTTTACTGGCGGAGATGTTGATGCGGATGGGGCCTTCGAGATTTTCAAACACCTCAAAGTAGGCCATTTGTACCGTGCGGCGCGCCTCATCGGTGCGCTGTTGAGAATAAAGTTCTGCTGTTTTATCAAGGCGTTGCTCAATATCCTCAATAAACGGAGCATAGTTTGTCGCGGCCCATACGCTAACGCTTATGAGCAGACTGAAGAGAGTTACCAGCAGTGAGAGGCAAAACTTACGCACGATACGCACCAAATAACACAAATGATAATTATTATCATTATCGATTTTTGCTGGCGTTGTACATGACCTGGATCATAAAAATGTCAACGGGTGACAAGTTATGTAAATTTATTTCATTGATATGTGATGGAGGGCGAAATCTGACGGCGGGTAATATACGCCCCCGACCGTCAGGAATTAAATGTTACGTTGCGTAAATCCGTAAAAAATGAGTGATACTGCGCCTACAGGCTTAAAGTAAATTATCCGCAGGTACACTTAATTCAGCGATACAACATCTCCGGGTCTTGTTTCAGTCGCTGCAAAAATGGGCCATAACCCTGCTCACTGATCCAGTAGTTAATACTCTTTTCAACGCCCGTTGACGTCAGCGTCGCACCAGAAATACCATCAACGGTATATTCATTATACTTCCCTGATTTCTCCTGAACTATTTTCAACGCCGGCGTTCCATTATCATCAGCCACCTTTTTTCCCGGCCATTGTTGACGCCAGCTTTCATCTTTCACTCTGGCCCCCAGAAATGGCGTCTCCCGCTGCTGATAATAATACAGATTGTTCACCGTACGACCGTCCAGTCCCAAAGAGAGAAATGCATGCATCATCGATTTCGCTCCTTTGCCCGAAACAGGAATGATAACCTGCTGAATCTTATTATACTTATCTTTTACCAGATAAACTTCCGCCAGCGAACAGCGTTGACGAATCTGTGCAGGGTCCTGCTCCGGAGCGAGTTTTTTACATCCTTGTGCGGCCGTTTTATCCGTCACCCACTCGCCGGAATCGAGATTCACCGTGCGCACGATAATCGCACGCTGATATAAACTCTCAATCGGTTTTTTATCCTGAGCATCCGTCTTAAGTAAGCCCGCAGCCTGTAAAACAGCAGTTTTTTTTTCTTCTTCCGTCGGCGCCGTCATTTCCCCCTGAAACAACATAAACCAGGCGATCGCAATTAGAAAAATAAGAACACAAAGCACCATCATTGATGCAATAATAACTTTACCCTTGCGCATTTATTTATAATCCCTGTAAGCATTAACATCGTTATATCGCTATATGATATGCCATTACTCCTTGTCATTTGCAATGATAAAAACCGCGAAAATATAGATTCAACCCGTTTACTTTCTGCCTTAAATATTTAAATCACATAGTGTTACGGCTATTTTATGGTGTAAAAAAACCGGGTTTCCCCGGTTTTGACTCAACTGATTTTCGCCCACCCTAGCCGCAGGCGCATCCCCCAGTAGCTGGTCCAGCCGCTGGTCGTAGAAACCACCTGCCCTTTTGACAACACAATCAGCGTGGGGGTGACGCTGATATCCCAACTTCGGGAAAGTGCGCCATTAGCATCGTTGACCACGGGAAAAGAGATCCCTTTACGCGCCAGCCAGCGCGCAATCGTCTGTTCATCTCCCGAACGCAGCGCGATGGTCAGCACCTTCTCCCCTTGTGCCTGCAAGCGGGCAACGTCCGGTGTGGTATAGCGGCAAACGCCACACCAGGTGGCCCAAAAATAGATGAGTAGCGGCTCTTCCTCACTTAATGCCGCCAGCGTTACCCGTTCGCCATCCAGCGTGTAAAGCGGTGTACTGTCGAAAGCCGTTGGTGCCTGTGGCGCGCGCCAGGCATCCATTAGCCACATTCCACCAGCCAACAGGAGCAAAAAAAACACACCTTCGCGCAGCCATCTCCGCAACTTACTGACCATTTGCCACCGCCAGTTTTTCTTTAACAACTTCTTCAAGCACCTCCCAGGAGACGGCCCCCGGGATCAGCTCATCACCAACGATCGTCGCGGGTGTTCCCTGAACGCCGACGAGTCGCGCCAGTTGCAGATTGGTACGTAGCGTTTCATTGCTTTTTTCATCCAGTATGACCGGGCTGGCCGCCGATTTTTCCTGCGCCTGTTTAATGCTGACGTCAGTGTGGTATCCCTTCTTTTGCATCAGCTTTACATGCAGTGCGAGGAACTGCTGTGGATGCTCACGCCAGGTGGTGAGCGCCGTCCGCGCAGAGAGCACCGAGCTTTCGCCTTTAAACGGCAGCGGTTTGATAATCACCGCCACGTCAGGGTATTTCGCCACCAGTTTTTCCAGCAGCGGATCAAGCTGTTTGCAGTACGGACAGTTGTAGTCGGTAAAATTCACCAGCGTCAGTTTTGCCTGTTTTGCGCCAAATCGCGGACTGGCCGGATCGTTAAACAACGCCTCCTGAATGAGGGCTTCGATCTGTTTTTCTTGCTCCGGGGTAAACGGCGCGACATCTTTGGCATGGCTGAACGCGCTGAACGCGCTGAACAGGGTTAATAACAGGATGATCAGGGATTTCATGGCGTTTCTCCTTTCGCTTTAGCCAGTGTTTCTAACAGACCGTCGCGCGTTAATAACGTCGGCAGCGCCTGACCTTTCGGTAAGCCGGGACCATAGATTTGGTTATACGGTACGGCAACCTGGCCGCGTGATTTCAGAAACGCCGTAATGTCATCAGACGGCAGCGTCCAGTCGCCGCGCAGGGCCACGACATCCGGTTGCTGTAGCGCCGCCTGCACCGCGTCGGTGTTCAGCACGTTATATTTATTGACCTTGCAGGTAATGCACCAGTCGGCGGTCACATCGATAAATACGCGCTTATTTTGCGCAAGCGCGTCGGTGATCGCCTGCTCGCTAAGCGGCTGCCAGCGGACACTCTCTTTCGCCGCACTTTGGGAGGTAAAACCCAGATGAGGCAAAAGTAGCGTTGCCAGCCAGAGTGCAGAACCGAGCATCATTAAGCCGAGCAAGCGTCGCAGTCCGTTCATCCAGCGTCCCGGTCGCGGCAGACGAAGCGCCAGCCCCGGACGCAGGGCGACCAGCAACCACGGCAGACTCATCCCAACGCCGAGGGCGAAGAAAAGCCCCCACAGCACGGGCAGCGATGCCGTCAGCGCCACCGCCACGGCTGTACCGAGAAACGGTGCGCTGCACGGTGTCGCCAGCAGCGTGGCAAACGCGCCCTGCCAGAAATGTCCCGCCAAGCCGTTACCACCGTAAGTCGCGAGTCGGGTGGTCATTGATGACGGCAGGCGAAATTCAAACAGGCCGAACAGACTGGCGCTGAAGGTCAGCATCACCAGCACCATCGCGCCAATAAACCACGGATTCTGGAACTGGATACCCCAACCGAGCGCCTGATTGCTCAGTCGTAGCACAGTCATCAGTAATGCCAGCGCCATGAAGGAGATCAAAATCCCCCCGACCGACGCGAGGAACTGCCGTCGTATCTGGTGGCGGTTTTTCTCCTCAACGAGCAAAATCGAACCCAGCTTCATCCCCAGCACCGGCAATACGCAAGGCATCAGATTAAGGATCACGCCTCCCATCAGCGCCATAAGAACCACCTGCCAGAGCGAGAGTCTGGCGGATTCTGTCACCGGCGCATCACCCACGATAAGCTGGCTCTCCTGCGCCACACCGTTATCCGCCAGCACCAGCGTGAGCGATTTACCGCGTAAATTCGGCGCCCCTTCCCCCCAGCTATCGTGAACCGGCACCGTCGCGTGCAGTCTGTCGCCATCGACCCGGATCAGCGGTTTAGCAAAATCCGTGTCCTCTACGCTATCGAGGAACAGCTCGGGTGCGGTCCAGCCACCGCGGCGCTGCGCCTCGATCACCAACTCGCCGTCACGCGCACCAGCGATCAGGGTTTGAGTCAGACCCTGCGCCAAGGGCACACGTCCCATCGCCTGAGCATAATCATGCGCAAATCCGGCATCCTGTTGAGAGGCCGTAAGCGAAAACGGGTAGTCGGTCAGCAGACACACGTTGCTACAGGTAGAGAGCGTCAGCACACCGGCAATGCGGTCGGGAGTGTGTCCCCGGACGGCCAGCGGAAACGTGACCTGTTGGTGATAGCCCTGGGTGGTCATACCGGCGACGTCAAAACGGTCCGGTGTCGGCCAGAACCAGTCCACCACGGGCATCTCTCCTTGCCAGGCAATGGCAGGCGCAACGCCGCCTTCCCCCGGCGAACGCCAGTACGTCTTCCAGCCGTTTTCCAGTTTGACGTCGATCAGCAGACGGGTTTCTCCCTGTGCTGACGTATCGGCGCGCAGTCGTACGCTGGCATGATCGTTCTGCGGGGAACGCAGCCAGCCGCTCTCTGCCGCCCACGATGCGGGCAGCCAGAGTAATAACAGGCAGATCAGTCCCTGCCTGAAGGCATACATCATAATTTTTCTCCATGAATGATTAACTTACTGTACGAAACAGCCAGTCTGTCATTCGCGGAAAACGCAGAATCTGAGATGGACCCGAAGTCTGGGGGGAGAAATAACGCGTTGTGGGAAGAACGGTAAGCGTACCGTCCTGAACGGCGTTAACAAGGCAAGGAGTAAACAGAGCGCGAGGATCGCGCCTTCAAAAACGACCGGTGGCGCGGCAAGCAGCGATTTCGCACTGAGCTCGCACGGGGTCACGGGAGATGCTTCCTCTGTCACGGACGTCGGCGACGCCGTCGCCGCGATCGCGGTGGTCTCCATCTGCAACGCATGCAGGCCCGCCATGCGCTGCGCGGTACAGACCATCACCACGACACATGCCAGGCAGAGGAACCACCATCCCATCCGTTGACGTTTCGCCATCACACCCTCACTCATTGACGCGAGTTATCTTAGCGGCTGGCGTGTTTTACGCAACCTCTGGGCTGTAAAGATATGTTGTTTCGCTGGTTGGCATTCATCCTCGACAGGATTACCCTACACTTATCGATGACACCTTTTAAGGGATCCCTTTAGCCTGTATTGATTAACCCGAGAGAACGCTATGGAATTAAAGGATTATTACGCCATCATGGGCGTGAAACCGACGGACGATCTCAAGACTATCAAGACCGCTTACCGCCGACTGGCCCGCAAATATCATCCCGATGTCAGTAAAGAACCCGATGCTGAAGCCCGCTTTAAAGAGGTCGCTGAAGCCTGGGAAGTGCTGAGCGATGAGCAGCGACGCGCGGAGTACGATCAGCTCTGGCAACACCGCAATGACCCGCAATTCAACCGTCAGTTCCAGCAGGGAGAGAACCAGAGTTACAACGCCGAAGACTTCGACGATATCTTCTCCTCTATTTTTGGTCAGCACGCGCGTCAGTCTCGCCAGCGCCATGCCAGCCGTGGACATGATATTGAAATTGAAGTCGCGGTTTTTCTTGAAGAAACACTCGCTGAACACAACCGAACCATTAGCTATAACCTGCCGGTCTACAATGCGTTTGGCATGATTGAACGTGAAATTCCAAAAACCCTGAATGTGAAAATTCCGGCGGGTGTCGGCAATGGTCAGCGTATTCGTCTGAAAGGCCAGGGGACGCCGGGTGAAAACGGTGGACCGAATGGCGATTTATGGCTGGTAATCCACATCGCGCCACATCCCCTGTTTGATATCGTTAACCAGGATCTGGAAATTGTGGTCCCGCTCGCCCCATGGGAAGCCGCGCTGGGCGCAAAGATTGCCGTCCCCACGCTGAAAGAGAGCATTCTGGTCACCATTCCCCCCGGCAGCCAGGCCGGACAACGTTTACGCATCAAAGGTAAAGGTCTGGTCAGTAAAAAACAGACCGGTGATTTGTATGTCGTGCTGAAGATCGTGATGCCGCCTAAACCGGATGAACGTGCGACTGCGCTGTGGCAGCAACTGGCAGAGGCACAGTCAGGATTTGATCCGCGCAAAGATTGGGGGAAAGCATAATGGCTAACGTCACCATCACTTTTACGGTTACCGAATTTTGCCTGCGCACCGGCGTGACGGAGGAAGACCTGAACGAGATCGTGGGTCTGGGCGTCATCGAACCTTACACCGAAACGGCGGACAGCTGGCAGTTCGACGATCATGCCGCCACTGTGGTACAGCGCGCCCTGCGGTTACGTGAAGAACTGGCGCTTGACTGGCCGGGGATCGCCGTGGCGCTCACGCTACTGGAAGAGAACGCACGTTTACGACAGGAAAACCGCCTGCTACGACAGCGGCTCGCGCGTTTTATGACTCATCCATAAATATTGGGCAGCGTAAGCTGCCTAATTATCAGGCAATGATATAAATCAACGCTGGCTCAACGGGATAGCCGTACGATAGTAGCATTCAAAATGCCATTTTATGGACGTCAGAAGGCAATGAGCGAAAAAAGCAGAAAGCGCTGGCAACGCCGCCCCGGAACAACGGGCGGTAAACTGCCATGGAACGACTGGCGTAATGCCTCTACCTGGCGCAAAGCTACGCAGTGGCTGCTGATGGCGATCAATATTTATATTGGCGTGACGTTTTACTACTGGGTGCGTTATTACGAAACCGGCGGCACCAGTCTGTACGTTTCCCGGCCTGGCGGCATTGAAGGTTGGCTGCCCATCGCAGGCTTGATGAACCTGCGCTATACGCTGGAAACCGGCATCCTTCCCCCTGTTCACGCCGCCGCCATGCTGCTGCTGGCCGCGTTTATGCTGGTAAGTCTGTTGCTCAAAAAGTCGTTCTGCTCGTGGCTGTGCCCGGTAGGTACGTTGTCTGAACTCATCGCCGATGTGGGTAAGAGATTGTTTGGTCGCAATTTTACGTTGCCCCGTTGGCTGGATATCCCTCTGCGCAGCCTGAAATATCTGCTGCTGGCCTTTTTTCTCTACATTTCGCTGTCAATGCCAGCGCAGGGCATTCAGTATTTTTTAATGTCGGCCTACGGGATTATTATCGATGTGAAGATGCTCGATTTCTTTCGCAATATCGGCACAATCACCCTGCTGAGCATCGCCCTTCTGGTGGTCATAAGCTTGTTCATTCGCAACGCGTGGTGCCGTTATCTGTGTCCCTATGGCGCCTTGCTCGGACTGCTTTCCCTGCTCTCACCATTCAAAATCCGCCGCAATGCGCAAAGCTGTATTGATTGCGGGAAATGTGCCAAAAACTGCCCGTCGCAAATCCCGGTGGATAAGCTGATTCAGGTGCGAACGGTTGAATGCACTGGCTGTATGACCTGTGTGGAATCCTGTCCGGTGGCTTCAACGCTGACATTTTCCCTGCGGACACCAACGGGAAACGCTGAAATACGGCGAGGAACATTATCGGGTATGGCGATGACGCTGCTGGTACTCGGCATAATGTTTGCCCTTATCGCATTCGCGATGCTAATGGACGTCTGGAACAGCCCAGTGCCGGATCACCTCTACTTCCGGTTGATCCCGGAAGCGAGAATGATTGGTCATTAATGGATACCGGATGGGGCATCTGCCGCCATCCGGATTTGCATCACTCGGCTTTATTATCCTCAGCGATGCCATCCTCAATAAAATCTTTATCGAGTTCTTCGGTATTCCCCGCGTGATCGCGCCCGGAAAGAATGTTCCAGCAGGCGATAAACAGCGCGGCAACGAGTGGACCAATGACGAAACCATTGATGCCATAAATCTCCATTCCGCCCACCGTGGTGATAAGAATCAGGTAATCAGGCATTTTGGTATCTTTGCCGACCAGAATGGGGCGCAGAATATTATCCACCAGCCCTACCACCACCACGAAGAAACCGACGATGAAAAAGCCCTGCCACAGTTGCTGCGTCGAAAAAAGATAAATGGCGGCTGGCACCCAGACGATCGCGGAACCCACTGCCGGGATCAGGGACAGAAACGCCATCAGCGCCCCCCACAGAATGCTGCCATCAATCCCCACAATGTAAAACGCAATTCCGCCCAACGTCCCCTGCACGATCGCCACCACAACCGTGCCTTTTACCGTCGCCCGGGAGACCGCCGCAAACTTTGCAAACAGATGTTGCTTAACGAAATTCGACAACGGTAGCGAGTCGAGGATCTGCCGAACCAGAAACGGGCCATCCTTGAGCAGGAAAAAGAGCAGGTAGAGCATGATGCCGAAACTGATCGCGAAACCAAAGGTGCCTTTGCCAATCAGGAAGGCGCTCCCGGCCAGATATTGCCCGCCCTTTAGCACCACATCCGACAGCTTCTGCTGGATTTTTGCGGCGTTATCAAGGGAGTGATCGGCAAGAAACGAACGCGCCCACTCCGGCATATGCGCAAACAAGCTCGCCACCACTTCCGGGAACTGAGCGTCGTTATGCTGCAGCTTGGTGTACACCACATTCAGTTCAACGGCGAGTGATGAGAGGATCAGCATTAACGGGATGAATACGATCAGGCAGATGATACCCAGCGTCAGCAGAGACGCTACCCCGTTACGCTCCCCTAACGCCGAACGCAGCCTATTTTTTACCGGGTAGAAGATAACCGTCAGAATCGCAGCCCATAAAATGGCGGAAAAGTATGGCGACAGCACGTCGAAGAAAGCCCATGTCACCATGGCGAGAAGAAAGAGGAAAAACCCTTTATTCAGTCCGTTAAAACGCATTAGAGGATCCTGTAAACAAAGAAACTCTGTGGACTATAGGACTGATTGCGGATTTTACAAAGCCGACAAGACGAAAACCGCCAGCCAATACTTCACATTCAAAATGTGATAGTGCTTATTGTTTCACCAAAAGGGTTGGCATTTCGCTCAAGGGTTGCTGAATGCGGCACACACGAAGGGAGTGCCGCTGTCTCCCCGTCTTTCTTGAATACACCTGTTTCGCCTCTCTGGACGGACGCCAGGTCAGTTTAGGGAAGCGTCTGCAACCGTCTGCCAGCAGGATGACCTATGGCAGACGTCGCGCGTTACTGATAACGCGCCACCAGGTCCTTAACCATTGCGGCATACGTTTGTTGCTTAAGTTGCACAATCTGCTGTTCCGTCACCGTCTCTACGGATGCCTTCTGTCCAGGCTGCGGGGTTAGTATTTTGGTCTCATAATTAAACGGTGACCAGGTCGCCCAATCGCCACTCGCGACATCCACCAGCGTGAAACGCACCAGATAGCGTAGCGATGTGCTGTCAGGCTGTTTCCCTGCTTTAAAATCCGACCAGACCATGCTTTTGGTCGCGGCATCAAATCTACCGGACTGCAACGTCTCCTGATAAACGATAATCGCTTTCTGATGCCCTTTCGCCGCAATGTAGCGTAGCGCCTGCATCCAGTTGGTATTCTCAGCAACCGCCGCGTCCTGGTTCTCGTCTTTGATTTTGTCTTTATTACAGATCGCTTTTTTTTGCCTGTCCGGAATGCCGGAAAACGTCGCAACCGTGTAATAGCGGCTCATTTCCTGCTGCATGACCGTCTCTGGCGCCCGATTGCCAGACTGTACCAGAATGACGGGTGAGTTCAGCGGTACGCGAAAATTGTCTTCTGCCAGTGCCGCCTGAATATCGTCTTCAGAGATCGCCAGCGTGGTTTCATTACCAAAAATATCTTTGTCCGTCAGCCAGGAGGGTGACGTCGTATTTCGGCCAGAACTCTCCACCTGCGATGTGGTTTTCTTCGCATCAATGGGGGAATGCGTGACACAACCCAACAAAATAGAGAGGGTTACACATGACAATATTACTGACCTGAAATCCATTTTACCCGGTTCCTTATCTAATCCGATATATTCCTGCATAGCAAAAATAATTATATACCTGAAGGAGCTCACCACAAAACAGGATTTACCCTTTTTCAATCATTCATAAAATAAATATTTATAAATCTTTTATAGATTCCGTTTTTATATTGTTGAGAATATATGCAGATTCGCCTAATGACTCAATCGACACTCACTCCATTATTAAAACCAGAAAAGCATGCCTCTCCTTTCTAAATTATCTCCTACCCCGTTGAATTAGATAAAAATAATCATCCAAAAAATAATGCGATACGGATGTCATATCAAAAAAAGGTGATATTTCACTTTGCCCGAATCACGAAAGTCACTGATAATGCGCCCGTTCGTCTCTTCAAAATGGCGGTATATCCCCTATGCTACATTTATTTTCTGGTCTGGATTTATATACCGGCTTGATGCTTTTACTTGCGCTGGTCTTTGTCCTGTTTTACGAAGCCATAAACGGATTTCACGACACCGCCAATGCGGTCGCGACCGTCATTTATACCCGAGCCATGCAACCCCATCTGGCAGTGATGATGGCGGCGGTTTTCAACTTCTTTGGCGTCCTGCTGGGCGGACTCAGCGTTGCCTATGCCATTGTGCATATGCTACCCACGGATTTACTGCTCAATATGGGGTCGTCACGTGGCCTCGCGATGATTTTTTCCCTGTTACTGGCGGCGATTATCTGGAACCTTGGAACCTGGTATTTCGGGTTACCGGCCTCCAGTTCTCATACCCTAATAGGCGCAATTATTGGGATTGGGCTCACCAACGCACTGATGAACGGGACTTCGGTAGTCGATGCGTTAAACATCCCGGCGGTGGTCAATATCTTTGCGTCGTTGATTGCGTCTCCCGTCGTCGGAATGGTGATCGCAGGCGGCCTGATCTTCCTGCTACGCCGCTACTGGAGCGGCACTAAAAAACGCGATCGCATCCACCGTCTTCCTGAAGAACGGAAAAAGAAAGGCGGTAAAAAGAAACCCCCATTCTGGACGCGTATTTCGCTCATCTCCTCAGCGGCGGGCGTGGCCTTCTCTCACGGCGCGAACGATGGTCAGAAAGGGATCGGCCTGGTGATGCTGGTACTGGTGGGGATTGCGCCTGCCGGTTTCGTGGTGAACATGAGCGCTTCAGGCTACGAAATCACCCGCACGCGTGATGCTGTCAGCAATCTTGAAATCTACTTTCAGCAGCACCCTGACGTGATAAAACAGGTAGTGGATAAGGCTCAACCGCTTACTGTACCGACAGCGAATTCCTCCTCAACCACCGAATTTCATTGCCATCCGGCGAATACGATGGATGCCCTGGGTCGCGTGAAAACACTGTTACCAGCAAACCTGGAGAGTTACGACACATTAAGCGTGCCGCAACGCGGTCAGTTACGACGCATCATGCTGTGTATCTCCGATACGGCAGATAAAGTGGCAAAACTAGCGGATATCAGTCGTAGCGACGTGCATCTGTTGAAAAAACTGAAAACCGACATGCTGAGCACCATTGAATATGCGCCGATCTGGATAATCATGGCGGTCGCGCTGGCGTTGGGCATGGGAACAATGATCGGTTGGCGGCGCGTGGCCACCACAATTGGCGAGAAGATTGGCAAAAAAGGGATGACCTATGCCCAGGGAATGTCCGCACAGATCACGGCGGCGATCTCCATTGGTCTTGCCAGCTATATCGGGATGCCGGTTTCTACTACGCATGTGCTCTCTTCCGCCGTCGCAGGAACGATGATCGTCGACGGCGGCGGATTACAGCGGAAAACCGTCACCAGCATCGCGATGGCCTGGGTATTCACGTTACCAGCGGCGATTTTGCTGTCCGGGTTTCTGTATTGGGCTTCCCTGCTACTTATCTAAATCAACTGCCGGCTTAGCGAAACGGAATATACCTGAGAATGCCCAGTTCGCCAGACTGGGCATCAATACTTACTGAGGATGAAAGCTAACGGCGGGCTGATTACCGTCAGTGTGATGATAGCCACGAGCAGCCATAAACGCGGTTATCGCTTTTTCCGCATCCGCCAGCACTTCATCCAGCGGCTGATTAGCATCGATATCAACCAGAGGCGCGCCGCCAAAGGTCAGTTGTGGTGTTATCGCGATTTTTCTTGCCAGCGCTTCTCTACGGTGATCGGGTTTACGTACACAAGCAACGTCGAGATCAACATTCAGTTTTATCACTAAATCCGGCTTATGGCTGGCCATCCAGTGAAACGCCGAGCGTTCTTGTTCGGCCAACCAACTCACGAAGCGACTCCCCTCTGTATTGACGGGAAATACGGTACCATCATAAGCGCCGGGGATTTGTATCTGAGGGTAGCGATCGGCTAACACAATGAGGCCCTGCCGACGACACGTCAGCATATGGCGAAACCGCAATAACCGACGCGCAACGAAAAACATAATCACTAATGCAGGTACCACTCCAGGTAATTTTTTTGCAGTTTTAACTTTATTACGTTCGATAACGTTACCTAATGAATTACCCATTAACGGTAATTTAACCACGGCGCGCCCTACATTTCCTGCCTGTTTACCCAGATGAACTTTTTCAGTCGGGCCATATTTCTGCAAACAGATAACAAGATGTTCGCAGACCGTTGTTTTCCCCGAACCATCGCTGCCAATAACGGCTATTAGCGGAGGTTTAATTGATTGCATAAATACACCCTTAAACAAAAATACCCACCATGAATAATTTATTATCCGACTCTCCTTCCGGATATAATTGTTAATACTAAAACGACAATTACCCATTGTCACAACTTTATTGAACAGATATTCTTGGCACACAACCGCCGCCCTCAATTAATTATTTAAACTGGATCTTTCGTGAGTCAATATACTATTCCCACTATACCTCCCCCTTTCGCACGGGTGATTGCTATAGTCGGTTGCGATGGTTCAGGTAAATCAACCCTGGCAGCCAGCCTGACGTCGCATCTCGCCCTACAGTTGCCAACAAAACAGCTTTATCTCGGGCAGTCCTCTGGTCGTATTGGTGAATGGATTGAACATTTGCCTGTTGTCGGGGCGTTGTTGGGGCGTTATCTGCGAAAAAAAGCGGCACACGTACACCAGAGTCCTTCTGCGCCGCCAGGAAACATCACGGCGCTGGTGATCTTCCTGCTCTCTTGCTGGAGAGCGTACAAATTCCGCAGCATGCTAATTCAGAGTCGGCAAGGCACGCTGTTCATCGTCGATCGTTATCCCCAGGCGGAAGTGCCCGGTTTTCGCTTCGACGGGCCGCAGTTGGCCAAAACGGCTGGCGGTAATCGGTGGGTACGACTCCTGAAAGCCCGTGAACTCCAGTTGTACCAGTGGATGGCCTCCTGGCGGCCTCTGCTGTTGATCCGGCTGGATATCGATGAAGAAACCGCCTTCTCACGTAAGCCTGATCATCCCCTTGCCGTGCTCCACGAGAAGATCGCGGTCACGCCGCATCTGACGTTCAACGGAGCACCAATCCTCGAACTGAACGGTCGGGAGCCGGCGGATAAAATTCTTACTGAGTCATTACGCTCAATTCAGACCTCTCTTCGCGATCACCGGATCGGATTTGCGAGTCCTTTTTAAGACGGAACGACATGGACACAGAGAACTTAAGCCCCCAGAACGGGCCATTACCGGAATATATTCCGGGACTGATTGCCGTGGTGGGCTGTGATGGCACCGGTAAATCCACGCTGACGGCGGATTTGGTAAAAAACCTGCAGAAAATGTGGGTAACTGAACGCCGCTATCTGGGACTTGTTTCCGGAGAAGATGGCGACAAAATCAAACGTCTGCCGCTTATCGGGACATGGCTTGAACGACGACTGGCGACCAAGTCGTCAAAAACGCAGAGCATGAGTACCCGGGCTCCCGCACTTTGGGCGGCGTTAATTATGTACGGGTTCTCGCTACGCCGGATGGCTAACTTACGCAAGGTCCGGCGACTGGTGCAAAGCGGCGTGCTGGTGATTAGCGATCGCTACCCTCAGGCCGAAATTTCCGGTTTTCATTATGACGGACCGGGGATTGGCGTCGAACGCGCAACGGGCTGGGTGAAAACCCGCATGGCCAGGCGCGAATCCCGCCTGTATCAGGAAATGGCGTTATATCGTCCTGAACTCATCATTCGTCTTGATATCGATATTGGTACCGCATTTTCCCGTAAGCCCGACCACGACTACAACGAGTTGCGCGACAAAATCGACGTCATGATGAAGCTCACCTACAACGGCTCGAGAATTCTCGATCTGGATTCCAGAGCGCCCTACCGCGAGGTGCTGGAAAAAGCGCTGGCAGCCGCCTCCGTTACGGCCCGGGATTCTCAGCGCAGGCGCGTTTTATCACAACACGCCAGCGTCCTGCCCGAAATCGGGGAGCACTCATAGCAAAAGAATCTCTGAACTCAGGCACGTACGCGTCACTGGCCTGAGATTTTATGCTGGGCGGGTTTGCTCCTGCTGAGTGATCATTAACAGGTCTGGCGGGTTTTTATCCGATGAAAAAGTGGTTTGCTGATGGCGCGTTTCGCACCATCATTCGTAACAGCGCCTATTTAGGCTCCAGCAATGTGGTGAGCGCCCTGCTGGGGTTACTGGCGCTTTCCTGCGCCGGTAAAGGGATGACGCCTGCGATGTTCGGCGTGCTGGTCATTGTTCAGTCGTACACCAAAGCCATTAGCGATTTTGCCAAATTCCAGACCTGGCAACTGGTCGTTCAGTACGGCACACCCGCGCTGGAAAATAATAATCAGCAGCAGTTCCGCGATGTGATCTCTTTTTCATTTAGCCTGGATATCGCCAGCGGTGCTGCGGCGATCCTTTGCGGGATGGGGTTACTGCCGTTTCTTTCGCATTCATTAGGCCTCAATGCAGACAGCTTTTGGCTGGCAATGCTGTACTGCACGCTGATCCCATCAATGGCCTCATCAACCCCGACGGGGATTTTGCGGGCGGTAAACCGTTTTGATTTGATTGCCGTACAGCAGGCCACCAAACCTTTCCTGCGCGCGCTGGGCAGCGTTATCGCGTATTTCGGCGATTTTGGGTTTGCCGGTTTTGTGATCACCTGGTACGCCTCCAGCCTGGTCGGCGGCACAATGTACTGGTGGTTTGCCGCGCGCGAACTGCGTAGCCGGAATATTCACGGTGCGCTACGCCCACGACTGTTTGAGTCGGCGCGCCGCCTTGAAGGCGCATGGAATTTTGTCTGGGCAACCAACTTTGCCCACACGATCTGGTCTGCGAGAAACTCCTGCAGCACGGTATTGGTGGGTGTCGTTCTCGGCCCTGCCGCCGCCGGGCTGTTTAAAATTGCGATGACTTTCTTTGATGCGACAGGAACGCCAGCGCAGCTGCTTGCAAAGAGCTTTTATCCCGAAGTGATGCGCTTAGATCCGCGCAGCAAAAAGCCGTGGCAACTGGGAATGAAATCCGCGTTGCTGGCCGGCGGGATTGGAATCGTCGTAGCACTTGCGGTGGTGATTGTTGGTAAGCCGCTTATTTCGCTGGTTTTTGGCGTCAAATACCTCCAGGCGTATGACCTCATCCAGATTATGCTTGGTGCAATTATCGTCTCAATGTTGGGGTTTCCTCAGGAATCGCTGCTGCTTATGTCCGGCAAACAGCGGGCTTTTCTGACCGCACAGACCCTGGCTTCTATCGCCTACATAGTCCTGCTACCAGGGCTGTCGCATCTCTTTGGCGTAATCGGCGCGGCATTTGCTTATTTCGCCGGACAATGCCTGGATGTGCTGCTTTCCCTGATCCCGACATTACACGCCTATCGCCATCGTCAGCGCTTGCCATTTACCGCAGGCAAAGAGACTCACTCATGACACACGAAAAATTCTCGCCAGACGTTCTTCAACGCCTCTTTGCAGCGGTGGAAGAAGACGACATCGTTGATCGCCATGCCACTCTACCGGAACATATTCATACCTACTGCACCGAGGACAATATCCGTCGCTGTTATGATTTGTGCCTGCAGTTTTGGGAGGAGGGTTTTACCCGAACGGACTTACTGCATTTGGTACTGAAACAATTACGCGGCGGCGAGCTGTCAGATAACGAACGGATGCAGTACAAATACATTCGCGCGCGTTATAAGCATTTACGTTTCGCGCTGCGTCTCTATCGCAAGAACCACCAGGCAGGCCGTTTATTTAGCAAAACCACCGTTTTTCTCGGCCACTTCCAGGACGGGTTTCGTAACGGAAATAAAACGATTATTGCCACCTATGGAAAGCGCTTGCGTCTTTTCCTGAGCCTTCCCGTCTGGTGGGTTGTCCAGTATTCCTTGCACCACAGTCAGCCAGAAACGGCCAACGGATTTACCACCTATTGTCAGGCGCAAATGCGCACGCTACGGGACCTGCTGGCCCAACCGCAACTGACAGGACGTGAATTCCACACTATGCGAAAAATCATCAGTCAGCAGGTTTCTTATTTCGATACGTTACGCTCTCTCGAACCTGACAATCACGATGCTCGCGCCATCTCCCGCTTTCTGGCTGCTATTAACGGTCTGATGGGAGACCGGCATGATGAGATGGTGGCCGATGCAATGGAAATGCGAACACCGTACGACGAGCCCTGCGCACTGAATGGCGATATTCGTGGCCGTATAGAGCAATGGCTCGCCCGTTATCCTCTGTAGATTGCCCGACACAGGATTCTCCATCCCGACTCAGCGAAATAAAGGATTTGCGATGCTGATACGTCGATTATTGATGATTTCACTTCTGCTCTCGCCATGGCTGGCGTCAGCACATAACTTTGTCGGTGGCCAGCCGGTTAAGCCCATTGTCATTACGGATCGCGGCGAATTACTGCTGGATAATCGCGATACGTTTAGCTACCGAACCTGGAATAGCGGTGAACTGGCAGGAAAGGTGCGCATTGTTCAGTATATTGCCGGGCGAAAATCGGCAAAAAAGAAAAACGCAATGTTGATAAAAGCCGTTAAGGCCGCCCATTTCCCTCTGGACCGCTTTCAACCGACCACCATCGTGAATACCGATGATGTGATCTTTGGTTCTGGTTTCTTTGTCCTTGGCAAGATAGAAAAAAACAAACGTCGCTACCCGTGGGCACAATTTATCATCGACAGCAGCGGACTGGGGCGCAAAACCTGGCAACTCAATGAGATGAGTTCAACCATTCTGGTGCTGGATAAAGAGGGCCGCGTCTCGTGGGCTAAGGATGGTGATCTGACGCCGAAAGAGGTGCATCAGGTCATCGCGATGGTACAAAAGATGGTTAACGAATCGCCAGGCCTGTGATGAAATTAATTGAACACTACATCATGACCGGCATTTGTCGACTGGTGGTGACACTTGTGGGCTTTCTGATTTTTATTTTCGCCTGCTATTGCGCACAGCGCTACCTGACCGAAGCGGCCAACGGGACATTAGCCCTCGGCGTTGTGCTGAATGTTGTCTTCTATAAAGTTTTGATTGCGCTGGAGATGTTGCTTCCGGTCGGTCTGTATGTTTCCGTCGGCGTCACCCTTGGCCAGATGTATACCGATTCGGAAATGACGGCGATAGCCGCCGCTGGTGCCACGCCTTCACGTCTTTATCGCGCCGTGATGTTCCTCGCCATTCCATTGAGTATTCTGGTGTTGCTCCTGTCTCTGTACGGCAGACCCTGGGCTTACGCGCAAATTTATCAGTTAGAACAACAGTCGCAGTCAGAGCTGGATGTCCGTCACCTACAGGCAAGAAAGTTTAACGTCAACAACAATGGACGGATGATCCTCGCCCGTCAGATTGACCCCGACGCAGCTCATTTGAATGATGCGCTGATTTACACCGCCTCTGCCAGTAAAACCAGTATCTTCAGGGCCAACAGCGTGGACGTTGTTGATCCCTCCTCCACGACGCCCTCAGTGATGTTGCACTCCGGTACCGGCTATGTCCTGGATCATCAGGGCAGTGATGATAACGAGCAAATTTTCCGCAATCTCAAACTGAATATGAAACCGTTCGACCAGAATGACGAGGTCAAACGCAAGGCGAAATCCATACAGACGCTCGCTCGTTCCTCTGCACCGGCGGATACCGCTGAACTGCAATGGCGGGAAAGTCGCGGAGTCTGCGCGTTGTTCATGGGGCTGCTGGCAGTCCCGTTAAGCCGCGTCAGGCCGCGCCAGGGACGGTTTTCCACACTGCTCCCGCTCACGCTCTTATTCGTCATCATTTTTTATGGCGGTAATATATGCCGTACGCTGGTTGCCAACGGTGCGTTGCCCGTCACGCCGGGACTATGGCTGGTCCCCCTGCTCATGCTGTCAGGTCTGGTGATTCTGTTGATTCGCGACGGCACGCTGCGATGGAAAACGTATAAATGAAAATCTTCAGTCGCTATATCATACGCAATCTCTTTTTAGGATTTGCGGCGGCTGCAGGGTTACTGCTTCCCCTGTTTACCACCTTTAATCTGATCGGCGAACTCGATGATGTGAGTCCAGACGGATACCGCTGGACGCAGGCGGTGATGGTCGTGTTGATGACATTGCCGAGGACCCTTATCGATCTTGGTCCGTTTATCGCTTTGCTCGGTGGCATTATCGGATTGGGACAGTTGTCGAAAAGCGGGGAATTAACCGCCATACGCACCACGGGATGCTCAATTTTCAAAATCGCCATAGTGACGCTAAGCGCGGGACTGATGCTAATCGTTGCCCTCGGCGTCATTGACGAATGGATTGCCTCGCCGATGCAACAACAGGCGTTGCAGATTAAAACGCGCTACAGCAATCACGATACGGCAGGAAACATTCTGTGGGCCCGGCGCGGCAATGTGTTTGTGACGGTAAAATCGCTGGATGCGCATCGCCAACCAGAAGGCATTGAGCTCTTTTACTACCGGGCGGACAACTCTCTGCAACGGTATATCTATGCGCGGACCGCCACCATTTCAGATAACGGCGTCTGGCGGCTTGAGGGCGTCAATCAAAAAGCGTGGGCCAACGGTAAGGAGACAACCGAGACGAAAGAGAACGTCGAGTGGTCATCTTTGTTCGCGGACATGAGTCTTGAGGAACTCACCCTGCCCAGCAGCAGTTTTTCAGTTAAACAACTCAGCCATTATATTTCCTACCTGAAGAGTACAGGTCAACCCAGTCTCGAATTTACGCTGGCGTTGTGGCTAAAGCTGGGACATCCGCTTTTAATCCTGGCGATGATTTTACTGGCGATCCCTTTCACCTTTAGCACCCCCCGCGCTCCCGGACTCGGGAGTCGACTGGCCGTCGGTGTGATCGTTGGTCTACTTACTTACGTCTGTGACCAGATCATCGTCAACCTGGGACTGCTCTATTCCCTGAACGTGCAAATGACAACGCTGGCACCGCCAATATTGCTCCTGGCGGTGGCATTAATACTGGTTTATCGATTCGATCGCCAACCCTGATATCGCAACATTCATCAAACGGCGTGATGGACAGGAGTAAGACATCGCAGCAGATATTCTCAGGAACAATATCTGCTGCGCAGAGCAGATTATTTTTTCAGCTGTGCAAATGCCTGAATAATCGCGTCAATCTGCTCGTAGGTATGCGCGGCATTAACACTGCAACGCAGCAACGTAATCCCGGCGGGGGCAGCCGGTGGCAAAATGAGATTCACATAAACGCCAGCGGCGATCAGTTCTCGCCAGATACGCAGTCCCTCTTCTTTTGCGCCAATAATCACCGGCACCACAGGGCTGATGTGCGAACTCAGCTCATAGCCCAGTTTCTCAAGCCCTTCATACAGTCGCGCTGCGTTATCCCACAGCTTTTGGCGCAGCTCCGGTTGTGTTGCGATCGTTTTCAACGCAGAGCGGACGGTTGCAATGCTCGATGGCGATGGGGATGCGGTAAAAATGTAGGGACGACTGGCGTAACGCAGGACATCCATGCCCTGATCGCCGACGGCAAAACCACCAATAGAAGCCAGGCTCTTACTGAAGGTTCCCACAATAATATCGACATCCTGCTCCACACCGGCGGCTTCCGCCAGTCCCCGTCCCTTCGCGCCCATCACGCCGAAGGAATGGGCTTCATCGACAATTAAAAAGCCACCCAACCGTTTTTTGATCTCGACAATATCGACCAGTGGCGCAATGTCGCCCAGCATGCTGTAAATGCCTTCGACAATGATGATCGCGTCTTTGGCGCGCTCACCAAGGCGCATCATGCGCCGCTCGAGATCTTTCGCGTCATTATGGCGAAAGCGGATAATTTCAGCTCCACCTAACGCGCAGGCATCATAAATGCTGGCGTGGCTGTCAGCATCCAGCAATACCACGGCATTGTGACTGGCAAGCGTGCTGATTATCCCCAAATTCGCGGTATAGCCTGTGGAGAATACGATGGCTGATGGCCGCTCAAAAAACTCGGCAATCTCCTTTTCTAAGGCTAAATGTGGTCCATAGCTGCCATTCGCCATTCGTGAACCGGTCGTGCCTGTCCCCTGACTGGCTAAAGCGGCCTGCCCCTCGGCAATCGCCTGTGGATTAAAGGTGAGCCCCAGATAGTTATTCGTACCTGCCAGAATAATTTTTTGGTTGCCAATCCGTCCTTCCGTTGCGGAAAACACCTCATCGATACAGGTGCCAAATGGGTTAATTCCTGCCATGCTAAATTGTTCTCGCTCGCAGGCCAGGCGCGAAAATTTATCATAGAGACTCATTGATACTCTCCAGATAAGGGATTAACGCTTCCATTAATTGCGCCGGGGTTCTGACATCCAGCAAAATATTAATAGGGATGGAAATGTCGAATTTATCTTCCAGCAACATTAATAAATCCATAACTTTAATCGATTCCAGCCCAAGATCATTAACCAGATCGCTGTCAGGATGGATATCTACGCCGCTTTCGACCATACCCTGTAAACACTCAAGGGTGTAATCCATTACTTCTTCATGATTTAACATAGAAAATAACATACCTGTAATATAAATAATTAAAATAACCCCTGCCGTAACGCATATTCCAGGCTAACCCGGGGAAACCAATTTATTTTCTCGCACAGAGATTTATTATTTGCCGACCAGTCAGAGTGGATTAACTCACAAACTTTACTCCGGGTTAACATCGGTTCTTTTCCGGCAAACCGACTGATTAACGTACTCGCGTCGGCAAACAATGTGAGTAACGGTAACGGAATGGTTACGGTGTGAACCGGTCCGTTGCGCACTGCGGCCGCAATTTCCTGAATGCGTTGCCAGTTGTAGCCACCGGCAACACCATCGCAGAGTTCATACAGATAAACCGGCGTCTGGTCGGCCATGAGCCATTGACTGACAGCCTGCGCTAAATCGCTCACGTGCAAAAATGACAAACGGGCCTCGGCAGCGCCAAAACGCGGAAGGTAACCGCGCAGCATCGCGCGAAACAGCGGTGTTAACTCTTTGTCACCGGGTCCATACACTGCCGTAGGTCGAAAAATCCCCAGCGTAATTTCTGCGGCCATCGTCGTTAGCCGTTGTTCTGCGACATACTTGGAATTTGCATACCATGAGAGTTCCGGGTGACGTGCTGCAAGCGACGAGATAAACAGAAAGCGTCGACAGCTGCCGCTCTCTTTCGCGGCCTGCATCAGCCGTTGGCTGCCTTCAACATTGCAGCGGGTGAAGATCGCTTCTGTGTGTCCGCGAACCTGCCCTGCACAGTGGATGACATGTTCCGCCCCGGCGACCAGTTGCGCCAGTGCCTCACTGTCTTCCAGCGCCCCTCTGATCCAGACAAGATTATCGCGCACGTCGTGGCGAATCGTTCGGGTTAACACCCGAACGGCAAAACCGCGGGACAGCAGGTCATCAATAATATGCTTCCCGATAAAGCCGGTTCCACCTGTCACCGCAACCGTGATGCTCATTGCAAGTATCCCGGCATAGGGATCGGTGAGTTAAGCGACTCAGCAAAGAGATTCAGGTAGCGTTTTTTTGCTTCCGCACGCGCTGGTTTCCCGGATGATGTCCGTGGAATACTGTGCGGCGGCAAGAGTTCGATGCTGACAGAAACCCCAAACTCGCTTTGTACCCGTGCGGTCAGGCTATGGACGATCTGCGCCCGACGTTCTTCACAACTGACCCGGCACTGGATCTGTAAAATAATCCGTTCCTGAGACGTCACAAATGCTATCGCATCGCCGGAATGTATTTCCGGTTCCTGTTCTGCAATATACTCAATATCCTGTGGCCAGATATTCCGACCGCGAATAATGATCAGATCTTTTATACGTCCCGTCACGTACAGGTAGCCATCCAGAAGATAGCCCAGATCCCCGGTATCCAACCATCCCGTTGACTGGATATCCTTCTGCGAAACCGGATCCTGAAAATAACCACTCATCAGACTCGGACCGGAAATGCAGATATGACCAACGTCTCTTTCAGGCAATGGGCTCCCAACTTCGTTACGAATTTCAATGCGGTGGCCGGGAAGCGCTTTACCGCAATTCACGAAGGTAGATATCGCCCGGGTACTTTTCGTCGGCGCAACCGCTTTACCCTGGCATTCGAGTACGTCGCGATCGACATCGCTCACCTGTGAGCCGGAGGCTTCATCAGAAAAGCTCACCGCCAGCGCATTTTCAGCCAAACCATAGCACGGCATGAATGCTTTGCTGTCAAATCCCGCGCGCTTGAAACATTCGCCAAACTGATTCAGTTGTCCGGCGGAAATGGGTTCTGCCCCCACTCCGGCTACGCGCCAGCAGGAGAGATCCAACCCGGCAAGTTCGTTGTCATTGATACGACGCAGGCATAAATCGTAACCGAAAGGCGGCGCAACGGAGACGGTGCAGCGGTTCTGACTGATTAATTTCAACCACTGCAGCGGGCGCATAGCAAAATCCTGGGTGCGCAGATAGTCAACGGATAGCTGAGTCGCCACAGGCGTAAGCAGAAAGCCCACCAGCCCCATATCATGATAAAAAGGCAGCCAGGATACGCAACGGTCACTGTCTCGCAATTTGATTCCATCATGGCTAATCACATGCAGATTCGCCATAACTTCACGGTGAGTAATAATGACGCCACGAGGAAAACGCGTGCTGCCTGAGGTGTACTGAAGGTAAGCAATATCGTCTGGCGACGGTAATGGCAACTCAATATCCTTTTCCGGCAGCGCATTAAATTGCGCATTGCTGAGAATGCGGATTGCCGCACCATGCTCGTTGACCACATTTATCAGCGACAACCATTGGTCACTGCTGATGATAGCCGCAGGCTGACAACTGGCGAGCAGGCCCTGCAATTTCGCGGAATAAGAATCGCGTTGTCCAACCCCCATAGGAATGGCCAGCGGTACCGCCACCAACCCCGCATACTGACACGCAAAAAAGGCTTCGACAAAACCGACGCTGGTTTCCGCAATCAGCGCGACGCGATCGCCCTTGTTGAGATTCAATGAAAGCAACCGTCTGGCTCCGGCTTTAGCCCGCATTTTTAGCTCTCGGTATTCCAGTACCGCTTCAGGCTGAATGCGTCGATCATAAAAATTCATTCCTGCATTTCCCAAAGCGGCATAGTCCAGAGCTTCCACCAGGGTTGAAAAGTCAGCATAACGCATAGGAAGAGAATGAGTTGAGATTCTATTGGACATATACACCATGAAAATGTTTGAATTTAAAATCGATGGATATACAAAACAAATAATCGGCGGGTGATAATATAAATTAAATAGTCATTAAACAGTATCTCTTTTTTGGCTAAAAGATCATCAGCAAAATAAATGTTTTTCTGCATTTCAATTTCAATAATTATGATATTACCCAGCTAAATATTTTATTTCATTCTCCGAAGGGAGAGTTATCATTAAACGCCCTGTCCGACTCCAGCCTTATGTTTTACCGTCCTGTTTTATCACCAACCGCATTAAGTGGTAAAAGAGAGAAAGAAACATTCAGTAATTTATTTCGTTTCGACTGACCAGTTGGCAGTCAGTGTAATTATGTTTATTTCTGCACTTTTTATTTAAGGCTGTTTATGATTCAGATACAAAAAGTCATGAATAAACATGACCTCAACACGTTTATCTCTTTCCCTTCTTCACTTTATTGCGCCGACGACAGCTGGATCGACCCCTTGCACCTTGAACGTGCAGAGCATCTGTCCGCGAAAAATCCGGGTTCTGAACATATTCGTTGGCAGGCATGGATCGCTAAAAAAGCAGGACGGGTCGTCGGACGCATCACGGCACAAATTGACACCCTGCATCGCAAACGGTATGGCAACGACACGGGTCATTTTGGCATGCTCGATGCCATCGACGACCCTGAGGTCTTTAGCGCACTGTTTGCCGCCGCCGAATCATGGCTGAAATCCGCCGGGGCGCAAAAAATCACCGGACCTTTTAGCCTGAACATTAACCAGGAAAGCGGCCTGCTGGTTGATGGCTTTGAGACGCCGCCCTGCGCGCTGATGCCACACGGGAAACCCTATTATGGCGCTCACGTGGAACAACTGGGATACACCAAAGGAATCGATCTGCTTGCCTATTGGATGCAGCGCACAGATTTATCTTTCTCACCGTCGCTGGTCCGACTGATGGATCAGGTGCGTCAAAAGGTCACCATTCGCAGCATCAACCGTAAGCGGTTTAGTGAAGAAATGCAGATTCTGCGTGAAATTTTCAACTCCGGATGGCAGCACAACTGGGGATTTGTCCCCTTCACGGAACACGAATTCGCCTCCATGGGCGAGCAGCTCAAATTCCTTGTTCCGGACGATATGATTCACATTGCTGAAATAGATTCGGTGCCTTGCGCCTTTATCGTTGGCCTGCCGAATATTAATGAGGCGATCGCCGATCTCAACGGTCGGCTGTTGCCTTTCGGCTGGGCCAAACTGCTCTGGCGACTAAAAGTGAGCGGTGTGCGCACCGCGCGGGTGCCTCTGATGGGCGTTCGTCAGGAATATCAGTTCAGCCGCATTGGCCCGGTCATGGCTCTGCTGTTAATAGAGGCATTACGCGACCCGTTTGCCAGACACCATATTGACGCGCTGAAGATGTCCTGGATTCTGGAGTCTAATAGCGGGATGCGCACAATCCTGGAACGCATCGGCGGAGTTGCCTATAAGCGCTATCGCCTGTACGAAAAACAACTCTGACTGCGGTCTGAAGAAGCAAACGCGGGTATCAGTAAGTTCCCTCTCTAAAGCAGGTCTTAACCCATAACGTATGTTTTTCTGCTAACAGGCGTCGCAGTAAATGTTCGGTTTTAATGGCACATCAGGTAGCCAAAGCCATTCAATTCACGAACGTCAATCCTGACGTAACCCGGAAGGGCTTATCATCTGTATAGAATATCAGTCTGATACGGCAAGGGGTGCCCCCTGCCGGATCTCCCTTGCCATAGACGTGCTGAACAGGACACGCGAAAAAGGAATCCGTAAGGATTCCCTTTTCTGTTACGTTTCAGTGCCCGTTGATCGTTTCATTCACTTCTGAGCCTGGTGGAAAATCCGCCACAGAAAGGACAATATTCAGGCCCTGAGGCCGGAATGTTGTTGAATGAATCAACATATATTTATACCAGCGAAAAAATAACCGCTTATCCCTTACGTTAATACGTTCAAGAATACTGTACAACCTTGAGTATATCGACTTCTGGCTCAACCCCAGATATTGCGAAGCGTCAGCATAGGTATCCAGACAAACAATCGCATTGAGCGTGTGTTTATCCGCCCGATTCATCCTCGCCATAAACTGGCAGAACTCACACGTCTGCTCCCCACTGTTAGCCTGCGCATCCTTAAGTTTTTCAATAATCAGACTAATAGAATCACTATAGTTTATATGTTGTTTCAGGAACAAATTATCTTGTTTATCTGAAATACTCACTAATGTATATTCAGCGACTATGGCGCAACAGCATCGTGTTTGTACCCACATTGCAGGAAGAAAGCAGAATGGTTTCCGATCTGATGGCCTCGCTGCCCAATTTTTTATTTCACTCAGCGCAAGAGCGATCAGTGGAGAAATTTTATCATCGACAACCACGTTATCCCTCCTTGTATCGCTATTCGCAAATATACACTTAACTTAAAAAAAACTGCCAATTGATATAACTGTTCAATCTAATACATCATGATAGGAAAAAACTATCACTATTCTTATTTCTATCGTCACACCAGATCGGAATATTAACAAAAACCAACATATTTATATAAATATCAATTTGTTACAAAAAACAAAAAAGTCATATGGTGTAACAATACAGAAAACAAACAGAAACAATAAATCAACACAACAACGTGTTAAATCATAAAAAAACCAGGATTATTTAATCGCCATCCAGGAAAGTAAATAAATATCAGCATCAATCTTAGGAATTATCAAAAATACATTTTAAGAATCTTCTGAAAATACTGAATTATCCTACAAACACAAGAGAAGAGAATGTTAATTATTAACAAGAAATTATTTAACGTATTTAAAAACAGGCCCTAACCTTTTATGGATTATTAAATAATTATTATAACCGCGTCACAGAAACAATCCATTTTCGCTTTTTTAACGATTAATTGTGGACGCACCTGGCCGGACGTCTTTGTGAGACAGAAAGGAAGAAGGTTTCAGGTGTGATAATTATTTAATACGGTCGTTGCTTTCGCCACGACGCTTCTCTTCTGGAGAGAATACGACATAGCCCTCAGGCTATGCCGCATTACTTACTTTATCGTGCGATTAACGCAAATACGCCCCAACCGAAGTATTCCCGGGTGTAGGTGACATGGCGTTCAGGCGCTATCGTCAACTCCGCGCGAACCTCATCGGCAAAATCATCCTCTGCATTAGCTTCTAACCAACGGCGCATTGTCAGCCATTTCGCCGCTTCATATCGGTCCCAGCCCTCCTGGTCTGCCAGCACCATTTCAACAACGTCATAGCCGAGTTCGTTGAAAGAAGAGACGAGCCCAGGAAGGGTGATAAAATCAGCCTTCGACGAAACACCACAGGCCTGGGCGATCTCTTCCGTTGCGGGAACCTGACGCCAGTAAGGTTCACCGATCAGTATCATTCCGCCTGGCTTGAGGCTTTTTGCCAACAGCCCGACGCTTCCGGCTACGCCACCGGCAATCCAGGTCGCGCCAACACAGGCCGCCACGTCGCATTTTTCGTCCGTGACGTAACCCGCCGCGTCGTTATGAATAAAATGGACGCGTTCGCTGACGCCAAGCTCTTCAGCACGCTGTTTTGCCTGGGCAGTAAAAAGCTGGCTCATGTCGATACCGGTACCGTTAATGCCGTGATCGCGCGCCCAGGTGCAGAGCATCTCACCAGAACCACTGCCGAGATCAAGAATGCGCGCTCCCGGCTTCATGCGTAACACCCGGCCCAATGTGGCATACTTTTCCGGCGTAAACGGGTTATGAATGCGATGTTCGCTTTCGCTAATCGTAAAAATACGTGGGATATCCATTAGTTAATTCCTTTCATTGCGTTACGAGTAACAGAGCGTTCAGTCTGATTGTTATTCACGCCAGTGCTCCGGTTTCATTAAGGCCTGCGCACATTGGATGTCGCCGGCACGATCAAAGGGTTGTGCGGAGAGGGACTGCATCATCCAGCAGGCCTTATGTTCCTCCGCAATGGGGTAAGGCGCGGGAAAGCCTTTGTCTCCTGCACAGGGTTCAAATCCATGTCGCGGATAGTAAGTGGCATGACCGAGAACAAAAACGCACTGGCATCCCATCGAACGTAAGTGTTCTATACCGGTACGAATCAATAATCCGCCCACGCCCCTCCCCTGGTATTCAGGGATGACCGCCAGGGGAGCAAGGATATGCATCAGAGGGGAATCCATTTCTCCTTTGAATGTCGCCCGGGTAAACAGGATATGCCCGACAGCGTTACCTTCCTGTCTGGCCAGTAACGATAACGCTGGACGCGCAGTGTCGTCCTCGAGCAAAGAAGCCACCAGGCAGGCCTCTTTACTGTAGCCAAAGGCGCGGGTTTCGACTTCCCGGATGTCGTTGGTATCACTTTCATCGGTAATATGAATAGTGAAGTTGCGTGTTGTCATAACGCTCTCCTTAGCGGTTATCTGGCTGAGCACGCACGTTGTTCAGCCCGGTGGTATTAATGCGGTACGGCTGACCATTGACGGATTTGATCAGCTTTTTGGTTTTGAGTTTTTTGAAGACGGCAAGTGTACAGTCGGCGAGCAGCAGCCCTTCGCGACTGTAGCATTCAACGGCGGTGACGCGGCCTGACGCATCGCGGACGTGCGCAATACGTCCACCTTTGGCGAGAACGTGTAAGGTACGTTGTTCCTGACGGGATAAATTCATACTGGAAAACCTGTTTAATCATCATGTGCAAAACGTGCAAACACACAGCGGTGTCCGCATTCGATTTCGGCGCATTGATAATCAGTCCGGCCTGAAAAGGTCGGGGAAACTGATTATCAGATGATTACATTCTCCAGCATCAAAGCCTCGGGTTGAGTTGAAAGGTATTTACGAGGTGAATGGTAACACGTAATTTCAGCAGGGATATGCACAGGTCGGAAAAATGTGATCGCCGTCGAAATCACACCCGTCGTCGCGGACATTGCCTCATTTACCATCGCAAGCCATATTTGCGAAGATGAGGATAACCGAGATTGAGCGCCAGATTCAGGGTCGCGCCCCCCATTGCCTGCCGCTACCGACAGGCAATAGAAACGTACTTACCGCTGACGCGTTGCCGCTTTCATGCTCATCACAAATGCCTTTAACTCAGCCAGCATCGTTTCCTCATTATCTCTGTTTTCTCAATAATCCTGACGATGGCAGAGCCTGAAATGGCCCCCGTCGCACCAGCGTTAATTGCATCCGCCACCTGATCGGGCGTGGAAACCCCAAACCCCTGCAGTGTCGGTGGAGCCTGTTGCATAAGATATGTTCAGCATTCGTCTGCATAGTAGACAAACGCCAGCTTATTGCCGTCGGGATCTCTGACATAGGCGCTATGAAAGCCTTGTCCATACTGTGGTCTGTGACCCGGCGCGCCTTCATCCGTGCCGCCCAGGCGAAGAGCGAGCGCGTGAAGTTGTTGGATATGTTCGACGGATCGGGCATTCAGCGCCACCATCGTGCCATTTCCGACACCTGCGGCCTGGCCATCAAAGGGTTTGCCAACGCACAATCCGGTGGTGTGGTTTTCACTGAACATCCCCCATGATGCGCCCTCTTCGCCGCGGCCTGCTTTCGGGTGCCCAAGCAGCTCCATTAACGGATCGTAGAAACCGATCGCACGTGGCAGATCATTCGTACCCAGCATGATGTAAGAAAACATACTCCCTCCTCATTTGATGTCGCAGGGATTATCCGCTTGATCCCCCTGCGGGCGTCACTGTCAGGTTACGTGTGACTAACATACCGAACGGCAGCGAGTCGTTAAGCGCGTCAGATCAATAGAACAGACCTATACCGTAATGAAAATTGATTGAACTTATATCCCCGGCGATCGCCGTTTTGCTGGTCTCAACGTATCTCTTGGCCGGTGAGCAGGATGGCAACGCTGGAATTTTTTTTCATGTCCCTTTTCCGCTCAGTACGCCATCCAGTATGTATGGATAAAATAAGATGGATGAGAATGCGGTTCTGACATTGCTCAATGAGCGGGGTATGTATTTGCCGATCGGATTTATTACGGCTGTTGGCTTTTTACGGTCATTTTCCGACAGACGTTCAATCTGATGACATACTCCGGTTTAAGCATGATGCGCCTTCATCCTGACTTTGTGAGTTTTGTAGTGACTGGTATCAGTGCTATCTAGCGCAACACAACTTTACCCAGCAGATACGTGGTTGCCTGTCCGCCGATATGTACACGCTCCCCGGCACTCTGACAGCGTAGCTCCCCACCGCGTTCGGCCCCCTGATACGCCAGCATCTCCGTTTTGTTCAGTTTTTCCGCCCAGTAAGGAATGAGCATGCTATGCGCTGAACCGGTAACGGGATCTTCCGCTACGGCTTCTCCTGGACAGAAGAAACGGCTGACAAAATCGTATTTCCCTTCACCCGGTGCGGTGACACAAACCATTTTCCCGAAAGGGATCATCGCGTGGATATTCGGGCGCAGCGCGTCAACCTGCTGCTGATTATCCAGCACCACCATATAATCCCGCCCGACGCGCATGTCTTTGTATTCCGTGATACCCAACGCCTCCAGCAGAAGAGACGGCGGCGTGACGGACTCAGTTCCCCAGGCAGGAAAATCCAGCGTCAACCATTCACCGCTACGTGCAACAGTCAGCGGGCCAACAAATCGGGTAGTAAAATGGATACTGTCGCGCGGATAATCCAGATGTTCAAAGATGACATGAGCTGCCGCCAGCGTGGCATGCCCACACAGATTGATTTCTCCTTGCGTGGTAAACCAGCGCAGCTCAAAGCCGTTTTCAGCGGGGACAAAATAGGCCGTTTCTGACTGGTTATGTTGTTTAGACATCTTCAGTAACGTCTCATCAGGCAACCATTCGGTTAGCGGACAGACTGCTGCGGCATTGCCGCCAAACGTCGTGGTACTGAAGGCATCAACCATGTAAAAATCAATTTGTTGCATCGCGCAAACCTCGAATGTTCTTTGTGTAATTTACACTTTATCATGCCACGACGACCTGTCGTCTTTCATTTTCAGGTATTCATATTCAGCGTACTGGCAGTGCGATAATTCTGCTATTAAAACTGCGTACAAGATCACATTTAATCATCGCATTACGGTTCAGCATGTTGAACAAGGCATATTTTCAACTGTGCAATGCCGATATTATTTATTCTAACCACAGGAGGGAGCCAGTATGGTTCGCAAAGGGTGTAATTCATTAGTCCGTGCCGAAAAAATATTAACTCATATTGCATGGGTAGGCGTGGCGAGTTATATGGAGCTATTAAAAGAATTCCAGTATCCCAAAAGCAGCCTGCTTAATTTATTAAATGTGATGGTGGAGTGCGGCTTCTTAATTAAAAACAAAAATGGCCATTATTCGCTGGGAATAAAAAACTACGAACTGGGTTGTCAGGCACTGCACCGCCAAAATATCTTTGAGGTGACGAAACGGCCTATGCAGGAGCTGTCGCTGAAAAGCGGCCTGGTTTGTCACCTGGGGGCAATGGAGCGCTATTCTGCTATCTATCTCGACAAGGTTGAAAGCCCGGAATCAGTGCCAACGAGTAAAAGCTGGATTGGCAAAAAACTGGAATTACACATTACCGCGCTGGGTAAAGCGTTATTAGCCTGGAAAACACGGGAAGAACTGGATTATTTTTTAGATGCGATCACGTTAACGCCGCATACGCGCAATACGTTAACCGATAAAAAGTTATTTCTGGAGGAGTTGCAAAAAACACGACTTCGGGGATGGGCCATAGACAGTGAAGAATCAACCTATGGCGCGGTATGTTTAAGTATGCCGGTATTCAATATGTATAACCGGGTCAACTATGCGATCTCGCTGTCAGGCGATCCTGTGGTTTATTCAGGAAATAAGATCGACGGCTATCTGGAACTGCTCCGCAAATGTGCCGGGCAAATATCTTATGGGCTGGGCTACAGAAACGAAAATGAGTATTTACGAAAAGGAAACTGAGGTAATGAGAAAATTCAGCGGCATTATTCCACCGGTATCCAGCACGTTTCATCGTGACGGGACCATTGATAAAACAGCAATGCGTCAGGTTGCCGACTTCCTGATCAATAAGGGAGTCGACGGGCTGTTTTACCTTGGCACCGGGGGTGAATTTAGCCAGATGAATACCGCCCAGCGAATGGCGTTCGCCGAAGAAGCCGTTGCCGTTGTCGGTGGTCGGGTTCCGGTCCTGATTGGCGTCGGTTCGCCTTCTACTGATGAAGCGGTCAAACTGGCACAACATGCCCAGGCCTGCGGCGCTGACGGCGTCGTCGCGATTAACCCCTACTACTGGAAAGTCGCGTCACGCAATCTTGACGACTATTACCAGCAGATCGCCCGTAGCGTCACGCTGCCGGTGATCCTGTACAACTTTCCGGATCTGACCGGTCAGGACTTAACCCCAGAGACCGTGAAACGTCTGGCGCTGCAAAATGAGAACATCGTCGGAATCAAAGACACTATCGACAGCGTCGGCCATCTGCGCACGATGATTAACACCGTTAAGTCAGTGCGCCCGTCATTTTCGGTCTTCTGCGGCTACGACGACCATTTACTCAACACCCTGCTGCTGGGCGGCGATGGCGCAATATCCGCCAGCGCGAACTTTGCTCCGGAGCTCTCTGTCGGTATCTATCACGCCTGGCGCGAGGGCGATCTGGCAACTGCCGCTACCCTGAATCAAAAGCTGCTGCAACTGCCGGCGATTTACGCCCTGGAAACGCCGTTTGTCTCACTGATCAAATACAGCATGCAGTGCGTGGGATTGCCGGTGGAGACGTATTGCTTGCCGCCGATTCTCGATGTGTCAGAAGAAGCCAAAGAAAAAGTCCATGCACTGCTGGTCGCGCAGGGAATTATATCGCTCTGAGGAGAAGATCATGTCTGTTCGCTCTATTTTTGCTGACGAGAGTCACGATATCTACACCGTCAGAACGCACGCCGACGGGCCTGACGGTGAACTGCCGCTGACGGCGGAGATGCTCATCAACCGCCCGAGCGGGGATCTGTTCGGGATGACGATGAATGCCGGAATGGGCTGGTCTCCGGATGAGCTGGATCGCGACGGCATTTTACTGCTCAGCACGCTGGGAGGGTTACGCGGGGAAGACGGTAAGCCCATCGCACTGGCGCTGCACCAGGGTCACTACGAGCTGGATATCCAGATGAAAGCGGCAGCAGAGGTGATCAAAGCGAACCGCGCCCTACCCTATGCCGTGTATGTTTCCGATCCCTGCGACGGACGAACACAGGGTACAACGGGCATGTTTGATTCACTGCCATACCGTAATGACGCCTCAATGGTAATGCGCCGCCTGATCCGCTCCTTGCCCGATGCGAAAGCCGTTATTGGCGTGGCGAGCTGTGATAAGGGACTCCCGGCCACCATGATGGCCCTCGCCGCGCAGCATGACAAACCGACAGTGCTGGTGCCTGGTGGCGCGACGCTGCCCGCGAAGGATGGAGAAGATAACGGCAAAGTGCAGACCATCGGCGCACGCTTCGCCAATGGCGAGTTATCGCTACAGGACGCTCGTCGTGCTGGCTGTAAGGCCTGTGCCTCCTCTGGCGGCGGCTGTCAATTTCTGGGTACCGCCGGGACATCGCAGGTGGTGGCCGAAGGTCTTGGGCTGGCGATCCCGCACTCTGCGCTAGCCCCTTCCGGTGAGCCGGTATGGCAAGAGATCGCCAGAGCATCCGCGCGGGCAGCGTTGAACTTATGTAAAAAAGGTATCACTACCCGGGAAATCCTTACCGACAAAGCGATTGAGAATGCGATGACGGTTCATGCAGCGTTCGGCGGTTCAACAAACCTGCTGCTGCACATCCCGGCGATTGCCCATCAGGCAGGCTGCCATGTCCCGACCGTTGACGACTGGATCCGCATCAATAAGCGTGTGCCCCGACTGGTGAGCGTGCTCCCGAATGGTCCGGTTTATCACCCGACAGTGAATGCATTCATGGCAGGCGGTGTGCCGGAAGTGATGTTGCATCTTCGCAGTCTTGGATTGCTGCATGAAGACGTGATGACCGTAACCGGCAGCACACTGAAGGAGAACCTCGACTGGTGGGAACACTCCGAGCGGCGGCAGCGATTCAAACAGCTGCTGCGCGACCAGGAACAGATCGACGCCGACGAGGTGATCATGTCACCGCAACGCGCACGGGAGCGTGGCCTGACTTCAACGATCACCTTCCCGGTTGGCAATATTGCTCCGGAAGGATCGGTGATCAAATCCACCGCCATTGACCCTTCGGTAATTGATGATCAAGGCATCTATTACCATAAAGGGGTGGCGAAGGTTTATCTGTCCGAGAAAACAGCAATTTACGATATCAAGCACGACAAAATTAAAGCAGGCGATATTCTGGTCATTATCGGCGTTGGCCCTTCCGGTACCGGGATGGAAGAAACCTACCAGGTTACCAGCGCCCTGAAACATCTGTCTTATGGTAAGCATGTCTCCCTGATCACGGATGCGCGTTTCTCGGGCGTTTCCACTGGCGCGTGCATTGGTCACGTGGGACCGGAAGCCCTCGCCGGAGGGCCAATCAGTAAATTACGCACCGGGGATATTATTGAAATCAAAATTGATTGCCGCGAACTTCAGGGCGAAGTCAATTTCCTCGGAACCCGTAACGATGAAAAATTACCCTCACGGGAGGAGGCTACCGCAATATTGAACGCCAGACCCAGCCATCAGGATTTACTTCCTGATCCGGAACTGCCAGACGATACCCGGCTTTGGGCGATGCTTCAGGCAGTGAGCGGCGGGACATGGACGGGCTGTGTTTACGATGTGAATAAAATCGGTGCGGCCCTGAACGATTATATGAATAACACCTTAAAGCAAAAATAATAATATCCAGACCGCTAAATAACCCGGCTACACATTATTAAAACATTGTGTAGTCGGACTATGACCGGTCGCAACCCTACAATGAGAGGACGTTATGCCACTAATTATCGTTGTGGCAGGGATTGCTTTACTCCTGCTTTTAACCATTAAAATTAAACTCAATACGTTTGTTTCCTTAATTATTGTCTCGATTGTTGTCGCCATTGCCAGTGGAATGGATCTGAATAAAGTCGTCACGTCGGTCGAATCCGGCCTTGGCGGTACGCTGGGCCATATTGGTTTAATCTTCGGCTTCGGCGTGATGCTCGGTCGCTTACTGGCTGACGCGGGTGGCGCACAGCGAATCGCCCTGACCATGCTGAATTATTTCGGTAAAAAGCGGCTTGACTGGGCGGTAGTCTGTTCAGCCTTTATCGTCGGTATCGCACTCTTTTTCGAAGTTGGCTTAATTCTTCTGGTGCCTATTTTATTCGCCATCGCCCGTGAAGCGAAAATATCGCCGATGTTTATGTGTGTGCCCATGCTTTCCGGTTTGCTGGTCGCGCACGGTTTTTTACCTCCGCATCCCGGCCCAACCGTTATTGCCCGTGAATATGGCGCAGATGTGGGACTGGTACTGATCTACGGCATTATTGTCGGCATTCCGACCTTTATTCTTTGCGGGCCGATATTGAACAAATTCTGTCAGAGGATTATTCCTGACGCGTTTAAAAAAGAAGGGAATATTGCCTCCCTCGGTGCGACCCGCCGGTTCAGCGAAAACGAAATGCCCGGCTTTGGCATCAGCTTTCTCACCGCGATGCTGCCGGTGATCCTGATGGCGGTAGTGACAATTATCCAGATGACCCATGCTAAAAACGCCTCGGAGTCAGGCACGTTCTATAACGTATTACTGTTCTTAGGTAACTCGACGATTGCAATGCTGATCTCGTTGCTGTTCGCGATATATACCATGGGTCTGGGTCGCGGAAAGACAATCCCTGAACTGATGGACTCCTGCGGCAAAGCCATTGCCGGTATCGCAGGACTGTTGCTGATTATCGGCGGTGGTGGCGCATTCAAGCAGGTGCTCATCGATTCTGGCGTGGGTCAGTACATTTCTACTCTGGTCTCAGGCATGGATATTAATCCGATTCTGATGGCCTGGGGCGTTGCCGCGTTCCTGCGTATTTGCCTGGGTTCTGCCACCGTAGCAGCGATCTCGACTGCCGGACTGGTTATCCCGCTGCTGGCGGTACATCCCAACACTAACCTGGCGTTGATTACGCTGGCCACCGGAGCGGGTTCCTGTATCTGCTCCCACGTCAACGATGCCAGCTTCTGGATGATTAAAGACTTCTTCGGCCTGACAACCAAAGAGACGCTGCTGTCCTGGACGCTGATGTCAACGCTGTTATCCATCTGCGGACTGATATTTATCCTGCTCGCCAGCATGGTTCTTTAATTCTCCTCTCGCCAGTGGATCGCGTTGTCGATTCACTGGCGCCCCTCCCTTCACGTGGTATCAGAAAACAACTGTTAACAGCTTACAAACGTTAGCAATGGGCCGAGCAGCAGTATTGTTACTTTTGTATTCTGTTAACGCGAACCACAGGCGGTTGCGTTTTGGTGTCCAGACTGCCGTTAATACTGATCATTTGATCGGGTTTTACCGTGCGACCATCAAAGACAGAGAGTGGAATCAGCGTATGGATACTGCCGGTTTTATCGCGAAAAACAAATTTATCATCGCCCAGATCGTCAATCAGATTACCACGCAGAGAGATGGTCGCGCCGTCATGCATGGTTTTAGCTTGTTGAACCGTCATGGTTCGCGCATCTTCAACACCACGATACCCCTCATCCAGGGCGTGAGGCGGCGGCGGTGCCGTATCTTTTTTCAGCCCACCATTATCGTCAGCAAACACTGTCGGGATTAAAAAACAACATAGTAATGGTGCCACGGATAATTTCATTTCACCCTCATCTCATTGTCGACTTGACTTATTAAGTCTGATTGCTATTCCTTAATCTGGCAAACTGGAAGAGTCTTAAAAGGTAATAGTGTTACGAATCAGATAACTGACGGGATACAAGCGAAACGGTGAGGTTAAAGATGCCCAGAGAAAACATGAAAGTCCCCGGCATTGAAGAGAGTCAGCGTTTTCTGAATTTTGAAGCGAGATTTCATAAGATTGGGTTTGTTGTTTTACTGTGTATTATTTCCCTGGCCATAGTCGGTGTTTTTTCTGGTGGTTATTTCAGTGATTCGATGAAAACGAATACTACCGGGGAGGTGACATTAAATTTTGAACGGTTTGGTCGATTGCAAACAGAATTTAAATTAAAAATCTCTGCTACAGACCAACGATCCGGGAAGAATATTTATCGCATTGGTGGAGATTTCAATTCTTTTTATGAGACAGCGAATATCTGGCCTCAACCTGACAGCATGTACAGCAAGGGAGACGATCTGTACCTGGTGTATAACACACATGAAAATCAGCAAGATACCTCTATCTGGTTACTCGTTACCCCTGTAAAGCCTGGCAGCGCAAAAAGTGTTATTCAATTAAACTCCGGCCCTGAAATCGATTTCAGGCAATTTATTTATCCGTAGGAGGTCTGTATGGAAATGGTGCTGAGGGCCTTAGCCATATATCTTATTTTACTGGTCGTGTTTAAGATTGCTGGACGCCGGGCGTTATTACAAATGACCAGTTTCGACCTGATTTTGCTGTTGATTATTAGCGAAGCCACACAGCAGGCATTGTTAGGCAATGATTTCTCCGTTACCGGAGCAATGCTCACCATTGTCACGTTGGTGACAATCGACATATTGTTCGGATTCATTAAAAAACAGATGCATGGGGCTGAATCTGCTCTCGATGGATCACCGGTTATTCTGCTGGAACACGGCGAACCATTAATGGAAAAGATGAAAATGGTAGATGTCTCTCTCGACGATATCTTAGTGGCTGCCCGGCAGAGCCAGGGCATTACGGAGCCGGGTAAAATTAAATACGCCATTCTGGAGCGTAATGGGCATATTTCAATTATTCCTGATGAGGATTAAGGAAAAAGACAATGAAAAATTCGGCATATAACGAGGCGAAAACCGCTGGCGTGTTAACGAAACAGATGGCGAAGACGTTTATTGCCAAGGGCTTATCCTCGACCACAGCTGAATCGACATCTGGCTACCGCACTTTGCGCTGAGGCAGATATGGCTGTATTTATGATGCTTCGAATTCATTAAATTTGTTCTACGCTTATTTATGCTTGTCAGAAAGATAGACTGAGGTGAATGAATGGCTAATAAATATAATGAAAAACAGGTGGCTATTATGACAAAGACAGAGCGTTTTCCTGCTCGCCTTGTCCACACCCACAAAAACGCTTTGTGGAGCTTGTCGGAAAAAAGCAACCACGTCCCGCTGCCCCGATCGTAGTGAAGAAAGCTATCCGGGATAGTGGTCGACTTTTTGGCAGCAAAAAGCAACCTTCAAGACCCATGTCTACTCAATATTATGGATGACCAAAGCGGCGATCGTTGCTTTTACAAAATCGCAGGCAAAGCGACTGGCGCTGATAAATGCTGTTACTGGACGGTTTTACAATGTTGTGGAGACCAACCACAGGAGAACGACTGATGAAAGTACTGACCTGTCAGCGCTCTCAACATGTCAACATCGATACACTCGCGGCGGACGATATCGTTGCTCTGGCTGAATATTTATCCACCCAGGGTTCATATAACCTTGATGTTATACGTATTTAGTTTGAATCCTCTATTCCCAGATACCCAGGAGATTACATGGCTGACGTAAATGAACGCATTGAAATCCTCGAGAAAAACCTTAATGATCTGAGCCTCGATCTGCACGCATCAAAGGTTGCTATTAACGTTTTATCTACGGTGGTAAACACCCTAAGTGGTGAACCTGGTTTACTTGAGAGATCATATGAGCAAACCAGAAGTTCTGCTCCACTTGTAAAGTTCAATCACCCGGTAGAGGAAGGTTATGAGGATAAACTTACGGAGAGAATATTGAATTTACTCTCGACTACCCAACACGAGCTTTAATAATCCACAGCTTCCTCAGAGGATAAGCGGAATATCCTCTCGGGAGGATCGCATTCCGGGCTCCCCCAGCCAGGGACAAATCTGCCCCGGAGCGGGTGTTCCGATATGCACACTATTCCCCTCAATGGAAAACCTGGGCGCAGTAGTGACGTACGCACTGTCTGCCCATGGCATAGCGTGGACAAGCTGGCAAAACTTTGAACAAAGAGTAGATGTTTATGTCCATCATCACCGCTGAAGGACGCATAGCATATGGGGTATATCAATCAACGGGGAGTCACTCAACTTAAGCAGGTACATTTGTTTTGTATTAAGATGCTTATCCGGCAGGTGCTTTAAGATCAAGTCCCAGGATCAAGATGGATTTTTCAACATGACCAGAACAGAAAGGCTTCTCGAATTATTACAGATATTAAGGGCACAACGATATCCGATCACAGCTTCCGCTCTCTCAGATCGATTAGGCATAAGTGTACGCTCCCTTTACAGAGATATTAAAACGCTACAACACCAGGGCGTGTCCATTGAAGGAGGCGCAGGAATTGGATATATCATCAGGTCTGACTTTCATTTACCTCCCTTAAATCTTTCACATGAAGAAATCAATGCTATTATACTTGGGTTAAATTGGGTTTCTCATAATACGGATTATGATTTCAAAAACACCGCAAGGAATGCGCTTGCCAAAATACATGCCGTTATCCCCGGTGAATTAAAAAATCTTATTGAGAGTCAATCCTATCTGACCGGCCCTTCAGAAAAGAATGAGTTATTTTTCGAAGACATTCGTAGTGCTATTAAAAATCAAAAAAGAATCAACATAACGTATCGTGACAAGAAAGATGTTTACTCTTCTCGGGTCATATGGCCCATCGCGTTGATATATATGGAATCATGCTGGCTTTTGGTTGCATGGTGTGAGATGAGAAATGATTTTCGTCATTTCAGAACTGACCAAATCGAAGAGATTGTGCAACTGGATTCCACGTACAGGGAAAGCAGAACGACTTTATTGAAAAAATGGAGAATTAAAGAAGGGATCTGCGTGGGGAAAGAGTACTGACAAAAACTGTCACAGCGAGTTTGTATACTACCCCAGCAGTAAGACTCAATCCTACTTCATAGGGGAAATTATGGATTTTCAGAATAAAGTAGCTGTGATAACAGGAAGTACTACAGGTATAGGTGAAGCCGTCGCAGAGCAATTACACAAACAGGGTGCGAAGGTCGTCATTATATCCCGCTCATCAGAGCAGGCTAAACAAAAAGCGAAACGGTTATCTTCACAGGGACAACAAGCAATAGGGATCGGATGTGATGTGTCGCAGCCTGAACAAGTACGGAAAATGATAGATGACGTTATCAAACATTTTGGCAGGCTTGATTATGCTGTAAATAATGCAGGCTTAACAGGAGAGCATGATAAAAATATTACAGAGCAGACAGTTGAAAACTGGGATAAGGTCATTGCTACCTCATTGAGCGGCATTTTTTACTGCTTAAAATACGAGATACCTCAGATGATAAAGTCTGGTGGCTCTATTGTTAATTTATCTGCAGTAAATGGACTGGTTGGCATTCCTGGGTTGGCATCTTATACCGCGGCTAAGCATGGTATAATCGGCTTAACCCAAACCGCAGCGCTTGAGTTTGCATGTCAAGGCATTCGAATCAATGCGGTCGCGCCGGGCTATGTCCAGACCCCACGAATGAGTGAATTCCCTGAAAATATCGTACGTAGTTTCGCAAATAGTCACCCAATGAAAAGGATGGCAAGAATGCAAGAAATAGCAGACTTCATATTGTTTTTGCTATCAGACAATTCAGCGTTTTGTACCGGAGGCGTTTATCCCATTGATGGTGGTTATTTAGCTGAGTAAAATTCACTTAACCCTTTTAAATGATAATAATTACCTCACCTGTGTGGTTGGCTAAACGGGAGCGACAGAACACCTGTCGTTCGCGCTTCCGTTGTAGGGCCAATAATAGACACATTATTCGCATGGATTGTCTGCTCTCCATTGGTCATACATCGTGCCATTAACCCTATCTGCGTCTGGCATAACGCGAACAGAATAAAAGATCATTAAGTCTGTTGTGCGCAAGAAGCAGAAATAATGAGCAAGGCTATTGTTTATAGCGGCGCAGGCTGGATGCAGGGTACCGTTGATAGCGCTATTGTGCTTAACGTGCACGAGATAAACACACTCTACAGGCAAAAAATTCGCGCCATGCTGTGGACATGTTCCATTCGGACAGACTGGCCGCACCCTCGACGTTTAAACAGAAATAGAAGCGATGTGCGGTTGAAACGATAAAAATCGTTGGCAAGCGTTATTCGCCTGAGCACCAGGATCGCACAATGATAAGAAAAGATGACTGATTTCATTGGCTGTATGGGGAAATATACCAAGTGAATATACCAACACTATACCAACAGCCAAAAAAACAAAGGGGTTACCTTTCGGTAACCCCTTTTTTTAATCTGGCGGAAGCGCAGAGATTCGAACTCTGGAACCCTTTCGGGTCGCCGGTTTTCAAGACCGGTGCCTTCAACCGCTCGGCCACACTTCCGGAATGAGGCGCACTATAAACATCCCGATGCGCTGTGTAAAGCCCGAATGTGTTCGTTTGCCTGAAAAACAGTCAAAATGTTGTTAATAGCCTGAAATAACAACAGATTGACCATTTATTCAGCACAATACTCATGCTTTATCAGCTATTCACTGTTACCCACGATGAAACCTGATTTAGATCAAATGAGTAAAGATGGGTAAAAGCGCTGTGTCGTCGTCTGTGTTTTCATTATCCTCCATCATTAATTACATCTGTCATAAGAGAGTGACTCATGGATCGTATTGTTAGTTCATCACATGACCGTACATCGCTACTTAGCACGCACAAAGTACTGCGTAATACCTATTTTCTGCTGAGCCTGACGCTGGCATTTTCGGCGATCACCGCCACCGCCAGCACCGTGCTGATGCTGCCTTCTCCGGGTCTGATTCTGACGCTGGTGGGGATGTACGGGCTGATGTTCCTGACCTATAAAACGGCGAACAAGCCAAGCGGTATTATTTCCGCGTTTGCCTTCACTGGTTTCCTCGGTTACATCCTTGGGCCGATTCTGAACGCTTACCTGTCCGCTGGAATGGGCGACGTGATCGGGATGGCGCTGGGCGGCACCGCGCTGGTGTTTTTCTGCTGCTCCGCCTACGTGCTGACCACCCGCAAAGACATGTCCTTCCTCGGCGGCATGCTGATGGCCGGTATTGTGGTGGTACTGATTGGTATGGTTGCTAACATCTTCCTGCAACTGCCAGCGCTGCACCTGGCGATCAGCGCGGTGTTTATCCTGATTTCTTCAGGCGCAATCCTGTTTGAAACCAGCAACATCATCCGTGGCGGTGAAACCAACTACATCCGCGCAACGGTTAGCCTCTACGTTTCGCTGTACAACATCTTTGTCAGCCTGCTCAGCATTTTGGGCTTCGCCAGCCGCGATTAACGGCAATCCGGCATGACACCCGGCCCCGCTTATGCGGGGCTGAGACTACTGACAAAGAAGGAAAAAACGTGGTTTTTACTTCTTTGTGGTTATCAGCCGAAAATCCATGAATTGATTTTCCAGGTTTTTAATAAGGTGATCTCTGCTTGTCCGGTATTGTGATGAGCCCTGTCATCCCTCTGGACTGCACCCCAAAAGTTGGACACTCAACTGAGTAAGGTGCAGTTTTTTATGGCAAAGCCAAAATATTCCCCTGAAACAAAACTGGCTGTGGTTAATCATTATTTGTCCGGAAAAGACGGAGAAGAGCGTACAGCCGACCGTTTTGGTGTTGAAAGAACTTCCGTCCGTCGCTGGGTCAGGGCGTGGCAACTCCACGGTATGGAAGGGCTGTCAGGGAAAAATAAACATCATTCAGCTGAATTTAAACTCGTCGTCGTCCGGGCGGTTATCCGTGACCACCTGACGATGCGTGAAGCAGCTGCCCGGTTTAATCTCTCTGCAGAAACGCTTGTCCGACACTGGGTCTGCGTGTACAACGATGCCGGAGCGGAAGGACTGCTAAACATTCAACGCGGGCGGCCTGGAAAAATGACAAAACAAAAAATCCCCCCATCCCCTACAGATAAAGAACTGGAAAAACTCTCCCCCGAAGAACTCCGGGCTGAACTCCGTTACCTGCGGGCAGAGAATGCCTATCTAAAAAAGTTGAAGGCCTTGGTTCAGAGCGAAAAAAACGGCAGCAAGCCCTGATAATCAGTGAACTGAGGCATAAGCACGCTCTGCGAGACCTCCTGCGCGCGGCAGGCATGTCCCGCAGTACATGGTATTACAATATGAATGCCCTGAAGCAGGTGGACAGGCATGCCGGGCTGAAAGATAAAATCCGTGAGATATACGCCTGGCACAAAGGCCGTTATGGCTACCGCAGGATCACGCTTTCGCTGAGAAAGCAGGGTCTGCTGGTGAACCATAAAACCGTGCAGCGGCTGATGACAGAGCTGTCGCTCCGGTCTCTGATAAGGGCGAAGAAATACCGCTCATGGAAGGGGGAAACAGGCAAGGCAGCCCCCAATATCCTGAGCAGGAACTTCAGTGCATCAAAAGCCAATGAAAAATGGGTTACGGATGTTACAGAGTTCTCGCTGCAGGGTAAAAAGCTGTACCTGTCGCCGGTACTCGATCTTTTTAACCGGGAAATAATCTCCTACAGCCTGTCGGAAAGGCCGGTGATGGAGATGGTTAATACCATGCTGCGGGATGCGTTCTTAAAGCTCGGACCAGACGACGCCCCCTTGCTGCACACAGATCAGGGCTGGCAATATCGGATGGCAGGCTATCAGGCAAAGTTAAAGGCGCAGGGCATGACGCAAAGTATGTCCCGAAAAGGAAACTGTCTGGATAATGCCGTGATGGAAAACTTCTTCGGGACGCTGAAATCGGAGTGTTTTTACCTGAGTCAGTTCAGCAATATCAGCGAACTGAGGAAGGCGATAGAGGATTATATCCGTTACTACAACAACGAGCGGATAAGCCTGAAACTAAAAGGCCTGAGTCCGGTAGAGCACCGGGCCCAGGCTCTGAAGGCCGCTTAATATAAACTGTCCAGATTTATGGGGTCAGTCCACTCTCGGCCCCGCTTATGCGGGGCTTTGTTTTTTGGTAAACTGCCGCTAGGTTGTCTAACGCAGTGAAGAATTATGTTGATCTTTGAAGGTAAAGAAATCGCTACCGACGCTGACGGCTATCTGAAAGATAGCGCGCAGTGGAGCGAGCCGATGGCGGTGGTCATTGCTGAAAACGAGGGAATTATCCTCTCCCCGGAACACTGGGAAGTGGTGCGTTTTGTGCGCGACTTTTATCTGGAGTTTAATACCTCGCCTGCGATTCGTATGTTAGTCAAAGCGATGGCGAATAAGTTTGGCGAGGAGAAAGGCAACAGCCGTTATCTGTATCGTCTGTTTCCAAAAGGCCCGGCAAAACAGGCCACTAAAATTGCTGGCCTGCCAAAACCGGTGAAGTGTATTTAATAACGAATACTAAAACCGGTAAACGCCTCTCGAGGACGGTGCGGCTCACTCAGGACTCTGTCTACCCGGGCAGAACGCGGGCCGCCGTCCTTGAGCCATTTCAGTAATTTGTCGACCTGCTCCGCTTCGCCGCTGGCAACCACCTCCACGCTGCCATCATCCTTGTTCCTGGCGTAACCGGTTAAGCTCAGACGCCGTGCCTCCTGCTGCGTGGTATAGCGAAATCCCACGCCCTGAACCCGGCCATAAACCCACGCGATAATGCAGACTCTCGACATTGTTATTCTCCTTCACATCCTCGGGCGCGTTGCAAATCCGGGTAAAACTCAGGACAATGGCGCCCATTTCTTTGATTCGACAGAACCGTTAATTATGAGTGTACGTTTAGTGTTAGCCAAAGGGCGCGAAAAATCATTACTTCGCCGCCATCCGTGGGTCTTTTCTGGTGCCGTTGCCCGTATGGAAGGTAAAGCCAACCTCGGTGAAACCATCGACATTGTTGACCATCAGGGTAAATGGTTAGCCCGTGGCGCCTTTTCCCCGGCGTCGCAAATCCGCGCACGCGTCTGGACCTTCGACAAGAACGAGTCTGTCGATATCGCCTTCTTCACCCGCCGTCTGCAACAGGCGCAGCAATGGCGCGACTGGCTGGCGAAAAAAGATGGTCTGGACAGCTATCGTTTGATCGCCGGAGAATCCGACGGCTTGCCGGGCATAACCATCGACCGCTTCGGTCATTTCCTGGTGCTGCAACTGCTCAGCGCTGGCGCGGAATATCAGCGTGCCGCATTGATTAGCGCGCTGCAAGCGCTCTACCCGGAATGTGCGATTTATGACCGTAGCGATGTCGCGGTACGTAAAAAAGAGGGGATGGAGCTGACGCAAGGCCCGGTCACCGGTGAGATCCCCCCTGCACTGCTGCCAATTGAAGAGCACGGTATGAAGCTGCTGGTGGATATCCAGGGCGGTCACAAAACCGGTTATTACCTCGATCAGCGTGACAGCCGTCTGGCGACGCGCCGTTATGTCGAAAACCAGCGGGTGCTCAATTGTTTCTCCTACACCGGAGGTTTTGCTGTTTCTGCGCTGATGGGCGGTTGCCGTCAGGTGATCAGCGTCGATACCTCCCAGGAAGCGCTGGATATTGCGAAACAGAACGTTGAACTCAACAAACTCGATCTCAGCAAGGCAGAATTTGTCCGTGACGATGTCTTTAAACTGTTACGAACCTATCGCGATCGTGGTGAAAAGTTTGATGTCATCGTGATGGATCCGCCGAAGTTTGTCGAAAACAAAAGCCAGTTGATGGGGGCATGTCGGGGTTACAAGGATATCAACATGCTGGCGATCCAGTTGCTGAATCCGGGCGGCGTGCTGTTGACGTTCTCCTGTTCCGGCCTGATGACAACAGATTTATTTCAGAAAATCATCGCCGATGCCGCAATTGATGCAGGGCGTGATGTACAATTTATAGAGCAGTTCCGTCAGGCCGCCGATCATCCCGTGATCGCTACCTACCCGGAAGGGCTGTATCTGAAAGGGTTTGCCTGTCGCGTCATGTAACTTGAAAAGTGGAATTTTACCCTCATATCGAGAGTAATGATTTCCCGGGAGGTGACTATGATTGCCAGCAAATTCGGTATCGGCCAGCAGGTCCGCCATTCCCTGTTAGGATATCTCGGAGTGGTCGTGGATATCGACCCGGTCTATTCGCTTGCAGAGCCGTCACCTGATGAGTTGGCGGTCAACGACGAGCTTCGCGCCGCTCCGTGGTATCACGTGGTGATGGAAGATGATGACGGTCGTCCAGTGCATACCTATCTTGCCGAAGCGCAGCTAAGCAGCGAAACGCAGGACGAGCATCCTGAACAGCCTTCGATGGATGAGCTTGCTCAGACCATTCGTAAACAGTTGCAGGCCCCTCGCCTGCGTAACTGATCCTTACCAGGGCCCGATGGCGCATTGCTTCTCGGGCCTGTCTTCTTTCGGCCGCCAGACTCGTCGACTTACTTCGTTAACCCCAGTCGTGGGATCTCAATCGCCGGGCAGCGATCCATCACCACCATCAATCCCGCTTCGCGCGCCAGCACCGCAGCCTGCTCATTAATCACGCCCAATTGCATCCACAGCGTTTTCGCGCCAATCGCAATCGCTTCCTGAGCGACGCCCCATGCCGCTTCTGAATTACGGAACACATCCACCATATCCACTTTTTCCGGCACGTCCGCCAGCGTCGCGTAGCCCTTCTGCCCTAACAAGGTTTTACCGGCAACCTTCGGGGAAACCGGAATCACGTGATAGCCCTGATCGAGTAAATACTTCATCACGCGGTAGCTTGGACGGTCAGGCTTATCGCTTGCGCCAACCAATGCAATGGTTCGGGTCGAGGTTAAAATGCCAGCAATATCGGTCTCTTTCATCATCATTCTCCAGGCTGTTTTGCAAAGTGTACGACAATCCTGACAACCCAACCATGCGTCCCACCCGTAAGTATGAGAGCAAAACGCCAAAATATGTCTATATGTTAGTAAACGTGATTATCGAAAAATTTTGATACATTCTTACCCGGCGGTCCTTGGACAGGAGAACCCTATGAAAACCGGCACTGTGACCCTGATGATAGCCCTCTGCTTGCCGGTCACGGTTTTCGCTACCACTCTTCGTCTTTCAACCGACATTGACCTGCTGGTACTGGACGGCAAAAAAGTCTCCAGTTCACTCCTGCGCGGCGCGGACAGCATTGAGCTCGATAATGGGCCCCATCAACTTGTTTTTCGGGTTGAGAAGACAATCCGCCTCCCCAGCCATGCAGAACAGCTCTACATTTCCCCGCCGCTGGTGATCAGTTTTGACACTCAGCGCGTGGAGCAGGTTAATTTTCACCTTCCGCGCCTGGAAAGCGACCGCGACGCCAGCCATTTTGACGTGGCGCCACGGCTGGAATTACTGGATGGCAATGCGATGCCGATCCCGGTACAACTGGATATCCTCGCCATTACCTCAAAAACTAAAGCCATTGATTTTGAGGCAGAAACGGAGCGCTACAATAAATCGGCAAAACGTGCTTCCTTACCCCAGTTCGCGACGATGATGGCCGACGACAGCACTCTGCTTTCGGGGGTCTCAGAACTGGATACTATCCCGCCGCAATCTCAGACGCTCACAGAACAGCGTCTGAAATACTGGTTTCGCCAGGCGGACCCGCAAACGCGTAATAGCTTTCTGCAATGGGCGGAGAAACAGCCCTCGTCCTGATGTTTTGTTCCGTCCGGCTTTTTTTTCGTCTTTCTCTTGCAGCATCAGGCACATTCAGTACTCTGTAGCAAAACCCACAATGGAACTGAATGATGGAACTGACGACTCGCACTTTGCCGGCGCGTAAGCACATTGCGCTGGTTGCACACGATCACTGCAAAAAGATGTTGATGAGCTGGGTAGAACGCCACCAGCCGTTGCTGGAAAAACATGTGCTCTACGCCACCGGGACGACCGGAAATCTTATTCAACGCGCGACGGGTATGGACGTTAACGCCATGCTGAGCGGTCCGATGGGCGGCGATCAGCAGGTTGGCGCGTTGATTTCTGAAGGGAAAATTGATGTGCTGATTTTCTTTTGGGATCCGCTTAACGCGGTTCCGCACGATCCGGATGTGAAAGCGTTGCTGCGCCTGGCGACCGTCTGGAATATCCCTGTCGCCACCAATGTCGCCACGGCGGATTTCATTATCCAGTCGCCACACTTCAATGATGCCGTTGACGTGCTCATTCCGGACTATCCGCGTTATCTGGCTGAACGCCTCAAGTAATCCCGCGCAGGCGACGGGCGTCGCCTGTTGCTTACGGTTTTCTTACCACCGGCACGTCCAGGTCTTTGAGATCCTCCACGAAGCGTGAGGGGGTCGCTTTGTTGTACAGCAGCCAGACCCGATGGCGGGCGCGGGTCAGGGCAACGTAAAGCAACCGCCGCTCTTCCGCATCCGGAAAATCTTCCACAACCGGCAGCAACGCCTCTTCCATGATGGATTCACGCGCCGGTGCCGGGAACCCATCGCTCCCTTCCTGTAGCCCGACAATGATAACGTAATCCGCCTGTTGCCCCTTGCTGGCGTGGATGGTCATGAAATCAAGTTGCAGCTTAGGCCAACGGGTTGCCGCCTTTTCGAGACTGGCCGGTTTCAGATGGTGATAACGCGCCAGCACCAGAATCCGCTCGTCGGCTTGCGCATAACCGGAAAGCTTATCCAACAACGCATCAAGCTGCGTGTCATCCAGCAACGTAACGGCTTTCTTATCTCCCGTCGTCAGACTATTAAGCGGTTTCTTGAGTTGATGTGGGTTCTGCTGAATAAAGCGGTTAGCGATTTCGCCAATGCGATTGTTGAAACGGTAAGTGGTGTCGAGATCGCAACGGTCACCGTCGCCGAAGGTCTGATGAAACGCAGTCGTTAAGGAAAGCTGCGCGCCGCTAAAACGGTAAATAGCCTGCCAGTCATCCCCGACGGCGAACAACGTGGTATGGCTATTTTGCTTACGCAATGCAGCCAGCAGCGCGGCACGCTGCGGGGAGATATCCTGAAATTCATCCACCAGAATATGCTTCCACGGACTGACAAAACGCCCTTTTTCCAGAATCACAATGGCCTGATGAATCAGACCTGAAAAATCGACGGCGTTTTCCGCTTTCAGCGCACTTTTCCAGGCTTTCAGCAATGGCGCCATCAGCTTCACACGCTTTCCAAACAGATCCCGAATCTCCTCCGGTGCGCTGGCAATCATCTCCGCCTGGGCTCCGCCATGCATGCGCATCAGGCTCACCCAGCGATCCAGACGCGAGGCAAGACGCCGCTGTAGTTTTTCATCGTCCCAGAAATTGCCTTCCGGCACCGTCCACGCCATTTCCTCTTCCAGCCACTGTCGCCAGCCCTTCGCCTGCGCTTTTTTCTCGCTGCATTGTTGACGCCAAGTGCTGATGAATAGTTTATTTCGCGCGGCGGTGTCATTTTCAAGCTTACTGATGGTCGGTACTTTTTTGCTGCCCTGCTGAATGATGTGCAGCGCCAGGGCATGGAACGTCCGCGCCGTTATCTCCTCGGTATGCAGCCGCTCACGAATACGCTCATCCATCTCCTGCGCCGCTTTGCGACCAAAAGCCAGTAGCAGGATCTGTTCTGCGGCCGCTTCGCCCCGCGCCAGCAGCCAGCCCGCCCGCGCCACCAGCACGGATGTTTTACCGCTACCGGCCCCAGCCAGCACCAGCAAAGAATGTTCGCCATTGACGACCGCTCTGGCCTGAGCCGGATTGAGCGGTGACGATTCCACCTGCTGGAAAAAATCGGCGTATTCCGTCAACATCGTTTCGGTATACGCCTGGTTATGCTGCAGGCGACATGCCTCGATATCTTTCAGCCACGCCTGGCACTGTCGCAGCGCATCGCGACAGTTCTCAAACTCTTCCAGCCGGTTAACCGGTAACGGCAGCGCGGCAAACGCCCGCAGGATCTGTTGCTGTAATCCCGTCGTTTGCTCGCGCGTCAGCCAGGCATTTTGCCCGGTTCGGGCCGCAATCAAATCCAGTTGCTCCTGCAGTACGCCAGCCGCAACTTCACTCATCTCCTGGCTCCACTGCTGCCATCGGCTATTCAGATGGTGATGGAAGCGCTGAGTTTCTGCCCACTCGGTGCCATGCAGTCGCACCACTTTTTCGTCCGGCAGCACAAATTCCAGCTCCCCCCACACCAGCCCGCGCTTACAATGAATCGCCAGTAACTGATTGAAGGGAATGAGATATTCATGGCGATCGCCCGATACCTTAATGCCGGCATTAAGGATCACCGCCCGATCATACGGGTGTTGCGCCAGACGTTTACCAATAGACGTTGCTTTCAGTTCCATGACTCAGCCGATCCAGACAAAGCGTATTTCTTCTCAGTGTAACCGCCAGAGAATACGTGCTCCAGCCCAAAAAAACGTTACAATTGCCGGAAATCACAGAAAACCAGAATCAATCGAGGGTTTATGCGTACCGTTCTGAATATTTTGAATTTTGTGTTGGGGGGCTTTGCCACCACGCTGTCCTGGTTCCTGGCAACGCTGGTCAGTATAGTGCTGATCTTCACCCTGCCGCTCACCCGCTCATGCTGGGAAATCACCAGGTTGTCGCTGCTGCCTTACGGAAACGAAGCGGTTCATGTTGATGAACTGGATCCGGCGGGTAAAAGTGTGCTGATGAATACGGGCGGGACGCTGCTGAATATTTTCTGGCTGATCTTCTTCGGCTGGTGGCTGTGTCTGATGCACATCGCCGCAGGTATCACCCAGTGCATCACGATCATTGGTATTCCGGTTGGCATTGCGAACTTTAAGATTGCCGCGATTGCACTCTGGCCAGTGGGACGTCGCGTTGTCTCCGTAGAAGTTGCACGTGCAGCACGCGAAGCGAACGCCCGTCGCCGTTTTGAGTCATCAGGACGCTAAGTCAGTATGTTAAGTCCCCTGCTTCGCCGCTATACCTGGAACAGCACCTGGCTGTATTACGTGCGTATTTTTATCGCCCTCTGCGGAACAACAGCGCTGCCCTGGTGGTTGGGTGATGTCAAACTGACCATCCCCCTGACGCTGGGGATGGTGGCAGCAGCGCTGACCGATCTGGACGATCGTCTCGCGGGTCGTCTGCGCAACCTGATCATTACGCTAATCTGCTTTTTTATCGCCTCTGCGTCAGTCGAGCTACTGTTTCCTTACCCATGGCTGTTCGCCATCGGACTGACGCTCTCTACCAGCGGTTTTATCCTGCTCGGCGGTTTAGGGCAGCGTTATGCGACGATTGCCTTTGGCGCATTGCTGATCGCCATTTACACCATGCTTGGGGCGTCGTTGTACGCCCAATGGTATCAGCAACCGCTTCTGCTGCTGGCGGGCGCTATCTGGTACAACGGGCTGACGCTTATCGGTCATTTGCTGTTCCCAATTCGTCCCTTGCAGGACAATCTGGCACGCAGCTATGAGCAACTGGCGCACTATCTGGAGCTGAAGTCACGGCTTTTTGACCCGGATATTGAAAATGAAAGCCAGGCACCGCTTTATGACTTAGCGCTGGCCAACGGCCAACTGATGGCGACACTGAATCAGACGAAAGTGTCCCTGTTGACTCGCCTGCGCGGCGACCGGGGGCAGCGCGGCACACGGCGAACTCTGCATTACTACTTTGTGGCGCAGGATATTCATGAGCGCGCCAGCTCCTCGCATATTCAATACCAGACGCTACGTGACCATTTCCGTCACAGCGACGTGATGTTTCGCTTTCAACGCCTGATGTCGATGCAGGGCCAGGCCTGTCTGCAACTGTCGCGCTGTATTTTGTTGCGCGTCCCCTATCAGCACGATCCGCATTTTGAACGCGCCTTCACGCATCTCGACGCCGCGCTTGAGCGAATGCGGGCAAACGGCGCCTCCGCCGATCTGCTGAAAACGCTGGGATTTTTACTGGCTAATTTGCGCGCCATCGATGCACAACTGGCAACAATTGAATCAGAACAGGCGCAGGCTATGCCGCGTAACGAATCGGAGAGCCAGCTCGCCGATGACAGTCCGCACGGGTTCAGCGATATCTGGCTGCGTCTGAGTCGTAACTTTACTCCCGAATCGGCGCTGTTTCGCCATGCGGTCAGGATGTCTCTGGTTCTGTGCGTCGGCTACGCGATCATTCAGATAACCGGTATGCATCACGGTTACTGGATCCTGCTGACCAGCCTGTTTGTTTGTCAGCCAAACTACAACGCCACGCGGCACCGCCTGGCGCTGAGGATTATCGGTACCCTGGTCGGGGTGGCGATTGGTATCCCGATTTTATGGTTTGTTCCGTCGCTGGAAGGTCAGCTTATTTTACTGGTGATCACCGGCGTTCTGTTCTTTGCCTTTCGCAACGTCCAGTATGCCCACGCCACTATGTTTATCACGCTGCTGGTTCTGCTGTGCTTCAACTTGCTCGGCGAAGGGTTTGAAGTCGCCCTCCCCAGGGTGATTGATACGCTCATCGGCTGCGCCATCGCCTGGGCGGCAGTGAGCTTTATCTGGCCGGACTGGCGTTTCCGAAACCTCCCGCGAGTGATGGAAAGAGCGACCGATGCAAACTGTCGCTATCTTGACGCTATCCTGGAGCAGTACCATCAGGGACGCGATAATCGACTGGCATATCGGATTGCCCGTCGCGATGCCCATAACCGCGATGCTGAGCTGGCCTCCGTGGTGTCGAATATGTCCAGCGAGCCCGACGTGACGGCACAAACACGTGAGGCCGCGTTCCGTTTGCTCTGCCTCAATCATACATTCACCAGTTATATTTCTGCTTTAGGTGCGCATCGTGAGCAACTCACCAACCCCGACGTGCTGGCGTTGCTGGACGATGCGGTCTGTTATGTCGATGATGCGCTGCATCATCTCCCGGCCGACGAAGCGCGCGTGCAGCAAGCTCTCGCCGAACTGAAACAGCGCATTCAGCAGCTTGAGCCACGTCCGGACAGCAAAGAACCACTGGTGATTCAGCAGGTCGGTTTACTGGTGGCCCTGCTGCCAGAAATGGGGCGGCTACAGCGGCAAATCACTCACTCTTCTCCACCGACATCGGCACCGGTGAAAGCGACTTAACCCACAGAGCAAGCTCCTGGCGGCGTATCGCCGGGAGCGCCGCTTCATGGATACCATAAATAGCCCCTTCAAGATTAAACAGCACCTTGTCAGTGATGGATTTGTTCATTTGTCGCAGTCGCAACCAGCACATTTTAGCGCCCAGCATTCGCAGGGTGGCGACGTCGTAGATCCCCGCTTCATTCAGCAAACTCTCCAGATGAAAGGTCATATTGGGGAGATCCTTAAGCCGCTGCTGAGAACTGCGGGACAACTTCTCCTGCAACGCGGCATCCAGCGAAAACTTCGACAACTGGATCAACTGTTGCTGGTCGCGCCAAAGAGTGTCATCAACCTGATAATAATTAAGCATGACCGGACGCCCGCGTTTAAGAAACGTCAGCCAGACCGGGGAATGTTGCACGCAATACTGTACGCTTTGCTCACAGGCACGCAGATAGAGCTCCCCATTGGCAACCATCGCAAAGACGGTATTCCTGATTGTCAGACTGTAACTGCCAAACAGTGAGCGGAAGTGGATCGTCCCCAGAGAAGATAAATATTCCTGTGATTTATAGATCCTGTCATAGGAGTGAATTTTCATAAAATTCCCTTTTAAATCATAAACTAAAAGAATGATTTGCCGTCACGAATCCGTTAATGACGAAAATAGGCAACTTATTCTCAAGGGGCAAGCTGAATTTCGTTTTTACCGCTACCATGAATAAAAATTGCGAGTCTCTTTCCGAAAATAAAGTTGATCTTTCACGACATCAGGGTTACTGTACATCCATACAGTAACTCACAGGGCTGGATTGATTATGTACACTTCAGGCTACGCAAATCGTTCTCCGTCATTCTCTTCCACATCGAACACGATGGCGCGCGTCTCTTCCGAGAAAGTGTCCACCGGGCTTATCAGCGAAGTGGTCTACCGCGAAGACCAGCCCATGATGACGCAGTTACTGCTGTTACCGCTTCTTCAGCAGCTAGGACAGCAATCGCGCTGGCAGCTCTGGCTGACGCCACAGCAGAAGCTGAGCCGTGAATGGGTTCAGTCTGCTGGGCTTCCGCTGACTAAAGTGATGCAAATTAACCAACTGTCCCCCTGCCATACGCTGGAATCAATGGTTCGTGCATTGCGCACGGGCAACTACAGCGTGGTAATTGGCTGGCTAACAGAAGAATTAACAGAAGAAGAACATGCTGAATTGGTTAAGGCGGCAGATGAAGGAAATGCGATGGGATTTATCATGCGTCCCGTGAATGCACACACCCATGCCACGAGACAGCAAACCGGGCTAAAAATTCACTCAAATTTGTATCATTGAGTAAATTTAGGATTTATCCTGGAATTTTTTTTCCTCCTCGACCTTCACATTGAGGACTAACGTTTTTTTTCTGTGAACGCTTGGCGCACGCGGTTCCCGTGAAATCTGGCGATAAATTCTGATGCGCCAAATGTTAAATATTATGTATACAAGTTTTTTTTTTTCATATGCCTGACAGAGTTCACACTTGTAAGTTTTCAACTACGTTGTAGACTTTACATCGCCAGGGGTGCTCGGCGTAAGCCGCAGATATCGGTAGAGTAACTATTGAACTACTCCCCCGGTGAAGGATTTAACCGTGTTATCTCGTTGGAGATATTCATGGCGTATTTTGGATGATAACGAGGCGCAAAAAATGAAAAAGACAGCTATCGCGATTGCAGTGGCACTGGCTGGTTTCGCTACCGTAGCGCAGGCCGCTCCGAAAGATAACACCTGGTACACTGGTGCTAAACTGGGCTGGTCCCAGTACCATGACACTGGTTTCATCAACAACAACGGTCCGACCCACGAAAACCAACTGGGTGCCGGTGCGTTCGGTGGTTACCAGGTTAACCCGTATGTTGGCTTTGAAATGGGTTACGACTGGTTAGGTCGTATGCCGTACAAAGGCGACAACATCAACGGCGCTTACAAAGCTCAGGGCGTTCAGCTGACCGCTAAACTGGGTTACCCAATCACTGACGATCTGGACATCTACACTCGTCTGGGTGGTATGGTATGGCGTGCAGACACCAAGGCTAACGAACCTGGTGGCGCTTCCTTTAAAGACCACGACACTGGCGTATCCCCAGTATTCGCAGGTGGTGTTGAGTACGCAATTACTCCTGAAATCGCTACCCGTCTGGAATACCAGTGGACCAACAACATCGGTGACGCTAACACCATCGGTACTCGTCCAGACAACGGTCTGCTGAGCGTAGGTGTTTCTTACCGTTTCGGTCAGCAGGAACAAGCTGCTCCGATCGTAGCGCCGGCTCCGGCTCCAGCTCCTGAAGTACAGACCAAACACTTCACTCTGAAGTCTGACGTTCTGTTCAACTTCAACAAAGCGACTCTGAAACCAGAAGGCCAGCAGGCTCTGGATCAGATGTACAGCCAGCTGAGCAACCTGGATCCGAAAGACGGTTCCGTAGTGGTTCTGGGCTTCACGGACCGCATCGGTTCTGACGCTTACAACCAGGGTCTGTCTGAGAAACGTGCTCAGTCTGTTGTTGATTACCTGATCTCTAAAGGTATCCCGGCTGACAAGATCTCCGCACGTGGTATGGGCGAATCCAACCCGGTTACTGGCAACACCTGTGACAACGTGAAAGCTCGCGCTGCACTGATCGACTGCCTGGCCCCGGATCGTCGCGTTGAGATCGAAGTTAAAGGCATCAAAGACGTTGTAACTCAGCCGCAGGCTTAAGTTTCCGTCTTATGAAAAAACCCCGCGTTGCGGGGTTTTTTTTGGCCGTCAGCAAAACAGCTTTGATGAAAACCTGTCACTCTTTGCCTAACAGCGCCTGCAGATCCTGCTTTAGCGAAGACATCTTGTTAGCGTACTTCTCTTTATTCTCTGCATCTTCAATCAGCTGCACTACGGTCTCTGATAGCGTTTTGCCTCGCCGCTGTGCCAGCCCTGCCAGTCTCTGCCAGACAATAAATTCCAGATCGATAGATTTCTTTCGCGTGTGCTGATGCTCGGCATTGAAATGACGTTTACGCCGTGCGCGTATCGTCTGTTTCATGCGGTTTTGCAGCGCGGGACTCATATGTTCGTCAATCCAGAGATTGACCCGCACCGGTTCATTTTCCAGCGTAAGCAACAAATCCACGGCCTCCTGGGCTGCACTGGCCTCCACATAACGGGTTATTAATTCCCCTTCGCGATGCTTCTTCACCAGGTACTTCCACTTCCAACCGCTTTCAAGATTCTCAAGTTGTTGATATTTCATGGCGATCTCAATGTTACCGTGTCACTCCTATCAGAATATCAGCTTTTTTAGCATCTGAAGAAAAGAATCTTCAGGCTGTGAGCCACTCTGCAGCCTCCTGTGCGTTTGCCATCGCATTCCACGTGTGAAGCGCGGACGGTTACGCTATAATCGCGTCTTTTACAACAGACTAAAAAACATCAACTTTGACCATTACGAAACTTGCATGGCGTGATCTTGTCCCTGATACCGAAAGCTATCAGGAGATTTTTGCACAGCCACATGTCACTGAAGAAAACGACACATTACTGAGTGATACTCAACCACGTTTGCAATTTGCCCTGGAGCAATTGTTACAGCCCAGAGCCTCATCCCCTTTCATGCTGGCCAAAGCCCCCGAAGAGCTTGAGTATCTTAATCTTCTTGCCGATGCCGCACGTGCCTTGCAGCACAATGCCGGTCACCTGACGGGAGGTCATTACGAGATCTCTGGTCATACGATTCGCTATCGTGACGCTGAGCGGGAAGAGGATAATTTTTCTACCTTATCTCAGGTGGTGATTGCCGACTGGGTTGAGGCAGAGCAACTGTTTGGCTGCCTGCGTCAATTCAATGGCGACATCACGTTACAACCGGGACTGGTTCACCAGGCCAATGGCGGCGTGCTGGTTATCTCGCTGCGCACTCTGCTTGCACAACCGCTACTGTGGATGCGCCTGAAAGCGATTGTCAGCCGCGAACGCTTTGACTGGGTAGCCTTTGATGAATCACGTCCGCTACCAGTCTCTGTGCCGTCTATGCCGCTTAAACTGAAGGTGCTGTTAGTCGGTGAGCGCGAATCGCTGGCGGACTTCCAGGAGATGGAGCCCGAACTGGCCGAGCAGGCGATTTATAGCGAATTCGAAGATAATCTGCAGATTGTGGATGCAGAATCCATGACGCAGTGGTGCCAGTGGGTAACGTGGACCGCGAGACATAATCAGTTGCCTTACCCGGCACCCGACGCCTGGGAAGTGCTGGTTCGCGAAGCGGTGCGCTATACCGGCGAACAGGATACGTTACCGCTCAATCCGCTGTGGATCATCAGGCAGTTCACGGAAGTCGCGCCGCTGTGCGAAAGCGAAACCTGCAGCGGTGAACAACTTAGCCTGATGCTTGCTCAGAGAGCGTGGCGTGAAGGGTTCCTGGCTGAACGCATGCAGGATGAGATCCTCCAGGAACAGATTCTGATCGAAACCGAGGGTGAGCGCGTGGGTCAGATCAACGCCCTGTCGGTGATTGAGTTTCCGGGTCACCCTCGCGCCTTCGGTGAACCTTCTCGCATTAGTTGCGTCGTGCACATCGGCGATGGCGAGTTCACGGACATTGAGCGGAAAGCAGAACTTGGCGGTAATATTCATGCTAAGGGGATGATGATCATGCAGGCGTTCCTGATGTCGGAACTCCAGCTCGAACAACAGCTCCCCTTCTCGGCTTCACTCACGTTTGAACAGTCCTACAGTGAAGTCGATGGCGACAGCGCGTCCATGGCGGAACTGTGTGCACTCATCAGCGCCCTGTCAGATGTGCCGGTAAATCAGAACATCGCTGTTACCGGGTCGGTCGATCAGTTCGGTCGAGCCCAGCCGGTTGGTGGTTTAAATGAAAAAATTGAAGGCTTCTTCGCGATTTGCCAACAGCGTGAACTGACGGGTAAGCAAGGGGTGATTATCCCTTCTTCTAACGTCAGACACCTGAGCCTGCAACCCGCACTGTTACAGGCCGTTGAAGAAGAGAAGTTCACTATCTGGGCGGTAGATGACGTGACCGACGCATTACCGCTGCTGTTAAATCTGGTGTGGGATGGCGAAGGCCAGATGACGCTGATGCAGACTATCCAGGAGCGTATCGCCCAGGCGACGCAACAGGAAGGACGTCACCGTTTTCCATGGCCGCTGCGTTGGCTGAACGGTTTTTTTCCTAACTGATCGGACTTGTTCAGCGTACACGTGTTAGCTATCCTGCGTGCTTCAATAAAATAAGGCTTACAGAGAACATGGTAGATAAACGCGAATCCTATACAAAAGAAGACCTTCTTGCCTCTGGTCGCGGTGAGCTGTTTGGTGCGAAAGGCCCGCAGTTGCCTGCTCCTAACATGCTGATGATGGACCGTGTCGTCAAAATGACCGAAACGGGCGGCAACTTCGACAAAGGTTATGTTGAGGCAGAGCTGGATATTAATCCGGATCTTTGGTTCTTCGGATGCCACTTCATCGGTGATCCGGTCATGCCGGGTTGCCTGGGACTGGACGCCATGTGGCAGTTGGTTGGATTCTACCTCGGCTGGCTCGGCGGTGAAGGCAAAGGCCGCGCGCTGGGCGTAGGCGAAGTGAAGTTCACCGGTCAGGTGTTGCCTTCTGCGAAGAAAGTGACCTACCGTATCCACTTCAAGCGCATCGTAAATCGCCGCCTGATCATGGGTCTGGCAGATGGTGAAGTGCTGGTGGATGGTCGTCTGATTTATACCGCAAACGATCTGAAAGTCGGGCTGTTCCAGGACACCTCTGCGTTCTGATGCCAACCGGGTGAATGACCAGATAGCGTCATTTATCACAGGTCATAAAAGGCGAAACCTCCGCACTGCGGAGGTTTCTTTTTAAAGAGACAGAATCAGGCCATTACCACCCTGTCAGCCATGGCTTCTCGCCAGCCTCCTAGCCAGTACGACCTCTGATTCAGCGTCTGATAGGGACACATTTCTTTTGAGCGTCCGGCAATACCGGCCTGATAACCACGTTGATGTGCCCGTTCCAGGCGATCTCGTTTTTGTCTCTTCATGCCTCGTTTCCCTCATACTTAATATCTGGTGGAAAAGATAACAGTGATTACGAAGTGTGCAATCACACTAAACGAATACCGCGAATCCCCGGTTCCGTCAATGCGCAAAATTCACACAGGTGTCATATTTGTGAGCTAGTGAAAAACTCGGTTGTACAAAAAATGTGAACCGGAACAAGTTCCTGGCCCCTCTTTATGGCCAAAAAAAACCGCCTCAAACGCACGGTCTGAGACGGTTTTATTTACAAAATTTTAAACTATGGGATGCGCTTCAGCTCCTGAGCGATCGCCGCCGCTTCCTGACTCCAGACGTTCGCCAGCACTTTCACCATTTCATCGTAACCGTCCTGTGTCTGTATGGCTTCAATGTGGAACGGGCGCTTAATGAGACGTCCCTGATGGTTTAGCAGCCACTCACCGCTGACCACCACTTTGCCATCATAACGACCGTGGAAGCCGGTGACCGTCACGTTGAGCGTGTCCTGCACGCTGCCTAACGGTTGAGACGCCACCACCCAACCCGGCAATTGTGTACTCAGATTGGCAACCAGCGTATTGCGCAACTGTTGATCCAGCGGACTGGCCCACAGATTATTATTGGCGATCACGTACTGTACATCGCTGGTCTGATAGACCACGCCATTGCCGGCCAGATAATCCGGCACTGCAACTTGCTCGACCCACAGCAGACGGTTCCCCTGGCTTGCGGTACTCTGCACGCCACCTTGCGCAACAGGAAGCTGGTAATAGCTTTTGTTATCTCCACTGGTACTGCATGATGTCAGCCAGAACGCCATCGCCACCACTAGCCACTTTTTCATTGTTTCGCCCTCTTCGGCTCTGGATCTTTCTTGTCCTTCGCTTCAAACACCAGCGCGTTACTCTTGTCATTCAGCGTTTTCAGCACCGGCTGTAGCTCGCGGAGCACCTGATCAAGACGTTGCATATCGGCCACCATCTTGTTGTAGGCTGCCGAACCCGGCTGGAAGCCCTGCATGCTGCGATTCAGTTCACGCAGAGTATTCTGCATATCTGCCGGCAGTTGTTGCATAGACTGACTGGACGTAATCTTGTTCATGTTATCCAGTGTCGTTTGCAGATGTTTCATCGTGCGCTGGCTTTCACTCAACGTATTGGTGGCCTGCTCAATCATCGGGTTCAGCGGCAGATTGTTGATCTTATCCAGCGCTTCCATCAGCCGCTGCTGAATTTGTGCCAGACCGCCGCTCACCGTCGGGATGATCTGATAACCGTTAAACTCGCGAATGCCGGTAATCGGCGGCTCTTTTGGATAGAAGTCCAGATCGACATACAACGCCCCGGTCACCAGGTTCCCGGTTTTCAGCGAGCCGCGTAAGCCCCGCTTCAGCAGGTCGGCCAGATGAGCGCCCACGTCGGTATCTTCGCCCAATTGCGCTTTCAGACGCTCGGGTTCAATGCGCACCAGCACAGGAATACGGTAATCGTTGTTAAACACCTGACGCATATTTGGCGCAAAGAACGGCACTTTACTCACCGTCCCCAGACGAATACCGCGGAACTCCAGCGGCGCTCCCGGTTGCAGACCGCGGATCGAATCTTTGAAGAACATCAGGTAATCGATGTGCTCGGTGAACAGCGAATCCTGGATGCTTTTCTGATCGTCATACAGGCTAAAGGCGGCCTTCTCGGCAACCGGCTGACCCTGCTCAAGCCCTTCAGGTACGTCAAAACTAACACCTCCGCCAAATAACGTCGTCAGCGAGCCCATTTCTACCCGCATGCCTGCGGACGTCAGATCCACGGCAATCCCGCTGTCTTTCCAGAAACGGACGTTGCTGGTGACCAGGCGATCGTTAGGTGCATTGATAAACAGCTGATAGCTGATGCTGCGTTTTTGTGGATCAAAAGTACTGGTTTCCACCGATCCGACGCGATAGCCACGGAACAGAACCGGATCGCCGGGACTAAGCTGACCGGCTTTTTTACTGTCGAGCACCACGCGGATCCCCTTGGCATCAGGCGGCGCCAGCGGCGGCGAATCCAGCAGATCATACTTTTCCAGTTTGTTACCTTTATTACCCGGCTGCAGTTCGATATAAGCGCCAGAAAGCAGCGTCCCTAAGCCGCTGATCCCTTCACGTCCAACCTGTGGCTTCACCACCCAAAACACGGAGTCTTTGTGCAGCAGTTTTTCCATACCGGCGTTCAGGCGCGCTTTGATTTCAACATGCGTCAGATCGTCGGTCAGCGTGGCGCTTTCGACAACACCCACGTCAACGCTGCGGCTTTTGATAGTGGTTTTTCCGCCCTCGATGCCCTCGGCATTGGTGGTAATCAGGGTCACAACCGGTCCCTGATGGCTGTAGTGATAGAACAGAACCCATGCCCCAATCAGCGCAGTGACGATGGGAAAAATCCACACGGGAGACCAGTTTTTTACCTTCTGGATTTTGGCTTCCCCACTTTTAGATTCCATGTTATCAGGACTCCTCATGGTCTGGTTCTGGTTCACGATCCCACGACAGACGCGGATCAAATGTCATCGCAGAAAACATTGTCATAATGACGACTAAAGCAAACATTAATGCACCCATTGCTGGATAAATATTCATCAAACCTCCCATGCGCACCAGCGCAGAGAGCACGGCGATAACAAACACATCAATCATTGACCAGCGACCTACAAACTCCACCACTTCATAAATCAGGTGCATGCGTTCACTGTCACGCTTGCCATGCCCTTTGGCGTCCCAGCACAGCCAGGCAATGGCGATCATTTTTAGCGTCGGCACCATAATACTGGCGATAAAGATCACCGCCGCGACCGGATAAGAGCCTTCACTCCAGATTAAAACCACCCCTTCAAGAATGGTGGAAGGCAGTTTCGACCCCAGTAAATCGGTGATCATGATCGGCAAAATATTCGCTGGAAGATACAGCATGATCGACGTGAACAGTAATGCCAGCGTCCATTGCAGGCTGTTTCTGCGGCGCACATACCCTTTCGTTTCGCAGCGCGGGCAAAGATGCTCATCCGCCGGAAGGATCGCCGTACAGCAGGAACAAGAGCGTAATCCCTGACGAATGCCGGGAACGCCAGGTGTTAACGTCTGTTTAATCACGGGCATAGGGGCGATGTCGTCCCACAGCCAGCGACGGTCAACACACTGAAACGCGCGGAGTTGCAGAATGCAGAAGAAGCACCAGGGGATAAAGCTGCTGCCGACGCCGATATCGCCGTATGCCATCAGTTTGACGAAACTTACCAGCACGCCCGCGAGAAAAATTTCCGCCATTCCCCAGCTCTTTAGCTGAAACAGAATGCGAGCCAGTTGGGCTTTGAGCTTTGCGGGCATTTGTACCCGATTCACCAACAACAGAATGGTTAACAGGCAAAACGCGGGAACCAGTTGAACGAAGAGTAAAAAGAACGTACCGAGACTGGCGTAATTTTCCGAAAACAGGACACCAGGGATTTGCATCAGGGTCACTTCACTGCTCACCCCAGCGACATTCATATTCACAAAAGGGAACAGATTCGATAAAAGCAACATAAACAGCGCAACTAACGCATAAGCAGTGGGACGCTGTCTCGGCGCGTCCCACATCACCGTCAATGTTGTGCCACATCTCGGGCATGCCGCTTTCTGCCCATGCTCAAGGTGGGGCAATGCCACCAGCATGTCACACTGCGAGCACAAAATGTGCTTTGCGGCATGATGATGTTCGCACATGGTGTGCTCCTTAATTATGCACCATTCTTTAACGCTTCAAGATACTCCCAGCGCTCAAAGGCCTGCTCAAGTTCTTGCTCTGCATTTGCCAGATCGGCCAAAACCTGTTGTGTCTGCTCATGAGGCTGGCTGAAAAACGCGGCGTCGGCAACCTGTGCCTGCAGGGCTTCCAGCTTCGCTTCCAGTTCTTCCAGCAGTTGCGGTAACTGTTCCAGTTCGCGCTGCAGTTTATAGCTTAGTTTGCTACTGGCGCGTTTTACAATTTCTGCTTTCGGGGCAACCACTTCCTCAGTTTTTTTCGCCGCTGGCTGTTTAAACGCCAGATGCTGTTCCTGTTGACTGCGTGCATCATGATAGCCGCCGACATAACGGCCGATTTTCCCGTTGCCTTCGAAAATCCAGCACTCGGTCACCGTATTGTCGACAAACTGACGATCGTGGCTCACCAGTAACACGGTGCCCTGATAACCATCAATCAGCTCTTCCAGCAACTCCAGCGTTTCGACGTCGAGATCGTTCGTTGGTTCATCGAGAATCAACAGATTGCTGGGTTTCAGAAAAAGACGCGCCAACAGCAGACGATTTCGCTCACCGCCAGACAGTGCGCGTACCGGGGTCATCGCCCGTTTCGGATGGAACAAGAAGTCCTGCAAATAGCCGAGCACATGGCGCGGTTTGCCGTTAACCATCACTTCCTGCTTACCTTCGGCGAGGTTGTCCATCACCGTCTTGTCTGGATCCAGTTCGGCGCGGTGCTGGTCGAAATAAGCGACTTCCAGTTTCGTACCGACGTGGATACGACCGCTGTCCGGCGGCAACTGGCCTAACATCAGCTTCAGCAGCGTGGTCTTACCGCAGCCGTTAGGACCGATCAGGGCAATTTTATCGCTGCGCTGTACCTGAGCTGAAAAGTCTTTCACCAGCTGTTTGCCGTCGACCTGGTAATCCACGTTCTCCATTTCGAAAACGATCTTACCGGAGCGGGTCGCCTCTTCGACCTGCATCTTCGCGGTGCCCATCACTTCGCGGCGTTCGCTGCGTTCGCGGCGCATCGCTTTCAGCGCCCTCACGCGGCCTTCATTACGGGTACGACGGGCTTTAATGCCCTGGCGGATCCACACCTCTTCCTGCGCCAGCTTGCGATCGAACTCGGCGTTCTGGAGTTCTTCGACGCGCAGCGCCTCTTCTTTCTCCACCAGGTATTGATCGTAATTCCCCGGGTAGGTCACCAGCTTGCCACGATCGAGATCGACAATGCGGGTCGCCATATTGCGAATAAAAGAACGGTCGTGGGAGATAAAAATAATCGTCCCATTGAACGACTTCAGGAACCCTTCCAGCCAGTCAATGGTTTCAATATCGAGGTGGTTGGTCGGTTCATCCAGCAGCAGAACGCGCGGATTACTGACCAGTGCACGACCCAGCGCGGCTTTACGCAGCCAACCACCGGACAGCGACGACAACGCGGCATTAGGATCCAGTCCTAACTGCGCCAGCACCTCATTGATGCGGTTTTCCAGTTGCCACAGATTGTGGTGATCGAGCTGCTCCTGCACTTTTGCCAGCTCATTTAAGTTTCTGTCGCTCGGATCGGTCATCACCAGACGCGAAATTTCGTGATATCGCTTAAGGTAGACCGCCTGTTCTTCGATGCCTTCCGCGACAAAATCGTAAACGGTGCCTTCAATATTGCGCGGAGGATCCTGTTGCAAACGGGCAACGATCAGATCCTGCTCATAAATAATGCGCCCATCGTCCAGACCCTGCTCACGATTGAGGATCTTCATTAACGTTGATTTGCCGGCGCCGTTACGGCCCACCAGACAGACGCGTTCGTTATCTTCGATATGCAGTTCTGCATTATCAAGAAGCGGCGCGTCGCTGAACGACAGCCATGCGCCATGCATGCTGATTAATGACATTTACTTATCCTTTCAGGCCGCGGTAATCAACCAGCAGTTGTGGATTTGACGGTTACGGGCAAAGTCCTGGGAAAGCGTTTTTTGGGTGATTTCTTGTGCTTTCAGCCCCAGCGCCGCCAGTCCGTCAAGATCCATACGGAATCCGCGTTTATTGTTGGAGAACATGATCGTGCCGCCTTTACGCAGCAGACGTTTCAGATCTTTCATCAGCGCCAGGTGATCGCGCTGAACGTCAAAGGCATCCTCCATCCGTTTCGAGTTGGAGAACGTCGGGGGATCGATAAAAATCAGATCAAACTGTTCATTAGCTTCACGCAGCCAGGCCAGACAGTCGGCCTGGATCAGGCGATGCGCGCGTCCGCTCAAGCCATTCAGACGCAGGTTGCGCTCTGCCCACTCAAGATAGGTACGCGACATATCGACCGTCGTGGTGCTGCGCGCGCCACCTAAACCTGCGTGCACACTGGCGCTGCCGGTGTAGGAAAACAGGTTAAGGAAGTCTTTGCCGTTGCTCATCTGCCCCAGCATCCGTCGCGCAATACGGTGATCGAGGAACAGTCCGGTATCCAGGTAATCGGTCAGGTTCACCCACAGGCGAGCGTTGTATTCGCTTACCTCGATGAATTCCCCCTTCTCGTTCATCTTCTGATACTGGTTTTTCCCTTTCTGCCGTTCACGGGTTTTCAGCACCAGCTTGTTCGGCGCAATCTCCAGCACCGACAAGGTGGCGGCGATGATGTCGAACAGTCGCTGACGCGCTTTCTGCGCATCGACAGTTTTAGGCGGAGCGTACTCCTGAATCACGACCCAGTCGGCGTAGCGATCGACCGCTACGTTGTATTCAGGCAGATCGGCATCGTACAGGCGGTAGCATTCAATCCCTTCCTGACGCGCCCATTTTTCCAGTTTCTTGATGTTTTTACGCAGACGGTTGGCATAGTCTTCCGCCACCGTTGCCGGTTTGCTGTCCGGCGTGCTTTCCGCTACATGGTAGTTTTTCTGCACACAGTCCAGCGGGCCGTTTTTCGCTTTGAATTGTTTGTCCGCGCGCAGTTGCAGGCTGCTTAGCAAATCCGGTGAGGCGCTGAACAAAGAGAGATTCCAGCCGCCGAACTGGTTCTTCATGGTACGTCCCAGCAGGCTGTGCAGCGCAATCAGCGCCGGCTCGCTGTCCAGACGTTCGCCGTAAGGCGGGTTGCTGATCACCGTCCCGTAAGGACCTTTCGGCAGCGGATTGCTCAGCTTCGCCACGTCTTTGACTTCGAAGGTAATCAGTTCGCCAATCCCTGCGCGACGGGCGTTGCTGCGCGCGCGTTCGATCACTCGGGCATCACTGTCAGAAGCGTAAAAACGCGAGGTATATTCAGCCAGACCTTTGCGGGCGCGGGTTTGCGCTTCCGCCTTCACGTCCTGCCAGATAGCGTCATCATGCTGCGCCCAGCCGCTAAAGCCCCAACGCCCACGGTGTAAGCCCGGTGCGCGATCGGTTGCCCACATCGCCGCCTCAATCAATAGCGTGCCCGAACCGCACATCGGGTCGAGCAATGGAGTTCCCGGCTGCCAGCCAGAGCGCATCACAATCGCCGCCGCCAGCGTCTCTTTGATCGGTGCCAGACCGGTGCGATCGCGATAGCCGCGCAGATGCAGACCGTCACCGCTTAAATCCAGCGCAATGCTGGCCGTGTCTTTATTCAGCCAGACGTTTACGCGGATGTCTGGCGATTCGCGATCGACATTCGGACGCGGCAGATTTTTACGCGTGAAGGCGTCAACAATCGCATCCTTGACTTTCATCGCGCCGTACTGGCTATTGCGAATGGTGTCGTTCAGCCCGCTGAAGTGGACAGCAAAGGTCGCACCCGGATTAAACATTGCCGTCCAGTCGATGGCCTGCACACCAAGGTAAAGGTCTAAGTCACTGTAAACTTTGCACTCACCCAAAGGTAAAATAATGCGCGAGGCCAGGCGACTCCACATCAGGCTCTGGTAAACAAGCCGGGTGTTGCCCTGGAAATGGACCCCACCCTGAACCACCTGACACTCCACGGCGCCGAGGCTTTCCAGTTCAGTTTTTAACAGCTCTTCCAGCCCACGGGCCGTACTGGCAAACAAAGAATTCATAGCGTCACTTATACTCGAAGAAAATTGCTGCGCATTATAGCTAATATGGGCGCTATGTCATAAAGTTGAAGGCTTATTTCTTTCGAGGGACTGTACCGTGTTGACGTTATCCAGACTTTTCATCCACCCCGTCAAATCAATGCGTGGCATTGGGCTGACCCACGCTCTGGCAGACGTCAGCGGTCTGGCTTTTGATCGTATTTTTATGGTTACCGAAGCCGATGGCACCTTCATCACAGCGCGTCAGTTTCCACAAATGGTGCGCTTTACCCCCTCGCCCCTGCACGATGGCCTGCATTTGACCGCGCCTGACGGCAGCAGCGCGCTGGTGCGGTTTGCTGATTTTGCCGCCCAGGATGCGCCGACGGAAGTCTGGGGCAACCATTTTACCGCGCGAGTCGCCCCCGATGCGATTAATCAGTGGCTTAGCGGCTTCTTCTCCCGCAGCGTGCAACTGCGTTGGGTGGGACCACAGTTGACCCGGCGGGTTAAACGCCACGCGGGCGTGCCGCTCTCTTTTGCCGATGGTTTCCCGTATCTGCTGGTAAATGACGCTTCGTTGCGCGATCTGCAGCAGCGCTGCCCGGCGGGTGTTCAGGTTGAACAGTTCCGCCCCAATATCGTGGTCTCTGGTGCTACGGCATGGGAAGAAGACAACTGGAAAGTGATCCGCATTGGCGAGGTTATCTTTGATGTGGCGAAACCGTGCAGCCGCTGTATTTTTACCACGGTCAGTCCGGAAAAAGGGCAAAAGCATCCCTCCGGTGAGCCGCTGGCAACGCTGCAAACCTTCCGTACCGCGCCGGACAATGGCGATGTCGATTTTGGGCTGAACCTGATCGCCCGTAATAGCGGCGTGATTCGCGTGGGCGATGAAGTGGAGGTTTTATCGACCGGTCCGGCTCGCGTTTATGGCGCCGCCGACACCGGGGAGACGGTTGAAGTCGCGCAGCAACCGAATGCGACGGTCACCATCGACTGGCAGGGACAGGCGTTTCAGGGGAACAATCAACAGGTATTGCTTGAGCAACTGGAAAACCAGGGGATCCGGGTACCCTATTCGTGTCGGGCGGGAATTTGCGGCTGCTGTCGTATCAAACTGCTGGAAGGCGAAGTGAACCCGCTGAAGAGATCGGCACTTGGCGATGATGGCACCATCCTCAGCTGTAGCTGCGTGCCAAAAACCGCGCTGAAGCTGGCGCGTTAAACCGCCTGTTCCAGGCTGAAGCTGTGCGGACGAAACGACGGCTTCAGTCGGTCATTCATTATTTTAATCGCATCACCAAGCTGCATCGTCCGCCCGGCCACAACCACCCCGGGTTGCGCCAGCAGGCACAGCGCCGCATTTTCGCCAGGCTCTACCACTAACAGATTGATTTGTTCCTGGGTATCACTCAGCCAGACACAGGCCGCATCGCCAGTGCCGGGTACCCAGTTTTCGCCGTGCGCCACAAAGTGCCAGCTTTTCGGCATTTGGGGTTTCAGATAGCGAATGGCCACCAGCGCATTGAGCACCAGCTCAGCTTTCTGGTCTTTAGAGAGCTCAAGGTCGCGGCACTTTTCTTCAAAGGAGAAGTACAGCGCGGCATCGTCAACGCAAAAACCGGACGGTGAGAATGCATCCGGGGTGAGCATTTTGCGGGCAAAACGCGAGCGAAATAACATGCCATTGGCTAAATCGAGCATCATTCGGTCATGCTCTTCGTCATAATACCAGCGCCAGTTATCGTCAGGTTTAATTCGCATTGTTTTCTCTCCCCTCTCCATCGCCCCGTTGCAAAATTGTCCTTTTTCGCCGCTTCGTTTATTACCTTAATAAGCAAAGCTTAAAATGTTTAAATAAGCAACAGTGAAAGAATATAAAACAACCAGGGGAGGAAATAAACCCCTGGTTGTCTGATATTCTGATAAAGAGAGAGAAAAAATCAAATATGGGTAACGATTTCTTTAATCAGTGGCGGACCTTTAAAAATAAAACCAGAATAAATCTGAACCAGCGACGCCCCGGCAGCCATCTTCTCGCGCGCGGCAATCACTGAGTCGATACCGCCAACGCCAATAACAGGCAACTGACCTTTTAATTCCTGAGACAGACGGCGGATAATTTCTGTACTTTTTAATTGCAGCGGACGACCACTTAAGCCACCCATTTGATCGCAATTTTTCATTCCCTGAACCAAAGAACGATCGAGTGTTGTATTGGTGGCAATAACACCATCAATATTATGGCGTACTAAACTATCGGCAACCTGGATCAGTTCTTCCTCAGAAAGATCCGGCGCGATCTTTACAGCGATCGGAACATATTTCTGGTGGATCTTTTGCAGATCGTTTTGTTTATTTTTAATCGCCGTAAGCAAATCATCCAGCGCGTCGCCATATTGTAATGAACGTAATCCCGGCGTATTTGGCGAGGAGATATTAATGGCAATATAACCGGCATAGGCATAGATTTTTTCCATACAAATCAGATAGTCATCTTTACCCTGCTCAACCGGCGTATCTTTATTTTTGCCGATATTAATTCCGAGCACCCCGTCATAATGGGCCTTTTTAACGTTCTCGACCAGGTTATCAACGCCGTGGTTATTAAAGCCCATACGGTTGATCAAACCTTCGGCATCGACCAGGCGGAACAGTCTTGGCTTATCGTTGCCGGGCTGTGGACGCGGGGTCACGGTGCCGATCTCGATCGAGCCAAATCCCATCGCGCCCAGGGCATCAATACACTCCCCGTCCTTGTCCAGACCAGCAGCCAGACCAAGCGGATTTTTAAAGGTTAATCCCATACAGGTGACCGGTTTCGCCGGGACCTTCTGGCGGATCAACGCTTCTAGCGGCGTTCCCGTCACACGACGTAATTGCTGAAAAGTTAATTCATGAGCGCGCTCTGGATCGAGCTGGAAAAGGGCTTTACGAACGAAGGGGTAGTACATGAACTCTCCTGGATTCCCGGTGTGCAAACCGGGGGCGTATTATGGGTGATATCGAACAAAAAGGGAATTGACCTGCGGCAATAAAAAGCAAACGTTTTCCCTGTCAGCTTCTTTTTATGCAATTTTCAGCTTTTCAATTCCGCATAAATCATTTCGATTCCCGATTCCCCTCTGTCAGACTGCAAAAATTGTTATCAATGTTAAATAAAAGCGAACAATTGGTTATAAGGGGAGAATGCAATTATGCGCGTCATCACTTTGGCGGGAAGCCCACGCTTTCCCTCTCGATCCAGTGCTTTACTGGAATATGCCCGGGAAAAATTGAACGGTCAGGACGTTGAGGTGTACCACTGGAATCTGCACAACTTCGAGCCTGAAGATCTGCTGTATGCCCGTTTCGACAGCCCGGCACTGAAAACACTGGTCGCGCAACTGAAAGAGGCGGACGGCCTGATCGTTGCCACGCCGGTTTATAAAGCCGCCTATTCCGGGGCGCTAAAAACGCTGCTCGATCTGCTCCCCGAACGGGCGCTGGAAGGTAAAGTCGTCCTGCCTCTGGCGACAGGCGGCACCGTTGCACATCTGCTTGCCGTCGATTACGCGCTGAAACCGGTGCTCAGCGCCCTGAAGGCGCAGGAGATTTTACACGGCGTCTTTGCCGATGACTCCCAGGTGATCGACTATCAGCATAAGCCGCATTTCACGCCCAATTTACAGCTGCGTCTTGATAAAGCGCTGGAAACGTTCTGGCACGCCCTGCACCGCCGCGACGTTAAGGTTCCTGCTTTTGATACTGTGCGAGGTGCGGCCCATGCGTAATCTTCTCAAAGCTCGTACGGCATGGCTGGCATTCGCCGGACTGCTGGCCTTTTGCGGACTGACACAGGCGGCGGAGCCCTCACCTGATGCCCTGCGTATAGGCTATCAGAAAGGCAGCATCAGTATGGTCCTGGCGAAAAGCCACCAGCTGCTGGAAACGCGTTATCCCGGAACCAAAATATCCTGGATTGAATTTCCCGCCGGACCGCAAATGCTGGAAGCCCTGAACGTCGGCAGTATTGATCTGGGCAGCACCGGCGATATTCCGCCCATTTTCGCCCAGGCCGCTGGCGCAGATTTAGTGTACGTCGGCGTAGAACCGGCGAAACCGAAAGCCGAAGTGATTCTGGTGCCGGAAAACAGCCCCATCAAAACGGTGGCGGAACTGAAAGGCCATAAAGTGGCGTTCCAGAAAGGATCCAGCTCGCACAACCTGCTGCTGCGCGCCCTGCAACAGGCCGGGCTGAAATTTACCGATATCCAGCCGACGTATCTTACCCCTGCCGATGCCCGAGCGGCGTTCCAGCAGGGTAACGTTGATGCATGGGCCATCTGGGATCCTTACTATTCCGCTGCATTATTGCAGGGCGGTGTGCGCGTACTGAAAGACGGCAGCGATCTGAAACAAACGGGATCGTTCTATCTCGCCGCGCGACCGTACGCTGAGAAGAACGGCGCGTTCATTCAGGGCGTGCTGGATACCTTCAGTCAGGCAGATGCGTTAACCCTCAGCCAGCGGCAGGAAAGCATTGCCCTGCTGGCGAAAACAATGGGACTGCCAGAGCCCGTGATTGCGTCATATCTCGATCATCGCCCGCCGACCAGCATTTCACCGGTCAGTGACGCTGTAGCCGCGTTGCAACAACAAACCGCAGATCTGTTTTACGACAACCGCCTGGTACCGAAAAAAATCGATATCCGCCAGCGCATCTGGCACCCCACTCAACAGGAAGGAAAATCATTATGAGTCTGAATATGTTCTGGTTTTTACCGACGCACGGTGACGGTCACTATCTGGGGACGGAGGAAGGCTCGCGTCCGGTGGATCATGGCTATTTACAGCAGATTGCGCAGGCGGCGGATCGTCTGGGATTCACCGGTGTGTTGATCCCCACCGGGCGATCCTGTGAAGACGCGTGGCTGGTCGCGGCATCAATGATCCCGGTAACTCAGCGACTCAAATTCCTGGTCGCATTGCGCCCGAGCGTCACTTCACCGACAGTCGCCGCACGGCAGGCCGCTACGCTTGACCGCCTCTCCAACGGTCGCGCGCTGTTTAACCTGGTCACCGGCAGCGATCCACAGGAACTGGCGGGCGACGGTGTGTTTCTCGATCACAGTGAACGTTACGAGGCCTCTTCGGAGTTCACCCAGGTCTGGCGTCGTTTATTGCAGGGTGAAACCGTCGACTTCAACGGTAAGCACATTCACGTTCGCGGAGCGAAACTGTTCTTCCCGCCCATCCAGCAACCCTATCCCCCACTTTACTTCGGCGGCTCTTCCGATGTCGCCCAGGATCTGGCCGCTAAACAGGTCGATCTTTACCTCACCTGGGGCGAACCGCCTGAGCTGGTGAAAGAGAAGATAGCCCAGGTACGAGCCAAAGCGGCGGCGCGTGGGCGTAACATTCGTTTTGGCATTCGCCTGCACGTCATTGTCCGTGAAACCAACGAAGAAGCATGGCGAGCCGCGGACCGGCTGATCGCTCACCTTGATGACGACACGATCGCGAAGGCGCAAGCGGCGTTTGCCCGGACGGATTCTGTCGGTCAGCACCGAATGGCGGCGCTGCATAACGGCAAGCGCGACCAACTGGAGATCAGCCCGAATTTGTGGGCCGGTGTGGGTCTGGTGCGCGGTGGCGCCGGGACCGCGCTGGTCGGCGACGGACCGACGGTGGCGGCGCGCATCAACGAGTATGCCGCGCTGGGCATCGACAGCTTTGTCCTTTCCGGCTACCCACATCTGGAAGAGGCGTACCGGGTCGGCGAACTGTTGTTCCCGCATCTGGACGTCGCGATCCCGGAAGTCCCACAACCGCAACGCCAGCATCAGCAGGGTGAAGCGGTGGCGAATGAATTTATCCCGCGTAAGGTTGCGCAAAGCTGAGGAGAACCATGATGGCAACGCCAACGAAAAAGTGGTTGTTACGCGTTGCCCCCTGGTTTTTACCGGTGGGCATCGTCGCCGTCTGGCAACTGGCCTCCTCCATGGGCTGGCTCTCCGGGCGTATTTTACCCTCGCCGGAAGGGGTGATCATCGCCTTCTGGACGCTCTCCGCCAGCGGCGAACTCTGGCAGCATCTGGCCATCAGTTCCTGGCGTGCGCTGATTGGCTTTTCGATCGGCGGTTCGATTGGCCTGACGCTGGGGCTGATCAGCGGCTTATCGCGCTGGGGAGAACGCCTGCTGGATACCTCCATTCAGATGCTGCGCAACGTTCCACATCTGGCTCTCATCCCGTTAGTGATTTTGTGGTTTGGCATTGATGAAACCGCGAAGATTTTTCTGGTCGCGCTGGGGACGCTCTTTCCTGTCTATATCAATACCTGGCACGGGATCCGCAACATCGATCGCGGCCTGGTGGAGATGGCGCGTAGCTACGGATTATCCGGCTTTTCGCTGTTTATCCATGTGATCCTGCCCGGCGCCCTGCCCTCGATCATGGTCGGCGTGCGCTTTGCGCTGGGGCTGATGTGGCTGACGCTGATCGTCGCGGAGACCATTTCAGCCAATTCAGGAATCGGTTATCTGGCGATGAACGCTCGCGAATTCCTGCAAACGGATATCGTGGTTGTCGCCATTATTCTCTACGCCCTGCTCGGTAAACTGGCCGACGTCAGCGCTCAACTGCTGGAACGCGTCTGGTTGCGCTGGAACCCGGCTTATCATGTGAAGGAGGCCACCGTATGAATACCGCCCGTCTGAACCAGGGTACACCGCTCCTGCTGAATGCGGTAACGAAAAAGTACGCGGGTAACATCGTACTGAATCAGCTTGATCTCCATATCCCGGCGGGACAGTTTGTTGCCGTCGTCGGGCGTAGCGGTGGGGGAAAAAGCACTCTGCTACGCCTGCTGGCGGGGCTGGAATCGCCGAACGCCGGTGAACTGCTGGCAGGGACCACGCCGCTTCGCGATAGTCAGGACGACACCCGCATGATGTTTCAGGATGCCCGACTTTTGCCGTGGAAATCGGTGATCGACAACGTGGGACTGGGTCTGAAGGGCCACTGGCGGGACGCTGCGCGTCAGGCGCTGGCGGCGGTTGGGCTGGAAGAGCGGGCGAGCGAATGGCCAGCAGCGCTTTCCGGCGGACAAAAGCAGCGAGTTGCCCTTGCGCGGGCGCTAATCCACCGGCCGGGCCTGCTGTTGCTTGACGAACCGCTTGGCGCGCTGGATGCGTTAACACGTCTGGAGATGCAAGATCTCATTGTTTCGCTGTGGCAGGAGCATGGTTTTACCGTGCTACTGGTGACACATGACGTCAGCGAAGCCGTGGCGATGGCCGATCGGGTGTTGCTGATTGAGGATGGCAAGATTGGACTGGATTTGACGGTCGACATTGCACGCCCCCGCCGCCTGGGATCGGTGCGTTTAGCGGAGCTGGAGGCCAACGTATTGAGTCGGGTGATGCAGCGTGGGGTAACGGAACAGCCGATCCGTCGGCATGGATAAGTATTCAGGACGTTGTAGGCCCGGTAAGCATGAGCGCCACCGGGCATTTTGCCGGATAGCGGGGTTACCGCCTTATCCGGCCTACAAAAACGACAGGTCAACGTCTCAGGCTAACGCTTTGGTTACCTTCTCGTACAGATCGCCGGAAAGATTCTCCAGCCCTTTCAATTGTTCCAGCGCGGCACGCATTTTTTGCTGACGCTTCACATCGTAACGTTTCAGACGGATCAAGGGTTCGATCAGACGTGACGCCACCTGCGGGTTACGGCTGTTAAGCTCGGTCAACATCTCAACCAGGAACTGATATCCGCTGCCATCTTCCGCATGGAACGCCGCCGGGTTACTGCCGGCAAACGCACCAATTAGCGAACGAATACGGTTCGGGTTGCTCAGGCTGAACGAACGATGTTTCAACAGACCACGTACCGTATCCAGCACGTTATCCGCCGGGCTGGTGGCCTGCAGGATAAACCATTTGTCCATCACCAGACCGTCCTGATGCCAATTGTCGTCATACTCCTGCATCAGCGCATCACGGCACGGCAGTTGCGCCGCTACGGCCGCAGACAGCGCCGCCAGCGCATCGGTCATGTTGTTAGCTTCACGATACTGCTTACTTACCAGCGTGTCCGCCAGCGTCGTTTCACCAAAGGCCAGGAAGCGCAGGCAGGCGTTACGCAGCGTACGTTTACCGATGTCCGCATGCTCAACACGGTACTCCTCCAGCCGGTTGGCGTTGTAGATCGCCAGGAACTCATCCGCCAGTTCGGTCGCCAGCGTACGCGTTAACGCTTCGCGAACTTCAGCGATCGCCAGCGGATCGATGATATCAAACAGCTCAGCCATTTCTGTTGCCGTCGGCAGCGTCAGGATCTCCGCCGCCAGCGCCGGATCGATCTTCTCATCCAGCAGCACCGCGCGGAACGCATCCGCCACATGCACCGGCAGAGAAAGCGGTTGTCCTTGTTGATGGCGCGCCACGTTCAGCTTGATATACGTTGCCAGGAGGCTTTGCGCTGCGTCCCAACGGGAGAAGTCATTGCGCGCATGACGCATCAGGAACGTCAGCTGCTGATCGCTCCACTTATACTCCAGTTTCACCGGAGCTGAAAACTCGCACAACAGCGCCGGTACCGGCTGGAAGTAAACGTTATCAAAGACAAACGTCTGCTCCGCCTGGGTGAAATTCAGTACCGAATTCACCGGGTGACCGCCTTTTTGCAGCGGGATCACTTTACCTTCGTTGTCATACAGTTCGATGGCAAACGGAATATGCAGCGGCAGTTTTTCCGCCTGATCCGGCGTTGGCGGCGTGCGCTGGCTGAGAGTCAGCGTGTATTGTTCGGTTTCCGGGTTGTAGTCATCTTTAACGGTGACAATTGGCGTGCCGGACTGGCTGTACCAGCGGCGGAAGTGGGAAAGATCAACGTTGGACGCATCTTCCATGGCCTGAACGAAGTCATCGCAGGTCGCCGCGCTGCCGTCGTGACGTTCAAAGTACAGTTGCATCCCTTTCTGGAAATTTGCCTCACCCAGCAGGGTGTGGATCATGCGAATCACTTCTGCGCCCTTTTCATACACGGTCAGGGTGTAGAAGTTGTTCATTTCAATGACCATGTCCGGGCGGATCGGATGCGCCATCGGACTGGCATCTTCTGCAAACTGCAGGCCGCGCATGGTGCGCACGTTGCTAATCCGGTTAACGGCACGGGAACCGAGATCCGCACTGAACTCCTGATCGCGGAAAACGGTCAAGCCCTCTTTCAGGCTCAACTGGAACCAGTCGCGGCAGGTAACGCGGTTACCGGTCCAGTTGTGGAAATATTCATGGCCGATCACGCGCTCAATATCGAGATAGTCTTTGTCGGTGGCGGTATCGGTACGCGCTAGCACATATTTGGAGTTAAAGATATTAAGCCCTTTATTCTCCATCGCGCCCATATTAAAGAAGTCGACAGCGACGATCATATAGATGTCGAGATCGTACTCCAGGCCGAAGCGCTCTTCGTCCCACTTCATTGAGTTCTGTAACGAGGTCATCGCCCACGGCGCACGGTCGAGATTGCCGCGATCCACGTACAGCTCCAGCGCGACTTCGCGCCCGGAACGGGTCGTAAAGGTGTCGCGCAGCACGTCGAAATCACCGGCAACCAGCGCAAACAGATAGCACGGCTTCGGGAACGGATCCTGCCACTGAACCCAGTGACGACCGTTTTCCAGTTCCCCCTCGCCGGTGCGGTTACCGTTGGAGAGCAGGAACGGATATTGACTCTTATCGGCAATAATTTTGGTGGTAAAACGCGCCAGCACGTCAGGGCGGTCGAGATACCAGGTAATATGGCGGAAGCCTTCCGCTTCGCACTGGGTGCAGAGTGCATCGCCCGATTGATACAGGCCTTCCAGCGCGGTATTCCGGGCCGGGCTGATTTCATTCACAATACGCAGCGTAAAACGCTCGGGCAGATTGCTGATCACCAGCGCACCCGCTTCTTCTTTATAAGCGGTCCACGGTTCATCGTTGACGTGGAGAGAGACCAGCGTCAGATCTTCTCCATCCAGTTTCAGCGGGGCATCCGATGCGCCATGACGAACAGCCTGGCTCACTGCCGTGACCACGGTTTTTTCAGCATCCAGGTCAAAGGTCAAGTCAATATCAGTAATCTGGTAATCAGGCGCACGGTAGTCGTGGCGGTATTTGGCTTGTGGCTGTTGTGTCATAAAAAAACCTTTAGCATCTTTTGAAGAGTCTCGACTCCAGTCTATTCCTGTTGCGGAAATCGCGCTACGCAGAATGTTTATCTTTTCAGGCACAAACACTCTTTTCGCTACATTTTTATAACACGAGGCACGAAATGCACTCGACCCTAACGTCAGCTTATGGTGTGATCAGGGTTCAATAAATCGCTAAACAAGGTATACTCCAGCGGTTTTCTTAGTTGTTTATTGTACTAAACGCTCCCGTGAGAGGATGCTACTGCGCACCTATGACACAATTCGCTTCTCCTGTTCTGCACTCGTTGCTGGATACAGATGCTTATAAGTTGCATATGCAGCAAGCCGTATTTCACCACTACTATGATGTGCAAGTAGCGGCTGAATTTCGTTGCCGAGGCGACGACCTGCTGGGTATTTATGCCGACACCATTCGCGAGCAGGTTAATGCTATGCAGCATCTGCGCCTGCAGGATGAAGAGTACCAGTGGCTCTCCGGCCTGCCCTTCTTCAAAGCGGATTACCTCAACTGGCTGCGCGATTTTCGCTATAACCCGCAACAGGTATCCATCAGCAACGACAACGGGAAGCTGAATATCCGCTTAACTGGCCCATGGAGTGAAGTCATCATGTGGGAAGTCCCACTGCTGGCGGTGATCAGTGAGCTGGTCCACCGGTATCGCTCACCAGAAGTGGGCGTCGCGCAGGCCCTCGATACGCTGGAGACGAAACTAGTCGATTTCTCTGCTTTAACGTCAAGTCTCGATATGTCCCGCTTCCACCTGATGGATTTCGGCACTCGTCGCCGTTTTTCCCGTGAAGTGCAACAGGCTATCGTTAAGCGTTTGCAGCAGGAGTCGTGGTTTGTTGGCACCAGTAACTACGATCTGGCGCGTCGTTTGTCGCTAACCCCGATGGGCACACAAGCGCACGAGTGGTTCCAGGCGCATCAACAGATAAGCCCTGAACTGGCAACCAGTCAACGCGCCGCTCTCGCCGCATGGCTGAATGAATATCCGGATCAGCTAGGTATTGCGCTGACCGACTGCATCACAATGGATGCGTTCTTACGCGATTTTGGCAGCGAATTTGCCACCCGTTACCAGGGACTGCGCCATGACTCTGGCGATCCGGTTGAATGGGGTGAAAAAGCTATCGCTCACTATGAAAAGTTAGGTATCGACCCGCACAGCAAAACGCTGGTCTTTTCCGACAATCTGGATCTGAATAAAGCCGTCGATCTTTACCGGCATTTTTCATCCCGCGTGCAGTTGAGTTTTGGTATTGGCACGCGTCTGACGTGCGATATTCCGCAGGTTAAGCCGCTTAACATCGTGATAAAACTGGTGGAGTGCAACGGTAAACCGGTTGCCAAACTGTCTGATAGTCCGGGCAAAACCATTTGCCACGACAAAGCTTTTGTTCGCGCATTGCGCAAAGCATTTGATTTACCGCTTATCAAAAAAGCCAGTTAATCCTGCCAGGGAGCCGCTTCGGCTCCCTTTTAGCATTTATTTCTGAATTCTTTTCTTTTCCTGTTAATTCTACTTGTCTGATTGCAGATGCCAGGTAACATAGGAAATCCCCATTCCGGGGAACATGTGTTTATATATCGGACTATTAACAGAGAGAATATTATGAGCGTTGTGCCTGTAGCCGACGTACTCCAGGGCCGCGTAGCCGTTGACAGCGAAGTCACCGTGCGCGGATGGGTACGTACCCGCCGAGATTCAAAAGCTGGCATCTCCTTCCTCGCCGTTTATGACGGTTCCTGCTTTGATCCTGTACAGGCCGTCATTAATAATTCTCTGCCCAATTACAATGAAGAAGTGCTGCGTCTGACCACCGGCTGCTCCGTTATCGTCACCGGCAAGGTTGTGGCCTCTCCGGGACAAGGACAGAGTTTTGAGATCCAGGCCTCTGAGGTTGAAGTCAGCGGTTGGGTTGAAGATCCAGACACCTACCCGATGGCGGCGAAACGTCACAGCATCGAGTACCTGCGTGAAGTTGCGCACCTGCGTCCGCGTACCAACATGATTGGTGCCGTTGCACGTGTTCGCCACACGCTGGCCCAGGCGCTGCACCGTTTCTTTGATGAGCAGGGCTTCTTCTGGGTTTCCACTCCGCTGATCACCGCATCCGATACCGAAGGTGCTGGTGAGATGTTCCGCGTGTCGACGCTGGATCTGGAAAACCTGCCGCGTGACGATCAGGGCAAAGTGGATTTCGACAAAGACTTCTTTGGTAAAGAGTCCTTCCTGACCGTATCCGGCCAGTTGAACGGTGAAACTTACGCCTGTGCGCTGTCGAAAATCTATACCTTCGGCCCGACTTTCCGTGCGGAAAATTCCAACACCAGCCGTCACCTGGCGGAGTTCTGGATGCTGGAACCGGAAGTGGCGTTCGCCAACCTGAGCGATATCGCCGGCCTGGCGGAAGGCATGCTGAAATATGCCTTCAAAGCCGTACTGACCGAGCGTGCTGACGACATGAAGTTCTTTGCCGAGCGCGTGGATAAAGAGGCGATTAGCCGGCTGGAACGTTTCATTGAAGCGGATTTCGCCCAGGTAGATTACACCGATGCAATCGTTATTCTGGAAGAGTGCATTAAGAAAGGCAGAAAGTTTGAGAACCCGGTTTACTGGGGTGTCGATCTCTCCTCCGAGCACGAACGTTATCTGGCAGAAGAACACTTTAAGGCACCAGTGGTAGTGAAAAACTATCCGAAAGATATTAAAGCGTTCTATATGCGCCTGAACGAAGATGGAAAAACCGTTGCCGCGATGGACGTTCTGGCGCCGGGTATCGGTGAAATCATCGGTGGTTCTCAGCGTGAAGAGCGTCTGGATGTGCTGGATGCGCGCATGCTGGAAATGGGTCTCAATAAAGAAGATTACTGGTGGTATCGCGATCTGCGCCGCTACGGTACCGTGCCGCACTCCGGCTTCGGTCTCGGCTTTGAGCGCCTGATCGCCTACGTCACCGGCGTACAGAACGTTCGTGACGTGATTGCCTTCCCGCGTACACCGCGTAATGCGACGTTCTAAGATCGTTCACAAAAAGGCCAGCGTTGCTGGCCTTTTTTATTGCCTGAAATGTCAGTTTTTGTGAGTAATAAGTAAGCAATTCTAAGATCAACCCCGAAATCCTCCACTCCTGTTACTGGGTATTACGTTGTAATATTTCTGCACAAAAAATAAACCGTAGTTTTCTTGCGGATTAGTATTTACTCACCCATTAGCACATTTTTTAAACAATCCAACAGCATTCCAGACGTCCAGATAATGCCATAAGCAAAACTGGAAATGTCTATTTTCTGTACGTCGTTTTTCTTTTATTCAAATTAAAGATAAGAAAATCATATAAATAGATATAAGTGGTGTGTTCTGGCGCTGAAATCGTTTCGAAATTTGATATCGTTCACAAAGTTCCAAAAATGAAATAATTAGTTACATATTTTTTCTTTCTGAAACTAATTCTTTATCTTTGTAGCACTTTCACGGTAGCGAAACGTTAGTTTGAATGGAAAGATGCCTGTCAGACACATAAAGACACCAAACTCTCATCAATAGTTCCGTAAATTTTTATTGACGTAATTTATTGACGGCAGTGGCAGGTGTCATAAAAAAACCATGAGGGTAATAAATAATGATGAAGCGCAATATTCTGGCAGTGGTTATCCCTGCCCTGCTGGTAGCCGGTGCAGCTAACGCTGCAGAAATCTACAACAAAGACGGCAACAAACTGGACCTGTACGGTAAAGCGGTAGGTCTGCACTATTTTTCTGATAACAAAGGCAACGACGGCGACCAGACTTATGCTCGTCTTGGTTTCAAAGGGGAAACTCAGATCAATGACCAACTGACCGGTTACGGCCAGTGGGAATATAACTTCGCCGGTAACAACTCTGAAGGCGGTTCTGACGCACAGAACAACAACAAAACCCGTCTGGCGTTCGCCGGTCTGAAATTCGGTGATGCGGGCTCCTTCGACTATGGTCGTAACTACGGTATCGTTTACGATGCACTGGGTTACACCGATATGCTGCCAGAATTCGGCGGTGATACTGCATACAGCGATAACTTCTTCGTTGGCCGTGTTGGTGGCGTAGCAACTTACCGTAACGCTAACTTCTTCGGTCTGGTTGATGGCCTGAACTTCGGTGTTCAGTACCTGGGCAAAAACGAGCGCGCAAGCAGCTACGAAGTTGACGCTACCGATCCGACCAGCACCAACTTCAGCGATGTTCGTCGTTCTAATGGTGACGGCGTTGGCGGCTCCATCAGCTATGAGTTCGAAGGCTTCGCTGTTGTAGGTGCTTACGGTGCAGCTGACCGTACTAATGCACAGCAAGATCCGGCACTGCGTGGCAGTGGCGAAAAAGCTGAGCAGTGGGCGACCGGTCTGAAATATGACGCGAACAACATCTACCTGGCGACCAACTACGGTGAAACCCGTAACGCTACTCCGATCAGCGGTGGTTTCGCCAACAAAACTCAGGACTTCTTCGTGGTCGCTCAGTACCAGTTCGATTTCGGCCTGCGTCCGTCCATCTCCTACAACAAATCTAAAGCGAAAGACGTAGAAGGTGTAGGTAGCGAAGATCTGGTGAACTACATTGAAGTGGGTGCCACCTACTACTTCAACAAAAACATGTCCACCTATGTTGACTACCAGATCAACCAGATTGATTCTGACAACAAACTGGGCGTGAACTCTGACGACACCGTTGCTCTGGGTATCGTATACCAGTTCTAATAGCAGACCCCTTTGCTAAATGCCTAAAAAACAGGACTTCGGTCCTGTTTTTTTATGCCTGTCAGCAAAATCTTGCGACTTCAAAAAACCTTCAGGCTTTTCATCACTAACGGTTGGCATTTTGTAAATCTGCCGTTAACCTGATAACGGATTTCCCTTCTGTAACCACAATGGAACCTCGTCATGTTTGAGAACATTACTGCCGCCCCTGCCGACCCCATTCTGGGTCTGGCCGATCTGTTTCGTGCTGATGACCGTCCTTCGAAAATTAACCTTGGGATCGGTGTCTATAAAGATGAAACTGGCAAAACGCCAGTGCTGACCAGCGTTAAAAAAGCCGAGCAATACTTACTCGAAAATGAAACAACAAAAAACTACCTCGGCATTGACGGTATTCCGGAATTTGGCCGTTGCACGCAGGAGCTGCTGTTCGGCAAAGGTAGTCATCTTATCAATGACAAACGCGCACGCACGGCGCAAACGCCGGGCGGCACCGGCGCGCTACGCGTTGCTGCCGACTTCCTGGCAAAAAATACGGCAGTAAAACGCGTCTGGGTGAGCAACCCAAGCTGGCCGAACCATAAGAGCGTGTTTAACTCCGCCGGGCTGGAAGTACGCGAGTACGCTTATTACGACGCAGAAAACCATTCACTCGACTTCGATGCGCTGCTAAACAGCCTGAGCGAAGCACAGGCGGGCGATGTGGTGCTATTCCACGGTTGCTGCCATAACCCAACCGGTATCGATCCTACGCTTGAGCAGTGGCAAACCCTGGCACAGCTTTCCGTCGAGAAAGGCTGGTTGCCGCTATTTGACTTCGCGTATCAGGGCTTCGCTCGTGGTCTGGAAGAAGACGCGGAAGGACTGCGCGCGTTCGCCGCGCTGCACAAAGAGCTGATTGTCGCGAGCTCCTACTCCAAGAACTTTGGCCTGTACAACGAACGTGTGGGTGCCTGTACGTTGGTTGCGGCAGATTCGGAAACCGTTGACCGCGCCTTCAGCCAGATGAAATCCGCCATTCGTGCGAACTACTCTAACCCGCCAGCCCACGGCGCATCAGTGGTTGCCACAATCCTCAGCAACGATGCGCTGCGCGCAATCTGGGAACAGGAACTGACCGACATGCGCCAGCGCATTCAGCGTATGCGTCTGCTGTTTGTGAACACCCTGCAAGAGAAAGGGGCTGAACGCGATTTCAGCTTCATCATCAAACAAAACGGCATGTTCTCATTCAGCGGCCTGACCAAAGAGCAGGTTCTGCGTCTGCGTGAAGAGTTTGGCGTTTATGCGGTGGCTTCTGGTCGCGTCAACGTTGCCGGAATGACGCCTGATAACATGGCGCCGCTGTGCGAAGCCATTGTTGCCGTGCTGTAAGACGTGCGATAAAAGCAAAGCCCGCGATAAGCGGGCTTTTTAACGGGAATTACCAGGCAGGCATTTCATCCTGCAGGAACGGATTGTGCAACCGTTCATAGCCCAGCGTCGACAGCGGGCCATGACCCGGAATAAACGTCACGTCATCGCCTAACGGCAACAGCTTACGTTTGATCGAGTCAATCAACTGGCTGTGATCGCCGCGCGGGAAATCACTGCGCCCGACTCCACCTTTAAAAATCACGTCGCCTGAGATAAGAAGTTGCGACTGCTCATCAAAGAAAACAACGTGTCCAGGCGTATGGCCCGGGCAATGCAACACCTGTAAAGTCACATTCCCTACGCTGACACGATCTCCTTCGTTAAGCCAACGGTCGGGCGTCAGTGGCTGACATTCGCCGAGGCCAAACATGCGACTCTGTGCAGGCAAACCCTGCAGCCAGAACTCATCTTCTTTTTCCGGACCGATAACCGGTACTCCGTAGTGTTGCGCCAGTTCCGCCGCGGCACCCACATGATCGAGGTGTCCGTGAGTGAGCAGGATCTGCGTCAACGTGATGCCGCTGGCATCCACTTCCTGTTTGATTTTTTCAGCATCGCCGCCGGGATCGACAAGCGCTGCCAGACGCGTTTGCTCACACCAGATCAAAGAACAGTTCTGGGAGAACGCGGTGACCGGAATAATACGATAGTTCATACTGCTCCTGTTTCGTTAATCACCAGTGCCGCGCCGGCCCGGTGTCAATATGCACAAAGTTACTGCGTGGGTAGTATCCTACACCACCTGCGCGCATAGATAACGCGGCTTTGCGAATATTACTTAACGAAATGCCTTCAATATGAAAATCCATGGCCTGGCCTTTGGTGTGATAGCTTTGTTTCGCAACCCCACGGCTGTGCGCACGCAATTCATTGTTGGTATCCAGTGAACGATAACCGGAAATCAGTTGAACGGGCTTACGTGTTCCCAACAGCCCTTGCAGGCGGAAAAGCTGATCGAAGAGTCTGGGATCGATGGACTTCACCTTATTCGCGCGATAGTCACGGAAAAAATGGTTAAGTTTGGCTAATTCATCCTGAATATAAGCTCTGCCATCAAAAAATTCCGCTTTAATTGACTCTCCGGTGTTGAGGTTGCTCAGAGTCAAAATACGCGGACGCGGGGTAGAGAGTGTGGCAAACGCAGGCACAGGCAAGATGGCAGCTCCGAGGGCAGCGCCACCTAACGCCAGCAGTTTGCGGCGATTAGCGTCAAATTTGTCCATGGTTTAAGGTCTACAGGTCAATGTTATCGTCTATATGCTTTAGCGCACGATAGGCACCTTAACTGGCATCAAAGCCGCCGTCAAGTTGGCCCAACCCCAGCAATGACGGGGCTTCTGGGCCGATGCCCCTGTCACTGCCAATTATTACGACAACAGATTAACCAGAACTTCTTCATTTACCTGATTAATTGTTCTGCTTTTGCCACAATTTGTGCGCTGGATCGCGCTGTCAGATCATAATTGTAAATATCTGTACGATACTGGGTACGCCCGTCCGCGCCAACAAACGCCGTCAGGTAATACAGATTGACCGGGATAGTCTGACGAATATTGACGTAGCGCGTGTCGCCCTGCTTCAGCGCATCGGAAATTCGCGTATCGTTCCAGCCCGCATCCTGTAACAGCATGTTTGCCAGTTCAGAAGCCTTGTTCACACGCACGCAACCGGAACTAAGCGCCCGGGAATCCTTCTGGAACAAATTATGGTTAGGCGTGTCGTGCAGATAAATTGCATCGGAACTTGGCATATTGAACTTGTAGCGGCCCAACGAGTTACGCGCTCCCGGCGCCTGCTGGAAACGGAACGGTAAATTTGACGGCGTGATGGTTGACCAGTCAACCTGCCACGGATCAATCGCTTCTCTGCTGTTCCAGCCCCGCATCACGGTATAGCCGTGACGTTCAAGGTAGCCAGGATCGTTCCACAGCTTGGGCAGAATATCCTTACGCGCCAGCGTCGGCGGGACGTTCCATGGCGGATTGACCACCACGTTATTCAGCGCGCTGCTCATCATCGGCGTTTTACGATCGGGACGACCGACAATCACCCTGGACGCCAGCACCTGATTACCATTCTGATAATAAACCAGCGAATACGCCGGAATATTCACCATAATACCCGTCGACAGTTCAGATGGAAGCAAACGCAGACGCTGGATATTGAGCGCCAGTACCCCTGCACGCTGCGCGGGGGTCACGTTCAGCCAGTCGCGGGTAGCCGGGCCAATAGCGCCATCTGCGCCCAACCCTTGCCACGTCTGGAAGCGTTTTACCGCTTCAACCAGCTCTTTATCATACGCAGCACGGACAGCCGGTGCTGGCTTACTGCGCGGCGCAGTCTGTTTTGCCGTGTCAGCGCTCGGGGTTTCAACGGCAACGGCTGACGGGCTGACCACCGCTTCTGACGGGGTCTCATCTCCCGGCAGCGCAATTTTCGGTCCGCCTTCCAGCATCCCGGTACGTTGCAGTATTTCCCGCAGCGCAGGCACGTAGTTGCTCCACTGACCCGGTCGTAGCGTTGCTTTGCCGGTCAGTTGCGGCCATGGACGTGAATCACCCACCAGCGCTAATAGCGACGCGTGCATTGACGCATACTGCGGGTGCTGAGGTGCCAGCCCGGCAATAAACGTCGGAAGTTGTCCATTATCCAGCGCAACCTGCCACTGATTGATGACCGACAGCGGTGGCGTCGCCAGTGCATACGGTTTACTGCTGTACAGCCAGCGGTTGCCTTTGACCGGAATATTGGCGATCAGATGGAGATACCCCATCATCGCATCAGACAACACCAGATCGCGCGCGATGCCGTTAACGGCAGGATCGGTCAGTAACGCCACCCAGGTGGTGAACTGAGGCTGGAAGCCTGCAATAGCGACCTCTGCCAGCTGTTGCTGGAACGCTTTGACGGCTTCGCGATTTTCCCACATGGGTTTCATATCGCGCGCCGCATAAAGCAGTTCAAGTTGATTCATATAGACAGGCGTATAGCCTGAAGGAAGTTGCGACTGAAGCTCAGCTCGCGCCTTTTCCGCCGCCCCCTCAGGGAGTGGCTGCAGACCCGCCATCACCGCCGTTGCGCCAGATTGCGCCTGCGGCTGAGCGAGACTCTGTTCACTGACAACGACAGGGCTGTCGCCAGGTATCACTTCAGGCTCATCAGCCTGAACACTGGACAGTGGAGCGAATACTACGGCCAGGCATAAACTTATTGCCGAGAACCGACGACCACCAATTTTATTAAGCAACATCCCTTGCCCTCTGGTTACATTACGACATGCTCACATCTACCGGAGCTTTCCTTCATTATAGAAAGGCTGATATGCGATTGCCTAACCTAATGTAAAGAAGTTTAAAGAAAATGCACCTGAAATCTATAGTTTAAGAAATGAAAAAGACGGCTTTTCAGCCGTCTTTAAGGTTTTAGCTGGCCTCTGACGGGGCATCAGCCTCGCCGGGGAGAGGATCCGGTAACTGCGGCGCAAACCCGCGCAGACCAACCACATGAACGTGTTCCGTATTCTGGAAGACTTTACGCACCAGCTTATAGGTGGTGCCCTTCTCCGGACTGATGTTTTCCGGCGCCGCGATGATGAGCTGCATCTGCAGACGCTCACACAGCTCAAACAACGTCGCGATGGAGCGCGCATCCAGACGGGCGGCTTCATCGAGGAACAGCAGACGGCACGGGGAGATATCTTTCCCGCGCAGACGGCGCGCTTCATCTTCCCAGCTTTGAACCACCATCACCAGGATCGACATCCCGGTCCCGATCGCTTCACCGGTCGATAGCGCACCGGACTCTGCACGCAGCCAGCCGTCAGAACCACGGTTAACTTCCACTTCCATTTCGAGATAGTTACGGTAATCCAGTAACTCCTCGCCAATGGTTTGCGGCGTACGCTGTCCCATGTCGATTTGCGGGTTCAGGCGTTGATAAAGTTTCGCCAGCGCTTCTGAGAAGGTCAGGCGGTTGCTGTTGAACAGATCCTGATGCTGCTCATGCTGTTCAGACAGCACTTCCAGCAGCGTGGCATGGGTTTCACGCACATTCACGTTCAGACGCACGCTGTGAACCTGACCGAACGACACGCTCTGCAACCCCTGGTTGAGCTGACGAATACGGTTCTGCTCGCGCTGGATGGTCTTGCGAATAATGTTCGCCACGCTACGTGAGCTGATCGCCAGTTTCTGTTCACGGGAGGTCAGTTCTTCGGTCAGGCGGCCCAGCTCGATTTCCATCTGTTCGATGGCTTCCACTGGATCGTCGGTACGAATGATATCCTGACGGATACGCTCGCGCAGATGCTGATACACTGCGACAAAGAACTGGATCTTACGTTCCGGACGTTTCGGATCTTCAGACAGACGCAGGACATCACGCAGATGTTCGTTATCAGCGACCGCCAGACGCAGCGCACCCAGCGCCTTATCCGACATGGAGCGCAGATCATCACCGGAAAGATAGGCCAGCTCGCGACGATGCAAACGACGCTCGACGCCGCTGTCTTTCACCAGTCGCATCACGGCGCACCAGCCTGCTTTCGCGGTTACCACCTGCTCACGCATTTCGTGGTAATCGCGTTCCAGTTTGCGCAGTTTGCGGGTCAGGTTATCCATCTCCGCTTCACAGAAGGTAAGCGCTTTTTCGAGCTGGTTACGCCGCGCACGGTTGTTGCTGAGCTGCGAATGCAGTTCATCGCGACGAATACGCGCACGCTCTTCCGCTCCGCTGTCGGCACGCACGCCAATATCCTGCAATTCACGCTGCAAATCGTTAAGCAGCTCTTTCTTGGTATCGTAAGAGCTTTTCAGCGAAGCCAGAACCTGATTGTACTGACTCAGTTGCGCCGCATGACCACGCAGGGCTTCACGGGCGCGGGTACGTTCAGCTTCCGCATGTTCCAGGCGCTCACGCAGTTTTTCGTTCAGATCGCTGTTGCCGCTGAGCATTTCCGCTGAGTCGGAATAGCCGAAGTGTGCACGACGCTGGACCACTTCGGTCAGCGCAAACGCCTGCTGACGCGCATCGCGCTGCGTCTGCTGGGAGTACGCGTAATCTTCTTTCAGTTGTTCAAACTGTTCCGGGTCGCTCTGCAACACCGACACCATCGGTTCCAGTTTCGCCAGTTGGTTGCCGTGCTGCTGTACAAAGCGCGCGGCTTCTTGCGCTTCATCCAGACGCTCGCGGATCTCTTCGACGCGATCCGCCAGACTGTCGTCAGCCAGTAAATTCAGACGCGGCAGCAGGCGGTTAAGCGCGGCAACGCCCTCTTTCGCCTGTTCGTACTGCAGACGCTGCTGCTGGTTGTCGTTTTCGTGGGCGGTCAACGCACGTTCCAGCTCAACGCGACGGCTGTTGAGCTGGCGAATTTCGGCTTCCGGATCGGATTCAAAAGCCACCGAAAGATGGCTGCCAATGAAGCGGCTGAACGCCTGATGCAGACGCTGCGTTTTCTGAACGTCAAAAGAGAGCGTGGCAAAACGCTCGGATAATCCTTCACGCTCGGCATGCAGCGTTTCGATGCGGTTTTCTCGCGCCGCACGGCCAAACAGCGGTACGGACGGGAAGCGCGAGTAGCGCCATTGGCGATCGGCAATCTTCACCACCACCGCTTTTTCCAGTTCGTCGACGCTGAAGACGCTGTCATCAAATGACTGCGGATCCCCTTCGATCAGATACAAATCTTCCGGGCAATCCGTCAACCCTTCCAGTTGTTCAGCGATCAGCGACAGATCCGGCACCACAATGGCGTGACGCGACGGACCATACAACGCGGAGAAGTACGGCGCATCTTCAAGACTGACGTCGTCATAGATTTCTGACAGCAGCACGCCGCCAAAGCGTTCCGCCAGCGCGTTCAGACGCTGATCTTCCGAGCCACCAGGCTGGCTTAAGCGTTCGATCTCTTCATCGACGGCATTCTTGCGCGCGCCGACTTCGTCGCGTTCCACAATCGCTTCACGCTCTCGCTCGAGCAATTGCTGCAGATATTCGGTCACTTCCTGGCTGGACGTAAACTCTTCACCGCACTGTTCACTCAACTGACTCAGGCTGTTCTGCGCCGCCAGCCAGACGGGGGCACGCTGCATGAGATGCTGAATGCGCGACTGTAGCTGTTCCTGCTCCTGACGCAGCGCCATACGCTGTTCATGCGCGCTGGAAACGTTGTCAGACAGCGAGGCGATACGCGCTTCCAGCTCCTGATGCAGGGCTTCCAGTTCGTCAATGTCGAAATTTTTCCCCTGACGTTTGCAGAATTCCGCCAACAGACGTTCGGCTTCCTGCTGCTCGCGCAGACGCTGTTCCAGTTCGCTCAGTCGCATACGCAGCGACTGCGCCTGTTCCGCCAGGTGACGCTGGTCAACGCCTTCGCGCAGCAGTTCGCGCGCCACGTCCCAGGCTTCATTACGCGCCAGCGGGCCATTGATCGCCACCACCAGCTGATACGCCTGCTCGAACTGACTGTGCGCGGTTTGCGCCACGCTCATTTTCTGTTCCAGCGAGAGCATTTTTTCGGTGGCTTCCTGCTCTTTCGCCTGGAAGGTTTCCAGCCACTCGGCGGCGCTATCGGCCGTCAGATCCGGCAGATGGCACACCGCTCTGGCGCGTTCCAGCGCCGAGATCGCCTGGTTGTACTGGATGGCGCGGGTCTGTTGAACGTCCAGCGCCTGCTGGTAGTCCGCCAGTTGGCTTTTCAACTCATCCACTTCCAGCTCGGCAGCTTCGGCGCGCGCTTCGTTCTCTTCCTGACGATCGGCAGCTTCTGCGACCACTTCATTTTGTTCTTCGAGACGGATCTGCAACTCGTCGAGATCCGCTTCATAACGTTCAATTTTTTCCTGCTGGCGTAGCGCGGTTTGCACCAGGTTCAGGTGATCGCTTGCCGCCTGATAATCGGCTTCGAGATCGCCTTCCGCACCGTTGTGCTCGCCCAACTCACGCGCCATGTCGACGTGTTTATACTGCTCGGCCGCCAGTTGTTTGCGCGACGTGTACAATTCGCGACGGAATTCCAGCGCTTTATCGAGGTGGATCCGGCGCTCATTGGCGTGACGCATATAGTCCGCCGCCACATAGTTGGTGGCTTCGCTAATCAGGTGTTTAAACAGATCGCGATCGGACTGGGTAACGCGAATGGCTTCCAGCGTCAGGCGGTTTTCCCGCAGCGCAGCTTCCATATCCTGGAACGCCTTACGCACCCCGCTGTTTTCCGGCAACAGGTAGTCGCGCAGAGACCGGGTGATCGCGCTGGAAATCCCACCGTACAGCGAGGCTTCAATCAGGCGATAGAATTTACTACGGTCAGACGCAGAGCGCAGACGACGGGCGATGAGGCCCAGATCAAACATCAGCGAATGGTAATCGGTGATCGAGTTGAACTGCTTAAACTGCACGCCTTCCATCGCGTCGAGCTTTTCTTTCAGCTCCGTTAACGGCAGGACGCGCGCCTGACGTTCGTTCAGCGTCTCCGTCACCAGTTGCGTAGGCTGCACAGACATCGGCAGTCCCTGAATGGCAAACGGTTTGATATCGACTTTACGGTCGCGTCCGGCAACCTGCTGCAAGCGCACACCCACCACCACGCGCTGATGGCGCGAGTTGATCGTATCGAGCATCGAATAACAGACACCCGCTTTCAGCTTACCGTGCAGACCTTTGTCGCGTGAGCCGCTGGTCGCGCCTGCTTCCGTGGTGTTACGGAAGTGCAGCAGGGTTAAATCCGGGATTAGCGCCGTGACGAACGCCGCCATGGTAGTGGATTTCCCCGCGCCATTCCCCCCGGAAAGCGTGGTAACCAGTTCATCCAGGTCAAAGGTACGGGCAAAGAAACCGTTCCAGTTAATCAGCGTTAGTGAGCGAAATTTACCGCGTTCAATCATTATTCTTCTTCTCCACTGTCCGGCTGATTCTCTTCGGTCTCATCATTGAGCTGCAGGTGGTTTTCGACCGGCATCGCTTCGCCATCGCGGATCAGGCGACGCTGCGCTTCGCGCGGGTCGTCACCCGTTCGTACATCCGCGCCAAAGCGGAACACCGATTCCGTAATGCGGAATTTGCTGCTGTCATGCCCCATAAACCACACCATGCCTAAACGGCGAAGACGGTTTAATGACGAGCGCATTTTTTCCTGTAACTTCTGGCGGTCGACGTCGGAGCCGGTTGAGCGGTTATTCACCAGCTTCAACAGTTTGGCTTCGTCAGCCAGCGTCAGCAGCTCGTCGTACAACTCCTGCTGAGTGAAAATCCCCTCGTTCGCCAGCCGCTCCGGACTGAGGTAGAGGTAGCAGAGAATTTTACCGACCATCATGTCCAGTTCAGACAACACGGAACGCGGGATAATGGTCGTTGAACGCGGACGCAGGTAGAAGAAACCTTCCGGCGCGCGGATCAGCTCCACGTTATAGCGGCTGTAAAACTCTTCCAGATAGTCCTGAAAGTCCATCAAAAAGGCATGATTATCCAGTTCATCCAGACCAATGTGGCGGCCTGAACGTAATGCGCTATCCAGCGCCGGAAATAACGGATTCGCCAGCGCCTGCGCCAGCTTAACCGGCATCACTTGTTCAATATTTGTCAATGACATGCGCCTGTACCTTGGCTCCGTAATCATTAATCGGCTGCCATTTGGCTGGCAGTCCGGTGAAGTCTGCTTGCGCTACGCCAAGACGTACCGCCTGATCGATAACAATGCGCGCGACGTCAAAGTGACGCGCACGCGGGTATTGCGCAAGATACTCGCGCACTACCAGACCGAGATCTAACGGCGTCTCTTTCGATTTATAGATAGCCAGTTGGCCTTCGATAATCGCCGCCAGCTGTTCGCGGATCTCGTTAAACTCTTCGTACTCTAAATCCGGCGGAAGTTCCCCGGTGACCTCTTCATCACGCAGCGCCATCTCTTCGTCACGCATATCCAGCAGACGATCGGCGTTGGCATAGGTCAGCGCCCACGGCTCGTCAAAATAGGTCTGTACCGACTGACGTAAGCGCTGGGCAAAGACGCGGTTTTTATCCATATCGATGGCGGTACGGATAAATTTGTGAACGTGGCGGTCATAGCCAATCCACAGATCGATCGACTGCTGACCCCAGCTGATAATACGATCGAGCTTGCTTTGCAGGTCAAACACCAGGCGATCAACAAAATGCAGATCGTCATGAGCCAGCGTCGCATCCTGGATACGCAGCAAATTGGCCTGCAATTTATCGCCTGCCGCTTCCAGCGTATCCTGCAACTCGCGCAGAGTGCCGGAGGTTTCTGACAGTAGCAGTTCACAGCTCGAAATCGCCGCGCGCCAGTCTTTATTCAGCAGTTGCGCGATATCATCTTTCACCTGCTGCTGCTGTTCATCCATGATGCGCTGAGTCAGATCGATACTGTCGAAAATCTCAGCGACCGAATACTTGAGTGGCGCATAGACGTTGCGATGCCAGTGGAACTCATCGCCGCCCTCATCGGCGGCATCCGCCGCGCGCTTGAGCTCACCCGCCACGATCGACAACTGCATTGACAGACGCAGCGTGGAAAATTCACGTTGGCGAATATAGTAATCGGTAATGCCAATGCCGAGCGGCGTCAAACGATAAATCGCGTTCCCTTCTGCCTGCTCACTGGTAAAGCGGTTCAGCAGACGTTGACGCACCATATCGTTGATCGCATTGTTCGCGCGCACGCCAATGGTTTCGCTGGTTTGCTCAAACGCATCACTTACATGGCGGAACGCATCCACCAGTTCGCCTTCACTCATCTCACCGTCCAGGCGCTCGCCATTCAGCGTGGCCACCGCCAGCAGAAACGAGAGTCGGTCTACCGGCAGCGAGATAGAGAAGTCATTTTTTCTGGCCCAGGCAACCAGTTCGGGGACTGTCTGGGAAAATTCACTCATAGGTTATCCTTGCATCTGCGGTTTACGCGCGGTGACGTGAATGTAACGACCCAGGCTGACATACGGCTCCAGGCGACAGTAACGCGTTTCTAATTCAAGCAATATCTCATAACAGTCACGCTGCTGATGTTTCTCACGCAGATAATCATGAAACACGCGCACCCCGGTTTTCCCGGTGATCTGCCAGCCCATCTGTTCCAGCCACTGGTAAACCTCTCCTGGCTCACGCGGATAGTCTGGTGAAAGGGTACGCTTCTTACGTTTGGGCATCCCTATCTGCACGTAGTCAAAGTTCCCCGCCACCATGTTATGCATCAACAGGCCGTTGGCATTGTAGAACATTAATGACAGTACGCCACCGGGACGCAATACCGACCAAAGGGTCTCTAACACGCTGACCGGATCGGCGACCCACTCCAGCACAGCGTGAAACAATATCAGATCAACGGAGCTTTCCAAATGCGAAGCGACGTCCTGAGCAGCGCATTGTATAAAATGCATGTTGTGGCTCACACCTTTGGCTTCTGCCGCCCGTTGCGCACGGGCGATCATCTCACCGGAGACGTCACACAACGTCACGTGATGACCACGTTCTGCCATTTTAATGGCCGTTTGTCCTTCACCGCCGCCAGCGTCCAGCACACGAAGTGGTTGCGCGCCGAAGTCTGTCAGAATAAGGTCGAGATCCTGCCACAGGATAGCCTGCCTTAGCTGCCCTTTTGTGGTGCCGTAAATATTACGGGAAAACTTCTCAGCAATGTCATCAAAATTGCGATCCCGCATCGGGCTCTCCACAGGCTGGCTTAGCTGTTCTCTGATAAAACCGCTATTTTGTCACACCCGCGCGGAGAATGAACCTCTCTGGTGTAATATCACGATTATTCTTCTGCTGTATGGTCAAAAAAGGAACCAAAAAGGATGCTTTTTACGCTGAAGAAAGTGATTGGCGGCATGCTGTTGCCTCTCCCTTTTCTGCTCTTGATGATGGGTATCGGTCTGGCACTGCTGTGGTTTAGCCGTTTTCAGAAAACCGGCAAGGTATTTATCAGCCTCAGTTGGCTGGTACTGTTCCTGCTCAGCCTGCAACCCGTTGCAGACCATCTGCTGCGCCCGATAGAAAATAGCTACCCCACCTGGCAGGATACGCAGAAAGTTGAATACATCGTCGTGTTAGGCGGCGGCTATACCTGGAACCCGCAGTGGGCGCCCAGTTCTAACCTGATCAACAACAGTTTGCCGCGTCTAAATGAGGGAATACGTCTGTGGCGGGCTAACCCGGGTTCGAAATTGATTTTTACCGGCGCGAATGCCAAAACCAATCCGGTGAGTACGGCAGAAGTTGGCGCACGGGTGGCGCAATCGCTGGGGGTGCCGGAAGAGGATATCATCACACTCGACAAGCCTAAGGATACGGAGGAAGAAGCCGCTGCCGTGAAGCAGGCTATCGGCGACGCGCCATTCCTGCTGGTCACTTCAGCCTCTCATCTGCCGCGAGCAATGATTTTCTTTCAGCAGGCAGGGTTAAATCCGCTGCCGGCTCCGGCGAATCAACTGGCTATCGATTCCCCGTTGAATCCGTGGGAGCGGGCAATCCCCTCTCCCGTCTGGTTGATGCATAGCGATCGCGCAAGCTACGAGACGCTGGGGAGAGTCTGGCAGCGGTTGAAAGGCTCGTCAGGCGAGCCAGGGCAGGAGTGATTTCGCAGCGAGATCAAAATGAGATCGGTTAAAGCGCCCGGTATTGACCAGTTGCGCCACTTCATCCCATAACACGTATAACCAACGCCGCCAGATGAACGATTCCGCCACTGGCGCGCGTTGCAGGTAGTGCCAGAGTAGTCCTTCCGCCAGCGTGTTATCTACCAGCCGGAACAGTTCGTACTCCCGTGGTGCCCAGAGCATAATACCAGGCCCCACCATCGCCAGAAGCTGGTCGCTCCGGGCGTCTTTTAACATGCTGCGCAGACTAAAATTGCCATGCACCAGCACACAGTTGTCGTTAAAGCCGTCAAACAGCGCGGGCAGACATTCGCGGGTGCGAAACAGAATGCGCTTATCCTGCATGGTTAGCCCGGTGTTGTTGAACTGACTGAGCGTACTCCAGAGCACCTCAACCCGCTGACGATACCAGGAAGGCCAGATATTCTCCTGCGTATTGTCCACCGCACCGACACACCCCCGGCTATCCTGGCGGTGCCAGGCCAGTAACCCTTCGACAATCTGATCTTTGAGCTGCTCCCAACGCTCCGGCGTCCGGGCCGGCGCTTCAACGGGGACGCCACGCAGACGTTCCAGCAGTAAGACATCCGGACCGGGATGTTCATCGTGAGTCATCACCCCATAAATGACCGGCATTCGCACGGTGCCGCTACGCGCTAACATGGTGGTTTTCCAGGCCAGTTGTTGCGCGACCCCCGGCGTGGTGAAACTTTGGGCCATCAGCGGCATTGGGTTGCCCTGGCTGTCATAGAGCGACCACAGTGCTGTGTCGACTTTTTCATTCACGCATTCAATGCGGCTCAGTTTTTCGCCCAGTAAATGACTTAATTCGGCGCGCAGCTGTTCCATTCAGATTGCCCTCATAAAAGCTACTGCTTTTATAATGAGCGCCACACCGACGGATGTCACCCGGATGAGATCAATTGTTGAAAAGAAAAAGCGTGGAAAATCGTAACGGTACGACACTCCTCTCACTAAAGAGCGGAGTGTCGTAAAGAAAATTAACGCATTTCAGCGCGAACGCGCTCGAGGTCTTCTGCGGTATCAACACCGGTGCCAGGCACCTCTTTTGCCACAGCCACGTGGATTTTTTCGCCGTACCACAGCACGCGGAGTTGCTCTAGCATCTCGATGTTTTCCAACGGGCTGGGCTCCCAGCTCACATAGCGGCGGATAAATCCGGCGCGGTAGCCGTAAATGCCGAGATGTCGCAGGAAATTATCGCCGACGGTCTCGCGACTTTTCGCAAAACGATCGCGATCCCAGGGGATCGTTGCACGCGAGAAATACAGCGCATAGCCTTCGGCATCCAGTACCACCTTCACTGCATTCGGATTGAACGCCTCTTCCGCGCTATGAATCGGTGCCGCGAGCGTGGCCATTCCAACCTGACGCTGCGCCAGGTTTTCTGCCACCTGGCGAATAATGATGGCCGGGATCATCGGCTCATCACCCTGCACATTGACAATCACGGTGTCATCACTGAAACCACACTTCTCAACCACTTCAGCCAGACGTTCTGTCCCGGACTGGTGATCGACGCGGGTCATGCACACTTCTCCACCCGCCACTTCAACGGCGCGTGCGACCTCTTCATGATCGGTCGCGACAATAATACGCTCAGCGCCGGATTCACGGGCGCGTTCCAGCACATGCACAATCATCGGTTTACCGTTGATGTCCTGCAACGGTTTACCCGGCAGACGCGTGGAGGCGTAGCGGGCAGGAATAATGACGACAAAACTCATGATTTACGCTCATCAGCCGCTAATACACGGGCCTCGGTTTCCAGCAAAACGGGAATGCCATCACGCAGTGGAAAAGCGAGGTTATCCAGTTTGCAGATCAGTTCTTGTTTTTCCTGGTTGTACCAGAGTTTGCCGTTACAGACCGGGCAGGCAACGATTTCAAGCAGTCGATGATCCATAGTTCCTCCAGATGGACCGGGTAATGAATGCAGAGATCTTATCATACTCGCTCATGCGACTGCGTCTATTTCCCACCCCTGTCGACATTGCGTAAATATCCCTGCCGGACAGCGGCCGAGCGTCACGCGAACGGCATTCTGCCAGCGGGCAAAATCGGTTATCGCCTGCTGTAGCCCATTTTGCAGCGTCACTCCTGGCTTTACGCCTTCTTGCAGATAGAGAGAAATCACTTCCAGTACGCCCGTCTTACGGTGCATTTTGGCGTCCATCCGCCCCACCAACTGACCCCGGTGCAGTAAAGGCAGGACAAAATAACCATACTGGCGCTTTGGGGCTGGCGTGTAGCACTCCAGCCGATAGCTGAAATCGAACAGTTGCTCCGCACGTTTGCGATCCCAAACCACCGGATCAAACGGCGACAGTACCGCGCTATGCGTCGCTGTCAGCTTGCCTGCCTGTGCCTGTTCAAGTAGCGGCAGCAAATCCGCATGCAACCACAGCCGACCAAGTTTTTCGACCTCTACCGGAATGATGTACTGCTGTTCAGCCCGCACGTCGCGCCAGTTTTGTAACTCAGGACGTTTCAGGCGGTAGTAATCTGCCAGCCACTGCTCACGAAAAATACCCAGGCTGCGCGCACTGTTGTCCAGCATGACAGATTCTGCTTGCGCCCGGGGTAGCAAATCGCGTTCATCATCCCAGTGTGGCATCACGCGATGAGTGAGATCGTACACGCGCTGGAAATTGCGACGCTCAATCACCATCACTTTTCCTGCCGTAAACAACCCTTCCAGATGCAGCTTGTGCGGCTTCCAGTCCCACCAGCCGCTGTTGCCTTTACGCGGATGCTCAAAGTCAGCCGAGCGTACCGGTCCATTTTGATGAATATGCTGCAACAGTTGCTCAATTTCGCCGGCATGCTCTTCCATCCACGCCGCCTGGTACTTCCAGCCCATTTTTTCAGGTGCCAGCATCCGGTGGCGTATCAGCGTAAAATCACTACGCGGCAGGAAACAGGCCTCATGGGCCCAGTACTCCATCAGTTCACCCTGCGCCAACGCATCATCCAGCCACTGTGGGGTGTAATTGCCCAGTCGACTGAACAACACAAGGTAGGGACTGCGGGCGACAATATTGATGGTATCGATTTGTAGTAGCGACATACGGGTAATCGTCGGCAGGATATCGCTTGCCAACGCGCGACGACGTGGTTTTTTTAACAATCCCTGGGCGGCGAGATGAAGGTTACGGGCATCCGTAAGTGAGAGGTACGGCAACGACATTCATGATTCCCTCATTTGTACGCTGCCGTCATGGTGGTGCGCTAACGTGTCAGCGAGATCAATTTTTCGAGTAATGTCTCAGGTTCAGTCCCCGACAAATGTGCATCGACAGGAAGATACCACCAGTTGTCTTCGGCAAAGGCGCGGCACTTCACGGCGTCCTTCTCCGTCATGACCAGCGTTTGCGACCCGTTTAGTAGGCCGTTGACATCCTGCGAAGTCAATGCCTGATGATCCGCCAGAGGAACACATTTTTGCGGCTGTACGCCACAGGATTCTAACGTGGCAAAAAAGCGTGGCGGATGACCAATACCGGCCATTGCCACGACATTTTGCAATTGTGCGACATCACGGCGCTCACCGGTACGCAGGTTCACAGCCTGTCCTGGCGCCAGATGCATCGGGATCTCGCCCGCCTGCGGAATACCGCCATTAACAATAACCGCATCCACCGTTTTCAGGCGACCTGCTCGCTCCCGCATCGGACCTGCCGGTAGCCACCAGCCGTTGCCGAAGCGACGAACGCCATCAACCACCACAATCTCGACATCGCGCGCCAGACGGTAGTGCTGAAGACCATCATCAGTAACGATAATCTGCACATCGTGATGCGCCAGAATCGCTTTTACCGCGTCAGCCCGGTTGGGCGATACGGCAACTGGCGCGCCGGTGCGCTGATAAATCAGCACCGGCTCATCACCCGCTTCCGCCGTGGTGGTTTCGGCATTCAGCAGCAAGGGATAGGACGCGGCTTTGCCGCCATATCCACGAGAAACTACCCCAACGCGAAGACCGCGCTGCTGAAGTTGTTCCACCAACCAGATCACTACCGGCGTTTTGCCATTGCCACCTGCCGTCAAATTACCGACCACCACCACCGGCACCGGTGCGCGCCAGGCGCGTTTGATCCCGAGCGTGTAGCACAGACGGATCGCCCCGCTCACCAGGCCGTATAGCCAGGAAAGTGGGAGTAACAGTCGCCACAAGGGCGACTCACCGGACCAGATGCGTGCGATCATTGACCAAATTGCATTTTGTGCAGTTGCGCGTAAACGCCACGGTGTTCCAGCAGCTCGTTGTGCGTACCGCGCTCCACAATCAGCCCATCTTCCACGACCACAATTTCATCGGCCTGTTCGATAGTTGAAAGGCGGTGCGCAATCACCAGCGAGGTGCGGTTTTTCTGCAGTTCGTCCAGCGCCGCCTGAATGGCGCGTTCAGATTCGGTATCCAGCGCTGACGTGGCTTCATCAAGGATCAGAATCGGGCTGTCACGCAGTAAGGCGCGCGCGATGGCGATACGTTGACGTTGACCACCGGAAAGCAGCACGCCGTTTTCACCGATCACCGTATCAAGGCCGTTATCCATCTTATTGATAAAGTCCATGGCATAAGCCATACGAGCCGCTTCTTCGATCTCCTCACGGCTATACTGCTCAGTTCGCGCGTAGGCGATGTTATTCGCCACCGTGTCGTTGAACAGATGTACGTTCTGCGACACCAGCGCGACCTGATTACGTAATGAGGCTAGGGTGTATTCCCGCAGATCGTGACCATCCATCAGGATTTCACCTTCATTGATGTCATAGAAACGCGTGATCAGACTGGCAATGGTTGATTTGCCGGAACCTGAACGCCCCACCAGCGCAACGGTTTTGCCCGCCGGAATTTTCAGGTTGATGTTACGCAGCGCCGGTACTTCGCGCCCCGGATAGGTAAAGGTGACATTGCGGAATTCCAGATCGCCGGTCGCACGCTCAATCACACGTTTACCTTCGTCTTTTTCCTGCTCGCTATCCAGGATGGCAAATAAAGTCTGGCATGCGGCCATCCCACGCTGGAACTGGGCGTTAACGTTAGTCAACGACTTCAACGGACGCATCAGGGCGATCATTGAGGAGAAGACCACGGTGATCGTCCCTGCCGTCAGGCTGTCCATCACGCTTGGGAAACTAGCCGCGTACAGCACAAACGCCAGCGCCAGTGAAGCGATCAACTGGATGACAGGATCGGAAATGGAAGAGGCAGAAACCATCTTCATCCCCTGCAAACGCATCTTGTTACTGACTTTGTCGAAGCGCTTCGTTTCCACTCCCTGTCCACCGAAGATCAGTACCTCTTTGTGGCCTTTCAGCATCTGCTCCGCGCTGGTTGTCACCTGCCCCATCGTATTCTGCATATTCTTACTGATAGCACGAAAACGTTTGGAGACTACGCGAATCGCGATCGACACAATAGGCGCCAGCACAACCAGGATTATCGACAATTGCCAGCTGTAATAGAACATCATGATGAACAGGCCGATAATCGATGCACCTTCACGCACAACGGTAATCAGCGCACCGGAAGACGAAGAGGCTACCTGTTCAGAATCATAAGTAATACGAGACAGCAGCGTCCCGGTAGACTGTTTGTCAAAGAAGGAAACCGGCATTCCCATCATATGACCGAACAGGCGACGACGCATGGTCATCACCACTTTGCCGGATACCCAGGAAATACAGTAGCTGGAGATATAGCTGGTAATACCACGTAAAATCATCAGCCCAATAACCACCAGCGGCATCCAAAGCAACACTGAGCGATCTGTTTTACCAAAACCATCGTCCAGTAATGGTTTGAGGAGCGATAACATGAAGGTATCGCTGGCCGCGTTGAGGATTAACGCAACACCCGCCACGATCAGACCCGATTTGAAAGGCGCAATGGTTGGCCACAGTCGGCGAAACGTCTGCCACGTAGAGAGATCTTTATCGTTATGCATTCAAGAAACCAGCATCTGTTGAAATAGCCGCATATTCTACCCGTTATCGTCTGACACGCCAAACCACTGATGATACCAACGAGGTAAAATTTGCTCCCGCAGGCTGATCGCCTGCCAGCCCTGTGTTGAAAAATCCAGCGAAATTTGCCCCTGATGCGGGGTATCACACCACCGGTAACCCTGTTGCAGATAGCGTTGCTTCACCTTCCATGACGGCAATCGCCAGGCGTTATAGCGTGAGGCGGAGACCAGCGCCACGTTGCCACTAACGCGCTGAAGTAACGCCAGTGAAGAAGAGGTATTGCTGCCATGGTGTGGTACCTGGATTGCCGTCGCCAAAAGATGCTGCCAGTAATGACTGAGCATTTTCAGTTCCGCGGGGGACTCTATATCGCCCGTCAGCAGAATACTGTGCGTACCATCATCAATCTTTACGACGCAAGAGTGATTATTCCCCTGCGTCGGGTCTCCTTTCAACGGCCAGTGCACGCTAAAACGCAGTCCCTGCCATTGCCACGTCTCACCGCGGTAACACGGCAGATGCCCCTGCCAGCCTAACGGACTGCGCACCCAAAGCGCTGGCCAGGTTGTCTGCAAAGAGTGTAGTCCACCGCGATGGTCGAGATGCTCATGGCTGAGAATAATCCCCTCTGGTTGCAAGTGGTGCCAGCGCAGCCACGGAATGATTATCTGCTGGGCGCTGTCACCTCCCGGCCAGGCCAGCCCGGTATCGTAGAGTAACGCTTTACCATTACGGGCGATAACTATCGCTAACCCCTGCCCGACATCCAGCATGTGCACCTGCCAGGCGTCAGTGCGCACCGGACTCCAGAACGGCCAGCTCAGCAACGCCAGCGTCGCCAGACACAGGCCGGGGAAAACGCGCCAGGCGATAAATCGCCAACCGGGTAGCATCAACCAGGGGACAAAGACCAGCCACTGCCAACGGGCATCAATGTTGATCCACCCCGCAGGCAAGTGATTGAGCGCCCAGAATAGTGCAGCCAGTGAGCGATCGGCCAGATACCAGAGTCCGCCCTCAAGAAGCAGCGGACCAGTGAGATGGACCACCATTCCGGCGAGGATCAGCGGAACGCTGACAAACGTAACCAGCGGGACAGCAAACAGATTCGCAGCAAACGACGTCAGGCTGATACCGTGGAACAGTGCGATTTGTAGCGGCATGAGCAGCAAGGTAATCCCCAGTTGCAGGTGTGCCAGTTCAACCAGCAAGCGCCAGGCACGTGATGTGGGACAGGCGGGGCAAGGAAACCATTGGTACCAGAATAACAGCGCCGCAACGGCAAAGGCCGAAAGCCACAGGCTTTGCGAGATCACGGCGACGGGATCAACAACCAGAATAGCCGCCAGACAGCAGCACCAGACTGACCATCCGCTCCATTGCCGCCCGCATAATTTCAGTGCTCCCCACACCAGCAGCGCCACCACCGTACGTAGCGCCGGTGGTTGTAACCCGGTCAGCCAGGCGTAAAACGCTGCGCAAATTAGCCCGCCAATCACAGGATGTTGCCAGCGAATTGCACCGACCGGCAGCAGAAACTGCACGCCGCGAATCAGAGCAGCTGCCAGTAAAGCCGCAAAAGCAATATGCAGGCCGGAAATTGCCATCAGATGCGCCGTGCCGGTATCGCGCATGATCGCTTTGACTTCCTGTGGCACCAGCAGGCGCTCCCCCATCCCCAGACCTAGTATTACCTGCTGCCAGGGATAGTTTTCCAGAGAATCCGTTAACGAGGCGAGATAGCGCGCTCGCCAGCTGCATTTGCTATCGACAATCTTTGCCTGTAAAAATCGGCCAGTGAGCGGCTGATGCTGTGCCAGGGCATAACGCTGACTATCAAATCCGCCGTCATTTAACTCGCCGTGCATGGCACGGACCTTCAGCGTCATCGCCCAACGTTGTCCCGCGCACGGCGCGATTGGCAAATATTGGTTATAAAGCACAATACCGACGGCAGGGAAAAGCCGATGCCCATTAAGATGCGTGATCAGCCCGGCATGTGTCATCATGCTATCCGTGGCCGTCAGCTCAACGATGGTCTCCTGCGTGGCGGCGGGCAACGTATTTCCCGCCCACAGCGACTGTTTCGCCGCCATGACGCCCCAGAGAAAAAACAGCAGGAGAAGCCCAGCGTACTGTGCCACTTTCCAGCGGAGCAGACCGAGCAGACAGGCCAGCACAAACAGGATGCTAACAAGCCATTCCCCCGGCAGCGCAGGTAGCAAAAATAAAGGGAAAATACCCCCTAATGCACACAGACTGACCGTCGTTAATTTCATACACACCTCCGTGTTGGCGGCAGTGTGCAGGTCTGAGCCGGGATTGTCAGGAGGAGAATGAAGGATTTACGGCCATGATTCCGCGATTTTCATCGCCGCCCGGCAATGTGCAACATGAAATGCGAGCGGCATTCCAGGGTTGAAAAGCAGGCAAGAAAAAAGCACCGTAAAGGTGCTTTTCTGAGGTTACGTTGTGCGAAAAACTTAACCGTAAATATTGGCGCGATCGCGCAGTTCTTTACCCGGCTTAAAGTGCGGAACGTATTTCCCTTCCAGATCCACTTTGTCGCCAGTCTTCGGGTTACGCCCGGTACGTGGTGCACGGTAGTGCAAAGAAAAGCTGCCGAAACCGCGGATTTCAATACGCTCGCCCTGTGCAAGAGTCGAGGCCATATGCTCCAGCATCTCTTTGACCGCATCTTCAACCGCTTTCGCGGGAATATGAGATTGCTGAGTGGCAAGTCTTTCAATCAATTCTGACTTGGTCATGATTCCTCCGGTTCCAATAAGCTGCTGCTGTTGCATTGATTAAGGGCGGCCGTAGCCGCCCTTTGTCATTGATTACAGAACGAATTCTATAATCTGTCAAGTATTCTCATCTGACTTCGGGACGAAACCTCCCAAAGTATCAAAGAATTACTCGCCTTTAGCTGCTTTGAAAGCTTCAGCCATTGCGTTGTTGGAGAAGTTTGCATCTTCCTGTTTGTTAACAGTTGCGATGGCATCTTTCTCATCAGCTTCGTCTTTAGCACGAACAGACAGGCTGATTGCACGGTTCTTACGGTCAACGCCGGTGAATTTAGCTTCAACGTCGTCACCCACGCTCAGAACCAGGGTAGCGTCTTCAACGCGGTCACGGGATGCTTCAGAAGCGCGCAGGTAACCTTCAACGCCGTCAGCCAGTTCTACGGTTGCGCCTTTCGCGTCAACTGCAGTCACTTTACCGTTTACGATTGCGCCTTTCTTGTTCAGTGCAACCCAGTTGTTGAACGGATCTTCTGCCAGCTGTTTAACGCCCAGAGAGATACGCTCGCGCTCTGCGTCAACCTGCAGAACAACTGCTGCGATTTCGTCGCCTTTTTTGTATTCACGAACTGCTTCTTCGCCTGCAACGTTCCAGGAGATGTCAGACAGGTGAACCAGGCCGTCGATGCCGCCGTCCAGGCCGATGAAGATACCGAAGTCAGTGATAGACTTGATTTTACCTTCAACACGGTCGCCCTTGTTGTGGGTTTCCGCGAACTGCTGCCATGGGTTAGATTTGCACTGCTTCAGGCCCAGGGAGATACGACGACGTTCTTCGTCGATATCCAGAACCATAACTTCCACTACGTCGCCAACGTTAACAACTTTGGACGGATGGATGTTTTTGTTGGTCCAGTCCATTTCGGAAACGTGAACCAGCCCTTCAACGCCTTCTTCGATTTCAACGAAGCAGCCGTAGTCGGTCAGGTTGGTTACGCGACCGGTCAGTTTAGTACCTTCCGGATAACGCTTAGCGATAGCTACCCACGGATCTTCGCCCAGCTGTTTCAGGCCCAGAGATACACGGGTACGTTCGCGGTCGAACTTCAGCACTTTAACAGTGATTTCGTCGCCAACGTTTACGATTTCGCTCGGATGCTTAACGCGTTTCCATGCCATATCGGTGATGTGCAGCAGGCCGTCAACGCCACCCAGGTCAACGAATGCACCGTAGTCAGTGAGGTTCTTAACGATACCTTTAACTTCCATGCCTTCCTGCAGGTTTTCCAGCAGCTGATCGCGCTCTGCGCTGTTTTCGGATTCGATCACGGCACGACGAGAAACAACAACGTTGTTGCGTTTCTGATCCAGCTTGATGACTTTGAATTCAAGCTCTTTGCCTTCCAGGTGCAGCGTATCGCGCACCGGACGAACGTCTACCAGTGAACCTGGCAGGAACGCACGAATACCGTTCAGCTCAACAGTGAAGCCGCCCTTAACTTTGCCGTTGATAACACCGGTAACAGTTTCAGCATCTTCGTAAGCTTTTTCCAGCGTGATCCATGCTTCGTGACGTTTCGCTTTTTCACGAGACAGCAGTGTTTCACCGAAGCCGTCTTCTACTGCATCCAGAGCAACATCAACTTCGTCGCCCACCTGGATTTCCAGTTCGCCAGCCGCGTTTTTGAACTGTTCTGCAGGAATTGCAGATTCAGATTTCAGGCCTGCATCAACCAGAACAACGTCTTTGTCGATAGCAACAACAACACCGCGAACGATGGAACCCGGACGGGTTTCGATTTCTTTTAAGGATTCTTCAAACAGTTGAGCAAAAGATTCAGTCATGTTTAATCTTCAGGTTTCATATTTAACGTCCACCTGGCTCCGTGCCGGATGGGGTTGTTTAACATACCCGCTGTCATTCCATTGCAACGGGGGTACTGCAAATTCGGTCGCTCTTAAGCGAGTGCCAGTTTTTGGCGCGCGTATTGTAGCGCTTTTTCAATCACTTGCTCAATGCTTAATCGTGTGGAATCTAAAACTAAAGCATCAGCAGCGGGAACCAACGGCGCTACAGCACGGTTTCGGTCGCGATCGTCACGTTCTTTGATCTCGGCCAAAAGGCGTTCAAAGTTAACACTAAAGCCCTTCTCCTGCAACTGTAGCATACGGCGATGTGCACGTTCTTCCGAGGAGGCGTCAAGGAAAATTTTGACCGGCGCATCCGGGAAAACCACCGTCCCCATATCACGTCCATCAGCGATCAGTCCCGGTGCTTCACGGAAAGCACGTTGACGACGCAGCAGTGCCTCACGTACGCGAGGGAATGCGGCGACCTGAGAGGCGGCATTGGCGACTTCCTGCGTGCGGATTTCACCGCTGACGTCTTCCCCTTCAAGGATCACTTCCAGATTTCCGTCGGTTGAAACAAAGCGGACATCGAGATGGGTTGCCAGCGGAACCAGCGCGTCTTCCGATGCAACATCAACATGATGATGTAATGCCGCCAGCGCCAGCACGCGATAGATTGCGCCAGAGTCCAACAGATGCCATTGCAATGCTTCCGCCATCGCTTTGCACAAGGTGCCTTTTCCTGCACCGCTTGGGCCATCAATGGTAATTACCGGGGCAATTGCCGTCATCTTTATCTCCTTAAACAGGCGTTCTGTTAACGTAAACGCCGCGCATTATACGCGCCAACGCCCACAATCGTTAACGTTGTGTGCAAAAACAGATTTAGTCTGTCACCAGGTGAAGAATAATTGCGCAATTATAGCGGGCCGGGGAGAAACCAGCCCGAAAGATGACAATGTTTTACTTTTTATCTTCAGCGATACGGTCACGCATATGCTGAGCACGGTCGGCTGACGCCGGGTGGGAATCCATCAGGGATTTAGCGTGGCCGGCATCCATTATGGCTAACTTATCAAATGCGCTCACTAACCCCTGCGTATTGATGCCACGTTTTTTCATCAGGTCATAGGAGAAGTCATCAGCCTCAGATTCCTGACTGCGGGAGAACGCCGAGTTGATCACCCCTTCAGCCAAATCGCCTAACTGCGACTGAGAGAGTTGTGAAGCCACGCCGCTGGTGGCAGAAATAGCATCACGCGCGGCCAGGGTAGCATAAGCCGTCTGCATTGCTTTGCGGGAATGCCCTAAAGAGACGTGACCTAACTCGTGACCTAATACCCCTTCGATTTCATTATCGGTCATCAGATCCATCAAACCGGAATAAACGCGGACACAGCCGTTCGCCATTGCCCACGCATTGACGTCAGAAGTGATGTAGACCTTATAATCGACCGGAGTACCATCAATATTATTTCCCAGAGCTTTGGCAATCTTACCCAGACGCCTGGTGTATTTACTGCTTTTTCCCGCAAGTTGATTCTGGCTATCCATCTGTTTGCAGGCGTTGCTGGACAACGTTTTGACATCGGTATCAGAAAGCGTGGCTGCTTTATAGGCCGACATGCCCGAACTGGCGAGCATGTCACCATTAACGCCATTTTTACATCCCGCCAGCAGCGCTGCGGATACTGCAATAGTAATCAGGAGTGATTTATTTTTCATGCTAATCTTCCGTTGATATTTATAATAAAACGCATATAAATCAAAATATTAAATCATCAACACGTTAGCATTAGCAGTAACAGGAAAAAAGTACAGATACAGACGATATCGCGCCAGCCAGTTGACCGGCGCGAAGAGAGAAATCAGGCAGGGGTACTGATACGCGCCAACTGTTCGAAATAGTCAGGGAAGGTTTTGGCGGTACATTTCGGGTCAAGGATCGTAACCGGCGTATCAGATAACGCCACCAGCGAGAAACACATCGCCATACGGTGATCGTTATAGGTGCTAATGTCGGCAAACTTCAGGTGTGCCGGCGGCGTGATGCGAATAAAATCATGCCCCTCTTCCACTTCCGCGCCGACTTTGCGCAGTTCGGTCGCCATCGCAAACAGACGGTCAGTTTCTTTCACCCGCCAGTTGTAAATGTTGCGAAGCGTTGTCGTACCTTTGGCAAACAACGCGGCTGTCGCGATAGTCATGGCGGCATCCGGAATATGGTTCATGTCCATATCGATGGCATTCAGTTCGCCACGGGTACAGGCGATAAAGTCGTCACCCCAGGTGACGGTCGCGCCCATTTTCTCCAACACATCGGCAAAACGGATATCGCCCTGCATGCTGTTGCGGCCAATCCCGGTCACTTTCACCGTTCCACCTTTAATGGCGCCTGCCGCGAGGAAATAGGAGGCCGATGAAGCATCTCCTTCAACCAGATAATGACCTGGAGAGTGGTACTGCTGACCGCCTTTGACCACAAAGCGCTGATAGCTCTGGTTCTCTATCTCAACGCCAAAGGTTTTCATCAGGTTCAGCGTGATATCAATATACGGTTTCGACACCAGATCGCCTTTGATACTTATCACCGTATCCTGGGGTGCCAGAGGCGCGGTCATCAGCAGCGCAGTGAGAAACTGGCTGGAGACGCTGCCGTCAACCTCAACCTGTCCGCCGGTAAATCCGCCACGCAGTCGAAGCGGCGGATAGTTTTCCTGCTCCAGATACTCAATGTTCGCCCCGCCCTGACGCAGCGCATCCACCAGATGACCAATCGGGCGCTCTTTCATACGCGGTTCACCGGTCAGCACAATATCGTTTGCGCCAAGGCACAGTGCGGCGGCCAGCGGTCGCATTGCCGTTCCGGCATTGCCCAGAAACAGCTCTAATGCGCCTTCGGCGTGCAGCGGGCCTGCGTTACCCGTGATTTCACAGCGGGTGCGATCCGCAGAAAGGGTGTAATCAATCCCCAACGCACTCAGGGCATTGAGCATATGGCGAACGTCATCGCTGTCTAACAGGTTGGTCAGCTCTGTGGTGCCATGAGCTAACGCCGCCAGTAACAGCGCGCGGTTTGATACGCTCTTCGAGCCTGGCAGATTAATCGTGCCATCGACCCGTGCGATGGGTTGTAACGTCAGGGATTCCATGAAACTCAACTCTCAAAAGACAGAAATAAAAACCCCACAGACAAGGCTGTGGGGATGAAAAGAGACACCTGATTAGCCGCGACGGCGCTCGAAATCAGTCATGAAATCGGCAAGCGCTTTTACCCCTTCCAGCGGCATCGCGTTATAAATGGAGGCACGCATTCCGCCGACAACGCGGTGGCCTTTCAGCGCGTGCAGGCCCGCAGCAAAAGACTCTTCCAGGAAGAGCTTATCCAGCGCGCTGTCAGCTAACTGGAACGGCACGTTCATACGTGAACGGTTCGCTTTCGCGACATCGTTACGATAGAAGTCACTGTTATCAATCACACCGTACAGCAGTTCTGCTTTTTGCTGATTGATTTTATCCATCGCCGCCACGCCACCATTGGCTTTCAGCCATTTGAACACCAGGCCGGAAAGATACCAGGCGAAGGTCGGCGGCGTATTGAACATCGAGTCATTGTCGTTCAGAACGGAATAATCGAGGATCGACGGACACGCCACATTCGCTTTACCCAGTAAATCTTCGCGTACGATGACGATAGTCAAACCCGCCGGGCCAATGTTCTTCTGTGCGCCCGCATAAATGATGCCATAGCGTGAAACATCCAGCGGTCCGGAGAGAATGGTTGAGGAGAAATCAGCGGTCACCACCACATCGGAACCAAAATTGGGCGTTTCGTTAATTGCGATGCCATCGATGGTTTCGTTCGGGCAGTAATGCAGATACGCTGCATCAGCAGAAGGCTGCCACTCACTCATCGGCTTCACGCCGCGCAGGCCATCGACCGAAACTTTGGCGTCAATCACATTCGGCGTGCAGTATTTTTTCGCTTCTTTGACGGCGCTGGCTGCCCAGTAGCCTGCATCAACGTAGTCTGCCGTGGTTTTGTCGCCCAGAATGTTCAGCGGAATGGCAGAAAACTGGCCACGACCACCGCCGTGACAAAACAGCACTTTGTAGTTGGAGGGGATATTCAACAGATCGCGAAAATCCTGCTCCGCTTCTTGCGCGACCTGGATGAATTCTTTGCCGCGGTGGCTCACTTCCATGACGGACGTACCAAGACCGTTCCAGTCACAAAGATCCTTTTGAGCCAGTTTAAGCACGTCTGCCGGTAACATTGCCGGACCTGAACTAAAATTGAAGACCTGAGCCATTTCCCCTCACCACGTTGCGTTGTTATTAACCCAATCTCTTTTCGTACATGAACAGAGATTGGGTATAAGTTATTCCTGTGGATATCGGTTTTATCATTCAGTGACACGCGCCGCAATGGCTAAAACAAACTCGAGTAAAAATGAGTGTTCGCTCACACAACAGAATCTTCGGGATTGACGATAAAAGACCGATATTTTTGCTGTCAGACGACCCGTTTTGCCCGACTGGCCTTCGACCATTCTGGATTTTTACACCGCGGGCACGCCTGACGATCGCCGGCTTTCATTGTGATCACTTCACTGCATCGCACACAGGAATACTCTCCCGCTTCAGGAACGACTTTATAACGTTGCGTACAATACTTCGGCAAAATGCTTAAGCCAGGCTTTACCTCACTGTCTTCAAAGAAATAAACGCTGATCTGACCATTCGTTTCAAGGATCGCCAGGCGCACCTGTCCCAGTTGCTCAACGCCATTCAGTCGCAGCTCCATGAAAAACTCGAACTCGGTCATATTTGACTGGTTCAGTTTTTCCCACGCCAGCTCGCCATCTTCAATAATCACGACGGGCTTACCTTCCAGTAAATCTTCCAGTTTTTCACTGCGCGCCATCAGCCACATCACCAGACGGTACAGCAGCGCGAGGGTAATGAAGACCACCAGTACTGGCAACATCGGGACATCATCATAAAAGGCCACGTCACCCGCCGCCGACCCCAGCGTTAAAATAATCAGCACTTCGAAGAGCGACATCTGTCGCACGCCGCGTCGTCCTGTGAGTTTGAGAAACAGATAGACCAGTACGAAGGTATACAGACTGCGTAAAGCCACTTCACCGAGGAATTCCATCGGCACTTTATCGAGTGCCATCCGTTGTAAATCAAACGCTTTCATTTTTATGCTCTTATGGTGGATCACTGCCTACAAGCATAGCCAAAACTTTTATTTGCGCCGCGTCAGTGGCGGCGATAGCGTCAGTCATGTAAAACCCGTATCATTGCGCGCTTTCCGTACGACAAAAGTGATTTTCATGACGCAAACATTTATTCCCGGCAAAGACGCCGCACTGGAAGACTCCATCGCTCGCTTCCAGCAAAAACTACTCGACCTCGGTTTCCATATTGAAGAGGCCTCGTGGCTGAATCCAGTGCCGAACGTCTGGTCCGTACACATTCGCGATAAAGAGTGTGCGCTGTGCTTTACCAACGGCAAAGGGGCGACGAAAAAGGCCGCGCTGGCCTCGGCGTTGGGCGAATATTTTGAGCGTCTGTCAACCAACTATTTCTTTGCCGATTTCTGGCTGGGTGAAACCATCGCCAATGGCCCGTTCGTGCATTATCCGAACGAGAAATGGTTCCCGCTGACCGAAAATGATGACGTACCGGACGGTCTGCTGGATGCCCGCCTGCGTGCCTTCTACGATCCCGAGAACGAACTGACCGGCAGCATGCTGATCGACCTGCAGTCTGGCAACGAAGAGCGTGGTATCTGCGGCCTGCCGTTTACCCGCCAGTCGGATAACCAGACCGTCTATATTCCAATGAACATTATCGGCAACCTGTACGTCTCAAACGGGATGTCCGCCGGTAACACCCGTAACGAAGCGCGCGTGCAAGGGTTATCTGAAGTCTTTGAGCGTTATGTGAAGAATCGCATTATTGCCGAAAGCATCAGCCTGCCGGAAATTCCGGCCGACGTGCTGGCACGCTACCCGGCGGTAGTGGAATCTATTGCAACGCTGGAAGCGGAAGGTTTCCCCATCTTTGCTTACGACGGTTCTCTGGGCGGTCAGTATCCGGTGATCTGCGTTGTGCTGTTCAATCCGGCTAACGGCACCTGCTTCGCCTCTTTCGGCGCACATCCTGATTTTGGCGTCGCACTGGAACGTACCGTGACGGAACTGCTGCAGGGCCGTGGTCTGAAAGATCTCGACGTCTTCACGCCGCCGACCTTCGACGATGAAGAAGTGGCTGAGCATACCAACCTGGAAACACACTTCATTGACTCCAGCGGTCTGATCTCCTGGGATCTGTTCAAGCAGGATGCCGACTACCCGTTCGTTGACTGGAGTTTCTCCGGTACCACAGAAGAAGAGTTTGCCACCCTGATGGCGATCTTCAACGCGGAAGATAAAGAGGTGTACATCGCCGATTACGAACATCTCGGTGTCTACGCCTGTCGGATCATCGTTCCGGGGATGTCTGATATTTATCCTGCTGAAGATCTGTGGTTAGCCAATAACGCCATGGGCGTCCATCTGCGCGAGACCCTGCTCTCACTGCCGAATAGTCGCTGGGATAAAGAAGACTATCTCAACCTGATTGAGCAACTCGATGAAGAAGGGTTTGATGATTTCACCCGCGTTCGTGAACTGTTAGGCCTGGCTACCGGTTCAGATAACGGCTGGTACACCCTGCGTATTGGGGAACTGAAAGCGATGCTGGCGCTGGCAGGTGGTGATCTGGAACAGGCACTGATCTGGACCGAATGGACGATGGAATTTAATACGTCGATCTTTAGCGCCGAGCGGGCGAATTATTACCGTTGCCTGCAAACGCTGTTACTGCTGTCGCAGGAAGAAGAACGTGAACCGCTGCAATATCTGAACGCGTTTGTCCGTATGTATGGCGCAAATGCCGTCGAAGCCGCCAGTGCAGCATTGAGCGGTGAAGCCGCCTTTTATGGTCTGCAGCCGGTTGACAGCGATCTGCACGCATTCGCATCACACCAGTCGCTGTTGAAGGCCTATGAGAAGTTGCAGCGTGCAAAATCTTCATTTTGGTCAAAATAAAGCCAATCAACCTACGCTGAGTAGGTTTAAATAATCGTCTGGGCTATATTACGGGGCGCGCTAAGCGCCCCTTTTTATTTATTTTTGAATATCCCAAAACAAATGTAATAACAAGGTTAAATGTTGGTAGTTGATATTACATAATTTAATGGATAGTTGTTACTTTATCTGCCAATTACTCCATATTAATTAACTGGCTAACAGACGTAGGAAGGAAAATTTTCAACTCATTTGCTAAAATTTAAAATTTATTTTTATCATAAAAATCAATTAATTACTCCGTAATTGCATAAAAACCATGCGTATTACGGGCCTATAAGCCAGGCGGGATATGATCTACATCAATTTCTCATCTATAATGCTTTGTTAGTATCTCGTCGCCGACTTAATAAAGAGAGAGTTAGTGTGAAAGCTGACAACCCTTTTGATCTTTTACTCCCTGCAGCAATGGCCAAAGTGGCCGAAGAGGCAGGTGTCTATAAAGCAACGAAACATCCGCTTAAGACTTTCTTCCTGGCAATTACTGCCGGTGTGTTCATTTCCATCGCCTTTGTTTTCTATATCACTGCAACGACCGGTACAGGTACGATGCCCTTTGGTATGGCGAAATTGATTGGCGGTATCTGCTTCTCTCTGGGGTTGATTCTTTGCGTCATCTGCGGTGCAGACCTCTTTACGTCAACCGTGTTGATTGTCGTTGCCAAAGCCAGTGGCCGAATCACCTGGGGTCAGTTGGCAAAAAACTGGCTCAACGTCTATTTTGGTAACCTGATTGGTTGCTTGCTCTTTGTGCTATTGATGTGGCTTTCCGGCGAATATATGGTCGCCAACGGCCAGTGGGGACTGAACGTCCTGCAAACCGCCGACCACAAAATGCACCATACTTTTGTTGAAGCCGTCAGCCTCGGTATCCTCGCAAACCTGATGGTATGCCTGGCTGTATGGATGAGCTACTCAGGCCGTAGCCTGATGGATAAAGCGTTTATCATGGTATTACCGGTTGCGATGTTTGTTGCCAGCGGTTTTGAGCACAGTATCGCAAACATGTTTATGATTCCGATGGGTATTGTAATCCGTGATCTCGCAACACCGGAGTTCTGGAGCGCAGTTGGCTCGACGCCGGAAAGTTTTTCTCACCTGACCGCGATGAACTTCATCACTGATAACCTGATTCCGGTTACGATCGGTAACATTATCGGCGGGGGTTTGTTGGTTGGGTTGACATACTGGGTCATTTATCTGCGTGACAACGATCATCATTAATTGATGTCGCGATACACGCAGTAAATAAAAAATCCACTTAAGAAGGTAGGTGTTACATGTCCGAGCTTAATGAAAAGTTAGCCACAGCCTGGGAAGGTTTTACCAAAGGTGACTGGCAGAATGAAGTAAACGTCCGTGACTTCATTCAGAAAAACTACACTCCGTACGAGGGTGACGAGTCCTTCCTGGCTGGCGCGACTGATGCGACCACTGCACTGTGGGACAGCGTAATGGAAGGCGTTAAACAGGAAAACCGCACTCACGCGCCTGTTGACTTTGACACCTCTGTTGCTTCCACCATCACTTCTCACGACGCTGGCTACATCAATAAAGCGCTCGAGAAAATTGTTGGTCTGCAAACTGAAGCTCCGCTGAAACGTGCGATCATCCCGTTCGGTGGTATCAAAATGGTTGAAGGTTCCTGCAAAGCGTACAACCGCGAACTGGACCCGATGCTGAAAAAAATCTTCACTGAATATCGTAAAACCCACAACCAGGGCGTTTTCGATGTTTACACCAAAGACATTCTGAACTGCCGTAAATCCGGTGTTCTGACTGGTCTGCCGGATGCCTATGGCCGTGGCCGTATCATCGGTGACTACCGTCGCGTTGCGCTGTACGGTATCGACTTCCTGATGAAAGACAAATACGCTCAGTTCGTTTCCCTGCAGTCTGACCTGGAAAACGGCGTAAACCTGGAAGCGACTATCCGTCTGCGTGAAGAAATTGCTGAACAGCACCGTGCGCTGGGTCAGATCAAAGAGATGGCTGCGAAATATGGCTGCGATATCTCTGGTCCGGCAACCAACGCTCAGGAAGCGATTCAGTGGACTTACTTCGGCTACCTGGCTGCGGTTAAATCTCAGAACGGCGCGGCAATGTCCTTCGGTCGTGTCTCCACCTTCCTGGATGCATACATCGAACGTGACCTGAAAGCAGGCAAAATCACTGAACAAGACGCTCAGGAAATGATTGACCACCTGGTCATGAAACTGCGTATGGTTCGTTTCCTGCGTACGCCTGAATATGATGAACTGTTCTCCGGCGACCCGATTTGGGCAACGGAATCCATCGGTGGTATGGGCGTTGATGGCCGTACTCTGGTTACCAAAAACAGCTTCCGCTTCCTGAACACCCTGTACACCATGGGTCCGTCTCCGGAGCCGAACATCACCGTTCTGTGGTCTGAAAAACTGCCTCTGAACTTCAAGAAATTCGCCGCTAAAGTGTCCATCGACACCTCTTCTCTGCAGTATGAGAACGATGACCTGATGCGTCCGGACTTCAACAACGACGATTACGCTATCGCTTGCTGCGTAAGCCCAATGGTTGTTGGTAAACAAATGCAGTTCTTCGGTGCGCGTGCAAACCTGGCGAAAACCATGCTGTACGCAATCAACGGCGGCGTTGATGAAAAACTGAAAATGCAGGTTGGCCCGAAATCTGAGCCAATCAAAGGCGACGTGCTGAACTATGACGAAGTCATGGAGCGCATGGATCACTTCATGGACTGGCTGGCTAAGCAGTATGTCACCGCGCTGAACGTTATCCACTACATGCACGACAAGTACAGCTACGAAGCCTCTCTGATGGCGCTGCACGATCGTGATGTTATTCGCACCATGGCATGTGGTATCGCAGGTCTGTCCGTTGCGGCTGACTCCCTGTCTGCTATCAAATATGCGAAAGTTAAACCGATTCGTGATGAAGACGGTCTGGCTATCGACTTCGAAATCGAAGGCGAATACCCGCAGTTTGGTAACAACGACGCGCGCGTTGATGACATGGCGGTTGACCTGGTTGAACGTTTCATGAAGAAAATTCAGAAACTGAAAACCTACCGTGATGCTATCCCGACGCAGTCTGTTCTGACCATCACCTCTAACGTTGTGTATGGTAAGAAAACCGGTAACACCCCAGATGGTCGTCGTGCTGGCGCGCCGTTCGGACCAGGTGCTAACCCGATGCACGGTCGTGACCAGAAAGGTGCTGTTGCCTCTCTGACTTCTGTTGCTAAACTGCCGTTTGCTTACGCGAAAGATGGTATCTCTTATACCTTCTCTATCGTTCCGAACGCACTGGGTAAAGACGACGAAGTTCGTAAGACTAACCTGGCCGGTCTGATGGATGGTTACTTCCACCATGAAGCGTCCATCGAAGGTGGTCAGCACCTGAACGTGAACGTGATGAACCGTGAAATGCTGCTGGACGCGATGGAACATCCGGAAAAATATCCGCAGCTGACCATCCGTGTATCTGGTTATGCAGTACGTTTTAACTCCCTGACGAAAGAACAGCAGCAGGACGTTATTACCCGTACCTTCACTCAGACCATGTAATGTGTTTTGACTGAAATCACGCGGTAAAAGGCGTACAATAAAGGCTCCACGTAAGTGGGGCCTTTTTAACAGGTCGTTTCCCGACTGCAGCCTGTTTTGTCAGCTATCTATACTCAATGGATAACCGCCAAAACAGACTCGACACAGCCAATGAGCTGTGCACCAACACGGCCCCGGATGGGCCACATCTGGAGAAACACCGCAATGTCAGTTATTGGTCGCATTCACTCCTTTGAATCCTGTGGTACCGTTGACGGCCCAGGCATCCGCTTTATTACTTTCTTCCAGGGCTGCCTGATGCGCTGTCTGTATTGCCACAACCGCGATACGTGGGACACGCATGGCGGTAAAGAAGTCACCGTTGAAGAACTGATGAAAGAGGTCGTGACCTATCGCCACTTTATGAACGCATCCGGCGGCGGCGTAACGGCGTCAGGCGGTGAAGCCATCCTGCAAGCGGAATTTGTCCGTGACTGGTTTCGTGCCTGTAAGCAAGAAGGTATCCATACCTGTCTGGATACCAATGGTTTTGTTCGCCGCTACGACCCGGTGATTGATGAACTGCTGGAAGTCACTGACCTGGTGATGCTCGACCTCAAGCAGATGAATGATGAGATCCACCAGAACCTGGTCGGCGTTTCCAACCACCGTACGCTGGAGTTCGCCCGCTATCTGGCAAACAAAAATATCAACGTGTGGATCCGTTACGTCGTGGTACCTGGCTGGTCCGACGATGACGACTCCGCGCACCGACTCGGTGAATTTACCCGCGATATGGGCAACGTTGAAAAAATCGAGCTCCTGCCCTATCACGAACTGGGTAAACATAAATGGGTGGCGATGGGCGAAGAGTACAAACTCGATGGTGTACATCCACCGAAGAAAGAAACGATGGAACGCGTTAAAGGCATTCTTGAGCAGTACGGGCATAAAGTGATGTATTGATTGCGTCTTTTAAAAAGGCTATCCGACGGGTAGCCTTTTTACTTTCTGTCGGGGAATACAGAACATTAACCAAAACAGGATGCAATAACACACATTGCTTCCTGTTGACGCTGAATTAAACGTGAGCAACCGGGTTCGGAGTATGTCCGGCATTGCGCAGCAGCATCAGCAAATAAATAAACGACACGCTGGCAATCATAATAAACAGAAGATTATCGGAATAATTCTGCATCAACATGGCGGTGAAGGAAGGCCCTAACAGGCTGCCAACGGTGTAGCTTAGCAGCAGCGCCTGGTTCATCGCCACCAGTTGATGATGTTCCACTTTTTCACAGGCCCAGGCCATCGCGACCGGATAGAGCGTAAAACCGGCCGCCCCCAGGATAAAGAGCGCAGGTGCCATCGCTGCCTGGCTTAACATCGCGATGCTTCCGAGGATGACCACAAACACCTGCACGCGCAGTACCAGCAGTCGACCAAACTTATCCGCCAGTCTCCCGATTGGCCACTGCCCGAGGATCCCCGCGCTAACCAGCACCGCCATCCAGAAACCGATACTGGCATTACTCATGCCCTGATGATTGAGATAGAGCGGCATCAGGCCGTACAGCGAACCCAGGACAATCCCGGAAATGATGCAGCCGTTAACGCCCAGCCGCGCCTGACGCAGTTTCAGCATTGCGGTAATTGGCGTGTCGTTGTGTTCATCAGACTGTTGATTCAGGATGCGGGTAAAGAGCAGCGGTAAAATCCCTGCCAGAATCAGTCCCGTCGCCCACGGCAGCACATTCATCAGTTCCGTCGAGACTTTGCTGACCAGCAGTTGTCCGAGGAAGGTCCCCACATAATAGACCATCATGTAGGCCGCCAGCAGGCGACCGCGGTTACGTGATGTCCCGCTGCACATCAGCGCACTCTCCACAACCACCCAGATCATCGCGCAGCCAATGCCCGCGACAAAGCGCCATGCCAGCCAGCTCCAGAAGCCGACCATCACCCCGAGGCCCACACAGCCGGCGGCAAAAATCAGCGAGGCAAGATAGTAACTACGGTTAAACCCGAGGCGTTTGATTAAAGCTCCTGTCAACAGCGTCCCGACCAGATTACCGGTGAAATAGGACGAACTGATCATACCCACCTGCCACGTCGGCAGGTTTTCCTGGGCGAGCCAAAGCGGGACGAGCGTGTTCAGCACCGCAATCGCCAGGGTCAGCAGAAGTAGACCAGCCAGCAAAAGCAAGACAGGTCGGGTATAGGTGGACATGAGTATAAACCGTGAGGAAGTTCAAATTTCACGCGCATCATGCCACCAACAAAAACATTGTCAATCGGCGGAAACCGTGGTGTGGCGGCCCTTTTCCGTCTTCGATTGAATTTATTGATTAAGATTATGTATTACTGATAACCAATCAACTACAGGTGACTGTTTTTATTGATTTAACGCAAAGGTATTCCGTTTCGATCAGTTGAAAAATCTCATAGTCCCGGCAGGTTTTTTTTTCCGTTCTATGCTTTGAATGAACCATACGCACCTGAATGAATTCGGGCGCAGAGTTGACTTAAGCAAGGAGAAGAGAATGACCAGGCCTTATGTTCGTCTCGATAAAAATGACGCAGCGGTTCTTCTGGTGGATCACCAGGCCGGATTGCTGTCACTGGTCAGGGATATTGACCCTGATAAATTCAAAAACAACGTGCTCGCGCTGGGTGATTTAGCCAAATACTTCAAGCTGCCTACCATCCTCACCACCAGTTTCGAAACCGGACCAAACGGCCCGCTGGTCCCCGAATTAAAAGCCCAGTTTCCTGATGCCCCGTACATTGCGAGGCCAGGGAATATCAACGCCTGGGATAATGAAGACTTCGTGAAGGCCGTCAAAGCCACGGGGAAAAAGCAGTTGATCATTGCGGGTGTAGTGACCGAAGTTTGTGTGGCATTTCCGGCGCTGTCAGCCATTGAAGAAGGTTTTGATGTCTTCGTCGTCACCGACGCGTCGGGTACGTTTAATGAAATTACCCGTCATTCGGCGTGGGATAGAATGTCGCAGGCCGGTGCTCAGCTCATGACATGGTTTGGTGTGGCCTGTGAACTGCACCGTGACTGGCGTAATGATATTGAGGGGTTGGCGACGCTGTTCTCCAACCACATTCCGGATTATCGCAACCTGATGACCAGCTACGATACGTTGACTAAACAAAAATAGTAAAACCGGGGCGAAAGCCCCGGTGAGAGTGATGACAAACTTCATCCCGATACCGGAAAAGTAAAGATCACCTCATTAAAAACCAGGAAAATCAATTCATTGATTTTCGGCTGATAACCACAAGGAAGGAAAAAACACGCTTTTTCTTTCCTTGTCAGTAATCTGACCGGGGCGAAAGCCCCGGTTATTCACTTAGCTGGCAACCGCCATACCGACGGTCATATGCAGACCGTAGAATACGCCGCGACCAATCAGTTCTCCCACCAGCAGCAGAATAAAGGCCACTGACAGCAGCGGAACCGCAGGCTGATACCCTTTCAACTGCGGAACAATCCAGCAGCACAAGGCCAGCGCCAGCACCCCAATCCGCCAGGCCATCAACGCCCCGTAGTCAGGTACCAACGCAGAAGCCTGCTGAATAGAGCTGTGAATGGTCGCCAGTTCTGCGCCCTGCATCACCGACATGATGGCACTGACCACCAGCGCCAGCAGTGAAACCGCAGGCAACAGACGCATCGCCCAGCCATCGACTCCCGCCACGCGCAGCAGCAGATAGCCCAGCAGTGGCCCCCCCATCAGCAGAGTCAGGAAGAAGCCCAGCGGCGTCCAGACGCTGTACCAGGTCGGTACGGTATCAATGCTGTTATAGACGCGCACCATCATCCAGACGAACAGTACACCCAGCACCATCGTCAGCAGCAACCACAGGTTACGCAGAGCCGGAGAGAGCTTTTTCAACACCGCCAGCAGCCAGCCGATCCCGCCAACCGCAAAGAAAATCGAACCGCTGGCAATTTCATTACTCAGCGCCGATGAACCGACACGGTTAAGCGAGTTAAACGCCCGCATTGGCGAGCCAAGGTGCAGCATAGATGCGATAAAGCCAATCCCCATCAGCACCCACAGCGCAAACATGCAGGTAATCACGCGCTGTTGCGTTTCGGCCCGCAGGTCGCCTTTCATTAGCGCCAGCGCCAGGACAATGAAGCCACCGACCACACATTGTCCGAAGACCGTGAAGATCATCAGCGGCCATTCATGCCATCCACTTCCCATCTTACACCTCCTTCGGATTCGCCAGATAACCGGTGGTATCCCCGGTCGGGCGGCTGTTGGCATTCGGTTTGATCACAATACTCGGCTTCGTAAAGTGTGCGCCAGGCAGCGGAGCAACCGCCGCCAGATCGCCGTGTTTCTGACGCAGTTCGTCGACAGGACCGAAATCCAGCGCACGCAGCGGACAAGACTCGACACAGATCGGTTTCTTGCCTTCCGCCACCCGGTCATGACAGCCGTCGCATTTGGTCATGTGGCCTTTGGCGGCGTTGTACTGCGGCGCACCGTACGGACAGGCCATATGGCAATAACGACAGCCGATGCAGACATCTTCATCAACGACCACAAAGCCGTCTTCCCGCTTGTGCATCGCCCCGCTCGGACAGACCTTGGTACAGGCCGGATCTTCACAGTGGTTACAGGCAATAGAGAGATAATAGGCAAACACGTTCTGGTGCCAGACGCCGTTGTCTTCCTGCCAGTCTCCGCCCGCATATTCATAAATGCGGCGGAAGCTGACATCCGGGGTTAAGTCTTTGTAATCTTTACAGGCCAGTTCGCAGGTTTTACAACCGGTGCAACGGCTGGAATCAATAAAAAATCCATACTGGGTTGTCATCGGTTACTCCTTACACCTTCTCAACCTGAACAAGGTTCGTATGTGACGGGTTCCCCTTCGCCAGAGGAGACGGGCGCTGGGTGGTCAATACATTGATACAGCCCCCCTGGTCAATGCGTTTGGCATCCGGGTCATACCAGGCCCCTTCCCCTAGCGCAACCACACCCGGCATCATCCGCGGCGTCACTTTCGCCTCAATATGTAGCTCTCCGCGACCATTGAAGATGCGGACCTTGTCGCCATTACGGATACCGCGTTTTTGCGCGTCCAGCGGGTTGATCCACATCTCCTGGCGGCACGACGCCTTCAGGACATCCACGTTGCCATAGGTGGAGTGAACGCGAGATTTATAGTGGAAGCCCGTGAGCTGCAATGGATAATCTTTGGTCAACGGATCGTTGTAGTTCTCAAAACCTGGCGTGTAGATCGGCAATGGATCGATGACATCGCCTTCCGGTAGTTCCCAGGTGGCGGCAATCTTAGCCAGTTCCTGCGAGTAGATCTCGATTTTACCTGACGGCGTGGTCAACGGATTGGCCTGCGGATCGTCACGGAACGCCTTATAGGCCACGTGATGTCCTTCCGGATCGCGCTGCTTGAACAGACCCTGCTTACGGAATTCCTCAAAGGTCGGCAGCGCCGGAATAGCTTTACGCGACTGTTCGTACAGATGACGCATCCATTCTTCCTGAGTGCGTCCTTCGGTAAACTGCTGCTCGACACCCAGACGCTTCGCCAGCTCGCTAGTCATTTCATAGATGGTTTTGCATTCAAAACGCGGCTTAATGGCCTGATCGGCGAAAATCACATAAGACATATTCCCGCAGGAAGCATCCAGCGCGAAGTCCATCTGTTCAGAAGCCGTGCAGTCCGGCAGCAGGATATCGGCATACTTCGCTGACGACGTCATGTGGCAGTCGATGACGACAATCATTTCGCACTTCTTGTCATCCTGCAGGATGTCGTGCGTGCGGTTGATCTCTGAGTGCTGGTTGATAAGACAGTTACCGGCGTAGTTCCAGATCATCTTAATCGGCACGTCGAGTTTATCTTTGCCGCGCACGCCATCACGCAGCGCAGTCATTTCCGGACCACGTTCAATCGCGTCGGTCCACATAAACATTGAGATACTGGTTTCTACCGGGTTTTCCAGCGTTGGCATCCGTACAAACGGCAGACCGTAAGAGCCTTCACGTGCACCGCTGTTGCCGCCGTTGATCCCGACGTTACCGGTTAAAATGGCCAGCATTGAAATGGCACGGGTGGCGATTTCACCGTTCGCATGGCGCTGCGGTCCCCATCCCTGGCTGATATAGGCTGGTTTTGCGCTGCCGATTTCTCGCGCCAGTTTGATAATACGGTCTGCCGGAATGCCGGTAATTTGCGCTGCCCACTCAGGCGTTTTTGGCGTATCGTCAGTCCCCTGCCCGAGAATATAGGCCTTATAGTGGCCATTCTTCGGCGCGCTGGCTGGCAACGTTTTCTCGTCGTAGCCCACACAGTACTTATCGAGGAACGGCTGATCGACCATATTCTCAGTAATCAGCACATAAGCCAGCGCATTCACCAGCGCCGCATCGGTACCCGGACGAATCGGGATCCATTCATCTTCACGACCGGCCCCGGTATCGGTATAGCGCGGATCGATAATAATCATCCGGGCATTCGATTTCTGTCGCGCCTGTTCCAGATAGTAGGTCACCCCACCGCCGCTCATACGGGTTTCGCCAGGGTTGTTACCGAACAGCACTACCAGCTTACTGTTTTCGATGTCCGATGGGCTGTTACCATCCGCCCAACCGCCATAGGTGTAGTTCAGACCCGCCGCGATTTGTGCGGAAGAGTAGTCGCCGTAGTGGTTCAAATAACCGCCGCAGCAGTTCATCAGACGCGCCACCAGGGTATTTCCCGGCGGCCAGGAACGGGTCATCGTACCGCCCAGCGTACCGGTGCCGTAGTTCAGATAGATAGACTCGTTACCGTAGTCTTTAATCAGACGCTGCATGTTGCTGGCGATGATGTCGTAAGCCTCATCCCAGGTGATGCGCTCGAATTTGCCTTCTCCGCGTTTACCGACGCGTTTCATCGGGTATTTCAGACGATCCGGGTTATAGACGCGACGACGCATGGAACGTCCACGCAGACAGGCACGCACCTGATGCAAACCGTCGTAGTTGTCATCACCGGTGTTGTCGGTTTCAACGTATTTGATTTCGCCATCCACAACATGCATGCGCAACGGGCAACGACTCCCGCAGTTTACGGTACAGGCGCTCCAGACGACTTTTTCGCTGGCTTGTGCCGGACTCAGGGCTTCGGCAGCATTAGCGATACGGGTAAATGGCAGGGTAAACGCGCTGCTGGCCATCGCCAGTCCGCCAATCGCCGTCGTTTTGACCAAACCGCGACGACTCACCTCCGCCGCCATCACGGCATCAGGGATCTTCGTTTTCATAAAGGCTCACTCTGCTTGCTTACAGTAAAAAAACAGAAATTGATATTATTATTTGAGTAGTTAAGCAACGTTATATAGTTCTACATACAACGTATTTACAGGATAACAGTGCAAAATGCTGAATTTCATTCGAAAGTAATATTACCCCTAAGGGGGTAATGATTATTGTCCGGCGTCAAACAGGCATAAAAAAAGCGCCCAAAGGCGCTTTTTAGAAAGAGTGAAGCGAGGATTAACCGATATATTCCAGTCCGTTCATGTACGGACGCAACACTTCCGGCACTTCGATACGGCCATCAGCCTGCTGGTAGTTTTCCATCACCGCCACCAGCGTACGACCAACCGCCAGACCAGAACCGTTCAGAGTATGCACCAGACGGGTCTTTTTGTCGGACTTGCTGCGACAGCGAGCCTGCATACGGCGCGCCTGGAAATCCCAGACGTTAGAGCAGGATGAAATCTCGCGGTAGGTATTCTGCGCCGGTACCCACACTTCCAGATCGTAGGTTTTGCATGCGCCAAAGCCCATGTCGCCGGTGCAAAGAATGATTTTGCGATAGGGCAGACCCAGCAGTTGCAGCACTTTTTCCGCATGACCGGTCATCTCTTCCAGCGCTGCCATTGAATCTTCCGGGCGAACGATCTGTACCATTTCAACTTTGTCGAACTGGTGCATACGGATCAGGCCACGAGTATCACGACCGTAGGAACCCGCTTCAGAGCGGAAGCACGGTGTGTGCGCCGTCATTTTGATCGGCAGTTGGTCTTCGTCGATGATCTCATCACGCACCAGGTTGGTCAGCGGCACTTCTGCCGTCGGAATCAACGCGTAGTTGCTGCTGTCAGCCTCTTCTTCCAGCGGACGCGTGTGGAACAGATCGCCAGCAAATTTCGGCAACTGCCCCGTGCCGTACAGGGTGTCATGGTTGACCAGATACGGCACATAGTTTTCGCTGTAGCCATGCTGTTCGGTATGCAGATCGAGCATAAATTGCGAGAGCGCACGGTGCATACGGGCAATCTGCCCTTTCATCACCACGAAGCGGGAACCCGTCAGCTTAACGGCAGCAGCGAAATCCAGACCGGAATGCATTTCGCCCAGCGTGACGTGATCGCGAACCTCAAAGTCGAACTCGCGCGGGGTACCCCAGCGGCTGACTTCAACGTTATCGTTTTCGTCTTTACCGACCGGCACTTCGTCTGCAGGCAGGTTAGGAATGGCCAGCGCGATATCACGGATCTCAGCCTGTAAAACATCCAGCTCCGCTTTTGCGGCATCCAGCTCTTCGCCCAGTTTGTTCACTTCCAGACGTAAAGGCTCGATATCTTCCCCGCGCGCTTTCGCCTGGCCGATGGATTTCGATCGAGAGTTACGCTCTGCCTGCAGGTTTTCAGTATTGACCTGCAAAACTTTACGACGCTCTTCAAGAGCGCGCAGCTTATCTACATCCAGCTTAAAGCCCCGGCGTGCCAGTTTTTCAGCGACTGCGTCTGGCTCATTACGCAGCAGATTGGGATCGAGCATGCTTATCCTGTGCTTATCGAATTGAAATGGGAAAATGTGACCACAGCCTGCGGTCACAGGGATACAGTGCCAACATTACCGCAACGCCTGCGCTAACGGTAGCGTTTTATAGGGCTATTTTGATCCTGTCCGGCGAGCCAGGCGAGCTTTTCGCCAATCTTGCCCTCAAGACCTCTGTTTGTGGGGTGATAATAGCGTGTTTGTGCCATCTCCGGCGGGAAATATTCCTCGCCCGCGGCATAAGCATTCGGTTCGTCATGTGCATAACGATATTCCTGGCCGTAACCCATCTCTTTCATCAACTTCGTCGGCGCATTGCGCAGATGAACAGGTACGTCATAGTCAGGACGTTCACGGGCATCGGAGAGCGCCGCTTTAAAGGCGGTATACACCGCATTGCTTTTCGGTGCACAGGCCAGATAAACAATCGCCTGGGCGATGGCGCGCTCGCCTTCAGCAGGCCCCACACGCGTGAAGCAGTCCCAGGCGGAAATCGCCACCTGCATCGCACGCGGATCGGCATTGCCCACATCTTCGGAAGCAATCGCCAGGCAACGGCGCGCGACATACAGCGGATCCCCCCCGGCCGTAATGATACGTGCATACCAGTAAAGTGCCGCATCCGGCGCGCTGCCGCGAACTGATTTATGCAATGCGGAAATGAGATCGTAGAAGCGGTCGCCTTTGTTATCAAAACGCGCGCTGCGCTCACCGGCGATTTCGGTCAACAACGCGGGAAGCAGTACTCGCTTGCCGCTATCATCCACTTCGGCCATATCAGCCATCATTTCCAGGGTGTTCAATGCGCGGCGCGCATCACCATTGACCAGTTCCGCGATAGCTTTGCGGGTATCATCCGGCAGAACGATATCCTGGCCACCATAGCCCCGCGCCTTGTCTTCCATCGCCTGACGGAGAACCTGTTCGATATCTTCCGTGGTCAGCGATTTGAGCAAATAGACGCGCGCCCGCGACAACAGCGCAGAATTCAGTTCAAACGACGGGTTTTCGGTGGTTGCCCCGATAAAGGTGATCGTGCCGTCTTCAATATGCGGTAAGAACGCATCCTGTTGGCTTTTATTAAAGCGATGAACTTCGTCAACAAACAGAATAGTGCGACGCCCGGCATGACGATTCTGACGGGCGCGTTCGATGGCTTCGCGGATCTCTTTCACGCCGGAGGTGACCGCCGATATCCGCTCAACGTCGGCATCGGCGTAGCGGGCAATCACTTCAGCGAGTGTCGTTTTCCCGGTTCCCGGCGGTCCCCACAAGATCATGGAGTGCAGATGTCCGGCTTCAATCGCACGCGGCAACGGTTTACCCGCAGCCAGCAGGTGCTGCTGACCAATATACTGCGCTAAATTTTCTGGCCGCATCCGCGCGGCCAGTGGCTGAAAGGTATTATCAGAAAAATCGAGCGACAGGTTGCTCACGCAGGCCTCTACTTACGTTGGTCGTCTACCGTTACGCCTTGCGGTGGAGTAAAGGTGAACTTCGATGCGTCAACGGCGCCATTCTGCTGTGATTTCAGCTGATAGCTGCTGCGCTGGTCATCCTGCTCCACGGCGCTGAACTGATGAATAGTCCCGTCACGGCCCACATTGATGGTGAACTGTTTCAGGTTACCGTTGCTGGTTTTCGGCGTCAGGACGAAGTCGTCACCGTTCTGCTTGATATTGTACTGTTGCCAGTCGCTGGACTGGTTGCGGGCAATCAGCATAAACGGCGTGTTGCCGGTGGCGTCTTTCAGCCAGGTCGCGGTGGCCTGCTCAACAAACGGGTTGAAGAACCACAGCGTTTTCCCATCAGAAACCAGAATGCTTTCATCAGGCTGCGTCATGTGCCAGTTAAACAGGTTCGGACGCTTCACCCACAAATCACCCTGACCTTCCTGAACAGCAGCGCCGCTGCCATCAGTCACTTTCTGTGTGAAGCTGGCGTGGAAGCTGCTTACTTTATCCAGACGACTTTTCAGATCGCTGGCAGCATCCGCCCAAACGCTGCTTACCACGAATCCTGAGAGTAATGCACAGGTGATTGCGATTTTTTTCATTGTTATTCCTCAAAATACGTCACTCCCGACCGGGAGATCCCTCTGCTATCCATTCCAGGCCAAAAATCAGCGTGAGGAAAGAAGACAATACTGAATTACGTAACTTTGCACTTAGTCAAACGGTGGTGGCGCCAGCACTTCACGATTGCCGTTATGGCCTTGTTCGCTGACGATTCCCTGCGCTTCCATCTGTTCGATAATGCGCGCCGCACGGTTGTAGCCAATACGGAACTGGCGCTGTACGCCGGAGATGGACGCTTTACGTTTCTCTGTCACAAAGTTGACAGCCTGATCGAATAACGGATCCAGCTCTTCGCCACCGTCAAAGCCACCGCCGCCGCCTTCGCTTTCGCTGTCGGAGGTGATGCCATCCACATACTGCGGACGCCCACGCGCCTTCCAGTCCTGCACCACCGCATGCACTTCCTGGTCACGGACAAATGCGCCGTGAACACGCACCGGCATGGTGGAGTTTGGCCCGGAGTAAAGCATATCCCCCATCCCCAGCAGCGATTCTGCACCGCCCTGATCGAGGATAGTACGCGAGTCAATCTTACTGGACACGGTGAAGGCAATACGTGTCGGTATGTTGGCTTTAATAAGACCGGTAATGACGTCAACCGATGGACGCTGTGTCGCCAGCACCAGGTGGATCCCGGCCGCACGGGCTTTTTGCGCCAGTCGGGCAATCAGCTCTTCAACTTTCTTACCGACGGTCATCATCAGGTCGGCAAATTCGTCAACCAGCACAACGATATACGGCAGTTTTTCCAGTACCGGATGCTGCGCATCCATACTGTCGCCCGGTTTCCAGTACGGGTCCGGAATTGGACGTCCCATCCGCGCGGCTTCGGCTATCTTCTCGTTGTAACCCGCAAGATTACGCACGCCCAGCGCAGACATCAGCTTGTAACGGCGTTCCATCTCGTTAACGCTCCAGCGCAGGGCGTTGGCGGCGTCTTTCATATCCGTGACGACTTCCGTCAGCAGATGCGGAATGCCTTCGTAAACCGACAGCTCCAGCATTTTCGGGTCGATCATGATGAAACGAACGTCTTCCGGCTGCGCCTTGTAAAGCATGCTGAGGATCATGGCGTTCACCCCAACCGATTTACCCGAACCGGTTGTTCCCGCCACCAGCAGGTGCGGCATTTTCGCCAGATCGGCTACCACCGGATCGCCGGCAATATCTTTACCCAACACGACGGTCAGCGGCGACGGGTTTTCACGGAACTTCGCGTTATCCAGCACTTCACGCAGGTAAACGGTCTGCCGTTTTTTGTTCGGCAATTCCAGGCCTACGTATGGTTTACCCGGAATCACTTCCACCACGCGCACCGCGACAGTCGACAACGAACGCGCCAGGTCACGAGAAAGGTTGGAAATACGCGCCGCTTTCACACCCGGCGCCAGATTCAGTTCAAAACGGGTGATCACCGGACCTGGCGAGTAATTCACCACATCGGCCTTGATGCGGAAATCAGCCAGGCGAGCTTCAACCAGGCGCGCCATTTGTTCCAGCGCGAAGGTATCAACCGGCTCCACTTCACTCGGTGGCTGCGTCAGCAGATCCAGCGAAGGCAGTGGCGTCGTCGGTTTTTGCAGCGGACGGCTGTCACCATTGCGCATCAGCAGCGGGTGAATCAGGCTTTCCTGCGGCTGAGGTGCAGCAGGTTGCTGCGTCACTACCGGCTGATGCGGTTGCTGATACTGTGGCTGCGGCGCTACCGGCTGTTGTGGCTGTTGATACTGCGGCTGCGGCGCTACCGGCTGTTGTGACTGTTGATACTGTGGCTGCGGCGCTACCGGCTGTTGCGGCTGCTGATACTGCGGCTGTGGCGCTACCGGCTGTTGCGGCTGCTGATACTGCGGCGTTGTGGGTGGCTGAACAGGCGCAGACTCCGGCATAACGCCCGGTGTAAACAGCGGCTCATGCGGGCCGTTATCGACCAGCGTTTTCATGGGTGAAAACTCAAAATCATCCAGCGAGAATGGATTCGCTCCGGCAGGTTGCTCACCGGCGTAGCGCTGTTGCTGTGAAGAGGCAAACTGGCGCGCCAGTTCAGCTTCCGCAGCGGCATCTTCATCGTCGGCCTGCGTCGCCTCATGCTGATACTCGTCGCCATAACGACTTTGCTGTGACTGAGCAAACTGACGAGCCAGTTCGTCCTGTTGCATGGCGTTGATTTCATCATCGCTATACTGCGGATCGTGTTGACCGGCTTCACGCGCTCTCTCCTCAGCCATACGCTGAGAAGGCAATTTAATACCATACGATGCCAGCTCACGGCGTGTCGGTACACGTACGCGATTGGGACGAGGCAGTTGCGGGCCAATCCCTTCTTTCACCTGCGGACGCGGCGCTCCGCCATTCGCGAGTCTGAAGACTGGCGCTGCAGCTGCCGCAGTCGCACCGGCTGATAAGGTCGCATCCTTCACGCTTGCAGCGATCGGCGCAATGGTCGCAGCGGTGTCAACAGGCGGTATAGAAGGCGCAGTTGACGGTGCAGGAACCACCGGTTCCTGCGCGTTAACAGGTTCAGGAATCGGCTGATACCACGCGGCCAGTTGCTCACGTTCACGCGCACGCTTCTCTTCCACTTCTTCAAAGTAGTACAGCGGCGGGCGCGCAGGTTTTGTCTCTTCGACTACCGGCTCAGGCTCAGTAATCGGAGCCTGCGGAACCACAGGTTCCTGTGGCGATAAAGGCTCCGGCTGATACGCTGGCTGATGATAAACCGGCTGCTGTACAGGCTCGGGTTGATAAACCGGCTCGGGCTGCCAGGGTTGCTCTACCGTAGCTTGCGGTTGCTGCCACGGTTGTTGCGGTACGCCTGGCTGCGGATAACCAGCTTCAGGAGCCACAGACGCAGCATTTTGCGGTTCAGTCGGAACAGGCTGTTGCCATGTCTCATACTGCGCCTGTTGCGGCTGCGCGTACGGGTTGTGCGGCGGATAGCCTTCCGGCGCAGGAGCAATCACCGGCTCGCCGGTTTGCGGGCCTGGTACGGGTTGCCATGCAACCGCAGGTTGTACAGGAACGGTTTCTGCGCCTGGTACGGGCGGCGTTTGCATAATCGGATCGACCGGCGCAGCCCAGGCCTGAGTCGCAGCCGTTGCTGCCGCCGCAGCGGCGACGGGTTCGGTCACCGAATGACCGTTTAACAGCGGATCGTATTCATCATATTCCGGCTGTGTCGCACGATGCCCGGAGAACAGCACATCGCCAGGATCGGCCGCGACGCCGCGCGCGCTGTAGGCTATCTCATCGTCATCATCCATGCGTCTGCCGGAGAAGAGCGCCGCATCCGTCTGACGACCATGCGGATTGATAAATTTTTCAGCCAGACGTTTACGGCGCGCCAGCGCACCGCGAAGAATACGCGCCCGACGGGATTCACGTTTCCCGCCCTCGACTTCATCTTCATACTCTTCATCGTCTTCGTATTCGTCGTCTTCTACCCAGGTATCATCACGACGGGTACGGTTGCTGGCAAAGGTCAGAATATTGAGCAGCCAGCCGCCAAGTTTTTCGGCGATGCTAACCCAGGACCAGCCGGTAAAGAGCGTCAGCCCTGCCGCCCACACGCACAGAAGCGTAATGGTGCCACCACTGCTGTGCAGCAGCGGTTGTAGCGTGGTACTCAACAGACTGCCAATCACCCCGCCGGAGGCGAAGTACCAGATGTCATCGGCATTAATAGCGGCCAGACCACAGGAGGTAAGGATAAGCGCCAGCACGCCAATGATGCGCAGCGAGACGGCAAAATAGTCGATATAGTCATCGGTCGCCTGGTGACGCCAGGCAAACCAGCAGCCGCCCACAATGATGACAGGAATGGTGTACGCCATTATCCCAAAGATAAAGAACAGGGTATCCGCCAGCCATGCCCCCGGCGCCCCGCCCAAATTATGGATAGGCTCATGCCAGGCCGTTTGCGACCAACTGGGATCAGAAGGATTAAAGCTCAGTAAGGCTGCCATCAGCCAGACAGCAAAAAGGGCAATAAGAATCAGCAACGCCTCCAGAAGTCGGCGCCCGCTGCTTAACTTTGTCAATGTGACTTCTTTGTCTTCAGTGTATTCCTGGCTCAAAAAAGGCTCTCCAGGTTTCGGGCTTTTCCTGCCCGATGCTAAAACGGACAACAGCACCGGGTTACCCCGGCACTGTTGCTGTATGGATTAACAGGAGTGTAATCAAAATACGCCGATTTTGCACCTGTTCCGTATTAGCGCGTCTTAATAACCAGACGATTACTCTGTTTGACTTCTTCCATTACCACGTAAGTACGGGTGTCATTGACGCCAGGCAGACGCAGCAGGGTTTCCCCCAGCAGCTTACGGTAGGCTGACATGTCCGGCACACGTGTTTTCAACAGGTAGTCGAAATCGCCAGACACCAAATGACACTCTTGAATTTCTTCAAGTTTTTGTACTGCGGCGTTGAATTGTTCAAACACATCCGGAGCGCCACGATTCAGAGTAATCTCAACAAATACCAGAAGTGATGCATCCAGATAATGCGGGTTTAACAGCGCTGTATAGCCCTGAATGAAACCCTGTCTTTCCAGACGACGCACACGCTCAAGGCAGGGCGTCGGGGAAAGTCCCACTCGTTTAGAAAGCTCGACGTTAGAAATACGCCCATCCTTTTGCAGCTCATTAAGAATGTTACGATCAATACGGTCGAGATCTTTGCCAGGGCGCTTCTTGCTATCTACCATTATTATTGTCTCTCTGTATTCCTTCCCTACTCCTGCCTGACTCATCAAACATCATTGTCGAGAGTCGATGCCCATCACAATAGACCGAACCCAAGAGGATTAGCGGCGCGCAATGCCTGGGTCTATAGTGAGAAGACCGTTGCCTGACGGCAGCTATCGACATCACGAATGGCGTCTGTCCACACCATGCGTAGATTTCGCTAGCCCGGTAAACATGGTATTTATATGCATGATTATGCGGCACACACACAACACTGTTTTTTTCTTCCTCGAATGTTTTCGCAAAACAGCAGGTGATTGTCAAAGCAAAACATCGATTTTTAGTACAACATGCCAGTTATTCATTAGGCGTTAAGATGATTCATCATTTTATCACCTTATAACTGAGGGATTTTAAGTAGAATTCGTTATGGCGTGACTGCAGATTTGTTCACTCATTGGCCTCGTCTATTCCACAAATTGTTAACAAAATCGCTATACCCTTTTTTTACGCCGTCAAATTCCCTACAATCCAGCCCATTGCCTGCCAACAACAATGAGGATCTCATGGGCACGACCAAACACAGTAAACTGCTTATCCTGGGTTCCGGCCCGGCGGGATATACCGCAGCGGTCTATGCTGCGCGCGCAAACCTGCAGCCGGTACTGATTACCGGTATGGAAAAAGGCGGCCAACTGACCACCACCACAGAAGTGGAAAACTGGCCGGGCGATCCGAATGATCTGACCGGACCACTGCTGATGGAACGTATGCACGAGCATGCGACTAAGTTTGAAACCGAGATCATCTTCGATCACATCAATAAAGTGGACCTGCAAAACCGTCCGTTCCGTCTGACCGGTGACAGTGCAGAGTACACCTGTGATGCGCTAATCATCGCTACCGGTGCGTCCGCTCGTTATCTCGGTCTGCCGTCAGAAGAGGCATTCAAAGGCCGTGGCGTTTCTGCCTGCGCTACCTGCGACGGTTTTTTCTATCGTAACCAGAAAGTCGCGGTTATCGGTGGCGGTAACACAGCCGTCGAAGAAGCGCTGTATCTTGCAAACATCGCCTCTGAAGTTCACCTGATTCACCGTCGTGACGGTTTCCGCGCGGAAAAAATTCTGATTAAGCGTCTGATGGACAAAGTGGAGAACGGCAACATCGTGCTGCACACCCACCGCACGCTGGAAGAAGTGACTGGCGATCAGATGGGCGTCACGGGTCTGCGCCTGCGTGATACGCAGAATGCGGACAACATTGAGTCGCTGGATGTCGCAGGGCTGTTTGTTGCCATCGGCCACAGCCCGAACACGGCGATTTTCGAAGGACAGCTTGAGCTGGAAAACGGCTACATTAAAGTGCAGTCCGGGAGTCACGGTAACGCGACCCAGACCAGCATCCCGGGCGTCTTTGCTGCGGGCGACGTGATGGACCACATTTACCGTCAGGCTATCACCTCCGCAGGCACCGGTTGTATGGCTGCGCTGGATGCTGAACGCTACCTCGACGGTTTAGCCGACGCGTGCAAATAGTTTTTACAAATCAGTAACAAAAGTAAATAAGGCGACTATAAGTCGCCTTTATTTTTGCCCCGTTGTAACATTGCCCTGGCAAAAAATTCTGATAACTCACCTGCAAAGCGCGCAATGAATAAAACTCGTCAACAAGAGCTAACCCGCTGGTTAAAACAGCAAAGTGTCATTTCCCAACGCTGGCTTATGATTTCCCGTCTGCTGGGGTTTGTGAGTGGAGTACTGATTGTCGCTCAGGCCTGGATCATGGCTCGCATTCTGCAACATATGATCATGGAGAATATCCCGCGCGAGGCGTTGCTGTTGCCATTTGTCGTGCTGGTGCTGATCTTTATCCTCCGTGCCTGGGTCGTCTGGTTACGCGAACGCGTCGGATTCCATGCGGGCCAACACATCCGGTTTGAGATCCGCCGCCAGGTGCTCGACCGCCTGCAACAGGCCGGTCCGGCGTGGATCCAGGGAAAACCCGCAGGAAGCTGGGCCACGCTGGTGCTGGAACAGATTGACGATATGCACGACTACTACGCTCGTTATCTGCCGCAGATGGCGCTGGCGGTGTGTGTGCCCATCCTGATTGTCGCGGCTATTTTTCCGTCAAACTGGGCCGCCGCGTTGATCCTTCTCGGCACCGCGCCGCTGATCCCTCTGTTCATGGCGATGGTCGGTATGGGCGCTGCTGATGCTAACCGGCGTAATTTCCTCGCCCTGGCGCGTCTGAGCGGACATTTCCTCGATCGCTTACGCGGAATGGAGACCCTGCGCATTTTTGGCCGTGGTGAAGCTGAAACCGAAAGCATTCGCGTCGCCTCGCAAGATTTCCGCCAGCGTACGATGGAAGTCTTGCGCCTTGCCTTTTTATCCTCGGGCGTACTGGAGTTTTTTACCTCGCTTTCCATTGCGCTGGTCGCGGTTTACTTTGGTTTTTCCTACCTCGGCGAACTTAATTTCGGCCACTACGGCACGGGCGTCACGCTGGCAGCAGGCTTCCTCGCCCTTATTCTGGCCCCTGAGTTTTTCCAGCCGCTGCGCGATTTGGGGACGTTTTATCACGCTAAAGCACAGGCGGTTGGCGCGGCAGACAGCCTGAAGACTTTTATGGAAACGCCGCTCGCCCATCCTGAACAAGGTGATGTGGAACTATCCACGCAAGAACCTGTTTCCATTGACGCCGTCGATCTCATCATTACATCGCCAGAAGGTAAGACCCTGGCGGGACCACTGAACTTCTCCCTCGCTGCCGGGCAGCGTGTCGTGCTGGTCGGTCGCAGCGGTTCGGGTAAGAGTTCTCTGCTGAATGCGCTTTCCGGCTTCCTCTCTTATCAGGGATCGCTGCGCATTAACGGGGTGGAACTTCGCGATTTGTCGCCAGAGTCCTGGCGTAAGCATCTCTCCTGGGTGGGGCAAAACCCGCAGTTGCCCGCGGCGACGATACGGGAAAACGTTCTTCTGGCTCGCCCGAATGCCAGTGAGCAAGAGTTGCGTGCCGCGCTCGACAGCGCCTGGGTCAGTGAATTCCTGCCGCTGTTACCACAGGGCGTGAATACGCCCGTTGGCGATCAGGCCGGACGTCTGTCCGTTGGTCAGGCGCAACGCGTGGCAGTAGCCCGTGCGCTCCTTAATCCCTGCAAGTTGCTGCTGCTGGATGAGCCGGCTGCCAGCCTGGATGCCCATAGCGAACAGCGGGTCATGCAGGCGCTGAAAGCGGCCTCAAAACGCCAGACCACCCTGATGGTCACGCACCAGCTTGAAGATCTGGCTGACTGGGACACGATTTGGGTGATGCAGGACGGACAGATTATCGAACAGGGCTCCTGGGCCGAACTGAGTACCGCCAATGGCGCATTTGCGACGCTGTTGGCCCATCGTCAGGAGGAAATCTAATGCGCGCGCTACTGCCTTATCTGACGCTCTATAAACGTCACAAATGGATGTTAACGCTGGGCATCGTGCTGGCGATCATCACCCTGCTCGCCAGCATTGGCCTGCTGACGCTGTCCGGCTGGTTCCTCTCTGCGTCAGCCGTCGCGGGCTTTGCCGGTATCTACAGTTTTAACTATATGCTGCCTGCCGCAGGCGTGCGCGGTGCGGCTATTACCCGGACTGCCGGACGCTATTTTGAGCGGCTGGTCAGCCATGATGCCACCTTCCGCGTGCTGCAACATTTACGTATTCACACCTTCAGCAAGCTGCTGCCGCTCTCCCCTGCCGGGCTGGCTCGTTATCGTCAGGGTGAACTGTTGAACCGCATTGTGGCGGATGTGGATACGCTGGATCACCTCTACCTGCGCGTCATCTCCCCCCTGGTGGGAGCCTTCGTGGTGATTATGGTTGTGACGATCGGTCTGAGCGTGCTGGATGTCACCCTCGCCTGCACCCTCGGCGGCGTGATGCTGCTGACGCTGTTTATTATGCCGCCGGTGTTTTATCGCGCCGGGAAAACCACCGGACAAAACCTGACGCACCTGCGCGGACAGTATCGCCAGCAGTTGACCTCATGGTTACAGGGTCAGGCTGAACTGACCATTTTCGGCGCCAGCGACCGCTACCGCGCACAGATGGAGGCCACCGAGTTACAGTGGCACGAAGCGCAGCGCCGCCAGTCTGAACTGACGGCACTGTCACAGGCGCTGATGTTGCTCATCGGTGCCATTGCCATTTTGCTGATGTTGTGGATGGCGGCAGGCGGCGTAGGGGATAACGCTCAGCCTGGCGCGCTGATTGCCCTGTTTGTCTTTTGCGCGCTGGCAGCATTTGAAGCGCTGGCTCCGGTTACCGGCGCATTCCAGCATCTGGGACAGGTCATCGCCTCCGCCATGCGGATCACCGAACTGACCGAACAGAAGCCGGAAGTCACTTTCCCGACTGACGTATCCGACGTCCCGGATCAGGTCACTCTGACGCTGCGTGATGTTTCATTCAGCTACCCCGAACAGGCGCAAAAGGCGCTGGATTCGCTCTCCCTGCAGGTGAATCCAGGCGAGCATATCGCCATTCTTGGGCGCACCGGGTGCGGTAAATCGACATTACTCCAACTGCTCACGCGCGCGTGGGATCCGCAGCAGGGCGAGATCCTGCTCAACGGTTGTTCGATTGCAACCCTGAATGAAGCGACGCTGCGCAAGACCATCAGCGTTGTGCCGCAGCGCGTGCACTTATTCAGCGCCACCCTGCGCGACAACCTGCTGCTTGCGGCGCCTGACGCCAGTGACGACCAGCTGACAGACACGCTGCGCCGCGTCGGGCTGGAGAAACTCCTGGACGATGCTGGCCTCAACAGTTGGCTGGGCGAAGGCGGTCGTCAGCTATCCGGTGGCGAACTGCGTCGTCTGGCGATCGCCCGTGCGCTTTTGCACGATGCGCCGCTGATGCTGCTTGATGAACCGACGGAAGGCCTGGATGCGACGACCGAAAGCCAAATGCTTGAATTGCTGGCAGAGGTGATGCGCGATAAAACGTTACTGATGGTGACGCATCGCCTGCGCGGGCTCGCGCGTTTTGATCAAATAATAGTGATGGACAACGGCCAAATTATTGAGCAAGGTAATCACGCAGATCTGTTAGCGCAGCAGGGTCGTTATTACCAGTTTAAGCAAGGTCTGTAAGCTATTATTGAACGATCCGACTCGCGTACTGGAGTTCTGCTGTCATGCGCCTGGTTCAGCTTTCCCGACACTCTATCGCCTTCCCTTCGCCGGAGGGCGCTTTACGCGAGCCAAACGGCCTGCTGGCGCTTGGAGGCGATCTCAGCCCTGCGCGCCTGCTGATGGCCTATCAACGCGGTATTTTTCCGTGGTTTTCGCCTGGCGACCCTATTCTTTGGTGGTCACCGGATCCCCGCGCCATTCTGTGGCCTGACGCGTTTCATGTCAGCCGCAGCATGAAGCGCTTTCATAAGCGTTCTCCGTATCGCGTCACACTGAATTATGCGTTTGGCCAGGTCATCGAAGGGTGCGCCAACGATCGCGATGAAGGGACATGGATCACCCAGGGCGTGGTGGAGGCCTATCATCGACTGCACGAACTGGGACATGCGCATTCCATTGAGGTCTGGCGTGAAAATACGCTGGTTGGCGGGATGTATGGCGTTTCCCAGGGGGCGCTGTTTTGCGGCGAATCGATGTTCAGCCGACAAGAGAATGCGTCAAAAACCGCACTGCTGGTTTTTTGCGCAGAATTTGTTCGGCAAGGCGGTAAATTAATGGATTGTCAGGTGCTCAATAGTCATACCGAATCGTTAGGCGCGGTCGAAATTCCGCGTCGAGTGTATCTGGAACACCTCGATGCATTACGCCAACAACGTTTACCTCGCGATTTTTGGGTCCCTCGCACGTTATTTTTGCCCCAGGGGTGAATGTTTTCGGCACATTTTTTATCAGGGTGTTATAATTGCGGTCGCAGAGTTGGTTTAGCCCATTACCCCGCTGCCGTTAAGGATCCGTTCGCGTCAGGTAACGCCATCGTTTATCTCATCGCTCCCTTATACGTTGCGCTTCACGTGCGGCTTTGTCGTGTGTTTTTGAAGCGAATCGGAGTAATGCGCCAAATTTTGTTTGCTGCGTTTTAAACGTGCAAATCTTTACTTATTAAAAGAACTTCGGCATTATCTTGCCGGTTCAAATTACGGTAGTGATACCCCAGAGGATTAGATGGCCAAAGAAGACAATATTGAAATGCAGGGTACCGTTCTCGAAACGTTACCTAATACCATGTTCCGCGTAGAGTTAGAAAACGGTCACGTGGTTACTGCACACATCTCCGGTAAAATGCGTAAAAACTACATCCGCATCCTGACGGGCGACAAAGTGACTGTTGAGCTGACCCCGTACGACCTGAGCAAAGGCCGCATTGTCTTCCGTAGTCGCTGATTGTTTTCACGCCCGAATGGCGTCCAGATGATAAAAGGTCGGTTAAGCCGGCCTTTTTTGTTGCATGAAAATCCCTTACTCCTCCGCCATTCGCGCATACTCATCCGTCAGAAAATCCACCAGCGCTCTGACTGATGGCAGCAATCCCCTGCGTGAAGGAAAAACCGCGTGAATGACCTCTCTTCGTGGTTCCCAACCTTCCAGTAACGCAACCAGTTCCCCCGCCGCAAGCTGTTCTTTCGCCATTAAGATGGGAAGTTGCACGGCACCGACGCCGGCGATGGCCGCCTCGCGCAATGCCAGCATGTCGGTCGTGATAAATCGCGGGGTAAAGTGCACTTCCGCTCTGGCCCCTTGTGGACCATACAGTTCCCAGCGATGAATATGTTTGCCTGCCGAGAGACTCAGTCCGGGCCAACGGCTTAATTCCGACGGCGCCGTAGGGGTACCCATGCGTGCGATCAGCGCCGGGCTGGCAAACAACCGATGGGCGCGGTCGGCAAGCACCCGCATCACCAGATCGCTGTCCTCAATCGGGCGCGGACGCACTCTGATCGCAATATCAACGCCTTCCCCTACTACATCAACGCGACGGTTCGTGGCTTCGAGTTGCAACGTTACGTCGGAGTAACGCGCCATAAATTTCGCCAGCATTGGCCCCACGTGGACATGAAGCAGCGTCACCGGACACGTTAGCTTCACCACGCCCCGAGGCTCAACCTGCAATGCGGCAATCGCATCCTGCGCTGCCTGTGCTTCTACCAGCATGGCTTTACAGTGCTCATAGAACGTATGTCCCACTTCCGTGACGTTAAACTGCCGTGTCGTCCGCTGGATGAGCCGCACCCCCAGTTGCTCTTCCAGTTGTGCAATGCGCCGGCTGAGCTTTGATTTCGGTTCATCGAGTGCACGACCTGCAGCAGCAAACCCGCCCTGCTCCACGACATGAACAAACCACGCAAAATCATTGAGATCTGGCTTTACCATTTATTGTTCCATTTTCAGAACGATGAGGTCCATTTTAGCCACTACTCACCTCGCTGTCATGAATATAAGCTTATTCATAACGAAACAAGCCATTGAGGAGAGAATGATGAAACAAGTTACAGGCGTCTATACCGCACCTCGTCCGCACTGGGTTGGCGATGGATTTCCGGTTCGTTCACTGTTTTCGTACCAGTCCCATGCAGAACAGTTGAGCCCATTTTTGCTGCTTGACTATGCCGGTCCCCATACCTTCGCGCCGGGAACGGAAAAGCGCGGCGTGGGTGAACATCCCCACCGTGGTTTTGAAACGGTGACAATTGTGTACCGCGGTGAGGTTGAGCATCGCGACTCAACCGGTCGCGGCGGCATTATCGGCCCCGGCGACGTGCAATGGATGACCGCGGGTGCGGGCATTCTGCATGAAGAATTTCATTCTGAAGCCTTCTCCCACAAGGGAGGAGAACTGGAGATGGTGCAACTGTGGGTGAACCTGCCAGCAAAAGACAAAATGACGGCGCCGGGTTATCAGAGCATCACCCAGGATTTCATCCCGACTGTTGAGCTGCCGGACGATGCCGGGACAGCGCGAATTATTGCCGGTCAGTATCAGCAGACGACCGGTCCGGCACACACGTTCTCGCCGCTGAACGTCTGGGATATGCGGTTACAACAGGCGCGCCCGGTGACGCTTTCACAGCCTGAAGGGTGGAGTACCGCACTGGTCGTCCTGAAAGGCTCAATCACGGTAAATGGATCGACAACAGCAAGCGATGCGCAACTGGTGGTATTAAGCCAGCAAGGGGACGCACTGCATCTGGAAGCCACCCACGATGCCAGCGTGTTGTTACTGTCGGGAGTGCCGCTGAATGAACCGATCGTCGGCTACGGTCCGTTTGTCATGAATACCAGACATGAAATCGCAGAAGCCGTTCGCGATTTTAACACGGGCCGCTTTGGTCAAATCTGAGCGTGAGAAGGTCGTGAAGAGCCGCGAAAAGTGGATTCACAACGCTAAATCGCTTCCCCGACGGCTTACGTTGGGGAAGATGTACAATGCGTAACCAAACGAGAAGTAAAGCGTAAATACTGCTTGACCGTTTTAGTGCAACTCCCTATAGTAGCGCCCCGTTGCCCCCCAAGTGGTCAGGCAGCAATACAATATGGTGAGGTGTCCGAGTGGCTGAAGGAGCACGCCTGGAAAGTGTGTATACGGCAACGTATCGGGGGTTCGAATCCCCCCCTCACCGCCATATTTCAGAAAAGAGCCGGTACTTATGTATCGGCTCTTTTCTTTTATGTTCCCCAATAGGGGGGATGAGAATCCCCGACCGGGGGTCGACAACGGGCACAGCCCGTTGGACGGAATGGCCGCAGGCCATGACGCCCGCAGGGCGAGCGAAGCGAGTCAATCCCCCCCTCACCGCCATATTTCAGAAAAGAGCCGGTACTTATGTATCGGCTCTTTTCTTTTATGTTCCCCAATAGGGGGGATGAGAATCCCCGACCGGGGTTCGACAACGGGCACAGCCCGTTGGACGGAATGGCCGCAGGCCATGACGCCCGCAGGGCGAGCGAAGCGAGTCAATCCCCCCCTCACCGCCATATTCGAGAATGAGCGCGTACGCAAGTACGCGCTTTTTTTTGCATAAAAAAACCGGGCACACGGCCCGGTTTATCAACCAGTTATAGAGAGGTGGATTAATGCGCGGCTTCCGGTTTGTGCTTCTGGGCACTCTGGAAACCATAGGTCAGCTCATTTTTCTCTTTATCCAGTGCCACGGTCACCTGCCCGCCATCCACCAGAGAACCAAACAGCAGCTCGTTCGCCAATGGTTTTTTCAGGTTATCCTGAATCACGCGCGCCATTGGACGTGCGCCCATTGCCCGATCGTAGCCTTTCTCAGCCAGCCAGTTACGCGCTTCCTGGCTGACTTCCAGGGAGACACCTTTCTGATCCAGTTGAACCTGCAGCTCGACGATGAACTTATCGACAACCTGGTGGATCACCTCAGTAGACAGGTGCTCGAACCAGATAATATTGTCGAGACGGTTACGGAACTCCGGCGTGAACACTTTCTTGATTTCGCTCATCGCGTCAGTGCTGTTGTCCTGATGAATCAGGCCAATCGATTTACGCTCCGTTTCACGGACACCGGCGTTAGTCGTCATCACCAGCACCACGTTGCGGAAATCGGCTTTACGCCCGTTGTTATCCGTCAGCGTGCCGTTGTCCATCACCTGCAGCAGCAGGTTAAAGACATCCGGGTGCGCTTTTTCAATTTCATCGAGCAGCAGTACCGCATGGGGATGCTTGATGACCGCATCCGTCAGCAAACCGCCCTGATCGAAACCAACGTATCCCGGAGGCGCGCCAATCAGGCGGCTGACCGTATGACGTTCCATATACTCGGACATGTCAAAACGCAGCAATTCAATTCCCAGCGCTTTGGAAAGCTGCACTGTTACCTCGGTTTTCCCGACCCCGGTCGGACCGGCAAACAGGAAGGAACCGACAGGCTTATGCTCGTGTCCCAGGCCCGCACGGCTCATCTTGATGGCTTCGGTCAGCGCCTCAATGGCTTTATCCTGCCCAAAGACCAGCATTTTCAGACGGTCGCCAAGGTTTTTCAGCGTATCACGATCGCTTTGCGACACGCTCTTCTCCGGGATACGCGCAATACGCGCCACAACGGACTCGATATCCGCCACGTTGACGGTTTTCTTACGCTTGCTGACCGGCATCAGGCGCGCACGCGCCCCCGCTTCATCAATGACGTCAATCGCTTTATCCGGCAGATGACGGTCGTTGATGTATTTCACCGCCAGTTCAACCGCTGCACGTACCGCTTTCGCGGTGTAACGGACATCATGGTGCGCTTCATACTTCGGTTTCAGGCCGTTGATGATCTGTACGGTCTCTTCTACCGACGGTTCAGTAATATCAATTTTCTGGAAGCGACGGGCTAACGCACGGTCTTTCTCGAAAATATTGCTGAACTCCTGATAGGTTGTGGAGCCGATCACGCGGATCTTACCGCCGGAAAGCAGCGGTTTAATCAGGTTTGCCGCATCCACCTGACCACCCGACGCCGCACCGGCCCCGATGATAGTGTGGATCTCGTCGATAAACAGAATGCTGTTGCTATCCTGCTCCAGCTGTTTCAGCAGCGCTTTAAAGCGTTTTTCAAAGTCACCGCGGTATTTGGTGCCCGCCAGCAGCGAACCGATATCCAGCGAGTAGATGGTGCAATCGGCCATCACTTCCGGCACGTCGCCCTGCACGATACGCCAGGCCAGGCCTTCGGCTATCGCCGTCTTCCCGACGCCAGATTCCCCCACCAGCAATGGGTTATTTTTACGCCGACGGCACAGTACCTGAATGGCGCGCTCCAGTTCTTTGTCACGGCCGATCAGCGGGTCAATACCGCCAACCCGGGCAAGCTGGTTAAGGTTAGTCGTGAAGTTCTCCATACGTTCCTCCCCGCCAGCTTGCTCGTCGGTATTGGGCTGACTGCCAGGATCAGACGACTGACTCGGCTCATCTTTGCGCGTACCGTGAGAAATAAAGTTGACCACATCAAGACGGCTGACCTCATGTTTACGCAGCAGGTAAGCAGCCTGAGATTCCTGTTCGCTAAAGATGGCGACCAGCACGTTCGCGCCAGTCACTTCACTGCGCCCGGAGGACTGAACGTGGAAGACCGCACGTTGCAGTACGCGCTGAAAGCTCAGCGTCGGCTGCGTGTCGCGTTCTTCTTCGCTGGCAGGCAATACGGGTGTGGTTTGTTCAATGAAGGCTTCGAGTTCCTGACGGAGCGCCACGAGGTCCACGGAACACGCTTCCAGCGCTTCGCGGGCCGATGGGTTACTGAGCAGCGCCAGTAACAAGTGCTCGACGGTCATAAACTCATGACGGTGCTCGCGCGCTCTGGCGAAAGCCATATTTAAACTGAGTTCCAGTTCTTGATTGAGCATAGGCACCTCCCCCCAATTTTTATGCCTGCATTCAGGCTTTTTCCAGCGTACACAGCAACGGGTGCTCGTTCTCCCTCGCATACGTGTTCACCATCGCCACTTTGGTCTCCGCGACCTCTGCGGTGAAAACGCCGCAGATGGCTTTACCGTGATAGTGAACCGCAAGCATCAGTTGCGTTGCACGTTCTACATCATAAGAAAAGAATTTTTGTAACACGTCAATAACAAACTCCATCGGAGTGTAATCATCATTGACTAATATCACTTTATACATAGATGGCGGTTTTAGCGCGTCACGCACTTTATCAGCCGCCAGCTGGTCGAAATCCAGCCAGTCGTTCGTCTTACCCATTGTCAGTCGTCATCTTCAGTTACGGTTACCGGCAGAACAGTCTGCCGCTGACAAGAGCGGATGTGCACAATCAATCTACCTCAATTAATAGATAACTATCATCTATCACTGGCATCCGCGACATCTGTCACATTCCCGCCAATAGCGTTAACTGCTTCAAATTTTTGATTCATTTTTACCCACCGACCCCCGTCAGACGCTTGACGCCCCGCCTGATTTCTCTAAATTGTAATTTCGAGAGTTGGCGAGGTTTTGAACAACCCCCACTCCACCACCGGTTCATTCCATCTTACTTATATAAGATTTACGAAGGATGTCGAAGCATGGAAACGGGTACTGTTAAGTGGTTCAACAATGCCAAAGGGTTTGGGTTCATCTGCCCTGAAGGCGGCGGCGAAGATATTTTCGCTCACTATTCCACCATTCAGATGGATGGTTACAGAACGCTAAAAGCCGGACAGTCTGTCCAGTTTGATGTTCACCAGGGGCCAAAAGGCAATCACGCCAGTGTCATCGTGCCTATCGAAGCAGAAGCTGTTGCATAGCTCTTCTGTCTCATTGTGTACATCCCGCAGGTAAAATGCCAGCCCGATCGGCTGGCATTTTTATTTCCCGGGACGTTACTCTCGCGCTAACGCATCGACCGGATCCAGTCGCGCCGCGTTGCGCGCCGGTAACCAGCCAAACAGGACGCCTGTAAAGGTAGAGCACAAAAATGCCGTCAGCAGCGCGACCGGCGAGAAACCAATCTCCCAACCGGGCAGGAACAGTTGCAGCGTGAAGGCAATCAGCATCGACAGGCTGATACCCAGCGCGCCACCCACCAGACAAACCAGCACCGCTTCAATCAGAAACTGCTGCAGCACATCACTGGCGCGCGCGCCAACCGCCATCCGGATGCCTATCTCCCGCGTACGCTCTGTGACCGACACCAGCATAATATTCATCACGCCGATCCCGCCAACTACCAGCGAAATCACCGCCACCAGCGTCAGGAATAACTGAAGAGTACGTGTGGTCTTTTCGGCGGTTTTCAAGACACCGTCCATATTCCAGGTGAAGAAATCCTTTTTGCCATGACGTAGCGTCAGCAGTCGGGTGAGTTGCTGTTCGGCCTGTGCGCTGTCGAAGCCTTCCTTCACTCGTACGGTGATCGAGTTCAGCCACGACTGCCCCATAACGCGCCCGGACATCGTGCTGTATGGTAACCAGACGCGCAGGATTTTGCTGCTGCCAAACATCGACTGCTTCTCTTCCGCCACGCCAATGACCGTCGCAGGCATGTTGCCCACGAGGATCACCTCGCCCACCACGTTCGCCTTATGCGGGAACAACTGACGTCGGGTGTTGCTGTCGAGCACCACCACCTGCGCACGGCCGTTAAGCTGTTCGCGGTTGAACGTTGTCCCTTCGCTGAACGTCATGCCATAAACGTTAAAATAGTCGCCGCTGACCCCGTTCGCGCTGGCGGCGACGTCGATATTGCCATAGCGTAAGCGCAGGTTCTGCGACACCGCGGGCGTCGCAGAAGTCACCCAGGGTTGTTTTTGGATCGCCGCAAGATCGTCGTATTTCAGCGCCTGCTGATACTGTGGATCGTCGTCGCCAAAATCTTTGCCGGGGTAGATATCAATGGTGTTGGTCCCGATGGCGCGGATGTCCGCCAGCACCAGCTGTTTCGCTGCGTCGCCAACCACCACAATCGACACCACCGACGCGATACCGATGATGATCCCGAGCATCGTCAGCAGCGTGCGCATTTTGTTGGCCGCCATCGCCAGCCACGCCATTGTCAGCGCCTCGCGAAACCCGCTGACAAACTGGCTCCAGCCGGACGCCGTTTTCACCGTCGGTTCCTGAATGCCCTGCCCCTGCGCGGCGTGCTTTGCGGGCGGATTGCGCACAATTTCGCCGTCATGGATCTCAATCACCCGCTCTGCCTGGGCGGCAACCTGGGGATCGTGGGTGACGATAATGACCGTATGCCCGCGATCGCGCAGCTGGTGCAGAATTGCCATCACCTCTTCACCGGAACGGCTGTCGAGCGCACCGGTGGGTTCATCGGCGAGGATCACCTGTCCGCCGTTCATCAGCGCGCGGGCAATACTCACGCGCTGTTGCTGACCGCCGGAAAGCTGCGAGGGTTGATAATCAACGCGATCGCCCAGACCAAGCCGCTGGAGCAGCTCCTGCGCGCGCGCCAGACGCTGTTTCCTTTCCGTACCGGCGTAAACGGCAGGGACTTCGACGTTTTGTGCTGCCGTCAGATGTGACAGCAAATGGTAGCGCTGGAAAATAAAACCGAAATGCTCCCGACGCAGTTGCGCCAGCGCATCGCGGTCCAGCGTTGAGACATCGCGTCCCGCGACCCGGTAGGTGCCGCTGGTGGGTTTATCGAGACATCCCAGAATGTTCATCAGCGTGGATTTGCCGGAGCCAGACGCCCCGACGATCGCGACCATCTCCCCGGCATTGATCTGTAGCGTGATGCCTTTCAGCACCTCCACCTGCTCTTCTCCCGAGGGATAACTGCGGCGAATATTGCTCAGTTCAAGCAATGCCGTCATTGCGCGACTCCTGGTTTGCCCTCGCCCGTCACCACTTCATCACCGGCTTCCAGCCCTTTTACAATCTCTACGTCGGTGTCATTGCGCGCGCCAATTGACACTTCGCGTTCACGAGTTTCACCGTTACGCAGTAAGGTCACCTTGTAGCGATTGTCCCCGACCGGATCGCCCAGCGCGGAAAGCGGGATCGTCAGAACGTTTTTCACATCCGTTAGCTGAATATGGACCTGTGCGGTCATCTCCAGGCGCAGAATACCTTTGGGGTTGGGCACTTCAAATCGGGCGTAATAGAAAATGGCATCATTCACTTTTTCCGGCGTCGGCAGCACATCTTTCAGCGTCCCTTCGTAGCGGGTCTGCGGATCGCCCAGCACGGTGAACCAGGCTTTCTGCCCCGGTTTAAGGTGAATCACATCAGCTTCAGAAACCTGTGCTTTCACCAACATCGTACTCATGTCCGCCAGTGTCAGAATGTTCGGCGCCTGCTGCGCGGCAATCACCGTCTGCCCCTGTAGGGTGGTGATCTGCGTGACTTCACCAGCCATCGGCGCAACGATGCGGGTGTAGTCGAGGTTGGTCTTCGCGGTATCCAGAGATGCCTGATTGCGTTTGATCTGCGCATCAATGGTGCCGATTTGTGCCTGTTTCACCGCCATCTCTGTCGCGGCGGTGTCCAGATCCTGTTGCGACACAGCCTGAGTTTTTGCCAGCTGTTGCTGGCGGGCGAGCGTCACCCGCGCCAGCTTCCACTCGGCTTCAGCCTGCTGGCGTTGAGCGCGAAGCTCCATCAGCGTCGCTTCCACCTCTTTGATCTGGTTTTCCGCCTGTTCGGGGTCGATAACGCCCAGCAACTGGTCTTTCTTCACCTTATCGCCAATCGCTACCGACAGCGTTTTGAGCTGACCACTCACCTGCGCGCCCACGTCAACTTTACGTAAGGCGTCGAGTTTGCCGGTTGCCAGTACGCTCTGCTGCAAATCTCCCGGCCGCACAATCAGCGTCTGATAATTTGGCACCGGCGCATTAAGCGTCCGCCAAAGGGCAAATGCCCCCAGGATGAGAATGAAAATAAGCAACAGATAGCGCTTTTTAATTTTATTTCCCTTAATACCCATAGCGATCCTGATGGTAAGTTTTCAGCTGAAATTCAACAGTATCTAAACAAACCGCAAGCGAAAAGGATAGCGCTCGAGGCATTGATGATTGGTTAAGATTCAGCGTGTTTCAATTTCCACAATCATCGCATTGCGGATTATGATCATGTCACAGATTACTGATAATACCTTTTACACTTCAGACGTTGCGTCTCCTTTACAATTATTTATGCGCCTGACAAGGGGTCAATTACTGCCGGGTAAATTCTGGCGGAAGGCCAGCTTTCGCCGTAAGTTTTTAATTCGCTCGTTACTGATGCCAAGGGCTACCCGTCAGTTGCTGGAAAACCTGACCCAATGGCCTGAGCTGAATACGCTGCTGGCCCGACAACCCCGGTTGCCAATTCGTCTGCATCGCCCGTATATGGCGGTGAATATTAAGCGCGAAACCGCACTGACCGCGCTCTGTAGTCATTATGACCTGCTGCGTCAGTTATTCAGCCGCGAACAACTGGCCCGTTATTTAAGCCAGAACGGTCTCAATCTGGCAAAATTTGAGGCCAAAGACGGTGCGTCATTCCAGCTTGATTTAGTCAGCCTGGTCTCACTGGATAAAGAAGGTGAAAGTACCGTCGTGATCCGCGACGAGCAGATGCGTATTCTGGCAGAAATTACCTTCACATTCTGCACGCTAAACGGAAAACGCACCCTGTTTATTGGCGGCTTGCAGGGCGCGGCAAATGATGTTCCACATGAGGTTATTCAGCAGGCCACGAAAGCCTGTTACGGCCTGTTCCCCAAAAGAGTGGTAATGGAAGCGCTGTGTCAGTTCGCGCACATCGCCAGGGCGGAGCAGATTCTGGCGGTCAGCAACGCGGTGCATGTTTATCGCAGTTGGCGCTATATGGACAAAAAAACGCAAATGCATGCCGACTACGACGCCTTCTGGGCGTCCCTGGGCGGTGAAAAAACGCAAGGAGATTACTTCTCGCTGCCGCTGACCATTGCGCGAAAAAGCGAGGCGGATATCGCCAGCAAAAAACGGGCTGAATACCGCCGCCGCTATGCGCTGCTCGACAGCGTTGTCACGCAGGTTCCGCAGTGCTTACAGGGTTAGTCCGCTCTGCCGCGCGCCAGCCACAGCACCCGGGAGAACATTTTTCTCAGCAGCGTCGGCACCGCATCCACACCTCGCCGCCCGGCTTCCATCGCCACTTCGATGGCTAAGTCGGGCTTCGATGAGCGATGGATCGCCTTCGAAATGATTTTGCGCATATTCATTGGCACATTTTCCGGGATTTGCGCCACCCGGTGAAAAACATCGGCAAACCCCTGCCGGTACATAAAGTGTTCCATATCCAGCGCTGGCAGCGTCGTCAGGTGTTCGCGCTCCTCTTCCCGGTCGTTATTCAGCAGGCTGCGCACCGTGGCGGCATATTTTTTCCCGGCTTCATCACCATCCACCAGCACGTGCCACTCAATGCCCATCCGCCGGGCGAATTTCACCAGCGGTTTAAGACCGGACTGCGCGAATTCGATCACCTTAATCCCTTCGGCATCAAAGTGATGACCGCACTGACGGGCCAGTTCGTTGATAACCCAGGTTTCTGTTTCCCCTTCCACCAGCAGCCAGCAGCGGGCAAACAGCGAGGAAGCACGGTTAAAGCGAATGTGGAACGCAATGCGTCGACCATCCTCTGCGCTCAGCCCCCCCGGTCCCAGTCGCCAGGCCGCCACGCGTGAGGATTCACGCACCAGACGGCAGACATGTTCCACCGGGGTCAGCGAGAGCAACTCGCCCGAGTTGGTGGTGGTGATACGCTGAAGCGGTAGCAGATTCAGCAACTGCCATGCCACTGACAGCATGATGGGATGCAGACGCGTTTCCGGATCTTCTACCAACAGCAGTGGTCTGGCGTCTTTATGCAGCCTGACCGTGCCCTTCGCCTGCAACAGCGTGGAGAACAGCCCCAACAGAATCACCCGGTGAGTACGTCCTCCCGGTTTGTCGATCATCCGGTTGATAATATCGAGATAGCGCCAGCTTCGCTGTTCGTTGGTGGAGCGTCGGCGCATTAAGCGGTGGCGGGACTGCGAAGTGCCCTGCTCGGTAAAATAGTGCTCAAGCAGTTGCACCATCGCCGAGAGTCCCTGCCGAATCTGTCCGTCGGTGAGATTCTGCGGACGCATCGCCAGTTCGCGGGCGAGAAAATCCAGTTGGCGGGCGGTGACTTCGACATCAGCAACCTCCGGCACCGTGCCGTTACGAATACGGCGCATAAACCGCGCATCGCGTAAACGCAGCACCGGCATCAGGCGCACCAGATGCCGCGCCTGTTCGTTGATATCGTCTACCGCCAGCGGATGCCCGTCACCGTCGAGAAAACTGCGCAGCGTCATCACGCTGCCATCCTCGCCACATTCGCCTTCAAGTCGATAAAAGATGCGTTGAAAACCATCGTGACACGGTGCCCAGCACGCCTCGAGCGGCCGATAGCGGCGAACCCGGTAGCGCCCAGGCTGAGATTCACGAAACGTCAGTACGATATGCAGATGATGTTCGCGGCCTTTCATATCACCAGGAGGAAACCAGAAATCATCGCGGTCAAAATGATACAACTCAGATTCGGGTGACAGCAGGAGTGTTAACGCATCCAGTAAACTTGATTTACCCCAGGCGTTCTCACCGATCAGGACGTTATTCTGCTCGAGCATCAACGACAGTCGATTGATACCGCGAAATCCCACTATCTCAACGCGTTCGAGAATCATGTATCCTCCAGAAAATCTTCACTTTCCCTTTACTCTCCTCGCAGTATAACCGCAAAACCCGGCGCGGGACGTGACAGGCATATTATTACGCAAGCTAACTGTCTGAAGGATGAACGATTTATTCTTTACTCTTTCATTCGTAATACAGAAACGCACGTTTTGCAGGATGCAAAAAATAAATCCGTTTTTGACAATCCATTTTCACAGGACTTTGCACTACACTTCCCTTAAGAGAAATCTATGGAAGGAATGACGCCGCATTGCCCTAAATCAAACTAACGGGTTTTATTTGACTAGAGAACGGATGACGATCGTTTTTAAAATAGCGAGCTATTTATTTGTCGTCATTCAGGCAGACAATAAATATTGATTGCCACTATTTTTTTGTGGTTATTTTTTACATTGAGGTGGATATGTTGAGAAAATTAGCAGCCGAATGTTTTGGTACATTTTGGCTTGTTTTTGGTGGCTGCGGCAGCGCCGTTCTGGCAGCAGCGTTTCCGGAATTAGGTATTGGTTTTGCGGGTGTTGCCCTGGCCTTCGGCCTGACCGTATTAACCATGGCCTTTGCTGTTGGCCATATTTCCGGCGGGCATTTTAATCCGGCGGTGACATTAGGCTTATGGGCTGGCGGCCGTTTCCCGGCAAAAGAGGTTATTGGCTACATTATTGCCCAGGTAGTCGGCGGTATTATTGCAGCGGCAGTCCTGTATTTAATTGCCAGCGGTAAAGCTGGTTTTGATGCAACCGCCAGCGGTTTCGCCTCCAACGGTTATGGCGAGCACTCTTCGGGTGGCTACTCCATGCTGTCCGCGATTATTATCGAAATCGTGCTGACTGCCGGCTTCTTGCTGGTGATTCACGGCGCAACGGACAAACATGCACCGGCAGGTTTTGCGCCGATCGCTATCGGTCTGGCATTAACCCTTATCCACTTGATCAGCATTCCGGTGACCAATACGTCTGTGAACCCGGCGCGGAGTACCGCGGTCGCTATCTTCCAGGGCGGTTGGGCGTTAGAACAACTGTGGTTATTCTGGGTGATGCCAATTATTGGCGGGATTCTCGGCGGTCTTATTTACCGTACGCTGCTCGAAAAACGCGATTAATGTCAGAACACCCGACGGCGCATACCCGTCGGGTCAAACGCGCTTCAGCCGGACCTTGTCCGGCTTTTATTTTGCATCTTTACTGAACCCGCGTAATTGGGTAGTGTCATGGCGCTGTCTCGCTAATTCAAAGGACCCGGCTGTTCATGTTTTCAGGACTTCTCATCATTCTGCTTCCGCTGATAGCAGGTTATCTCATTCCGCTTCGGCACTCCGCGGCATTAAAACTGATCAATCGACTATTGAGCTGGATGGTTTATCTGATTCTCTTTTTTATGGGGATCAGCCTGGCCTTTCTGGATAATCTGGCGAGCAATTTGCTGGCGATATTTCACTATTCCGCCGTTAGCATTACCGTTATTTTGCTGTGCAATATTGCCGCATTACTGTGGCTGGAACGCGCATTACCCTGGCGACATCATCATCAACAAGAGAAACTGCCCTCCCGTATCGCGATGGCGCTTGAGTCGCTGAAACTGTGCGGCGTGGTGGTGGTTGGCTTTTTGCTGGGATTGAGCGCGCTGCCCATTTTGCAACACGCCACAGAAGCAAGCGAATATACGCTGATCCTGCTGCTGTTGTTGGTCGGCATCCAGTTACGCAATAGCGGGATGACGTTAAAGCAGATTGTCCTGAACCGGCGAGGCATGATTGTGGCGGTCGTGGTCGTCGCCAGTTCCATGATTGGCGGCCTGATTAACGCGTTGATTCTCGGTCTGCCAGTGAAAACCGCGCTGGCGATGGCGTCGGGTTTTGGCTGGTACTCCCTTTCTGGTATTTTGCTGACCGAATCCTACGGTCCGGTGATCGGCAGCGCCGCGTTCTTTAACGATCTGGCGCGCGAACTGCTCGCGATTATGCTGATCCCGGGTCTGGTACGCCGCAGCCGTTCTACTGCACTGGGACTGTGTGGTGCCACGTCAATGGACTTTACCCTGCCGGTTTTACAGCGTACCGGTGGGCTGGAGATGGTTCCAGCGGCGATTGTTCACGGCTTTGTCCTCAGTTTGCTGGTGCCCATTTTGATGGCTTTTTTCTCCGCTTAACGCCCTCTTTGGCGGTAGGCCACTGCCGCCAAAATTGCGCTAAATCAATCTCCCTGTAAGTTGTATCAGAAATCCCTTTTATCCCTCTGCGTACAGGCATAATCTTAAACATGTATATCAAATATAACTTTAAAGGTGTGACCATGTTTTGTGTGCAATGTGAACAAACCATCCGTACTCCGGCAGGAAACGGCTGCTCTTACGCGCAGGGTATGTGCGGTAAAACGGCTGAAACCTCTGATCTGCAGGATCTGCTGATCGCCTCCCTACAAGGTCTGTCTGCATGGGCGACTAAAGCTCGTGAATATGGCATCATTAATCATGACGTTGATAACTTTGCCCCGCGTGCTTTCTTCTCCACGCTGACCAACGTTAACTTCGATTCTCCACGTATCGTTGGCTATGCACGCGACGCTATCGCGATGCGTGAAGCGCTAAAAACCCAATGCCTGAGCGTTGACGCCAATGCGCACTGCGATAACCCAATGGCTGACCTGCAACTGGTTAGCGACGATCTGGGCGACCTGCAGCGTCAGGCCGCCGAATTTACCCCGAACAAAGACAAAGCCGCGATTGGCGAGAACATTCTCGGCCTGCGTCTGTTGTGCCTGTACGGTCTGAAAGGGGCGGCGGCCTATATGGAGCACGCGCACGTTCTCGGGAAGTACGACAACGATATCTACGCGCAGTACCATAAAATCATGGCGTGGCTGGGCACCTGGCCTTCCGATATGAACGCTCTGCTGGAGTGCTCAATGGAAATCGGCCAGATGAACTTCAAAGTGATGAGCATTCTGGATGCCGGTGAAACCACTAAATACGGCCACCCGACGCCGACCCAGGTTAACGTGAAAGCGACCGAAGGGAAGTGCATCCTGATCTCAGGTCATGACCTGAAAGATCTGTATAACCTGCTGGAACAAACCGAAGGTACGGGCGTTAACGTCTACACCCACGGTGAAATGCTGCCCGCGCACGGTTATCCGGAACTGCGTAAATTCAAACATCTGATTGGTAACTACGGTAGCGGCTGGCAGAACCAGCAGGTCGAATTCGCCCGCTTCCCTGGCCCTATCGTGATGACCTCTAACTGCATCATCGACCCGACCGTTGGCAGTTACGACGATCGTATCTGGACTCGCAGCATCGTCGGTTGGCCGGGTGTGAGCCACCTGGAAGGCGATGACTTCGGTCCGGTTATCGCGCAGGCCCAGCAAATGGCAGGCTTCCCGTACAGCGAAATTCCACACCTGATCACCGTCGGTTTCGGTCGTCAGACCCTGCTGGGCGCGGCGGACACCCTGATCGATCTGGTGAGCCGTGAAAAACTGCGTCACATCTTCCTGGTTGGCGGCTGTGACGGCGCGCGCGGCGAACGTAACTACTTCACTGATTTCGCCACCAGCGTACCGGATGATTGCCTGATCCTGACCCTGGCCTGCGGTAAATATCGCTTCAACAAGCTGGAGTTCGGCGATATCGAAGGCCTGCCGCGTCTGGTTGATGCCGGTCAGTGTAACGATGCGTACTCCGCTATCATTCTGGCAGTGACGCTGGCAGAGAAACTGGGCTGTGGCGTAAACGACCTGCCGCTGTCGCTGGTACTCTCCTGGTTTGAACAGAAAGCGATTGTCATTCTGCTGACCCTGCTGTCTCTCGGTGTGAAAAACATCGTTACTGGCCCGACGGCGCCTGGTTTCTTCACGCCGGATCTGCTGGCGGTACTCAACGAGAAATTTGGTCTACGTTCCGTGACCACCGTTGAAGAAGACATGAAGCAGTTGCTGAGCGCGTAAGGAGTAAAAAAATGACAATGCCAACTCATCAGTGCCCATGGCGGATGCAGGTTCATCACATCCATCAGGAAACGCCGGATGTATGGACAATTTCGTTGCTGTGCCACGACTATTATCCGTATCGCGCCGGGCAGTATGCACTGATCAGCGTGCGTAATTCGGCGGAAACGCTGCGCGCTTACACGCTCTCTTCAACGCCGGGCGTCAGCGAGTACATTACGCTGACCGTTCGCCGGATTGACGACGGTGCGGGCTCACAGTGGTTAACCCGCGACGTGAAGCGCGGCGACTACCTCTGGCTGTCCGATGCAATGGGCGATTTCATCTGCGAAGACAAAGCCGATGATAAGTTCCTGATGCTGGCAGCCGGTTGTGGCGTCACGCCGATCATGTCGATGCGCCGCTGGTTGGCGAAGTACCGTCCGCATGCTGACGTACAGGTGATCTTCAACGTGCGCTCGCCGCAGGATGTCATTTTTGCCGAAGAATGGCGTCAGTATCCGGTCACGCTGGTGGCGGAAAACAACGCCACGGCCGGTTTTGTCGCCGGTCGCCTGACCACTGCGCTGTTGCAACAGGTACCGGATCTGGCCTCCCGCACGGTGATGACCTGTGGCCCGGCGCCGTATATGGATCTGGTCGAGCGGGAAGTGAAAGCGCTGGGTGTCACGCGCTTCTTTAAAGAACAGTTCTTCACCCCGGTAGCGGAAGCGGTAACCAGCGGTCTGAAATTCACTAAGCTGCAGCCAGCGAAAGAATTTTACGCGCCGGTCGGTACGACGCTGCTGGATGCGCTGGAAAGCAACAAGGTGCCCGTCACCGTTGCCTGCCGCGCGGGCGTCTGCGGGTGCTGTAAAACCAAAGTGGTTTCCGGCGACTATACGGTCAGCAGCACCATGACGCTAACCGATGCTGAAATCGCCGAAGGCTACGTACTGGCCTGCTCCTGTCACCCGCAGGGCGACTTAGTGCTCGCCTGAGTCAACAAAGCCCGGTTCGTCCGGGCTTTTTTTTACCGCCAGGCTGAATTACCCGCAACCGAAAACCGTCCCGCACCGAGAAACGCCACCACCAGTGCGCCGATAAAGAAATAGATCAGACTTTCAATTGCCCAGGCGCCAGTTTTATCCAGCGCCCAGGTTTCATTCATCCCGACCATCAGCCACGCCACAATCATGGTGAATGCCAGCACCAGCGCCGCAGGACGCGTCAGGATCCCGAGAATAATCAGACAAGGCGCAATCACTTCCCCCACCAGTACGCCGTACGCAATAAAGCCCGGTAACCCTTTGGCAATCAGCATTCCGCTAATGCCATCAATCCCGGCAAACAGCTTATGCAGCCCGTGAAACAGCATCAATCCCCCAACCGCCAGGCGTAATAAAAACTTGCCAAAATCCTCGTGCGTCAGCATCCGATTCACTGCATTTAACAATGTGATAAGCATCTGAATTTACCCCTGGTTCACTCTGATTTTTTCACGCTACGCGTTATCCCCCCTGAAAGGAAGCCGCTGAAAATAAGGGGGTGCCACGCAGCGTAATCACTATCTTCATCTAAACTTGTAACCGGTATCACAATTAAGGAGATGGAAAACCATGAAACAAACGGTTGCCGCTTTTATTGCTAAAACACTGGAACAGGCAGGTGTGAAACGTATCTGGGGCGTGACGGGCGATTCGCTGAACGGCCTGAGCGACAGCCTCAATCGCATGGGAACGATTGAGTGGATGTCGACCCGTCATGAAGAAGTTGCCGCGTTTGCGGCGGGTGCGGAGGCGCAACTGACCGGTGAACTGGCGGTTTGCGCAGGGTCTTGTGGACCCGGTAACCTGCATCTGATCAACGGTCTGTTTGATTGTCATCGTAACCACGTCCCGGTGCTGGCCATCGCCGCCCACATTCCGTCCAGCGAAATTGGCAGCGGCTATTTCCAGGAGACGCACCCACAAGAACTGTTCCGCGAATGTAGCCACTATTGCGAGCTTGTTTCCAGCCCGGAACAGATCCCCCAGGTCCTGGCGATTGCCATGCGCAAAGCGGTGCTCAATCGCGGCGTCTCGGTGGTGGTATTACCAGGCGATGTGGCATTAAAACCGGCGCCAGAAAGCGCCAGCAGCCACTGGTATCACGCGCCCTTACCGATCGTCACGCCCGCAGAAGAAGAGTTAAGAAAGCTGGCCCAACTGTTACGCTACTCCAGCAACATCGCCCTGATGTGCGGCAGCGGCTGCGCGGGTGCGCATAAAGAACTGGTCGAGTTTGCCGCCAAAATTAAGGCACCTATCGTTCACGCCCTGCGCGGTAAAGAACATGTCGAATACGACAACCCATATGATGTGGGGATGACCGGATTGATCGGCTTCTCATCCGGCTTCCATACCATGATGAATGCCGATACGCTGGTGCTACTCGGTACGCAGTTCCCTTACCGCGCGTTCTACCCAACTGACGCCAAAATTATTCAGATTGATATCAATCCCGCCAGTATCGGCGCGCACAGTAAGGTCGATATGGCGCTGGTAGGCGATATCAAAGCCACGCTGACGGCACTGCTGCCGCTGGTGGAAGAGAAAACCGAACGTAAATTCCTCGATAAGGCATTGAGCGATTATCGCGATGCGCGTAAGGGCCTCGACGATCTTGCCAAACCCAGCGAAAAGGCAATTCACCCGCAGTACCTGGCGCAACAAATCAGCCATTTTGCCGCCGATGACGCCATCTTTACCTGCGACGTCGGTACGCCGACGGTGTGGGCCGCCCGCTACCTGAAAATGAACGGCAAGCGCCGTCTGTTGGGCTCGTTTAACCACGGTTCGATGGCTAACGCCATGCCGCAGGCGCTGGGCGCACAGGCCACCGCACCGGGACGTCAGGTCATTGCCATGTGCGGCGACGGCGGATTCAGTATGCTGATGGGGGATTTCCTGTCGGTGGTCCAGATGAAGCTCCCGGTCAAAATCGTGGTCTTTAACAACAGCGTGCTGGGCTTTGTGGCGATGGAGATGAAGGCCGGTGGTTATCTCACTGACGGTACGGAGTTGCACGACACTAATTTTGCGCGCATTGCCGAAGCGTGCGGCATCACCGGTATTCGGGTGGAAAAAGCCGCAGACGTTGATGAAGCACTACAGCGCGCCCTGTCAATCGACGGCCCGGTGCTGGTGGATGTAGTTGTTGCAAAAGAAGAACTGGCCATTCCGCCGCAGATCAAACTGGAGCAGGCCAAAGGCTTCAGCCTGTATATGCTGCGCGCCATCATCAGCGGTCGCGGCGATGAGGTGATCGAACTGGCAAAAACCAACTGGCTCAGGTAAAACAATGCACATCGCCTTTCAAACAATAGGGATGTGCAATGATTGATCTACGCAGTGATACCGTCACCCGTCCGAGTCGCGCCATGCTTGAAGAAATGATGGCCGCCCCGGTGGGGGACGACGTGTACGGGGATGACCCTACCGTTAACGCTCTCCAGCACTACGCCGCTGACCTTTCAGGTAAAGAAGCGGCGTTATTTTTACCCACCGGCACCCAGGCCAACCTCGTGGCGCTACTGAGCCACTGCGAGCGTGGCGAAGAGTATATCGCCGGTCAGGGGGCACATAACTATCTGTATGAAGCCGGCGGCGCGGCGGTGCTCGGCAGCATTCAGCCGCAGCCGATTGACGCTGCGCCAGACGGAACGTTACCGCTGGATAAAGTCGCCGCCAAAATAAAGGCAGATGACATCCACTTTGCCCGTACCCGCCTGTTAAGCCTCGAAAATACCCACAACGGCAAAGTCCTGCCACGAGAGTATCTGAAAGAGGCATGGGAATTTACCCGTGAGCGCGGTCTGGCGCTGCATGTCGATGGCGCACGTATTTTTAACGCTGTCGTGACGTACGGCTGTGAACTCAAAGAGGTCGTGCAGTATTGCGACTCCTTTACCATCTGCCTGTCCAAAGGGCTGGGGACGCCGGTCGGATCGCTACTGGTCGGCAGCCACGATTACATTAAGCGTGCGACCCGCTGGCGCAAAATGACCGGTGGCGGCATGCGTCAGGCCGGTATCCTGGCGGCAGCTGGACTGTATGCCCTGAAAAATAACGTTGCGCGCCTGCAGGACGATCACGACAACGCGGCCTGGCTTGCAGAGCAGCTACGGGAAGCCGGGGCGGACGTGATGCGTCACGACACCAATATGCTGTTTGTCCGCGTCGGTGAGGCCAACGCCGTAGCGCTGGGTGAGTACATGAAGGCACAGGGCGTGCTGATCAACGCGTCGCCGATTGCCCGTCTGGTGACCCATCTGGATGTTTCACGGGAACAGCTTGCTGATGTCGTCGCCCACTGGCGCGCGTTCCTGACTCGTTAAGGAGAGAGATGTGCCGCAACGCATAGTGGTTCTTGGCGCCAGTGGTTACATTGGTCAACATCTGGTGCAGGCGCTCAGCCAGCAAGGACATCAGGTACTGGCGGTGGCACGTCGCATTGAACGACTGGACAAACAGCAGTTGCCCAACGTCAGCTGTCATAAGGTCGATCTGAACTGGCCGACGCAGCTTGCGTCTCTGTTGACGAATGTTGATACCGTCTACTATCTGGTACACGGTATGGGAGAAGGCGGCGATTTCATTGCCCATGAGCGTCAGGTCGCGCTTAACGTGCGTGATGCTCTGCGTGAAACGCCGGTCGGGCAACTGATTTTTCTCAGTTCCTTGCAGGCACCGGAACACGAGCAGTCTGACCACCTGCGGGCGCGGCAGATCACCGCCGATACCCTGCGCGAGTCTGGCGTACCGGTAACGGAACTGCGCGCCGGGATCATCGTCGGAGCCGGTTCCGCCGCTTTTGAAGTGATGCGCGACATGGTCTACAACCTGCCGGTGCTGACCCCGCCGCGCTGGGTGCGCTCACGTACCACGCCCATCGCGCTGGAAAACCTGCTGCATTATCTGGTGGCCTTGCTGGATCACCCGTCCCGTGAGCATCGGATCTTTGAAGCCGCCGGGCCACAGGTGCTTAGCTATCAGCAGCAGTTCGAACATTTCATGACGGTGAGCGGCAAGCATCGCTGGCTTATCCCCATCCCCTTTCCCACCCGTTGGATTTCCGTCTGGTTCCTGAATGTCATCACCTCGGTGCCGCCTACCACCGCGAAAGCGTTGATACAGGGCCTCAGACACGATCTGCTGGCCGATGACAGCGAACTACGGGCGTTGATACCCCAAAAGCTTATCGCCTTTGACGATGCTGTACGCAGCACGCTGAAGGAAGAGGAGAAACTGGTGAACTCCAGCGACTGGGGTTACGACGCGCAGGCGTTTGCCCGCTGGCGACCGGAATACGGTTTTTTCGCCAAACAGGCCGGGTTTACCGTAAAGACATCCGCCAGTTTGCCGGCGTTGTGGCGGGTAGTGAACCGTCTTGGCGGCAAAGAGGGCTATTTCTTTGGCAATGGATTGTGGAAGATCCGGGCCGCGCTGGATCTGCTAGTCGGGCATCGGCTGGCAAAAGGTCGCCCTGAACACGAACTGCTTCAACCGGGCGATACTGTAGACAGTTGGAAAGTGATTATCGTCGAGCCAGAAAAACAGCTCACGCTGCTGTTTGGCATGAAAGCGCCAGGCCTGGGACGGCTGAGCTTTACCCTTGACGATAAGGGCGATCATCGCGAAATTGACGTGCGTGCCTGGTGGCATCCGCACGGTATGCCAGGGCTTTTCTACTGGCTGCTGATGATCCCGGCGCACCTGTTTATTTTCCGGGGGATGGCAAATAAAATTGCCAGACTTGCAGAACAAATCACAGATAAATCGTAAAAACTTACTGTATTGTTTCACGTTTCCCATTGCATACCGACGTAATTCACGGAAGAATGCGCACGACGTTTTATTAAACACAGTGGACTGATATGAAGGTACTGGTTACCGGCGCAACCAGCGGCTTAGGACGAAACGCGGTTGAGTTTTTGCGCAACAAAGGCATCAGCGTCAGAGCGACCGGTCGCAACGAAGCGATGGGTAAACTGCTCGAAAAAATGGGCGCGGAGTTTGTGCATGCGGATCTGACCGAGCTGGTCTCTTCGCAGGCGAAGGTTATGCTTGCGGGCATCGATACGCTGTGGCACTGCTCAAGTTTCACCTCACCCTGGGGAACTCAGGAAGCCTTTGATCTGGCAAACGTACGTGCGACCCGCCGTCTTGGCGAATGGGCCGTCGCATGGGGCGTGCGTAACTTTGTTCATATTTCCTCTCCATCGCTTTATTTCGATTATCACCATCATCGCGATATCAAAGAAGATTTTCACCCGCACCGCTTTGCCAACGAATTTGCCCGCAGCAAAGCCGCTGGCGAAGAGGTCATCAGCCTGCTGGCCCAGGCCAACCCGCAGACCCGGTTTACGGTGTTGCGCCCACAGAGCCTGTTTGGCCCACACGACAAAGTGTTTATTCCCCGTCTGGCGCACATGATGCACCACTACGGCAGCGTGCTGTTGCCGCACGGCGGCAGCGCGATGGTCGATATGACCTACTATGAGAACGCAATCCACGCGATGTGGCTGGCGAGTCAGGAACTGTGCGACAGCCTGCCGTCCGGTCGGGTGTACAACATCACCAACGGCGAACCCAGAACCCTGCGCAGTATCGTGCAAAAGCTGATTGATGAACTGAATATTCACTGCCGGATCCGTTCCGTGCCCTATCCGATGCTGGATATGATTGCCCGCAGCCTGGAGCACTTTGGCAATAAGTCTGCCAAAGAGCCGGCGTTAACCCACTACGGGGTGTCGAAGCTGAATTTCGATTTTACGCTGGATATCAGCCGTGCCGAAACGGAACTGGGGTATAAGCCGGTGGTGACGCTGGATGAAGGTATTGTGAAAACGGCCGCGTGGTTGCGCGACCACGGAAAACTGCATCGCTAACCTTGCCCATACTTTTCCAGTAACGCCTCAGCAATCGCCTGCGTTTCGGCATCGGCAACGCCGTTCCACAACGTCGGGCGGAAGTGCATCTGAAACGCCATCACAACGCGCTGCTGTTCACGCGCGGTCATTTCAGGCTTCACCTCATACCCATAACGCGACAACAGATCCAGCAGTGAGGCCATCTCAACGGGCGTATGCGGCGCCCGCCCAGCGAGGTAGAAATTTACCCGCTGCGCATCGGGCCAGGCGCCAATGCCTTGTGCTGCCAGCGCTCGCCAGGGAAACAGCGGACCGGGATCGTCTTTTCGCTGTGGGGCAATATCCGCATGCGCGACCACGTTCTGTGGCTTGATGTCGTAACGGGCGATAATGTCTTTTGCCAGCGGGATCAGCGCCTGAATCTGCGCAGGCTCAAACGGGGCAAAATATTTATCACCCGCCGATTTTTGCCAGCCGCGATTTTCCAGCTCAATGCCAATCGAGGTGTCGTTGATGCGCGTCGCGCCGCGCCAGAAACTGATACCGGCATGCCACGCCAGATCCTGTTCCGGCACCAGTTGCCAGATACGCGGTTTACCACGATGCAACGGCGGCACGGACGGGATCAGATAATGCGAACTGACGTTTTTATCCGTCAGCGTCGCCAGCGAGCTATCGAAGTCATCCGCGGTATAGTGGATCACCAACACTTTGATGCGCGGATATGCCGCCTGCGCCTGATGACGGGTATCAAGCTGATAACCGTCTTTATCAACGATCCCTTTTTCGCCCGCGCATCCCGTCAGCAGTAACGCAAAGGCCGCCAGCCATAACCCCTTTCTCATCGACGCGTTTTCACCGCCGTCCCGCTGACGCTGACCATCAGCATGCTGCTGTCTTTGCCGACCGTTTCATAATCGATATCAATGCCCACGACGGCGTCAGCGCCCAGCGCTTTCGCCTGCTCGCCCAGCTCTGCGAAAGCAATTTCACGCGCTTTGCGTAACTCTTTTTCGTAAGCGCCTGAACGACCGCCGACGATATCGCGGATACCGGCAAAAAAGTCCCGGAAAATATTCGCGCCCAGAATGGCTTCGCCTGTGACCACACCGCAGTATTCCACGATGCTTTGTCCTTCGAGCGTGGGGGTTGTCGAAAATTGCATGATGTCTCTCCTGGTTACATTCAGCACATTATCAGCGCCATACACTATCATTGAAAGGATATAATTGATTATCGTAGATGACTGTTATCTTAGAAGACTCATGGCAGAACGCTTATAAGGAAATCACTATGCGCTATTCGAAACTCTCCCTGCTCATCCCTTGCGCGCTGCTGCTCAGCGCCTGCACTACCGTCACGCCAGCCTATAAAGACAACGGGCCGCGTGCGGGGGCCTGTGTGGATGGCGGCCCGGACAGTGTGGCTCAACAATTCTATGACTATCGTATCCAGCACCGCAGTAATGATCTCACCGCCCTGCGCCCTTATCTGAGCGACAGCCTGGCGAAACTGCTGTCGGATGCCAGTCGTGACAGTGCGCATCGTCAATTGATGAGCAGCGATCCGTTCTCCAGCCGCGCCACGCCGCCGGACAGCGCCAGTGTTGCCAGCGCCTCGACCATTCCGAATAGTGATGCACGAAACATCCCGCTACGCGTTGCGCTGAAACAGGGCGATCAGAACTGGCAGGATGAAGTGCTGATGATCCGTGAAGGCCAGTGCTGGGCCATTGATGATGTTCGCTATCTCGGCGGCAGCGTGCATGCCCCGGCCGGTACGCTTCGTCAGTCGGTTGAAAACCGTTAATCTCTCCGCTTAAACGCGCTAAAAATTGTCCCCCCGTAAATTGTCCGGCATTCTGCATGGAATGCCGACAATTGTTCTTACCGACCTTCCCCCTCGCTATTTTGTGCTATGTTTAATGAGAAATGCGCGTTATATTTAACTTTTAAAGCATAAATATTGCATAACTATTCTGTCAAAGGTACTATCTGCGGCTTCAATAGCTATCAGACGGCCAGTATACGAGCATCAATGAGTATTCAATTAAACGGCATTAACTGCTTCTACGGCGCGCATCAGGCGCTGTTCGATATCACGCTGGATTGCCCGCAGGGTGAAACACTGGTGTTACTGGGCCCAAGCGGGGCCGGTAAAAGCTCACTGCTGCGGGTACTCAATCTGCTTGAGATGCCGCGTTCCGGTACGCTTAACATTGCGGGAAATCACTTCGATTTCCGCAAGACGCCGTCAGATAAAGCAATTCGCGAGCTGCGTCAGAACGTCGGAATGGTCTTTCAGCAATACAATCTGTGGCCGCACCTCACTGTGCAACAGAATCTGATTGAGGCACCCTGCCGCGTGCTGGGTCTGTCGAAAGATCAGGCACTGGCGCGCGCCGAAAAGCTGCTTGAACGCCTGCGCCTGAAACCTTATAGCGATCGCTATCCGCTGCATCTCTCCGGCGGACAACAGCAGCGTGTGGCCATTGCCCGCGCGTTGATGATGGAGCCGCAGGTGTTGCTGTTTGATGAACCCACCGCCGCGCTGGACCCGGAAATTACCGCGCAGATCGTCAGCATCATTCGTGAACTGGCGGAAACTAAAATTACACAAGTGATCGTGACGCACGAAGTGGAAGTGGCGCGTAAAACCGCCAGCCGCGTCGTGTATATGGAAAACGGTCATATCGTCGAGCAGGGTAATGCGAGTTGCTTTGCCGACCCGCAGACCGAAGCATTTAAAAACTATCTCTCTCACTAAGATTCGGGACAACACAATGAAAAAAGTTCTGATTGCCGCGCTTATCGCAGGCTTTAGCCTTTCCGCTACAGCAGCCCAGACCATTCGTTTTGCGACCGAAGCGTCCTATCCTCCGTTTGAATCCATGGACGCTAATAACAAGATTGTCGGCTTTGATGTCGATCTGGCCAATGCGCTGTGTAAAGAGATCGACGCGACCTGTACCTTTACCAACCAGGCATTTGACAGCCTGATCCCAAGCCTGAAATTCCGCCGTTTCGACGCGGTGATGGCCGGGATGGATATCACGCCCGAGCGTGAAAAACAGGTGCTGTTCACGACCCCTTACTATGACAACTCCGCGCTGTTCATTGGTCAGCAGGGTAAATTCACTGGCGTTGATCAGCTGAAAGGCAAGAAAGTGGGCGTGCAGAATGGCACCACTCACCAGAAATTCATCATGGATAAGCACCCGGAAATCACTACCGTTCCGTATGACAGCTACCAGAATGCGAAACTGGATCTGCAAAACGGCCGTATTGACAGTGTGTTCGGTGATACCGCGGTGGTCACAGAGTGGCTGAAAGACAATCCGAAGCTGGCGCCGGTTGGCGACAAAGTGACGGATAAAGATTACTTCGGCACCGGCCTCGGCATCGCCGTACGCCAGGGCAATGAGGAACTGCAGCAGAAATTCAACACTGCGCTGGAAAAAGTGAAGAAAGATGGGACTTACGAGACCATCTATAACAAATGGTTCCAGAAGTAAGCCTTGATGAACGAATTTTTCCCACTTGCAAGCGCCGCCGGGATGACCGTCGGCCTTGCCGTTTGTGCACTGATCCTCGGCCTGGCGCTGGCAATGCTTTTCGCCGTCTGGGAGTCAGTGAAATGGCGTCCTGTCGCGTGGACGGGTTCCGCGCTGGTCACCATTTTACGCGGCCTGCCGGAAATTCTGGTGGTGCTGTTTATCTATTTCGGCTCCTCTCAACTGCTGCTGATGCTCTCTGATGGCTTTACGATCAATCTGGGCGTCGTGCAGATTCCGGTACGAATGGAGATCGAAAACTTCGACGTCAGCCCCTTCCTGTGTGGGGTGATTGCCCTCTCTCTGCTCTACGCAGCCTATGCGTCTCAAACGTTGCGCGGCGCGCTAAAAGCGGTACCGCTGGGGCAGTGGGAATCCGGCCAGGCGTTGGGACTGTCGAAGACCGCCATTTTCTTCCGGCTGGTGATGCCGCAAATGTGGCGTCATGCGCTGCCGGGGCTGGGCAACCAGTGGCTGGTATTGCTGAAAGATACCGCGCTGGTGAGCCTCATCAGCGTCAACGACCTGATGCTGCAAACCAAGAGTATCGCCACGCGAACCCAGGAACCGTTTAACTGGTACATTATCGCTGCGGCGATCTACCTGGTGATTACGCTGGTGAGCCAGTACATTCTCAAACGCATTGACCTGCGCGCGACACGTTTTGAGCGGAGACCAGGCTGATGTTTGAGTATTTACCTGAACTGCTGAAAGGACTGCATACCAGCCTGACCCTGACGGTGGCATCCATTGTCGTTGCCCTGATTCTGGCGTTGATTTTCACGATTGTTCTGACGTTGAAAACGCCGGTGGTAGTCTGGCTGGTGCGTGGCTATATCACGCTGTTTACCGGTACGCCGCTGCTGGTTCAGATCTTCTTGATCTACTACGGACCGGGTCAGTTTCCGTCTCTGCAGGAGTATCCGGTTCTGTGGCATCTGCTGTCAGAGCCGTGGTTGTGCGCCTTGATTGCACTGTCGCTGAACAGCGCAGCTTATACCACTCAACTGTTCTACGGGGCGATTCGCGCGATTCCGGAAGGCCAGTGGCAGTCCTGCGGCGCGCTGGGGATGAGCAAGAAAGACACGCTGGCAATCCTGTTGCCGTATGCCTTTAAACGCGCCCTCTCCTCGTATTCCAACGAAGTGGTGCTGGTGTTCAAAAGTACCTCTCTGGCATATACCATCACGCTGATGGAAGTGATGGGTTATGGTCAGCTGCTGTACGGTCGCACCTATGATGTGATGGTGTTCGGCGCAGCGGGAGTTATCTACCTGATCGTCAACGGCCTGTTGACGTTAATGATGCGTCTGATCGAGCGCAAAGCGCTGGCATTCGAACGTCGAAACTAAGCACTTTATTGCATAAATCACAACCAACAAGACGGACAAGTTTATAACCTGTCCGTCTTTTTTTATTTATCACAAAATAGTTAATCATTTTTATTGCATACAAATTCATTTACTGGCATTGTAAATCCATGCCGCAGAAACGGCGCCTCATCATAACGGGAGTCCAACCATGAAAAAGTTAGTTCTGGCCACATTACTTGCCTCTTTCACCTTCGGTGCCTCTGCCGCTGAAAAAATCAGTTTTGGCGTCTCTGCGACCTATCCACCGTTCGAATCTATGGATGCCAATAACCAAATCGTCGGCTTCGACCTCGATCTGGCAAAAGCCTTATGCAAACAGATGCAGGCAGAATGTACTTTCACCAACCATGCATTTGACAGCCTGATCCCGGCGCTCAAGTTCAAAAAATATGACGCCGTGATTTCCGGTATGGATATCACCCCAGAGCGGAGCAAACAGGTGGCGTTTACGACCCCCTACTATGCCAACTCGGCGCTGGTAATTTCGAAGAAAGATACCTATAAAACCTTTGCCGACCTGAAAGGTAAACGTATCGGGATGGAAAACGGCACCACTCACCAGAAATACTTGCAGGACAAGCACCCGGAAGTGAAAACCGTGGCCTATGACAGCTATCAGAATGCGTTTATCGACCTGAAAAATGGCCGTATAGATGGTGTATTCGGTGATACCGCCGTCGTGAACGAGTGGCTGAAAACTAACCCGCAGTTGGGTGTGGCAACCGAGAAAGTCACCGATCCACAGTACTTCGGTACCGGCCTCGGCATCGCGGTTCGCCCGGATAATAAAGTGCTGCTGGATAAACTGAACGCTGCGCTGGCGGCGATCAAGGCCGATGGTACGTACCAAAAAATCAACGACCAGTGGTTCCCGCAGTAAGACCGAGAATTGGCTGTAGAGTGCCTGATGACGCTACGCTTATCAGGCCTACAAAATACACTTCACTCGCAAGCCGGATAAGGCGCCATCGCCGCTATCCGGCAAACCGTGACTCGTCCTTCAGCAACAATGTCAGCACTTCATAATGCGCGGTATGTGGGAACATATCGAAAAGCTGTACCCGTTCAATGCGATAGCCTGGCAATGCGGCAATGTCTTTCGCCATCGTCTGCGCATTACAGCTGGAATAGATGATAAATTGCGGTGCCATTCGGCTGAGGTAATCACACAAGGATTTACCAATTCCGCGGCGCGGCGGGTTCACCAGCACCAGATCCGGCACAGCCCCCTGCCCGGTGGCAAACTGCGTCGAATCCAGCGCCTGAAAATGAAGATTGGTTAAGCCCAGTTCCGCCGCTGACTGCTTCGCACAAGCAATGGCTTCCGGCGCAATTTCAATTCCCGTCAACTGCATCTGCGGCGTCGCGCAGTGCAGACCAAACCCACCGACACCACAGAACAGATCCCACATGTGGTTCACCGGCAACTGCCGCACCCAGTCACGCGCTGTGGCATATAATTGGCTTGCCACCGCCGGGTTGGTCTGGAAGAAACTGTGCGGGCGGATCCACAGCGGCACGTCGTTAAACCGCTCCGCCAGCGCCTGCTGTTCAGTCAGGAAGATTTCTGTCTCCCCTTCCATAATCGCCATATGTACCGGCTGAAGATTGACGCTGATGACCTTCAGTTGCGGCAGTTGCGCCTGCAACCACGGCAGCGCAGCACGCAACTGCGCCAGTTTACTGTCGGAACGCAGAACAAAGCGCAGCATCATACCGCCATCAAACTGACTTTCCGTCAGCAAAAGGTACTTAAGCTCTCCCCGCTTGCGTGCCACGTTGTAGGGAGTTAGTCCGGCCCGCGCAATAAACGGTTTCAGCACAGCAAACACCGGCGCAAACGAGGCCGGATAGAGCGGGCAATCGCACAGATCTTCTGGCGTACCATCGCGATGCAACATGCCCAGCAACGGTTTTTCCACGCTGCCGCTGACCACCATCTTCGCCTTATTGCGAAACGCCTGCTCCGGGCCGCTGACCGGCACGCACCATTCTCCGACGGGAAAACCGGTAAGCAAATTTCGCAGATCGGCGGTTTTGGCGGTGAGTTGCTCGCCCACGGGCTGCGTGATCCACTGACAGGAACGACAACGACCGGCGTCATAGAGTGCGCACTGCATACGGAAACCTTTATCTAAACAGGGGCGAGGATTATACACATTATTGTAAGCGGAAGAAGCGACGACTGGCTGCGGGCACAAACAGTAATAACAGCACCAGCATATCGGGCAGTTTTTGCATTACCAGCGTACGCAGAATCTCCCGCTTTGACTCACCCGCAATGCTGAACAGCTCTGGATAGCCGTAGCCCAGCGAGGCCGCCCACAAATAGCTGGCGGCAATCACCTGCGTGAGGAGATAGATCCAGCGCGCCCAGTTACGCCCTTTCACCAGTGAAAACGCACACCAGATTTCAATAAATACCAGCATCAGGCTGCCGAGAAAAACCAGCGTTAAATTCCATGTCTGCACGCTGCGATGAATAAACTCGCCCAGTCCGCGAATGCCAAGGGTGTTGAAAATCATCAGCAGGTCGAGCCCACGGATCATAATAATGGCGAGCGCCGCCACCTGCACCAGCGTGGGCACATTCAGGCGGGCATGTGATGAGGATGTTTTATTAAAAAATCCCAACGAATCGTCTTCCATGAAAACAATGCCGCGACGAGCGCGGCATTATGTAGCCAGGTTGGCAGATTTTAGTGTCTTCAGTCACGTCTTGCACGTTGGATATCGCGGATCCGCTGTTTTTCCGTGCGAGCCATCAAATACCAGGCGATAAAACCAACAATTCCCACCACCCCGAGTATCAGCGTCGCCAGGGCGTTAATTTCCGGGTTAACGCCCATCCGCACGCTGGAGAAGACCAGCATCGGTAACGTGGTCGCGCCCGGTCCGGAGACAAAGCTGGCAATGACCAGATCGTCCAGCGACAGGGTAAATGCCAGCAGCCAGCCGGAGACCACCGCTGGCATAATCATCGGCAGCGTAATCACAAAGAACACCTTCAGCGGCGTCGCCCCCAGATCCATCGCCGCTTCCTCAATGGAGCGATCCAGTTCACGCAGGCGCGAGGAGATCACCACCGCCACATACGCCGTACAGAACGTGACGTGTGCCAGCCAGATAGTCAGCATGCCACGATCTGACGGCCAGCCAATAGCGTGCCCCAGTGCGACAAACAGCAGCAACAAAGAGAGCCCGGTGATCACATCCGGCATCACCAGCGGCGCGGTGATCATAAAGGCAAAGCCGTTCGACCCGCGAAAGCGACCAAAACGCACCATCACCACCGCAGCAATCGTGCCGAGTATCGCCGCCATGGTCGCCGCGCAGGCGGCGATGGTCAGACTCAACCCCACTGCGCTCATCATTGCGCTATCGCGGAACAGTTCGCCATACCAGCGCGTTGACCATCCAGCCCACACCGTGACCAGTTTGGAACTGTTAAACGAGTAGATGACCAGCATCAGCATCGGTGCATACAGGAAAGTAAACCCGAGCACCAGAATCACAATCCGCCAGGGCGAACGAATTACCGGTAAGTTGTTCATCCGTGGGTCCCTCCGCTTTTTTGCTGATGTTTGTGAAACCACATAATCGGGACGATCAGCAGCAGCAACATGACAATCGCGACCGCAGACGCCACCGGCCAGTCGCGGTTGTTAAAGAACTCTTGCCACAGCACGCGACCAATCATGATGCTGTCTGGCCCGCCGAGCAGTTCCGGGATCACAAACTCGCCCACCGCCGGAATGAACACCAGCATAGAACCGGCAATAATGCCGCCTTTGGTCAGCGGGACGATCACACTAAAGAACGTTTTCAACGGACGCGCACCCAGATCCAGCGACGCTTCCACCAGCGAGTAATCAATCCGCGTCAGTGCGGTATAAATCGGCAGCACCATGAACGGCAAATAGGCGTACACAATACCGATATACACCGCCAGATTGGTGTGCAGAATGGTCAGCGGCTGGTCAATTACGCCCAGCCACAGCAGAAAGTTATTCAACACGCCATTATTTTTCAGTATCCCCATCCAGGCATATACGCGGATCAAAAACGAGGTCCACGACGGCAGGATCACCAACAGCAGCAGAATATTACGCGTTGACGGCTTGCTGTGCGCCACCGCCCACGCCAATGGATACCCCAGCAGCAGACAGCAGAGCGTTGAGATCCCCGCCACCTGTAGTGACTGCAGATAAGCATCAAAGTAGAGCGGATCGTCCGTCAACTGCAGGAAGTTACCGAGATTAAGGGTGATCGACAGTTGCCCGTCGGCCCACTCCATCAGCTCCGTATACGGCGGGATCGCTCGCGCCATCTCCGCCAGACTGATTTTAAAGACGATCAGAAAAGGCAGCAGAAACAGCAGGATCAGCCAGACGTAAGGCAGCGCTATCACCAGTTTGCGCCCGTGTTTCATCTGCACGCGCGCCAGCCAGAACGTAAAGCCGCCTGGTTTTTCTACGCGTGCCGGAGGTTCAAGTGTACTCATCTTCGCTCCTTAAACCGTCAACACCACACAACTGTCCGCATCCCAGCACAGACGCACCTCATCGCCCCAGGTCGGCAGACCTTTGCGATAACGGTGAGCGTTTTGCAACTGGGCGCTGATCATCTGTCCGCTTTTCAGGCGAACGTGATAGATGGAGAGATCGCCAAGATAGGCAATGTGCACCACTTCACCGACGGCGAAGTTAAAACCGTCGGCAGGCGGCTCTTCGCAGAGCATGATTTTTTCCGGACGCAGCGCCACGTGCACCGGCACGTTATCCACCACCGACGCATCCGGATCGACCTTCAACGGATGCACCAGCCCAGGAGAATAGAGCACCAGACCGTCTTCCTGGCGCTCTTTAATTACGCCCTCAAAGACATTGACCGAGCCGATAAACTCTGCGCTGTAGCGCGTGGTCGGGTGCTCGTAAATTTCTTCCGGCTCACCGATTTGCACAAACTTGCCACGGTTCATAATGGCGATACGCCCGGCCATGGTCATCGCCTCTTCCTGATCGTGCGTCACCATCACGCAGGTTACGCCGACGCGCTCAAGGATATCGACCACTTCGAGCTGCATACGGTCACGCAGCTTTTTATCCAGTGCGCCCATCGGTTCGTCGAGCAGCAGAAGTTTAGGCCGTTTTGCCAGGCTTCTCGCCAGCGCCACACGCTGACGCTGACCGCCGGAAAGCTGATGCGGTTTGCGTTTAGCGAACTCCTGCATATGCACCAGACCTAACATCTCGTCGACCCGGCTGGCAATTTCTGCTTTCGGCAGTTTGTCCTGCTTCAGGCCAAAGGCGATATTCTGTTCCACCGTCATATGGGGAAACAGCGCATAGGACTGAAACATCATATTGATGGGCCGTAAATAAGGCGGCACCTGGGACAGGTCGACGCCATCCAGCATGATTTGTCCTGTAGTAGGTTGTTCAAACCCCGCCAGCATGCGCAACAGCGTGGATTTTCCACAGCCTGATGCGCCCAGCAGGGCAAAGATTTCGCCTTTATAAATGGTCAGACTTACGTCATCGACAGCGTGCTGACCATCGAAGGATTTGGTCAGGTTGCGGATTTCGAGGAGCGGCGTCAGCGCTTTACGGGTTTTCGCCTGCGGGCGTGGGGTGGCATCATTCACGGGGTGCTCTCCGGCAGAAACAAATCATGGTGCAGGCGCACCAGAACGGTGCGCCAGTTGCCGGGAGCGCTTCGCTTGCCCGGCCTACGGTAAAAGGTTATTTACCGCTTTTCACCTTGGTCCAGGCACGCGTACGGACGCGGTCAATCTTCGGATCCTGAACTTTCAGGGTGAACATCTTCGCGCGCACGTCTGCTGGCGGATAAATACCTGGATTATCACGCACTTCTGCACTCACCAACGCCGTCGCCTCTTTGTTGGCATTCGCGTAGAACACGTGGTCAGAGATATGCGCAATCACATCCGGGCGCAACAGGTAGTTGAGGAACTGATAGGCCTCGTCTTTATTTTTGGCATCTGCTGGCATCGCGAAGACATCAAAGAAGGCCATTGCCCCTTCCTTCGGAATCGAGAAGGAGATATTGACGCCATTCTTCGCCTCTTTCGCCCGGTTGGCGGCCTGCCAGACATCTCCCGCCCAGCCAATCGCCACACAGGTATCGCCGTTAGCCAGGTCGTTGATGTACTGCGAAGAGTGGAAGTAACGGATATTCGGCCGCAGCTTGAGCAGCAGATCGGTAGCCGGTCCGGTATAGTCGTCTGCTTTGGTGCTGTTCGGATCTTTACCCAGATAGTTCAGCACGGTGGCAAACACCTCTTCCGGCGCATCGAGGAAAGAGACGCCACAGCTCTTGAGTTTTTCAAGATTTTCCGGCTTCAGCACCAGATCCCAGCTATTAAGCGGGGCATCAGCGCCGAGCACCGCTTTCACTTTATCGACGTTGTAGCCAATACCGGTGGTCGCCCACATATACGGCATCGCGAATTTATTGTCCGGGTCGTGTTTGGCGACCAGTTTCAGCAATTCCGGATCGAGGTTTTTCCAGCCCGGCAGTTTGCTCTTATCCAGCGGCTGGAAAACGCCTGCCGTCAACTGACGTTCAAGAAAGCTCGCGGAAGGCACTACCAGATCAAAACCGGTGCTACCTGCCATCAGTTTGCCTTCCAGCACTTCGTTGGAGTCAAAAACGTCATAGACCACTTTGATGCCGGTCTCTTTTTCAAAATTAGCGACCGTATCCGGCGCAATATAATCAGACCAGTTATAGATATGGAGTGTTTTTTGTTCTGCAGCGAGCGTGCCGGCAGAGACGGCCATCAGAGCACCCGCAACCAGACCCGATAGCCATTTTTTATTTAAGGCGGTCATAATCTCTTTCCTTATCAAAGTTCGTTAACAAACGAACCAAAAAAGTTGCACTCAATGCTATGCAAGAAACGTGCATAGTTTGTCACTCGGCAAAAACCAGGAAGAGTGGACGCTCCCCCGACCGTTATTGCTCGCTGTAATTAAGCTTCGCAAGAATAACTTTAGCCAGGGTTTCAGGCTATAGCCCAGATTAAAAAACGCCTTTTATCAATTTTTTATGCAATTTATGTCTATGTGATAAAGCGAAACAGCGGGAAAGGAGGTGAATAATTCTTTAAAGAAAGGTTAAATGCAGAATAAAAGAACGTAAACCGCAGCCGCTCTGGCAGCGACTGCGCTATACGCGCCATACTTCACGTTAAAATCAGTGAAGAAAATGGTTCTCAACGCTGCTTTTTTGCGCGTCTTCTTCGGCGGTAAACAGCATCTGGTGCGCGCCCGCTTCAAGAATGACCATGGATATCTGCTCTTCGCTCTGGCGCACGAACCACTCGAACTGCGCGTAAGTTACCCCTTGCATAACGGATAAAGACTGGCAAACCACCAGCTTTGGCAGATTATCATCCTGCATATCCAGAAACGCCTTCACGGTGAGGGAACTGGCATTGATGGCAGACAGATCCGCGGCCAGCGGCAGTAACGCAGAAGGCCTCACTTCAGCCATCGCGGAAAACAGCAGCGTATTATCGACGAGATCTAATTTCGCATCGTAGATGCCGTCAAAATTTTGCATGTGTGGTAAATGCAGTGCCTGACAGGTATCACATTCAAAAAAACTCATGCCCAGGTCGTCGAGCCATTGCCGCAACGTATCCAGAGTGGGAACGACCAATTCTGTCATAATAATGTGCTACCTCTTACGATAAAAAAATACCGGCACAGCTTACGCAAAAAGTGTTCGTCATGCCACGATCATCGGCGATATTAAAGACTAGCCACCCGTTTTGAGACAAAATTCAGCCGTCGCGTGGCGTTCGATCCACTGAATCATCCGCCCGGCGATATCGATACCGGTGGTTTTTTCGATCCCTTCCAGACCCGGAGAAGCATTCACTTCCATCACCAGCGGGCCGCGCTCGGCGCGTAAAATATCAACACCAGCAACATCAAGCCCCATCGTCTGCGCGGCTTTTATCGCAATTTTGCGCTCACGGGGAGTAATGTTGGCAATGCAGGCGACGCCGCCGCGATGGAGATTAGAACGAAAATCGCCGTCCTTCGCCCGTCGTTCGATGGCAGCAACCACCTCATCCCCCACCACCAGACAGCGAATATCGCGACCTTTGGCCTCTTTAATATATTCCTGAACCAGAATGTGGGCGTTAAGCCCCCGGAACGCATCCACGACGCTCTCGGCAGCCTGACGGGTTTCTGCCAGTACCACGCCAATTCCTTGCGTTCCCTCCACCAGTTTCACCACCAACGGCGCGCCACCAACCATATCGATCAGATCGCTGGTGTCATCCGGCGAGTGCGCAATGCCGGTAATCGGGAGATCGATACCCTGACGCGCCAGCAACTGCAACGAACGCAGCTTATCGCGGGCGCGGGTAATCGCTACAGATTCATTCAACGGATAGCTGCCCAGCATCTCAAACTGGCGTAGCACCGCCGTACCATAAAAGGTAATCGCCGAACCAATACGCGGAATGACGGCATCAAAATGAGGCAACTTGCGTCCTTTATAATGAATTGAGGACGCCGCCGGATTGATGTTCATATAACAGGAAAGCGGGTCGAGTATTTCAACCAGATGACCACGCGTCATCGCCGCTTCACGCAGGCGCTTACACGAGTAGAGCGTTCCATCCCGGGACAATATGGCAATTTTCACCCTGCACCTCTCTGCATCACTCGATCACTATCCCGCGTATCATACACAGCGGCGGAATTTTTAGCGCGTGGCCCAACCCTGTTTATGCAAATATTCCAGGATAAAGGGACGATTTTCCTTAATCAGCGTGCGGCGAATATGATCGCTCCAGGTGTCACGGCGGGTATTGCTGCCACGGCTGAGATAATACTGCGCGAGCTGTTCGTCATAATCAGCCAGCACGTCCTTATCGAGCGGCTGATAACGATTTTCGTGCATCACTATCGCTGCGGGCAGGCGCGGCTTCAGCTCCGGGTTATCAGCAGGCCAGCCCAGGCACAGCCCAAACAGCGGCAGTACGTGTTTTGGCAGCGCCAGCAACTCGGTGACAGATTCGATGTTATTGCGTAATCCGCCGATATAGACACCACCCAGTCCCAGCGATTCCGCCGCCGTCAGCGCGTTTTGCGCCATCATCGCCGTATCAACGACGCCCAGCAACAACTGCTCTGCAAGGCCTAATTGTGCTTCAGGGCAAATCTGCAGATGACGGTTGAAGTCGGCGCAGAAGACCCAAAACTCAGCGGCCTGCGCGACGTGCTGTTGACCGCCGGTTAAGGGTACCAGTGCGTCACGTAGTACCGGATCCGTAATACGAATAATGGATGTACACTGCAAAAAGCTGGAGCTGGAGGTCGCCTGAGCGGCGGCCAGAATCGCCTCTCGCTGTTCAGGCGTAATCGGTTGATCGGTATAATGGCGAATCGAACGGTGACGACGCAGAAGGTTAATGGTTGGAGTCATTCTCTTTTTCTCGGTCAGAACGGGATGAATCGGATGAGGGCTTCATCAGCTGGGGCGCCAGCCGCTGCGCGACTTGCCAGACGAATGCCAGTGCGGCGGGGATCATCAACAGCACGCCCAAAAAAAGCATGATAATGACCGCTAACGAGCTGTTAAACGGCGCGGGAAGCGTCAGGTAGTGGTTCAGCAACAGCAAAGCCAGCGCCAGGAGCACCATACCCACCATTTCCAGAATCAATACACTTTTCGGTAACGCGCCGGTCATACGCACAGGAAGCCCCCTTTTGTGAGACATAGTTTAAGGCGTTCAGCGTGAATGTGTTTAACAGATATAGACTAAATGTATCGAAGTAAAAGGTGCAACCTACTGTTCAAGACTGACGATTAGCGTCATCATAGCAGCCATTCGCCGTCAGGCTTTGAGTTCGAGGAGAGAGACTACAATGTTTACCGTTATTTTTGGTCGCCCGGGTTGCCCTTACTGTGTACGCGCAAAAGAACTGGCAGAGAAACTGAGCAACGAGCGCGATGATTTCAACTATCGCTACATCGACATCCACGCGGAAGGCATCACCAAAGCGGACCTGGAAAAGACCGTCGGCAAACCGGTTGAAACCGTGCCGCAGATTTTTGTTGATCAGAAACACATCGGCGGTTGCACCGATTTTGAAGCCTGGGCGAAAGAGAATTTGAACCTGTTCGCCTGAGTACTGTGAGTGATGTCATAACGCCCTCTTCGGAGGGCGTTATTGGTTTTTACGCTGTCGCGGTCTGAACAAACTGCTGATGAACAGGAAGCATAAGGCTCCCAAAGCGCACCAGAATACGGCGCTGAATAACCACGCCATCTCCTGCCACAGCGAGCGAGTGGGCGTAAAGAAAAGACGCGTGAACAGCAAACAACAAGGTGCTGCAAGCATCGCGCCAAGGAGCGGTTTGATCACCTCCCGGCGATGAGAGCAAAAACTGGCGACCGCGCCTGGCAGCGTAAAAAACAGTAGCCCAATTTCAGGATGCCCGGCCGCCCGAAATGCCCCTTTCATGTTCATCGTCAGAAAAAGACAGACAACCACAAAGAGCACAAAGCAGCAGACCGCTCCTACCCAACCATGCTTATATTTCAATCTTTTCTCCTGACACTGTCTCTATCGAACACACTTTTCGCCAAAGGCGTCCAGTCAGATAAAGCCGTTCAGCATTCCGTGCCAAAATACGCCAACACGATTCTTATAGCCGTTGATACGTAATGAGATTAAACTAGCCAGATTATATTGTTGTGCTGCTTATATTCGGGCTGTGAATATGTCACAATCGCCCTTATTTGATGGCAAAACAGTAGCCTAAATTACCATTTCTTTCAACAGCTTACTCGTAAACAAGAAGTTAGTCTCCGTGAATATAAACGTCGCCGATTTGTTAAATGGGAATTACATCCTGTTATTATTCGTTGTACTGGCTCTCGGCCTGTGTCTCGGTAAATTGCGTCTGGGTTCCATCCAACTGGGTAATTCCATTGGCGTTTTAGTCGTCTCTCTCTTATTAGGGCAACAGCATTTCAGTATTAACACTGACGCACTGAATCTGGGCTTTATGCTGTTTATTTTTTGTGTCGGCGTTGAAGCGGGTCCTAACTTTTTTTCCATTTTTTTTCGGGACGGGAAGAATTACCTGATGCTGGCTCTGGTGATGGTCGGCAGCGCGCTGCTGATCGCCCTGGGGCTGGGTAAGCTATTTGGCTGGGACATCGGCCTGACGGCCGGTATGCTGGCTGGTTCAATGACGTCTACCCCGGTTCTGGTCGGTGCTGGCGATACGCTGCGCCATTTTGGAATGGAGAGCGCACAGCTTTCCCGGGCGCTGGATAACCTGAGCCTGGGCTACGCACTGACCTACCTGATCGGTCTGGTCAGCCTGATCGTCGGCGCACGCTATCTGCCAAAATTACAGCATCAGGATCTGCAAACCAGCGCCCAGCAAATCGCCCGTGAACGCGGTCTGGACACCGACACGAACCGGAAGGTGTACCTGCCGGTCATTCGTGCTTATCGCGTCGGCCCGGAACTGGTCGCCTGGACGGACGGAAAGAACCTGCGGGAGCTCGGCATTTACCGCGCAACTGGCTGCTACATTGAACGCATCCGTCGTAACGGTATTCTGGCAAACCCGGACGGTGACGCCGTGCTGCAGATGGGTGATGAAATCGCGCTGGTCGGCTATCCGGATGCTCATGCCCGCCTCGACCCCAGCTTTCGTAACGGCAAAGAGGTGTTCGACCGCGACCTGCTCGACATGCGGATCGTCACGGAAGAGATCGTGGTGAAAAACCACAATGCCGTGGGACGCCGTCTTGCGCAACTGAAGCTCACCGATCACGGCTGCTTCCTGAACCGCGTGATTCGTTCGCAGATTGAAATGCCAATTGATGACAACGTGGTGCTCAACAAAGGCGACGTATTGCAGGTCAGCGGCGACGCGCGCCGGGTGAAAACAATCGCGGATCGTATTGGCTTTATCTCGATTCACAGCCAGGTCACCGATCTGCTGGCCTTCTGTGCGTTCTTCATTATTGGTCTGATGATCGGCATGATCACCTTCCAGTTCAGCAACTTCAGTTTCGGCATCGGTAACGCCGCTGGATTGCTGTTCGCCGGGATCATGCTGGGCTTCCTGCGTGCTAACCATCCCACATTTGGCTACATCCCGCAGGGAGCGCTGAATATGGTGAAAGAGTTCGGCCTGATGGTCTTTATGGCGGGCGTTGGCTTAAGCGCAGGCAGTGGCATCGGTCAGGGGTTAGGGGCAATTGGCGGTCAAATGCTGATTGCTGGTCTGATCGTCAGCCTGGTGCCGGTGATCATTTGCTTCCTGTTCGGCGCCTATGTCTTGCGCATGAACCGGGCGCTTCTTTTTGGCGCCATGATGGGGGCGCGTACCTGCGCACCGGCAATGGAAATTATCAGCGATACCGCGCGTAGCAATATCCCGGCACTCGGTTACGCAGGCACCTACGCGATAGCCAACGTGCTGCTGACACTGGCGGGGACACTCATCATCATCATCTGGCCAGGCTTAGGCTAAAACTGAAGTTGTCCCTTAAGTGAAAATTTTTTGCAGATATGTAGAACTTTTCCTCAAGGTGTCAGTCATAACTAGTGCCACTGCTTTTCTTTGATGTCCCCAATTTGTGGAGCCCATCAACCCCGCCGTTTTGGTTCAAGGTTGATGGGTTTTTTGTTGCCTGCATTTCTCCTCTCCCGTCTTTACCCCCCTCCTCAACCATACTGACTGATGATCGGCATGAAGAGCAGGATCGTGTGGCGCAAGACATTTGTGTCGCCGGGGAGACAACCACTATCGCCCTCAACGATGCTCACCCGGCGATGCGTTTAACCATCTGCAGGATCTCTTCGCGCGTCATCGGCGTCCGGTCAGTCACAAAATGCAACGTCATTCCTTCAATAAAAGCGTCTAGCGCCCGGGCGGTAATAGGATCAAACCACTGCTCAAGCGTTCTCTGACTGGTTTGCATCCAGTCCTGCATCACACTTCTTAGCGTCGGCTTACGATTCATCATCGCGTACAGCTGATACATCAGCTCCATATTATGCGGCGTCGTCACTTCTGAACTGTAAATGAGGGAGGTGATCGATTCGCAGGCCATTTCCGGGCCGGTCACCCCGGCAAAAAAATCACGATATTGCTGCGCCATATCGCACGTAAAACGCGTGAACGCTTCTTCAATCAACGAGTCCATACCCTCGAAGTAATACGTCATGGATCCCAGTGGAACCCCTGCACAGCTGGCGATTTTACGATGCGTTACAGCACTGATCCCATGCTCAGCAATTGTCTCCAGAGTTGCCTGAAGTATCCTTTCCCGACGCTGCGGATCGTTTGGTCGTCTGCTCATAAATTCCCCTTCTGATTTATGTACAAATGTACACAAACTTGCTAGTGTTGTCGCTATTGTTGTACTTTTGGTGCTTCCCTGATGACATTGACTTCCTCCCGCAAAGCCCTGCAACGCCGAACCTGGGCGCTTTTTATGTTCTTCTTTTTGCCCGGCTTGCTGATGGCCTCCTGGGCCACGCGCACGCCCGCCATTCGTGACACGCTTTCGGTCTCGACGGCGGAAATGGGGGCCGTACTGTTTGGTCTCTCGATTGGTTCGATGAGCGGCATCCTTTGTTCGGCCTGGCTGGTGAAACGATTTGGCACTCGAAAGGTGATTCGCACCACCATGTCCTGCGCAATTGTAGGGATGCTGGTGCTAAGCCTGGCGCTTTGGCTCACCTCCCCGGTGTTGTTCGCGCTGGGCTTAGGTGTATTCGGCGCCAGTTTTGGTTCCGCAGAAGTGGCGATCAATATTGAAGGGGCGGCCGTCGAACGTGAGATGAACAAAACCGTTTTGCCGATGATGCACGGTTTTTACAGCTTCGGCACGTTGGCGGGCGCGGGTATCGGGATGGCACTGACAGCCTTCGGCGTCGCGGCAACCACGCATATTGTACTGGCTTCGCTGGTGGCGATTGCGCCGATTTTTATTGCCATCCAGGCCATTCCTGACGGGACGGGCAAAAACGCCAACGACGGTTCTCATCACCAGGAAAAAGGCGTCCCCTTCTGGCGCGATATTCAGTTGCTGCTGATTGGCGTTGTGGTGCTGGCGATGGCCTTTGCTGAAGGGTCCGCCAACGACTGGCTACCGCTGCTGATGGTCGACGGTCACGGGTTTAGCCCGACATCCGGCTCGCTGATTTACGCAGGGTTCACGCTCGGGATGACCGTCGGGCGCTTTACCGGTGGCTGGTTTATTGACCGTTACAGTCGTGTGGCGGTGGTTCGCGCCAGCGCCCTGATGGGCGCGCTCGGTATTGGTCTGATTATTTTCGTCGACAGCGCCTGGGTGGCCGGCGTCTCTGTGATACTGTGGGGCCTGGGCGCATCGCTCGGTTTCCCGTTAACCATTTCTGCGGCCAGCGACACGGGGCCGGATGCACCGACACGCGTTAGCGTCGTGGCAACCACCGGCTATCTCGCCTTTCTCGTTGGCCCTCCGCTGCTCGGCTACCTCGGCGAACACTACGGTTTACGTAGCGCCATGCTGGTGGTGCTGGCGCTGGTGCTGCTGGCCGCCGTTGTCGCCAGAGCCGTCGCCAAACCAAATTCAACTACGCAAACTGCGATGGAGAAGGGATAAATGGGTATTAAGTTAATTGCAGTCGATATGGATGGCACTTTTCTGAGCGATCAAAAGACCTATAATCGCGAACGTTTTCTTGCACAGTATCAGCAGATGAAAACGCAGGGTATTCGTTTTGCGGTCGCCAGCGGCAATCAGTACTACCAGCTCATCTCTTTCTTTCCTGAGATTGCCCATGAGATCTCCTTTGTCGCCGAAAACGGCGGTTGGGTGGTAAGCGAAGGCCAGGATATCTTTAACGGTGATCTGGCGAAATCCGATTTTACCGCCATCGTCGATCACCTGTTAACCCGCGCCGATGTCGAAATCATCGCCTGCGGTAAGAACAGTGCGTATACCCTGAAAGCGTACAACGACGAGATGAAAGCCACCGCCGGCATGTACTATCACCGCCTCGAATTCGTGGATGATTTCAACAATATCAATGACGTGTTTTTCAAATTTGGCCTGAACATCTCTGATGACCGGATCCCGGAAGTTCAGCAAGCCCTGCACGACGCCATTGGCGATATCATGGTGCCTGTTCACACCGGCTATGGCAGCATCGATCTCATTATCCCCGGCGTACACAAAGCGAACGGACTGCGCCTGCTCCAGCAGCGTTGGGGAATTGACGATAGTGAAGTCGTGGTGTTTGGGGATGGCGGAAATGATGTTGAAATGCTGCGCCAGGCGGGCTTTAGTTTTGCAATGGAAAATGCGGCAGATACGATTGCGAAGGCCGCGAAATATCGAGCTGGCTCAAACAACAAAGAAGGCGTCCTCGACATCATTGATTATGTCCTGAAGAACGAAGCGCCATTTAATTAACAACGACTTGCGTTATTCACCAGGCTAAGGTGTTTACACCGCCATCCGATTTTATTGCCTGATGGCGGTGCGCTTAGCGGGCCAACAATGTCGCCATTACCCTTCCCGGGTATTCCCGGCCTGTTTATCTTTCAGGAAGATAAACATCAGCAACAGCCACAGCATGCCGCTCGCCAGATTAAACAGGCTGAACAGCCCATTCCCGCCGAGCAGATAAGCGTGCTTACTCAGTTCAATCCCGACGGTAAAGATCAGCATTTGCAGCATTCCCATCGCCGCAGAGACCGTGCCTTTACTCATGTCGCTGGCGAACAGGGTGAGGCGCACCAGTCCGGCGTTGGCCACACCGATGCCAAAGGCGTAAACGCTCAGACCAGCCGTCATCCACAGATACGCATGGGACGAGACGACGGTGGCCGCCGCGGCGATGAGCAGTCCCAGCACAATCGGCCAGCCGCCCATGATGATGAGCGAACGCACCGTACGCCGAGCGGTCAGGCGCGCCAGCATCAGGTTCCCGGCGATCAGCGCGCCAAAAATCGGCACCTGTAGCAGGCCATACTCGTAGCTACTAAGTTGTTCGCCGCTGATGATAATAATCGGTGACTGGGCGATCCAGGCCAGCAACGGGAGGCTGACGAACCCCAGCGCCAGCGCGCCGGCGACAAAGCGCCCATTTTTCAGCACCAGTCTGTAATCATTACCCAGCGCCTTTAGCGATAGCGGCTCGCCGATCCGCGTGGCGGTCTCCGGCATCGCCCGCTGCAGACCAAAGAACGCGATCGCCGCCAGTGCGGCGAACAGCACAAACATGCCTTCCCACGGCAGGACATGCACCCACGCCGCTCCCACCAGCGGTCCAAGCAGTGGCGCTATCAGCGCGACGTTCGCCATCAGGGCGGTGATTTTAATACACACGGCCTCTTCAAAGGACTCCTGGATAGCCGCATAACCCACCGCGCCAATAAAGCACAGACTGATGCCCTGCAAAAAACGCAGCAGGGTAAATTGTTCGATGCTTTGCGCCAGCAGCGTTGCCAGGCAGGTGACAATAAACCACACCACGCCCGCTAACATCACCGGACGACGGCCAATGCGATCCGACAGTGGCCCTAATAGCCATTGCAAAAACATACCGCCGGCCAGATAGGCGGTCATGGAGGTGGGTACCCAGTCGATCCCCGCCTGATATTGTTCCACCACCGCCAGCATGCCGGGTTGGATCATATCGTTGCCAATGTAGGTGGAGAATTCGTAGAGCACCAGACAGAGAGGGAAAAGCAGCGCCTGACGTCCAAGACGGGCACCTTGTTGTAAACGGTTTTGCATGCAATCTCTTCGACAATAAAAAATCGCGCAAAGTGTAATGAAAGAGCCTCACCTGAGATAGTGAATTATGCGTGGTAAAAGCAAAATGCGCACATTTTTACCCGCTCATGAAAATCCTTCCCTGGGTTTAAGGTTAGTCTACGTTGACGCGGTTATGCTGAGTGAAAATCACGAGCGATGTCTGAAACACCTTCTTTTACAGGTAAATAAGACAATCCCTCTTTACCCTGCGGACGGACACTTTTATTCTCGGCCTGCCTGGATTTTCATTAAACGAACTGAGTCTGACTGCTATGCTGGAAAATATTAACTATTCGCTGTTCTACTTTATCAATGCCACGCCGGACTCGGCATCGTGGATGATTTCCCTCGCCATTTTTATCGCCAAAGATCTGATCAACATCGTCCCGCTGTTAGCCGTTGTTCTCTGGCTGTGGGGACCGCGTGAACAGGTTTGCGCGCAGCGGCAGTTGATAGTCAAAATGGCGATGGCGCTGGTCGTTAGCCTGCTGGTGTCATGGGTAATGGGACACCTGTTCCCACACGATCGTCCGTTTGCCGATCGCATTGGCTACAATTATCTCCAGCATGCGGCAGATGACTCGTTCCCCAGCGATCACGGCACGGTGATATTTACCTTCGCGCTGGCGTTTTTGTTCTGGCATCGTCTCTGGTCCGGCGTTCTGTTGATGGTGTTGGCCGTCACCATCGCCTGGTCCCGCGTCTATCTTGGCGTGCACTGGCCGCTCGACATGCTCGGCGGACTGCTGGCTGGGATGATCGGCTGCCTGAGCGCGCAGATGATCTGGCAAAAATTCGGTCCGGCCCTCTATCGTGGCCTGCAACACGGTTACCGCATCTGCTTCGCCCTGCCGATTCGTAAAGGCTGGGTACGTGACTAGACGAAGGAAAAAAGAGTAATATTAAGCGCACTGAAAGAGACAGAGCGCTTAATTATTCATCCAGGGGAATTATGGAAACACGTCGCGAAGAGCGTATTGGTCAATTGCTGCAGGCACTGAAACGCAGCGATAAACTCCATCTTAAGGAAGCCGCGACCCTGCTGGGCGTCTCTGAAATGACCATTCGCCGCGACCTGAATAACAACAGTGCGCCGGTAGTGCTGCTCGGTGGCTATATTGTGCTGGAACCCCGCAGCGCCAGCCACTATCTGCTCAGCGATCAAAAATCCCGCTTAGTGGAAGAAAAACGTCGTGCGGCGCAGCTGGCGGCAAGTCTGGTGCAGCCGCATCAGACGCTGTTTTTTGACTGCGGTACGACGACGCCGTGGATCATCGAAGCGATCGATAATGACATCCCGTTTACCGCCGTCTGCTATTCCCTGAATACGTTTCTGGCATTGCAGGAAAAACCGCTGTGCCGGGCAATCCTCTCCGGCGGCGAATTTCACGCCAGCAATGCGATTTTCAAACCGCTTGATGCTCAGGAAACCCTGAACAATATCTGTCCGGATATCGCCTTTTATTCCGCTGCCGGCGTTCATATCAGCAAAGGGGCGACCTGTTTTAATCTGGAAGAATTGCCGGTGAAACACTGGGCAATGTCGATGGCGCAACACCACGTACTGGTGGCCGATCACAGCAAATTTGGCAAGGTCCGTCCGGCGCGGATGGGAGATTTAAAACACTTTGACATCGTGGTAAGCGACTGCTGCCCTGACGATGAATTTGTCAGCTTCGCCAAAGCGCAGCGAATTAAGCTTATGTACTAATTGCCGTTTGCCGGACAGGCGTCAGCGCTATCCGGCAATCATCAGGACTTAAGAGAACCAGCTACCGAACCACTGATGAAATTTCATCAGTACGAAATCCCACATCCGGCCAAAGAAGCCGCCCTCTTCTACCGCCTCCATCACGATCAACGGACGCTGTTCAATCGATTTGCCGTTCAACTGGAAGTCAATCGTCCCGACCACCTGGCCCTTTTTCAGCGGCGCGGTGAGCTGCGGTTCCGTCAGCGTAAAGCTGGCTTTCAGGTTTTTCAGTTGACCGCGCGGAATCGTCACAGAACCGGCTTCGCCAGCCCCCAGATTCACCTCACTCTTGTCACCAAACCAGACGCGCTGGGTCACAAAGGTGGCATCCGGTTTGATAGGCGTTACGGTCTCAAAGAAGCGGAACCCCCAGGTCAACAGTTTTTCTGATTCATTAAAGCGGATACGGTCAGTTTTGGTGCCTAATACCACCGAAATCAGACGCATATCGCCCTGGGTGGCCGACGCGACCAGATTGTATCCGGCCCCGGCCGTGGTGCCTGTTTTCATGCCGTCAACGTTCAGGCTGGAGCTCCAGAGCAGACGGTTTCGGTTGGGCTGGCGAATCTTGTTAAAAGTGAACTCTTTTTCTTTATGGATCGCATACTCTTCCGGCACATCGTGGATCAGTGCTTTACCCAGCAGCGCCATATCACGCGCGGTGCTGAACTGGCCCGGCGCATCCAGACCGTGTACCGTCTGGAAGGTGGTGTTCGTCAACCCAAGCTTTTTCGCATAACCATTCATCAGACCGATAAACGACTCCTGGCTCCCTGCAACATAGTCTGCCAGTGCGATACAGGCGTCGTTGCCGGACTGAATAATCACCCCTTTATTGAGATCGGAAACCGCCACCTGATCGCCGGGCTTCAGGAACATGACCGAGGAGCCGCGCAGCGCCGGGTTACCGGTCGCCCACGCGTCTTTGCCTATCGTCACCATGTCGGTCAGTTTAATTTTGCCCGCTTTGAGTGCCTGCCCCACCACATAGCTGGTCATGATTTTCGTCAGACTGGCCGGATCCAGTTTCTCATCGGCATTGCCTTCTGCCAGCACCTTACCGCTGGCGTAATCCATTAAAATCCATGCGCGCGCATCGACGCTCGGCGGTTCAATGGTCTGTTCCGCCGCCATCACCGTCGGCGCAAAGAGAAAGAGAAGGGCTGAACCCGCTGCGAAATTACGAAGGGAAGAAACGTATTGCGTCATAAATGCCACCCGAGTATCCATTCAAAAAATATACGTCATACCACCGTATAATAAGTGCGGTGAGTAATAACGCACTAAGAAGCGTAAGTGAACCGTAAGTTGGTAAAGTTTTTAAAGTTTATGCAATAACCCCCCGCTATGCCGCAACGGAGAGGAATTTTTTGTTGGCTGTTGCGTAAATGTTAGCTTTATCTCACCATGTGGAGTGAACGCAGCCCTGAGGCTGTCCATTTTTTGAGGGGTAATTATGATTACGCTGTGGGGCCGGAATAACTCAACCAACGTCAAAAAAGTATTGTGGACGCTCGAAGAACTGGAATTACCGTTTAATCATATCCTGGCGGGAGGACAGTTTGGCCTGAACCATGATGCCGATTATCTGGCGATGAACCCGAACGGTCTGGTGCCTTTGCTACGTGATGATGAAAACGACCTGCTGCTGTGGGAGTCCAACGCCATCGTGCGTTACCTGGCTGCCCAGTATGGACAAAAACGCCTGTGGGTCGAGTCACCGGCGCGTCGGGCTGAAGGCGAAAAATGGATGGACTGGGCGAATCAAACCCTCAGTCCAGCACACCGTGTGGTGCTTTTTGGTTTAGTGAGAACACCGCCGGAACAGCGCGATCACGCCGCTATCGATGCCGGAGCGAAACGCTGCGACGAGCTGTTCGCGATCCTCGACGCGGCGCTGGCCGACCAGCCCTGGTTCTCGGGAAAAGCGTTTGGCACCGGTGACATCGCCATCGCGCCGTTTGTCTACAACCTGTTCAACGTGGGACTGACATGGACACCGCGTCCGCATCTTGAGCGCTGGTACCAGCAGCTCAGCGAGCGCCCGGCGTTTCGTAAAACGGTCATGATCCCGGTCAGCTAAGCCGTTCAGGTACGCGGGCTGACTTTAAGCAACTCGCCATCGGACTCGTCGGTTAAGACATACAGATAACCGTCGGGCCCGACGCGTACGTCGCGGATCCGCTGTTTTCGCTCACCCAGAATGCGCCCCTCTTCAGCGACCGTATTGCCATTCACCCTCATCACAATCACATTCTGGTCCTTCAGTGCGCCAATGAACAGTTTCTGCCGCCACTGAGGGAAAGTATCGTGGTCATAAAAGGCCATCCCGCTAACGGCAGGTGATTTCTGCCAGTAGAAAATGGGCTGTTCGGTACCTGCCACCTTTTCGCCCTGCGCTTCCGGGATTTTCAGCCCGCTATAGTTAATGCCCCATGTCGCCAGCGGCCAGCCGTAGTTTTTGCCTTTTTCGGGGATATTGATCTCATCTCCGCCGCGCGGCCCGTGCTCATTGAGCCACAGCGTATCGCTCCACGGATTCATCGCCATCCCCTGCGGATTACGGATCCCATAAGACCAGATTTCCGGGCGCGCGCCAGGCTGATTAACAAACGGATTGTCCGCCGGGATTTTCCCCTGATCGGTCAGACGCACCACTTTCCCCTGCAGTTTGTCGAGGTCCTGTGCCGTCGGCCGCTGGTTGTTTTCCCCCAGCCCGATGAACAGATGCCCCTTACCGTCAAACACCAGTCGTCCACCGAAATGATTGCCGGTAGAGAGTTTTGGCATCTGCCGGAAGACCGTCTGGAAGTTTTCCAGCCGCGAAAGGTCGTCGCTGAGTCGACCATAGCCCACCGCAGTTCCTGCTTTTCCCTCTGCATCAGCCTGGGAAAAACTGAGCCAGACGCGCCGGGACTGGCTAAAGTCCGGAGCCAGCGCCACGTCCAGCAGACCGCCCTGCCCGTTTGCCCACACCTTTGGCACCCCAGGCAGCGGGTCAGAAAGCCCTTTTCCTGCCTGCCAGTGGCGCAACTGCCCACCCTTCAGAGTGATCAGCATGCCGTCGTCGCCCGGCAGAAAGGCCAGCGCCCACGGGTGGTCAAGTTTGGTTTGCAGCACCTCAACATTGACCGCAGGCGTTTTCGCCTGAGCAAACCAGGGGAAAATTAGCAATGTCATTACTGGGATAAGCGAACGACGCATAACGCCTCCTTGTTGACTCTGGTTAAAGCGTAGTCAGCGAAGAACGTCAGGAAGGCATTTTTACAAAAACTTAACGATGAAAGGGGGAGTCGCCTCCCCCTGGAATCAGGCATCTTCAAGCGTGGAATGAGCCTGCAAACTCTGAATGCTCAGCGTTAAGGTTGTCAGGCAGGTATTGAGTTTTTCTGCATTGACGGCAATAAAATTCGGACAGTCGTGGTGTCCGCTCATCAGGCACACCGCCGCAGCGGCGAGTGCGCCTTCGGCATGGTGCAAAGCATCCCACTCTTCCTGATCGAGATGCAGATTCAAGCGCAACGATTTATCGTGCAGCTCTCGGTTCAGTTCGAAAAAGTTCTCACGTAGATGATCATTCTCGCTGACTGACATGTATCCTTTCGCCATCCTTAGCTGCAGATACGCAGCGAGGTCGATCCTGGCGTTGATAAGCTTATTCAGCAGATCGGTTCTCAGTCTGTCAACGAACATACTTCGTTCCTCCTCTTCCAGCCATGGTGCAACATAATAGTATGGCTATTTTTTGTACAATGTGATGCCTGAGATCAATAATTCACCCGCCATTAACATAATTTACAAAGTCGCTATAAGCCAATACCGACTTTCCCGCCCTTATCGGGTGAGATAGCAATACAATTTTTGTGCGGAACTCTGTAGAATCCCTGCCCTGAACATTCCAATAACTGAACAATTTTTAAGCTATGAGCAAAGTAACCCACCAGCCGAAAATCGGCTTCGTTTCCCTCGGCTGTCCGAAAAACCTCGTCGATTCGGAACGTATCCTGACTGAACTGCGTACCGAAGGCTACGATGTCGTCCCGAGTTACGACGACGCCGATATGGTGATCGTCAATACCTGCGGTTTTATCGACAGCGCAGTGCAGGAATCACTGGAAGCCATTGGCGAAGCGCTGAACGAAAACGGCAAAGTGATCGTCACCGGCTGTCTGGGCGCGAAAGAAGATCAGATCCGTGAAGTCCATCCGAAAGTGCTGGAAATCACCGGGCCGCATAGCTATGAGCAGGTTCTGGAACATGTTCACCACTACGTGCCGAAACCGAAGCACAATCCGTTCCTGAGCCTGGTGCCGGAACAAGGCGTGAAGCTGACCCCGCGTCATTACGCCTACCTGAAAATTTCTGAAGGCTGCAATCATCGCTGCACCTTCTGCATCATTCCGTCCATGCGCGGCGATCTGGTTAGCCGTCCAATTGGTGATGTGCTGAGCGAAGCAAAGCGTCTGGTCGATGCCGGTGTGAAAGAGATCCTCGTGATTTCTCAGGACACCTCCGCCTATGGCGTGGATGTGAAGCATCGTACCGGGTTCTATAACGGTGAACCGGTGAAAACCAGCATGGTCAGCCTGTGTGAACAGCTGTCTAAACTGGGTATCTGGACGCGTCTGCACTATGTCTACCCGTATCCGCACGTTGATGACGTGATCCCGCTGATGGCGGAAGGTAAGATCCTGCCATATCTGGATATCCCGCTTCAGCACGCCAGCCCACGTATTCTCAAGTTGATGAAGCGCCCCGGCTCGGTTGACCGCCAGCTGGCGCGCATCAAGCAATGGCGTGAAATCTGTCCGGAGCTGACCCTGCGCTCAACGTTTATTGTTGGCTTCCCGGGTGAAACGGAAGACGATTTCCAGATGCTGCTCGACTTCCTGAAAGAAGCGCGTCTCGACCGCGTAGGCTGCTTCAAATACAGCCCGGTAGAAGGCGCTGGCGCCAATGCGCTGCCGGATCAGGTACCGGAAGAGGTGAAGGAAGAGCGCTGGAACCGCTTTATGCAACTGCAACAGCAGATCTCTGCGGAACGTTTGCAGGAAAAAGTTGGTCGCGAAATTCTGGTGATCGTCGATGAAGTCGACGAAGAAGGCGCGATTGGTCGCAGCATGGCCGACGCCCCGGAAATCGACGGCGCAGTCTATCTGAACGGTGAAACCAACGTGAAGCCGGGCGACGTAATCCGCGTGAAAGTGGAAAACGCCGACGAGTACGACCTGTGGGGCACCCGCGCTTAACTCTTACTGACCCAGCCGGATAAGGCATTTATGCCCCATCCGGCAATGCCTGATAACGACGCCAACGCGTCTTATCAGGCCTGTGGTTCACCCTTTTATCTTCGGGTCCAGCGCGTCGCGCAGGCCATCGCCTAACAGATTAAACGCCAGTACCGTCAGGAAAATCGCCACCGCCGGGAACAGCGCCACATGCGGCGCCATCACCATATCCGCCCGCGCTTCATTCAGCATCGCGCCCCACTCCGGCGTCGGCGGCTGTGCGCCCAGTCCCAGAAACGACAGACTTGCCGCAGAGATGATCGACGTACCAATACGCATGGTAAAAAAGACCACAATCGACGAGACGGTTCCTGGCAGGATATGACTGAAAATAATGGTCGCATCGCTGGCACCAATACTGCGCGCCGATTCGATAAACGTCTGGCGTTTCAGCACCAGCGTGTTGCCGCGCACCAGACGCGCAAATGCCGGGATTGAGAAGATCGCCACCGCGATAATCACGTTGGCAATGCCGCTGCCTAATACCGCGACCACAGCAATCGCCAGCAGGATACCCGGAAACGCAAACAGCACGTCGCAGATGCGCATGATGACCCGGTCCCACCAGCCTTCATAGTAACCCGCGAGCAGCCCCAGGACGGTGCCAATAACCGCGCCAATCAATACTGCAAAAACCCCTGCCGCCAGTGAAATTTGCGCGCCAACCAGCACGCGGCTGAAGATATCTCTGCCCAGCGAATCCACGCCGAACCAGTGCATCATCGACGGTCCGTCATTCAGCCTGTCGTAATCGAAATAGTTTTCCGCATCGAACGGCGTCAGCCAGCGGGCGAAGATTGCCACCAGGATCAGCAGCAGCACAAACAGGCCTGCTATCAACGCCACATGCTGACGGCGAAAACGTCGCCAGAATTCGTGCCACGGCGTGCGTACCCGCTCGGGTTTCACCATTGGCATGGCATCTAAAATCGCCTGACGGCGCCAGTTAAGTAAACGCATCCTTACTTGTACCTGATAGCCGGGTTAATGGCGGCATACAGCACATCCACCACTAAGTTGATAAGTATAAATTCCAGTGAGAACAACAGGACTTCCGCCTGAATCACCGGATAATCGCGCATCTCTACGGAGTCCACCAGCAAACGTCCGAGACCGGGCCAGTTGAAGACCTTTTCGACCACGATAGACCCGCCGAGCAAAAAGCCGAACTGTAACCCCATCATGGTGACCACCGGGATCATCGCATTGCGCAGCCCATGCTTGAGCACCACCCAGGTTTCGCTGACCCCTTTCGCCCGGGCGGTACGCATATAGTCTTCACTGAGCACATCGACAAATGAGGCGCGGGTAAAGCGTGCCATCACTGAGGCCACCGCCGCGCCAAGGGTGACAGACGGCAGAATATAGTGCTGCCAGCTATCGGCCCCGACGGTCGGCAACCAGCCTAACTCCACGGAGAACACCTGCATTAACAACATCCCCAGCGCGAACGCCGGAAAGGAGATCCCGGTAACGGCCAGCGTCATGCTGAGGCGATCCGGCCAGCGATTACGCCATACCGCCGCGACAATTCCCGCCGCCATACCGAACAGAACGGCCCAGATCATACTGGTCAACGTCAGCCACAGCGTCGGCATAAACCGGCTGGCGATCTCCTCCGAGACCGGCCGACGGGAAACCATCGAGAGGCCAAAATCGCCCTGCAACACGTTAGTCATGTAATGCCAGAACTGGACATGCAGCGGCCTGTCGAGACCGAGTTGCTGACGAACCAGCTCAATCACCTGCGAGTCGGCTTCCGGCCCGGCAATCAGTCGCGCCGGGTCACCGGGCAACAGGTGAACAAATAAAAACACCAGCACCGCAACAATGAACAGGGTCGGAATCAACCCCAGCAGGCGTTTAAGGATATAGTTAAGCATCCGATTTCCGCTGTGGCTTATTTCAAATCTGCATCATCAAAGCTGAATCCGGTATCTGGCATGATCCAGAAACCGGTCAGTTTGTTACTGTGCGCCGAGACCAGTTTTTCCACCACCAGCGGGATCCACGGCGACTCTTTCCAGACGATATCCTGCGCCGCTTTGTACAGCCGCGCTTTCTCTTGCGGATCGGTCGTTTTCAGCGCGTCGGCGAGGTCAGTGTCAACCTGCGGATTGCTGTAGAACGCGGTGTTAAACAGCGTTGGCGGCCAGTTTTGTGAGGCAAACAGCGGCGACAATGCCCAGTCGGCTTCACCGGTCGACGCCGACCAGCCGGTGTAGAACATTCTCACGCCGCTCTCTTTCTGCCCTTTGCCCTCAACTTCCGACGCGCGCTGACCGGCATCCATCGCCGTCACCTGCACTTTAACCCCCACCTGCGCCAGTTGCTGTTGGGTAAACTGCAACACTTTCTGGGCGGTACTGTGATTGTGCGATGACCATAGCGTGGTGCTAAAACCGTTTGGATAACCCGCTTCTTTCAGCAGTTCACGCGCTTTTGCCGGATCGTAAGGCCAGGGCGTGTAGCTTTGCGCATAAGCAATCGACGGCGGCACCACGCCGGTAGCCGGGGTCGCGTAACCAGCAAACGCCACTTTCACCAGCGCCTGACGGTTGATGGCGTAGTTTAACGCCTCGCGGACTTTCGGGTTGTCGAACGGTTTTTGCGTCACGTTCATGCTGATGTAACGCTGCATGATCGACGGACTGGCGACCAGCTGCAGATTTTTGTTTTTCTCTAACAGCGCCGCCTGCTCGTAGGGGATCGGGAAGGCAAACTGTGCTTCCCCGGTTTGCAGCATCGCCGCACGGGTATTGTTATCGGTGACCGGACGCCAGGTGATGCTATCCAGCTTCGGTAATCCCGGCTGCCAGTAATCGGCAAATTTCTTCACCTTCACAAAATCGGTTTGATTCCAGGTGTCCAGCACATACGGACCAGTGCCGACCGGATGAAAGCCAATCTCTTTGCCGTATTTCGCCAGCGCGGCTGGTGAGATCATCGCCGTTGCCGGGTGCGCCAGAATATTAATAAACGCGGAGAACGGCTGCTTCAGAGTGATTTTTACCGTCGCGGGATCGACAGCCTCTGTTTTGGCGATGTTTTTATACAGGTTATAACGCTTAAGGCTATTGGCGGGATCGCTGGCGCGATCGAGGTTTATTTTCACCGCCTCGGCGTTAAAGTCGGTCCCGTCCTGGAATTTCACCCCCTGACGCAGTTTAAGGGTATACACCAGGCCGTCGTCAGAGACGGTGTAACTTTCTGCCAGCACGTTCTTCAGCTTCATCTCTTTATCAAGGCCAAACAGCCCCTGATAAAACGATTTTGCCACCTGCTGCGATAAGGTGTCATTCGCATCATATGGATCGAGCGTGGTGAAGTTGGACCCCACCGCGACCACTACATCTTTCGCGGCAAACGCCGGGGAGGCTGCCAGCGCGGTCGTCGCGCCTAATGCCAGCAGCCAATGTCGGGCGAGTAATTTTGTCATCTTTTTTCTCCTGAACCCTGCCTGATTGTTATAAACGCAATAGCGCATTTTCTTGTTGTGGACGCGCGACATAATGTCCGGGCCCGACTAACTGCAATGAAACCGGTGCGGGCGCTTCGCCGCGCCGGTAAATGTTGCTGGGCAGATCGTCCGACAGCAGCACCCGCTGCGGGCGGTGATGTCCGGGGTCGGCAACCGGAACCGCCGCCATGAGCTTGCGGGTATACGGATGCTGAGGATCTTCAAACAGCGCAGCGCGTGGGCCGATCTCAACAATCTGCCCCATATGCATCACCGCCACGCGGTGGCTGATCCGTTCAACGACGGCCATATCATGCGAGATGAACAGCCAGGCAATCCCCAGCTCTCGCTGCAAGTCGAGCAGCAGGTTGATAATTTGCCCGCGAATCGACACATCCAGCGCGGAGACCGACTCATCGGCAATAATCACTTTTGGATTGAGCGCCAGCGCGCGGGCAATACAGATCCGCTGGCGCTGTCCGCCGGAAAACTCATGCGGGTAACGCCACGCATGTTCAGGTTTCAACCCGACACGCTCCAGCAGCCACGCCACCCGATCGGCCGCCGCCTTCCCCTGCAACAACCCGTGGACGCGCAGTGGCTCCATGATCGAATAACCCACGGTTTGTCGCGGGTCGAGTGAGGCGTATGGATCCTGAAAAATAAACTGAATATCGCGACGCAATGGCTGCAATTGACTGTCGGACAACGTATCGATTCGCTGACCGTTGAAAATAATCTCGCCGGACTGCGACTCCACCAGGCGCAGTAGCGCACGTCCGGTGGTGGATTTGCCACAGCCTGACTCACCGACCAGCGATAGCGTCTCGCCAGGCCAGAGATCAAAGCTGACATTTTCCACCGCATGCACTTCACGGGTCACCCGATTAAGGATACCGCTACGTAACGGGAAACGAGTCACCAGATTGCGTACCTGCAAAATGGGCTCTCCCTCGACCACCGTATTTTGATCGACAGGCCGCTCACGCTTTTCCGGCTCGCTCAGAGAGATCAACGGGAAGCGGCGCGGATAAGGGAGACCTTTCATCGCCCCAAGTTGCGGTACCGCCGCTAATAATGACTGCGTGTAAGGATGCTGTGGCGCGCGGAAGATCTGTTCCACAGTGCCGGTCTCCACCCCTTCGCCCTGATACATCACCAGTACACGATCGGCGACATCCGCGACCACGCCCATATCGTGAGTGATGAAAATCACTCCCATCGACATCTCTCGTTGCAGGACTTTGATCAATTGCAGGATTTGCGCCTGAATCGTGACGTCCAGCGCGGTTGTCGGTTCATCGGCAATCAGCACCGCCGGGCGACACGAGAGCGCCATCGCAATCATTACCCGCTGGCGCATGCCGCCGGATAGCTGATGGGGATAGCGTGAAAGGATCGCTTTCGCCTCCGGAATGCGAACCTGATCGAGCATCCTCTTCGCCTCCGCCATCGCCTCTTCCCGTCCCGCCCCCTGATGCAGGCGAATGGACTCGGCTATCTGCTCACCCACGGTAAACACCGGATTGAGCGATGTCATCGGCTCCTGAAAGATCATGGCGATATCGGCGCCACGGACCCGCTGAAGCTGCGACGTACTCTGTTCGCCCAGCTCAATCACCTCGCGGTTCCGACGACGCAGCAGCATCTGCTCGCACTGCACCTCACCACCAGACTGTTCAATCAGTCGCATCAGCGACAGCGCGGTGACCGATTTTCCTGAACCGGATTCACCGACAATCGCCAGCGTTTCGCCACGCCTGAGACGAAACGACAGGTTCCGCACCGCCTCAGTACGCTGCTGGTCCTGTTGAAAGGCTATATTCAGATTGCTGACGGCCAGCACGTCGCTGGCATCAAGCGCATCACTGTGTGGCAACGGTGTCCCCTTTTTCCCGGTAAATCCCGGTCGTTGGTGTATCCCCGGCATAACCCCAGGCGCGATACATGCCTTCGCAATTAAACGGCAAGGCCACATTCCCCTCATGATCGATGGCGATCAGCCCGCCGCTCCCGCCGAGTGCCGGTAACTTCTCCATCACTACCCGCTCGCAGGCCTCCGATAAGCTCAGCCCGCCGTAATCCATCAACGCCGCAATATCGTAAGCCGCCAGCGCGCGGATAAACACTTCGCCGGTACCGGTGCAGGAGACCGCCACACTGGCATTATTGGCATAACAGCCCGCCCCAACAAGCGGACTGTCGCCGACGCGGCCCGGTAATTTGTTGGTCATGCCTCCGGTCGACGTCGCTGCCGCCAGATTGCCATGCACATCCAGCGCTACCGCGCCCACGGTGCCCATTTTTTTGCCTTCGTCCAGCGGCGCGCCGCTGTGATCCAGCACGGTTTCGCCGCTTGAGCGCGCGACCAGCAGTTGTTGATAACGTTCAGGCGTCGAAAAGAGATCCGCAGACACCAGCGCCATCCCTTCTCCGGCCGCGAATTTTTCAGCGCCTGCGCCAATCATCATGACATGCGGGCTACGCTCCATCACCAGTCTGGCAGCAAGGATCGGGTTACGCAGATGGCTGACGCCCGCCACCGCGCCGGCTTTCAGGGTATTGCCATCCATGATGCAGGCGTCCAGCTCATGGGTCTCATCACGGGTATACACCGCGCCGATCCCGGCATTAAACAGCGGACACTCTTCAAGCAGTCGCACGGCTTCAGTGACCACATCCAGCGCGCTTTCTCCCGCTTCCAGCATCTTTTGGCCGACGTCGACAATGTCGGAAAGCGCCTGGATATAGCGTAATTCCTGCTCCTGGCTCATCTGCGCGCGGGTAATCGCCCCTGCACCGCCGTGAATTGCAATGACTGCTTTGCCCATATTTGCCGTCCGTCTTCTACAAATATCAGAATTCTGTAGAGTTATTGATTCGATTTTTGACTATAGAAAGATGCGATTAGCATGTAAAGCATTCACACCCTTCCTAAGTCCGAGGTGGCATACAGTCCCCTCGCATTTTCTGACATAATAGACGGATTCGATTTTGCCCCGCAGGAGTGTTTTCATGGAATTTACCGCCGGACTGATGCCGCTGGAAACGGCGCTTACTGAAATGTTGTCGCGTGTTACCCCGCTCACCGCCGTCGAGACGTTACCGCTGGTGCAGTGCTTTGGCAGAATTCTGGCGACTGACGTGGTTTCGCCGTTGGACGTCCCGGGCTTCGATAATTCGGCGATGGACGGTTACGCGGTACGCCTGGCCGATCTCGCCAACGGACATCCGCTGCCGGTCGCTGGCAAAGCGTTCGCCGGTCAGCCGTTCCAGGGAGAATGGCCTGCGGGCAGCTGTATTCGCATTATGACCGGTGCGCCAGTACCGCCGGGATGTGACGCGGTAGTGATGCAAGAGCAGACTGAACAGACAGACAACGGCGTGCGTTTTACCGCCGACGTTCGCGCCGGGCAAAATATCCGCCGTCGTGGCGAAGACATCGGGCAAAACGCGGTGGTTTTCCCTGCCGGTACGCGTCTTACCACAGGCGAACTGCCGGTACTGGCCTCGCTCGGCATTGCCGACGTCCAGGTGGTGCGTAAAGTGCGCGTTGCGCTGTTCTCGACGGGAGATGAACTGCAACTGCCCGGTCAACCACTCGGCGAAGGTCAGATTTATGATACCAACCGCCTGACGGTGCACCTGATGCTGCAACAGTTAGGTTGCGACGTAATTAATTTAGGCATCATCCGCGATGATCCGCACGCCCTGCGCACGGCGTTTATCGAAGCCGACAGTCAGGCGGATGTGGTGATTAGCTCCGGCGGCGTGTCGGTCGGTGAAGCGGATTACACAAAAACCATTCTTGAAGAGCTGGGCGAAATCGCTTTCTGGAAACTGGCAATCAAGCCGGGCAAACCGTTCGCCTTTGGCAAACTGCGCAACAGCTGGTTCTGCGGTCTGCCGGGCAACCCGGTCTCAGCGGCGCTGACTTTCTACCAGTTGGTTCAGCCGCTGCTGGCGAAACTGAGCGGCAATACGGCCAGCGGATTACCCGCGCGCCAGCGCGTCCGTACCGCTTCGCGACTGAAGAAAACGCCGGGACGTCTCGATTTCCAGCGAGGTATGCTGCAGCGCACTGCTAACGGTGAACTGGAAGTAAGTACCACAGGCCATCAGGGTTCACATATTTTTAGTTCCTTCAGTCAGGGCAACTGCTTCATTGTGCTGGAGCGCGATCGTGGTAACGTCGAAGTGGGTGAATGGGTGGAAGTCGAACCCTTCAACGCGCTGTTCGGAGGCCTGTGATGGCAGAACTCAGCGATCAGGAGATGCTGCGCTACAACCGGCAGATCATTTTGCGCGGCTTTGACTTTGACGGACAGGAAGCGTTGAAGGAAGCCAGAGTACTGGTAGTGGGCCTCGGTGGGCTGGGCTGTGCGTCCTCGCAGTATCTGGCGAGCGCCGGCGTCGGCCACCTGACGCTGCTCGATTTCGACACCGTGTCGCTGTCAAATCTGCAGCGCCAGACGCTGCACAGCGATGCGACCCTCAACCAGCCGAAAGTGGAGTCGGCGCATGCCGCGCTAAGACGAATTAATCCGCACGTCGCGATTACCCCGATTAATGCGCTGCTGGACGAGTCCGCCCTTCGGGCACTCATCGCCGAACACGATCTGGTGCTGGACTGCACCGATAACGTCGCGATTCGTAACCAGCTCAATGCGGGTTGTTATGCGGCAAAAGTCCCGCTGATTTCTGGCGCGGCGATCCGCATGGAAGGCCAGATCTCTGTCTTTACCTACAAAGAAGGTGAGCCCTGCTATCGCTGTCTGAGCCGTCTGTTTGGTGAAAATGCATTGACCTGCGTGGAAGCCGGAGTGATGGCGCCGCTGATTGGGGTGATAGGGTCGTTACAGGCAATGGAGGCGATAAAGCTGCTGGCGCAGTATGGTCAGCCCGCGTCAGGGAAAATCGTCATGTACGATGCCATGACCTGCCAGTTCCGCGAAATGAAGCTGATGCGTAATCCGGGCTGCGAGGTGTGTGGGGAAGCATCATCCTGAGTAGATTCCGGCCTGATAAGGCGTAGCGCCATCAGGCAATGATGGCGCGAATTGCCGGATGACGACGTTACCTTATCCGACCTACAATTTACAGCGACGTGCGCCCAAAGGCACTCTGCCAGTCGTGTTCAAACTTCGCCACCGCCGCATCAACAGCCGGAGAGCTAATCAGCTGCTGGGCAACGTCCAGCGGTAAGGTGATGGATTCACAACCCGCCAGCAGACAATCCAGCGCCTGACGCGGTGTTTTGAAACTGGCGGCCAGCACTTTGGCATGCGGCGCATGCATCGTCAGTAAATTCTGCAAATCGTTGACGGTCTGAATGCCATCGCCGCCCTGCGCATCGACACGATTCACGTAAGGCGCAACATACTCCGCCCCCGCCAGCGCCGACAGCAGCCCCTGCGCCGCCCCGTACACCGCCGTTCCCAGCGTCGGAATGCCTTCCTCTTTCAGCAGTTTGATCGCCGCCAGACCTTCCGCCGTGACCGGCACTTTCACCACGATATCAGCAATGATCCCACGCAGTTTGCGCGCATCGCTCACCATCCCTTGTGCCGTTGTCGCCATCACCTGAGCGAACAGACGCCCCTGTCCTCCCATCGCTTCATGCAATTGTGGCAATAAGACATCCAGCGGTTTTTTCCCCGCCGCCACAATACTGGGGTTGGTGGTCACGCCCGCCAGCGGGAAAACTCGCGCCAGCGCTTTCACCGCGTCAACATCGGACGTATCCAGATAAAGTTCCATAATCATTCCTCAACGACTCGTTAGCATAAATGAAAGATACCACGGCAAAACCTTTCTGTTAGTTGACGCACGTCAACATAACTTTCATTCGAAAGTTATTTAATCTTTATACGAAACAAATGAGGCCGTTTATGATTTTCAATATTCAGCGCTATTCTACACACGATGGCCCCGGTATCCGCACCGTGGTGTTCCTTAAAGGATGCTCTCTGGGCTGTCGCTGGTGTCAGAATCCGGAAAGCCGGGCGCGCACGCAGGATCTGCTGTTTGATGCACGTTTGTGCCTCGAAGGCTGCGAGCTTTGCGTAAAGGCGGCGCCGGGCGTCATCGAACGCGCGCTGAATGGCCTCCTTATCCATCGCGAAAAACTCACTGACGCGCATCTTACCCGCCTGACCGATTGTTGCCCCACTCAGGCATTGACCGTCTGCGGCGAGGTGAAAAGCGTGGATGAAATAATGACCACCGTTCTGCGCGATAAACCTTTTTATGACCGCAGCGGTGGCGGTATTACGCTTTCGGGCGGCGAACCGTTTATGCAGCCAGAACTGGCCGCGTCGCTGTTTAAAGCCAGTCACGAAGCGGGCATTCATACCGCAGTTGAAACCTGTCTGCATGTGCCGTGGAAATACATTGAACCTTCATTGCCCTGGATCGATCTGTTCCTTGCAGATTTAAAACACGTTGCCGACGCGCCGTTTAAGCAATGGACGGATGGCAGCGCATCACGCGTGCTGGAAAACCTGAAAAAGCTCGCCGCTGCCGGGAAAAAAATCATCATCCGCGTTCCGCTGGTTCAGGGGTTTAACGCGGATGAAGAGGCCATTAAAGCGATTACCGATTTTGCCGCCGACGAACTGCACGTCAGCGAGATCCACTTTTTGCCCTACCACACGCTGGGCATCAATAAATACCACTTGCTCAACCAACCCTACCACGCGCCGGATAAGCCGCTGGATGCACCCGATCTGCTCGCCTTTGCGCAGCAGTACGCCTGCACGAAAGGTTTGACCGCGACTTTACGAGGATAAACCCATGACCCAACTGAAACTGGATACGCTCAGCGACCGCATCAAAGCACACAAAACCGCGCTGGTGCATATCGTCAAACCACCGGTCTGTACCGAACGCGCGCAGCATTACACTGAAATGTACCAGCAGCATCTGGACAAGCCGATTCCGGTACGCCGCGCGCTGGCGCTGGCACATCATCTGGCACAACGAACCATCTGGATCAAACACGACGAGCTGATCATCGGTAACCAGGCAAGCGAAGTCCGCGCCGCGCCGATCTTCCCGGAATACACCGTGTCATGGATTGAAAAAGAAATCGACGACCTGGCGGACAGACCAGGGGCTGGTTTTGCGGTCAGTGAAGAGAACAAGCGCGTACTGCATGCCGTGTGCCCGTGGTGGCGCGGTCAGACCGTTCAGGACCGCTGCTACGGCATGTTTACTGATGAGCAAAAAGGGTTGCTGGAAACCGGTATTATCAAAGCTGAAGGCAACATGACCTCCGGTGACGCACACCTGGCGGTGAACTTCCCGCTTCTGCTGGAAAAAGGCATTGACGGCCTGCGGGAAAAAGTCGCAGAGCGCCGTTCTCGTATTAACCTGACTGTTCTCGAGGATCTGCATGGCGAGCAGTTTCTGAAAGCCATTGATATTGTGCTGGTTGCCGTCAGTGACCACATCGCCCGCTTCGCCGAACTGGCACGTAAAATGGCGAGTGAAGAGACGCGTATCAGCCGTCGTAACGAACTCCTGGCGATAGCAGAAAACTGCGATCTGATCGCCCACCAGCCGCCGCAAACTTTCTGGCAGGCGCTGCAACTGTGCTACTTCATCCAGTTGATTCTGCAAATTGAGTCCAATGGTCATTCGGTGTCGTTCGGGCGTATGGACCAGTATCTTTATCCGTACTACCGCCGTGACGTGGAGCTGAACCAGTCGCTGGACCGCGAACACGCCATTGAATTGCTGCACAGCTGCTGGCTTAAGCTGCTGGAAGTGAACAAAATCCGTTCCGGATCGCACTCTAAAGCCTCTGCAGGCAGCCCCCTCTATCAGAACGTCACCATTGGCGGACAAAGCCTGGTTAACGGTCAATCGATGGATGCGGTCAATCCGCTCTCTTACGCGATCCTTGAATCGTGCGGTCGTCTGCGCTCCACTCAGCCTAACCTCAGCGTGCGTTATCACGCCGGGATGAGCAATGACTTCCTCGACGCCTGCGTGCAGGTGATCCGCTGTGGCTTTGGGATGCCAGCATTTAACAACGATGAAATTGTCATCCCGGAATTTATCAAACTCGGAATTGAGCCGCAGGACGCCTACGATTACGCAGCGATCGGCTGTATCGAAACCGCGGTCGGCGGCAAGTGGGGCTACCGCTGCACCGGCATGAGCTTTATCAACTTTGCCCGCGTGATGCTCGCCGCGCTGGAAGGCGGTCGTGACGCCACCAGCGGGAAAGTCTTCCTGCCGCAGGGAAAAGCGCTTTCCGCCGGTAACTTCAACAATTTCGATGAGGTGATGGCCGCATGGGATGCGCAAATCCGCTACTACACGCGTAAATCGATTGAGATTGAGTATGTGGTCGACACCATGCTTGAAGAGAACGTGCACGATATTCTCTGCTCGGCACTGGTGGATGACTGCATCGAACGGGCGAAGAGCATTAAACAAGGTGGGGCGAAGTATGACTGGGTATCCGGCTTGCAGGTGGGTATCGCCAACCTCGGCAACAGCCTGGCCGCGGTGAAAAAACTGGTCTTCGAACAGGGGGCCATCGGTCAGCAACAGCTTGCGGCCGCGCTGGCGGATGATTTTGACGGCCTGACCCACGAACAATTGCGTCAGCGTTTAATCAACGGCGCGCCGAAGTATGGCAACGATGATGACACGGTCGACACTCTGCTGGCTCGCGCTTACCAGACCTATATTGATGAACTGAAGCAGTACCATAATCCACGCTACGGACGTGGTCCGATCGGCGGCAATTATTACGCGGGCACCTCGTCTATCTCGGCAAACGTACCGTTCGGCGCAGCGACCATGGCCACACCAGATGGTCGTAAAGCCCATACTCCGCTGGCCGAAGGGGCAAGCCCGGCGTCCGGTACTGACCATCTTGGTCCAACGGCGGTGATTGGCTCGGTTGGTAAACTGCCTACCGGTTCGATTCTGGGCGGCGTACTGTTAAACCAGAAGCTGAACCCGGCAACGCTGGAAAATGAATCCGACAAGCAGAAACTGATGATCCTGCTGCGTACCTTCTTTGAAGAGCACAAAGGTTGGCACATTCAGTACAACATCGTGTCGCGCGAAACCTTGCTGGAGGCGAAAAAACATCCTGATCAGTACCGTGATCTGGTGGTCCGTGTCGCCGGTTATTCCGCGTTCTTCACTGCGCTTTCACCGGACGCGCAGGACGATATCATCGCCCGTACCGAACATATGCTGTAATTCTCCCCGTAGGCCGGATGGCGACACAAAGCGTCTTATCCGGCCTATTCGTCCCTCTTCACCGCTTTCATTCGAAATAAATTTGTGCTTTAGGTCACATTGTTATTAAAATGTTTCTGGTCGCAGTTTTGAGCCAGGAGCTTTATATGACCGTTAAAGTTATCGTCACCGATATGGACGGAACTTTTCTCAATGACGCCAAAAAGTACGATCACGCACGATTTATGGCGCAGTACCATGAGCTAAAAAAACGCAACATTGAATTCGTCGTCGCCAGCGGCAATCAGTATTACCAGCTCATCTCTTTCTTCCCCGAACTCAAAGACGAGATCTCTTTCGTTGCCGAAAACGGCGCGCTGGTGTTTGAGCATGGCAAACAGCTTTTTCACGGCGAACTCACGCGTCACGAATCTCAGGTTGTGATGGGCGAATTGCTGAAAGATAAACAGCTCAACTTTGTGGCCTGCGGTCTGCAAAGCGCGTACGTCAGTGAAAACGCGCCGGAACCCTTTGTCGCACTGATGTCGAAGCACTACCACCGCCTGAAGCCGGTGAAGGACTACCATGACATCGACGACGTGCTGTTTAAGTTCTCGCTGAATCTGCCAGACCAGCAGATCCCGTTGGTTATCGACCACCTGCACACGGCGCTGGACGGCATTATGAAACCCGTGACCAGCGGTTTCGGCTTTATCGATCTGATCATTCCGGGGCTGCACAAAGCGAATGGCATCAGCCGATTGCTGAAACGGTGGAACCTTTCACCAAAAGAAGTCGTGGCGATTGGCGACAGCGGCAATGATGCAGAAATGCTGAAAATGGCGCACTACGCTTTCGCCATGGCGAATGCCACCGACAGTATCAAAGCAATCGCCCGCTTTCAGACGGATGACAATAACCATGACGGCGCGCTGAACGTGATTCAGGCCGTGCTGGATAACACCGTCCCTTTCAACGTGTGACGGCAATAACCGGAACACCCTGTTCCGGTTTTAATTTCTTCCCCTGTTTGACACCTCAACATTTTAAACTTGCATTAACTTTTTTATAACCTATATTATCACCCGTAAGATAAATTAGTTTCGAGTGAAACTTATGCGAGGTGGTTATGGCTTTTTCCTTCACAAGCGACACATTACCGGTCGACCATAAAGCGGCGACCCGTCAGATGAAGCAGGAACTGCGGGCGCAGCTCGGCGACGTCCAACAGATCTTCAGCCAGATTAGCGATACCATTGCCACCCGCGTGGCGGAAATCAACGCACTTAATGCGCAGGGCGCCCCGGTGTGGCCTGAACTATCGTATGCCGATATCAACGCTGGCACCGTCACGGCGCAGCAGCGCGAACAGATCAAACGTCGCGGCTGTGCGGTCATCAAAGGTCACTTCCCACGTGAGCAGGCGCTGGCCTGGGATCAGTCGATGCTGGACTATCTGGACAGAAACCATTTTGACGAGGTGTACAAAGGCCCCGGCGATAACTTCTTTGGCACCCTCACCGCTTCGCGTCCGGAGATTTATCCGATCTACTGGTCGCAGGCGCAAATGCAGGCCAGACAGAGTGAAGAGATGGCTAACGTGCAGTCGTTCCTCAACCGTCTGTGGACCTTTGAAAGCGAGGGCAAACAGTGGTTTAACCCGGATGTCAGCGTGATCTACCCAGACAGGATCCGTCGCCGTCCACCGGGAACCACGTCAAAAGGGCTGGGCGCGCACACCGATTCCGGCGCGCTGGAACGCTGGCTGCTGCCGGCCTATCAGCGCGTCTTCGCGAATGTGTTTAACGGCAAGCTGGCGGAATACGATCCGTGGCAGGCCGCCCATCGTACGGAAGTGGAAGAGTATACGGTGGACAACACCACCAAATGTTCAGTATTTCGCACCTTCCAGGGCTGGACCGCACTGTCGGATATGTTGCCCGGTCAGGGTTTACTGCATGTCGTCCCCATTCCGGAAGCCATGGCCTATGTGCTTTTACGTCCTTTGCTCGATGATGTTCCGGAAGATGAACTGTGTGGCGTGGCGCCAGGGCGGGTACTGCCGATATCCGAACAATGGCATCCTTTGTTGATTGAGGCGCTTACCAGTATTCCGCCACTGGAAGCAGGCGATTCCGTCTGGTGGCATTGCGATGTGATTCACTCCGTGGCGCCGGTCGACAATCAGCAGGGCTGGGGCAATGTGATGTATATTCCCGCCGCCCCGCTGTGCGAGAAAAATCTGGCCTATGCGCACAGCGTGAAGGCCGCGCTGGAGAAAGGCGCGTCACCGGGCGATTTCCCGCGAGAGGATTACGAAACAGACTGGGAAGGCCGCTTCACGCTGGCGGATTTGAATATCCACGGCAAGCGCGCGCTGGGGATGAGTTAACGATCATACAGACCTTCCTGTTCAACGGCGGTGCGTCGTTTCCCCTGACGTATCCGCCGGACCGACTCCCGTACCGCAAGCGTACCATTGAGTAACAACGAACTGACTGGCGCCTCCGGGCGCACCAGACGTTGCTGGAGCATATACACCGCTTCTGTCCCCAACTCATCCCGAGGAACATGAACTGCTGTTAAGAGGACATCCTGAATCGACGCCAGATTAAAACCATCGATACTCATCACTGAGATATCCTGAGGGACACGTAATCCCCGTTTTTGCAGCGCGCTGATGACCCCTGCCGCCATAAAATCTCCCCCGACTAAAAAGGCGGTGGGTAAATCTTGCCCTTTTCTCTCGCTGATCCATTCACTGACCAGTTGTTCTGTCTCTCTGGCGCTAAAATTTGTGGCGACCAGCAGATCGCGGTCGTCAGTGAACTTCATGTTATGTGACCGCCACGCATCGCGGATCCCTGCTAAGCGCAGCTCCATTGTGTATCGGCGCAGGCAGAGAACGTTCATCACCTCACGATGCCCCATTTCAAACAGATAGCCCGCCGCTCGTTCACCAATCGCCCGATGATCGGGTGCCACCACGGGAAGACGCATGAGCCGATCGCGACAGTTAATCAACAGGCACGGTTTTCCGACATCAACGGCTAAATCATGAATATGCGGATCGTCGATCCCCAGCAAAATAGCGGCATGCGTATCCGGTTCGTTCATTCGCGCCAGAAACAATTGCGCATTACTGTCATGTTCCTCAAGAGCGCAGTAGCGCAACCGGACTTCGTGCGAAGCCAGTCCTTTATTCACACTCTGGATCACACGGTAATAAAAGATGTCGGACCGCTCATCAAATGCCCGCTGTGGCGCAAAGATCATCAGGCTATTGAGTAGCAGACGTCCTGCCGCCATCCCCTCCATCACACCCAGTTCACGTGCGCATTCCAGCACGAGACGCCGGGCGTTGTCGCTGGTGTTGGACTTACCCGCCAGCACACGCGAAACGGTGCTGATCGAGAGCTGCGTTCGGGCGGCAATTTCCCTGATTTTTAACCTTTTATCCATTTTGTGATCTTGCTCCACTTGCCTCATGAAAAAATTTTCACGACCTGAAATTGAAGCTCTGACTCGCTTCGAATGAATAGTGGCAGATGACTGCGTGCATTGATGAGAAAGCTTGCACAAATTCTGCTATTGGTCGCCCATTTTCTCCCTTAAGGTGAATTTGTCATACAGCTTCCATACTAGTTGTATAGCAACTTCATCGCTTAACGCAATAAAAACTAAAGCGATAACCGTATGACATTTTAAACATTCATCCCCCTACCGTCCGTCTTGTGGAGACAGAAAATGAGTCAGGACATCAACAATACGGTTGCGACAAGCAAACCCCGTCGCGTCATAAAAAATCTGCGCTGGTATGTGCTGGTACTTTTTTTACTCGGCGTCACCGTTAACTACATCACCCGAAATTCATTAGGCATTCTGGCACCGGAACTGAAAGAGAGCCTGGGCATCACAACCGAGCAATATTCGTGGATTGTCGGCGCATTTCAGATTGCCTACACCATTTTCCAGCCGTTATGCGGATGGCTGATCGACGTGATTGGTTTGAAAATTGGCTTCATGGTTTGCGCTGGCATCTGGGCGCTCATGTGTATTTTTCATGCCGGTGCCGGAAGCTGGTTGCATCTTGCGTTCCTGCGCTTTTTTATGGGTGCCTCAGAAGCGGCCGCCACCCCAGCCAACGCGAAAACAATCGGCGAATGGTTTCCGAAATCAGAGCGTCCCGTCGCTGCCGGCTGGGCTGGCGTGGGTTTCTCGATTGGCGCGATGCTCGCGCCGCCTATCATCTACTTCGCGCACGCCTCGTTTGGCTGGCAGGGTGCGTTTATGTTTACCGGTGTGCTGGCGCTGGTGTGGGTCGTCCTGTGGTGGGCGTTCTATCACAACCCGGAACAGCATCCGAATCTGAGTAAAGATGAACTGGACTTTATTAAGCAGGATAACGAACCACCAGCCGTCAAGCTGCCTTTCCTGACAGCGTTAAAAACCGTCTCAAAAAACAAACGATTCTATGGTATCGCCATCCCGGCTTTTATGGCGGAGCCTGCCTGGGCCGTACTGAGCTTCTGGGTGCCGCTGTATCTCGCCAAAGAACACGGTATGGATCTGAAGCAGATCGCGATGTTTGCCTGGCTACCGTTCCTGGCCGCCGATCTCGGCAGCGTAGCGAGTGGCTACCTGACGCGTCTGTATACCCGCTGGTTCGGCTGCTCCCGCGTTAACTCGGTCGTAGCCAGTTCCGTGACGGGCGCGTTCCTGATGATCTCTCTGGCCATTGTGGCCATTACCCGCGACCCGTATATCACCATTATCCTGATCTCTATTGGCGGCTTCGGACATCAGATCATCTCCTGCATGCTGAGTGCGCTCGTTGTCGAGTCGTTTGATAAAGGTCAGATGGCCACCGTTAACGGTATGCGCGGTTCGGCGGCGTGGATCGCCAGCTTCCTGTTCTCTCTTTTGATTGGTGTTACGGCTGACAAAATCGGCTTTAACCCCCTCTTCATTGCCATGGGTTTCTTTGACCTGATTGGCGCTGTTTTCCTGGTGGCATTTATTGCTGAACGTCGCGCCAAGCGCGCCTGATCGTGGATGTATTGCATATGAAAACCCTGAAAAACTGGACCCTTGATAAACAATCGGCCACTCACCTTGAACTGGTGGTGGATAAACAGCACCGTCTGTGTCTTTACGTACTGGAAGAAAATCTCTTCCGTGTGCTGATCAAACGCAAAGGTGAACTGGCGCTGGACCGAACCTGGAGCATCGCGCCTGAAAAAGACGTACCGTGGGAAGGTCGGCACCGCGACGACATCAGCGGTTTCAGTTGCCCGGACTGGACGCTTTCACAGCAGGACGATAGCGTGACGGTGTCGACCCAACAACTGCGCGTCACCGTCCATCAACCACTGTGGCTGGAGTGGGAATATCGTAACGATGCCGGCGCCTGGCAGTCGCTGGTCAACGATCGCGCCACCAGCGCCTATCTGATCAACGCCCACGGCGATGGTGTCGCACATTACCTGAGCCGCCGTAAAGACGAACGTTTTTACGGTCTGGGTGAAAAAGCCGGCGATCTGCAGCGTAACGGTAAGCGCTATGAAATGCGTAATCTGGATGCGATGGGTTACAACGCCGTGAGCACCGACCCGCTGTACAAACACATCCCGTTCACTCTCACCCGCCGCGACGACGTGAGCTACGGCCTGTTTTACGACAACCTGAGCAGTTGCTGGCTGGATTTGGGGAACGAGATCGATAATTATCACACCGCTTATCGCCGCTGGCAGGCGGAAGCAGGCGATATTGATTACTACCTGTTTACCGGCAAACGGGTCCTGGACGTCACTAAAGCTTTTGTGCGCCTGACCGGAAAAACGCTGTTTGGGCCGAAGTGGAGTCTGGGCTACAGCGGTTCCACGATGCACTATACCGACGCGCCGGACGCGCAAAACCAACTCATGAACTTTATCCGACTGTGTGAAGAACACGCGATTCCGTGCGACTCGTTCCAGCTCTCGTCGGGATATACCTCAATTAACGGTAAGCGCTATGTCTTTAACTGGAACTACGACAAAGTGCCGCAACCTAAAGTGATGAGTCAGGCATTCCACGATGCCGGGCTGAAGCTTGCTGCCAACATCAAGCCCTGTCTGTTGCAGGATCATCCTCGCTATAACGACGTCGCGGAAAGCGGCCTGTTTATTCGTGATTCAGAAACCGATTCACCGGAACGTTCCAGCTTCTGGGATGACGAAGGATCGCACCTCGACTTTACCAACCCGCAGACCATTCAGTGGTGGCAGAACGGTGTGACGACGCAACTGCTGGAGATGGGCATCGACTCCACCTGGAACGATAACAACGAGTTCGAAGTGTGGGACGGCGAAGCGCGCTGTTACGGCTTTGGCAAGGAAATTGCCATCAAACACATTCGCCCGGTGATGCCGTTACTGATGATGCGCGCCTCGCTGGAAGCGCAACAGCGTTTTGCCCCGGATAAGCGTCCGTATCTGATTTCCCGCTCGGGTTGTGCCGGGATGCAACGTTACGTTCAGACCTGGAGCGGCGATAACCGCACCAGTTGGGATACTCTGCGTTATAACACCCGCATGGGGCTGGGAATGAGTCTTTCCGGGCTGTTCAACGTCGGTCACGATGTCGGCGGATTCTCTGGCGATAAACCCGACGCCGAACTGTTCGTAAGATGGGTACAGAATGGGGTGATGCATCCACGCTTTACCATTCACTCGTGGAATGACGATCATACGGTGAACGAGCCATGGATGTATCCGGGCGTGACGCCAGCCATTCGCAGTGCGATAGTGCTGCGTTATCGGCTGCTGCCCTATCTCTACACCCTGCTCTGGCAGGCGCATGCCGATGACGAACCGATGCTACGTCCGACGTTCCTCGACCACGAGCATGACGCGCAGACCTTTGAAGAATGCGATGACTTCCTGCTAGGCCGCGACCTGCTGGTGGCAAGCGTGGTAGAAGCGGGTCAGCGCGAGCGCCGCGTCTGGCTGCCGGATAACGAAACCGGCTGGTACGATTTTTACACTCACGAGTGGTTCTCTGGCGGTCAGTGGATCACCCGTGATGCGCCGCTGGAAAAACTGCCGCTGCTGGTACGCGCCGGGGCGGGTCTGCCATTAAGCGAGCGTATTACCCATGTCAGTGCCGAAAAAGACGATACCCGGGAACTGATGCTATACCCGGTCAACGGTGTCGGAATGACCTCTGGTCTGCTGTTTGAAGATGACGGCGAGTCATGGGGATATCAGCACGGCAATGCGCTGTGGGTAGAGTGGGAAATGCAATGCGAAGGCGCAACCATTAACCTGAAGGTGAACGCCCGCGGGGATTATCGTCCGGCGTGGAAAGCGCTGAAGGTGTCGTTACCGGCAGGCGAAAGACGCACGCTGTTGGTGAATGGCGTTGAAGAGAGTGAATGGGTGGTGTAGTGCGGGCTGATACCCTAACCCTCTCCTACGGGGAGAGGGAACAGGAGCACGCCTCCTTTCCCTAAGTATTTCGCGCTGCAGGAAGGCGGCAAACCTGTGAATCCCCGGGAGCTTACATAAGTAAGTGACCGGGGTGAACAGGTGAAGCCAACGCATCTGCAGCGTGAAAGACGACGGGAAATTAGTTGTCGATCCCTTTGCTACGCAGGTAGTCTTCGTAGTTGCCGCTGAAGTCCACCACGCGCTCTGGGGTGATTTCCAGCACGCGGGTCGCCAGCGAGCTCACAAATTCACGGTCGTGAGAAACGAAGATCAGGGTACCCTGATACAGCTCCAGCGCCATGTTCAGGGATTCGATGGATTCCATATCGAGGTGGTTAGTCGGTTCATCCATGACCAGAATGTTTGGTTTCTGCATCATCAATTTACCGAACAGCATGCGACCCTTTTCACCACCCGACAGCACCTTAGCTGGCTTTTTGATATCGTCCTGGCTGAACAGCAGACGACCGAGGATGCTGCGCACCGCCTGTTCGTCATCGCCTTCCTGCTTCCACTGACTCATCCAGTCGAAGACCGTCAGATCGTTTTCGAATTCATATTCGTGATCCTGCGCGTAATAACCAATGCGCGCGTTCTCCGACCATTTCACGGTACCGCTGTCGGCGTCCAGATCGCCCACCAGCGTTTTCAGCAGCGTCGATTTACCCACGCCGTTGGTCCCCAGTACCGCCAGCTTTTCACCGACTTCCAGCAGCAGGTTCACGCCTTTAAACAGCGGACCGTTATCAAAACCTTTGCTGATCGCTTCCACTTCCAGCGCGTTACGGAACAGTTTCTTGTCCTGCTCGAAGCGGATAAACGGGTTCTGACGGCTGGATGCCTTCACTTCATCGAGTTTGATTTTATCAATCTGACGGGCACGAGACGTCGCCTGACGAGATTTAGAGGCGTTGGCGCTAAAACGGCTGACGAAGGATTGCAGGTCGGCAATCTGCGCTTTTTTCTTGGCGTTATCCGCCAGCAGACGTTCGCGCGCCTGCGTCGCGGCGGTCATATATTCGTCGTAGTTCCCCGGATAAATTCGCAGTTCGCCGTAGTCGAGATCCGCCATGTGCGTGCACACCATGTTCAGGAAGTGACGGTCGTGCGAAATGATGATCATGGTGCTGTCACGTTCGTTCAGCACCTGCTCCAGCCAGCGAATGGTATCGATGTCCAGGTTGTTGGTCGGTTCGTCGAGCAGCAGAATATCCGGATTGGAAAACAGCGCCTGGGCCAGCAGTACACGCAGCTTCCAGCCGGGAGCGACTTCGCTCATCGGACCGTAGTGTTGCTCTACCGGAATACCAACGCCAAGCAGCAGTTCACCGGCGCGCGCTTCAGCCGAGTAACCGTCCATTTCGCCGTATTTCACTTCCAGATCGGCCACCTTGTAGCCATCCTCTTCGCTCATCTCCGGCAAGGCGTAGATACGATCGCGCTCCTGCTTCACTTCCCACAGTTCACCGTGGCCCATGATCACCGTATCGAGCACCGTGAACTCTTCAAAAGCAAACTGATCCTGGCGCAGCTTACCGATACGCTCGTTCGGATCGAGAGAAACGTTACCCAGCGTCGGCTCAAGGTCGCCGCCGAGAATTTTCATAAAGGTGGATTTACCGCTACCGTTGGCGCCAATCAGGCCGTAACGGTTGCCGCCGCCAAATTTGACGGAAATGTTTTCGAACAGCGGCTTACTGCCGAACTGCATGGTGACGTTGCTGGAAACTAACACGGACGTATCCTAAAGAATATGTGACAAACCGCGTATTATGCCACAAGTCTGAAATAAGATCGCGCCTCGTCGCAAACGACTACACTGGGGTAACAGGAAAAAAATGTGATTTCGTACACATCTGAATTCCCTGTTAACAGGAATGCACATATAATGCGCTCCCAACACTACAGAATTCTCAACCCAACAGCCTGCCAGGCAATGAATCTCGCATAACATGAATATGAAATTAACAACGTTTTTCGCGGCAGCACTCGCGGTCGTCGGCTTTTGCAATACCGCATCCGCTGTCACTTATCCCCTGCCAACGGATGGTAGTCGCGTCATTGGTCAGAATCAGGTGATCACCATCCCGGAAGGTAACACGCAGCCGCTGGAATATTTTGCTGCTGAATACCAGATGGGACTTTCCAACATGCTGGAAGCCAACCCGGGCGTGGATACCTTCCTGCCGAAAGGCGGCACCGTGCTGAATATTCCGCAGCAGTTGATTCTGCCGGACACCGTGCACGAAGGTATCGTGATTAACAGCGCGGAAATGCGTCTGTACTACTACCCGAAAGGCACCAATACGGTGATCGTCCTGCCTATCGGTATTGGTCAGTTAGGTAAAGACACGCCTATCAACTGGACCACCAAAGTAGAACGTAAGAAAGCCGGTCCGACCTGGACGCCAACCGCGAAAATGCACGCTGAATATCGTGCCGCAGGTGAACCGCTGCCTGCCGTTGTTCCGGCAGGTCCGGATAACCCGATGGGTCTGTACGCGCTGTACATTGGGCGTCTGTACGCCATTCACGGCACCAACGCCAACTTCGGTATCGGCCTGCGCGTGAGCCACGGTTGCGTGCGTCTGCGTAACGAAGACATCAAATTCCTGTTCCAGAATGTGCCTGTTGGCACGCGCGTACAGTTTATCGATGAGCCGGTAAAAGCAACCACTGAGCCTGATGGCAGCCGTTACATCGAAGTTCACAACCCACTGTCGACGACTGAAGCGCAGTTTGAAGGCGGCGAAATCGTACCGATTACCCTGTCGAAGAGCATTCAGAACATCACCAATCAGGCCGATGTTGACCAGAACGTGGTAGAGCAAGCGATTCAGAACCGTTCAGGGATGCCTGTTCGTCTGAATTGATACGAATCTGGACAATATAAAGGGCGGATAATTTTTCCGCCCTTTTTTGTTGATTCTATTTGGGATTATCTCAGCAGTAACAGCCCATACCCCACCAACGCCGCCCACACCAGCATCGGCAGTGAATAGAGATGAAAGCGCCACCAGATGCGTCGGTCGTTTGCCATCCGTAGCGCAATCAAATTCGCCAGCGATCCCGGCAACAAACCAAATCCACCGATGTTGACCGCCCATGCCAGCAGCACGGTCGGAGGCACGTAATTCAGCAGTAAGATGGTGCCGGGAACATTGCTGATAAACTGCGACAGACCAATTGCCGTCAGCCACAGGCCGGGTTCAGACAGCGAGCCGACGTGACTTAACGTTCCCTGCAATGCCGGCAGTTGCGTCAGTAGATGAACATCAATAAACATCGCCATAAACACCAGCAACAGCGTCCAGTCAACGCTCAACACCACACGCCGCGCCAGTAACAGAAACCCCAGCGCGACAATCGCCAGCCCTACCAGCTCTTGTTTGAACTCCAGCGCCGTCAGAAAAACGAGGTACAGCCCCAGACACCCCCATACCAGTCGCGGCTGCCATTGCGGCGCATGCGTGCCGGTGTGGTACGACAGCGGCTTATTAGGGAAGCAGAACCAGCACACGACCAGCAGCGTCACCATCATCGCAACGGCAAGCGGCGCCATCTGGCTGATAAAGGCAAAAAATGAGAGACCAGAACGCCCCCACAGCAAAATGTTTTGTGGGTTGCCGATGGGCGTTAACAGCGAGCCAGCATTCACGGCCAGCGCTTCAAAAATAATCAGCCGGTTGACCGGTATCGCACACAGCTTCTTCAGCGTAATGGTCAGCGGCACAACGATAAAAAGCGCGACGTCGTTGGTCAGAAAAGTGGAAAGCAGCGCCGCTGCCAGCACCATGAACATCGCCAGACGGCGCTCAGTCGCAAAGCGGCGGGTCATTTTACGTCCCAGCACATCGAAATAGCCGCTAAGCTCCACGCCTTTAGTCAGCAACATCAGGCCGCTCAGGATGATAATGGTGTGCCAGTCAATAGCGCCAGGCCACGTCCGTGGCGTGAACGGCACCCACAGACTCAACGCCACGCCAACGACAATCAATAGCTGAAAAAAACGGTCGCGTTTCAACGCCCGCAATAAAGGCAGGTTCATTCAACGGAAGTTCCGTGTTGTTCGGTAAACAGCCGGAATGCGTCCAGCGTCTCCTGACTGACATGATGCTCCATCCCCTCAGCATCGCGACGGGCTATCTCAGCGCTCACCCCCAGCACCAGCAGGAAGTTCTCCACGATCTGATGGCGCTCACGGCTTTCCTGCGCCAGCTTCTCCCCTTCCGGGGTTAAGAAAACGCCGCGCCAGGGGATCATTTCGATCAATCCCACCGAGGCCAGGCGTTTGAGCATCTTCGCCACCGTGGGTTGGGACACCCCGAGCCGGGCCGCCATATCCACCTGACGCGCTTCACCGACTTCGATAATCAGATCAGAAATCAACTCAACATAGTCGTCAATCAGCTCACGCCGATGTGCCTCTCTCACCTGACGAAACCCTTCGACGTGTTCTTCAACGTTCACTAACTGCGTCACTTTTTTTGTTGTTGGCATACCTGCGCGACGACTCATTCTGCTTCCTCATTCCTGTGACGCGTTAACAGCATCTAATTGGAGAGCGTCCATTGTAAACCAGAGTTGCCCAGGCACAAAAAATTAACGTTTTAGCAATAGCTATATAATATAGCCTGTGCTATATCTGTATGTAATGCAGTCATCTCTCACGGATCGAGGGACCAGAACGTCAGGAGGTCAATATGAACGAGTTTAAGAGGTGTATGCGCGTGTTTAGCCACTCTCCCTTTAAAGTCCGGTTAATGCTGCTCTCAATGCTGTGCGATATGATCAACAGCAAACCTGAGCAGGATAAGCCCTCGGATAAATAACGCGGCGTCGCGGTACGCCGCGTCATCTGGCTGTCATCTACGGCCGTTACACTTCTGCTTATGTCAAAATAGCCCTTCTTTTTGTCGGATTTGCTAACCCCTTCGCAAAACAATTTCTGTCTGCCCGTTGACCTTCACATTCACACGCTCTATCTTCTTGCAGCCCTGCCTAACTTGCGGCTCGCAGATGCGGACCTCTTTCCCTCTTCACGCACTCTCAGCAGGTAATGACCCTTGACGCCAGGGTAAGCACATGGCGTTTTTACGATAGTGGCATATGAATTTAACCGTCAAAGACTCACTTCTTGCTCGCAGCCGGGCCCTTAGCCCGTGGACTGGCTTTTATGTTCTGCAGTCGCTGCTGATCAACCTGGCGCTGGGCTATCCGTTTAGTCTGCTGTATACCCTTGCCTTCACCTGCATATTGCAGTTGCTCTGGCGGAGCGCGCCGAAAGCGCAGAAGGTGCTGATCGGCGTGTGTTCGCTGGTCGCCGCCTGTTACTTTCCTTTCGGCCAGGCCTACGGATCGCCAAACTTTAATACGCTGCTGGCTCTGCACTCGACCAATATGGAAGAGTCCACGGAAATCCTGACGATTTTCCCCTGGTATAATTACCTGATGGGGGTGTTTATCTTTGCTCTTGGCGTGATCGCCGTGCGTCGCAAACCTGACGAAGAGAAGAAACGCTGGAATAAATATGACAGCCTGTGCCTGCTGTTCAGCGTCGTGGCTTTTTTTGTCACCCCCGTACAGAACCTGGCCTGGGGCGGCGTGTTTAAATTAAAGGATACCGGCTATCCGGTGTTCCGTTTCGCCAAAGACGTCATCGTCAATAACAATGAAGTCATTGACGAGCAGGAGCGCATGGCGAAGTTAGCCAGCATGAAAGACACCTGGACTGTCACCGCCGTGAAGCCGAAATATCACACCTATGTGGTGGTGATCGGTGAAAGCGCTCGTCGTGATGCGCTGGGGGCGTTTGGCGGGCACTGGGATAACACTCCGTTTGCCAGCAGCGTTAACGGCTACCTGTTTGCCGATTACGTCGCGGCCAGCGGGTCAACGCAAAAATCGCTCGGGCTGACCCTCAACCGGGTCGTTGATGATAAGCCGCAGTATCAGGACAACTTTGTCACGCTGGCAAACCGCGCCGGTTTCCAGACGTGGTGGTTCTCGAATCAGGGACAAATCGGCGAATACGATACCGCTATCGCCAGTATCGCAAAGCGGGCTGATGAAGTGCATTTTCTTAAAAACGGTGACTTCGAGGCGGACAAAAACACCCAGGACGAGGCGCTGTTAAAAATGACCGCACAGGTGCTGGAAACGGAACGCACCCAGCCGCAGCTGATTGTCCTGCATCTGATGGGGTCTCATCCACAGGCCTGCGATCGGACAAAAGGCAAGTACGACACGTTCGTCCAGTCGAAAGAAACCTCCTGCTATCTCTATACCATGACTCAGACCGACGACCTGCTGCGAAAACTGTACGATCAGCTCCGCAACAGCGGCGACAGTTTCTCGCTGGCGTATTTCTCCGATCACGGTCTCGCCTTTAAAGAGCGTGGGAAGGAAGTGCAGTATCTGGCGCATGACGACCAGTTCCAGCAAAACTTTCAGGTCCCGTTTATGGTGCTCTCCAGCGATGACAAAGCGCATAAAGTCATCAAAGCGCGGCGCTCCGCCAACGACTTCCTTGGCTTTTTCTCACAGTGGACAGGGATCAGTGCAAAAGAGATTAAGATGAAGTACCGGTTTATCTCTGAACAGAAAGCCGGGCCGGTGTATATCACCAATTTCAAATTGCAGAAGGTGGATTATAACCACCTGGGAACCGATATCTTTAGCACCAAATCGCGATAACCTATTGAAATACATCCAAAAAAAATCCGCCTCTTGAGGCGGATTTTTTATATCACTGACGTGATTAGAAGCGGTAACCGACGCCTGCGATCCAGGTGCCAACGTCAACGCTACGAATACGGCTCTGCTCGTAAGAGAAGTCCAGAGCAACGTTTTCGATCGGGTTGAACTGCACACCTGCGCCATAAGAGAAACCATAATCGCTGGTGTCATCTTTATGCGTCGGATAGTTGGTGTCCTGGAATTTACCGTAGCCCACACCCACAACACCGTAGATGCTTGCCCAGTCGTTCAGACGGTAAGCCGGACCAGCAGTGATACCGTAGTACTGAGTTTTGTTGTAATCGCCTGCACCGTTAGTACGATCTTTTTCGGTGTAAGTGAAGGAACCGATTACGCCCAGCGGGTTGTTGTCCTGCTCATAGCGATACTTCAGGTTGAAACCGTTCATTTTGTTCGCCGCGCCCTGAGCATCGCTCTGAGCATAACCACCGGTAACGGTAGACGTTGCAGCGACAGCGGAACCTGCGGAGATAGCCAGAACAGCGGCCAGTGCTGAAAGACATGCAATTTTTTTCATAACCACCTCAAATGTGCTTCAAATAAATCCTAAGTGTTAAATATATCAAAAATTGATGAGAAACTCTTTGCGATTAGTGATGTCTAACGGGCAATTTCATGTAACAGAACGTTTCCATCAATCGCTATCTCTTTCAATTAACATCACTTTTCCAGATATTTGCCCCATTATTACGCGCATAATAAAGGACATTCATCCAGATTATTCCTAATCTGCCAGCGCATTAATCCATCAATTTGCCGCCATTTTACGGCTTTCCAGAAATTTTTTTTCAACGAAGACTCAACCGTAGATGGTTATTTCCATTACACTGCCTCTTTTACTTTTCTATACACAAATCAGGCAAGTTGCTGGATGGCGTGTATCTACAGTTATGTCGGGAGAACGGATGCCAGGGTCGTCACGTAAAACGCCAGTTTGGCTGCCTGTTTTAGTACTGCTTATTGCCATGGCCTCAATCCAGAGCGGCGCATCGCTGGCAAAATCATTGTTTCCGCTGGTTGGCGCGCCCGGTGTCACCGCTCTCCGTCTGGCGTTAGGCACGCTGATTCTTATTGTCTTCTTCAAGCCATGGCGTCTGCGGTTTGCCAAAGAGCAGCGTCTGCCGCTGCTTTTTTACGGCCTGTCGCTGGGGGGAATGAACTACCTCTTCTATCTGTCGATTCAGACGGTCCCGCTGGGGATCGCTGTCGCGCTGGAGTTTACCGGGCCGCTGGCGGTCGCCCTGTTCTCTTCGCGACGCCCCGTTGATTTTATCTGGGTGGTACTCGCGGTTCTCGGACTCTGGTTCCTGCTGCCGCTGGGTCAGGACGTTTCGCATGTCGACCTGTTCGGCGCCACCATGGCACTGGGCGCAGGCGCCTGCTGGGCTATCTATATTCTCAGCGGACAACGCGCCGGCGCTGAGCACGGCCCGGCCACTGTCGCGATAGGTTCGCTGATTGCGGCTCTGGTTTTCGTCCCACTTGGGGCTGTGCAGGCCGGGGAAGCGCTCTGGCACTGGTCTGTCATTCCGCTGGGTCTGGCGGTTGCGGTACTGTCGACGGCGCTCCCCTACTCGCTGGAGATGATTGCCTTAACCCGTCTGCCTACGCGCACCTTTGGCACGCTGATGAGTATGGAACCCGCACTAGCCGCACTGGCAGGTATCCTGTTTCTGGGCGAAACGCTCACGTTTGTCCAGTTGCTGGCGCTTGGCGCGATCATTGCCGCCTCGATGGGCTCGACGTTGACCATTCGACGGGAAAGCAAAATAAAAGAGGTTGATGTAAATTAATTTTACATTTCTGCATGGTTGCATAACCATGCAGAATATCTTCCCGCTGTTTTCCCTGTATTTTCCTGATATTTCCCCACCGTCTATCTGCCCCGTACCGACTATTTATCCGCCTTCTCATGTCGCCATCAGAATATTGTTACCGCTGGTCTAACTCTTGCGCAACCACATGAATAGTAATGCAATTAAATAACGATGGTGTTAAATACTATTAAAGCGATAGGCAGAGCCAGAAAAGCAGGAATCATAACCGGTGCTATACTGAATCTCGTAAATTACTGGGACATAACATCAAGAGGATATGAAATTATGAGTACCGCTAAATTGGTAAAAACAAAAGCGTCCAATCTGCTTTATACCCGCAACGATGTCTCTGACAGCGATAAGAAAGCAACGGTTGAGTTGCTGAATCGTCAGGTGATCCAGTTTATCGACCTGTCACTGATCACCAAGCAGGCCCACTGGAATATGCGTGGGGCTAATTTTATTGCCGTCCATGAGATGCTGGATGGCTTCCGTACGGCATTGACCGACCATCTCGATACCATGGCAGAGCGTGCCGTACAGCTGGGCGGTGTGGCGTTGGGGACTACGCAGGTTATTAATAGCAAAACGCCGTTGAAAAGCTATCCGCTGGACATCCATACCGTTCAGGATCATCTGAAAGAACTGGCAGACCGTTATGCTGTCGTCGCTAACGATGTGCGTAAAGCCATCAGCGAAGCGAAAGACGAAGATACCGCCGATATCTTTACCGCCGCATCCCGCGATCTCGACAAATTCCTGTGGTTCATCGAATCCAACATCGAATAATCGCCTCATAAGTATTCCCTCTACAACCCTCGCCACGGCGGGGGTTTTGCACTTTTATGGTGCACCACATCGTCACCACTCCGTCGTAAAGTAAAATATTTGTAATAATCACCTCACACAATCGTTAACGAAAGATTGTTTTATCAACGATCTTTGCGCTAAATAGGCAGACCGTTCACGCCCCCTCCAGGCTGCACTAAATCAGTGCCCCAGAATGGTGCAAAAAGCGAGTTTTGCTCCGAGACCTGTGCACAAGCGTGCAGTCCCCTCTTGTTAAAACAAGGGGTTGCAAAACTGGCACGATTTTTTCATTACATTTATCGTTCTCGCAGGGGATCGCCCCGTGGATAAAAAAGGAAATGCTATGAAGTCTGTATTAAAAGTTTCACTGGCAGCACTTGCTCTGGCTTTTGCGGTGTCCTCTCATGCCGCGGATAAGAAACTGGTTGTCGCAACTGACACCGCGTTCGTGCCGTTTGAATTCAAACAGGGTGACAAATACGTTGGCTTTGATGTGGACCTGTGGGCCGCCGTAGCAAAAGAACTGAAGCTGGATTATGAACTGAAACCGATGGATTTCAGTGGCATTATCCCGGCGCTGCAAACCAAAAACGTTGACCTGGCGCTGGCGGGCATCACCATTACTGACGAGCGCAAAAAAGCGATCGATTTCTCTGACGGTTACTACAAAAGCGGTCTGTTAGTGATGGTGAAAACCAACAATAACGACGTAAAAAGCGTAAAAGATCTGGACGGTAAAGTGGTCGCGGTGAAGAGCGGTACTGGATCCGTTGATTACGCCAAAGCCAACATCAAAACGAAAGATCTGCGGCAGTTCCCGAACATCGATAACGCCTATATGGAACTGGGTACCAACCGCGCAGACGCGGTTCTGCACGATACGCCGAACATCCTGTATTTCATCAAAACCGCAGGTAACGGCCAGTTCAAAGCGGTGGGTGAATCACTGGAAGCGCAGCAGTACGGTATCGCATTCCCGAAAGGCAGCGACGAACTGCGCGAGAAAGTGAATGGCGCGCTGAAAACGCTGCGTGACAACGGTACTTATAACGAAATCTACAAAAAATGGTTCGGTACTGAACCTAAATAATAATGGCTTTGCCTTCAGATGTTGCCCGGAGGCGCTAAGCGTACCGGGCATTTGATTTTTTTTCACCACGGTAACAGGAACAACATATGCAGTTTGACTGGAGCGCCATCTGGCCCGCCATTCCGATCCTGCTTCAGGGCGCCAAAATGACCCTGTGGATCTCCATCCTCGGTCTGGCTGGCGGGATCATCATCGGCTTGCTGGCGGGTTTAGCCCGAACTTATGGCGGCTGGATAGCCAATCACGTCTCTCTCGTCTTCATTGAAGTCATCCGCGGCACGCCGATCGTCGTCCAGGTGATGTACATCTATTTCGCCCTGCCGATGGCTTTCCCGGACTTGCGCATCGACACCTTCAGCGCCGCCGTTATCACGATCATGATTAACTCCGGAGCCTATATCGCGGAAATCACCCGTGGTTCGGTCCTGTCGATCCATAAAGGATTTAGCGAAGCGGGTCTGGCGCTGGGTCTTTCCCGTCGGGAAACCATCCGTCATGTGATCATGCCACTTGCGCTGCGTCGTATGCTGCCTTCGCTCGGTAACCAGCTCATCATCAGTATCAAAGATACATCGCTGTTTATCGTCATCGGCGCGGCGGAACTGACCCGCAGCGGTCAGGAAATTATTGCCGGCAATTTCCGTGCCCTGGAAATCTGGACCGCGGTGGGTGTTATTTACCTCATCATCACGCAAGTCCTGAACATCGTGCTTCGTAGTCTGGAAAGAAGGATGAAAATCCTGTGATTGAATTTAAAAACGTCTCAAAGCATTTTGGCCCGACCCAGGTGCTGCATAACATTGATCTGAGCATTAAGCAGGGCGAAGTGGTGGTGATTATCGGGCCATCGGGTTCCGGTAAATCCACGTTATTGCGCTGCATAAATAAACTCGAAGAGATTACCTCCGGCGATCTGATCGTTGATGGGCTAAAGGTCAACGACCCGAAGGTCGACGAGCGTCTGATCCGTCAGGAAGCCGGGATGGTGTTCCAGCAGTTCTATCTTTTCCCTCATCTGACCGCGCTGGAAAACGTCATGTTTGGCCCGTTGCGCGTTCGTGGGACGAAGAAAGACGCTGCCGAGAAGCAGGCAAAAGAGCTGTTGGCGAAAGTGGGTCTGGCCGAGCGCGCTCACCACTATCCGTCTGAGCTTTCCGGCGGTCAGCAGCAGCGTGTGGCGATTGCCCGCGCCCTGGCGGTGAAGCCGAAGATGATGCTGTTTGATGAACCGACCTCTGCACTCGATCCGGAACTGCGCCACGAAGTACTGAAAGTGATGCAGGATCTGGCGGAAGAAGGGATGACGATGGTCATCGTTACGCACGAAATCGGCTTTGCCGAAAAAGTCGCCTCACGCCTGATCTTCATCGATAAGGGTCGTATTGCCGAGGACGGTAATCCGCAAACCCTGATTGAAAACCCGCCAAGCCAGCGTTTGCAGGAGTTCTTGCAGCACGTTTCCTGACGGCCTGCCTCCCTTCCATCTGGAAGGGAGGTTTCTCTACGACTCTTCCCATTTCGAATCGCCGCGCCTCCAGCCACTATACTTATCTCTTTGTTCTGTTTTCTCACTGGAGGAGTCATGCGGTGGATCCTGTTCATCCTCTTTTGCCTGCTGGGCGCACCAGCCCAGGCGGTAACCATTCCCGGTGTCACAACCGGCGCTGATGCTGACGCGCAAACAACACCTGCGCCCGAACCTGATGTCGAGCAAAAGAAAGCGGCCTACGGAGCGCTGGCCGACGTACTGGAAAATGAGACATCGCGCAAAGAATTGATTGACCAGTTGCGTACCGTTGCCGCCACGCCACCGCCGGAACCGGTGCCTAAAATCACCCCGCCGGTGGTTGTGGAGGAAAAAACGGTACTGGAGAACGTTACCGATCTCAGCCGCCATTACGGCGAAGCCCTGTCTGGCCGCTTTGCCCAGCTCTATCGCAACATCACCGATGCGCCACACAAGCCCTTTAACAGCCAGACCTTCAGTAATGCCCTCAGTCACTTTCTGATGTTGGCCGCTGCGGTGTTCGGCTTCTACTGGTTGATTCGTCTGTGTATGTTGCCGTTGTACCGTAAAATGGGAAACTGGGCGCGGAAGAAGAACCGCGAGCGCAGCAACTGGCTCCAGCTACCGGCAATGATCGTTGGCGCCTTTATTATTGATCTGCTTCTGCTGGCGCTTACCCTGTTTGTCGGTCAGTTGTTGAGCGACAGACTGAACGCGGGCAGTCGCACCATCGCGTTTCAACAAGGACTGTTTCTGAACGCCTTTGCCCTGATCGAATTTTTCAAAGCCATTCTGCGACTGATCTTCTGTCCGAACGTGGCGGAACTGCGGCCTTTTACCATTCAGGATGCCAGCGCCCGCTACTGGAACCGGCGACTGAGTTCGCTGAGCAGTCTGATTGGCTATGGCCTGATCGTCGCTGTTCCGATTATTTCCAATCAGGTGAACGTACAGGTCGGTGCGATGGCCAACGTGGTCATCATGCTGTGTATTACGCTGTGGGCGCTGTACCTGATTTTTCGTAACAAGAAAGAGATTACCCAGCACCTGCTGAATCTTGCGGAACGATCGCTGGCCTTTTTCAGTCTGTTTATTCGCGCCTTTGCTCTGGTCTGGCACTGGCTGGCAAGCGCCTATTTCATCGTCCTGTTTTTCTTCTCCCTGTTCGACCCCGGCAACAGCCTGAAGTTTATGATGGGGGCGACAGTGCGCAGTCTGGTGATCATCGGCATTGCGGCCTTCGTTTCCGGAATGTTTACCCGCTGGATCGCCAAAACCATTACCCTCTCCCCGCATACGCAGCGCAATTATCCCGAACTGCAAAAGCGGCTCAACGGCTGGCTTTCTACCGCATTGAACGTGGCGCGGATCCTGACGGTGTGTGTCGCCATCATGCTGCTGCTGAACGCCTGGGGACTGTTTGATTTCTGGAACTGGCTGCACAACGGCGCCGGTGAGAAGACGGTTGATATTCTGATCCGCATCGTGCTGATTCTGTTTTTCTCCGCAGTAGGCTGGACACTGCTTGCCAGCCTGATCGAAAACCGGCTGGCTTCCGATATTCATGGCCGTCCTCTCCCCAGCGCGCGTACCCGCACGCTGTTAACGTTGTTTCGTAACGCACTGGCGGTGATCATCAGCACAATCACCATCATGATCGTACTTTCGGAAATCGGCGTTAACATCGCCCCACTGCTGGCCGGGGCCGGGGCGCTGGGGCTGGCAATTTCCTTTGGTGCGCAAACGCTGGTGAAAGATATTATTACCGGGGTCTTTATTCAGTTTGAAAATGGCATGAATACGGGCGATCTGGTGACCATCGGGCCGTTAACCGGTACGGTAGAACGCATGTCGATTCGCTCCGTTGGCGTACGCCAGGACACCGGGGCGTATCATATTATTCCGTGGTCATCGATCACCACCTTTGCCAACTTTGTCCGCGGCATTGGCTCGGTGGTCGCCAATTACGATGTGGATCGTCATGAAGATGCTGATAAGGCCAATCAGGCGCTGAAAGAGGCGGTCGCTGCGGTAATGGAAACCGAGGACGTTCGTGGGCTGATTATTGGTGAGCCGTCGTTTGCCGGGATTGTCGGATTAACCAACACGGCATTTACGCTACGGGTATCGTTTACCACGCTGCCGCTGAAGCAGTGGACGGTTCGCTTCGCGCTGGACAGTCAGGTGAAAAAACATTTCGACCTGGCGGGCGTTCGTCCACCGGTGCAGACCTGGCAGTTTCTGCCCGCCGCGCCAGCGGCAGCCACAACACCGGCCACACCGCCGTCGCGGCCACCCGGCGAGCCGACGCTCTAGCGCTTACGCGCGCTAAAACGACGGCGCTGGTCGTCGTCCATAAAGGTCCAGGCAATAAAGCGGCTCTGCTTTTGCCCCTGGGCCATCTCTTTTTTCACCACCTTGACCGCTCCCACGTCAGTCAGCGCACGATAGAGCGGCGGCAGGTTTTCGCCGCGTGACACCAGCGTGGTAAACCACATGACCTGACGGCCAAAAGCCTGACTTTCGGAAATCATCGTTTTGATGAACGCGACTTCCCCCCCTTCGCACCACAACTCCTGCTGCTGACCGCCGAAGTTCAGCGCATCATCTTTGCTCTGTCCGAGGTTGCGACGTTTGCGCTCGCTTCCTGCACGAGCAGAGGCGGCGGAATCATGGAACGGCGGGTTGCACAGCGTCGCATCATATTGCTCATTTTTATGAATAATGCCGTTAAAAATAGCCGCTGGGGTTTTCTGACGACGCAGGCGAATGGCGCGCGTCAGCCCTGGATTGGCGCTGATAATGGCCTGCGCGCTGGCTAACGCCTGCTCATGCGTCTCACTGCCCGTAAAACGCCAGCCATACTCATGCACGCCGATCAGCGGATAAATACAGTTCGCGCCCACGCCAACATCCAGGATTGTGGCCTGAGTTGGCACACTTCCCGTTGTCTCTGCAAGCAGATCGGCCAGATGGTGGAGGTAATCGGCACGCCCAGGAACAGGCGGACACAGAAACCCTTCAGGAATATCCCAATTTGCCACCCCATAGAAATGCGCCAGCAGCGCCTTATTCAAGGCCTTTACCGCCAGCGGATTGGCAAAATCAACGCTTTGTTCGCCTGCGGGGGTCAGGACGAGATACTGCGCCAGCTCAGGCGTGCCTTTGCAGAGCGTGGCAAGATCGTAGCGACTGTGGTGACGGTTGCGCGGGTGTAAGCCCGGTTTCTGGGGGGACATAGCATTCTCCTTTTAACAGCGGCGTAAGATACCCGCATAACGCAACGCGGTAAACCGGGTTGATAACAAACGGGCGCTTCTCTGCAGCGCATCTGCGCGCGAAATGGGGTGAAGTGGCGCAAATCGCCCAAATATCAATGATATGTATGTCATTGATTTGTCAACATACGCCAATATTTTTCGTTCAAATTTTAAGCAGATCATCATCAATTTTTTACGCCATTTCTGCCGCATTGACGACCTAAACTTATCTGGCACTACACGTTGTTTCACTGAGGAGAGCATCATGAAAAAATGCCTCGTATTACTCGTCGCCACCACGCTTGCAGGCGTGGCATTCGCGGCGTCTGCAGCACAACCTTTGAGCAGTCCCGATACCGGTCAGCTACGTGCGTCAGGTACCGTCTCTGCCACTGGCGCAACCAACCTGAGTGATCTGGAGGATAAGCTGGCGGAAAAAGCGCAAGAACAAGGCGCGAAAGGCTTTATGGTTAATTCCGCAGGCGGTAAGAACCAGATGTATGGTACAGCCACCATTTACAAGTAACCTTCCCCACCACCTGCCCGATAGCGACGCCGCTTATCGGGCAATGTTCCCTTGACTGCGCAATTTTTGACCCCATCTTGACTATAATAACCTCGGTAAAAAGCGTGAGGAGAATAGTGCTATGGCTTCTGGTTGGGCAAATGATGACGCTGTGAACGAACAAATCAACAGTACAATTGAAGATGCTGTTGCACGTGCAAGAGGCGAAATTCCGCGCGGTGATAGCCTGTATGAATGTGAAGAATGTGGCGATCCGATCCCTGAAGCCCGCCGACAGGCAGTGCCAGGTGTAAGACTGTGCCTTAACTGCCAGCAGGAGAAAGATTCACAGAACTCATCCTATACAGGATATAATCGCAGAGGATCAAAAGACAGCCAGCTACGTTGACCTAAGCTTACATAGATATCAAGAACATGCCGTTTCGCTTACGCTCACGTTAAATTTCTCTTTGCGTAGCAAAATGTGCCGTTCATCCCTCAACTGTAAAGTGAACTGCGTAGAACCGTAAATTCATCTCGTGAATTAATTAATAATCAATAAGTTATTTGTCATTCAATTTTTTTGATTAATGCTGTCAATTCTCTTCGATTTTATCTCTCGAAAAAAAGCGTGATACTCATCACATCGACGGAACATCGTCTTCCTTAATAAATAACCTGCGAGAGATTAACAATGAAAACTATCAAATATGCTGTTGCCGCTGTTGCCCTGTCTACTCTGTCTTTTGGCGTTTTCGCTGCCGAACCTGTTACGGCTGCTCAGGCGCAAAGCATGAATAAAATCGGTGTGGTTTCTGCAGAAGGCGCAACCACGCTGGACGGCCTGGAAGCAAAACTGGCTGAGAAAGCCGCTGCTGCCGGCGCAAGCGGTTACAGCATCACATCCGCCAACAACAACAACAAAATGAGCGGTACTGCTGTTATCTACAAATAAGTTTTACCCCGTCTGCTGCCAACAGACACCCTGCTCCAACCCTCATTGAACCTGAATTACCCTTGTTTGCCCGTCCGCCACTGGACGGGCTTTTTTTTATCTGTCGCGCTAAAAACTGTCGTTGACTCGCGCCAGTCCTTGCTCGAGTGTTGCCACCTCACCCGTTGCCACCAGGCAACAGGACATCTGGATTTTCAACGATGCGGGTACCGGCTCACTTCCCGCCAGGCAGCGTTCAATCCAGCGCGCGGTCGTCTCAGGATCCTTTGCCGCGGGCAGCGGTACAGGTTCGTCGGGCATTTCACTTTGTCGGCTCTGTAACACCCGGGTGCCAGTGCTATCAATCAGGCTAATCTGCGGGCAGCGTTGCGGATTGGCGTAAACCTCACCTTCGGTTCCGTGCATCAACAACCCACGCCCACCAATATCATTAAAGAATTTCGCGACGCGCGGCACATATTCCGGATGCGACACGCTGGCAAGACGCAGCGCGGCGTCTTCGGCAAACGGTGTCGCTAACTTCGCCAGCGTATGTGCGCTGTTGCGCACACCCAGTCGCCAGCGCATTGCCAGCTGTTTTTCCAGCGGCGGGCAGAGCGTACTCACCGGAATAAAGACTGGCTGATGTCCATCCAGTTTCGCCTGTGCCTGTCCGGCATGACGCGTCGGCGCAATCCCCATCAGTTCGAAAATGGTCTCTGTCAGCACGCGGGTCGGATCTTCGCTCACCCCATGCACGACGACCGGAAAACCCAACTTGTGCAATAAAATCGCCAGCAGCGGCGTCAGGTTCGCCTGTTTACGCGCGCCGTTATAGCTGGGGATAACGATCGGCATCGGCTTCGCAACCGGCGGGGTAAGCTTAATGGAATGGTTTTGCATCGCCTCATAAAAGCCCAGCATTTCGGCTTCCCCTTCCCCTTTGATACGCAATGCAATCAGCACGCCGCCCATTTCCAGTTCCGGCACGTCGCCGTTGAGCATGTGGGTATAAAGCCCTCGCGCGGTATCCTGATCCAGATCGCGGGCGTGGTTTTTCCCCCGGCCGATCTCTTTAATTATTTTGCGGTAATCCATCGAAAACTCCTTGCCTCACACTCACGTTATTTACGCCGACGGCGCGTGGGTTTCGCTTTTTCTTTTGCCTTAACGATAACGTCTGGCACTGCGGGTCGTTCTATGGGAAAAACAGGTAATGCATCCAGTAAACGCTTGCCATAATTTTTGGTCAACAGACGCTTATCATAAATTACCACTTCTCCCCAACACCCGTGGCTACGGATCAAGCGTCCCACCTGCTGGATTAGATTAAACGAGGCGGCGGGCAAACTCTGCACTTCGAACGGATAGCGATTGAGACTTTTAAGCCACTCGCCTTCGGTGATCACCACCGGGCTGTCGATGGGAGGAAAAGCAATTTTGTGGATATGCACCTGACTGAGTAAATCGCCTTTCAGGTCCAGTCCTTCGGCGAAGGATTGCAGCCCCACCAGCACGCTACGCTCGCCGTTTTCCACCCGCTTACGGTGCAGTTCCACCAGCCGGTAGCGAGGCTGGTCACCCTGGACCAACAGCAACAAGCGCAGATCGCTGACGTATTCCAGAAAGCGCTGCATCGCTCGCCCACTGGCAAATAGCACCAGCATGCCGGAATGTTTTTTACTTTCCAGCTGTTCGCGGAAATAAGCCGCCATCTCCGCAATATGCTGTTCTTCGTTGTCGATCAACGGTTCATAGCGCATCTGCGGAATAATAATTTTACCCTGTTCGACATGGTTAAACGGCGAATCGAGCGCGACGAAGCGGTCTCCGGCTTTTTCCTTCAGGCCGCTCATCTCCTGCAGACGCGAAAAACTATTAAGCGAACGCAGCGTGGCGGAGGTGACGATGATATGCGGCACACTGCGCCAGAGTAATCGCTCGAGTTGATCGCTCACGCGGATCCCCACGCAGTGAAACCAGACGTGGGGTTGCCCGTCGCGCACCTCGCGCGTCGTCCATTTCGACACCGGTGCGCCGGATGACTGGGCCAGCGAGGCCAGTCGCCACAGTTTGCTTTGCGCTTCAAACATCCCCAGCGCCCGGTTCATCTGCAAAATAGCCCGATGCAAACGCACAACGTCATGGCTGCCGGTTTTCTCGCTGAGATCGTTCAAAAACAGCTCCGCCAGACCGCGCAGCGTTTCGGTGAGCTTCGCCAGACGCTGGCAAATCTCCATCACTTCATCCGGCAGTTCCCCCATCGCAAAGCGATGTTCCGCTTCCTGCCCGGCAGGCATGTACAGACTGAGAATGTGATTAAGTGACGCGATAAGTTCATACAGCTCTTCGCAATGGGCGTTTAGACGCTCCGGATTCGCCAGCGGCGGCGTGGTCTTGGGGCGAAACTGCTCCATGCAAGTCGCCACCAGTTTGCTGAACAGATCCAGTTGCAGGCGATACCAGGAGGCGGTAATTTCCGCACTCATTTCCAGCGCATCGCGGGCGACATCCGGCAGGTGATGGCCTTCATCCAGAACCAGCAGCAGGTTTTTCGGGTCCGGTAACACCGCTTCGCTTTCCATCGCCGCCATCACCAGCGCATGGTTTGCCACCACCACTTCCGCTTCCTGAATCTCGCGACGGGCGACAAAAAACGGGCACTCGCGGTAGTAGTGGCAGTTGCGGTTCAGGCAACTGGCTTTATCGGTACTCAGTCGTCGCCAGAGGTCGTCGTCAATGGCGATATCCGTATGATCGCGCAGGCCGTCCCACTTGTAGCTGTCGAGGTCGCCTTTTAACTTTGCGCAGCGCTTCTGTTCTTCCTGGTTGTTCGGCGTGAGTTCATCGTCAAGAAAGGCGAGCAGATCCTGTTGCGTGGGTTCAGTACTGGCCAGCGCCGTCAGATTTCGCGGACACACATAGCGCCCGCGTCCAAACGCGGCGGTAAAGCGAAGATCGGGAATAATTTTGCGCAGTAACGGCAGATCTTTACTGTAGATCTGATCCTGCAACGCCACGTTGGCGGTGCTAACCACCAGCGTTTTTTGCTCTTCCCGTGCAATGGCAATGCCGGGAATGAGATAGGACAGGGTTTTCCCCACTCCGGTAGGCGCCTCTATCGCCAGATGACGCCCTTCTTCTCCGGTCAGCGTTTTCGCGACATCGGCAATCATCTGCCGCTGCGGCGCACGGGGGATAAAGTCGGGGATCTGTTCCTGAAGCGCCTTATACCAGACGGCGATTTGCGCTTTAAGCGCAGCGGTTAATGCCATGAGAAAACCTGAAACACTGTATAAACAGCCACTATTGTGGCACATTTCAGACCTGGAACGTATCTTTTTTGCCGCTTCTGGAAGGTGCTTCGCAACCTGGATTCGACGTGTCGGATGGCAGCTTACGCCTTATCCGGCCTACGGCTATAGACAATTCTATGCGCGCAGGCCTGATAAGCGCAGCGCCATCAGGCAACTGCGCTGTGACTTAATAGTAACCCAGCAGCTTCCACCACAGCATGCCAACCGCGAAAATGATAATGACGTTGAAGGTCACCACACACAGGTTGATTCGGTAAAACCGTGGTCGCTCGAAATAACCTTGCGCAAAGTAGATAGGGCCGGGTCCTCCGCCGTACTCGGTGTTCCCCCACATCAGGTTACTGAAGATACCGAAGCAGATAGCCACCATCATCGGCGGTGCGCCGGCGGCAATCGCCGTGGCGGCAAATGGTGCGTACAACGCGGCAACGTGCCCCGTGGCAGTGGCAAACAGATAGTGGACGTAGATGTACAAGACACCGAGCACGATAAAGGCTTCCATCGCACCGAATCCCTGAATCCCGCTACCCAACTTCACCGTCATCCATTTGATGAATCCCAGATCCGCCAGACCCGTCGCCAGGCTGATGATCACGCTGAACCAGATCACCGTGTCCCACGCCGCATGGTCATTGAGGAGACTTTTCCAACTGACGGCCCCGGTCGCAAACAAATAAGCGGCCAGCCCCAGCCCGACCGATGTCGCCGAGATCCCGGTAATCAGACTGGTTCCCCAGCCGACAAGCGCCAGCACAAACCCTACGGCCACTTTTTTCTCATTACTGCTCATGACACCCAGTTCGCCCAGCGACTGTTTGCCCATCGCTTTGGCTTCCGGTGTATGCTTCAGTTCTGGATCCAGCAACTTGTAGACCAGCAGCGGCATCAGGCAAAAACAGACCATCGCTGGAACGACGGCAGAAATAAACCAGCCGCCCCAGGTGATCTCCAGACCCAGCGTGGATTTTGCCAGGCTTGCCACTAGCGGGTTCGCCGCCATACCGGTTAAAAATATCGCCCCGGTGATCGGCGTAAACTGAAAGCAAACCATCGTCAAGAAATCGCCAATCCGCTTGCCAGTCGCGCCAGGCGCCGAACCGAGTACGTCGTTGATTGAGCGAGCGATCGGGAAAATAATCCCGCCAGACCGCGCCGTCACCGACGGCATCGCCGGGGCCATAATCAGGTCAGAAACACCGAGTGAATAGGCAATTCCCAGACTGCTTCCGCCAAACAGCGACAGCATTTTATAGGCAATACGTTTTCCCAGTCCGGAGGTCACAAACCCCAGCGAGAGCACGTAGGCGCAGAAAATCAGCCATACCGTGCCAGAGGCAAAGCCTGACAGTGCCTTCGCCTCAGTCAACGTTTTGCTAAAGATCACCACGCAAAGCGCAATCAGCATGACCGCCCCCGAAGGGAGCGGCTGGGTCAGGATTGCCGCAATGGTGGCGGCAAAAATCGCAAACATATGCCAGGCCGCCGGGGTTAACCCTTCAGGAACGGGAATAAACCAAATGACGGCACCGATTACCAGCGGGATCAGAAATGAGAGAAGTTTCTTTCCCGCGACAGTATTTGTAGACATAGCCATATCCTTATTCCGTTAACACGAGAACCTTCATTTCCGTGACTGATACCTGGACAGCACCTGATCGACCATTTCCGGCGCCATTCCCAGATAATTAGCCGGATCGGTCAGTTGGTTAATCAGTTGCGGATCCAGTCGTTGTGCCACTGTCGGCATAGCGTTCAGTACGTCGGCCAAGTGACCGCCCTTCTCGTTGACGATACGACAGGCGTCATAGACGACATCATGGGCATCCTGGCGGCCGATGTACGGAGCCAGCCCCATCATCACCGCTTCTGCCACAATCAGGCCGTTGGTCATCCCAAGATTGCGCAACATTGCCGCTTCATCGACCTCCAGTCCTGCCAGCATAACGTTGGCCTGATGCAGCGCCCCTGCGCTCAGGACGAAACTTTCCGGGATCGCAATCCACTCCGCGTGCCACGGTCCGGTGGCGCGTTCCAGATCCTGAACCATCGCATCCAACATCAGCCCGGCCTGTTGACGAACGCCTTTTGCACAGGCCAGCATCAGTTCGCTGGAGATAGGATTGCGTTTTTGCGGCATAGTGCTGCTGGCACCACGGCCTTTAACGAACGGTTCATACAGTTCGCCAAACTCGTTCGATGCCATCAGCATCACGTCATAAGCAATCTTCCCTAGCGAACCGGTGATGACCGCCAGCAGGTTCACCGCCTCTGCGAAGCCGTCGCGCGCTACGTGCCAGGTGGAGGTCGGGACGTTAAGACCTAACTCTTCCATCAGCGCTTTTTGTACCGGCAATCCTTTGTCGCCCAGCGATGCCAGCGTTCCGGCGGCCCCGGCAAATTCACCGACCAACACTCGCGGACGCGCCTGTTGCAAACGTTCGGCGTGGCGTTCAAACATGTCCAGCCAGATAGCGGCTTTATAACCAAACGTCACCGGTAGCGCCTGCTGTAAATGGGTGCGACCGGCCATTGGCGTATCCCGATAGCGCAGCGCCAGGTCAGCCAGCGTTGCACGTAACCGGTTCATGTCCGCCTCGATCAGTTCAAAGGCATCACGGATTTGCAGTACCACCGCCGTGTCCATGATGTCCTGCGTCGTCGCTCCCCAGTGCACATAGCCGCCAGACTCTCCGGCCTGCTTTGAAATCTGGTGCACAAGCGGCAGGATCGGATAACCGACGATTTCCGTCTCATGACGTAACAAATCGAAATCCAGCGTATCGGCATTGCACTTCTCAGCGATCTCTTTGGCTGCCGCTTCCGGGATCACTCCGCAACGCGCCTGCGCTTTGGCGAGCGCCACCTCCACTTCGACATACTTGCGAATAAGTTCGTAGTCATCAAACACGGCGCGCATTGCTGGTGTACCAAAAGAATCTCTAAATAAAACAGAATCCATTACATTCGAAGCCATAAATCCCCCGGTTCAATCTGATAATGATAAGATGAGCGTCTGACCCGGTTTACGACGCAATCGGGCCAACAAAAATGTCCGAACATACATAAATGTCCGTACATTTAAAATGTACGGACATTTATAATAATCATGACGAATCCAGGGAATAGCCCGTAGTCATTTCTGTGACTGTGATCATTAATTATTTGACGAAACTGCGATGAAAGAATCTCTGTACAAACGGATAGCCCGTGAACTGGCTCATCAAATCTCAACGGGAACTTACCCGCCCGGTTCACTGTTTCCGACAGAAATGGAACTGTGCGAAACCTGGCAAGTGAGTCGTCACACCATGCGCGAAGCGCTGAGGGAATTAACGGAACAGGGGTTGATTTCGCGACGTAAAGGCGCTGGCACGCGCGTATGCGAACCGCAGGCGAGCGGGGTTAACCATCCGTTGTCACATCTGGAAGATCTGCTGCTGTTGGCGAAAAACAACCTGCGGGTGATTAAGAAGATCGATGAGATTGTAGCGGATATTGAGCTTTCCCAACTGATAGATTGCCCGCCCGGTTCACGCTGGCTACATATCGCCAGTATTCGTGAGGATGCGCAAAACCCGGATGCGCCTATTTGCTGGACGGACAGTTACGCCAGCACCGATTATTCCAGGCTACGCGCGTTCATCCGCGACGATCCGCACTCGCTGATTAGCGATCTGATCGAAACGCACTACGGAATTAAGAGTCACGAAGTGCATCAGACGATCACCGCCGTTGGCGTACCGAAGAAAATCGCCAAGATACTGAATGTCGAGCCCGACTCTCCGGGGATGCGCATCGTACGGCGCTATCGGGATCGTGACGGGAAAGTGTTCGAGACCACGATTTCAATTCACCCGGCGGGAAGGTATACCTGTTCTATTGTGTTGAAATCGCAGAATGCGGGGGAGTGAGGGGGCGTATACGCTTTGAGAAGCATATGCCCCTGTGGGACGAGTACCGTTCACCTCATGTTCGCAGCCAATCTGGTACACCAGTACCTGTGAACGGGTTAAGGAGGCTCGTCGCCGCCTCCTTAACAATCCTGGCTCCCGGCTGGAAAATTGTCGCTTCGCGATACCCTCCGCTTATTCCTTCAGGCTACCGGGCCGGGCACGACTCAGCATCCCTGCTTCGCGCGCCCTGAACCCGCATCCCTGCGGGTTCTCCCGGCCTTACGGAAACGCGTCGGCAATTTTCAGCCGGACCTATCCATACCTGACCATCTCCACGGTTTGCTTTTTTTTACAGCGAAGTGAATTTAGCTGAAAGGCAGAGAATTGAAGCGATGGCATTGGTCCGGCGTGAAAATCGATGAGGCGTTGGCGGCTGACCGGGGCCGCCCGCAGGGAAGCGGGCGGAGGGGACGGCCTGCATGGATGCAGGCTCGACCCCGACCCGACAGGCAGACGGCATAAGACGAATGAACCACGAAGTGGCGATTTTCCTTGCCGGGAGCCAGGGTTGCAAGGGAGGCGGCGGTGAGCCTCCCTTGCACGTTCACGTGTACTGCGGTTTCAGAGAATCACTGAATACAAAGTGAACGTAACATTTCTCAGAGTATCAGGCCTTCCTGACCCCCTTACTGTACGGGTGTAATTCTGCGCGGGCGACGCGGTGGACGTGGCTTTTCACCCGCCGGTTTGCCTTCTGCGCCACGCGGTTTGCCCTTCGACGCGCCACCGTCCTGACGACGCGGCTGCTGAGCGCGACCCGCGCCCTGCCCTTGTCCCTGACCACGGCCCCGACCGCCACCACCGCTACGCTGCTGACGACCATTCTGGATCGGCTCAGCTTTGATCGAGGGATCTGGCTCATAGCCCGGCGTGGTAATACGCGGGATCTCTTTTTTCAGCAGTTTTTCAATGTCACGCAGCAGTTTGTGTTCATCAACACAAACCAGCGACAGCGCTTCCCCCGTCGCCGCAGCACGACCGGTACGACCGATACGATGCACATAATCTTCCGGAACGTTCGGCAGCTCGTAGTTCACCACGTGCGGCAGTTCTTCGATGTCCAGACCTCGCGCCGCAATGTCAGTCGCCACCAGCACGCGGATATCGCCTGATTTGAAATCCGCCAGCGCACGGGTACGCGCCCCCTGGCTCTTGTTACCGTGGATCGCTGCGCTGCGGATACCATCTTTGTTGAGCTGTTCCGCCAGGTGATTGGCGCCGTGTTTGGTGCGGGTAAAGACCAGTACCTGCTGCCAGTTGCCCTGACCGATCATCTGCGACAACAGTTCGCGCTTGCGTTTCTTATCGACAAAATGGACGTGCTGCGTCACCTGCTCAGACGCCGTGTTGCGACGCGCCACTTCAATTTCCAGCGGGTTATGCAACAGCTTTTCAGCCAGCGCTTTGATCTCATCAGAGAACGTCGCGGAAAACAGCAGGTTCTGACGCTTCGCCGGCAGTTTCGCTAACACGCGGCGAATATCGTGAATAAAGCCCATATCCAGCATACGGTCCGCTTCATCCAGCACCAGAATCTCAATCTGGTCCAGCTTCACCGCGTTCTGGTGTTCCAGGTCCAGCAAGCGGCCCGGCGTTGCCACCAACACATCGACGCCACCGCGCAGTTTCATCATCTGCGGGTTAATACTCACGCCGCCAAAAACCACCAGCGAGCGAATGTTCAGATACTTGCTGTAATCACGGACGTTTTCACCAATCTGCGCCGCCAGCTCACGCGTTGGCGTCAGGATCAGCGCACGCACCGGGCGACGCCCTTTGCCATGCGGCTGTTTGGTAATAAGGTGCTGTAACAGCGGCAGCGTAAAGCCCGCCGTTTTACCGGTACCGGTCTGCGCACTCGCCATCAGGTCGCGACCTTCCAGCACGGCAGGGATCGCCTGTTGCTGAATAGGGGTAGGTTCACGGTAACCCTGCTCAGCAATGGCGCGCAGAATATCAGGATTTAAACCCAGGGAATCAAAAGACATAACTACTCCGAACCGCCCCGACCGTTCCCGGTGTCGTTTTCAGGGAGATGCATACAATTTGGGAATGACAAAAACCACAATGTCATGAAGGGGCGGAGTGTAGCAGTTTTTGTGACACACCGCATAAATTATCCCGGTCACTGGAAAAGACAAAATAAACGGCCAGACTGGACAAGGAGAATATTCAGTCATAATCTTAATCAATCGATTGATTAAGAATTAGGTCGCGTGATGAATACACCCACCATGACCACGAAAGGTGAACAGGCCAAAAGCCAGCTGATTGCCGCCGCACTGGCACAGTTTGGCGAGTATGGCCTGCATGCCACCACCCGCGACATTGCCGCGCAGGCCGGACAAAATATTGCCGCCATTACCTACTATTTTGGCTCAAAAGAGGATTTATACCTCGCCTGCGCCCAGTGGATTGCCGATTTTATTGGCGGGCAGTTTCGGCCACACGCGGAAGAAGCCGAACGCTTATTCGCCGAGCCTCATCCCGACCGTACGGCCATGCGCGAACTGATTCTGCGTGCCTGCAAAAACATGATCATGCTGTTGACCCAGGAGGACACCGTCAATCTGAGCAAATTTATCTCGCGTGAACAGCTCTCCCCTACCGCAGCTTATCAACGGGTGCACGAGCAGGTTATTGAGCCGCTGCACAGTCATCTCACTCGTCTTATCGCCGCGTATACCGGCTGCGACGCCAGCGATACGCGCATGATTCTGCATACCCACGCGCTGCTCGGCGAAGTGCTGGCATTCCGTCTTGGTAAAGAAACCATTTTGTTACGTACCGGCTGGTCGCAGTTTGATGAAGAAAAAACTGCACTGATTACGCAGACCGTGACCTGCCATATCGATCTTATTCTGCAAGGGTTATCGCAAAGGAGTCTGGAGTGATGAAAAAACCTGTCGTTATCGGGCTGGTGATTGCGGCACTGCTCGCCGTGATTGCGGGTGGCACATGGTGGTATCAAAGCCGGCAGGATAACGGACTGACGCTCTACGGCAACGTGGACATCCGTACCGTTAACCTCAGCTTTCGCGTCGGAGGCCGACTCGCGTCGCTGGCGGTGGATGAAGGGGATACCATTAAAACGGGACAGGTGCTGGGTGAACTGGATCATGCTCCTTATGAGAACGCCCTGATGCAGGCAAAAGCAGGCGTTTCCGTCGCCCAGGCCCAGTACGATTTGATGCTGGCGGGCTATCGTCAGGAAGAGATTGCGCAGGTGGCGGCAGCGGTGAAACAGGCCCAGGCTGCCTATGATTACGCACAGAATTTCTACAACCGACAGCAGGGATTGTGGAAAAGCCGCACTATTTCCGCTAACGATCTGGAAAACGCCCGTTCTTCCCGCGACCAGGCGCTGGCCACGTTGAAATCCGCGCAGGACAAACTGAGTCAGTACCGTTCCGGTAATCGCGAACAGGATATCGCCCAGGCGAAAGCCAGCCTTGAACAGGCACAGGCGCAGTTGGCACAGGCGGAACTCGATCTCCATGACACCACGCTTGTCGCCCCCTCGAACGGCACGCTACTAACTCGTGCGGTCGAGCCTGGCAGCATGCTCAGCGCAGGAGGCACCGTGCTGACGCTCTCTCTCACCCGACCAGTCTGGGTGCGCGCCTACGTCGACGAACGTCATCTTTCTCAGGCACAGCCGGGACGCGAAATCCTGCTGTATACCGATGGACGTCCCGACAAGCCTTATCACGGTAAAATCGGCTTTGTCTCTCCGACGGCAGAATTCACGCCGAAAACGGTAGAGACACCGGACCTGCGTACCGATCTGGTTTACCGTCTGCGCATTGTGGTCACCGATGCCGACGACGCGCTGCGCCAGGGCATGCCGGTGACGGTGAAGTTCGGCAACGAGGCTGGACATGAATGACGCCGTCATCACGCTGAGCGGGGTGACTAAGCGTTTTTCCGGACTGGAAAAGCCGGCGGTCGCCCCACTCGATTGTACGATTCACGCCGGGTATGTAACCGGTCTGGTGGGGCCGGATGGCGCCGGGAAAACCACGCTGATGCGAATGCTGGCGGGCTTGCTGAAGCCGGATGGCGGTAGCGCAACGGTGATTGGCTTTGATCCAATCAAAAACGACAGCGCGCTGCATGCTGTGCTCGGTTACATGCCGCAGAAATTCGGTCTGTATGAGGATCTCACTGTAATGGAGAACCTCAATCTTTACGCGGATTTACGCAGCGTGACGGGCGAGGTGCGGGAAAAAACCTTTGCCCGTCTGCTGGAATTTACCTCGCTCGGCCCGTTTACCGGACGTCTGGCGGGAAAACTGTCCGGCGGGATGAAACAAAAGCTGGGGCTGGCCTGTACATTGGTCGGCGAACCCAAAGTGCTGCTGCTGGATGAACCTGGCGTCGGCGTTGACCCAATCTCACGTCGCGAACTGTGGCAGATGGTGCACGAACTGGCGGGAGACGGGATGCTGATCCTGTGGAGCACCTCCTATCTGGATGAAGCCGAACAGTGTCGGGACGTGCTGCTGATGAACGAAGGCGAACTGCTGTATCAGGGGGAGCCGACCCAACTGACACAAACCATGGCGGGACGCAGTTTTTTGATGCACAGCCCGCAGGAAAACAACCGGAAACTGCTCCAGCGGGCGTTAAAACTGCCGCAGGTTAGCGACGGCATGATTCAGGGGAAATCGGTGCGTCTGATCCTGAAAAAAGAGGCCACAGCGGACGACATTCGCCATGGCAACGGCATGCCGGAACTCGACATCAGCGAGACTGCGCCACGCTTCGAAGATGCGTTTATCGATCTGCTGGGCGGTGCCGCGACCTCTGAATCGCCGCTGGGCGCCATTTTGCATACCGTAGAGGGAACGCCAGGCGAAACGGTGATTGAAGCGAAAGCGCTGACCAAGAAATTCGGCGATTTTGCCGCCACTGACCACGTTGATTTTGCCGTCCAGCGCGGAGAAATTTTTGGCCTGCTGGGCCCCAACGGCGCGGGAAAATCGACAACCTTTAAAATGATGTGCGGCCTGCTGGTGCCCACGTCCGGGAAAGCGTTGGTGTTGGACATGGATCTGAAGGTCAGCTCCGGCAAAGCTCGCCAGCATCTTGGCTATATGGCGCAAAAGTTCTCGCTCTACGGCAACCTGACGGTGGAGCAAAACCTGCGCTTTTTCTCCGGCGTTTATGGTCTGCGGGGACGCGCGCAGAACGAAAAAATCGCCCGCATGAGCGAGGCGTTTGGTCTGAAGAGCATCGCTTCGCATGCCACCGACGAACTGCCGCTGGGCTTTAAGCAGCGTCTGGCGCTGGCCTGTTCGCTGATGCATGAACCGGACATTCTGTTTCTTGACGAGCCCACTTCTGGTGTCGATCCCCTCACCCGCCGAGAGTTCTGGCTGCATATCAACAGCATGGTGGAAAAAGGCGTGACGGTGATGGTGACGACCCACTTTATGGACGAAGCGGAATACTGCGACCGCATCGGACTGGTCTATCGCGGGAAACTGATTGCCAGCGGTACGCCGGACGATCTGAAAGCGCAGGCCGCCGATGACGACACGCCGGACCCGACCATGGAGCAGGCTTTTATCCGGTTAATTAACGACTGGGATAAGGAGCATGCCAATGCGTAACCGCCTTCTCTCCTGGCGTCGCGTACGGGCGCTGTGCGTCAAAGAGACGCGGCAGATTGTCCGCGATCCCAGTAGCTGGCTGATCGCCGTGGTGATCCCACTGCTGCTGCTGTTTATTTTTGGCTACGGCATTAACCTTGACTCCAGCAAGTTGCGGGTGGGGATCCTGCTTGAGCAGCAAAGCGAAGAGGCGCTGGACTTTACCCATGCGATGACCGGCTCACCGTACATCGACGCCACCATCAGCGATAACCGCCAGGCGCTGATTGAAAAGATGCAGGCCGGACGTATTCGCGGTCTGGTGGTCATTCCGGTCGATTTCGCCCAGCAGATGGCGCGCGCCAACGACACCGCACCCATTCAGGTAATCACCGACGGTAGTGAACCCAATACCGCCAACTTCGTGCAGGGCTATGTGGAAGGGATCTGGCAAATCTGGCAGATGCAGCGAGCGGAAGATCGCGGGGAAACGTTTGAACCACTGATTGATGTGCAAACCCGCTACTGGTTTAACCCTGCGGCAATCAGCCAGCATTTTATTATCCCGGGCGCAGTGACCATCATCATGACGGTGATCGGCGCGATCCTCACCTCGCTGGTGGTGGCGCGCGAATGGGAACGCGGGACCATGGAAGCGTTGCTCTCCACGGAAGTGACGCGCGCAGAACTGCTGCTGTGCAAGCTCATCCCCTACTACTTCCTCGGCATGCTGGCGATGCTGCTGTGTATGCTGGTGTCGGTGTTTATTCTCGGCGTCCCGTATCGCGGATCGCTTCTGCTGCTGTTTTTCATCACCAGCCTGTTTTTGCTCAGCACGCTGGGGATGGGACTTCTGATCTCCACCATCACCCGCAACCAGTTTAATGCCGCCCAGGTGGCGCTTAACGCCGCCTTTTTGCCGTCGATTATGCTGTCAGGCTTTATTTTTCAAATAGACAGTATGCCTGCGGTGATCCGCGCGGTGACCTATATTATTCCGGCGCGCTACTTCGTCAGCACCCTGCAAAGCCTGTTTCTCGCCGGTAATATCCCGGTGGTGCTGGTGGTCAACGTGCTGTTTTTGATCGCCTCAGCGGTGATGTTTATTGGCCTGACGTGGCTGAAAACCAAACGTCGGCTGGATTAGGGAGACGCGTATGTTTCATCGCTTATGGACGTTAATCCGCAAAGAATTGCAGTCGCTGCTGCGCGAGCCGCAGACCCGCGCGATTTTAATTTTGCCGGTACTGATTCAGGTGCTTTTGTTTCCCTTTGCCGCAACGCTGGAAGTGACTAACGCCACCATCGCCATCTATAACGAAGACAACGGCAAGCATTCGGTGGAGCTGACCCAACGCTTTGCCCGTGCCAAAGCCTTTACCCACATCCTGCTACTGAAAAGCCCGCAGGAAATTCAGCCCACAATCGATACGCAAAAAGCGCTGCTGCTGGTGCGTTTTCCGGCGGATTTCTCGCGCAATCTGGATACCTTTCAGTCTGCGCCCATGCAGTTAATACTTGATGGTCGTAACTCGAACAGCGCGCAGATCGCCGCCAACTATCTCCAGCAAATCGTGAAGAACTATCAGCAGGAGTTGATGGAGGGCAAGCCGAAGCCGAACAACAGCGAGCTGGTGGTGCGCAACTGGTACAACCCTAACCTCGACTACAAATGGTTTGTGGTGCCGTCACTGATCGCGATGATCACCACCATTGGCGTGATGATCGTTACCTCGCTGTCTGTCGCGCGCGAGCGCGAACAGGGCACGCTGGATCAGCTGTTGGTCTCCCCGCTCACCACCTGGCAAATATTTATCGGTAAAGCGGTTCCTGCACTGATTGTCGCCACCGGCCAGGCCTCTATCGTGCTGGCAATCGGTATCTGGGCGTATCAGATCCCGTTTGCCGGGTCGCTGGCGCTGTTTTACTTCACGATGGTGATTTACGGGCTGTCGCTGGTGGGATTTGGCCTGTTGATCTCCTCACTCTGCTCCACGCAGCAGCAGGCGTTTATCGGCGTATTCGTCTTTATGATGCCGGCAATTTTACTGTCGGGCTACGTCTCTCCGGTCGAGAACATGCCGGTCTGGTTACAGAATCTGACATGGATAAACCCGATCCGTCATTTCACGGATATCACCAAGCAGATCTATTTGAAAGATGCGAGTTTGCAGATTGTCTGGGGAAGCTTGTGGCCGCTACTGGTGATAGCGGCCACAACGGGATCAGCGGCGTATGCGATGTTTAGACGCAAAATCATGTAACTTTTTGTCTTTCGCCAGCAGCGAAACCACAGCGGGTCCGGCCAGGATTGCCAGTCCCGCTAACGCCAACAAGACGTTGTTTTGTAAAACCCGGGACAGCAGCCACAACGCAATCAGCGCCGCGCCGAAATACCAGGTGGTGGTGAGTTCTTCCAGCACGTCGGCGACTTCGCGCCAGCGCTGCTCGTGATGACGCTGTAACGCCAGCATCAGTAATACGGTCACGCCATACACTACGCATAATCCCAGGCCAACGTGCACCAGCGTGCCACTCTTCCAGCCTACGACCAACAACGCCACGACCAGTAAATGCAACATAATCTGCCAGCAACTTAACCCCGTTGCGACACGAACTCGTTGTTGCCACCTCATGGCTTTTCTCCTGAAGGATTTTTCTCTAATGACTCAGAGTACCGCACTTTACGGAAAATTCCGTAACACCGCACCTTTTTGTGACGACGACTACACTATTTCAATCAGAAGAGTGACGCCAACAGGAGAAAAATGACTCAATCGACACGAAATTTTTCATTCACCGTGCTCACCATCAATACGCATAAAGGCTTTACCGCCTTTAACAAGCGCTTCATTTTACCGGAACTGCGTGATGCCGTTCGTACGGTTGGAGCCGACATTGTCTGCCTGCAGGAGGTGATGGGCGCGCACGAAGTGCATCCGCTGCACGTCGAAAACTGGCCGGATACCACGCACTACGAATTTCTCGCCGACACAATGTGGAGTGACTACGCTTACGGGCGTAACGCCGTCTACCCGCAAGGGCATCATGGCAACGCGGTGCTGTCACGCTATCCTATTGAACATTATGAAAATCGTGATGTTTCGGTCGGCAGCAGTGAAAAGCGCGGCGTGCTCTATTGCCGTATTGTTCCGCCGCAACTCGGGAAACCGATTCATGTGATGAGTGTTCACCTCGGCCTGCGTGAAGCTCACCGGCAGGCGCAACTTACCCTGCTGACAGACTGGGTCAACGCCCTGCCCGACGGTGAACCGGTGGTGGTGGCCGGTGATTTCAACGACTGGCGGCAAAAGGCAAACCATTCCTTAAAAGCCGCGGGCCTGGAGGAAATTTTCACCCGCGCCCGCGGCCGCCCGGCACGGACCTTTCCTGTCAGCCTGCCGCTGCTGCGCCTTGATCGTATTTACGTGAAAAATGCCAATGCCAGTTCGCCGACAGCGCTACCGCTGCGCAACTGGCGGCATCTCTCTGACCATGCCCCCCTTAGCGCGGAGATCCATCTATGAAATGTGGCTGGCGTGAAGGTAATCAGATCCAGTTACTGGAAAACGGCGACCAGTATTATCCCGCTGTGTTTGCGGCAATAGCCGATGCGCAGCAAAGAATTATTCTCGAAACTTTCATCTGGTTTGAAGATGAGGTAGGAAAACAGCTTCATGCGGCTCTGCTGGCCGCAGCAAAACGCGGCGTGAAGGCGGAAGTACTGCTGGACGGCTACGGCTCACCGGACCTGAGCGATGCATTCGTTGGCGAACTGACCTCGGCAGGCGTGGTGTTTAGTTATTACGATCCGCGTCCCCGGATCTTTGGTATGCGCACCAACGTCTTTCGCCGTATGCATCGCAAGATTGTGGTGATAGACGACCGGGTGGCGTTTATCGGCGGGATCAACTATTCCGATGAACATATGTCCGACTATGGCCCGGAAGCCAAGCAGGACTACGCGGTACGCGTGGAAGGACCTGTCGTCGCCGATATACTGCAGTTTGAAGTGGAAAACCTTCCCGGGCAGAGTGCAGTACGCCGCTGGTGGCGCCGTCATCACCGTGCTGAAGAGAACCGCCAGCCCGGCGAGGCGCAGGCGCTGTTCGTCTGGCGCGACAACGACGAGCACCGCGACGATATCGAACGTCACTACCTGAAAATGCTCACCCAGGCACGGCGGGAAGTGATTATCGCCAACGCCTACTTCTTTCCCGGTTACCGGTTACTGCACGCCATGCGCAAAGCCGCCCGCCGCGGCGTGCGCGTCAAACTGATCGTGCAGGGGGAGCCGGATATGCCAATTGTGAAGGTCGGAGCCCGTCTGCTGTACAACTATCTGGTGAAAGGCGATGTCCAGGTTTACGAATATCGCCGCAAGCCACTGCATGGCAAAGTGGCGCTGATGGATGACCACTGGGCGACGGTCGGCTCCAGCAATCTCGACCCGCTCAGCCTGTCGCTTAATCTGGAAGCCAACCTGATCGTGCACGATCGCCAGTTCAACCAGACGCTGCGCGACAACCTTAACGCGATCATTGCCGAAGACTGTAAGCAGGTCGATGAGTCGATGCTGCCGAGACGCACCTGGTGGAACCTGACCAAAAGCGTGCTGGCGTTCCACTTCTTACGTCACTTCCCGGCGCTGGTCGGCTGGCTTCCGGCGCATACTCCCCATCTCGCGCAGGTGGATCCGCCAGCCCAGCCCGAGATGGAAACGCAGGATCGGGTAGAAGTACAGAACACAGGAGCCAAACCCTGATGGCAAAATCACATCCGCGCTGGCGGCTGGCAAAAAAGATCCTCACCTGGCTGTTTTTTATCGCCGTGATTGTGCTGCTGGTGGTCTACGCCAAAAAGGTGAACTGGGAAGACGTCTGGACGGTGATCCGCGACTACAACCGGGTTGCGTTGCTGAGCGCCGTCGGGCTGGTGATCCTCAGCTATCTGCTCTATGGCTGCTATGACCTGTTGGGCCGTGCCTATTGCGGTCACAAGCTGGCAAAGCGGCAAGTGATGCTGGTGTCGTTTATTTGCTATGCCTTTAACCTGACGCTCAGTACCTGGGTCGGCGGCATCGGTATGCGCTACCGGCTTTATTCCCGCCTCGGCCTGCCGGGTGGCACCATCACCCGTATCTTCTCTCTTAGCATCACCACCAACTGGCTGGGCTATATTTTGCTTGGCGGGATCATCTTCACCTTTGGCGTGGTGCAACTGCCTGCCCACTGGTATATCGACGAGGGCACGCTGCGTATTCTCGGCGTGGTGCTGCTGTTAATCATCGCTATTTATCTGTGGTTCTGCGCTTTCGCAAAACACCGTCATATGACGATCAAAGGGCAGAAACTGGTGCTACCGTCGTGGAAATTTGCGCTGGCCCAGATGGCTATCTCCAGCGCCAACTGGATGGTGATGGGGGCGATTATCTGGTTGCTGCTGGGCCAGGAGGTGAATTATTTCTTCGTGCTGGGCGTGCTGCTGGTCAGCAGTATCGCGGGAGTGATTGTCCACATTCCGGCGGGAATTGGCGTTCTGGAAGCGGTGTTTATCGCGCTGCTGGCGGGGGAAGACACGTCGCAAGGCGCGATTATTGCCGCCCTGCTCGCCTACCGCGTGCTGTATTACTTTATTCCCTTATTGCTGGCGCTGATCTGCTATCTGGTGCTGGAGAGTCGGGCGAAGAAGCTGCGGGCGAAGAACGAGAAGGCGATGGCGAAGTAATACCTCGTCACCGCCCTCGGCATCATTTCGTAGGCCGGATAAGGCGTAGCCGCCATCCGGCACAACGAACTCAACGGCGATTGCCTAAAATACGCAGCAGCATCAGGAACAGGTTGATAAAGTCCAGATACAGCGTCAGCGCACCGAGAATCGAATATTTACGCAGGTTAGAACTGTCGCGCACATCGATTTGCTCGCCAATGTTCTTCAGCTTCTGGGTGTCATAGGCGGTCAGCCCAACAAACACCACCACGCCAATATAGGTCACCGCCCACATCAGCGCCTCGCTTTTCAGCCAGAAGTTCACCAGTGAGGCCAGGATGATGCCAATCAGCGCCATAAACAGCATGTTGCCCCAGCCGCTCAGATCGCGCTTCGTAGTGTATCCCCACAGGCTCATCACTCCAAACATCCCGCCGGTCACCACGAAGGTGCTGGCGATGGAGGAGTAGGTGTAGACGATAAAAATACTGGAAAGTGTGAGCCCGGTTAGCGCCGAATAGAGCATAAACAGCGTCGTCGCCATACCTGCACTGAGTTTATGCACCAACCCAGACAGCACAAAGACCAGCGCCAGTTGGGCGATGATTAAACCGAAGAACGTAATTTTGCTGGAAAAAACGAACATCATGACGGCTGGCGTATTCGCCGCATACCACGCAATAAACGCGGTAAGCAGCAACCCGACCGTCATCCAGCCGTATACCTGCGCCATATAGGTTTGCAGGCCGGAACGTGCCTGCACGATTGATTCGGATCGTGGAAATCGGTCCATGATAATCTCCTGATTGAAAGTGACCACTCTGGATAAGCGTATCACAATTTCGTGCTACCAGCGTTTAGCCGCCTGCCGATCGCTGTCACGGGCTTCCACCCAGCGCTCGCCTTCCGGCGTGGCTTCACGCTTCCAGAACGGCGCACGCGTCTTTAGATAGTCCATGATGAACTGACCGGCCTCAAACGCACTGCTACGGTGCGAACTGGTGACGCCAACAAAGACGATTTCATCGCCCGGCCACAGTTCGCCAATCCGGTGAATCACCGTGATGCGTCCCAGCGGCCAGCGCACCCGCGCCTCATCGACAATCTCCGCCAGCGCTTTTTCCGTCATCCCCGGATAGTGCTCCAGCGTAAGCGCCTTCACGCTGTCGCCGAGATTATGGTTGCGCACTTTACCAGTAAAGGTCACCACCGCACCGTCTTCGTCGCGTGCCGCCAGCCAGGGATACTCGTCCCCCACGCTGAACGGCGCAGGCCCGACCACAATTTTCGTTTCAGCCATCTCAGCCTCCCGTCACCGGGGGAAAGAAAGCCACTTCATCACCCGCCGTCAGCGGATGATCAAAGCTCACCAACGTCTGGTTTACCGCCGCCAGCAGCTTGCCGTCTTCCAGCGCCAGCGCCCAACGGTTGCTGTTAGTCGCCAGATGCTGACGCAGCGCTTCCACTGTCGGGAAATCTGCCGCGACGTCCAGCGTATCCGTACCAACCAGTTCGCGAACCTGAGCAAAGAACAAAACCTTAATCATTCGAATCCGCCTTAAAATCGCCAGACTTGCCGCCGCTTTTCGCCAGCAGGCGCACCGGGCCAATCACCATGTCTTTTTGCACCGCTTTGCACATGTCGTAAATGGTCAACGCGGCGACGGACGCCGCCGTCAGCGCTTCCATTTCCACCCCGGTTTTGCCGGTAAGACGACACAACGATTCAACACGGACACGGTTGTGTTCCGGCTGTGCATGGAGCTGGACTTCCACTTTGCTCAACAGCAACGGATGGCACAGCGGGATGAGCTCCCAGGTGCGCTTTGCTGCCTGAATCCCGGCGATACGCGCGGTGGCGAACACATCGCCCTTATGGTGGCTGCCGTCGATAATCATGGCCAGTGTTTCGCTGCGCATGGTGACAAAGGCTTCGGCGCGCGCTTCGCGTACGGTCTCCGCTTTTGTGGAGACATCCACCATGTGCGCTTCACCGGCGGCGTTTATGTGAGTCAGTTGCGACATACTTATTATTTCTTCAAATGTGGGTGAAAATTACAAGGACGCGTACGGGCATCAAGTTGCGGAGCGATGATATTGTCCCACGCCGTGCGGCAGGCTTTGGTGGAACCCGGCATCGCAAAAATTAGCGTTTTGTTGGCCACGCCCGCCACTGCGCGCGACTGCAGCGTGGCCGTGCCGATCTCTTCAAATGACAGCATACGAAACACTTCACCAAAGCCTTCCACTTCGCGATCAAACAGCGGCAGCAGCGCTTCCGGTGCCTGGTCGCCTTCAGTCAGGCCCGTGCCGCCGGTGATCAACACCACCTGCACCTCATCACTGGCAATCCATGCTGACACCTGCGCGCGAATGGCGTAACGGTTCTCTTTGACAATTGCTTTATCGATAACCTGATGTCCCGCTTCCTGCGCGGAATCCCGCAGAAAATGACCAGAGGTATCGTCCTCTTCGCCACGGCGATTAGATACTGTCAGAATAGCAATGCGGGTCGGGATAAATTCAGCGCTTACCTGACTCATGGAATACTCCTTGTTCAAGCGGCGTTAACCGCCGATGTATGAGAGGTTCTGGGTAATACCGGTGTTGTTCTGGTGCAGGAAATGGGTCTGCTTTTTCTCACGCAACGCAAGCGAGATACGCGCTTCGAGCGCGTCTTGTTGCCCATCGTCTTCCAGCAAATCACGCAGGCTGACGCCACCCTCGCCGAACAGGCAGAGATGAAGTTTACCCACGGAGGAGACGCGCAGACGGTTGCAGGTGGCGCAGAAATCTTTTTCGTACGGCATGATGAGGCCGATTTCACCCTCATAATCGGGGTGACAGAACACCTGCGCCGGGCCGTCACTGCGCTGGCGTAGCTGGTGGATCCAGCCGCGACGCAACAGTTCGTCACGCAACACCTGACCGGAGATGTGGTGTTTACGGAACAGTTCGCTGCCCTCACCCGTCTCCATCAGTTCGATGAAACGCAGTTGAATGGGACGCGTCTGGATCCAGCCAAGAAAAGTATCGAGCTGATGATGATTCACATCGCGCATTAGCACGGTGTTGACTTTAACTTTTGCAAAACCGGCATCAAACGCGGCGTCGATGCCCGCCATCACCTGCTGGAATTTATCCTGCCCGGTAATCGCGTGGAACTGACGCGCATCAAGGCTATCAACGCTGACGTTAATGCCGGTCAAACCCGCATCGCGCCAGTGGGCGGCATCACGCGCCAGACGGTAGCCGTTGGTGGTCACCGCCAGTTGACGAATCGCCTCGTTTTCACGCACGGCGGCAATGATGTCGGTAAAATCACGACGCAGAGAAGGTTCGCCACCGGTCAGGCGCACTTTTTCGGTGCCCAGATTGGCAAAGGCGCGAGTCACCCGACGAATTTCATCGACGGAGAGAAAACCTTTATTGGTGACGCCGCCGGGCTTGTAGCCATCCGGCAGGCAGTATGTGCAACGAAAGTTACACACATCGGTAATCGACAGACGCAAATAGTAAAACTTGCGCGCGAAAGCATCGGTCAGTTGTGTGGCCATGTACACCTTTCCAAATACGGGAGGCGAAGTCATTTCTTCCTGCGCCCTGGTGGCAATGCGTTTGCGTTGTCACGGCCAAAGCACCGTATCATTTGACCCAGGTGCAGAGGCTAGAGTGTTAACTGTGGTTATGGCGATACTAGCGTGTAAACGAACATAATGCTATTTACACTTAACGATGTATAATCATATATATAGCGCCATGATCGTGCCATTTCGTTACAGAATAAGCAAAAATAGCACTTTTGCATTGATGTACATCATTTCGCTGTCAGGCATTCGCCCCCCTAAAGGAGTAGTGCGGCAGAATTTATTTTCTCAACTTGCCGTTAGCGAATTGCTGAAAAGCCCCTGTTTGCGCTACTGTAGCGCGGTAAATCTGACTTCAGGAACTTTTATGCGCAATCGTACGCTGGCTGACCTGGATCGTGTCGTGGCTCTCGGCGGAGGGCATGGATTAGGACGCGTTCTCTCTTCCCTCTCCTCCCTGGGTTCACGCCTCACCGGTATCGTGACCACCACCGATAACGGCGGTTCGACGGGGCGTATTCGCCGCTCGGAAGGGGGAATCGCCTGGGGCGATATGCGCAACTGTCTCAATCAGTTGATTACCGAACCGAGCGTCGCTTCCGCGATGTTTGAATACCGTTTTGGCGGTAATGGCGAACTTTCAGGCCATAACCTCGGAAATCTGATGTTAAAGGCGCTCGACCACCTGAGCGTGCGGCCTCTGGAAGCCATCAACTTAATTCGTAATCTGCTGAAAGTGGACGCGCATTTAATCCCCATGTCAGAGCTGCCAGTTGACCTGATGGCGATCGACGATCAGGGGCATGAAGTGTACGGCGAAGTGAATATTGATCAGCTCACCTCGCCCTTGCAGGAACTGATGCTGTCACCGAAGGTCCCCACCACCCGGGAAGCGGTGCAGGCGATTAACGATGCCGACCTGATTATTATCGGTCCGGGCAGTTTTTACACCAGCCTGATGCCAATCCTGCTGCTGGAGGATCTCGCACAGGCGCTGCGCCGTACGCAGGCGCCGATGGTCTACATCGGCAATCTGGGCCGGGAATTGAGCATCCCCGCCGCAAGCCTGACGCTTATCGATAAGCTAACCATTATGGAGCAGTATGTCGGTAAGAGAGTCGTTGATGCGGTTATCGTGGGGCCGAAGGTGGATGTCTCTGCGGTCAGTGACCGGGTGGTGATTCAGGAAGTGCTGGAGGCCAGCGATATTCCCTATCGCCATGACCGCCAGTTATTGCACAGCGCGCTGGAGAAAGCCGTACAGGCGCTGCGGTAAAGGGTTTATTGCCTGATGGCGCTACGCTCATCAGGCCTACTTATCTACTCTGCAAACTACCAGCGAACAGGCCGGATAAGGTGGTTACACCACCATCCGGCAATCTCTCACGACGCAGCGATAAACAGTTCACGCAGCTGATGCAGTTGATCGCGGATCTGCGCGGCCTCTTCGAATTCCAGGTTCTGCGCATGCTGCATCATCTGCCCTTCGAGCTCGTGAATCTTCTGTTGCAGCGCTTTTGGCGTCATGTCCAGTTCCACCACATCCGATTGCACTGCGGAACGCGATTTGCCTCGGCCCTTCGCTTTGGTTTTCGCAATGTTCTGCCCCAGCGCCAGAATATCGACCACTTTTTTATTCAGGCCCTGCGGAGTAATGCCGTGTTCTTCATTGTACTGCTGCTGTTTCTCGCGACGACGCTCGGTTTCGCCAATCGCCTTCGCCATTGAGGCCGTAATTTTGTCACCGTAAAGAATCGCCTTCCCGTTGATGTTACGCGCCGCACGACCGATGGTCTGTATCAGCGAACGTTCGGAACGCAGGAACCCTTCCTTGTCGGCGTCGAGAATCGCCACCAGCGACACCTCAGGCATGTCGAGACCTTCGCGCAACAGGTTGATCCCCACCAGCACATCAAACTCGCCCAGACGCAGGTCACGAATGATCTCCATACGCTCAACGGTATCGATGTCCGAGTGCAGGTAACGCACCCGCTCACCGTGTTCTTCCAGATACTCGGTGAGATCTTCCGCCATACGCTTGGTGAGCGTGGTAACCAGCACGCGCTCGTTGATCTCTGCGCGCTTGCGGATTTCAGAGAGCAGATCGTCCACCTGCGTTGCCACCGGTCGCACTTCAATGACCGGATCCAGCAACCCTGTCGGACGCACCACTTGATCAACCACTTCTCCGCCCGATTTCTCCAGCTCGTAATTGCCCGGCGTCGCAGACACATATATGGTCTGCGGAGCCAGCGCTTCAAACTCTTCGAACTTTAACGGACGGTTATCCAGCGCCGATGGCAAACGGAAACCGTACTCCACCAGCGTCTCTTTACGCGCCCGATCGCCACGATACATCCCGCCAATCTGCGGGATGGTGACGTGGGATTCATCCACCACCAGCAAACCGTCAGCGGGCAGATAGTCAAACAGGGTCGGCGGCGGCTCACCCGGCCCGCGTCCTGACAGAAAGCGCGAGTAGTTTTCGATCCCCGAGCAGTAACCCAGCTCGTTCATCATCTCCAGATCAAACTGGGTACGCTGACTCAGGCGTTGCTCTTCCAGCAGTTTGTCGTTGGCGAGCAGGATTTTGCGACGTTCAGCCAGTTCGACTTTGATCTCTTCCATCGCCTGCACAATGCGCTCACGGGGGGTCACGTAGTGCGTTTTGGGGTAGATGGTGTAGCGCGAAATAGTGGATTCCACCTGCCCGGTCAGCGGGTCAAACAGCGACAGACGCTCCACCTCTTCATCAAACAGCTCCACACGCAGCGCGATGTCGTCAGACTCCGCCGGGAAGATGTCAATCACCTCACCGCGCACGCGGAAAGTCCCGCGCTGGAACGCCTGATCGTTACGGGTATATTGCAGTTCAGCCAGTCGCCGCAGAATGGCGCGCTGATCGATAATCATGCCCACCGTCAGGTGCAGCATCATCTTCAGATATAAATCGGGATCGCCCAGACCATAGATGGCAGAAACGGAGGCCACGACGATCACGTCACGACGCTCCAGCAACGCTTTGGTGGCCGACAGACGCATCTGCTCGATGTGTTCATTCACCGAGGCATCTTTTTCGATGAAGGTGTCTGAGCTGGGAACATACGCTTCCGGCTGATAGTAGTCGTAGTAGGAGACGAAATACTCGACGGCGTTATCCGGGAAAAATTCTTTCATTTCACCATACAGCTGCGCCGCCAGCGTTTTGTTGGGTGCCAGCACCATCGTCGGTCGCTGCAAATCCGCGATCACATTCGCAATGGTGAACGTTTTCCCCGACCCCGTTACGCCAAGTAGCGTCTGATGCGCCAGGCCGTCCTCCAGTCCCTCTTCCAGACGGCGTATCGCCTCAGGCTGATCGCCGGAAGGTTTAAATGCGGAATTCAGTTTGAACGGTTTACTCATGAGCAGCTACCTGAAGGAATGAGCGGGCAGGTGTGTAATTTTACTCGCAGAAGATAATATTGCCAGTAAAATATACTGGATGAAAAAACAGTAACGCCTCATAAAATTTGTGTTACGCATGATAAAAGCGGATCGGAGATGGCTATAATTTCACCGCTGGCAAGATATTACACTATGAAGCGGGTTTATCCCCAGACCATTGACTTCGTTAACATTGTCAAGATGCGTGATGAAAGTTTTATTGCATTCAATGACCACAATATGACAGCCATTGATTTTATCTAACGCGCTGTAAATTAAAGGATATTTTATAAAGACGCCTTTCGCACCAATTCGGCTGGAAGCCGCGTAATCTCTCGCTTGCCTTGTGTTTTCTAACTATAATACACAAGGTTATCCACAGGAATGGTGGATAACTGCCTGCAGGCCATATGGTCTGCCGCCTGGCAAATTCCCGGTCCAACCCACCAGGCAGCACATAAAAAAAAATTATCGCTAAATTTTGATTTTTATCAGCTAAAGAAGTGTCCCTGGCAGGCGAGATCTTGCTCGCAATTTCGCCTTTTACTCACCCGCGAGTAAAGCGAGATCCAGATATTGTCCTGTGGCCGCATTTTCGGCTCCCGCCGCCAGCCACGGGATTTCGCCTAACAATGGCGCAGGGATGACCCGTTTAAGCGTCGCCAGATACTCATGATGGCGTTTTCCCGGCGGCGTGACGTCATTCGCCACCCACCCGACAAGCGGAAGTCCTGCCTGCTGTACCGCCTGCGCGGTCAGCATCGCATGGTTTATACACCCCAGTTTCACGCCGACGACCAGGACCACCGGCAGGCGCTCGATCTGCACCCAATCAGCGAAGGTAAAATCTTCCGCAAGCGGGGTAAACCAGCCGCCAGCACCTTCCACCAGCAGCCACTCCGCCTGCACGTCCAGCGCGCGCAGGCCGTCTGACATCACATCAGCACGAATTGGCCTTCCCTCATCAGCACTGATGATATGCGGCGAGGTGGGTTCCGCGAAGGTGTAAGGATTCACCGCCGCGTAGTCCAGCGCCAGACTGCTGTTGCGCTGAAGCGCCAGGGCGTCGCTGTTGCGCAGTCCCTCTGGCGTCATGTCACTACCTGATGCGACAGGTTTATACCCGGCCGTCCGATAACCCAGACTGCGCGCCGCCTGGAGCAGCGCACAGCTGGCGACGGTTTTACCGACTTCCGTATCGGTACCGGTGACAAAATAACGTTTAGTCACGTGCAATCACTCCTGCAAAAAGATGGTAGGTCAGCAGATATTTTCCCTGCCGCTGCGGCCAGGCCAGTTGAAGCTGCTGCAACTGTGAGCGGGTTAAGACGCGCGGCTCGCGCCCCTCGTGCAAATGGGTCGCGCCGATGCCTTTCAGTGAGCGCATAGCGCTCAGGGCGTCATCAAACTCCAGCGTCAGGGAGATTGATTGATGATGCCCCTGCCAGCCGTGCATCGCTTCACACAGCGCCTCGCGGGATAAAAACCGGTTGCCGTGCGCCCGCTCATCCACCGCGCGCCAGGCCTGATGAAGCTCCGGTAGCGAATCCTGGGCCAGCGTGGTGAAGGCCACGCAGCCACCGGGGCGCACGACCCGATACAGTTCGCTCAGCGCCTGATGCAGACTGTTACACCATTGCACGGCCAGATTGCTCCAGGCCAGGTCAAACGTTGCACTGGCTAACGGCAGTGACTCAATGTCGCCGGTGAGATAGTGATGCGCCACGTCCTGGCGACGCGCCTCGTCCAGCATGCGGGCAGAGAGATCCAGCGCGGTAACCTGACTCCCCAGCTCGCGCCAGTAGCGACTCAAACGCCCCGGCCCGCAGCCGGCATCCAGTACCTGTAAAAATGGGCGTTCCGGCAGTTGCGCCAGCAACGCGTCGGCGCTCAGGCGCTGCAATGTAGCGTGCTGCTCATAGTGCGCTGCCGCACGACCAAACGCCGCCGCGATTGCCTGTTTATTTACCTGCCCCATGCAGCACCTCCAGCAATCGGTCGATATCCTCAGGCTCATGCGCCTGAGTTAAGGTCAGTCGCAGACGGGCTGTCCCGGCGGGCACGGTCGGCGGACGGATCGCCGTGACCCAACATCCCTGACGGCGCAAGGTGTCCGCCAGCTGCAATGCGCGCGCATTTTCGCCGACAATCAGCGGCTGGATGGCGCTGTGCGACTGCGCCAGCATGAAATCGGGATGGTTGATAGCCGAGCGGAAGCGCTGGATCAGCGCAGTCATTTTCTCCCTGCGTGCGTCACCTTCCTGACTGCGAATCACCGAAAGCGACGCCTGTAACGCCATCGCCTGCGCGGGCGGCATGCTGGTGCTGTAAATCAGATGACGGGCGAACTGCAGCAAATAATCGGCAACGTTTTCAGAGCACAGAATCGCCGCACCGCTGACGCCAAAGCCTTTGCCGAATGTTACGACCAATAGCTCAGGTTTTACCCGCTGCTGCCAGCAGCTCCCGCGACCCGCTTCTCCACTGACGCCAATGCCGTGGGCATCATCCACCAGCAGCCAGGCATTACGCGCCTGTGCGGCCTGCTGAATGTCCACAAGCGGCGCATTGTCGCCATCCATGCTGAACACGCCTTCGGTCACCACCAGTTGATGCCCGGAACAGGGGGTGCCAAGCAGGCGCGTGAGATGCGAGGCGTCGTTATGGGTAAAACGGCGAAGCTGCGCCGGGCAAAGACTGGCCGCTTCCAGCAGCGAAGCATGGCTGAGACGGTCAGCGACAATCCGGTCATCCTTTTCCATCAGCGCGGTAATCACCGCCTGATTTGCGGCGAAACCGGAAATAAACAGTAACGCGCGCGGATAGCCCAGCCAGTCGGCCAGTTCCTCTTCCAGTTGCTGATGAGCAATGGAATAACCGCTGACGTGGCCCGAGCCGCCGCTACCGACGCCAAACCGCTCCGCCCCCTGCTGCCAGGCGCGAAGGATATGCGGATGATGACTCAACCCCAGATAATCATTGCTGGAAAAATTGAGATAGCGCTGGTCATTCGTCTCCAGCCAGCGACCGGCTCCCTGTGCTACCACATAACGTCGGCGCAACGTATCCGCCGAACGACGCGCCGCCAGCGCATCGTCGATTTTGTGTTGCCAGGTCATACGGCAGCCGCGTTGTAGTAATCGTCAGTATCCGGTGTCAGCAGCGCCTGCTCCAGACGCGCACGCTGCTCGTTATCCCCGGCGAGCACCGCCGTTTGCTGCGGATTCAGCCCCAGCTTATGGAAAAGCTGGAGATCTTTGTCCTCTGCCGGGTTTGGCGTGGTGAGCAGTTTGCAGCCGTAGAAAATAGAGTTGGCGCCAGCCATAAAGCACATGGCCTGCGTTTGTTCATTCATCTGCTCGCGACCGGCAGACAGGCGCACATACGAGGTCGGCATCATGATGCGCGCCACGGCAATGGTGCGAATAAAATCAAATGCGTCGACGTCATCGTTATCTGCCAGCGGCGTACCTTTCACCTTCACCAGCATGTTGATCGGCACACTTTCCGGCGGGGTCGGCAGGTTTGCCAGTTGCAGGAGCAACCCGGCGCGATCGGTCACCGTTTCGCCCAGGCCGACGATGCCGCCGGAACAGACCTTGATCCCGGCCTCGCGTACTTTGTCCAGCGTGTCGAGTCGCTCCTGGTAGGAACGGGTGGTGATGATGTTGCCGTAAAATTCCGGCGAGGTGTCGAGGTTGTGGTTGTAATAGTCCAGCCCCGCCTCCGCCAGCCGTTGCGCCTGTGATTCATCGAGTGTGCCAAGCGTCATGCAGGCTTCCAGTCCCAGCGCTTTCACCCCCTGAACCATCTGCTGCAAATATGGCATGTCGCGCTCGTGCGGGTTCTTCCACGCCGCCCCCATGCAGAAACGAGTGGAACCGGCGTTCTTCGCCTGGCGCGCCGACTCCAGCACCTGCTCAACTTCCATTAGCCGCTCAGCTTCAAGGCCGGTTTTATAGCGCGAACTTTGCGGACAATATTTGCAGTCTTCCGGGCAGGCACCGGTTTTGATCGACAACAGTGTGCTGACCTGCACCTGACGAGGATCGAAATGCTGACGGTGGATTTGCTGCGCCTCGAACAGCAGATCCAGCAGCGGTTTTTCAAATAATTCGGTGACTTGCGACAGCGTCCAGCGAGAATGAGTGGTCATAATTTTATACGTTTTGTGGTGATAAGGGTGTAGACTTGTAAACCTAAATCTTTTTAATTTGGTTTACAAGTCGATTATGACAACGGACGATCTCACGTTTGATCAGCGCCACATCTGGCACCCCTACACCTCTATGACCTCCCCGCTACCGGTCTATCCTGTTGAACGGGCCGAGGGCTGCGAACTGATTTTATCCAGCGGTGAACGCCTGATTGATGGCATGTCGTCGTGGTGGGCCGCGATTCACGGCTACAACCATCCGCAGCTCAATGCGGCGATGAAAACGCAGATAGACGCCATGTCGCATGTGATGTTTGGCGGGATCACGCATGCCCCCGCCGTCAACCTGTGCCGTAAACTGGTCGCCATGACGCCCGCGTCGCTGGAATGCGTGTTCCTCGCCGATTCCGGTTCCGTCGCGGTGGAAGTGGCGATGAAAATGGCGCTGCAATACTGGCAGGCCAAAGGGGAATCCCGTCAGCGCTTCCTGACGTTCCGTAACGGCTATCACGGCGATACCTTCGGCGCGATGTCGGTCTGCGATCCAGACAACTCCATGCACAGCCTGTGGAAGGGCTATCTGCCGGAAAACCTGTTTGCCCCTGCGCCGCAAAGTCGAATGGACGGCGAGTGGGATGAGCGCGATATGGTGGCCTTCGCGCGCCTGATGGCCGCACATCGTCATGACATTGCGGCAGTGATTCTCGAGCCGATTGTTCAGGGCGCGGGCGGAATGCGGATGTACCATCCGGAGTGGCTGCGCCGTATCCGCAAAATGTGCGACCGTGAAGGCATTCTGCTGATTGCGGATGAAATCGCCACCGGATTTGGCCGCACGGGCAAACTGTTTGCCTGCGAACACGCCGGGATCGCGCCCGACATTCTGTGTCTGGGAAAAGCGCTGACCGGCGGAACGATGACCCTTTCAGCCACCCTGACCACCCGCCAGGTGGCGGAAACCATCAGCAACGGCGAGGCGGGCTGTTTTATGCATGGTCCGACGTTTATGGGCAATCCGCTGGCTTGCGCGGTGGCGATCGCCAGCCTGTCACTACTCGAATCCGGCGACTGGCAGGCGCAGGTCTCGTCCATTGAAACCCAGCTACGCCAGGAACTCGCCCCGGCGCAGACATCGCCATGGGTGGCTGATGTCCGCGTGCTGGGAGCGATTGGCGTGGTGGAGACGACGCATCCGGTTAATATGGCGGCCCTGCAGAAATTCTTTGTGCGACAGGGTGTGTGGATCCGCCCGTTTGGCAAACTCATCTACCTGATGCCGCCGTATCTCATCCAGCCAGAGCAACTACGCCGCCTGACGCAGGCCGTGAACGACGCTGTGCGCGACGAAACATTTTTTAACGGGTAACTGGCGGTAAGCTGTGCGGTTTCTGGCTACACTTTTTGGCGAGAATTAAGGAGAGTGCATGAAAGTAATCAGCAACGATTTTCGCGACGGGGAAAAACTCCCCCTGCGCCATGTCTTCAACGGTATGGGTTATGAAGGGGATAATATTTCCCCGCATCTGGCCTGGGATGAAGTGCCTGCCGGAACGAAGAGTTTCGTGGTGACCTGTTTCGACCCCGATGCACCGACCGGCTCTGGCTGGTGGCATTGGGTGGTGGCTAATTTACCGGCCGATACCCGTGTTCTGACCCAGGGCTATGGCTCCGGGCTGGTCGCCGTGCCAGACGGCGTTATCCAGACACGAACCGATTTCGGTAAAGCGGGCTATGGCGGCGCGGCGCCGCCAAAAGGCGAAACCCACCGCTATATCTTTACCGTTCACGCGCTGGAGGTGGACAGGATTGACGTCGATGAAGGTGCCAGCGGGGCGATGGTCGGATTTAACGTCCATTTCCACTCGCTTGCCAGCGCCTCAATTACCGCGATGTTCAGTTGATCGCTGTTGTGCCGGATGACGACGCTCACGCGTCTTATCCGGCCTACGGGAGGGATTCACAGGCCGGATAAGCGTTAGCGCCATCCGGCGCGGTTCAAAGAAATTCCGGCACGAGCTGCAGCAACGCCCCCTGTGCAAGCAATTCTGTCGCACGCTCAATATCCGGGGCGAAGAAGCGGTCCTGGGTGTAATGCGCAACCTGCTCACGTAATACCGTTCGCGCCTGCTCCAGCAGCGGGCTTGACGTTAATCCTTCACGCAAATCGATCCCCTGACACGCGGCCAGCCATTCGACGGCCAGCACGCCGCGAGTATTCGCCGCCATTTCCCACAACCTGCGCCCTGCCGCCGGTGCCATCGAGACATGATCTTCCTGATTCGCCGACGTTGGCAGGCTGTCCACGCTGTGCGGATGCGCCAGCGCTTTGTTCTCGCTGGCAAGCGCCGCCGCCGTCACCTGGGCAATCATAAAGCCGGAGTTCACGCCCCCGTTTTTGACGAGGAAAGGCGGCAACTGCGACATATGCTTATCCATCATCAGCGCAATACGGCGTTCGGACAACGCGCCAATTTCAGCAATCGCCAGCGCCAGATTATCTGCCGCCATCGCCACCGGTTCAGCATGGAAATTACCGCCTGAGATAACGTCTCCCTGCTCAGCAAAAACCAGCGGATTATCGGAGACCGCATTGGCTTCCGCCAGCAGTACGTCCATCACCTGACGCATCTGTGTCAGACATGCGCCCATCACCTGCGGCTGACAGCGCAGAGAATACGGGTCCTGCACCTTTTCGCAATTGTGGTGCGACTGAGACAGCGCGCTGGTCTCCGTCAATACATGGCGATACAGCGCCGCCGCGTCGATCTGTCCACGCTGCCCCCGCGCGGCGTGAATACGCGCATCAAACGGACGGCGAGACCCTAACACCGCTTCGGTGGTTAACGATCCGCACATGACAGCCGACGCGAACAGCTCTTGTGCTTCAAACAGTCCGCGTAACGCAAACGCCGTCGATGCCTGTGTGCCGTTAAGTAACGCCAGCCCTTCTTTCGCCGCCAGCGTAATCGGCTCCAGGCCGGCTTTTTTTAACGCTTCCGTCGCCGGTAACCATTCCCCCTGCCAACGCGCCTTTCCTTCCCCCAGCAGCGTGAGCGACATATGGGCCAGTGGCGCTAAATCACCGGAGGCGCCTACCGATCCTTTCGCCGGGATGTGCGGCCAGACTTCGGCGTTCACCAGCGCAATCAGCGCTTCTATCACGCTAAGGCGAATACCAGAGAAGCCGCGCGCAAGGCTGTTTATCTTCAGCACCATGATCAGGCGCACCAGTGAGTCATCTAAGGCATCACCCACGCCTGCCGCATGGGACAGCACCAGCGAACGTTGCAGGTTTTGCAGATCCTCATTGGCGATGCGCGTCTGCGCCAGCAGACCAAAGCCGGTGTTAATGCCGTAGGCCGTGCGGCCCTCAGCGACAATGGTGTTGACGCAGGCCACGCTGGCGTTAATGCCGTCAATAGCGCTGGCATCGAGGCGCAGTTTAACCGGCTGCTGCCAGACTTCGCGTAGTTGTGAAAAACTCAGATGGCCCGGCGTTAAGGTCATGGTATTCATATCAGCGTTTCCCCTGCGTTGCCGCAACCATCGGCAGATTCAGCCCTTGTTCCACAGCGCACGCCACGGCAATATCGTAGCCCGCATCCGCATGACGCATTACGCCGGTCGCCGGATCGTTATGCAAAACCCGGGCAATGCGCTCGGCGGCTTCATCGCTACCGTCACAGACAATGACCATCCCGGCATGCTGTGAGAAGCCCATTCCCACACCGCCGCCGTGATGCAGCGATACCCAGGTCGCCCCGCTGGCCGTGTTGAGTAGCGCATTGAGCAGCGGCCAGTCGGAGACGGCGTCAGAACCATCGCGCATCGCTTCGGTCTCGCGGTTGGGGCTGGCGACAGAGCCAGAATCCAGGTGGTCGCGACCGATCACAATTGGCGCAGACACTTCCCCCCTGCGCACCATTTCGTTGAATGCCAGACCCAGTTTTTGCCGCCATTCGAGCCCCACCCAGCAGATACGCGCTGGCAGCCCCTGAAAATTAATGCGCTCCCGCGCCATGTCCAGCCAGCGGTGGAGATGTTCGTCATCCGCCACGATCGCTTTTACTTTGGCGTCGGTTTTATAAATATCCTGCGGATCGCCGGAAAGCGCCACCCAGCGAAACGGCCCAATGCCGCGGCAGAACAGCGGGCGAATATAGGCCGGTACGAAGCCAGGAAAGGCGAAGGCGTTTTCCACGCCCATCTCTTTAGCCATCTGACGAATGTTGTTGCCGTAATCGAACGTCGGTACGCCCATGTCGTTGAACGCCAGCATCGCCTCCACGTGTTTTGCCATCGAGCGCTTCGCTGCCTCTACCGTACCCTGTGGATCGGCGAGCGCTTTTTGCTGATAGGTTTCCCAGTCCCAGCCGGAAGGCAGATAACCGTGCAGCGGGTCATGAGCGCTGGTCTGGTCGGTAACCATGTCCGGACGCACACCGCGCTTCACCAGTTCGGGCACCACATCCGCCGCATTGGCGCACAGGGCAATCGATACGGCTTGACCTTCGCGGGTGTATTTTTCGATACGCGCCAGCGCATCATCAAGAGATGTCGCCTGTTCATCGACATAACGAGTGCGCAGACGAAAATCGATACGACTCTGCTGACATTCAATGTTCAGGGAACAGGCGCCTGCCAGCGTCGCCGCCAGTGGCTGCGCGCCGCCCATGCCGCCGAGCCCGGCGGTTAACACCCAACGCCCGCGCAGGTCGCCGTCGTAGTGCTGCCGTCCCGCTTCAACAAATGTTTCATAAGTGCCCTGCACAATTCCCTGACTGCCGATATAGATCCAGCTTCCGGCCGTCATCTGTCCGTACATCGCCAACCCTTTCGCATCCAGTTCATTGAAATGCTCCCAGGTCGCCCAGTGCGGAACAAGGTTGGAGTTGGCAATGAGCACACGCGGGGCGTTCTGATGGGTTCTGAACACGCCTACCGGTTTACCGGACTGGACCAGCAGCGTTTCGTCCTCTTCCAGTTGGGTCAAGGCGTTGACAATCGCGTCATAGCATTCCCAGTTCCGGGCCGCGCGGCCTATACCGCCGTACACCACCAGCTCATGTGGGTTCTCGGCGACGTCGGGGTCCAGGTTGTTCATTAACATGCGCAATGGCGCTTCGGTCAGCCAGGATTTGGCCGTCAGCGTTGTCCCTCGCGGGGCGCGGATATCTTGCTGACGAAACTTGCTATGAGACATAACAACGACTCCTCACGGACATGCCGGAAAAGGTTTATCCGGCAAAGGGAATGATCGGGTGTGAGGTAAATATATACTTGTCTATACAAGACATAACAAGGCACAATTTAACAAATAAGATACATTTTTGTTATATTGCGTCAGCAATCACGCTTTCAGTCCGCGTGCGTCAGGAGGAGAAGTGGCCCTGCAAGCGGTAACGAGAGCCTGGAAAGAGCAACCGCGCGTGAGAAACGATCTGCGAGGCGGACCAGGTGGTACGACGAATGAGCAGGCAAGGATCGGTCTCGCCGATGTCGAGTAACGCGCACTCTTGCGTCGTGGCGCGCACCGCTTCAACAATGTGCTCCCCTTCCGTCAGTGGGGCAATCAACGACAAATATGCATGCGGCGTGGTCTGGCTGTAATCCTGCGCCAGATACTCCGGCACAATGTCGGCATTCACACAGCGATCTTCAATCTGTACCGGCTGGTCGTTTTCAAAATGTACCATCACAGAATGAAAAATCGGCGTACCTTCCGTCACCTTCAGCGCCGCTGCCTGCCGCGCATTGGCCGGTTTCTTTTCCAGAATCAGCACCTCGCAGTGATGTCGATGCGCCCGTGCGGCAATTTCGTCGGCAATACTGCGAATTTCAAACAGCGCGGACTGGCCTTTCGGCTCCGCGACAAAGGTTCCCACCCCCTGCAGGCGCACCAGCATCCCTTCGTCAGTCAGTTCACGCAGCGCCCGGTTGATGGTCATCCGGCTGAAGCCGTACTGCGCCACCAGCTCCGCTTCCGACGGAATACGATCGTGCGGCTGCCAGACGCCGCTGGCGATCTTTTCGCTAATCTCGCGTTTAACCGTCTCATAAAACGGCGCGGGAGCAGAACGAGGGCGAGAAAGTGTCATGGGAATGTTTACCTTATCAATCGATTACTGCCACCAGTGGGCGATTTGCCAGCCAAGCCGCGCCGCCACGCGTGCCGACCTGCCATCATTATCAAAGCGCGGATTAAATTCAACCACATCCACCGCCTGGAGCTTACCGCTGCGGCAAACAGGTTCAATCAATTTCAGCAGGGTCGCCAACGGTACGCCCAGCGCCGCAGGCGCCGATACGGCTGGCATCTCTCCTACGGGCAGGACGTCGAGATCGACAGTCAGATAGAGTTTATCCACCTCGCTGATAAACGCCGCCAGCTGAGCGTGGGCGTCATTACACTGCAAATCTTCCACCACCAGCACGTTGCGCTTGTGCGCCTCATCCCACAGCGCCTGGGTGTTTGCCGCCCGGCTAACGCCGATGCACGCATAGCGGAACTCACGCTGCTGCTGGTCGCAAAGCTGCGCCAGTTGACGAAACGGCGTGCCTGAGGTTGCCCGCCCAGCGTTACGCAGATCCAGATGCGCGTCGAGATTAATGATCCCTACCCGCTCGCCAGGGAATGCATCGAAAATGCCCGCTCCATGACCGAATGCCGTTTCGTGCCCGCCGCCAAGAACGAAGGTGCGCATCCCCGCCTGCTGACATTGACAGACCGCATCACGTAGTGCTTGCTGCGCCCCTTCCAGATCCGCTGTCGGGGCCAGCAGATTCCCCATATCCACCAGTCGCTCGTGTCCCGCGTGACTCGCCAGGTTAGCCAGCGCTGAACGCAGCGCGTCCGGCGCACCGGCGGCACCAGGACGCCCATGATTACGCTTGACCCCCTCATCGCAGGCAAAGCCGAGCAGCGCTATCCTGTCGCGGTATCGCTCTGGCGAAAACGTCAGGCTGCGATCGATCGTCTGAAACAGGCGCAGCGCGTTTGCGGCTTCGCCGCTGTCATCTCGCCCCCGCCACAGGTCAGGGGCAGCCGCTTCCCATTGCGTCATGTGATTTGTCCTCGAAATATGCGTAGATACAGCGGGTTGCGCCCAGGCTCATAGAGGATCTCCACCGGGTTTTGCGCATCCCAGACGTTAAAATCGGCAACGTAACCCGCCTTTAGCTGTCCGTGCGTCGCCTGGCGGCCCAGCGCCTGAGCGGCATGACGGGTGACGCCCGCCCATGCCTCTTCCGGCGTCAGTCCGAACTGAACGCAGGCCATGTTCATCGCCAGATGCAAGCTGATAAAGGGACTGGTGCCGGGGTTGAAATCGGTCGCCACCGCCATAGGTATCTGGTAACGGCGCAGCAACTCAACGGGCGGATGCTGCGTCTCTTTAAGGAAATAGAACGCCCCCGGCAGCAGTACGCCAACGGTGCCGCTGTGACGCATCGCGGCCACGCCCGCTTCATCAAGATATTCAATGTGATCCGCAGAAAGCCCATGATAGCGACTGACCAGTTGCGCTCCACCCAGCAGAGACAACTGCTCGACATGCCCTTTGACCGGAATGCCCGCCGCCTGCGCCGCGCGCAATACCCGCTCGCTTTGCGCCAGGGTAAAGCCCACGCTCTCACAGAACAGATCGACCGCTTCAAACAGCCCCTTTTCCCATAGCTGCGGCAGTATCGTTTCGCAGACGTGGGTGATATAGCCGTCAGGATTGTCCCGATACTCAACCGGCACGGCATGGGCCGCCAGCAGCGTGGGGCTGATTTCGATAAGATTCTCTTCGGCCAGGCGGGCCGCGACGCGCAGCATCTTTTCTTCGGCTGTCGCATTCAGCCCATAGCCGGATTTCACTTCCAGCAGCGTCACGCCCTCGCGCATCAGACGCGCGATCCGCGCCTGAGCAGAGGCTAAAAGCGCCTTCTCCGTCGCGGCACGCGTCGCCGTCACGGTGGCGTTAATCCCGCCGCCCTGCGCACTAATCTGCTGATAAGAAACGCCGTTCAACCGTTGCTCCCACTCGCTGGCGCGATTGCCGCCAAACACCAGATGAGTGTGACAATCAATCAACCCAGGCGTCACCAGACGTCCTTGCAGGTCATGCGTATTGGCATGCGCAGTCGGGAGTGAAGCCTCTGGCACAATCGCCAGCACCCTTCCCTTACGGATAATCAGCGCATGATGGTCCAGCATGCCATACGGTGCCGTCTGCGCCGGATCGAGCGTCGCCAGGCGCAGGTTTCGCCAGAGCGTATCATCAGGTAACAGGGGTTCCATGCTTTCTCCAGCTTGTCTTAGGTTGTATAGACATTTATTTGAGATCGCACGCGGGAAGTCAATCATCCCAGGCAAATATGTTATTTAATTGTGACTTTGACGGTACCCGAATCCGCGAGGAGGGGTTTAAAAACAACTTTTTAGCTTTTCACCTTTCTGTTTTGCTCAACTTAGTATAAAAAAGCAGGCTTCAATGGATACTTTTATAGCCCGGAGCAACTCGTGAACACATCATCAGTTTCCCGTCTGGCGCTGGCACTGGCTTTTGGCGTGACGCTGACCGCCTGTAGCTCTACCCCGCCGGATCAAATTCCTTCCGATCAAACCGCGCCAGGAACCTCCTCGCGCCCGATTTTATCGGCGAATGAAGCGCAGAATTTTGTCGCTAAAAACTATTTTTCTTCCCTGACGCCGAACACCGCGCCGTGGACGCCATCTTCAATTTCTCTGCCTGCGCAGCCTGACTTTGTGGTCGGCCCGGCCGGTACGCAAGGCGTTACCCACACCACCATTCAGGCGGCGGTGGATGCGGCGATCACTACGCGCACCAACAAACGTCAGTACATTGCGATTATGCCAGGTGAGTATCAGGGGACTGTTTATATCCCTGCGGCGCCAGGCAGCCTGACGCTGTACGGAACGGGTGAGAAACCGCTGGACGTGAAGATTGGCGCAGCAATTGACGGTGAAATGAGCACCGCTGACTGGCGTCATACGGTGAATCCGGGCGGGAAATATATGCCTGGTAAACCGGCCTGGTACATGTTTGACAACTGCCAGAGCAAACGCGGCGCGACTATCGGCGTGATGTGTTCAGCGGTATTGTGGTCACAGAATAATGGCCTGCAGTTACAGAATCTGACCGTTGAAAACAATCTTGGCGATAGCGTGGATGCGGGTAACCACCCGGCCGTTGCGCTGCGCACCGACGGTGACAAAGTTCAAATCAATAATGTGAACATTCTGGGCCGCCAGAACACCTTCTTTGTGACCAACAGCGGCGTGCAGAACCGTCTGGAAAATAATCGCCAACCGCGTACCCTGGTGACCAACAGCTATATCGAAGGTGATGTGGATATCGTTTCCGGTCGCGGCGCGGTGGTGTTCGATAACACCGACTTCCGCGTAGTGAACTCGCGTACTCAACAGGAAGCGTACGTCTTCGCGCCTGCAACGCTTGCGAACATTTATTACGGTTTCCTCGCCACCAACAGCCGCTTTACCGCCGCCGGTGACGGCGTGGCGCAGTTGGGTCGCGCACTGGATGTCGACGGCAACACCAACGGTCAGGTCGTGATCCGTGATAGCGTGATTAACGAGGGCTTTAACATGGCACAGCCGTGGGCTGACGCCGTGATCTCTAAACGTCCATTCGCGGGCAATACCGGGGCGAAGGATGATAAAGGCGAAACCCAGCGTAACCTGAACGACACCAACTTTAACCGCATGTGGGAATACAATAACCGCGGTGTGGGCAGCAAAGTCGTGGCTGCGCCGAAGCAGTAAGCATAAAAAAACCGGCATCACAGGATGCCGGTTTTTATTTATCGGTTGGCTAATAAGCGCCCCTATTAATACGCGTTAACCACCACCCACATCGGGCCCTGGCCTACCGCATAACGTCCCTTCTCCGTTAACAGCCCCTGCTCACCGGCAATCTCGTACACCGCGATATGGTGTGACTTCTGTCCGGCAGCAATCAGGTATTTCCCGCTATGGTCAACGTTGAAACCACGCGGCTGTGTTTCGGTTGGCTGGAAGCCTTCTTTGGTCAACACGCTGCCATCTTCTGAAACGCTGAACACGGTAATCAGGCTGGCGGTACGGTCACAGGCATACAGATGACGACCATCCGGCGTAATGTGAATGTCCGCCGCCCAGCGGGTGTCGGAGAAATCAGCCGGCATCATGTCCAGCGTTTGCACGCATTCGATATCACCGTGCGGATCTTTCAGTTCCCAGACGTCCACAGAGCTGTTGAGCTCGTTGACGCAGTAGGCATATTGCTGATTCGGGTGGAACGCCATATGGCGCGGACCGGCCCCTTCAACGGTGGTCACTTCCGCAGGCTCTTGTGCCACCAGCTTACCGTCATCGCTGAGGGTAAACAGGCAGATACGATCCTGCTTCAGCGCAGGCACCCACAGGGTGCGGTTGTCCGGGGAGATATTGGCGGAGTGACAGCCATCCATTCCCTCCACCACATCCACCACCCCAACCGGCAGGCCGTCTTCCAGACGGGTGACGCTGACGTTACCCGCGTTATAGGAGCCAACAAAAACAAAACGGCCATGATGATCGGTTGAAATGTGTGTCGGGCTACCCGGCAGCGCGGATTCTGCGGCAAACGTCAGCGCACCATCATCCGGCGCAATCCGGTAAGCCAGTACGCGGAATTCAGGACGCACGCCCACGTAGAGATAACGTTTATCCGGGCTGACTACCATCGGCTGAACCTGCCCGGGCACATCAACCACCTGTACCAGCTTCAATGCGCCATCATGATTCAGGCTCCAGACATGGATCTGTTGGCTTTCAGGGCTGGCGGTATAAACGGTTTGCTTCATGAATGCTCCTCTGCTTTAGGCAACTGGCTGCAAAAATGGAATACAGCTTAACGTAGTCGCTTTTAACGGTGAATGCTGAATATACGCACAAAATTTTGCCTGCTCCCCGTCCCGGTGTACCATTCAGGCAGACAAAACTTCAATGTTAATCGGGATGACGATATGACCGCTCGCGTGATTGCCCTTGATTTAGATGGAACCTTGCTAACCCCGCAAAAAACCCTGCTCCCCTCGTCTGTCGAAGCACTGTCGCGCGCCAGGGAGGCAGGCTACCAACTTATCATCGTCACCGGGCGTCATCACGTCGCAATTCATCCTTTTTATCAGGCACTGGCACTGGATACACCTGCAATTTGCTGTAATGGCACCTATTTGTATGATTATCACGCAAAAAATGTTCTCGCAGCCGATCCCTTGCCGGTTAACCAGGCGCTACAGCTTATTACGCTGCTGGAAGCGCATCAGATTCACGGCCTGATGTATGTCGATGACGCCATGCTGTATGAGCACCCGACCGGCCATGTCATTCGCACCTCAAACTGGGCGCAGACGTTGCCGCCGGAACAGCGCCCGATCTTCACCCAGGTGCCTTCACTGGCGCAGGCGGCGCACGATGTCAACGCGGTGTGGAAGTTCGCTCTGACAGACGACGATATTCCTAAGCTGCAGCAATTTGGCAAGCATGTCGAAGAGCTGTTGGGCCTTGAGTGCGAATGGTCCTGGCACGATCAGGTCGATATCGCTCGTCAGGGTAACAGCAAAGGCAAACGCCTGACCCAGTGGGTTGAATCTCAGGGTGGGTCGATGGAAAACGTAATTGCCTTCGGGGATAACTACAACGACATCAGTATGCTGGAAGCGGCTGGTACCGGCGTGGCGATGGGCAATGCTGACGACGCAATCAAAGCACGCGCCAACGTCGTCATCGGCGATAACACCACCGACAGCATCGCGAAGTTCATCTATAGCCAGCTGCTGTAATCAGGCGGTTATCGATACACTCTTAATCTGCGCATACAGCCAGAGGCCAGCTTTGATCCCCAATTCATCCCTGGCCCATGGGCTAATGCGCGCCCACAGCGTTTTACCTCCCACCTCAAGCTGAACTTCCACTTGCCCGTTATCGTCGTAGCAGTGGATCACCTTCGCGCGCAGGATATTACGAATGCTGGTCTGCTGCGGCGGCTGTAGCACCAGCGAGACATCCGACGCCTGAATGCGAATGCGCAGCGAGGCCTGCAGCGGCTCATTGAGCTTATTGACCCATAGATGCTGATCACCCAGCGCCAGCGCCGTCATCGCGTAATGCGGATGATGCTCCAGTACGCTCACTTTCAGGATGCTGCTCTGCTGTTCTTTCGGCAGCCATGGATGCATCACGCTGCTCCCCCAGACCTCTTCCAGCGCGCCAAACGCCTTCACCTGACCGTCTTCCAGCACCATTACGTTATCGGCCAGATGGAGAATTTCATCGAGCGAGTGACTGACATAGAGCATGGGAATATTGATCTCCCGCGCCAGCCGTTGCAGATAGGGCAACAGTTCACGCTTACGCGGAATATCCAGCGAGGCGAGCGGTTCATCCAGGAGTAACAGTTCCGGCGCGGTCAACAGCGCCCGGCCAATCGCCACACGTTGTTTTTCACCGCCGGAGAGGCCGCCCGGCAGTCTGTCGAGCAGAGGCTCAATACCCAATAGCGCCACCAGCTTATCGAACTGGCCGGCCATACTTTTCGCCATGCCGTAACGCAGGTTGCCGCGCACTTTATAATGGGGAAACAGGCGCGCATCCTGAAAAACGTAGCCTATCCGGCGTTTTTCCGGGGTCAGACAGATGTGGTTTTCCGTGTCATTCAGCACCCGTCCGTTGAGTACAATGCGCCCTTTCTGCGGTCGCGTCAGGCCACTGATGGCATTGATCAGCGAGGTTTTTCCAGAACCAGAGACGCCAAATATCGCGGTGATACCGCTGGCGGGCAGCGTTTCGTTGAGCGAGACGCAGTGGGTCCCCAGCGTCTGAGAGAAATTGAGTTCCAGCATAATTATCGCCCCGTCCGCTCACGGCTGAGTCGCGCCAGCCATTCAGAAATTAACAGCGAAATCAGCGCCAGTACGATGGAAATAAGACACAGCCTTGCCGCAGCGCTTTCACCGCCCGGCGTCTGAATCAGGGTATACATCGCCGAAGGAATGGTGCGGGTTTCGCCGGGAATATTGGAAACGAAGGTAATCGTCGCGCCAAACTCGCCGAGCGAACGGGCAAATGCCAGTACCGTCCCGACGATAATGCCAGGCAGCGTCAACGGAAGGGTAATGGTGAAGAAGACGCGCCAGCGTCCCGCCCCTAGCGTCCGGGCGGCCTGCTCAAGCTTAAGATCCACCCCTTCCAGCGCAAGTCGGATAGCCCGCACCATCAGCGGAAAAGACATCACTGCCGCCGCCAGTACCGCGCCGCGCCAGCTGAAGGCAAAGGTTATGCCGAACCAGTCGTATAGCCACTGGCCGATAAATCCGCGCCGTCCCATCGAAATCAACAGCAAATAACCGACCACCACCGGCGGTAATACCAGCGGCAGATGCAGTACGCTGTCCAGCAGGGCTTTGCCTGGGAAAGTGCAGCGCACCAGCAGCCAGGCAAAGAAGATCCCAAACGGCAAACTAAACAACACGGCCAGGGAAGACACTTTCAGGCTCAGAAGCACGGCCTGCCATTCAGGATCGGTCAATATCATTACTTGGTCGTAAATCCGTAACGTTTAAAGATTTCAGCAGCCTGCGGTCCTTTCAGGTAATCATAGAACGCGCTGACCGTGGCGTTTTTATGTCCATCAACAATCGCGATGGGGTACTCCACTTTTTTGTGCGAATCTTCCGGGAAGGTGGCCACGACGTTAACGCCTTTACTGGCAACCGCATCAGAGCCGTAAACAATGCCCAACGGCGCTTCGTTACGCTCGACCAGCGCCAGCGCGCCGCGCACATCTTCCGCCGGAGCCAGTTTCGGTGACAGCGTCTCCCAGGCCCCCAGTTTCTGCAGTGCTTCTTTCGCGTAGATCCCCGCCGGAACGTGTTCCGGGTCGCCTACCGCCAGACGTCCACCGTTCAGCAGCGTCGTCCAGCGGGTATTATTGTCAATCGTAAACGCTTTCTGCTCACCGGCTTTTGGCGCCACCACCACAAGGCTGTTGCCCAGCAGCGTCTGACGCGTTGCGGTATCAATCGCTTTCTTATCTACCGCGTAATCCATCCATTTCTGATCGGCAGAAATGAACAGATCTGCTGGCGCACCGGCTTCTATCTGGCGAGCCAGCGTGGAAGACGACGCAAAAGAGGAGACCACGTCGACATTCTTCTCTTTTTTATACTCTGCCGCGATATCCTGCATCGCATTAGTCAATGACGCTGCGGCAAACACGGTGATTTTCCCTTCATCCGCCAGCGTTTGTCCAGCAACCGACAATGATAAGGTTGCCCCAGCAAACAGGCGTAACCAGGTACGAGCCATTTGTAACTCCTTTGCATATCGTTATGTATTTATGAATATAACGATAAAGCAACGATTTTCCCAGAAGTTATTGATACCACTAAGAGGTTACGCAAAGAAAATATCGGCAGGAATAAGGAGAACTTGAGAAACAATCCCAATGGGGTGCGCACTGCATTGAGGCGCGACCAACAAAGATACGGTTTGAAAGATGAGAAAACAAAAACGCCCGACTGAGCGGGCGTTTGGGAAATCAATGATTCTGTCTGGACTGGTTTTTCTGACCGATACCGGAGAAAATGTTGAACACTTCACCGAGACCGTAAATCAGACCCAGGATGATGGCCATCACCACAGGTACCATGATTACGGCGAATACCAGACTTTTCAATAACTCTAACATGGTCAACTCCTGATATAGTCCTTGTAGTATTCTAACCGCATCACTGAGAAAAGCACTCCCCTTTTGTGCGGTCGGCTTTGCGTCTCTGCAGTTTTCCGTCACAATACCCTTTTTGCCAGGATCTTGTTATGCAAGCCGAAATCCTTCTTACCCTGAAACTTCAGCAAAAACTGTTCGCCGATCCCCGACGCATCTCTTTGCTCAAGCACATTGCGCTTTCCGGTTCCATTAGTCAGGGCGCGAAAGACGCAGGCATCAGCTATAAGAGCGCCTGGGACGCCATTAATGAAATGAATCTTCTCAGCGAGCAAACGCTGGTCGAGCGTGCGACAGGCGGTAAAGGCGGCGGCGGTGCGGTGTTAACCCGCTACGGTCAGCGTCTGATCCAGCTCTACGATCTGCTGGCACAGATTCAGCAAAAAGCCTTCGATGTTTTAAGCGACGATGACGCGCTGCCGCTCAACAGCCTGCTGGCGGCCATCTCGCGTTTTTCTCTGCAGACCAGTGCGCGCAACCAGTGGTTTGGCACCATTACCGCCCGCGATCGCAATCAGGTACAGCAGCATGTCGACGTGCTGTTAGCCGATGGCGAAACGCGACTGAAAGTGGCCATTACCGCCCAGAGCGGCGAGCGTTTAGGGCTTGATGAAGGCAAAGAGGTTCTCGTGCTGCTGAAAGCGCCGTGGGTGGGGATTACCCAGGACGACGCCATCGCCCAGGCGGCGGATAACCAGCTCCAGGGCATTATCAATCATATTGAACGCGGCACAGAGCAGTGTGAAGTACTGATGGCGCTACCGGACGGTCAGACGTTGTGCGCCACCGTGCCGCTGGACGCCGCCGCCACGCTGACGGAAGGCACGAACGTGACGGCGTATTTCAACGCCGACAGGGTAATTATCGCAACATTGTGCTAAGTATCGCCACCACGGTGATTACGGCGGGATGTTACCCGCCGTAAATTTTTCTTTGAAATTCATTACAGGATGAATAATTCCACCCGGCAAAAAACGACGCATCGTTGGCTATTTTTTGCTGGCGACAGAGGACAGTAAAAAGCTCATCGTACTCGCAATCCCCTCTTTTTATTGCGGAATACGGAGCAAAATATGTCAGACTTATCAGAGTGGCAGACACTCGCCAACAAGGAGCTCAGCCGGCGGAATAAAACCGTCGAGTCGCTGGTCACACAGACAGCGGAAGGCATTGCCATCAAGCCGCTGTACACCGAAGCCGACCTCGATAAACTGGAGATCACCGGCACCCTTCCCGGCCTGCCGCCTTACGTTCGCGGCCCACGCGCTACCATGTATACCGCGCAACCGTGGACCATTCGTCAGTACGCTGGCTTCTCTACCGCCAAAGAATCTAACGCCTTCTATCGTCGCAACCTTGCCGCCGGGCAAAAAGGCCTTTCTGTCGCCTTCGATCTCGCCACCCACCGCGGCTATGATTCCGATAATCCACGCGTCGCAGGTGATGTCGGGAAGGCCGGTGTGGCTATCGATACCGTTGAAGACATGAAGATACTGTTCGACCAGATCCCGCTGGATAAGATGTCGGTATCAATGACCATGAACGGCGCGGTGCTGCCAGTAATGGCTTTTTATATCGTGGCCGCGGAAGAGCAAGGCGTTTCGCCGGAACAGCTTACCGGCACCATTCAGAACGATATTCTGAAAGAGTACCTGTGCCGTAACACTTACATTTACCCGCCGAAACCCTCCATGCGCATTATCGCCGACATCATCGCCTGGTGTTCGGGCAACATGCCACGCTTTAATACCATCAGCATCAGCGGCTACCATATGGGCGAAGCAGGCGCCAACTGCGTGCAACAGGTCGCTTTTACCCTGGCGGATGGTATTGAATACATCAAAGCCGCCCTTTCAGCCGGGCTGAACATTGATGACTTTGCGCCCCGCCTTTCGTTCTTCTTTGGCATCGGCATGGATCTGTTCATGAACGTCGCCATGCTGCGCGCGGCGCGTTATCTGTGGAGCGAAGCGGTGAGCGGCTTCGGCGCAGCAGACCCGAAATCGTTAGCCCTTCGTACCCACTGCCAGACTTCCGGCTGGAGCCTGACCGAACAGGATCCCTATAACAACGTGATCCGTACCACTATCGAAGCGCTCGGCGCCACGCTTGGCGGCACCCAGTCACTCCATACCAACGCCTTTGACGAAGCACTCGGTCTGCCCACCGACTTTTCTGCCCGCATCGCGCGTAACACGCAAATCATCCTGCAAGAGGAATCAGAAATCTGCCGCACCGTGGATCCGCTGGCTGGCTCTTACTATGTGGAGTCGTTGACCGATCACATTGTTAAACAGGCGCGGGCCATCATCCAGCAGATCGACGACGCGGGCGGGATGGCAAAGGCTATCGAAGCCGGGTTACCGAAACGGATGATTGAAGAAGCGTCTGCCCGCGAGCAATCACTGATCGACCAGGGCAAACGCGTCATTGTCGGCGTCAACAAATACAAGCTGGAAAAAGAGGACGACACGACCGTCCTGGAGATCGACAACGTCAAGGTGCGCAACGAGCAGATCACCTCTCTGACGCGGATCCGCGCGACCCGCGATGATGCCGCCGTTCACGCGGCGCTGGCGGCGTTGACTCACGCCGCATTGCATCATGAAAACCTGTTGGCCGCCGCCGTGAACGCCGCACGCGTCCGCGCCACGCTGGGTGAGATCTCCGACGCGCTGGAGTCGGCGTTTGACCGTTATCTGGTGCCTAGCCAGTGCGTCACTGGGGTGATTGCGCAGAGCTACCATCAGTCCAACCAATCGGCCTGCGAGTTTGACGCCATTGTTGCGCAAACAGAGCAGTTCCTGGCTGACCGCGGTCGTCGTCCGCGCATTTTGATCGCCAAAATGGGTCAGGATGGTCACGATCGCGGCGCAAAAGTGATCGCCAGCGCCTATTCCGATCTCGGCTTCGACGTCGATCTCAGCCCGATGTTCTCCACTCCGGAAGAGATCGCCCGCCTGGCGGTAGAAAACGATGTACACGTCGTCGGCGCCTCATCGCTCGCGGCCGGTCATAAAACACTCATCCCGGAACTGGTCGGCGCGTTGAAAAAATGGGGACGCGACGATATCTGCGTGGTCGCCGGCGGCGTGATCCCTCCCCAGGATTACGCCTTCCTGGAGGAGCGCGGCGTGGCGGCCATTTATGGACCCGGCACACCAATGCTGGAAAGCGTACGCGACGTACTGAAACGGATAAGTCAGCATCATGATTAGCGAATCCACGCTGGCTGACACCGTTCGGCGATTACGCCAGGCCGAGCGGGCAACGCTCGCCCAGGCCATGACGCTGATTGAAAGTCAGCACCCTCGTCACCAGACGCTGAGCACACAACTGCTGGATGCCATAATGCCTTTCACCGGCAACGCGCTGCGTCTGGGAATCACGGGTACGCCGGGGGCCGGGAAAAGCACCTTTCTGGAGGCTTTCGGTACGCGACTGATCCGCGACGGACTGCGCGTGGCTGTGATTGCCGTCGACCCCAGCAGTCCGATCAGCGGTGGCAGCATCCTTGGCGACAAAACGCGGATGACCGAACTGGCGCGATCGGATGCCGCCTTCATCCGTCCGGCCCCCTCCCGCGGGCATCTGGGTGGAGCCTGTCTGCATGCACGAGAGCTGGGGCTGTTGTGCGAAGCGGCGGGCTTCGACGTTGTGATTATCGAAACCGTCGGCGTTGGACAATCGGAAACAGAAATTGCCCAGATCGTGGACTGCTTTGTGTCGTTACAGATAGCCGGCGGCGGCGACGACCTGCAGGGCATCAAAAAAGGGATCATGGAAATGGCGGACGTGATTGTCATCAACAAGGATGACGGGGAAAACCATAACCGTGTCGCCATCGCCCGCCATATGTACGAAAGCGCACTGCATATTGTGCGGCATAAATATGCCGAGTGGCAGCCGCAGGTATTGACCTGTAGCGCGCTGGAAAAACGCGGGATTGACGAGGTCTGGCAGACCATCTGCGATTTCAGAACACAGATGACCTCCAGCGGACGGCTGCAACAGGTGCGCCAGTTGCAGGAAATTGCCTGGTTGAAAAAGCAGACGGAAGCCGAGGCGTTGCGATTGCTGTTCTCCCGTGACGACTTCGACCGCTACTACCACCTGACGCAGCAGGCCGTCAAAAACAACCGTCTCTCGCCGCGCGCTGGCCTTCAGCGAATCAGCGAATACCTTCAGAATCATTACTTTGCATAAAGAGAAAAATATGTCTTATCAATACGTTAATGTTGTTATCATCCGTAAAGTGGCGGTCATTGAGTTCAACTATGCCCGCAAACTGAACGCCCTGAGCAAAGTCTTTATTGACGATCTCATGCTGGCGCTCAGCGATCTCAATCGCCCGGATATTCGCTGTATTATCCTGCGTGCGCCCAGCGGCGCGAAGGTCTTCTCCGCCGGTCATGACATTCATGAACTTCCCTCCGGACGTCGCGATCCGCTCTCTTATGACGATCCGCTGCGCCAGATCACCCGCATGATTCAGAAGTACCCCAAACCGGTGATCTCCATGGTCGAAGGCAGCGTCTGGGGAGGGGCGTTTGAGATGATCATGAGCTCCGATCTGATCATCGCCGCCAGTACCTCCACGTTCTCCATGACCCCGGTCAACCTTGGCGTTCCATACAATCTGGTCGGGATCCACAACCTGACCCGCGATGCGGGTTTCCATATCGTCAAAGAGCTGATCTTCACCGCGTCCCCTATCACCGCACAGCGCGCGATGGCGGTCGGCATTCTCAACCATGTCGTCGCCGCCGAAGAGCTGGAGGATTTCACGTTGCAGATGGCGCACCATATCTCGGAAAAAGCGCCGCTGGCCATTGCCGTGATCAAGGAAGAGCTACGCGTGCTTGGCGAAGCGCACACCATGAATTCCGATGAGTTCGAACGTATTCAGGGGATGCGCCGCGCCGTTTACGACAGCGAAGATTATCAGGAAGGGATGAACGCGTTTATGAATAAACGTAAACCCAATTTTGTGGGCCATTGATACCAGGAAGGGACAAGATATGAAAGACCCCTGGACACGGATGAGCGCCGACGACGCCGCGCAGGTCATTGAGCACAATGCGATGGTTGCTTTCAGCGGCTTTACCCCCGCCGGTTCGCCCAAAGCACTCCCTGCGGCTATCGCCCGCCGCGCCAGCGAACTGCATCAGGCACAACAACCGTTTCAGATTCGGTTATTGACGGGAGCGTCTATTGGCGCTGCCGCCGATGATGCGCTGTCTGAGGCTGACGCCATTTCATGGCGTGCGCCCTATCAGACGTCAGGCAGCCTTCGGCAAAAAATCAATCAGGGTCAGGTTCGATTTGTAGACCTGCATCTGAGTGAAGTGGCGCAGATGGTAAATTATGGTTTCTTTGGTGATATTGACGTCGCGGTGATTGAAGCCTCGGCGATCGCGCCTGACGGACGAGTCTGGCTCACCAGCGGGATCGGCAATGCGCCCACCTGGCTACTGCGGGCGAAGAAAGTCATCATTGAGCTGAATCACTACCATAACCCACGCGTCGCTGAACTGGCTGATATCGTCATTCCCGGCGCACCGCCGCGTCGCAACAGCGTCCCCATTTTTCATGCGATGGATCGCGTGGGCGCCCGGTATGTGCAGATTGATCCCACCAAGATTATTGCGGTGGTCGATACAGAACTCCCCGACGGCGGAAACGTGCTGGATAACGCCAATCCTGTCTGCCAGCAAATCGCCGATAACGTCGTAACGTTTCTGCTGGAAGAAATGGCGCATGGGCGGATCCCCGCGGAGTTTCTGCCGCTGCAAAGCGGGGTGGGTAATATCAATAATGCCGTGATGGCGCGACTGGGTGAAAATCCGGATATTCCGTCTTTTATGATGTATTCGGAGGTGTTACAGGAGTCTGTCGTTCATCTACTGGAAACGGGAAAAATCACCGGAGCCAGCGCCTCCAGTCTGACGGTATCCGCCGATTCCTTGCGAAAGATTTATGACAATATGGACTTCTTCGCCAGCCGTATTGTGCTTCGCCCACAGGAGATCTCGAATAATCCGGAAATTATTCGCCGTCTTGGCGTAATAGCCCTTAATGTCGGGCTGGAGTTTGATATCTACGGCCATGCCAACTCAACGCACGTGGCTGGCGTGAATCTAATGAACGGCATTGGCGGCAGCGGTGATTTTGAGCGCAACGCCTACCTGTCTATCTTTATGGCACCATCCATCGCCAAAGGCGGCAAGATTTCCACTATCGTCCCCATGTGCAGTCACGTTGATCACAGCGAGCACAGCGTGAAGGTGATCATCACCGAACAGGGGATCGCCGATCTGCGGGGACTCTCACCGCTACAACGGGCGCACACGATCATCGACAACTGTGCGCATCCTCTCTATCAGGACTATCTACATCGCTATCTCGCCAGTGCGCCTGGCGGGCACATTCATCACGATCTCAACCACGTGTTCGATCTGCACCGTAATCTGATTGAACGCGGTTCGATGCTCGGCTAAGCCATCTCTGCGCCACGATCTTCCGCAATATACTGAAGCATCGTGGCGGTATAGCGGTGGTTTTTCAGGGAGTAAAGGTACTCCTGCATATACATCGTACCGCCGGGCGCATCGAAATACTTCAACGTTGCCGGATTCACCAGACGCCAGGCAAACCAGGGGATCACGGTCAGAAACTGCCCGCGCTCTACCGCGCTTATCTTCGCCATAAAGCTGTAGGGACGATAGATGATCGTTGGGTTAATACCGCATGGCCGCATATGCGCTTCCAGTATCGCTTCAAAATTGGCCCGATTCTGAAAGCGCATTTGCAGCCAGGGCAGTTCACGCAAAAGCGTCTGCGGCTGTTTATCCTCATAGCGACGGGAAACAAGAAACCCCAGACGCAAAGGCTTCAACTCACTGATGGTCAGATTGTCCAGCTCCTGCACGCGAGCCGAAACATACTGTGGAGAAATGATAAAATCGAGCTGGCGGCTAAACAGGTCATCAATGACTTCATTCTCGCTGAACTCAACGGACTTTACGGTCACGCCGTCATACTTATCGCCCAGGCTAATCAACTGGTCGAAAATAATCGTTGGGTAGGTGTTGTCGACGCCAATGACTATGTTGCGCGAACCACGTGCAGCGTGATGAATTTCATTATCGATTGCCGACAAGGACTGATAAATCGGAAACAGTTTCTGGTACAACTCCTGCCCGGCCTTGTTCAGGCTTATGCTGTTGTCTTTACGGGTAAACAGCGTATAGCCAATTTGATCTTCCAGCGCAGAAATGCTTTTACCAAATGGCGATGCCGTCATGTGTATTTTCTCAGCCGCTCTGGCGATATTATTGGTTTGCGCCAACAGGATGAAATTACGCATTTTTTTCGAGATAAAAACATCCATAAAACACTCCATTATTCATCGCCATGACATCTCAACTGGCTGCGAAAAAATACTGGATAACGCATCACCCTTTTTTGCAGTTGTTCACAAAACAGCGATAGTTCTGTCGCCGCAACCGCCGCGCAGCACAGATATCGACATCGATATTCAAGCGCTGTTTTTTATCCGCAGTCGCGCTAATCACATTGACATTCCTGCTCAGAACACGTATCCCTGTCATTCATTGCTGCATAAAATGGGATACAAAATGTCATCGTTGCATATTTCGCAAGGCACGTTTCGTCTTAGCGACACAAAAACGCTTCACCTGGATTCCGTGACGTTAAACGCGGGTGAGAGTTGGGCGTTTGTCGGTTCGAACGGAAGCGGGAAATCAGCGCTGGCACGCGCGCTGGCCGGCGAATTGTCGCTGCTCAAAGGTGAACGCCTGTGCGCATTCTCGCGGATAACACGCCTCTCCTTCGAGCAACTGCAGAAACTGGTCAGCGATGAATGGCAGCGTAATAACACCGATATGCTCAGTCCTGGCGAAGAGGATACCGGACGCACCACGGCGGAAATCATTCAGGACGAAGTGAACAACCCGGCCCGCTGCGCGACGCTTGCGCAGCAGTTTGGTATCACTCACCTGCTCGATCGCCGCTTTAAATATCTCTCTACCGGCGAAACGCGTAAGACGTTGCTCTGCCAGGCGCTGATGGCTGAGCCGGACCTGTTGATTCTCGACGAGCCGTTTGACGGTCTCGACGTCGCCTCCCGCCAGCAACTGGCAGGACTGCTTGAAACGCTCCATCAGTCAGGCATCACGCTGGTGCTGGTGTTGAACCGCTTTGATGAAATCCCGGCATTTATTCAGTATGCCGGTGTGCTGGTCGACTGCACCTTAACGGAAACCGGCGCGAAAGCCGATTTACTCCAGCAGGCGCTGATCGCTCAACTTGCGCATAGCGAGCGACTGGAAGGGGTGGCATTACCTGAAGCCGACGAACCCGCCGCCCAGCCTGCTCTGGCCACCGATGCGCCGCGGATCATCCTCCGGGATGGCGTCGTGTCGTATAACGATCGCCCTATTCTCGATCGTCTGAGCTGGCAGGTCGATCCCGGCGAACACTGGCAGATTGTCGGCCCCAACGGGGCAGGAAAATCGACGCTGCTCAGCCTGATCACCGGCGACCATCCGCAGGGTTACAGCAACGATCTGACGCTGTTTGGTCGTCGTCGCGGCAGTGGGGAAACTATCTGGGATATCAAAAAGCACATTGGCTACGTCAGTAGCAGTCTGCATCTCGACTACCGGGTGAGCACCACGGTGCGCAATGTGATTCTGTCGGGCTATTTCGATTCCATCGGGATTTATCAGGCCGTGTCGGATCGTCAACAAAAACTCGCACAGCAGTGGCTGGACATTCTGGGACTCGACAAACGTACCGCTGACGCGCCGTTTCACAGTCTTTCCTGGGGACAACAGCGACTGGCGCTGATCGCCCGTGCGCTGGTTAAGCATCCGACCCTGCTGATCCTCGACGAACCCTTACAGGGGCTGGATCCGCTGAACCGCCTGCTTATTCGTCGCTTTGTCGATGTGTTGATTAGCGAGGGCGACACGCAACTGCTGTTTGTCTCCCATCACGCTGAAGATGCGCCTGCCTGCATTACCCATCGTCTGGAATTTGTGCCAGAAGGCGAGACCTATACCTATCAGCAAACGCGGCTGCGTTAGTTTTCATCCGTGGGCGCGAAAGCGCCCTTTTTTTTCGGATAAAAGGCGCAATCATTCTTAAAGTTAATGATTTATAATCGATTAATTGATGACTCAGCGTGAGAAATCGTGAGTGTAAACGATTCCACTATTTTATTCCATGTCACACTTTTCGCATCTTTGTTATGCTATGGTAATTCCATACCATAAGCTTAACGGAGCGAATTATGAGAGTTCTGGTCACCGGTGGTAGCGGTTACATAGGAAGTCATACTTGTGTACAATTGCTGAAAAACGGTCATGACGTCATCATCCTTGATAACCTCTGCAACAGTAAGCGTAGCGTACTGCCTGTTATTGAACGTCTGAGCGGCAAACATCCAACGTTTGTTGAAGGCGATATCCGTAACGAAGCGCTGATGACGGAGATCCTGCACGATCACGCCATTGACACCGTCATCCATTTTGCCGGACTGAAGGCCGTCGGCGAATCCGTTGCAAAGCCGCTGGAATACTATGACAACAACGTCAACGGAACACTGCGACTGATTAGTGCCATGCGCGCCGCCGGCGTCAAAAACTTCATTTTCAGCTCATCCGCCACCGTCTACGGCGACCAGCCGAAAATCCCTTACGTTGAAAGCTTCCCGACCGGCACGCCGCAAAGCCCTTATGGCAAAAGTAAACTGATGGTTGAGCAAATCCTCACCGATCTGCAAAAAGCCCAGCCGGAATGGAGCATCGCGCTGCTGCGCTATTTCAACCCGGTCGGCGCGCATCCATCAGGGGACATGGGCGAAGACCCGCAGGGCATCCCGAATAACCTGATGCCTTACATCGCCCAGGTTGCAGTGGGCCGTCGCGACTCCCTCGCCATTTTTGGCAACGATTATCCGACCGAAGACGGTACCGGTGTCCGCGATTACATCCACGTGATGGATCTGGCTGATGGTCACGTTGCCGCGATGGAAAAACTGGCGGGCAAACAGGGCGTCCATATTTACAACCTCGGCGCAGGCGTCGGCAGCAGCGTGCTGGACGTGGTCAAAGCCTTCAGCAAAGCCTGCGGAAAACCGGTGAATTATCATTTTGCTCCGCGTCGTGATGGCGACCTGCCAGCCTACTGGGCAGATGCCAGCAAAGCCGACCGCGAACTGGACTGGCGTGTCACGCGCACGCTTGATGAGATGGCGCAGGACACCTGGCACTGGCAGTCGCGTCATCCGCAGGGATACGAGGATTAAGAAATATCATGAATCAATTCAACCCCGTCGATCATCCGCATCGTCGTTTTAATCCGCTCACCGGACAGTGGATTCTGGTGTCGCCGCATCGTGCTAAGCGCCCCTGGCAAGGGGCGCAAGAAACACCCTCTAATGACGTACTGCCAGCACACGATCCGGACTGTTTCCTGTGCGCGGGCAATACCCGCGTCACCGGTGATAAAAATCCGGATTACAGTGGGACGTTTGTGTTCACTAACGACTTTGCCGCGCTGATGACGGATACGCCTGACGCGCCGGACAGTCACGACCCGCTGATACGCTGCCAGAGCGCACGCGGCACCAGTCGCGTTATTTGCTTTTCACCGGATCACAGTAAAACCCTGCCGGAGCTTAGCATTCCTGCCCTGACCGAAATAGTGAAAACCTGGCAAGAGCAAACCGCTGATCTTGGGAAACGTTATCCCTGGGTACAGGTCTTTGAAAACAAAGGCACGGCGATGGGCTGCTCGAATCCCCACCCCCACGGCCAGATTTGGGCCAACAGTTTCCTGCCAAACGAAGCTGAACGCGAAGATCGCCTGCAAAGAACTTATTTTGCTGAGCAGGGGTCGCCGATGCTGGTTGACTATGTGCAGCGTGAACTGGCTGACGGCAGCCGTACGGTAGTAGAAACCGATCACTGGCTGGCTGTCGTCCCTTACTGGGCAGCCTGGCCCTTCGAAACGCTATTACTGCCGAAAGCGCATGTGCTGCGCATTACTGATTTGACCGACGAACAGCGCGCAGACCTTGCGCTGGCGTTGAAAAAACTGACCAGTCGTTACGACAACCTGTTCCAGTGCTCTTTCCCCTATTCAATGGGCTGGCACGGCGCGCCGTTTAACGGTGCAGAGAACGAACACTGGCAGCTACACGCGCACTTTTATCCGCCGCTGCTACGCTCCGCGACCGTCCGCAAATTTATGGTCGGTTACGAAATGCTGGCCGAAACCCAGCGCGATCTCACAGCAGAACAAGCGGCAGAGCGTCTGCGCGCGGTCAGCGACATCCATTTTCGCGAATCCGGAGTATAAAAATGAGTCTGAAAGAGAAAACACAATCTCTGTTTGCTGAAAAATTCGGCTACCCTGCAACCCACACTATTCAGGCGCCAGGCCGCGTCAATCTCATCGGCGAACACACCGATTATAACGACGGTTTTGTGTTGCCCTGCGCCATTGATTATCAAACCGTGATCAGTTGCGCTGCCCGCAACGACCGCCAGATCCGTGTCATTGCGGCCGATTACGATAATCAGACTGACGAGTTTTCTCTTGATGCTCCTATCGTCACCCATGACAGCCAGCAGTGGGCAAACTACGTACGCGGCGTGGTGAAGCACCTGCTCAAGCGCGACAGCAGCTTTGGTGGCGCAGACCTGGTGATCAGCGGTAATGTCCCACAGGGCGCGGGTCTGAGCTCTTCCGCTTCGCTGGAAGTGGCCGTCGGTACCGTGTTCCAGCAGCTTTACCATCTGCCACTGGACGGCGCGCAGATTGCGCTCAACGGTCAGGAAGCGGAAAACCAGTTTGTCGGCTGTAACTGTGGGATTATGGATCAGCTCATCTCCGCGCTGGGCAAGAAAGATCATGCCCTGCTGATCGACTGCCGCACGCTGGGCACCAAAGCGGTCTCAATGCCAGAAGGCGTAGCGATCGTCATCATCAACAGCAACTTTAAGCGCACGCTGGTCGGTAGCGAGTACAACACTCGCCGTCAGCAGTGCGAAACAGGCGCGCGTTTCTTCCAGCAACCGGCATTGCGTGATGTCAGTCTCGATACCTTTAACGCCGTGGCGAATGAACTGGACCCACTGGTTGCCAAACGCGTCCGTCACGTGTTAACTGAGAATGCACGTACTGTTGAAGCCGCCAGCGCGCTGGAAAAAGGCGATCTGCAACGCATGGGGCAACTGATGGCGGAATCGCACGCCTCAATGCGTGATGATTTTGAAATCACCGTGCCGCAGATTGATACGCTGGTTGACATTGTCAAAGCCACAATCGGGGAGAAAGGCGGTGTACGCATGACCGGCGGTGGATTTGGCGGTTGTGTTGTGGCGCTGATCCCGGAAGCGCTGGTCCCTGCCGTCCAGCAAGCCGTGGCTGCACAGTACGAAGCTAAAACCGGTATCAAAGAAACATTCTATGTGTGCAAACCATCACAAGGAGCAGGACAGTGCTGAATGAAACACCCGCACTGGCACCCGATGGTCAGCCGTACCGCCTGCTAACCCTGCGCAATGACGCAGGGATGGTGGTTACGCTGATGGACTGGGGTGCTACGTTACTCTCGGCCCGTATTCCCCTTTCCGACGGCAGCGTGCGTGAAGCGTTACTGGGCTGCGCCAGTCCGGAGCATTATCAGGATCAGTCGGCGTTTCTGGGTGCCTCGATTGGCCGTTACGCCAACCGGATTGCCGACAGCCGTTACACGTTTAGCGGTGAGACGGTCAGTCTGCTGCCAAGCCAGGGCGTCAATCAGCTACATGGCGGGCCAAACGGATTTGATAAACGCCGCTGGCAGATAGTCAATCAGAACGAACGTCAGGTACTGTTCGCCCTCAGCTCCGACGATGGCGATCAGGGTTTTCCGGGCAATTTGTGCGCCACGGCGCAATATCGTCTGACCGATGATAACCGCATCTCGATTACCTATCGCGCGACGGTGGATAAGCCGTGTCCGGTCAATCTGACTAACCACGTTTACTTCAACCTCGATGGCGATCAAACCGACGTGCGCAACCATAAGCTGCAACTTCTGGCGGATGAATATCTGCCGGTGGATGAAGGCGGGATCCCACGGGACGGCCTGAAACCGGTCGCCGGAACCTCATTTGATTTCCGCACCGCGAAGGTGATCGCCAGCGAATTTCTTGCCGATGACGACCAGCGCAAAGTGAAGGGCTACGATCACGCCTTCCTGTTGCAGGCAAAAGGCGACAGTAAAAAACCGGTTGCCCTGCTCACTTCGCAAGACGGGAAGTTGCAGATGGAGGTCTACACCTCGGCCCCGGCGCTACAGTTTTACTCCGGTAATTTTCTCGGTGGCACCTCTTCACGCGGACCGAACGCCTACGATGATTATCAGGGCCTGGCGCTGGAGAGCGAATTCCTGCCAGACAGCCCGAACCATCCGGAATGGCCGCAGCCAGACTGCGTTCTGCGCCCCGGAGAGGAGTACGCCAGCCTGACGGAATATCGTTTTATTCCTTCCTGATGGTGCGGCACAGCCAGTGTAAAATGCCCGATAGCACCTGCGTATCGGGCTTAAGATATCGCATCTTGCTCAAATCCCCATCACTCAAAGACAAAATCGCAACTTAGAGTTCACAAGAACCTTACACTGCTGCAGTATTTTCGCTATGGTTATGCGTAAGCATTGCCGCTGCCCCGTCACGGCAATATAATGAGAATTATTATCATTCGATAAAGCTTGAGGAGTGAGAGTATGGCTGTAACTAAGCTGGTTCTGGTACGCCACGGCGAAAGCCAGTGGAACAATGAAAACCGCTTCACCGGTTGGTATGACGTTGACCTGTCCGAGAAAGGCGTGGGTGAAGCGAAAGCAGCAGGCAAACTGCTGAAGGCTGAAGGCTATAGCTTCGATTTTGCTTATACCTCTGTGCTGAAACGTGCCATCCACACGCTGTGGAACGTCCTGGATGAACTGGATCAGGCCTGGCTGCCGGTTGAGAAATCCTGGAAACTGAACGAACGTCACTACGGTGCGTTGCAAGGTCTGAACAAAGCAGAAACCGCTGAGAAATACGGTGACGAACAGGTTAAACAGTGGCGTCGTGGTTTCGCGGTGACCCCGCCGGAGCTGACCAAAGATGACGAGCGCTATCCGGGCCACGATCCGCGCTATGCCAAACTGACGGAAAAAGAATTGCCGCTGACCGAGAGCCTGGCGCTGACCATCGATCGCGTGATCCCTTACTGGAATGAAACCATTCTGCCGCGCATGAAGAGCGGCGAGCGCGTGATCATCGCTGCGCACGGCAACTCTCTGCGCGCGCTGGTGAAATACCTCGACAACCTGAGCGAAGACGAAATCCTCGAACTGAACATCCCGACCGGCGTGCCGCTGGTGTATGAGTTCGACGAAAACTACCAGCCAATCAAACGTTACTATCTGGGTAATGCCGACGAGATCGCGGCGAAAGCGGCTGCCGTCGCCAACCAGGGTAAAGCGAAGTAATTTACCTTACGACGTAAAAAAGCCGACTCAATGAGTCGGCTTTCTATTCGCAAGACTTAACCGCGACGCGCTTTTACCGCATCCGCAAGTTGGCGCAGGATGGTGTCGGTATCTTCCCAGTTAATGCAGGCATCGGTAATGCTTTTGCCGTACACCAGCGGCTCACCGCTGTCCGGGTTCTGATTGCCTTCTACCAGATGACTTTCAATCATCACGCCCATTATCGCAGTCTCACCGTTAGCAATCTGCTGGCAGACATCAGCCCCAACTTCCATCTGCTTTTTAAACTGCTTACAGGAGTTGGCATGGCTGAAATCAATCATGATTTGCGCAGGCAGACCCGCTTTCGCCAGACCCTCTTTCACCGCCGCGACATGTGCAGCGCTGTAGTTCGGCTCTTTGCCGCCGCGCAGAATGATATGGCAATCGCCGTTACCGCTGGTATTCACAATGGCAGAGTGACCCCATTTGGTGACAGACAGGAAGCAGTGCGGTGCACCAGCGGCGTTGATGGCGTCAATCGCCACTTTAATGGTGCCATCAGTACCGTTCTTGAAGCCGACCGGACAAGAAAGACCCGACGCCAGCTCACGGTGAACCTGAGATTCGGTAGTACGCGCGCCAATCGCGCCCCAGCTCATCATGTCCGCCAGGTATTGCGGGGTGATCATATCGAGGAATTCACCTGCCGTCGGCAGGCCGCTGTCGTTAATATCCAGCAGCAGCTTACGCGCAATGCGCAAACCGTCATTGATCTGGAAGCTGTTATCCATGTGCGGATCGTTAATCAGCCCTTTCCAGCCAACGGTCGTACGCGGTTTTTCAAAGTAGACACGCATGACGATTTCCAGCTCGCCTTTCAGCGCTTCGCGCAGCGCCAGCAGACGACCTGCGTACTCTTTCGCCGCCACAGGATCATGAATAGAGCACGGCCCAATCACCACCAGCAGGCGATCGTCATTCCCCTTCAAAATTTTGTGAATGGCTTTACGCGCATGGGCAACCGTGTTGGCGGCATTTTCTGTAGCGGGGAATTTTTCCAGCAGTGCGACAGGGGGTAATAACTCGTTGATCTCTTTAATACGTAAATCGTCGTTCTGATAATTCATGATTATTCCAGCGTTGCCATACTTATCTAAATGAATGCAATCCCTCCAATCTATATCCTCAGCCAAAAAGTGTAAACGGGCTTTTACACTTCGGACGGAATAATCCTGGAATTCAGCTAAAAAACGCCACAAAGTAGCGAAAAACGAGATCTAACCTACAATTTTTAACTGTAACCACTCTGTTTATGAATCTTTTCAAGATTCTCTGCTGAGCCTTTGCGCTCGTTTGAGATCGTTAACCATTGCCTGACCCTTGACTGGCATATGCACTGTTGGAAGACGTTATCCGACATCTCAACCATAACAGGAGCATCTGATGAAAATGACAAAATTAGCTTCACTTTTCCTGACCGCTACGCTCAGCCTTGCCAGCGGCGCAGCGCTGGCAGCCGAAACCAGCGCCCAGACCAATAATGGCCAGGCGAACGCCGCCGCCGACGCAGGCCAGGTCGCTCCGGATGCAAAAGAAAACGTGGCGCCAAATAATGTCGATAACGACAACATCAACTCAGGTGGCACAATGCTGCATCCGAATGGTTCATCGATGAACCATGAGGGGATGACCAAAGATGAGGTGCACAAAAACACCATGTGTAAGGACGGGCGCTGCCCGGATGTGAATAAAAAAGTGGAAACCGGAAATGGCATTAACAACGACGTTGATACTAAAACCGATGGCACCACTCAGTAACACTGATCAGTAACACTGAAATGGCTAATAACGGGAGAGCTCAGGCTCTCCTTTTTTAATTTATTAATCCAGAAACGGTATGATGTCATACAGTTAAGAAAAGAATACCCAAGGGATGACATTATGGCGCACTCACACTCACATTCGGCCCCTCATCTGCCCGAGGATGGCAACGCCCGCCGTCTGATGCTCGCGTTTTGCATCACGGCAGGCTTTATGTTGCTGGAGGTAGTGGGCGGGATTTTATCCGGTTCACTGGCGTTGCTCGCCGACGCAGGGCATATGCTGACCGATGCCGCCGCACTGTTGTTTGCGCTATTGGCCGTTCAGTTCGCCCGCCGACCGCCGACTATCCGCCACACCTTTGGCTGGCTGAGACTGACGACGCTGGCCGCTTTCGTCAATGCGATTGCGTTAGTCGTGATTACGATTTTAATCGTCTGGGAGGCGATTGAGCGCTTCTACACGCCGCGTCCGGTGGCGGGCGGCATGATGATGGTCATCGCCATCGCCGGATTGCTGGCAAACATCCTTGCCTTCTGGATCCTCCACCGCGGCAGCGAAGAGAAAAACCTGAACGTACGCGCCGCGGCGTTGCATGTGATGGGGGATTTATTGGGTTCTGTGGGGGCCATCATCGCGGCGGTGATTATTATCTGGACCGGCTGGACGCCTGCCGACCCTATTCTGTCAATACTGGTTTCACTGCTGGTCCTGCGCAGTGCGTGGCGCTTATTGAAAGATAGCGTGAATGAGTTGCTGGAAGGTGCCCCGGTTTCGCTGGATATCGCTGCGCTGCAGCGCCACCTCAGCAGGGAGCTTCCTGAAGTGCGAAACGTCCATCACGTACACGTGTGGATGGTGGGGGAAAAACCGGTCATGACCCTGCATGTACAGGTGATCCCGCCACATGATCATGACGGGCTGCTGGCGCGCATCCAGCATTTTCTGATTCATCATTACCAGATTGCACACGCCACCATTCAGATGGAATATCAGCCCTGTCACGGGCCGGACTGCGATCTCAATCAGAAAGTGTCCGGCCATTCACATCATCACCACTAATGGGACAGCGCGTGTGAGCCTCGTTCGCGCGCGCTGTTAATCCACATCCGGCTACCGTTAAGCGCGATGAAGGTCAGGATCAGGTACTCCAGCGACATCGCATAGACCCCCTGCAGGGCAAAGATCACCACGCTAATCACATTGATTACCACCCAGAGCAGCCAGTTCTCAACGTATTTGCGAGTCATCAGGATCATCGCCACGATCGACAATACCATCATGCAGGAATCCCAGAACGGGAAGGCATCGGGCTGTAAATTCGGTACGGCAACCTGCAGGCCCAGCATCTGCATGATCGATACCGCAATACGGGTCAGAAAAGCAAAGACCGGGTCGATATAGATTGTCATCAAACCGATCGCCACCACACAAACCGCCAGCCAGCCCAACGCCTTCGGCAGAGGCAGCCAGCGAATCTTGAGCTCCGCCTCATTCTGCGTGGTCTGCCGCGACCACGCATACCAGCCGTAAATGTTGGCGGCGAAAAAGAAAAGCTGCAACAGCAGGCTGGCGTAGAGCTGGATCTGGAAAAAGATGATCGCAAACAGCGTGACGTTAATCAGGCCAAAAACGTAGTTGCTGATCTTCTCCATACTGGCGAGACCAATACACAACAACCCCGCGATAGTGCCTATCGCTTCGATCCACGACAGATCGTACCCCCCAGCACCAATGGGTATATGTACCAGAATGTTCTGCGTGCTAAAAAAGTCCATCTTTTCCCCCGGAGCGTGTGATTATCTACGCACGTAGTGTAGCCGCAAATTCCAGCATACGGTTTAACGGCACTAATGCGCCTTCTCGCAGCGCTTCGTCAACCTGTATCTCATGAGTCTGCCCACCCTGCTCCAGCCCCTCAGCGATGGCTTTAAGGCCGTTCATCGCCATCCATGGACAGTGCGCGCAGCTGCGGCAGGTGGCGCCTTCTCCGGCTGTGGGCGCTTCCAGCAACTCTTTGTCCGGTACCGCCTGCTGCATTTTGTAGAAAATACCCCGATCGGTAGCAACAATAAGTTGCTGATGTGGCAGCGTTTTAGCTGCATTAATGAGCTGGCTGGTGGAACCGACAGCATCAGCCATATCCACTATCGCCTGCGGTGATTCCGGGTGAACCAGGATCGCGGCGTCCGGGTATAAACCTTTCATGCGACTCAGCGCCTGCGTTTTGAACTCGTCATGGACAATGCACGCCCCTTGCCAGCAAAGGACATCCGCCCCTGTCTGTTTTTGAACATATTTTCCGAGATGGCGATCCGGTGCCCAGATGATTTTTTCACCCAAACTATCCAGATGCTCAATCAGTTCAACCGCGATACTGGACGTCACCACCCAGTCGGCGCGAGCCTTAACCGCCGCGGAGGTATTGGCATAAACCACGACGGTGCGATCCGGATGGGCATCGCAGAACGCGCTGAATGCGTCGATCGGACAGCCAAGATCCAGCGAACATTCCGCCTCGAGGGTCGGCATTAAAATAGTTTTTTCCGGGCTGAGAATTTTAGCCGTCTCCCCCATAAAGCGAACGCCTGCAACGAGCAGCGTCGAGGCGGGATGATTGGCGCCAAAGCGGGCCATCTCCAGTGAGTCAGAAATACAGCCGCCGGTCTCTTCGGCCAGTTGCTGGATTTCGGGGTCGGTGTAATAGTGCGCAACCATCACCGCATCACGCTCTTTCAGCAGACGCTTGATTTTTTCGCGGTAGAACGCTTTTTCATCGGCACTCAGCGGTACCGGCTTCGGGGGAAACGGATAGATTGCGGTTTCAGGATCAAACATCACGCTCATCATGCTTTCTCGTTTTGCTAGCTTAACGAATTAACCGACTTAAGGCGTGATGCATGCCATGATCGGTCATATTTGTTTTATATGCTAAACAAGATAGCGGATTGAGCGGCAAAAGTCACAACAATTGCGCTTGATAACGCCGGATGGCGACTAACGTCTTATCCGGACAGGAAGGGCGTAGCCATTGACCCGATCAATCATTGTCGGCCTGGTAAACGAAGCGTCATCAGGCGCTACGCAGGTTCGAATCGTTACATTCTGCGCATAGCAAAAAGGCGCCTTTAGGGCGCCTTTTTACACTGGTGGGTCGTGCAGGATGACTCGGCTTCGCCTCGCCCTTCGGGCCGTTGCTGAAGCAACGTTATCCTCCACGTTTAACATCTGATGTTGATGTTAAATTGGTGGGTCGTGCAGGATTCGAACCTGCGACCAATTGATTAAAAGTCAACTGCTCTACCAACTGAGCTAACGACCCCTTACGGGACTTTCTTAATTAATCATTCAGGATGGTGGGTCGTGCAGGATGACTCGGCTTCGCCTCGCCCTTCGGGCCGTTGCTAAAGCAACGTTATCCTTCACGTTCTCTACCAGTAACCACCTTAATATTGGTGGGTCGTGCAGGATTCGAACCTGCGACCAATTGATTAAAAGTCAACTGCTCTACCAACTGAGCTAACGACCCATTCGGGTGTTACCTGAAAGATTTTTTACTCGTCACCAATTTAATATTCAATGTTAAATTGGTGGGTCGTGCAGGATGACTCGGCTTCGCCTCGCCCTTCGGGCCGTTGCTGAAGCAACGTTATCCTTCACGTTTAACATCTGAGTTTGATGTTAAATTGGTGGGTCGTGCAGGATTCGAACCTGCGACCAATTGATTAAAAGTCAACTGCTCTACCAACTGAGCTAACGACCCGAGTGGTGGGTGATGACGGGATCGAACCGCCGACCCCCTCCTTGTAAGGGAGGTGCTCTCCCAGCTGAGCTAATCACCCGATACTACGCTGGATATTACTGACTACCTTTGTTCGTGGCGGGTCGTGCAGGATGACTCGGCTTCGCCTCGTCCTACGGGCCGTTGCTTTCGCAACGTTATCCTACACATTCTACTATCGCGTCCACCAGAACGATTGGTGGGTCGTGCAGGATTCGAACCTGCGACCAATTGATTAAAAGTCAACTGCTCTACCAACTGAGCTAACGACCCACTTTTGCGCTGCTTTTGGTTTGTTTGATATCCCTTGGCAACGGCGGCATATATTACTGATTTAAGATTTGAGCGCAACAAAAATTTCGATGTAGATCACTCAACTGCTTAGGAATCGCACGACACGACCAGAAATAATTCGATTTCTGGTCGCATGCTGTGCATTACATCGCGCCAAGACGTTTCTGCGCTTGTTTTGCGCCTTCGGTGCCTGGGTATTTGCTGATAACCTGTTGATAAACCGCTTTTGCTTTCGCAGTGTCACCTTTGTCCTGCATGATCACTCCGACTTTATACATCGCGTCAGCAGCCTTTGGTGACTTCGGGTAGTTTTTCACCACCGAAGCAAAATAAAACGCGGCATCATCTTTTTTACCCTTGTTGTAATTCAACTGACCGAGCCAGTAGTTGGCGTTCGGCTGATAAGTCGAATCAGGGTACTTTTTGATGAAGTTCTGGAATGCCACAATTGCATCATCCTGGCGGGATTTATCCTGCACCAGGGCAATTGCCGCATTGTAATCGGTATTCGCGTCACCGCTTTGTACTGGCGCACCCGACGTCGCAGCACCTGCGTCAGGCGCAGACGTCGCTGCCCCCGCAGTTGATCCGCTCTGATCGCCGCTTGTCGACTGCGCGGAAGCGCCACCGCTGCTCAGACTGTCCATCTGTAACAGGATCTGCTTCTGACGCTCAACTACCTGATTCAGTTGATACTGACTTTCCTGAATTTGACCACGCAGGGAGTCTATATCGGCCTGATTATCAGAGAGTTGCTGCTGGAGTTGGGTTAAAAGCTGGCTGTGAGCGTTAGAAATACGCTCGAGTTGAGTGACACGGTCTTCGACCGAGCCTGAGCCGACACTACTGATTGGCGCCTGAGCAAAAGCGGCCCAGGGGGCCGCTATGCCAACCAGTAACGACAGACTCAACAGATGATGTCTGAAGTTACTGCTCATGCAATTCTCTTAGTAAACCAGTACGGCACGACGGTTTTTGGAGTAAGCCGCTTCGTCGTGACCCAGTACTGCAGGTTTTTCTTTACCGTAAGAAACGATGGAGATCTGGTCAGCAGAAACGCCTTTACCCTGCAGGTACATCTTAACAGCGTTCGCACGACGTTCACCCAGGGAGATGTTGTACTCAGGAGTACCACGTTCATCCGCGTGACCTTCTACGGTGACTTTGTAAGACGGGTTGCTACGCAGGAAGTTAGCGTGCGCATCCAGCATTGCAGCGAAGTCAGAACGGATATCGTACTTGTCCAGATCGAAGTAAACGATGTTGTTCTGCTGCAGCTGTTGCATCTGCAGACGAGCCTGCTCTTCAGAGGACATGTTGCCGCTGCCGTTTGCATCCATACCAGTGCCGGCACCCAGCATGCCTTCGCTGCCGTCATTGCTGGCGTTCTTGTTAGAAGAACATGCCGCAATAGCCATAACAGGCAGAGCGATCATCAGCCCTTTCAGCACTTTGTTCAGTTGCATTTCAATGATTCCTTTATTAATCAATTATTTATTATCACAGATACGGCGACCAGGCAGGGAATTTAACCTGTCCATCAGTTGCCGGAAGACGCGCTTTGAAACGCCCATCTGTAGAAACCAAATTCAGCACGGATCCCATCCCCTGAGAAGAGCTGTAGATTACCATAGTGCCGTTAGGTGCCAGACTTGGCGTTTCGTCCAGGAACGTTGACGACAGAACTTGTACGCCACCCGCTACCAGATCTTGTTTGGCAATGTGCTGCTGACCATTGGCCGAGCTTACCATTACCATAAATTTGCCGTCGCTGCTGACATCAGCATCCTGGTTTTGTGAACCTTCCCAGGTAATACGCTGCGGAGCACCGCCGTTAACGTTAACTTTATACACTTGCGGACGACCCGCCTGATCCGATGTAAAGGCCAGGTTCTGGCTGTCCGGGAACCAGGTCGGCTCCGTATTGTTGCTGCGGCCATCGGTCACCTGACGGATCTGGCCAGAACCAATATCCATCACATACAGGTTCAGGCTCCCGGTTTTTGACAGGGCAAACGCCAGTTTGCTGCCATCCGGAGAGAACGCAGGCGCACCGTTGTGACGCGGGAATGACGCAACCTGACGGACCGCGCCGTTAGACAACGTCTGAATAACCAGCGCAGAACGACCGCTTTCGAAGGTGACATACGCCAGTTTAGAACCGTCCGGAGACCAGGCCGGAGACATCAACGGCTGCGGTGAACGGTGAACCACAAACTGGTTGTAGCCATCGTAGTCAGACACGCGCAGTTCATACGGGAACTGACCGCCGTTAGTCTGAACAACATACGCGATACGGGTACGGAATGCGCCTTTAATACCGGTCAGTTTCTCAAACACTTCGTCACTGGCAGTATGGCCGGCATAACGCAGCCACTGCTTGTTCACTTTGTAAGAGTTCTGAGCCAGTACAGTACCCGGCGCACCGCCGGTGTCAACCAGCTGGTAAGCAACATTGTAGGAACCGTCCGGATTCGGAGTCACCTGACCGACCACGACCGCGTCAATCCCCAGCGCAGACCATGCAGCAGGTTGAACGTCCTGCGCAGTCCCCGGCTGTTGTGGCAAACGAGACCGATCTAACGGATTAAATTTACCGCTGTTGCGCAGGTCAGCGCCAACAATGCCACCGATATCTTCAGGTGCAGCACCCGGCCCAGCCCACTGGAATGGCACAACCCCAATCGGGCGCGCCGAGTCCACCCCCTGGGTTATCTCAATACGTACTTCTGCGTGCAGCACCGCTGCCCACAGCATCAGAAAACCAAATGCTACTCGTAATGCCTGCTTCATCATATCTCCCTTATCCAGGCGATCAGCCCACGATAATTTAGCAGAATGTTAACAAACTCAAATACACAAAACTACCAGAACCCAGCGACTACCGCAGATTGTTTTCCCCGTCATAACGGGGAAAGTTTAGCTTACGGTTTAAAGTCCAGAGGTGCGTTTTTAAACACTTCATATACCGCCTGGCTCGGTGGTTTTGGAATCTTCGCTTGTCGGGCTGCAGCAAGCGCTGCCTGACAAAGCGCGGGATCGCCACCTTCAGACTGAATGTCGAGCAGCATACCGTCAGAAGCCAGTTTTATCCGAAGCGTACAGGTTTTACCTGCATAAGACGATGCGTCGTAGAACTTGCTTTCAATGGCAGATTTAATCTGCCCGGCATAGTTGCTGATATCCGCGCCTGATGCGCCATTATTTTTAGTATTACCACTCCCCGCAGGAGAAGCGTTGTTCCCTTTTGCCCCACCGCCGGTTTTCGGCGCATTCTTACCGGAGCTAAGATCGCCAAGCAGATCGTCAACGCCAGATGCTGCAGCCGCTTTTTCAGCAGCGGCCTTTTTGGCCGCAGCGGCTTTCTCGGCTGCTGCTTTCTTATCGGCAGCGGCTTTCTCAGCTGCAGCTTTTTTATCAGCGGCGGCCTTTTCTGCGGCGGCTTTTTTCTCAGCAGCGGCTTTCTCGGCGGCTTTTTTCTCAGCAGCGGCTTTCTCGGCGGCGGCGGCGGCTTTGGCTGCAGCCGCTTTTTCCGCGGCGGCTTGCTTAGCGGCTTCGGCCTCGGCTTTCTTCTTCGCATCGGCAGCCGCTTTAGCCGCTTCTGCTTCCGCTTTCTTCTTCGCGTCAGCAGCGGCTTTTGCCGCCTCTGCTTCGGCTTTCTTCTGTGCATCCGCCGCGGCTTTTTTCGCGGCTTCTGCGGCTTCTTTCACCTGCGCATCAGCTTTCGCTTTGGCATCCGCCGCGGCTTTCTTCGCCGCTTCTTCAGCCTGTTTCTGCTGTTCCTGCGCTTTCTTCGCGTCGGCTTCAGCCTGCTTCTGCTGTTCCTGAGCCGCTAAACGTTCTTTCTCGATCTGCTTAAGCCGTTCCTGTTCGGCAGCCTGCTTCTCACGAAGCTCTTCCGCCTGCTGCTGCTCCAGTTTTTCACGTTGCTCTTTGGCACGCTGCGCACTTGACTGTTGCTGCTGCTGACGTTCGTACTGCTGAACCACGGCGCCAGGATCAACCATCACGGCATCGATGGAAGAACCACCGCCGCCGCCGGCTGAAGCCTCAATATGCTCATCGAACGAACTCCAGATCAGGACTGCAAATAGGATGACATGCAGCACCGCTGAAATAATTATCGCCCGTTTGAGCTTGTCGTTTTGTTCGGTTGCCTTTGACACTCTCGGTTCCCAAAAACTGTTCGCCTGTTACACGTTCTCTTTAAAACCAGAGACGCAAATGATCAGATAGGCTGCGTCATTAAGCCAACCGACTTCACACCTGCACTGTGCAACAAGTTCAGCGCTTTAATTATTTCATCGTAAGGCACATCTTTCGCGCCCCCGATCAAGAAGACCGTTTTCGGATTGGACTCCAGGCGACTTTTCGCCTCGGCGATCACCTGTTCCGGCGGTAGTTGTTCCATACGATCTTTCTCAACCACCACGCTGTACTGCCCTACTCCGGAAACCTCAATAATGACCGGCGGATTATCGTTACTGCTAACGGCCTGCGACTCGGTCGCATCCGGCAGATCGACTTCCACGCTCTGCGTAATGATCGGCGCTGTCGCCATAAAGATCAGCAGCAGCACCAACAGCACGTCGAGCAACGGTACGATGTTGATTTCGGACTTCAGGTCGCGACGACCTCGTCCACGCGATCTGGCCATGGCTTACCCCTTGTTGCTTTCGCTAACGGTAAACGCCTGACGGTGCAGAATCGCGGTGAACTCTTCCATAAAGTTGTCGTAATTCAGTTCCAGCTTGTTAACACGCTGATTCAGACGGTTGTAGGCCATGACCGCCGGGATTGCCGCAAACAGACCAATTGCCGTAGCAATCAATGCTTCCGCGATACCCGGTGCAACCATCTGCAACGTCGCCTGTTTTACCGCCCCGAGCGCAATAAACGCATGCATGATCCCCCACACGGTACCGAACAGACCGATATACGGGCTGATGGAACCCACGGTGCCGAGGAACGGAATATGCGTTTCCAGCGTTTCAAGTTCACGGTTCATCGAGATCCGCATCGCACGAGATGCCCCTTCCACCACTGCTTCCGGCGCATGGCTGTTTGCCCGATGCAATCGTGCAAACTCTTTGAACCCGCTATAAAAGATTTGTTCCGAACCCGCCAGATTATCACGGCGTCCCTGACTCTCCTGATACAGGCGAGACAGTTCAATTCCGGACCAGAATTTGTCTTCGAACGCTTCGGCTTCACGCGCGGCGGCGTTAAGAATACGGGTCCGCTGGATAATGATGGCCCAGGATGCGATTGAAAAACCAATCAAAATCAACATGATAAGTTTAACCAGAAGGCTTGCCTTCAGGAACAAATCAAGGATATTCATGTCAGTCACTGCTTAAACTCCGCGACAATAGACTTGGGAAGCGCACGAGGCTTCATTTTGAGTGGATCAACGCAAACAATCAGAACCTCAGCCTCATTGAGCACGGTGTTCTCTGCGTTGACAATGCGTTGCGTGAAAACCAAAGAGGTGCCACGCATTGACGTAATTTCTGTTTGGATTTCGAGCATATCGTCGAGTCGCGCAGGCGCGTAGTATTCTAGCGTCATTTTACGCACCACGAAGGCAACTCGCTCAGCCAACAGCACCTGCTGACTGAAGTGATGATGACGCAGCATCTCTGTGCGTGCTCGTTCATAAAAAGCGACGTAACTGGCGTGATAAACCACACCACCGGCGTCGGTGTCTTCATAGTAAACACGTACCGGCCATCGAAATATATACTTATTCATTCCTGCTGCCTTTTTGTTGGCTTCGTCCACTCACACCGTCACTTACGCCTGTAAGCTCCTGGTGATTCGCGTACTTACCGCCGCGATGCTTCAAGAATGCTGTTGTATATAGCGTTGTATTCACTTTACATCCCGGTAATGCAATTAGGTTGTTGACTGCCATTGTTTACGGATGGCAGGACACAGCCTCACGTTAGTGCTTTTAAACGTTGCTACTATACGCGCGCGATTGAGGCTTGGGAATGGGGGGAAGTTAAGGGAGAGTAAAAATATATGGGCTTATGCAAGCCCATAGATCATTCAGGATGTTTCTTATTCAAAAGAAGAAGAATATCAGACCGACAATAAGCACGATATCGGCGAGTAGCGGAGAGAAAATCCCCTGCCAGTGCATGGCGCGAGGACGAAAGCCCACGCCATGAATGATGCCCGCACAGACCGCCCACATCAGCAGCAGACCGTGCCAGATTTCCAGCCCGCTGGTTTTAGCCGCGAAGCGGGAGGGATCCCAAAACATACATCCTGCTAACACTAGCGCCATCACCAAAGAAAGCGCCCGTAACGGGCGCTTGTCCATCGCGTTATATTGCATCGCGATCAGGGTGGTCATCAGTGTTCTTCTTGACCGTCTTTGCTTGCCTCGACGTGCTCAAGGGCCAGCGCAGTGATGATCCCAAATGCACAGGCAAGAAGCGTTCCCAGAATCCAGGCGAAATACCACATAGTTTGCTCCTTACTTAGTACAGAGAGTGGGTATTGTTTTCAATATGCTCTTTGGTGATGCGACCGAACATTTTCCAGTAACACCAGCTGGTGTAGATGAGAATGATCGGAACAAACACCACAGCAACCCAGGTCATCAGATTCAGCGTCAACTGACTGGACGTCGCATCCCACATGGTCAGGCTCGCGTTCATCATGGTGCTTGAAGGCATCACGAACGGGAACATGGCGATACCGGCAGTCAGGATGATGCAGGCCAGCGTCAGAGAAGAGAACAGGAATGCCCATGCCCCTTTCTCCATGCGGGACGTCAGAATCGTCAGCAACGGCAGCGCCACACCCAGTGCCGGAACCAGCCACAGGATCGGTGCATTGTTGAAGTTGACCATCCAGGCACCCGCTTCACGTGCCACTTCTTTGGTCAGCGGGTTAGACGCTGCATGATGATCAATCGCAGAGGTCACCACGTAGCCATCAATACCGTACATCACCCAGACACCCGCCAGTGCGAAGCAGACCAGAGTGACCAGCGCCGCAATCTGCGATGTCGCACGTGCACGCAGGTGCAGTTCACCCACGGTACGCATTTGCAGATAGGTGGCGCCCTGAGTAATGATCATCCCTACGCTCACCACGCCCGCCAGCAGACCAAACGGATTCAGCAACTGGAAGAAATTACCGGTGTAGAACAGACGCAGATACTCGTCGATATGGAACGGTACGCCCTGCAACAGGTTGCCGAATGCCACGCCGATCACCAGCGGCGGCACGAAGCTCCCCACGAAGATGCCCCAGTCCCACATGTTGCGCCAGCGGGTGTCTTCAATCTTGGAGCGGTAATCAAAACCGACCGGACGGAAGAACAAGGATGCCAGCACGAGGATCATCGCCACATAGAAACCGGAAAACGCCGCGGCGTAGACCATCGGCCAGGCTGCAAACAACGCGCCACCCGCGGTGATCAGCCACACCTGGTTACCGTCCCAGTGCGGGGCGATGGAGTTAATCATAATTCGACGCTCGGTGTCGTTACGACCGAGGAAACGGGTGAGCATGCCCACCCCCATGTCGAAGCCATCGGTGACCGCAAAACCAATCAGCAGAATGCCAACCAGCAGCCACCAGATAAAACGTAGTACTTCATAATCGATCATTTGACGACTCCTGTCTTAGCGTGCCGGCTGAGAAGCCACGGTGGACTGCTCATAGTGGTAGCGACCCGTTTTCAGGCTGCTTGGGCCAAGGCGTGCGAACTTGAACATCAGGAACAGTTCAGCCACCAGGAACAGGGTATACAGGCCACAAATCAGGATCATGGAGAACAGCAGGTCACCGACGGTCAGCGACGAGTTCGCCACTGCGGTTGGCAACACCTCACCGATCGCCCACGGCTGACGGCCATATTCGGCAACAAACCAGCCGGCTTCTACTGCAATCCACGGCAGTGGAATACCGTACAGCGCGGCGCGCAGCAGCCATTTCTTCTCACCGATGCGGTTACGAATCACGCTCCAGAAGGAGAGCGCAATGATCGCCAGCAGCAGGAAGCCACAGGCCACCATGATACGGAAGGCAAAATACAGCGGCGCAACGCGAGGAATAGAATCTTTCGTCGCCTGCTGAATCTGCGCTTCAGTCGCATCAGAGACGTTCGGGGTATAGCGTTTCAGCAGCAGGCCGTAACCCAGGTCTTTTTTCATCACGTTGAACTGATCGCGAACCGCCTGGTCGGTCGAACCGGCACGCAGTTGCTCCAGCAGTTCATACGCTTTCATCCCGTTACGGATACGCTCTTCATGCTGCACCATCAGGTCTTTCAGACCGATAACTGGCGTGTCGACAGAACGTGTCGCAATGATGCCCAGCGCATACGGGATCTGAATCGCCAGTTTGTTTTCCTGCGAATCCTGATCCGGAATACCAAACAGGGTAAAGGCAGCTGGAGCGGGCTGAGTCTCCCACTCTGCTTCAATGGCCGCGAGTTTGGTTTTCTGCACGTCACCCATTTCGTAACCGGATTCATCACCCAGAACGATAACAGACAACACAGCAGCCATACCGAAACTGGCAGCGATAGCAAAAGAGCGTTTTGCGAAAGCGATGTCGCGACCTTTCAGCAGGTAATAAGCACTGATACCGAGGATGAACATCGCACCGGTCACGTAGCCAGACGCCACGGTGTGCACAAATTTCACCTGGGCTACCGGGTTAAGGACCAGTTCAGAGAAGCTCACCATCTCCATACGCATGGTTTCGAAGTTGAAATCCGATGCGATAGGGTTCTGCATCCAGCCGTTTGCGACCAGGATCCACAGAGCGGACAGGTTAGAACCTAATGCGACCAGCCAGGTTACCGCCATGTGCTGAACTTTACCCAGACGATCCCAGCCGAAGAAGAACAGACCTACAAAGGTGGATTCGAGGAAGAAGGCCATCAGACCTTCGATCGCCAGCGGCGCACCGAAGATATCCCCAACGTAGTGGGAATAGTAAGACCAGTTTGTCCCGAACTGGAACTCCATGGTCAACCCGGTTGCGACACCCAGGGCGAAGTTGATACCAAACAACTTGCCCCAGAACTTAGTCATATCTTTATAAATCTGTTTGCCGGAAAGGACGTAAACCGTTTCCATAATGGCCAGCAGGAACGCCATACCGAGCGTCAGTGGCACAAAGAGGAAGTGGTACATCGCGGTCAAGGCAAACTGTAAGCGCGACAGTTCGACTATATCTAACATCATGACTCCTTGCTCATCGCATGAAGACTCCGAGAGTGAACCCCGTTAGAAAGGGTCACACGCATGCCCCAATACAAATTTATTTGTGCACTCTCGCCGTTGCCGTTTTCCTGGAGAAGGAAACAGAAAGGGCGAAAGGTTACAAACATGTTAATAAAAAACTCAAATTGATCCCGCAATTATATTACGCCGCAAAATCCTTACAATAAACAGGTTTTTATTGAGGAATATTTGCATTTTTCGACAGTGATCAATTTATAGCGAATTCATCACTTTTCCACCAATTTGATCGGCGACAATTTAACTCGTTTCACGTCGGTTTTCCAATGTTTAAACCTTGATTTAAATCAAAAACAAGACTTTTTGTTAACTATGTTTAAATGGAGTAATTATGGTGAAAAACATGTTGCAAACATGTGCATCTACGGGAGGGATGGTTACTAAGTGAAAATGTATATATAAAAAAACAGTGTTTTAATTAACGCCAACACAGGAATTTATCTTCCCTTTCCCGATGAGTTCAGCGTAGACAATTTATTGTTATTTGCCAGGATATAAATTTCACGTGTCAACATTCACAATTATTTCACTTTTATAGCGGTATAAATTAACACCGCACAGTTATTATTCTGTTAAGAAAAAAGCCACGCGATGCGTGGCTTGTGTCTGTTTGCTGGCTATTCACACAATTTTGTAGCTGAACGTTCGTGTTTGTCCCGGCAAAACCGGGCCGAAGTCGCTGCGCTTTTCATCAACGCTCTTAAGCGGCTGCTCATCCAGACGCGTTTCTGTACACGATTGAACCGCGCTGCCGAAGGCAACCGTTGCGTCGCATGGCTCCGAATCGGAGGGATTAAACAGGCGCAGGATCAGTTCATTCCTCCCTTCAGCTTTCTTCAGGGTGCTCAACTGACACCCAACCGGTGGCATAGTGAATAAACTGTAGTGGTCAGGCGTTATGAAACCGGCCTTGTTCAGTTTCATCGCATCCCACGGAATCTTGTTATAACACTGTACGGGTGTGAGCCAGGCCCTGGCCTGCTGAGCAATACCGGCATTCACAGGCGTACCGGTATAACTGAAAAGGCTCAACCGACCGTGCAATCGTCCGCGCAGTTGTGCATCCGGTACCGCCATTTTAATGCCTGAAGGACGACCTGGACGCAAAAGCAGATCCTCTTTCCCCAGTAGTCCTACACCGCGTAGTAGCGTGATGGCGAAAGTTTTTTCCCGGTCACCCAGCACTTCAAATTCCCGCAATCCTTCAGTGAAAACTGCCAGACCATTTCTGCCCTCCTGAAGCGTCGCATAGTTAAGCATATTCCAGACGGGAATCGGTGCCTCTTTCCAGCCCTCTTCCCGCCATTTTGCCAGTGCGGGATCCCGCACGGGGCGACTCACCGTACCAAACTGCGTATCTGCCAGCACAGTGTCGGTCACAAACGGAGTGGGGATCAGTACCCGCAGACGATGATCGTCTGCCTGATTATCCAGAAGGACTTCAATATCAATTCGCCTGCTGTTGTGACTCAGGATGACCGTTATTTCAACCCCAACCCTACCGCTACGCTGGCGAGCGCAACGTTCCGTAAGATTGAGCGGCACGTCCATTTGATAACGAATCCGCGCCCGGCTTTGCCAGGCTTCATGGGTCATAACACACTCTGCTTTTACCGATGAGGAAGTCAACCGCCACTCTTCTCTGGCGGGCGAGTAGTCATACTCATCCCCATCATCAGATCCCTCTTCCAGCACCAGAACGCGGTCATAGCAGATGCCGCTATCTTTGTCATACAGACGCAGCGTTCCGTCGTCGTTAACGGCTATCTGCCAGAACGCATTTTCCAGCACTTCTGCCCCTGGCGTTTCTGGTGCAACGTGATTTCCCGCCTCCCCTTGCGTTACGTACAGTGTGCGATAACCCATCGACGGTACAATCTGCTGGATCTGGATATCAAACTCCATAAACGGCTCGTAGTTACCGTAATGCACGATCTGCCTGTCTATCAGACCAGGATCGATTTCGCGAACCCCGCGAACAAAAAAGGGAACGGGATTTCCCCGATCGTCACGCAGGCAAAACTGATGACCTCTCAGGCGGATCGTTGTGTTAATCACCTCTTCACGCGGCCACGGCATCAGGTTAAACAGCACCAGTTTATCGCTGTCGCTGAGCGGCATGTTGTCCGTGATTTTGCGCAGATAAAAGCGGATCAGGTTATCCGCCATATCCTCCGCCAGTTCGAAGCGCGCGATGATTTCCCGGTGAACCTTATCGCTGCAGCAACATCCAATGCTGTCGTGAGCATGATTTTTTAAAATCTCTTTCCACATTTTTTCCAGCAAACCGTGGTGATACTCAAAGCCAAGCGTCCAGGCCAGCGTCGCCAGAGGTTCAAGGATATTGACTACCTTATTTTCAATACGCGCATGAATGAGTTTGATGTCCATCCGCGTCGAGCCAATCGTGCGGTGTACCCGCATATACTTACCATCAATAAACTCGCCTTTCAGCGTAGCCAGTTGTTCACGTCGATTCTCGATATGTTCAAACACCGCTTCAAAACGGCTCATCACAAACTTTCGCTGCGGGTAGATCTCGCGCAGTTTGTCCATCACCGCAAAAATGTTCTGTTGCAGCGGCATCTGATCGTGACCATTCGGCAGCAATATCTCTTTTGTCACAGACGCTTTTTCCAGCACCTCAAAATAGCTGTCAAGCCGTTTGCGCAGCCCGTTCTCATCCTCGGGTAAGTACTTCCCAATCGCATAACCCAGTGGCAGTACCTGTGCGACGACTTCACTGCCATCGCTGCTTTGCCATAAAAACTCGGTCTTATCGGTACCGTGTCGCTCTGAACAACCGCGCCAGAACATCGTGCGGGTGATGCCAAATCCGTTGTAGATATGCGGAAGCTGTCCCGACATGCCAAAGGAATCGGGTAGATAGCCAATTTTCATCGGCTCGCCAAAAGCCAGGCAATCACGCATGCCATACAGCAGGTTACGCACAATAGACTCACCGGAGACAATGGTGGTATCCGTCTGGGTGTACCATGGGCCGATAATTAACTTTCCGGTTTGCACCAGACGTTGTACCCGATGGGTATTTTCCGGCTTTATCGCAAAGTAATCCTCCAGCACTGCCGTCTGTCCATCAAGAACGTAATATTTATAGTCGGTATCCTGTTCCAGTCGGGTGAGGATCTCTTCCATATTGTTGACCAGCAAAATGCGTGACGCTTCGGTGGTAAAATACCACTCCCGATCCCAGTGCATATGCGGGGTAATGTGAACGCGAGATACAGCTTTCATCTTCGTTTCCTGTTCAGAATTAAGACATTACGCCATCAGTCGTATATTTACCCTGCTTCACCGCATAGCGTCGCCAGAGCAGCAAAACCAGCGTTGAGATAACGGTTCCCACCAGCGCCGCACCGAACCAGCCTGCCGCGGCCAGTACGCCGCCGTACCCGGCATCGTGCAGCAAAAAGAGTGAAAAAATACCCGCGCCAGGCGTTGAGAGACCAATATTCATCGCCCCAACCATTGCCCCTGTCGCCATTGACCCGAGGACAAAGGAGCCAATCACCCGCACAGGATCTTCAATCGCCATCGGGATTGCCCCTTCTGTAATACCCGCCAGCCCTAGCAGCCATGTGGATTTCCCGGTTTCAATTTCAAACTCTTTAAACAGACGGGGAGAAATTAACGTTGACGCGGTCACCGTAAATGCGGAGACCATTTTGACCGAGGCAAAGATGGCATAAGGACCGTAGACGCCGTTCGCCATCGCCCCCAGACAAAAGGCATAGGCGGCCTTATTGACCGGGCCCCCCAAATCAAATGAACACATAAAGCCGAGAATCGCGCCAAGCAGCAGCGCATTCGCCCCAGATAAACCGTTAAGCCAGGCGGTCAGGCTGTTGTTAATCCATGCCACCGGTTCGCCGACAACAAACAACATCAGGCTGCCTGCCCCCAGCGTACCAACCACCGGATAGAGGTAAAACGACAAAAAACCGTTGAATTTACTGCTCAATCGCAGGTGTTTTTTCACCCAGCGCATCAGGTATCCAGCAATTAATCCCCCTGCGATTGCGCCAAGAAAACCGGAACCAATCATGTTCGCGGCAAGCCCGGCAGCAAAACCGGGTGCCAGTGCGGGTTTATCCGCCAGAGAATACGCGGTGTAAGCCGCCAGTACAGGCACCATCAACACACCGAGCATTCCACCGCCAAGTTTGCGATACATCCACAGCCAGGAGTTCTCCTGTTCGAACAGCGGTTGCAGACCGAATATCTGCGCCAGTAATACCGCGACAGCAAGTACCGTCCCACCCGCAACAATCAGCGGCACAGCAAAGGAGATCCCACTCAGTAAGGACTGTTTTAACTCCGTCTTAAGCCCTTTAGACTGATGGCTCTCTTCCTGCCGCACGCGCTTTACATTTTGTGGTTCAAGCGCCAACGCTTGCCGGATCAGTTGCTCAGCATGGCGAATCGGTTCGGCGACGGGTACCGTCAGCACCGGGATCCCCGCAAACCGTTCGCTCTCTTTGATTGCCACCTCAGCGGCCAAAATACAGGCACTGGCCGAATTCAGTTGATCTGCCGTTAAGCGCCCTTCAATACCGTTAGCGCCCTGCTTTTCAACAAACACATTGACGCCCAGCTTCCGTCCGGCTTTCTCCAGATATTCCGCCGCCATATAGGTATGCGCGATCCCCGCCGGACAGGCGGTCACACACACAATTGTGGGGGCGTTGAATGGCGTTGCGACCATTGGTCCATGCCCGTTGTCATCCAGCGCCGCCAACAGCTCGTCAGCACTCGTTGCCGCCATAACACGGGCTCGCGTTTCTTCATCAGCCAGCCTCGTGGTGAGCGCGGTCAACAATTGCATATGGGTACTGCCCGCCTCTTCCTGTGGGATGGCGAGCAGGAAAATCAGGTCAACAGCTTCCGGACCGTCGACCCCTTCCCAGCTCAGGGGCTTGCTGAGCGTCGCCACCGCAAAAGCGGCTTCTTTCACAGCCGACGTTTTCCCGTGTGGTACCGCCAGCCCTTCTCCTAACGCAGTCGGTCCGAGGTTTTCACGTGCAAACACGGCTTCCAGAAAGGTATCAGAATCAGCAATTTTGCCCAACGCCGTCAGCCGCTGCGCTAACGTACGAATCGCCTCTTCACGGCTGGTAAACCGGGCGTTCAGGCACAGCGCGTCCCGCTGGGTTAACGTCGTCAGGTTCATCATGATCCTCACAAAATGGTTGTTTTATGTGCGAAGGAGTGTGCCAGACAAAACAATACATTTATGTGATCATTTTCACTTAAAGACGATAATTTGTATTTAATTTGTATTATTTACACATTCAATTCATTAGGCATAATGTGAAAAGTCGTCTTAACAACCTGACAGAAAAAACCATGAGCCGAAAACCACTTTATCGACAGATAGCCGACGGGATCCGTGAACAAATCCAGCGAGGTGAGTTGAAGCCCGGTGATGCTCTGCCGACAGAATCCGCGCTACAGGCGGCATTTGGGGTCAGTCGGGTCACCGTGCGTCAGGCGCTAAGGCAGTTAACCGAGCAGCAGATCATCGAAAGCATTCAGGGCAGCGGCACATACGTTAAAGAGGAGCGGGTTAATTACGACATCTATCAATTAACCAGTTTTGATGAAAAGCTGACCGACCGTAGCAGCGATACGCACAGCGACGTGCTGGTTTTCGAAGTGATTCAGGCCGATGATTTTTTGAAAAATCAATTACAACTGGCTGATGACAAACGGGTCTGGCACGTCAAGCGGGTGCGTTACATCAAGCAAAAACCAGTCGCGCTGGAGGAGACGTGGATGCCGTTGGCATTATTCCCTGATTTAACCTGGCAGGTGATGGAAAACTCAAAGTACCACTTCATTGAAGAGGTGAAGAAACAGGTCATTGAACGCAGTGAGCAGGAGTTGATTCCACTGATGCCCACCGAAGAGATGAGCCGCCTGCTTGCTATCCCGCTCACAAAGCCAATCCTGGAAAAAGTGTCGCGTGGTTTTTTAAAGGGAGGACAGGTATTCGAATACAGTCGCAATGCGTTTAATACTGACGATTATAAATTTACGTTGATCGCCCACAGGAAACAGCGTTAATTGGAGTGCGCTTTAAAACTATTTCGACGAAGTGTTAACTGCTTCACAAATATAAAGGCAATGTAATATGCTGAATTTTTCATGTCCCAACGCGGGAATTGCAAACAACTCACGATCATATTTATCATTTTATTAACAATAATAAAATGGCGTATAGAAACATTATGCTTTATTCCGTTACGCGCCTCACACTTCTTCCTCTAAAATTATTTAAACACCTATTCAGCGCAAAGACAAATAAACAGGATTTAGATCACAAACATAGAAAGCCGTTTAATAGGAATCTATTTATTAAAATATACACCATCCATAATAAAACAAATAACCTATTGATAATAAACATTTTTTAAATTTTCATTCATAGAACAGTCGTTTTTCGAAAGATATTTTGAAAATAGATCAATTGCATCCATCGCGCCTCCCCACGACACTCCGTCCCTATTAAAACATTGCAAAACTTTTTATTTCTTACCCTGAGTCCTGGAGAGGATTACCCATGAAAAAATCAACACTCGTTATTGGCGTCATTGGTGCTGACTGCCATGCCGTAGGCAATAAAGTTCTGGACCGCGTTTTTACTGCCCATGATTTTCGCGTAATCAATCTGGGCGTAATGGTAAGCCAGGATGAATATATCGATGCCGCGATCGAAACCGGCGCCGATGCGATTGTCGTCTCTTCCATTTATGGCCACGGCGACATCGACTGCCTGGGTCTGCGCGAGCGCTGCATCGAACGCGGTATCGGCGACATCCTGCTTTATGTCGGCGGCAACCTGGTGGTCGGGAAGCATGATTTCGCAGACGTCGAAGCCAAATTCAAAGAGATGGGCTTCCAGCGCGTCTTTGCCCCAAGCCACGATCTCGAAGATGTGTGTCAGCTGATGGCAGCGGATATCAACAAGCGCCACGGCATTGAAAAGCGTTGTCTGGAAGAGGCCATCTGATGCAAACCGTCTCTGTCGATATCGGCTCGACGTGGACCAAAGCTGCCCTCTTCGCAAAGGAGGGGGATGCGTTAACACTGGTTAACCACGTTCTGACTCCGACGACGACCCATCATCTGGCGGAAGGTTTTTTCGCCAGCCTGAACCAGGTGCTGAACGTTGCCGATGCGCGCCCACTGCTCAACCGGGGTGAAGTGACCCTGAAATACTCCTCGTCGGCGAAAGGCGGTCTTGCCGTCGCCGCAATGGGACTGGTGCCGTCGATCACTCTGGAATCGGCAAAAGTCACGGCGCATTCCGCCGGGGCAAAAATCGCCCAGTACTATTCGTACAAACTGAATCGCCATGATATTCAGGCGCTGGAAGCTTCACCACCGGACATTCTGCTGTTTACCGGCGGCACCGACGGTGGCGAAGAGAGCTACGGCCTGGCCAATGCGCGCGCCCTGGCAGAGTCCAGCCTCGACTGCGCCATTATCTACGCCGGAAACCGCGACATTCAGGATGATGTCCAGGCGATTCTGGGACACAAAGATCTGACCACGGTAGACAACATTCTGCCCGATCTCGATCACCCGAATCCCTTCGCCGCCCGCAAGGCGATTTGTGATGTCTTCCTGTCCCGCATTGTGAAAGGCAAAGGCCTGGATGTGATTGTCGGTGAAACCGGCGAAGAGCCCATGCCAACACCCTGGACGGTGTACGAACTGGTCAAAGCCATCAGCGAAGTCGATAGCGCGTGGAGAGAATTCATGCTCATCGACATGGGCGGCGCGACCACCGACGTCTATTCCGCCAGTGCCAACACCCTCTCGCCCGATACCGTGCTGCACGGTGTCCCGGAGCCCTTTGTTAAGCGCACCGTGGAAGGCGATCTCGGCATGCGCGTCTCCGCCGTGGTGGTAGGCGAAAGCACCCAGGAACTGGTGAAGGTGGTATTCGCTCAGCAACCGGCACGCCAGGAGGCCTTCTATGGCTACCTGCGTCATCTGGTGGCGCATCCCGATTATCTGCCGCAGAGCGAGGAAGAGAAATACTTTGATTCTCTGTTAGCCGGACTGTGCGTCGGCTATGCCGCCGAGCGTCACGCTGGCACCAAAAAGCAGGTCTGTACCTGCGTTGGCAATGTCGATTTACAGATGGGGCGCGACCTGACCACCGTGCGCAAAGTGGTTGGCTCGGGCGGCTGGCTCTCCCGCGCCAGTCAGTTTGATATCCATCACTGGCTCAAATATCGCGAACTGGACGACGACGGTAGACGCATTCTTTTACCCACTCAGTTTGAGTACTACCGCGACGCAAAAGGTCTGCTCCCCCTGCTGGCAAACGTTGCCAGACTGGATCCCCAGGCCGCTGCGCGCACCAGCATTCACTGTTTAACCCTATAAAACCTAAGGCAGCGACGAATGGAACTTCGAAATAAAAAATTAACCCATGACGAATTTATGACCGAACGGCATCAGGTGTTGCAGACGTGGCATACCGGCAAAGACGTCGAACATTTTGAAGATGGCGTGAAGTATCAGCAGACCATTCCTGAGAAAAAACGTTTCTCTCATGCCTTGCTGAAGGCGGATCAGGAAGGGAAAACCCTGAGCCAACCGCGTGCCGGTGTGGCGTTGATGGATGAGCATATCGAACTGCTGAAAACCCTGCAGGTTGAGTGTGACCTGCTGCCGAGCACCATCGATGCCTACACCCGTCTGAATCGTTATGAAGAAGCCGCCATTGGGATCCAGAAATCTATCGAAGCCGGGACCTCAAAACTCAACGGACTGCCGGTGGTTAACCACGGTGTGGCGGCCTGTCGTCGGATGACCGAAGCGCTGGAGAAACCGATTCAGGTCCGTCACGGTACGCCAGATGCGCGTCTGTTGGCGGAGATCGCCATGGCCAGCGGCTTCACCAGCTATGAAGGCGGCGGGATCTCCTACAACATTCCTTACGCCAAGCGCGTGACGCTGGAAAAATCGATTCGCGACTGGCAGTACTGCGACCGTCTGATGGGGCTGTATGAAGAACATGGCATTCGCATTAACCGCGAACCATTCGGCCCGTTGACCGGCACGCTGATCCCGCCGTTCATGTCTCACGCAGTGGCGATTATCGAAGGTCTGCTGGCGCTGGAACAGGGCGTGAAGTCGATTACCGTCGGCTACGGCCAGGTCGGTAGCCTCACGCAGGATATCGCGGCGATTCAGTCCCTGCGTGAACTGTCTCATGAATATTTCCAGAACTACGGTTTTGATGATTACGAGCTGAGCACCGTCTTCCACCAGTGGATGGGCGGTTTCCCGGAAGACGAATCCAAAGCATTCGCCATTATCTCCTGGGGCGCAGCGGTCGCCGGTATGTCCGGCGCGACCAAAGTGATCACCAAGAGCCCGCATGAGGCCTTCGGTATTCCGACAGCGGCGGCAAACGCCCAGGGGCTGCGTGCGTCACGTCAGATGCTCAACATGGTCAGTGACCAGAAATTCCCGCCGTGTGCCGCCGTCGAGCAGGAAGTGGAACTGATTAAGAGCGAAGTTCGTGCGGTTCTGAAGAAAGTGTTTGAGCTGGGCAACGGCGATGTTGCGCGCGGCACCGTGCTGGCCTTCGAAGCAGGCGTGCTGGACGTACCTTTCGCTCCTGCCTCCTGTAACGCCGGTAAAATCCTGCCAGTTCGCGATAACGCCGGGGCGATCCGTATTCTGGAAGCCGGCTCCGTTCCGCTGCCGCAGGACATTCTCGCTCTACACCACGATTACGTCGCCGAACGTGCCCATTTCGAAGGACGTAAACCCTCATTCCAGATGGTTGTTGATGACATCAACGCTGTATCCCACAGTCAATTAATAGGAAGACCATAATGAAAATTAAACAGGCGCTTTTCACCGCTGGCTACTCCTCATTCTATTTTGATGACCAGCAGGCGATCAAAAATGGCGCAGGTCATGACGGTTTCATTTATACCGGTGCGCCGGTTACCCCGGGCTTTACCTCTGTCCGCCAGGCTGGCGAGTGCGTTTCCGTACAACTGATTCTGGAAAACGGCGCCGTCGCGGTGGGTGATTGCGCCGCAGTGCAGTACTCCGGTGCCGGCGGCCGCGATCCGCTGTTCCTGGCTGAACATTTTATTCCGTTCCTCAACGATCATATTAAGCCGCTGCTGGAAGGCCGCGATGTGGATGCGTTCCTGCCGAACGCCCGTTTCTTCGACAAACTGCGCATCGACGGTAATTTGCTGCATACCGCCGTTCGTTACGGTCTGTCGCAGGCGCTGCTTGACGCCACCGCGCTAGCCTCAGGTCGTCTGAAAACCGAAGTGGTGTGTGACGAATGGCAACTGCCGTGCGTACCAGAAGCCATTCCTTTATTTGGTCAGAGCGGCGACGACCGCTACATCGCCGTCGACAAGATGATCCTCAAAGGCGTTGACGTCCTGCCGCACGCGCTGATCAACAACGTTGAAGAGAAGCTCGGTTTTAAAGGCGAAAAACTGCGTGAGTACGTGCGCTGGTTGTCCGACCGTATTCTCAGCCTGCGCACCAGCCCACGCTATCACCCGACGCTGCATATCGACGTGTATGGCACCATCGGTCTGATCTTCGACATGGACCCGGTGCGCTGCGCCGAGTATATCGCCAGCCTCGAAAAAGAAGCGCAGGGTCTGCCGCTGTACATTGAAGGCCCGGTCGATGCAGGCAACAAACCGGATCAGATCCGCATGCTGACCGCGATCACCAAAGAGCTGACCCGTCTGGGTTCCGGCGTGAAAATTGTCGCCGACGAATGGTGCAACACCTATCAGGACATCGTGGACTTCACCGATGCCGGTAGTTGCCACATGGTGCAGATCAAAACCCCGGATCTCGGCGGCATTCACAACATCGTTGACGCGGTGCTGTACTGCAACAAGCACGGGATGGAAGCCTACCAGGGCGGCACCTGCAACGAAACCGAAATCAGCGCCCGCACCTGCGTCCACGTGGCTCTTGCCGCCCGTCCAATGCGTATGCTGATCAAGCCGGGTATGGGCTTCGATGAAGGTCTCAATATCGTATTTAACGAAATGAACCGCACCATCGCGCTGTTGCAGACTAAGGATTAAGAGATGGCACGCACATTTAAGATCTTATCGCCGACGGCTATCCTGGGCTATGGCTTCCCGGAAGAGAGCTTTCGTAAAGCCATGGAAGAGTCACCGGATCTGATCGCGGTTGACGCAGGCTCCTCCGATCCCGGCCCCCACTACCTGGGGGCGGGTAAACCGTTTACCGATCGGGCCGGAGTGAAACGCGATCTGCGCTATATGATCACGGCGGGCGTTAAGAACAACATTCCGGTGGTGATCGGCACCGCCGGGGGATCCGGTGCTGCACCGCACCTTGAGTGGTGTCGGCAGATTATCCTGGAGATCGCACAGGAAGAAAAACTGTCCTTCTCCATGGCGCTGATCCCATCGGATGTCAATAAAGAGGTGGTTCACCAGGCGCTGGATAACGGCAAAATCACCGCGCTGGACTTTGTTCCGGCACTGACCCACGAGGCGATCGAAGAGAGCACCTACATCGTGGCGCAGATGGGGATCGAACCGTTCCAGCGGGCGCTGGAAGCCGGTGCGCAGGTGGTATTGGGCGGACGGGCTTATGATCCGGCCTGCTTCGCGGCGCTGCCGATTATGCAGGGCTTTGATGAAGGTCTGGCGCTGCACTGTGGCAAGATCCTGGAATGTGCGGCCATTGCCGCCACCCCAGGTTCCGGTTCTGACTGCGCAATGGGGATTATCGACGACAACGGCTTTACGCTGAAGACGTTCAACCCGAAACGCAAGTTCACCGAAACGTCGGCGGCGGCACATACCCTGTATGAGAAATCCGATCCGTACTTCCTGCCAGGCCCGGGCGGCGTGCTGAACCTGAAAGGGTGCAGTTTCAAAGCGGTAAACGATGGCGAAGTGTACGTCAGCGGTTCACGTCATGAAGCAACGCCGTATGCGCTGAAACTGGAAGGCGCGCGTCAGGTGGGCTTCCGTTGCCTGACCATCGCCGGTACCCGCGATCCGATCATGATTGCCAGCATCGACACCATTCTCGAAGAAGTTCAGGCCAGCGTCGCCCGCAACCTCTCGCTGAATGATGACAGCATCCGCATGACGTTCCACCTGTACGGCAAGAACGGCGTGATGGGTAACCATGAACCGGTGCAAACCGCCGGGCATGAGCTGGGCATTTTGCTGGACGTGGTCGCGCCGACGCAGGATATCGCCAACAGCGTCTGTTCGCTGGTGCGATCTACTCTGTTGCACTACGGCTACGAAAACCGGATCGCCACGGCAGGCAACCTCGCCTTCCCGTTCTCGCCATCCGACATTCAAAGCGGGCCGGTGTATGAGTTCTCAATCTATCACCTGATCGAAGCCAGCGACGCCCTGCGTTTTGACTTCCATATCGAACAGGTGACGCCAGAAGGAGTTCAGGCATGAAACACGCTATTTGCACCCTGGCGCAGGTGATTCGTTCTAAAAACGCCGGACCGTATGAACTGGTGTTAGATATTTTATTTAAAACGCGCGAAGACTATCAGCGGGTAAAACGTTCTGAGCAATTAACCCCGCAGTTAATTGCCCGCTTATATAACGTTGAACCTGATTTTATTCATCGCATCGTCTGGTTTGACCCGGCGAATGCCGTAAAAATCGTGATGCCTCGCGATATTATTTCCGGCAACGTTGGTGACAATGATGTTTATGGCGCGCAGCAGCATGCGCCGTTATTAAGTATTGAGTTCGATCTGTAACAAATAAAATACAACAACGTCCATTGGCGTACAGGATTTCGCTGTATCACTGTATTCCAGATAATTCATGCGGTTGGTCATAACCTGCGTGCGCCTGAGCTGCTGTCCTGGCTCTGGCGCACGCGACCCTACAACACTTCACAGACCAGCCTAGATCCGATGGAGTAAACATGAAGAAAATAAGTCTAACAAAAATGATCATATTAGGCCTGATACTCGGCATGATTGCCGGGGTGGCTATTAATAATATGGCATCGGCTGATACAGCAAAATCGTATGCGCAGGATATCTCTATTTTCACCACCATATTCTTACGTATGGTGAAAATGATTATCGCGCCGTTGGTTATTTCAACCCTGGTTGTCGGCATCGCGAAAATGGGCGATGCGAAAACGCTGGGGCGTATATTTTCAAAAACTTTTTTCCTGTTTATTTGCGCCTCACTGCTGTCGATTGCGCTGGGTCTGGTGATCGTCAACCTGTTCCAGCCAGGCGCGGGCATTAACTTTGTTGCCCATGACGCCGGGGCCGTGGCGGCCGTTCAGTCTGAACCGTTCACGCTGAAAGTGTTTATTTCTCACGCCGTACCGACCAGTATCGTTGACGCCATGGCGCGTAACGAAATCCTGCAAATCGTTGTGTTCTCGATCTTTCTCGGCTGTAGCCTGGCGGCGATTGGTGAGAAAGCCGAACCGATCGTGAAGGTGCTCGACTCTCTGGTTCACGTCATGCTGAAACTGACGGGTTACGTCATGCTGTTCGCCCCGTTAACGGTATTCGCCGCTATCTCCGGGCTTATCGCTGAACGCGGGCTGGGCGTGATGGTGAGCGCCGGGATCTTCATGGGTGAGTTCTACCTGACGCTGGGTATGCTGTGGGCGATCCTCATCGGCCTGTCAACGATGATTGTCGGTCCGTGCATCGGTCGCCTGACGAAAGCGATCCTCGAACCGGCACTGCTGGCATTTACCACGTCCAGCTCGGAAGCCGCGTTCCCGGGTACTCTGGATAAGCTGGAGAAATTCGGCGTCTCGTCCAAGATTGCCAGTTTCGTACTGCCTATCGGTTACTCCTTCAACCTCGTGGGTTCAATGGCCTACTGCTCGTTTGCCACCGTCTTTATCGCGCAGGCGTGCAACATTGAGCTGAGCATGGGCGAGCAAATCACCATGCTGCTGATCCTGATGTTGACTTCTAAAGGTATGGCAGGCGTACCGCGTGCCTCGATGGTGGTCATTGCCGCTACCCTCAACCAGTTCAACATTCCGGAAGCCGGTCTGATCCTGCTGATGGGTGTCGATCCGTTCCTCGACATGGGCCGTTCTGCAACCAACGTGATGAGTAACGCCATGGGCGCCGCGATTGTCAGTCGCTGGGAAGGCGAACATTTCGGTTCCGGCTGCCGGGGTACTGCGCCGGTCAAAACGCCAGAACAGGAGCGTCCTGCCACTGAGCCGTCAGAAGTGGTGATGTCCTGATGATATAAGGTTGCCGGATAAGCACTCGCCCCTTCCGGCAACATGCCAATCACACCAACAAGGTTGCACCATGAACGTAAAATTCTTCGGCGCGAGCATGTTAACCGCCAGCCTGTTTTTTAGCGCCGCCGCGCTGGCGCAAACGGCGCCGGACTACGCCGCATTGATCGAACAGGCACACCAGAAATACAAAAGTAACAACGACGGCAAAGTCGCCGACTACATCCCTGCCCTTGCCACTTACAGCCCCAACAACTTCGCCATTACCCTCGCTACCGTTGACGGCAAAATTTACCAGGCAGGAGACATCAACAAAGCATTCCCGATGGAATCGCTGAGCAAAGTCTTCACCCTCGCGCTGGCGATGGAACAGCACGGGCCGCAGGAGGTACTGGATAAACTCGGCGCTAATGCCACCGGCCTGCCCTTTAATTCCGGCCTCGCGGTCGAACTCACGAAGGGCGCACCGGAGAATCCGCTGGTCAATGCAGGTGCCATGAGTACCGTCAGCCTGATTGACGCCAAAGACAAAACCGACCGCTGGAACAAAATCCTCACCAACCTGAACGCCTGGGCCGACGCCACGCTCACGGTCAATGAACCGGTATTCAGATCGGAAATGGAGACCAACCAACACAATCAGGCGCTGGCGCAACTGATGGCATCGTACAACAGCTTCTACGGCGATACGCAGGAGGCCGTAGAGATTTACACCCGCCAGTGTTCAGTAGACGTCACCGTTGAGCAGCTTGCCAAAATGGGTGCCGTGCTGGCCAACAAGGGTAAATCGCCGTTCAACGGCAAACAGTTGCTCAATGAGCGTTATGTACCGCAGGTGCTGGCTGAAATGGCCATCGCCGGTCTCTATGACGGCAGCGGAAAATGGCTGTACACCGTCGGTATTCCGGCGAAAAGCGGCGTCGGCGGGGGCATGGTCGCGGTGGTACCGGGACAGTACGCCATTGCCGTTTACTCACCGCCGCTGGACAGCGCCGGGAACAGCGTGCGCGCCCAGCAGACTATTGAATATGTTGCCCATGCAACGCAGGCCAATCTCTTTATGGCGCATTAAGTGGATGCCGGATGGCGCTCATGCGCATCCGGCCTACGAATCAGGCATTTTTGTAGGTCGGATACGGCGCGACGCCGCCCTCCGGCGATATCAACCTTAACGTGAGAAGTAACATGTCTAAACCCTTTGTCTGGCAAGAACTCTTTGTACAAAGCAAAGAGAGTACGGAATACGAATTACTGAGCAATCAGCATGTTACGGTGACAGAGTTAGATGGCGAAGAGGTCATCAAAGTGGCGCCGGAAGCATTAACGCTGCTGGCGCAACAGGCATTCTATGAAGCATCGTTCTTCCTGCGCTCCGGACATTTAAAGCAGATCGCCAGCATCCTGCACGATCCGCAGGCCAGCAGTAACGACAAATATGTCGCCCTGCAGCTGTTACGTAATGCGGAAGTGTCGGCGAAAGGCGTGCTGCCGAACTGCCAGGACACGGGTACAGCGACAGTGGTCGCCAGCAAAGGCCAACAGATATGGACCGGCGGCGATGACGCCGAAGCGCTCAGCAAAGGGATTTACACCACCTTTAAAGAAAATAACCTGCGCTATTCGCAAAACGCCCCACTGGATATGTATACCGAGGTGAATACCGGCACCAACCTGCCGGCGCAGATCGATATCAGCGCCACACCGGGTAACGAATACCGCTTCTTGTTTGTCAATAAGGGCGGCGGTTCAGCCAACAAGGCGGCGCTGTTCCAGGAGACCAAATCGATCCTGCAACCGGAAAAGCTCACCGCATTCCTGATCGAGAAGATGAAATCACTGGGCACCGCAGCCTGCCCGCCGTATCACATCGCTTTTGTCGTCGGCGGTCTCTCCGCAGATCAGGCGCTCAAGGTCGCCAAACTGGCTTCAACCAAGTATTACGACAACCTGCCCACCAGCGGTAATGAGCTGGGTCAGGCGTTTCGTGACACGGCGCTGGAATCCGCGCTGCTCAATGCCAGCCGCGAATTTGGCATTGGCGCGCAGTTTGGCGGTAAATATTTCGCCCATGATATTCGCGTAATTCGTCTGCCGCGCCACGGCGGCTCCTGCCCGATCGCGATGGCGCTCTCCTGCTCCGCCGATCGCAATATCAAAGCGAAGATCAACAAACACGGGATCTGGCTGGAAAAACTCGAGCATAACCCAGGTAAATTTATCCCTGAATCCAGCCGCATCGAGAACAGCGCACAGAGCGTAAACCTGGATTTGAACCGTCCGCTGCGCGAGATCCTGCATGATTTATCCACCCTGCCAGTCGGCACGCGGCTTTCGCTAAACGGCCCGATCGTCGTCGCCCGCGACATCGTGCATGCCAAACTCAAAGAGCGCCTGGACAACGGCGAAGCGATGCCAGCGTACATGAAAGATCACATTGTCTACTATGCCGGCCCGGCTAAAACGCCGGATCAGATGGCCTGTGGTTCGCTCGGGCCAACCACCGGCGGGCGCATGGACGGCTATGTCGACGCTTTCCAGGCCGCTGGCGGTAGCCTGATCATGCTGTCCAAAGGCAACCGCAGTGCGCAAGTCACCGAGGCTTGCCATAAACACGGCGGATTCAACCTCGGCAGCATCGGTGGCGCCGCCGCCTTGCTGGCGCAGCAATACGTGAAAAGCCTGCGCTGCCTCGAATATCCCGAACTGGGAATGGAAGCGGTCTGGATGATGGAAGTTGAAAACCTGCCTGCCTTCGTGCTGGTAGACGACAAAGGAAACAACTTCTTCAGTCAGTTTGAACAACAGCATCGTTGTGCATCCTGCCCGGCAGGACATTAAGGAGCGTTTATGCAAGCGCGAGCCAATGGCGACCGTCATCGCCAGCGTCAGCAAAAGCTGAAAGAACAGGTGGAAATCCGTGTGGCCGCCGCCACGGAACAAAAAGGGATTTTGATCGTATTTACCGGAAATGGAAAAGGGAAATCCACGGCCGCCTTTGGCACTGCCACCCGTGCGGTGGGTCATGGTAAAACCGTTGGCGTCGCGCAGTTTATCAAAGGCCAGTGGGATAATGGCGAATACAACACCCTGCATCCGCTGGGGGTTGAGTTTCACATTATGGGTACCGGGTTTACCTGGGAAACGCAAAACCGCGAGGCGGATATCGCGGCGGCGCAGGCTGTCTGGACAGAGAGCAAGCGCATGCTGGCCGATGCGCATTACGATCTGGTGGTCCTGGACGAACTTACATACATGCTGGCGTATCACTACCTGGATACTGACGAGGTGATTGCCGCCATTCGGGAGCGTCCGGCGCAGCAGAGTGTGATTGTGACCGGGCGAGGGTGTCACGCGCAGTTACTGGAGCTTGCCGATACGGTGAGCGAACTGCGCCCGGTCAAGCATGCGTTTGACAGCGGTATTCAGGCTCAGGCAGGAATTGACTGGTAGTTACGTCGTTGCCGGATGGCGCATGCGCTTATCCGGCTTCCCGTTTACCCGTCATCCGCCATCAGCGTTCCAGGTGAGATACCACCGATTTTTGTAACAGCCAGTCGCGGAAAACCTGTAAATGACGGGATTCCGCTTTTTCTTCCCGCCAGGTCATGATGAAACGATTACCCGTGCGCATGGGCACATCGCAAGGGATCACCATGTCACCGTTGTCCAGATCGTGCTGGATCGCAAAACGTGGGAGCAGCGCAACCCCCAAATTCGATCGCACCGCGGCGATCAGCATCGACAGCAGATCAAAACGCGGGCCTTTGTTGACCAGTGGGCTACTGACATCCGACAGGGCGAACCACTCCTGCCAGCCGTTAATTCGCGTACTTTGATGCAACAAGGGAAACTCATTGAGCAACTCTTCAACCGCCAGTTTCTGGTTGGGCTGCGACAGCAGACTGCCGCTACAAACCGGGAGGATTTCCTCTTCGAACAGATACTCCACTTCTGACCACGGCGAACAGAAGTCTTCACGCATAATGGCCGCATCATATTCACGGTTGAGGAAATCGCCCATGTTCGCCAGCGAGTGAATATTAACGATAATATCGGGGTTAAGTTTGTTGAATTCACGCAGATTGGGGATCAGCCAGTGGGTGCTGAAGGTCGGGTTGACCGCCAGTTCAATGACTTCGACCGTGGGCTGCCAGGTCATAATGGTATTCGTATCACGCTCAAGTTTATTTAGCGTTTCTTTAACAATGCTCAAATAATGCTTCCCGGCCTCGTTTAAAAAAATCCGCTTTTTGGCATGATTAAATAATGCAGTATGCAGAAAATCCTCAAGTGCATTCACCTGGCGAAATACAGCACTTTGCGTTAATGCTAACTCCTCCGCCGCACGCGTATAACTTTCATGACGTGCCACCACTTCAAACGTCACCAGTAATTCAGTCTTTGGTATCTTTCCTCTCATAACGTCTTCCATATGCCGCGTACAAAAATAGTTTAATTTATAAAAAATAAATGCAACCGACTCCCGATTGGCCTGAGAGTTATATTTTATTTCCTACCTGGATGTCATTGATCCACTCCATGGTTTATTCACACAGGGGGCGAACAAATAATAACCAATAATACGCAAGACTGGCCATAAACACAATTTAATTAAGGTTATTTTGCGACAAATAGCGCCAATAAGTTCTTAATAATTTTTCAAGATAACTTGTTTATCGGAGAAAAAACTTTGCGGGTTTAATCAATATTATTTACTTATTATTTCAGGAGAATTCAGTTCACTCAACGATAAGCAAACGATGACGTTTTTTTATCTGCTTTTACTATTTTTACTGTTTTTCCCGACAATAATTAAGGACGACATATGAAAAATTCCGGAAAAGTCTGGCTGGTTGGTGCAGGTCCTGGTGATATCAGCTTACTGACCCTTAAAGCCCTGCAGTGTATTCAACAGGCTGATGTCATCATTTACGATCGGCTGGTCAATCCTAAAATGCTTGAGTGGTGCTCAGCGAGCTGTACCTGTATCAACGTTGGCAAAAGTCCGGGCTATCATAGTGTTCCTCAGGAGGAGATCAATGCCCTGCTTATCCAGCATGCGCGAACACAGCGGAACGTTGTGCGCCTGAAAGGCGGCGATCCTTACGTGTTTGGCCGCGGTGCCGAAGAGGTGGAATGTCTGGTCGAAGAAGGCATTGCTTTCGAAGTGGTGCCGGGGATCAGTTCCGCCATTGGCGGGCTGGCCTGCGCCGGGATCCCGGTGACCCACCGCGACCTGGCATCCGGTTTTCATGTCGTGACAGGACATACCCGCGAAGGTAATCAGCAGCAGGACTGGCGGCAGTTGGCGAAGCTCAACGGCACGCTGGTGATTGTTATGGGGATCGCTAACCTGCCGTTTATTTGTGAAGAACTGCTGATGGGAGGCAAATCACCGGCCACGCCCGCGGCGATTGTGATGTCGGCTACCCGGGACAATCAGCGGCGCTTAACTTGTACGCTCGGTACATTACTCACGAAAGCACAGGAAGCGAATATTGTGCCACCGGCACTGATTGTGGTTGGCGATGTTGTCCGTTTGAGCGACCGACTCTCTTTTATTCCCGAGGTGATGGAACGCGCCTACAGCGAGAGGTGTTCATGACGGAATGACTGCGGAGACGTCTGGTGAGCCGCCCGGAACACCCGACAAAAATAGCTGGTCTGCGCATACTGAAGTTTCCGGGCGATGCTGTCGATAGAGTTCTTCGGATCGCGCAGCAACTCACTCGCCCGCTGCATTTTTTTCTGGCTCACCCAGGTTTTAAAATTCACTCCCTGCCGTTTCTTAAAGAAACGGCTAAAGTAGTTGGCGCTTAAACAGACATGCGCGGCCACCGACTCCAGCGTCAGTTCCTCGTATAAGTGTTCATCAATATAGCGCAGTGCAGCGACCAGTTTCTTTTCGTGGCGAGAAAGTTCCATTGCCGACAGACGCAGGTCACTCAACTGCACATCAGCGGTGTCCACCGTTTTACGCTGAACCGGGCTGAGATTGTTAATAATAAAACTGAGCAGGTTTGCCGCTGCCACCAGATGATTATTTTCAACAATCGCGACCTGATTCCAGGCTGATTTAATTTTAGGATCGAAAGCCCACTGCCGATCGTCATCAATGACAATAGTTTTATATTCCGGATACTTTGCGCGCACCTGACCGCAAATAATAAATCCCAGTAGATGTCCCTGACGAATTAACGGCATAGAGAAAAAACTCAACCCCGCATGACAGCAGAGTATTCTGATTTTTTCTTCTTTTAACCCTTCAAAAGCGCAATATTTATCACATTTCTGACACGTTTTTTGGTATTGCGGATTGGCGCGCAGTAATGAACAGAACGAATTAAAATTATGACAGGCTGAGATTTCCTGACCATTAATGTCTACCACCACGGCGGCGAGCCCGGTCGCCTTAGAAAACACCTCTGCCAGTGAGTAAAAAGTGTGTAAGACATCGTCCTGAATATGCTGAGGCACGTTACGCTCCGTCAGTGGTCTGGATAACGTCGCTACTATGCTTAATTTGTCCAGGTGAAAAAATGACCCTGACCGCAAAAAATAATCTCATTTAATCAGGTGATTATGATCAAATTGCAAGAGCGCCCCCCGCGCTCCTCAACACCAGTCCACCGACTGCTGTGACAACTTTTCCCAAAGATTAACGAATCTTCACATCTTCCTGTGAGTTTCATTTCAACATCACCCATCATTTTATTTATGATTTTCAATTAGTTATATAAATAACATACAATTTTATGATGTGCTTATTTGTGAGAATCATCATGTGAATGTGAAACGCCCTCCTGAATAATAGGCTCAATGACAAGATAATCTGAACGGAGTGGATGTATGCCCGTCACGACAGGTGTTATCGCCGACGACTTTACTGGCGCAACGGATATCGCAAGTTTTATGGCTGAGCAAGGCTGGAGGGTCGCGCTGCTGCCCGGAATGCCAGACGCCGCGCAGCCGTGGAATGAAGAGGTCGACGCGATTGTCATCTCGCTGAAAAGCCGTTCTCTACCGGCTGACCAGGCCATCGATCAATCATTACGCTGCTGGCAATGGCTGCACCACACGGCAGGTGCGCGGCAAATTTACTTTAAATATTGCTCCACCTTTGATTCCACCCCCGCCGGGAATATCGGTCCGGTCAGCGATGCGCTGATAGAAGCGATGCACGCGCCGTACATCGTTCACTGCCCAGCCCTGCCACAAAACGGACGGACGGTGATTCACGGTCATTTGTTTGTGAATGGCGTATTACTGAATGAATCCGGCATGGAGAAACATCCGCTCAACCCGATGACCGATGCGAACCTGATTCGCCTGCTCACGGCGCAAACTGCCAGCGCTGTCGGGCGCATTGACCTCAGCACGATTCAGAAAGGTGTGGAAGCGGTCACTCACGCGCTGGAACGCTGCCAGTCTGAAGGTGTACGTCACGTGATCGTGGATACCTTCAGCGAAGCCGATCTGCAGACCCTCGCTCAGGCCTTACGTCATACACCGTTGCTGGCGGGCGGTTCCGGCCTGGGTGGTGCACTGGCCGCTTGCGCCGCACCACAGCGTAGGCGGGAAGCGGTACATCCCTTCCCGCAGCCGGCAAAAACGGTGGTGTTTTCCGGAAGTTGTTCCGCCATGAGTAACCGCCAGGTGAATCGCTATAAAGCACAGGCCGCTTCCCTTCTACTCGACGTGGCGCGCTGCCTGACAGACGCAGAGCGTTACAGCGACGAGCTGTCGCGGTGGACAATGACTCATGTCGATGACGCGCTCGCTCCATTGATTTACGCCACCCAGCCGCCGGAAGCGCTGAAACGCATTCAACAGGAGTACGGCGAGCAGCGCGCCAGCCGGGCGATTGAGCATACCTTTGCCAGACTGACGGCCAAACTGCAGGCCGCAGGCGTAAACAGTTTTATCGTCGCCGGTGGCGAAACGTCCGGCACCGTAGTGGAGGCGTTACAGGTGACGCGACTGACGGTCGGCAAAGCCATCGCGCCCGGCGTGCCGTGGGTGTTCTCCGCCGAGCCGCCGCTCGCGCTGGCGCTGAAGTCAGGCAACTTCGGTGACGAAGACTTCTTTTTCACCGCGCAGGAGTCTGCATGATGAGTCAGCTTAACGAACAACAACTCCGCGAACAGCTGGTGCACTACGGTCGTTCTCTGTTTATGCGCGGCTTCAGCAGCGGTGGTTCGGGCAACCTGAGCGTAAAACTGCCGGACGGCGGCTATCTGGTCACGCCGACCAACTCCTGTCTGGGCGAGCTGGACGCCGCAACGCTCAGTAAACTGGATGCCAGCGGGGTTCACCTCAGTGGCGATAAACCGTCGAAAGAAGTGCCCATGCACCTGGCCTGGTATCGTCATCGTCCGGCCTGCGGCGCGGTGGTTCATCTGCATTCGCCATGGCTGACCGCCCTTTCCTGTCTGCCATGCAGCACACCGGAAAACTGTCTGCCGCCGTTAACGCCGTACTACGTAATGCGCGTCGGGCAGTTGCCTCTGTTGCCCTATTTCAAACCCGGTCATGAGGGGATTGCCAGCGCACTCAGCGAGATTGCGGCGGACCATACTGCCGCGCTCCTGGCAAATCACGGCCCGGTAGTCAGTGGTCGCTCACTTCGTGAGGCGGTGTTTAATGCCGAAGAGCTGGAAGACAGCGCCCGCATCTGGCTGACCTTAAAACCACTCGGCTACGTGCCGCTAACGGCGGAAGCAGTAGCTGAACTCGAACAATCCCGGCGAGCATGAGGTGAGAGGATGATCCCCGAACAACGACGTGATTTTATCTACCGCTACGTGCATGAAAAAAACGTCGCCTCGTTTAATGAGCTGGCGGATCTGATGAGCGTGTCGCACATGACCGTGCGCCGCGATATTCAGTTGCTGGAAGAAGAAGGCAAAGTCATCTCGATCAATGGCGGGGTGAAACTCAACAATCTGCTGAAATCGGAGCTGCCGTGGCGGGAAAAGGCCGAGCTGCATCATGACGTGAAGCGACGAATGGGGCAATTAGCCGCGATGTTGATAGAACCAGGGCAAACGCTGTATCTCGATGCGGGAACGTCGTTGTTTGAAGTGGCGAAAGCCGTCGCCGCCAGCCACTGCTTCAACCTGACGGTGGTGACGAACGATTTTTCCATCAGCCACTACCTGATGGATATGCCGCACATCACGCTGTATCACACCGGCGGACTGGTGGATCAGCGCAACCGCTCATGCCTTGGGAAAAGCGCCGCCAGTTTTCTGCGCACGATCAATATAGACGTGGCGTTTCTCAGTTCGTCCTCGTGGGATACCGAACGTGGAATGTCGACCCCCAGCGAAGGCAAAGCCTCGGTGAAAGAGGCCGTGCTCACCGTCTCCCGCCGTCGGGTGCTGGTCTGCGACAGCAGTAAATTTGGCAAATACGGGATGTTCCACATCTGCTCGCTGGATCAACTGACCGACATTATTTCGGATAACCGGTTACCCGACGTAGCGCAGGACACCATTACCAGCCAGGGCGTGAAACTGCACCTGGTGGATTGCCGGGAGGGAACGCATCATGCTGAAGTTAGCGGCTAACCTCGACTGGCTGTTTTGCGAACGTCCCATTGCGGAGCGCTTTCAGGCCGCAAAAGCGGCGGGTTTTCACGGCGTTGAAGGGCTGTTTCTCTGGCAGCATCCGCTGGATGTGCTGCTGGCGGCGCAACGGGAAACCGGTCTGCCGGTGGCGCTGATGAATGCGCCAGCGGGTCACTGGCAGGCCGGTGAACGCGGACTGGCCTCCCTGCCAGGCTGTGACGAGGAGTATCATCGCAGTCTGCTGATTGCCCGCGATTACGCCACGGCACTGGGCTGTCGCAAGGTGCACGTCATGGCCGGATTGCGCGTGGCCGGACTTTCCGCTAACGCCCAGTATGAACAATTAACCGACCGACTGCGTATCGCCTGTGACGTCATGGTTGGGGCCGATATCGACGTGTTGATTGAACCGTTAAACCCGGACGATATGCCTGGTTATTTTGTTGATAGCTTTCCACTGGCTGAACGTCTTATTCGCGAAGTGAACAGAAAAAATATCGGCTTACAGTTTGATATTTACCACTGCCAAAAAATACACGGTAATGTTACACATCTTATTCAACATTATTTACCGATCATTAAACACTTTCAGATTGCTTCTGTACCCGGCCGCCATGAACCGGGAACGGGAGAATTAAATGAAACATGGCTTTTTGAATTTATTAAGCAGACAGGTTATCAGGGCTGGATAGGTTGTGAATATAAACCGTCAACACCAGGGCCCGAATCGTTACGCTGGATGACACCGTACTTATAATTTTAATATCTCTGTACCGGAAAACCGGAGGAACACATGTCGGATACTGTTATTATTTCGCTGGCACCCGTTGCCGCGGATTGCCCCAGAGTTATACCTGAAGAACTGGCGCAGGAAATACTGGCCAGCGTCGAACAGGGTGCAGCCATCGTGCATTTACACGTTCGCGATAAACAAGGTCGTCTGACGTCGGACACCACCGATTTTCAGGCGACAATTGACCACGTCATGCGCCATTCCGACCTGATTATTCAGGCCTCAACCGGTGGCGTCTCCACCATGTCGATTGCCGAGCGCTGCGCGCCTCTGGACTGTCCCGGCGTCGAAATGGCGTCGCTGAACGTCGGCTCCGTTAACCTCGGCGATGCCGTGTACGTTAATCCCGGACCGGACGTCGAATATTGTTCGCAACAAATAACCCAACGTTCCATTATTCCTGAATTTGAAGTTTTCGAAATTGGCATGATTAATAACATTCTGGCGCTGGAAGAAAAAATATCGTTCAAGAAACCGATGTTATTCAATATTGTCCTCGGACACCGTGGAAGTTCACCCGCGACGGTTGATGCGTTAATTGCCTTGCGCAGTATGATCCCTCGCGACGCCTTATGGGGAATTACCCATTTTGGCCGCAAGAATTTCGATATTATTGCGGCAGCGGTCGGCATGGGCGCCAGTGAAGTGAGAATTGGTTTTGAAGATAGCTATTATTTAAGCGCCGAAGAGAAAGCTCAGCATAATTATCAGCAGGTTGCCAAACTCGCCACGCTTATTCGCAGTATGGATAAAAAGGTCGCCACGCCGGATATTGCGCGGCAAATGTTAGCTATTCCACCACGGCAGTAATAACGAGAGAAAGGACATTTCACCATGACTATCACAACCGTTATTCACAAAACCGGACTGGGCGTCTGCATCGCCGGTGGCGCCCTGGCGGCAATTGGCGCGCTGATGCAGTCTCCCGCCCTCTGGCAGCCGGGGCTGGTGATGCTGACGACAGGCTTCGCGGCAGGTGCGGGCTACTGGACAAATCTTCGCAGCTACCAGTTTACCCTGTGGATCATTGCCGGCTTTGTCGCGGCGATGACCTGGTCAACCGATCTAATCGTCTGGGGCGGATTCAACATCACCCATAAATGGATCGTCTTTTTGGTGATCCAGGCGACCATGTTCAGTATGGGTACCAAACTCACGATTCAGGACTTTATCGACGTCGCTAAAATGCCCTGGGCGGTGTTTATCGGCACCTTCTGTCATTTCGTCATCATGCCTCTGCTCGGCCTGAGCATCACGCTGATCTTTGACTTTCCGCCGGAAGTGGCGGTAGGCATTCTGCTGATTGGTTCCTGTCCCAGTGGGCTCTCCTCCACTGTCATGGTGTATATCGCCAACGCCAACCTGGCGCTGGCGGTCTCGATCGCCGCCGTCTCGACGCTGGCGGCGACGGTCATGACCCCGCTGTGGGTGAATCTGCTGGCGGGTTCAATGATCGACATCCAGCTCACGGCGATGGTGATGGACGTCGTGAAAATCGTGTTGATCCCGATTGGCGCGGCGATTTTACATGACTACCTGAAAACCTATGCCGGCGTGCAGGGGCGTCGTACCGTGCAAACGCTGGCCGGGATCAGCGCCATCTGGCTGCTGTATATGCTTACCGGCGGCTGGGACACGCTGTTTGGTAGCGCCAGCGCCGACGCGCAAATGTATGCGGTGGTGCTGAACTTTGTGGCTGGCGGGATCATCTGGGCGCTGTTCTATAACTGGCTGTATGGACGCGTGGCCGGCGTTAAGAAGATCATGCCGACCATTTCGATGATGGGCATCATTTTCTTCACCACTACGGCAGCGGCAGCCGGGCGCGACAACCTGGTTCAGGTCGGCTTCCTGCTCTGCTTCGCCATGCTGATGCACAACCTCGGCGGCTTCCTGATTGGCTATCTGATGAGCCGCTGGATCTTCCGCATGGATGTTCAGTCCGCCCGGACGGTAGCCTTCGAAGTCGGACTGCAAAACGGCGGGATGGCATCAGGTCTTGCCGCCGCGATGGGAAAACTGGCCACCGTTGGTCTCGCCTCTGCGGTCATGACGCCGCTTGGCAACGTCAGCGGCTCGCTGCTGGCTAACTACTGGCGCAAAAAGGATGCCCGACAGGCGCAGGCCCAGAGCGAGAGTTCGCCTGCTCAGCCGGTATCAGAACCTCTGTCAAAAGGATAACTCACCATGATGACTTTAACCCTGCAACAGGCACGACGCGCGGTAGACTGCGCGCTCGATCTCGCCGACACCCGTTATGCGCAACGTCCGCTCAGCGTGGCGGTGTGCGACGCTCACGGCGAGTTACTGAGCTTTGCCCGTATGGATAACGCCAAACTGTTGACCATTGAGCTGACGCAGCGCAAAGCACGCACCAGCAGCCGTTTAGGTTGCACCACTCAGGCGTTTTTGCAACGTCTGCAAAATGAGTCACTGGATATCAGCTACTTTGCTGACCCACGTTTTACCGCGCTGCCCGGCGGCGTACCGATTCTTCACAACGGTAAATGCGTGGGGGCCGTTGCGGTTGGTGGACTGTCCGCCCAGGAAGATCACGATGCGGCTATGGCCGTTGCCGAATGTTTGCTCAAGGAGTTCGCAGAATGAAAAAGATCGCTATGCTTCACACCAGTTCCGCCACGCTCGCCATGATGCAGCAACTGATCGGCGACATCATGCCAGAAGCGGACGTGATGCACCTGGTCGAAGAGTCGATGATTAAGCAGGTGATGAAGGCCGGGGGCGTGACGCCGAACATTGCGGCACGCATTGCCGACTACGTCCACATAGCCGAAAAAGCGGATTGCGAGATTTTCATCACCGCCTGTTCGTCCATTGGCACGGCGGTTGAACAGTGTCAGTTTATGACACCGCTGCAGCTTGCCCGTATCGACTGCGCGATGGTGGAACAAGCCATTAGCCTGGGTGAGAACATTGCCGTGCTGGCCACCGTCGCCACCACGATGAAACCGACGCTGGAGTATGTGCAACGCAAAGTACAGGCCAGTGGTAAGCAATGCACCGTGACGCCGATATTGATGGAAGAGGCCTTCCATGCTCTGCTGGCGGGCGATATGGAAACCCACGATCGCATCGTCAGCGAAGGATTGCACAGCGCGTATAAACAGGCTGATGTGGTTATGCTGGCGCAAGCGTCGATGGCGCGCGTTCTGCAGCAGCTTCCGTCGCCGCCCGTCCCGGTGATGACCTCTCCGGAAAGCGGCATCCGCTGGCTGAAAACGCTGGCGGAAAGCGCATAACCTGGCAAGTCAACACTCCCCTGTAGGCCGGATAAGCGCCAGCGCCATCCGGCAAACAGACAGGCAAAAAAAAAGGCCATCATCAGATGGCCAACCATGTCGAAAATGGACCAGCCCTTTCCCCTGCATCACGGGTAAATGCAGGGGTTGGGCTGTTTTATTGCTTTTACTTAATGACGGCTTTCAGCGCTTCGCCGATATCGGCCAGGCTGCGAACGGTTTTCACACCAGCGGCTTCCAGCGCTGCGAATTTCTCATCCGCAGTTCCTTTTCCACCGGCGATAATAGCGCCTGCGTGACCCATACGTTTGCCTTTCGGCGCAGTCACACCGGCAATGTAGCCAACAACCGGTTTGGTCACGTGATCTTTGATGTAGGCCGCCGCTTCTTCTTCCGCGCTACCGCCGATCTCACCGATCATCACGATCGCTTCGGTCTGCGGATCTTCCTGGAACAGTTTCAGGATGTCGATGAAGTTAGAGCCCGGGATCGGGTCGCCGCCGATGCCCACACAGGTGGACTGGCCGAAACCGTAGTCGGTGGTCTGCTTAACCGCTTCATAGGTCAGCGTACCGGAACGGGAGACAATACCCACTTTACCCGGCTTATGAATGTGACCGGGCATGATACCGATTTTGCATTCGCCCGGGGTGATAACACCCGGACAGTTCGGGCCGATCATGCGTACACCGGCTTCATCCAGCTTCACCTTCACGGTCAGCATATCCAGCGTCGGGATGCCTTCGGTGATAGTGATGATGAGCTTAATGCCTGCGTCGATGGCTTCCAGAATGGAGTCTTTGCAGAACGGTGCCGGCACGTAGATAACCGACGCGGTGGCGCCCGTCGCTTCTACGGCTTCACGCACGGTGTTAAACACCGGCAGGCCCAGGTGCGTGGTGCCGCCTTTGCCTGGCGTTACGCCGCCAACCATCTGCGTACCGTAGGCAATTGCCTGTTCGGAGTGGAATGTCCCCTGGCTACCGGTGAAGCCCTGGCAGATAACCTTGGTATCTTTATTAATTAAAACTGACATTATTTCCCCTCCACTGCGGCAACAACCTGCTGAGCTGCATCCGTCAGACTTTTCGCTGCAATAATATTCAGGCCGCTGTCAGCCAGTTTCTTCGCGCCGAGTTCGGCGTTGTTACCTTCCAGACGAACCACCACCGGAACGTTAACGCCCACTTCCGCTACCGCGCCGATAATGCCGTCAGCGATCAGGTCGCAACGCACGATACCACCGAAGATGTTAACCAGAACCGCTTTAACGTTGTCGTCAGAGAGGATAATTTTAAACGCTTCGGTGACGCGCTCTTTGGTGGCGCCGCCGCCCACGTCAAGGAAGTTAGCCGGTTCGCCGCCGTGCAGTTTCACGATGTCCATGGTGCCCATCGCCAGACCTGCGCCGTTAACCATGCAGCCGATGTTGCCATCCAGCGCGACGTAGTTCAGTTCCCACTGTGCTGCCTGCGCTTCACGCGGGTCTTCCTGAGACTGATCGCGCATTTCGCGCAGATCCGGCTGGCGGAACAGCGCGTTGCCGTCAGCGCCCAGTTTGCCGTCGAGGCAGATCAGGTCACCCTGTTTGGTGATAACCAGCGGGTTGATTTCGATCAGCGCCAGGTCGCGCTCAAGGAAAATGGTCGCCAGGCCCATGAAGATCTTAGTGAACTGCTGAACCAGTTTGCCTTCCAGACCCAGTTTGAACGCCAGCTCGCGTCCCTGATACGGCATTGGACCGGTCAGCGGATCAAGCGCCACTTTGTGGATCAGGTGCGGGGTTTCTTCCGCCACTTTTTCAATTTCAACGCCGCCTTCGGTGGAGGCCATGAAGACCACACGACGGGAGCTACGGTCAACGACCGCACCCAGATACAGCTCTTTATCAATATCGGTCGCCGCTTCAACCAGAATCTGGTTGACCGGTTGACCGTTGGCGTCTGTTTGATAGGTCACCAGACGTTTGCCCAGCCAGTGCTCAGCAAACGCGCGAATCTCTTCTTTGCTTTTTACAACTTTCACACCGCCCGCTTTACCGCGGCCACCTGCGTGAACCTGACATTTTACTACCCACGGACCCGCACCGATTTTCGATGCCGCTTCTTCAGCTTCACGCGGAGTAGTACAGGCATAACCCACCGGCGCCGGTAAGCCATAGCGGGCAAAAAGTTGTTTTGCCTGATATTCATGTAAGTTCATGTGTTCTGTCCATCCTTCAGGTAATCGTTATCTTTAAACCCGTAGACCGGCGTGGTGCTTGTGCCGGATGGCGCTACGCTCATCCGGCCTACGAGGCAGGTGATACTCTTGTTTACTACACGTCCAGCAGCAGACGCGTCGGATCTTCCAGCAGTTCTTTGATCGCCACCAGGAAGCCCACGGATTCGCGACCATCGATCAGACGGTGATCGTAGGACAGCGCCAGGTACATCATCGGCAGGATTTCGACCTTGCCATCTACCGCCATCGGACGATCTTTAATCGCGTGCATGCCGAGGATCGCACTCTGCGGCGGGTTGATGATCGGCGTGGACATCAGCGAACCGAACACACCACCGTTGGTGATGGTGAAGTTACCGCCCGTCAGATCTTCCACCGTCAGCTTGCCGTCACGACCTTTGATAGCCAGCGTCTTGATGTTTTTCTCGATGTCAGCCATACCCAGCGTATCGACGTCGCGCAGGACCGGGGTCACCAGACCGCGCGGCGTGGATACCGCCATGCTCACGTCGAAGTAGTTGTGATACACCACGTCGTCGCCATCGATAGAGGCGTTCACTTCCGGATAGCGTTTCAGCGCTTCTACTACCGCCTTCACGTAGAAGGACATGAAGCCCAGACGGATACCGTGACGTTTTTCAAACGCTTCACCGTACTGCTTACGCAGATCCATGATGGGCTTCATGTTCACTTCGTTGAAGGTCGTCAGCATGGCAGTGGAGTTTTTCGCTTCCAGCAGACGCTCGGCCACGCGTTTGCGCAGACGGGTCATCGGTACGCGTTTTTCGCTACGTGCACCCAGCGCCGGCTGTGCAGCAGAAGCTTCTGCCGGTGCTTTGGCTTCCGCTTTCGCAGGGGCTTTCGCCAGATGCTTATCCACATCTTCACGAGTGATACGTCCGCCCACACCGGTGCCTTTGATCGCACTGGCGTCGAGGTTGTGCTCAGCCAACAGGCGACGGATCGCCGGGCTCAGCGCATCGTTATTTTGCTCTTCCAGAGAAGCCTGTTGACGCTGCGCCGGGGTAGACGCTTTTTCTTCAGACTTCGCGCTGGTTTCTTTACCCGCGCTATTGCCTTCACGCAGGCGACCGAGGATCTGGCGGGAGGTCACGGTGGTGCCTTCGTCTTCCAGAACCGCATCCAGAATGCCGTCCGCTGATGCCGGTACTTCCAGTACCACTTTGTCAGTTTCGATTTCTACCAGCACTTCGTCACGAACCACCGCATCACCCGGTTTTTTGTGCCAGGTGGCAACAGTCGCGTCCGCTACGGACTCAGGCAGGTCGGGAACAAGAATATCTACGCTACTCATTTTGTATCCTTTAATTAATCGACGTTCAGCGCGTCATTGACCAGATCTTGTTGCTGTTTCTGGTGAACGGACATATACCCTACCGCCGGAGAGGCGGAGGCCGGGCGACCTGCATAACGCAGAGCGGCCCCAAATGGAATCACTTCACGGAAATGATGCTGGCTGCAGTACCATGCGCCCTGGTTGAGCGGCTCTTCCTGGCACCAGACAAAATCATGTACGTGAGCGTACTGTTTCAATACGTCCTGCATCGCCTGATGCGGGAACGGATAAAGCTGTTCGATACGCACAATGGCGACATCTTGCTGATTGTTCTTGCGACGCTGTTCCAGCAGGTCGTAATAAACCTTACCAGAACACATCACCACACGCTTCACGCCTTTCGGATCGAGGTCATCGACTTCACCGATGGCAGGCAGGAAGGTGCCGTTCGCCAGCTCATCCAGGCTGGAGACCGCCAGCGGATGGCGCAGCAGCGATTTCGGCGACATGACCACCAGCGGACGACGCATCCCGCGCAGCGCCTGACGACGCAGCATGTGATACACCTGAGCCGGAGTAGACGGTACGCACACCTGCATGTTCTGCTCAGCGCAAAGTTGCAGATAACGCTCCAGACGCGCGGAGGAGTGCTCCGGACCCTGCCCTTCATAACCGTGCGGCAGCAGCATCACCAGGCCACACATCCGGCCCCATTTCTGTTCGCCAGAGGAGATGAACTGGTCGATAACCACCTGCGCGCCGTTGGCGAAGTCACCGAACTGCGCTTCCCAGATGGTCAGGGTGCGCGGTTCCGCTGTGGCATAGCCATATTCGAAGGCCAGTACCGCTTCTTCAGACAACACGGAGTCCCAGACGCGGAAGCTGCCCTGCCCGTTGTGGACATGCTGCAGAGGAGTCCAGGTCGACCCGTTGGTCTGGTTGTGGATCACCGCGTGGCGATGGAAGAAGGTGCCGCGACCAGAGTCTTCACCGGACAGGCGAATCGGGATCCCTTCGTCAACCAGCGTAGCGTAAGCCAGCGTTTCTGCGCCGCCCCAGTCGAACGGTTTTTCCCCGTTCGCCATCAGCTGGCGGTCGCCGTAGATTTTGGCCACACGAGACTGCATCTCAACGGTTTCAGGCACCGTACTGATGCGTTTCGCCAGTTCCTGAAGGCGCTTCATTTCAACCTTGTTCGGGTACGCTTCATCCCACTCGTGGTTGAGGTACGGCGACCAGGTAAAGGAGTGCATATTCATCGGACGCCACTCTTTCACCACGCATTCGCCCGCGTCCAGCGCGTCGCGATACAGGTTGACCATTTCGGTAGCATCTTCCAGCGTCGCGACGTTATCCGCTTCCAGCTTATCCGCATAGATTTTGCGCGGGGTCGGATGCTTTTTGATTTTCTGATACATCAGCGGCTGGGTTGCGCTCGGCTCGTCGGCTTCGTTGTGGCCGTGACGGCGGTAGCACACCAGGTCGATGAAGACATCGCGTTTGAAGGTGTTGCGGAAATCCAGCGCCAGACGAGTGACGAAAGCCACCGCTTCCGGATCGTCCGCATTCACGTGGAAAATCGGTGCCTGTACCATTTTACCGATATCGGTGCAGTACGGGGTGGAACGTGCATCCAGCGGGTTAGAAGTGGTGAAGCCCACCTGGTTGTTGATCACGATGCGAACGGTACCGCCCACTTCGTAACCCCGCGCTTTCGACATGTTCAGGGTTTCCTGAACCACGCCCTGCCCGGTTACCGCAGCGTCGCCGTGGATGGTGATCGGCAGCACTTTGTTGCTGCTTGGTTCATCCAGACGATCCAGACGAGCGCGAACGGAACCGATCACCACCGGGCTGACGATTTCCAGGTGCGACGGGTTAAACGCCAGCGCGAGGTGAACCAGGCCACCTTCGGTTTCGATATCCGATGAGAAGCCCATGTGGTACTTCACGTCACCGGTGCCGAGATGTTCTTTATGTTTACCCGCAAATTCGTCGAACAGATCCTGCGGTTTCTTACCCAGTACGTTGACCAGGACGTTCAGACGACCACGGTGCGCCATACCCAGCACCACTTCACGGGTACCGCTGTTACCGGCATGGCGGATCATCTCTTTGAGCATCGGGATTAACGCATCACCGCCTTCCAGCGAGAAGCGTTTCGCGCCAGGGAATTTGGCGCCCAGATAACGTTCCAGACCTTCGGCTGCGGTGAGTTCACTCAGGAAGCGTTTTTTCTCTTCGCTGCTGAATGCCGCGCGACCGGATTCGATGCGCTGTTGCAGCCAGCGTTTCTCTTCGGTGCTGGTGATGTGCATGTACTCAGCACCAATCGGGCCGCAGTACGTTTGTTTGAGCGCGGAAAGCAGCTCGCCCAGCTTCATCGTCTCTTTGCCGCCGGCAAAAGAACCTACGTTAAAGCTTTCCTGGAAGTCGGCCTCTGTCAGATCGTGGAAGGACGGATCCAGATCGGCAACAGTGTCTTGCTGCCACAGTCCCAGCGGATCGAGATTCGCATGCTGGTGACCACGGAAGCGATAAGCGTTGATGAGCTGCAGGACTTTAACCTGCTTCACATTGGTGTCAGGGTCGGAAATCGAAGAAGAGTAACGTGAGGCATCCTTCGCCAGACGACGGAAATAATCACGCGTTTTTGAATGGAATTGATCCGGTTTGACTCCGGTGCCAGGTAACTGCTGGAACGTCGAACGCCAGTTAGCGTCTACCGAGTCAGGATCGGTTAAGAAGTCTTCATAGAGCTGTTCTATCCAGCTCTGGTTTGCGCCAGAGAGGTAAGAAGAGTCCAACCAGGCTTTCAAAGCGCTGTTCTGCATCGTGATCCCTTAAGCATTTGTATGCTTACTTCGCCGTGGATACTACCACGCATACGTCGTATGCGTGCCGGGGTTCACTTGTTACGGACTGTCGTGTGATCTGCGTCCGCTAAGGAACCTTTAAAAACTGTCTAATAATCGTCGTTGTTCAGGCTGCGACTGTGTTGCAACCGTCCCTCACCCGGTCACATAGTGAACTATGCTCCCGGCGATTCGTTCCGTTCGCGCCTTGTCTCGCGCTGAACATCTCGATTATTGCTATCAATGTGGCAGTTTTTAGAGGTTTCCTGCACTAATTTGCCTGATGGCGACCCCGTAGGCCTGATAAGCGAAGCGCCATCAGGCAACATGTGCCGGATGGCGACGTAAACGTCTTATCCGGCCTACAGGATTGCCACCGCAGGCAATGTCTACTTACGCACTGCGTTGCAACAGCATCGACTTAATATGGCCGATGGCGCGCGTCGGGTTCAGCCCCTTAGGACATACACTGACGCAGTTCATGATGCTGTGACAGCGGAATACGCTGAATGCATCGCTTATCCCTTCCAGGCGGCTGTCCGTCTCGGTATCACGGCTGTCGATCAGGAAGCGATAGGCCGCTAACAGACCCGCCGGACCGATAAACTTATCCGGATTCCACCAGAAGGATGGGCAAGACGTTGAGCAGCAGGCGCACAGAATGCATTCATACAGCCCATCGAGTTTTTCCCGCTGCTCTGGCATCTGTAAATGCTCACGAGCCGGAGGATTTTGCCCATTATTCAATAAGTAAGGCTTAATCTTCTCATATTGTGCATAGAATTGCCCCATGTCTACTACCAAATCGCGGATCACCGGCAAACCAGGCAGCGGACGGATAACAATTTTCTTACCGGGCTGAACCAGCGCTGATACCGGCGTGATGCAGGCCAGACCGTTCTTCCCGTTCATGTTCAGACCATCTGAACCACACACGCCTTCACGGCAGGAGCGGCGGAAAGAGAGACTGGGGTCTTTCTCTTTGAGCTGCATCAACGCATCCAGCAGCATCATGTCACGCCCTTCTTCGCCTTCCAGGGTGTAATCCTGCATGCGCGGAGCGTCATCAACATCCGGGTTATAGCGATAAATTGAAAACTCGAGTTTCATTGTCCTGTCTCCGCATTAGTATGTACGAATCTTCGGCGGGAATGCCGGGCGCAGTTTCGGTTCCATGTTGACTTCACGTCGGGTCATGGATTCCGTCTCTGGCAGATACAGGGAATGGCACAGCCAGTTTTCATCATCACGCTCCGGGAAGTCGAAGCGGCTATGCGCGCCACGGCTCTCGGTACGGAAGTTGGCGGATACTGCGGTGGCATAGGCAGTTTCCATCAGGTTATCCAGCTCCAGACACTCTACGCGCTGGGTGTTGAATTCGCTGGAGGTGTCGTCCAGACGGGCATTTTTCAACCGCTCGCGGATGGCTTTCAGCTCTTCAAGCCCTTTCGCCATCGCATCGCCTTCCCGGAAGACCGAGAAGTTATGCTGCATACATTCCTGCAGCGCTTTGCGAATCACTACCGGATCTTCACCATCACGGTTATTGTTCCAGCGATTCAGACGCGCCAGGGACGCGTCGATTTCGTCTTCTGTGGCATCGCGCAGTTCACCCTGCTCAGCGATAGATTCCTGCAGATGCAGACCGGCCGCACGACCAAAGACCACCAGATCCAGCAGCGAGTTACCGCCCAGACGGTTAGCGCCGTGTACCGATACGCAGGCGATTTCACCCACCGCAAACAGCCCCGGAACCACCACGTCTTCACCCTGCTCGTTCACCGTCAATGCCTGACCGGTTACTTTGGTCGGAATACCGCCCATCATGTAGTGACAGGTTGGGATAACCGGTATCGGCTCTTTCACCGGGTCAACGTGTGCAAACGTACGGGACAATTCCAGAATGCCCGGCAGACGGGATTCGAGGACGTCTTTACCCAGATGGTCAAGTTTCAGTTTAGCGTGCGGACCCCAAGGACCATCGCAGCCGCGACCTTCACGGATTTCAATCATGATGGAACGCGCCACCACGTCACGGCCCGCCAGGTCTTTCGCATTCGGCGCATAACGCTCCATAAAGCGCTCACCGTGTTTATTCAGCAGGTAACCGCCCTCACCGCGGCAGCCTTCTGTTACCAGCACGCCCGCACCGGCAATCCCGGTTGGGTGGAACTGCCACATTTCCATATCCTGAACCGGAACACCGGCACGGATTGCCATCCCCACGCCGTCGCCGGTGTTGATGTGCGCGTTAGTGGTGGACTGATAAATGCGGCCTGCGCCGCCGGTGGCCAGCACGGTTGCACGGGCTTTGAAGTAAACCACTTCACCGGTTTCGATGCACAGTGCGGTACAACCGACCACTGCGCCATCGGCGTTTTTGACCAGATCCAGCGCATACCACTCGGAGAAAATGGTGGTGTGGTTTTTCAGGTTCTGTTGATACAGCGTATGCAGCAGTGCGTGACCGGTACGGTCAGCTGCCGCTGCGGTGCGTGCCGCCTGCTCACCGCCGAAGTTTTTCGACTGGCCGCCAAACGGACGCTGATAGATACGACCGTCGTCGAGACGGGAGAACGGCAGCCCCATATGTTCCAGTTCCAGAATCGCTTCCGGACCGGTTTTACACATATATTCGATAGCGTCCTGGTCACCGATGTAGTCCGACCCTTTCACGGTGTCGTACATGTGCCATTCCCAGTTATCTTCATGGGTATTACCGAGCGCGACGGTGATGCCACCCTGCGCGGAAACGGTATGGGAACGGGTTGGAAACACTTTGGACAGCAGCGCACAGGTCTGGCCGCTCTGGGAAATTTGCAGCGCCGCACGCATACCTGCGCCGCCTGCGCCAATAACTACAGCATCAAATTCTCTGACTGGCAGTTTCATTACACACCCCACACCACAACAAATCCATAAATCACGTAAACCACCAGTGCAACGACGATAGCCAGTTGCAGCGACAACCGAATTGCCAGTGGTTTAACGTAGTCGGTCAACACCTGCCACATGCCGATCCAGGCATGAATCAAGATGGAGAAGAGTGCCAGCAGGGTGAAGACTTTGGTGAAAGCCGATGAGAAGAAACCGGTCCAGACTTCCCAGGTCAGTTCGCCGCTTGTGGCGAAGAAACCCACCATATAGATGATGTATAACGTCAGAACGATAGCGGTAGCACGGACCAGGATGAAGTCATGTACGCCATTGCGTCCTAGTGCGGAGGCGTTGCTTACCATACGAGGACTCCTGCGAGAAGTGAAAGCACGACAGTGATAACAAAAGAGATTTTGGCTGAGCGTTTACCCGCTTCGAATGTTTCTTCCAGATAGCCAAAATCCATCATCATGTGACGAACACCGACTACGACGTGATACGCCAGCGCGGTAAGGATGCCCCACATAATAAATTTAACAAAAAAGCTACCCATGATGGCGGATGCCTGCTGGAATCCTTCAGGGGAAGAGAGGCTGGTGCCCAGTAACCACAACAGGATCCCGACCGCCACAAAGGTGATCACTCCGGAAACGCGATGGAGAATGGACGCTATCGCCGTGATTGGGAACCGGATCGTTTGCAGATCCAGATTGACAGGTCTTTGTTTTTTCACATTTCTTATCATGAATAACGCCCACATGCTGTTCTTATTATTCCCTTTGGACTTCGGGTACAGAGAGTGAATCACCTGTAGCCTGAAAGACGACGGGATTTCCTTCCTCCGGTCTGCGTGCGGGTCAGACAGCGTCCTTTCTATAACTGCGCGTCATGTAAAACACTGCTTCCAGTTGCTAAAACGACACGTTACAACGCTGGGTGGCTCGGGATTGCAGGGGTTTCCGGAGACCTGGCGGCAGTATAGGACGTTCACAAAATCATTACAATTAACCTACATATAGTTTGTCGGGTTTTATCCCGAACAGTGACACAGGTCACGATAACAACATTTATTTAATTTTTAATCATCTGATTTGACAATCATTAAACAAAGTTGTTACAAACAACACCAGAAAAGGCATATAATGCGTAAAAGTTATGGGGTCACTCTTTAACCTGCAAATAAGTTATGTAACAGTAGGAAGATATTGACCGATCCCTTCAGTACAGTTAATAGTGATAGACAGGTTGAATAATTCGGATTGCTAAGTTGTTGATTTGTTGCTAATTCACCATGAGTTAACTGATTTACCTGCAAGCGCCCATTGCTCTGTACCCTGGTTTCTCCTCTATCCAGAGCGGCGAGCCGAATAACAAACTGGTAACGGTTGATTGATGTATCGATGGCAAATCTCACCTGAGTAGTCTTAAGCAATAAGGCGCTAAGGAGACCGTAAATGGCTGACACAAAAGCAAAAATCACCCTAAATGGTGATACGGCTATTGAACTGGATGTGCTGAAGGGCACGCTAGGTCAAGATGTTATTGATATTCGTAGCCTGGGTTCGAAGGGGATGTTTACTTTTGACCCTGGTTTCACCTCTACTGCATCCTGCGAATCCAAAATTACGTTCATCGACGGCGATGAAGGCATTTTGTTGCATCGCGGCTTCCCGATCGATCAGTTAGCCACCGAGTCTAACTATCTGGAAGTGTGTTACATCCTGCTGAACGGCGAAAAACCGACGCAGGCAGAGTACGACGCATTCAGAACCACCGTGACTCGCCATACCATGATCCATGAGCAAATCACCCGTCTGTTCCACGCTTTCCGTCGCGATTCACATCCGATGGCGGTCATGTGCGGGATCACCGGTGCGCTCGCCGCGTTCTATCACGACTCTCTGGATGTTAACAATCCGCGCCACCGCGAAATCGCCGCATTCCGCCTGCTGTCCAAAATGCCGACAATGGCGGCGATGTGTTACAAATATTCTATCGGCCAGCCGTTTGTTTATCCGCGTAACGACCTCTCCTACGCCGGTAACTTCCTGAACATGATGTTCTCCACGCCGTGTGAAACCTATGAAGTGAACCCGGTACTGGAACGCGCAATGGACCGTATCCTGATCCTGCATGCCGACCATGAACAGAACGCCTCCACCTCAACGGTACGTACTGCTGGCTCGTCTGGCGCGAACCCGTTTGCCTGTATTGCTGCGGGTATTGCATCCCTGTGGGGACCGGCGCACGGTGGCGCGAACGAAGCGGCGCTGAAGATGCTGGAAGAAATCAGCTCGGTTAAACACATTCCGGAATTCGTTCGTCGTGCGAAAGACAAGAATGACTCTTTCCGCCTGATGGGCTTCGGTCACCGTGTTTACAAAAACTACGATCCGCGTGCCACCGTGATGCGTGAGACCTGCCACGAAGTGCTGAAAGAGCTGGGTACCAAAGATGACCTGCTGGAAGTGGCGATGGAGCTGGAACACATCGCGCTGAACGACCCGTATTTCATTGAGAAGAAACTTTACCCGAACGTCGACTTCTACTCCGGTATCATCCTGAAAGCGATGGGTATCCCGTCTTCCATGTTCACCGTGATCTTCGCCATGGCGCGTACCGTCGGCTGGATTGCGCACTGGAGCGAAATGCATACCGATGGCATGAAAATCGCGCGTCCACGTCAGCTGTACACCGGCTACGAAAAACGCGATTTTAAATCTGACCTTAAGCATTAATCGTCAGACTGCCGGATGGTGACGCGACTGCGTCTTATCCGGCCTACGGTTGTCAATTCGTAGGCCGGATAAGTAGTAGCGCCATCCGGCAACTTCCCTACCTTTTCTTGACCCTCGCTATATTAATCTTCTCCGCCCTTCTCTATGATTTACGGATAGTTTGTTCATTTCTTCCGGGAGCACAGGATGCCAGTTCTGCAGTGGGGCTTGTTGTTTTTGCTGTCACTCCTTCTGTCCCTGCTCTTTCTCAGCATTCATCTTCCGGCGGCGTTACTGCTCGGCCCGATGATCACCGGTATTCTGTTTAGTCTTCGCGGTATCTCACTAAAGCTTCCTCGCTGTACGTTCCTCGGCGCGCAAGCCATTCTTGGCTGTATGATCGCGCAGAATTTGTCAGGCTCATTATTAACGACGCTGGCGGCAAACTGGGTAGTGGTGCTGGCAGTTCTGCTGGTGACGCTGCTCTCCAGTACGGTCGTTGGCTGGTTACTGGTTCGCTACAGTTCACTCCCTGGCAATACCGGCGCGTGGGGCTCATCTCCCGGCGGTGCGGCGGCAATGGTCGCGATGGCGCAAGACTACGGCGCCGATATCCGCCTGGTCGCCTTTATGCAATATTTGCGGGTACTGTTTGTCGCTGGCGCAGCGGTGCTGGTGACGCGGTTTATCATGGGCGAAAGCGCAGAAGCCGTCAGCCAGCAGATTGAGTGGTTCCCGCCGCTGAGCGGCAATCTGTTCACGACGCTGCTGTTAGCGGCGGTTGCCAGCGTTGTCGGTCGGGTGCTGCGCATTCCCTCCGGTACCATGCTGGTGCCGATGCTGGTAGGCGCCCTGCTGCACGCAAGCGGCGTGATGGTGATTGAACTGCCGGAATGGCTGCTGGCGATAGCGTATATGCTTATTGGCTGGCAGATTGGTCTCGGATTCGACAAGCAGGTCTTCTTTATGGCGCTGCGACCGTTGCCGCAAATCCTGCTCTCTATCTTCGCCCTGCTTGCCATTTGCGCAGCAATGGCCTGGGGAATGACCCACTATATGCAGATTGATTTTTTAACCGCCTATCTCGCCACCAGCCCCGGCGGGCTTGATACGGTTGCAGTCATTGCCGCCGGCAGTCACGCCGACATGTCGCTGATCATGGCGATGCAAACCCTGCGGCTGTTCAGTATTCTTCTCACTGGCCCTGCCATCGCCCGTTTTATTTCAGCCAAAGCGCCGCGACAAGCGCATTAATGCTGGCAATGTGGACACCAGTAGAACGGCCGTGAGGAGAGCGTGGTTTTCTCGATGATCCCGCCACAACGTTCGCAAGGTTCACCGTCGCGGTGAAACACCTTAAAGCGAAACAGCGCGCCATGATGCTTATTTTCATCGACCTGCCCACGCGTGGTGTAGGACAAGCGCGGAATATCCAGCAGCGCATGCGCTAACGCCGTCAACTGCGCATCGCTGAGATCGCGCGCTTTATGCTGACCGGTTATCCCCACCTGCCAGAGGATCTCCACCCGCAGATAGTTTCCCAGCCCAGCGAGAAAAGCTTGATCCAGCAACAGCCCGGAAAACTGGCGGTTGCGAAAACGCGGCGAGAGTAATCGGGCTTTCACCGCATCAGGGGTCAGACGCGGGTCCAGCACGTCCGGCCCAACCCGTTGCAGGAAGGGATGGGTAGTGAGCTGTTCCGGCGTCAACATCTCAATGTCAGACGCGCTATAAAGCAGAATGGTTTTATCCGCGGTTTGCAGTTTAACGCGCAGAATACGGGTGGTGTGCGGCATGTCGCCACTGTCCACCACGTGCCAGACGCCATACAGCTGATTATGGCTGTAGAGCGTCAGACCCGCGGAAAAATGGGTCAGCAACGCTTTGCCGCGCGTCTCCATCGCCGTGACGGTCTGCCCCACCAGTGTGGATTGATACGGTTTTAACTGCGCAAAGGCAAACCAGACATCCGTCAGGGGTTTGCCTTTGATCGCCGCCTCCAGGCTATCCGCCGCGCGGCGGATCTCCGGGCCTTCAGGCATGGTTCTGTCCTTATCTGAGAAGATTAGTGCGTGGCGCCACCTGTCACGGCGATGTCATCGTCAACCTGCAATGCGGTAGCGATCGCCACCTCCAGCGCCAGACGCACCGTTTCCGCCGCCATACTGGGCGCCCCCGGATGCGCCGCCGCCTGCTGCGGCAGATAAGGGATATGGATGAATCCCCCCTTCACCTCCGCGATGCCGCTCAGTTTGTGGAGCAATCCGTACATCACATGGTTGCAAACAAATGTCCCCGCCGTCTGTGAGACCGACGCTGGCACACCGGCTTCACGCATCGCCGCCACCATGGCTTTGACTGGCAGCGTGCTAAACCAGGCCGCTGGTCCACCAGCAACAATCGGCTCATCCACCGGCTGTTGGCCTTTATTATCCGGAATACGGGCGTCGTCGACGTTGATCGCCACGCGCTCAACGGTAATATCGGTCCGTCCGCCCGCCTGTCCGATGGCCAGCACCAGCGACGGAGAGAGCGTATCAATGGCGGAATTCAGCACACTGAGCGACTCGCCAAACACACACGGCAACTGACGCGCCACCACGCGGCACCCGGCGATGATAGCATTGTCGAGCTGCGAGACCACTTCCCAGGAAGGGTTAATCTGCTCGCCGCCGAAGGGCTCAAATCCGGTGATTAATACCGTTTTCATCCGTCCTCCTTACAGAAACATCAGGAAATACATCAGGAACACGTTGACTAGCAGCAGCAGTATGCCGGTTGGCACCTGCGCTTTAATGACCGCGTTTTTATCTGGCAGTTCCAGCAGCGCGGCGGGCACGATGTTGAAGTTTGCCGCCATCGGCGTCATCAGCGTACCGCAATAGCCGGAGAACATCCCGATAGCCGCCATCACCGCCGGGTTACCACCGTGCTGAAGCACCAGAATCGGAATGCCAATTCCCGCGGTGACAATCGGGAAGGCGGCAAACGCATTGCCCATCACCATCGTCAACAGCGCCATCCCAATGGTATACACCGCCACCGCGATAAAGCGGCTGTCGACGGCCAGATACTCTTGAGTAAGATACGAAATGCCACTGCCAACGCCTGCCGCCGTAAACAGCAGTCCTAACGTTGCGAGGATCTGCGGTAAAATAAATGCCCAGCCGATGGAATCCAGCAGGCGGCGCGCCTCCTGAATCGGCTGATGCACCCTCTCATGGGTCATTTTGATAGCCATACCGAGACCAATCAGTGAGCCTGCGGTCATCGAGAACAGCGTCACCAGCGTGGCATGATTACCCGGTCCAAACAGAGCGTCCTGCAACCCCGGAATGTGATTGAACATCAGTACGCCAATCACGGTGACGACCGGAATGGCCAGCGCCGGGTAAAACAGGCGGTTAGCCAGACGCGTCGCGCTCTCTTCCCGCTGCTCGCGGGTGCGCTGATGATAACTGCCCAGCTTGACGCCGCCAAAACCGGCGATCAACGCCATGATCACCACCGCGACGCCGACGGCAATGTTGACTATACGTTTGTCGCCCACCAGTTGATACGTCCAGTCGCCCAGCAGGAACAACAGCCCATAGACGCCCCAGAATAACCCGGTCGTTAACCGACGCGGATTAGCTTTATCCTGCCAGGACATAATGGCGACAATCAGCAGCACGATCCCCGCCAGCCAGTAGAGGTAGCTTTGTTGAAAATTCATTGCGCCTCTCCTTTGCGGGTGTCAACAGAACCGGCTTTCGCCATTTCGCGTTGCAGATAGTTATCCAGCCGCCACAGGCGCGTACCATGGATCACGAAGGCGCACAGGGCCGTTGGGATCCCCCATAAGGCAATGTGCAGCGGTTCGGTCTGAATACCGCCGGACTCCAGCATAAAGTTGTGCATGAAGATAATCGCGCCGAACGCGACGAAGATATCCTCACCAAAAAAAAGTCCCACGTTATCCGTCGCCGCCGACATCGCTCGCAACCGGTAGCGCACCGCGCCGGGCAATGCCCCGTACGTTTTCTCCGCCGCCCCTTCCGCCATAGGCGCTAACAACGGACGCACCATTTGCGGGTGACCGCCCAGGCTGGTCAGCCCTAGCGCAGCGGTGGCTTCACGAATAAACAGATAGACGATCAGCAAGCGACCTGATGTAGCGCTTTTAATCCTGGCAATCCACGCCTGGGCGCGCTCTTTCAGCCCGTGACGCTCGAGCAGGCCGATAACCGCCAGCGGGATCAGCAGGATAAACGGCAGGTTGCGGGTGTTGAGAAAACCTTCACCCAGCTTTTCGAGGATCGTGGCGATCGGCATTTGCGCCGCCAGTCCTGTGACGATCCCGGCGACAATAACCACCAGCACCGGGTTAAAACGTAAAAGAAATCCAACCACAATGACGGCGATGCCCATCAGTGGCCAGAGCGTTATTGCATCTCCCATAATCCATTCCTGTATGTTGTGTTTTGTTGTGGTGTTTTTATATGCGCAACCCCTCTATGGAGGCTGCGTCAGTGTGCTCAGGCAACAATGGTGATTCTGCGGGCTTCAAACGCCGAGCGTAAACGTCGGGCGAAGGCCAGCGCGTGTTCGCCATCGCCATGAATACAAACCGTTTGCGCCACCACGCTTGTCCATTCACCGGTAATGCTTTTCACGCGTCCGGTTTCCACCATTCCCAGCGTTTGCGCCAGCGACTGGTCCTCGTCTTCAATCAGCGCGCCCGGCTGCGTGCGTGGCACCAGACTGCCGTCCGCCTGATAACCGCGATCGGCGAACACTTCCTGGCGCGTGACGAGACCGTAACGCTCACCCGCGCGGACAAGCTCACTTCCCGCCAGGCCGACCAGAATCAGTGCCGGATCGCAGGCGTACACCGCTTTGGCAATGGCATCCGCCAGTTGCGGATCTTTCGCCGCCTGGTTGTAGAGCATGCCATGCGGTTTCACGTGCCGCATGACGCCCCCCTCCGCCCGGGCCATGGCCGCCAGCGCGCCGATTTGATACAGCGTTTGCGCATAGACCGTTTCCACAGGCAGCGTCATCGCCGTGCGGCCAAAGTTTTCCCGATCCGGAAAACTCGGGTGTGCCCCAATGGCTACGCCATTTTTCAGCGCCTCGCGCACGCTGGTCAGCATGGTTTGTGCATCGCCGGCATGAAAGCCGCAGGCAATGTTGGCCGATGAGACCAGCGTCAACAGTTCTCCATCGCTGGCGCAGCCTTCGCCGAGATCCGCATTTAAATCAATGTTCATCATTGAGTCGCCATGTGAGTTGTTCCAGATAGCGCTGTTGGTCCTGCCGCGCTTTCAGCGCCTCCTCCAGCGAACACTGAACAAAGTGAATGGGTTGGCCGAGCGGGATCTGCGCCAGATGGTACATGTCTGCCTCGATTATGCAGGCAATGCGCGGATAGCCGCCGGTCGTCTGGGCATCGTTCATCAATACAATCGGCTGACCGTTGTGCGGAACCTGAATCACGCCAGGCAGCAGACCGTGCGACACTAGTTCCCGATCCGTCATTCGCATCAGCGGTTGTCCCTGCAGGCGGTAGCCCATCCGGTTACTCTGCGGACTGAGATGCCACGGCGATCGCCAGAACGACTCCTGCGAAACGGCGTCAAATTCGTGGTATTCCGGCCCCGGCAGCGCCCGAATGCGATTCCCCCATAGCAGCTGTTTTACCCCTCGCGCTTCCAGGAACGTCCGTCGGGGTTTGCCGGTTGCCAGCCGGTCGCCGTCTTTCAGCAGGCGTCCTTCCAACCCGCCGATGCCCACTTTGAGATCGGTACTGCATGACCCCATCACTTCCGGCACGTCGATACCGCCCGCGACGGCAAGATAGCTGCGCATACCGTGCTGCGGACGTTTTAGCACCAGACGCTGGCCCGCTTTCACCGGCAGACGCCAGCCCGTCCAGACGGGGTGATTATCCAGCCGCGCTTCGCATCCTGCGCCGGTCAGGGCAAACCAGCCGTCGGTTTCAAATTCCGCAACCAGTTGTCCGAGGGTAATTTCCAACACCGGAGCACTGGCCTCATTACCCACCAACAGGTTAGCGATTTGCATCGCCGGTTTATCCAGCGCACCACAATGGCTAACGCCTGACTGACGAAAACCGTGACGACCGCCATCCTGAACGGAGGTGTACAATCCCGCGCGAATAATATTCAGCATACCCCCTCCTTCTGCGGGATAAAGCGCACGCTATCGCCAGGGCGCAGGAGAACCGGTTCCTCTTTTTTCGGGTCGAACAAGGCCTGCGAGGTATGACCAATCAACTGCCAGCCACCAGGCGTTGGCAGCGGATAAATACCGGTTTGCGGTCCGCCTATACCCACCGATCCAGCCGGAACGATCAGCCGCGGCTCAGCGCGCCTGGGCGTGTGCAGTTGTTCCGGTAAGCTACCGAGATACGGGAATCCCGGCTGAAAACCTAAAAACCAGACCACATACTCGACCGACGCGTGCAGCTCCACTACCTGCTTTTCGCTCAGGCCGCTGTGGCGGGCTACGTCCGCCAGATCGGGACCACCGGCGCCGCCGTAGGTCACCGGAATTTCGATATAGCGTGAGTCTGGCTCCAGCGCCTCACTCTCCTCCCACCAGCGTTGCAGGCGTTCAATCGCATCCAGCGCCAGCGTTTGCGGGTCACGCAGGATCACGGTGATATTGTTCATTCCCGGAATCGCCTCGACCACGTTTGGCGTCTCAACCAAACGTTGCGCCAGACGCCAGATACGTTTCTGGCTCGCCAGCGTCACCGGCGGCTCAAGCTCCAGCACTACCGCCGTTTCACCTAACAGATAACAACGCGCTCGTTGCACTTGCGTTCCTCTTGTTTTTATTTATGCCGGGTTTGGAATATCAATAAACGTCACATCCAAATCGGTGTTCTCCGTCAACCATTCGCTGAGCGCACGGATCCCGCCGCGTTCGGTGGCGTGATGCCCGGCGGCGTAAAAATGCAGTCCCTGTTCACGGGCTGAGTGGATGGTTTGTTCGGAAACTTCACCGGTGATAAAGGCGTCAACGCCAGCCTGCGCGGCGCTGTCGATGAAGCTTTGCCCGCCGCCAGTGCACCAGGCGACACGTTTGATAGTATCCGGCCCGGTATCACCGCACCATAACGGCCTGCGTCCAAGACGTGCTTCAATCCACGACGCCAGTTCCAGCCCAGGGACCGGCATCGTCAGTTCGCCCCAGGGAACCAGCGGCTCGATTTCGCCCATCACGGTGATCCCCAACAGGGCCGCCAACTGTGCGTTGTTGCCCAGTTCGGGATGTGCATCCAGAGGGAGATGCCAGCCGTAGAGGTTAATGTCATTCGCCAGCAGCGTTTTCAGGCGATTGCGCTTCATCCCGCGAATCACCGGAGATTCGCCTTTCCAGAAATAGCCATGATGAACGATGACCGCATCAGCCTGCAGACGCACCGCTTCATCCAGTAACGCCTGACTGGCGGTCACACCGGTGACGATTTTTTGCACCGTTTCTTTGCCTTCAACCTGCAAACCGTTTGGCGCGTAGTCGCTGATGGCGGCGCTGTTCAGTTTCTCGTTGATCAGTTGTTCCAGTTCGGTGTTTTTCATCATCGATCCCTTGTTTATTTATGCACTCCGTTAACATAGCATCCCTGTGGCGGTTCGTCGATAGACAATTATTAGCCATATTAAGAAACCATCACCCCGTTCTTAGCCATAAAAAAAGGGGCGTATTAACGCACCTCATTATGAATAGTTATGGCGTCAGGCCGCATAGCCACCGTTAGTTCTTTCGCGCGGCCTCATACGCGGCAAGCGTCTGCTGGCGCGCCAGTTTGTGATCGACAATCGGCTGCGGGTAGTCGAGCGTGATGCTTTCTTTCATCGCCCATTTCCACGGCTCGTGAATCGCCTTGCCCGGTACATGGCTAAGTTCCGGGATCCACCGGCGGATAAACTCCCCCTCTCTGTCGAACTTTTCGCCCTGCGTCGTGGGGTTAAAAATGCGGAAATACGGCGCGGCGTCGGTTCCGGTAGAGGCCGCCCACTGCCAGCCGCCGTTATTCGCAGCGAGATCGCCATCAATCAGTTGCGACATGAAATAGCGTTCACCTTTACGCCAGTCAATCAGCAGATCTTTGACCAGGAAGCTGGCCGCAATCATCCGCAGACGGTTGTGCATCCAGCCGGTGGCGTTCAGTTGCCGCATCGCCGCATCAACAATCGGATAACCCGTTCTCCCCTCCTGCCAGGCCTGTAAATCTTCCGCACGATCCCGCCAGCGCACGCGATCGGTCCAGAGAATAAAGGGGCGGTGTTTGCACAGATTGGGATGGTACGTCATCAGATGGCGATAAAACTCACGCCAGATAAGTTCGTTCAGCCAGACACTGCCCGCGCCGCCGTCCAGCGCCTGCGGCTGTTCCGCCAGCAGGCGATGCAGACACTGGCGCGGCGATAAGCCACCGGTAGCAAGACTGGCGGATAAACGACTGGTGCCCTCAATGGCCGGGAAGTCGCGACATTCGTCGTACTCTCCTGCCCCCTGCTGGCAAAACTGGCGTAACCGGGCAATTGCGGCTTTTTCTTCGGCGGGAAAAAGGGCGGGGTCGAATTCCTGTTGCGGATAGTGAAGGTTAATTGGCACCAGCGCGGAAGAAACACTACCGTTCTCCCGGCGGGCCGGTGCGGATACGCACTCCGGCATCCCCTCCTTCAGCCGTTTTAACCAGGCGTTTTTAAACGGCGTGAAGACTTTATACATCTCATGATTTCCCGTCGTCACCGCACCTGGCGGCAGGATCACGCTGTCATCAAACCCTTCGCAAACCACATGCGGCAGCGCCTTTTCTACCGCCGCATCGCGTTCACGCTCGTTCACTTCATACTGATAGTTATAAAACAGGTGGCTGACGTCATGCTGTTCGCACACCGCTTTCACCGTTTCAATACTGCCTGCGAAGTCGTCGACTTCCTCAAACAGCAGCGGAATGCCCTTTTCCGCCAGCGCCTGTTGTAAAGCGTTTAGCTGAGCCTGGATAAAGGCGGCCTGACGCGGTGACATGACGTGATTTTTCCACTGCTCAGGCGTGGAGATAAATAACGCCACAACGCGCGCGGCGCGGTGGCGGCAGGCGGCGGCGAGGGCAAGATTGTCATGCAGACGGAGATCGCGACGAAACCAGACCAGATGGGTGGACATAACACTCCCGAATGAAAAAAATCAACTCCCGTAGCGCAGCCGCAGGGCTTCCGGCCAGGGATCAAAATAGCGTTGCCCGGAGAGATACGCATCCGGATATTCTGCCATATAGTGTTTGAGCAGCGTCACAGGCGCAAGCAGTGGCTGCGTAGCGCGTCGGTAACCGTCAATAAGGGAAGCCAACTCTTGCCGCTGACGGGCATTGAGCTGTTTGCGAAAATAGCCCTGAACGTGCATCAGGACATTGGTATGGTTACGCCGGGTGGCAGGATGGGACATCAGTTTCATCAGGCGCAGACGATATTCAATGAAAAAGTCATCAAGGCTTTCCCACTCGTAAAGCGCAGCGACAAAGCGCCCCAGCTCGCGGTATTCCGACTGTGAATGGGCCAGCAGCAACAGTTTATAGCGGCTGTGATAGTCAATCAGCGCGCCACGCGTGAGCCCTTGTTGCCGCAATCCATGCAATTCATGCAGGGCATAAATCCGCGCGACAAAATTTTCCCGTAATTGTGGATCGTGCAATCGCCCGTCCTCTTCAACAGGGAGCCACGGGTAAGATGCCATCAGGACTGAGGTAAAGATACCGCGACCGGCTTTGCGATTGTTTTTCCCATCGGCGTCATAAACACGAACGCGTTCCATGCCGCAACTTGGGGATTTCGCACAGACAATATAGCCACAAAGGTGTTCGAAACGACTGACACGTTCTTCACTGAACGCGGTCATCGCCTGGGTTAAATCGCCCTCGCGCCGGTCACTGAAACGCAGTGCAATTGCCTCTTCCATTTTGACTAAGCGCAATGCAGGACGCGGCACCGGCAGGCCGATCGCCATTTCCGGACAGACGGGTTCAAAGTGCACCCACGGTGAAAGTTCTTCGACTGCAAAGGGCAGGCGTTTGTGTCCACCATCAAAGCGAACCGCCTCCCCTAACAAACAAGCGCTAATGCCAACAGGGATTTTCTCGCTCATGATGTCTCCTTTTCCATTTCTGAAATAAGTGTAGACACAGAGACATAAAAAAACCGCCACATTGCTGTTGGCGGTTTTTCTGAACGCGATGCGCTTAGTAGAAATCGCAGGTGGCTTTTTCAGCCTGATCCATCCACACCGGTTTATCGCTGGTTTTTGACCACACGCGGTGTAAATAGCTATAAAAACGGGCGCGGTCTTTCCAGAACAGCATGACCGGTAGTGCCAGCACCCCAGCCACGACGGCGAAAGTACGGCGTAACAATACAACATGTGCTGGATATTCTTTGTACAACTCCATGATTCTCTCCCCTTTATCTGGCCGGTAATCATCACCGGTAAAGTCAAATTGGTTATCTGCTGAAAATAGTACCGCTTTGCGTGTAATTTTACTACTCATCCGACCACTTATTTTTAGCTATTTACGCTTTATTTATCTTTATCGCGTAATTAAGTTACAAAAAAGTTAAATTAATACTAATCATTAGTTAAATAATGGTCTTTGCCATTTTTATACTTTTTTTACACCCCCGACGTCGATTTTTGCGAAATCTTTGCAGGCAGATATTTACGCTTTGTTTATCACATTTATGCCACGGGAGGTGCACTGTGAGTGCAGGCGTGATAATCGGCATCGTGCTGATTTTCTTATTATTAGGTTACCTGGTATATGCATTGATCAATGCGGAGGCGTTCTGATGGCTGCGCAAGGATTTTTACTCATCGCCAGTTTTCTGCTGATTCTGTTCGTGCTCGCCAGGCCGTTAGGCGCGGGCCTGGCACGGCTGATCGGCAACCATTCGCTGCCTGGTACCGCGAGGGTTGAACGCCTGATCTGGCGCGGTCTGGGCATTTCGACACACGAGATGAACTGGAAGCAGTACCTGCTGGCGATCCTCGCGTTGAATGTGCTGGGGTTGACGCTCCTGTTCCTGCTGTTGTTGTGGCAACACCTTCTGCCGCTGAATCCACAGCAGTTGCCCGGTCTGCCCTGGCATCTGGCGCTTAATACGGCGGTGAGTTTTGTTACCAATACCAACTGGCAGGCTTACAGCGGGGAAACCACCTTAAGCTATTTCAGCCAGATGGCCGGGCTGACGGTACAAAACTTCCTGTCCGCCGCGACCGGCATTGCGGTGGTGTTCGCGCTGATCCGCGCCTTTACCCGCCAGAGCATGAATACGCTGGGCAATGCGTGGGTCGACCTGGTGCGTATTACCTTGTGGATTTTATGCCCCATCGCGCTGGTGATTGCGCTGTTCTTTATTCAGCAAGGCAGCCTGCAAAACCTGCTGCCCTATCAGACTTTCACTACTCTGGAAGGTGTGCAGCAACTGCTGCCGATGGGGCCGGTGGCCTCGCAGGAAGCCATCAAGATGCTGGGGACCAACGGCGGCGGCTTCTTTAACGCCAACTCGGCACACCCGTTCGAAAACCCCACCGCGCTGACCAACATGGTGCAAATGCTGGCCATCTTTTTAATTCCAGCCGCGCTCTGTTTCGCGTTTGGCGACGCGGCAGGCGATCGCCGTCAGGGGCGGATGTTGCTGTGGGCCATGTCGCTCATCTTCATCGTCTGCGTCGCGGTGGTGATGTGGGCGGAGGTCCAGGGCAACCCCCATCTGCTGCAATTTGGCGCGGATTCCACTCTTAATATGGAAGGCAAAGAGAGCCGCTTTGGCGTGCTGGTGAGCAGTCTGTTTGCGGTGGTGACGACGGCAGCCTCATGCGGCGCGGTGATCGCCATGCACGACTCGTTTACCGCGCTGGGCGGCATGGTGCCAATGTGGCTGATGCAGATTGGCGAAGTGGTGTTCGGCGGCGTTGGTTCGGGCCTTTACGGCATGCTGTTGTTCGTGCTGCTGGCGGTGTTTATCGCCGGACTGATGATTGGCCGCACGCCAGAGTACCTGGGCAAAAAGATCGACGTTCGCGAGATGAAAATGACCGCACTGGCGATTCTGGTCACCCCTGCGCTGGTTTTACTCGGCACCGCGCTTGCCATGATGACCGATGCGGGACGCAGCGCCATGCTCAACCCTGGCCCACACGGCTTTAGCGAAGTCCTGTACGCCGTCTCTTCCGCCGCCAACAACAACGGCAGCGCCTTTGCTGGTCTGAGCGCAAACACCCCGTTCTGGAACTGCCTGCTGGCGTTTTGCATGTTCGTCGGTCGCTTCGGGGTCATCATCCCGGTGATGGCGATTGCCGGATCGCTGGTGGCGAAAAAGAGCCAACCGGCCAGTCCCGGCACCCTGGCGACCCACGGCGCGCTGTTTGTCGGTTTACTGATCGGCACGGTGCTGTTAGTCGGCGCCCTAACCTTTATTCCTGCACTGGCGCTTGGCCCAGTCGCTGAACACCTTTCCTAACGCTAAGCGATGCGGAGCAAATGTTATGAGTCGCAAACAACTGGCGCTGTTCGAACCGTCTCTGGTCGCTCAGGCGCTGATGGACGCAGTGAAAAAATTAAGCCCACATACCCAGTGGCGCAACCCGGTGATGTTCATTGTCTGGATGGGTAGCCTGCTGACCACCGTGATTACCGTTGCGATGGCGACAGGACAGATGGCCGGCAGCGCGCTGTTTACCGGGGCGATCTGTCTGTGGCTGTGGGTCACTGTACTGTTTGCCAACTTTGCGGAAGCGCTCGCCGAAGGGCGCAGTAAAGCACAGGCCAACAGCCTCAAAGGAGTGAAAAAGACGGCCTTTGCCCGCAAACTGCGCGAGCCGAAGTACGGCGCGAAAATGGATCACGTTCCGGCCGATGAGCTACGCAAAGGCGACATCGTGCTGGTGGAAGCAGGTGATATCATTCCCTGTGACGGCGAAGTCATTGAAGGCGGCGCCTCCGTGGATGAAAGTGCGATTACCGGCGAGTCTGCGCCGGTCATCCGCGAATCCGGCGGCGATTTCGCCTCGGTGACTGGCGGGACGCGCATTCTCTCCGACTGGCTGGTGATCGAGTGTAGCGTGAATCCTGGCGAAACTTTCCTTGACCGGATGATCGCCATGGTCGAAGGCGCCCAGCGCCGTAAAACGCCCAACGAGATCGCCCTGACCATTCTGCTGGTAGCCCTGACGATTGTCTTTTTGCTGGCAACCGCCACGCTGTGGCCATTTTCTGCCTGGGGCGGTCACGCGGTCAGCGTCACGGTGCTGGTCGCCCTGTTGGTTTGTCTGATCCCAACGACAATCGGCGGGTTACTCTCCGCGATTGGCGTCGCCGGGATGAGCCGTATGCTCGGTGCGAATGTCATCGCCACCAGTGGTCGCGCGGTGGAAGCCGCAGGCGACGTGGACGTATTGCTGCTGGACAAAACCGGCACCATTACTCTCGGTAACCGTCAGGCCTCGGACTTCCTGCCTGCGCAGGGTGTCGACGAAAAAACGCTGGCCGACGCCGCACAGCTTTCGTCGTTAGCCGATGAGACGCCGGAAGGTCGCAGCATTGTGATCCTCGCCAAGCAGCGCTTTAATCTGCGCGAACGTGACGTGCAGTCGCTGCATGCCACCTTCGTCCCCTTTACCGCCCAGAGTCGTATGAGCGGTATTAACATCGACAACCGGATGATTCGTAAAGGTTCCGTCGACGCCATCCGTCGCCACATTGAGGCCAGCGGCGGCCAGTTCCCGGCGGATGTCGAGCAGAAAGTGGACAGCGTCGCCCGTCTGGGCGCCACGCCGCTCGTGGTGGTGGAAGGTTCCCGGGTGCTAGGCGTGATCGCGCTGAAAGATATCGTCAAAGGCGGGATAAAAGAGCGTTTTGCTCAGTTGCGTAAAATGGGCATTAAAACGGTGATGATCACTGGCGATAATCGCCTGACCGCCGCCGCCATCGCCGCCGAGGCGGGTGTGGATGACTTTCTTGCCGAAGCGACACCGGAAGCCAAGCTGGCGCTCATCCGCCAGTATCAGGCGGAAGGCCGCTTAGTGGCGATGACCGGTGATGGTACCAACGACGCCCCGGCGCTGGCCCAGGCCGATGTCGCGGTAGCAATGAACTCCGGTACGCAGGCGGCAAAAGAAGCGGGCAACATGGTCGATCTCGACTCTAACCCCACCAAGCTTATCGAAGTGGTGCACATCGGCAAACAGATGCTGATGACGCGTGGTTCACTGACCACGTTCAGTATCGCCAACGACGTGGCGAAGTATTTTGCGATCATTCCGGCCGCATTCGCCGCGACCTATCCGCAACTGAATGCGCTGAACATCATGCGTCTGCATTCGCCGGACTCGGCCATTCTGAGTGCGGTGATCTTTAACGCCTTGATTATTGTCTTTCTGATCCCGCTGGCGCTGAAAGGCGTGAGCTACAAACCGCTTTCCGCCTCCGCCATGCTGCGCCGTAACCTGTGGATTTACGGTCTGGGGGGGCTGGTGGTGCCGTTTATTGGCATCAAAGTAATTGATTTGCTGCTGACCCTGCTGGGTCTGGTGTGAGGTGTCTGATGAGTGCTTTACGTCCGTTGTTTTCAACACTGATTTTCCTGCTGCTACTGACGGGCGGTGCGTATCCGCTGCTGACCACCGCGCTGGGGCAATGGTGGTTCCCGTATCAGGCCAACGGTTCACTGATTCGGGATGAGCATGGGGTGCGGGGTTCTGCACTGCTCGGGCAGAACTTTACCTCTGAAGGCTATTTCCAGGGACGGCCTTCAGCCACCGCTGAAATGCCCTATAATCCCATGGCATCCGGCGGCAGTAATCTCGCCGCCAGTAACCCGGAACTGGATAAACAACTGCAAAACCGGGTCGCCACCCTGCGCGCCGCCAACCCGCAGGCCAGTCGTAACGTACCGGTGGAACTGGTTACTGCCTCCGCGAGCGGTCTGGACAACAACCTGACGCCCGCCGCGGTGGCGTGGCAAATCCCCCGCGTGGCGCAGGCTCGTCATCTGACCATTGAACAGGTGACGCAACGGGTTGCAGAATACACGCAGAAACCACTGGTGAGCTTTATCGGTCAACCGGTCGTAAATATTGTCGAACTCAATTTAGCGCTGGACAGCATGAATGGCGAATAGTGAACCAGTACGCCCCGATCCCGATCGCCTGCTTGAGCAGGCGGTCGCCCCCCATCGGGGAAAACTAAAAATCTTCTTCGGCGCCTGTGCGGGCGTCGGGAAAACCTGGTCGATGCTGGCTGAAGCCCAGCGCCTGCGCGCACAGGGACTCGACATCCTGATTGGCGTGGTGGAGACCCATGGACGCAAAGAGACCGCCGCCCTGCTGGAGGGTCTCAGCATTCTGCCGTTGAAACGCCAGGCGCGCCACGGACGTCATATCAGTGAATTCGATCTCGATGCCGCGCTCGCACGCCGTCCGGCGCTGATCTTAATGGATGAACTGGCGCACAGTAATGCACCGGGTTCACGCCATCCCAAGCGCTGGCAGGACATTGAAGAACTGCTCGACGCCGGTATTGATGTCTTTACCACCGTCAACGTGCAGCATCTCGAAAGCCTGAACGATGTGGTCAGCGGCGTGACGGGGATTCAGGTGCGCGAAACCGTGCCGGATCCGTTTTTTGACGCTGCCGACGAGGTGGTGTTGGTCGATTTACCACCTGACGATCTGCGCCAGCGCCTGAAAGAGGGCAAAGTCTATATTGCGGGACAGGCCGAGCGTGCTATTGAACACTTTTTCCGTAAGGGTAATTTAATCGCGCTACGCGAACTGGCGCTGCGCCGCACCGCCGATCGGGTGGACGATCAGATGCGCGCCTGGCGCGGTCGTCCGGGTGAAGAGAAGGTCTGGCATACCCGCGACGCCATACTGCTCTGCATTGGTCACAACACCGGCAGTGAAAAACTGGTGCGTACTGCCGCACGACTGGCGTCGCGACTGGGCAGCATCTGGCACGCCGTCTACGTCGAAACCCCCGCGCTGCATCGCTTGCCGGAAAAGCAGCGGCGCAATATTCTGCACGCCCTGCGACTGGCGCAAGAGCTGGGCGCGGAGACCGCCACGCTATCCGATCCCAGCGAGGATAAAGCGGTGGTCCGCTACGCTCGCGAGCATAATCTGGGAAAAATAGTGCTGGGGCGGACGTCAACGCGACGCTGGTGGCACCGGGAGTCGTTTGCCGATCGGCTGGCGAAACGCGCCCCTGAGCTGGATTTGATGGTGGTCGCCCTCGATGAGCCACCGGTGCGGACGCTGTCGTCCCTGCCCGATACCCGCGCCTTTAAAGACAAGTGGCGGGTGCAAATTCAGGGCTGTCTGGTTGCCGTTGCACTCTGCGCTCTGACAACGTTTATCGCCAGCCAGTGGCTGGCCGCCTTTGATGCCGCAAACCTGGTGATGCTCTATCTGCTCGGTGTGGTGGTCATCGCTCTCTTCTATGGTCGCTGGCCATCGGCGTTTTCCACCTTTATTGGCGTGGTCAGCTTTGATCTGTTCTTCATTGCGCCGCGCGGCACGCTCGCCGTCTCGGACGTGCAGTATCTCCTCACCTTCGGCGTCATGCTGACGGTTGGACTGGTCGTGGGTAACCTGACGGCGGGCGTGCGCTATCAGGCTCGCGTTGCGCGCTACCGGGAACAGCGAACTCGTCATCTTTATGAGATGTCGAAAGCGTTGGCGATGGGGCGCAGTGCGCAAGACATCGCCAGTACCAGCGAACAATTTATTGCCTCCACCTTTCATGCCCGCAGCCAGATTTTATTGCCGAATGAAGAGGGCAAACTGGCCGCCCTCACCCACCAGCAGGGAATGACCCCCTGGGATGATGCTATTGCCCGCTGGAGCTTTGATAAAGGGTTACCGGCAGGCGCTGGCACCGATACCCTGCCAGGCGTGCCGTACCAGATCCTGCCGTTACGCAGCGCCGACAAAACCCACGGCCTGGTGGTTGTCGAACCCGGCAATCTGCGTCAGTTAATGATCCCCGAGCAGCAGCGACTGTTGGAAACCTTCACTTTGCTGGTGGCGAATGCGCTGGAACGTCTGACCTTAACGGCCAGCGAAGAGCAGGCGCGGCTGGCCAGCGAACGGGAAAGCCTGCGCAACGCTCTGCTCGCGGCACTTTCTCACGACCTGCGCACCCCGCTGACCGTGCTGTTTGGTCAGGCGGAAATCCTCACGCTCGACCTCGCCAGCGAAGGCTCGCCTCATGCCAGACAGGCCAGCGAAATTCGCCAGCATGTACTGAATACCACCCGTCTGGTGAATAACCTGTTGGATATGGCGCGGATTCAGTCTGGTGGTTTCAACCTCAAAAAAGAGTGGCTGACGCTGGAAGAAGTAGTGGGCAGTGCGCTGAAAATGCTGGAACCAGGCCTGGTTCATCCGGTAAACCTTTCCCTGCCCGCGCCGCTGACTCTCATTCACGTCGATGGCCCCCTGTTCGAACGGGTACTGATTAATCTGCTGGAGAATGCCATTAAATATGCCGGACCACAGGCGCAGATCGGCATCGACGCGCACGTTGAAGACGAACATCTGCAACTCGACGTCTGGGATAATGGGCCTGGCATTCCACAAGGACAGGAGCAGCGCGTGTTCGATAAATTCTCACGGGGGAATAAAGAGTCGGCGGTGCCGGGCGTCGGGCTGGGGCTGGCCATTTGTCGGGCGATAGTGGAAGTGCATGGCGGGTCAATTGCCGTCTATAATCGCCCTCAGGGCGGTGCCTGTTTCCGTGTTACACTGAGGCAAGACGCGCCACCAGAACTTGAAGATTTTCATGAGGATATGTGACAAACGTTCTGATTGTTGAAGATGAGCAGGCCATTCGCCGCTTTCTGCGTACCGCGCTGGAAGCCGATGGGTTGCGCGTGTACGACGCCGAGACGCTTCAGCGTGGTTTGCTGGAAGCGGCAACGCGCAAGCCCGATCTCATTATTCTCGATCTCGGCCTGCCGGATGGTGACGGCATCGATTTCATTCGCGACCTGCGACAGTGGAGCGCCGTCCCGGTGATCGTGCTCTCTGCACGTAGCGAAGAGAGCGATAAAATTGCCGCGCTCGACGCCGGTGCCGACGACTACCTGAGCAAACCGTTTGGCATTGGCGAGTTACAGGCACGTCTGCGCGTCGCCCTGCGCCGTCATTCTGCAACGCCCTCTCCTGAGCCGGTGGTACGCTTTTCCGATGTGGTCGTCGATCTCGCCGCGCATCTGATTCATCGCGGAGAAACAGAAATCCATTTAACACCGATTGAGTTTCGCCTGCTGGCCGTGTTGCTCAACAACGCCGGGAAAGTGCTGACCCAGCGCCAGTTGTTGAACCAGGTCTGGGGACCGAACGCCGTCGAGCACAGCCATTATTTGCGTATTTATATGGGTCACCTGCGACAGAAACTGGAGCGTGATCCCGCGCGCCCCCGCCACTTTATTACCGAAACCGGTATTGGCTATCGTTTTATGCCATGAATGGTTATTCATTATTTTTAAATAAATCTTAAAATTAATTTTTATTATTCTTACTTAGTCGAAATTATATTATTTCGGGTATTTAAGATTTTCCACAAAATTAAAAAATACAGAATTATAACAAATAATAAACAAAACGATATCTTATCGCCAGCCATGCATAAAAAACGACTAAATATTTTGCGAATGATCGTTTTTTATTGATCTCCTTCACGGATCAGGCCGTTTTCCTGGATAAAATACCTTCACCTTCTACTGATAAAGAAAAGGTAATCAAAATGGAAAACAATAGCCGTACTATGCCACATATCAGGCGGACAACACATATTATGATGTTTGCCCACCGTAATAGTTTTGACTTTCATTTCTTTAATGCCCGTTAGTCTTTCGACTATGGGCACTCCAGCATACAGGTCTTCCTGACTCGCTGTATCGCAGGCTCACGCCTGTATTCCTCAGTGCTCACTCTGCTTAAGCCTTGATTTGCCTGTGACCGGACAGGTAAGGTTTTTTGCATCCTGAAAAAAAGCAATTTACTGATTTATTTATCAGGGGACACACTTTGCTTTTATTCCGGCGTTATCAGTTTCTCATTCGGGAAATTGAGGACCTGCTATTATCTGAAAATAAAGAGATGAAAATGTCTGAATTAAAAATTGCCGTGAGTCGTTCTTGCCCTGACTGTTTTTCTACACAACGCACGATTGTGAATGTTGATGAAAGTAATTTTATTGATGTCGCTGCCGTCGTGTTGTCTGTCAATGATATTGAACGTGGGAAGCTCGATGAAATTGACGCGACCGGATACGGTATTCCGGTATTTATCGCAACCGAAGAGGAAGAGCGCGTTCCGGCAGAACATCTGCCGCGCATTTCGGGCGTATTCGAATGCAATGAAGCCCGTACCGCTTTCTACGGTCGTCAGTTAGAAACGGCAGCCAGTCATTACGAAACACAATTACGACCACCGTTCTTCCGCGCGCTGGTTGATTATGTAAACCAGGGAAACAGCGCCTTCGACTGCCCAGGACATCAGGGCGGCGAGTTTTTCCGCCGTCACCCGGCAGGTAACCAGTTCGTGGAATATTTCGGCGAAACGCTTTTCCGCTCCGACCTGTGCAATGCTGACGTAGCAATGGGCGATTTGCTGATCCATGAAGGCGCACCGTGCATCGCTCAGCAACATGCCGCGAAGGTTTTTAATGCCGATAAAACCTACTTTGTGTTAAACGGAACCTCTTCGTCTAACAAAGTGGTGCTGAACGCACTGCTGACTCCGGGCGATCTGGTGCTCTTCGACCGTAACAACCACAAGTCAAACCACCACGGCGCGTTATTGCAGGCGGGCGCAACGCCGGTCTATCTGGAAACCGCACGTAACCCGTACGGCTTTATCGGCGGGATCGATGCCCACTGTTTTGAAGAAAGCTACCTGCGCGAACTGGTCAGCGAAGTGGCGCCGCAACGGGCTCGTGACGCACGTCCATTCCGTCTTGCTGTTATCCAGTTGGGCACCTACGACGGCACGATTTATAACGCCCGTCAGGTGGTGGATAAAATTGGTCACCTTTGCGATTACATTCTGTTCGATTCCGCCTGGGTGGGCTATGAGCAGTTTATCCCGATGATGGCGGATTGTTCTCCGCTGCTGCTGGAACTGAACGAAAACGATCCGGGCATTCTGGTAACGCAGTCCGTTCACAAACAGCAAGCTGGCTTCTCCCAGACCTCGCAAATTCACAAAAAAGACAGCCATATCAAAGGTCAGCCGCGCTATGTGCCGCATAAACGCATGAATAACGCGTTCATGATGCACGCCTCCACCAGCCCGTTCTATCCGCTGTTTGCCGCACTGGATATTAACGCCAAAATGCACGAAGGCGTCAGTGGCCGCAACATGTGGATGGACTGTGTCGCCAACGGTATCGACGCCCGTAAGCTGATCCTTGATAACTGCCATCATATCCGTCCCTTTGTTCCGGAACTGGTTGATGGAAAACCGTGGCAGTCTTATCCGACTGCGGAAATCGCCAACGATCTGCGCTTTTTCCACTTCGTCCCTGGCGAACACTGGCATGCGTTTGAAGGTTACGCCGAGCATCAATACTTTGTTGACCCTTGCAAACTGTTGTTGACCACTCCGGGTATCAACGCACGCAATGGCGAGTACGACACCTTCGGCGTCCCGGCGACTATTCTTGCCAACTTCCTGCGTGAAAACGGCGTGGTCCCGGAAAAATGCGACCTCAACTCGATCCTGTTCCTGCTGACCCCGGCGGAAGATATGGCGAAACTGCAACAACTCGTCGCCTTGCTGGTGCGCTTCGAGCGCATGCTGGAATCTGACGCACCGCTGGCGGACGTTCTGCCGTCTATCTACAAACAGCACGAAGCGCGTTATGCCGGTTACACCCTGCGCCAGTTGTGTCAGGAGATGCACGACCTGTATGCGCGTCACAACGTGAAACAACTGCAAAAAGAGATGTTCCGTAAGTCCCATTTCCCGCGCGTCAGCATGAACCCACAAGATGCCAACTACGCCTATCTGCGTGGTGAAGTGGATCTGGTGCCGCTGCCTGAGGCCGAAGGCCGTATTGCCGCTGAAGGCGCGCTCCCTTACCCGCCGGGTGTGCTGTGCGTGGTTCCTGGGGAAGTCTGGGGCGGTGCGGTACTGCGTTACTTCAGCGCACTGGAAGAAGGGATCAACCTGCTGCCCGGTTTCGCGCCGGAACTTCAGGGTGTGTACATCAACGAGTGCGATGGTCGCAAACAGGTGTGGTGCTACGTGATTAAACCGCGTGAAGCACAAAGCGACCTGTTGAAAGGAGAAGCATTATGAGTAAAGCCAAATCCAATAAAATGGGCGTGATGCAGCTCACCATCCTGACCATGGTCAATATGATGGGCTCCGGGATCATCATGCTGCCGACCAAACTGGCTGAAGTCGGCACCATTTCGATTATCTCCTGGCTGGTGACAGCCGTCGGGTCCATGGCGCTGGCCTGGGCGTTCGCCAAGTGCGGAATGTTCAGCCGTAAAGCCGGCGGGATGGGGGGCTACGCAGAATATGCGTTTGGTAAATCCGGTAACTTTATGGCGAACTACACCTATGGGGTATCGCTGTTGATTGCCAACGTCGCCATTGCCATCTCCGCCGTGGGTTACGGTACCGAACTTTTCGGCGCCACCCTCTCCCCGGTGCAAATCGGTCTCGCCACCATCGGCGTACTGTGGATCTGTACGGTCGCGAACTTTGGCGGTGCGCGCATTACCGGACAGATCAGTAGCATTACCGTCTGGGGGGTGATCATTCCGGTGGTCGGTCTGTGCATTATCGGCTGGTTCTGGTTTAGCCCGACGCTGTATGCCAACTCGTGGAACCCGCATCATGTACCGTTCTTTACCGCCGTCGGTTCCTCTATCGCCATGACGCTGTGGGCGTTCCTTGGTCTGGAATCCGCCTGTGCGAACGCGGAAGTGGTGGAAAACCCGGAGAAGAACGTACCGATTGCCGTACTGGGCGGGACGCTGGGCGCGGCGGTGATCTACATCGTCTCTACCAACGTGATTGCCGGGATTGTACCTAACATGGATCTGGCTAACTCCACCGCACCGTTTGGTCTGGCGTTCGCGCAGATGTTCACACCGGAAGTGGGTAAAGTGATCATGGCGCTGATGATCATGTCCTGCTGTGGTTCATTGCTGGGCTGGCAATTCACCATTGCGCAGGTCTTTAAATCCTCTGCCGATGAAGGCTATTTCCCGAAAATCTTTTCTCGCGTGACCAAAGTCGATGCGCCGGTTCAGGGGATGCTGACGATTGTTATCATCCAGAGTGGCTTATCGCTGATGACCATCAGCCCGTCGCTGAACAGCCAGTTTAACGTGCTGGTCAACCTGGCCGTGGTGACGAATATCATTCCGTATATTCTGTCGATGGCCGCACTGGTGATCATCCAGAGAGTGGCGAACGTTCCGCCGTCAAAGGCGAAGATGGCAAACTTTGTCGCCTTCATCGGTGCGATGTACAGCTTCTATGCGCTCTACTCGTCAGGTGAAGAAGCGATGTTGTATGGTTCCATCGTGACCTTCCTCGGCTGGACGCTGTACGGCCTGGTATCACCACGCTTTGAACTGAAGAATAAACACGGTTAAGGCTAGCCAAACAAAAAAGGAGCCTTTCGGCTCCTTTTTTAATTCAGTGGTACAACTCAGGCGTTTTTCAGCACTTCGCTGACGATTTCGACCGCTTCTTTCTCGATCTGCTTGCGATGTTCTTCGCCAAGGAAGCTCTCGCAATAGATCTTGTACGCATCTTCCGTACCCGACGGGCGTGCCGCGAACCAACCGTTGTCGGTCATGACTTTCAGACCGCCAATCGACGCACCGTTACCGGGTGCCGCCGTCAGACGTGCTGTGATCGGGTCTCCAGCCAGCGTACTGGCGCTGACCATCTCCGGAGACAGTTTCGACAGCGCCGCTTTCTGTGCCGATGTTGCACCAGCTTGCAGACGGTTGTAGCTTGGCGCACCAAAACGGGCGGCAAGCTCGTTGTAGTGCTCCTGCGGGTTCTTCCCGGTGACGGCAGTAATTTCTGCTGCCAGCAGACACATGATGATCCCGTCTTTATCAGTAGACCACGGCGTACCGTCAAAACGCAGGAAGGATGCCCCCGCGCTCTCTTCGCCGCCAAAGCCGAAGCTGCCGTCAAACAGACCATCAACAAACCATTTAAAGCCCACCGGAACTTCAACCAGTTTACGCCCCAGATCGTTAACCACGCGGTCAATCATTGCCGACGAAACCAGCGTCTTACCGACAGCCACGTCTTTGCCCCACTGCGGACGATGCTGGAACAGGTAGTTGATAGCCACCGCCAGGTAGTGGTTTGGATTCATCAACCCCGCCGGAGTGACGATACCGTGACGGTCATAATCCGGATCGTTGGCGAACGCCAGGTCGAACTTATCACGCAGCGCCAACAAACCGGCCATGGCACATTCAGACGAACAGTCCATACGGATTGCGCCATCTTTATCGAGATGCATAAAGCGGAAAGTCTGATCAACCTGATCGTTTACGATGGTCAGATTCAGTTTGTAATGCTCTGCGATACGCTTCCAGTATTCAATACCGGAGCCGCCCAGCGGATCCACACCCAGCGTCAGACCGGCTTTCTGAATCGCCGCCATATCGACGATATCAGCCAGCCCCTCAACGAACGGCTGTACCAGGTCCTGCTCTTTGACATGACCGGATGCCAGCGCCGCATCCAGAGAAATGCGCTTCACGCCTTTCAGATCGTCAGCCAGCAGCGCATTCGCGCGATCTTCCACCACTTTCGTGACGTTGGTATCTGCCGGGCCACCATTAGGCGGGTTGTATTTAATGCCACCATCTTCTGGCGGATTGTGGGACGGGGTAATCACAATACCGTCAGCCAGCGGACCGCCTTTTTTGTTGTGAACCAGAATGGCATTTGACACAGCGGGTGTTGGGGTAAAACCGTTGTTCTCCTGAACAATCACATCAACACCGTTCGCGGCGAGCACTTCCAGCACGGAGATAAACGCCGGTTCAGACAGTGCATGGGTATCTTTTCCCACGTAGCATGGACCCGTAATACCATTTTTCGCACGTTCTTCCGCGATAGCCTGCGCAATCGCCAGAATGTGGGGTTCGTTGAAGCTATGACGGCCTGCACTGCCACGGTGTCCGGAGGTGCCGAACTTCACCGCGTGTTCCGCATTTCCTTTTGCGGGCTTCAGTACATAGTATTGTGACGTCAGTTGCGCGACGTTAATCAAATCACTCTGTTGCGCAGGTTTACCTGCACGGTCGTGGATTGCCATTGCCTGGTCCTTTTCTGCATGGATTAAATTGTTCCGCAAACCTTTTCAATCAATTCCGCCGGGAATTGCATTGACTGCATGATGTGCTCAATCATGCTGCATTTACGGCCAGTGTTGGTGTTGGTGATCACCCAATACGGCGTGCCGGGCACGTGTTTTGGTTTGGTTTGGTTACCGTTTTTCAGTAGCGTCTGTTCATCAGCCGCGAAGTAGACACGCGTACGGCCATGCAACGATTCGGTTGCCTCAGCAAACGCGTGCTGATCCAGTGTATAGAGTGTAGTCAGCACCAGCATAAAGCGGTTAACGGCCTTCTTCTGTTCCGCATATTCATCGGACAGAAGCAGTTCACGCATAGCGCGCACTTTATCTTTGACAAGATTGACGGGTTTCGCCTCAGCAACAACCGGTTGCGCAGCGCGAACCTCTTTTGTCACTGGCGTGACGGGCTGTGATGCGGCGGAAAACTTCAACATACGCCGTAAAATCTCGGATGCGCTCTCGCCAATATGCTTCGTGTGGCTGGCAATATAGCTGTAGAGTTCATCATCAACTTCAATCGTTTTCATCTTAATCCAGTGCGGTGTCTTATCTGATCTGAAATACAAATCGTTGGGAGTATAGGAGCAAATCCCAACAGCGAATAGCGTCAAACCCGGCTGAACAAAAAACTCGGAGAAAACCGAAGTGGTTGCAGCCCAGTGGCAGAATGGTCAACATAATACCCTAACCCGACAGAGCGAAAAAAAGAACTTTGCCATGAAATTGAATATCCGAGCGCAATCCGCACAAAACCTGCACAATAATTCTCCCATCGTACTGGTTCACGGTTTATTTGGCAGTCTGGACAATCTGGGCGTGCTTGCTCGTGACCTGGTGAACGACCATGACATCATCCAGGTCGATATGCGTAACCACGGTCTCTCTCCTCGCGACCCGGTGATGAACTACCCGGCGATGGCACAGGATCTGCTGGATACGCTGGATGCGCAACACCTCGAAAAAGCCACCTTCATTGGCCACTCGATGGGGGGTAAAGCGGTGATGGCGCTCAGTGCGCTGGCTCCGGAACGCATCGATCGCTTAGTGGCTATCGATATCGCCCCGGTGGACTATCATGTCCGCCGCCACGACGAAATTTTCGCTGCTATCAACGCGGTGACGGCATCAGCAGCAAAAACTCGCCAGCAGGCGGCAGCGGTCATGCGCGAACATCTTAATGAAGAAGGTGTGATTCAATTTTTGCTGAAATCGTATGTTGACGGCGAGTGGCGCTTCAACGTGCCGGTACTGTGGGAACAATATCCGCATATCGTCGGCTGGGAGACGATTCCCGCCTGGAATCATCCGGCGCTGTTTATCCCCGGCGGCAACTCCCCATATGTCACCGAGGCGTATCGCGACGATTTACTGGCACAGTTTCCGCAAGCACGTGCGCATGTGATTGCCGGGGCCGGTCACTGGGTGCATGCCGAAAAACCGGAGGCGGTGTTGCGCGCCATCCGTCGTTATCTTAATGAAACAGCTAACTGATTAAAAACTCAGCGTCCGTGCGCGATTACGCGTGTGAACGTTGGCGCGCCTCATTCGCTGATGTATGATGGCGCGCTATCCATCCGGGCAGAGGCCTGGCTGATTGTTTCCCCGAAGTCACCAATATCATGGCCAAAGAACAAACGGACCGTACGACACTAGATCTGTTCGCGCACGAGCGTCGCCCGGGACGACCGAAAACCAATCCGCTTTCACGCGATGAACAGCTGCGCATTAATAAGCGTAATCAACTCAAACGCGACAAAGTTCGCGGTCTTAAGCGTGTCGAACTCAAACTCAACGCAGAAGCTGTTGACGCGTTGAATGAGCTGGCGGAATCCCGAGAGATGAGCCGCAGTGAACTGATCGAAGAGATATTGATGGCCCAACTGGCAACGCTACGCGGCCAGGATCTCGCCTGAAATTATCCTCTCTCCCACTTTCGTGTAGCATGGAGTGCACTCGTATGCGTTTGCTATTTCCGCATACCTGACTGTTCTGCTATGATTGCCCTTATCTGTGGGCAATTCGCCACCACCATTTCAATAAGTTTCAAGAGGTTACTTTACTCATGGCAATCACTGGCATCTTTTTCGGCAGCGACACCGGGAATACCGAAAATATCGCAAAAATGATTCAAAAACAGCTTGGTAAAGACGTTGCCGATGTGCATGACATTGCAAAAAGCAGCAAGGAAGATCTCGAAAGTTATGACATTCTGCTGCTTGGCATCCCAACCTGGTACTACGGTGAAGCGCAGTGCGACTGGGACGACTTCTTCCCTACTCTCGAAGACATCGATTTTAACGGTAAACTGGTCGCACTGTTCGGCTGCGGCGATCAGGAAGATTATGCAGAATACTTCTGCGACGCGTTAGGCACAATCCGCGATATCATTGAGCCACGCGGTGCAACCATCGTGGGTCACTGGCCGACCGCTGGCTATCATTTTGAAGCCTCCAAAGGTCTGGCGGATGATGACCATTTTGTCGGTCTGGCGATTGACGAAGACCGTCAGCCGGAACTGACCGCCGAGCGCGTGGAAAAATGGGTGAAGCAGATCTCTGAAGAATTGCACCTTGATGAGATCATCAACGCCTGATGTACGGCGGCGCAGACAAGGTTTGCGCCGCATCAATAGACAGAACCAATCAAAATAATTGCTACAAATTTGTAACTTTCTTGCCCATCCCTGTACAATGTGCGGGAGTTTTTAGGTGGCGCTCTCATTTCCAGGCAATACCGACTATTTATTAACATTTGCCAGAGGCTTGCAGTTTTCATTTAGACACGGCAGTCCTATAATGAAACGCATTATCCCGAGTGCAATTTCTGTCACTTCTTGTATGAAGTGAATCGTTTAGCAACAGGACAGATTCCGCATGACTGACAACAATACCGCATTAAAGAAGGCTGGCCTGAAAGTAACGCTTCCTCGTTTAAAGATTCTGGAAGTTCTTCAGGGACCGGATAACCATCACGTCAGTGCGGAAGATTTATACAAACGACTGATCGACATGGGTGAAGAAATTGGTCTGGCGACCGTGTATCGCGTGCTGAACCAGTTTGATGACGCCGGTATCGTAACCCGCCACAATTTTGAAGGCGGCAAATCCGTTTTCGAGCTGACCCAGCAGCATCATCACGATCACCTGATTTGCCTTGATTGCGGCAAAGTGATCGAATTTAGCGATGAGTCTATTGAAGCGCGCCAGCGTGAGATCGCGTCGAAGCATGGCATTCGTCTGACGAACCATAGCCTCTACCTCTATGGCCACTGCGCTGAAGGCGATTGCCCGAAAACGAACACGCGCATGACGCGAAATAATCTGCATTATTCTGAAAAGCCAACCTGCCGGTTGGCTTTTTTTATGCCTGCCATTCCCTACTCCGCGCTTTCTTCTGCCTGCATGTTGCTTTAATGTAAAATATCTCACCCTGCTTCGTCCGGAGAATCGAAATGGAACTTCGCCAGCTACGTTACTTTGTCCGTATTGTAGAAACCGGCAGTATGGGCAGCGCGGCGCTCGATCTCGACATCGGCGTGTCCGCCCTGAGCCAGCAGATGACGCGGCTGGAAAACGAACTCGCGATCCGCCTGTTTCAGCGAACCTCGCGCGGCGTCACGCCCACTAACGCCGGTCTGGCCTTTTACTCGCAGGCACAACTGGCGCTACGCCACGCCGATGATGCGATCCTGGCCGCTCGCGAGGCGCGTCTTTCGGGACACGTCAGCGTCGGCATGGCCCCCAGCACCGCCTCCATCCTGGGAATACCGTTTATTCATGCCATGCGGGAACATTACGCCGACGTTCGCCTGCATGTGGTGGAAAGCCTGTCGGGTAATCTGGAACGGATGATCAACACGCGCCAGATTGATCTGGCGGTCGTGTTTCAAAAAGAGAAAATCCTGCGCTGGAGCGCCAGACCGGTTCTTGAGGAGCGCCTGTTTCTGATTGGCACACACGAGCTGCTGGCGGATATTCCGGATGACACCATAACGCCTGCTCAACTGGCGAATATTCCCCTGATCATGCCAAGCCAGGGACACGGCCTGCGTGGCAGACTGGAAGCCATCTGTCAGGAACATGGACTGAAGGTCGATATTGCCACGGAAATTGACGGCCTGACGTTACTGATGCGCGCCGTTGGCAGCGGACTCGGCGCCACGCTGCAACCCGGTGCAGCCATTTCGCATCTTGAGAGGGAAGCGCTAAGAGTGATCGGCGTCCATAATCCTGTCCTCAGCCGCCCCAATTTTCTGGTCAGTCTGTCGGACGATGAACTCACCCCTGCCGGTCTTGCAGCCCGCGTAATACTCACAAAAGTCATGCGTGAACTCGTTGAAACCGGTCATTGGCCGGGCGCAACCCTTTACGCTCCCTAAACCCCTCTTTAGCTATTCGTCATAGCGCCCATACAATCAGCACGTATACATTTCAATTACAAATTTAACAAATAGTTAAATGGTAATGGAGTAGACGATGGTTGATGTACTGGTGATTGGCGGTGGTAATGCCGCGTTATGTGCCGCCTTAACCGCCCGTGAGGCAGGAGCTTCCGTGCTGCTGTTAGAGGCTGCGCCCCGGGAATGGCGCGGCGGGAATTCCCAACACACGCGCAATTTACGCTGTATGCACGATGCGCCACAGGATGTGCTGGTCGAGAGTTATCCCGAAGAGGAGTTCTGGCAGGATCTCTGGCGTGTCACCGAAGGCAATACCAATGAAGCGTTGGCGCGACTGGTGATCCGGACCTCTTCCCAGTGTCGCGACTGGATGCGTCAGCACGGCGTTAATTTTCAGCCTCCGCTCTCTGGCGCGCTACACGTGGCGCGTACCAATGCCTTCTTCATGGGCGGCGGTAAAGCCCTCGTGAACGCCTATTACCGCAGCGCAGAAAAGCTGGGGGTACAGATTCGCTACAACACGCCGGTACAGGCACTTGAATTGCACAACGGCGAATTCATCGCAGCCCTGGCAGGCCACGAGCGCATTGAGGCGAAAGCCTGCGTACTCGCCGCCGGTGGATTTGAATCCAACCGCGAATGGCTGCGCGACGCCTGGGGAGAGAACGCTCGTGGCGAATGGCCAGCCGATAACTTCCTCATTCGAGGCACCCGCTTTAATCAGGGCGTCTTGCTCAAATTTATGATCGATGCCGGTGCTGACATTATCGGCGATCCGTCTCAGTCCCACTGTGTGGCAATTGATGCCCGGGCCCCGTTGTACGACGGCGGCATTTGTACCCGCGTGGATTGCGTCTCACTGGGTGTGGTAGTCAACCGGGACGCGGAGCGCTTTTACGATGAAGGCGAAGATTTCTGGCCGAAACGCTATGCCATCTGGGGGCGTCTGGTTGCCCACCAGCCGGGGCAGATTGGCTACTCCATTATCGACAGCAAAGCGATCGGTCACTTTATGCCGCCGGTTTTCCCCGGCGCACAGGCCAATACGCTGAGTGAACTGGCCCGCCAGTTGGGGCTGGATCCCGAACGCTTTACCCATACCGTGGAGCACTACAATCAGGCCTGTCAGCCGGGTCAGTTTGATCACACGAAGCTGGACAACTGCGCGACGCAGGGCCTGACGCCACCGAAAACGCACTGGGCGCGGCCTATTGATACGCCCCCCTACTACGGTTATGCCCTGCGACCGGGGATCACCTTTACCTACCTGGGACTGAAAGTGAATGAACACGCTGCGGTTCACTTCGCAGGCACCCCCAGCCGTAACCTGTTCGTTGCCGGTGAGATGATGGCTGGCAACGTACTGGGCAAAGGCTATACCGCCGGTGTCGGCATGTCCATCGGCACCACGTTTGGTCGCATCGCAGGTAAAGAAGCCGCGCAGGCAGCACGTAAGGAGGCGCATCATGAAGCAGCTTGAAAAACTGATCATCGAGGCCAAAATTCTCACCGAGCCAGAAGCTGAAGTCGAGCGGGTGATGCAGGTGTGTAATGCCTGTCGCTATTGCGAAGGGTTTTGCGCCGTGTTCCCGGCGATGACTCAGCGACTGGAATTTGGCAAAGCGGACATTAACTATCTGGCAAACCTGTGCCATAACTGCGGCGCCTGTCTGCACGCCTGCCAGTATGCGCCGCCCCATGAGTTTGCGATCAACGTGCCGAAAGCAATGGCGGAAGTGCGTCTGGAAACGTATCAACACTACGCACAACCGGCGGCCTTCGGAGCGCTGTATCGCCAGGCTGGCGTTACCGTGACGCTGGCACTGGTCTTTAGTCTGATCCTCTTTTTACTCCTCGCGATGGGGCTGAAGGGATCGCTACTCCATCCGCCGCTGGCCGGTGATTTCTACCAAATCTTCCCGCATAACCTGCTGGCATGGATGTTTGGATCGGTTTTCATGCTGGCGATCGGTTTACTAATGGCAGGGGTGATCCGCTTCTGGCGCGAGATCTCTCCCGTCGGGCCGCGTCCGGCGGAAATTGCCGAAGCGTCGCACAACGCGCTGACGCTGAAATACCTCGACGGCGGACATGGCAAAGGCTGCAACGAGGCGGACGATGCTTTCACATTGATGCGTCGTCGTTTCCACCATTTCACCTTCTACGGCTTTATGCTCTGTTTCGCCGCGACCGTCGTGGCGACGGGTTACCACTACTTCGCCGGTTGGGAAGCCCCCTACCCGTTCTTCAGCGTGCCGGTCATGCTTGGCACGCTCGGAGGAATCGGTTTAATTGTCGGCCCGGCAGGCCTGCTGTGGTTAAACCTTAAGCGCTCGCCACTGCATGGCGACGCGCGACAGAAACCGATGGATCGCGGTTTTATTTTACTGCTGCTCCTGACCAGCCTGACCGGTTTAGGTTTGCTGGCGGGAAGAGACACCTCATGGATGGGGATCCTGCTTGCCATCCATCTTGGCGTGGTCATGGCGCTTTTTTTGACCATTCCATACGGAAAATTTGCCCACGGATTTTACCGCTGCGCGTCTTTACTCAAATGGGCGATTGAGAAGCGACGTGGAAAACAGGCGGGGGTCGCAGGCGACTAACCCGCAAACTCTTACCTCTATACATAATTATGATAAGACAGTGGAGCAACTTCAATGACTCAACAACCATCGCGCGCTGGCACGTTCGGCGCAATACTGCGTGTGACCAGCGGTAATTTTCTCGAACAGTTCGATTTTTTCCTGTTTGGTTTTTACGCCACTTATATCGCAAAGACGTTTTTTCCTGCCGAAAGTGAGTTTGCCGCATTAATGCTTACTTTTGCCGTTTTTGGCTCCGGATTTTTAATGCGCCCTATCGGGGCCGTGGTGTTGGGCGCATATATCGACAGGATCGGCCGACGGAAAGGGCTGATGGTCACCCTGGCGATTATGGGCTGCGGCACGCTGCTCATCGCCCTCGTGCCGGGTTATCAGACTATCGGCCTGCTGGCTCCCGTGCTGGTCCTGGTGGGGCGTCTGCTACAGGGATTTTCTGCTGGCGTCGAACTGGGCGGCGTCTCTGTTTATCTTTCTGAGATCGCCACACCAGGCAATAAAGGCTTTTACACCAGTTGGCAATCGGCCAGCCAGCAGGTGGCGATTGTCGTCGCCGCGCTGATCGGCTACGGTCTGAATGTCACGCTGGGACACGATGAAATCTCCGAATGGGGTTGGCGAATCCCGTTCTTCATTGGCTGCATGATTATTCCGCTGATTTTTGTTCTTCGACGTTCGCTACAGGAAACTGAAGCCTTTTTACAACGTAAACACCGTCCGGACACCCGGGAAATTTTTACCACCATTGCTAAAAACTGGCGCATCATCACCGCGGGTACCCTGCTGGTGGCGATGACGACCACGACCTTTTATTTTATTACTGTCTATACCCCCACTTACGGGAGAACGGTGTTGAACCTGAGCGCACGTGACAGCCTGGTAGTCACCATGCTGGTAGGGATTTCTAACTTCATCTGGCTGCCGATTGGCGGCGCTATCTCTGATCGGATCGGGCGACGCCCGGTGCTGATGGGCATCACCTTGCTCGCCCTCGTCACCACCTGGCCGGTGATGAACTGGCTTACCGCTGCCCCTGACTTCACCCGCATGACGCTGGTGCTGCTCTGGTTCTCGTTCTTTTTTGGCATGTATAACGGCGCGATGGTGGCGGCCCTGACCGAAGTGATGCCGGTTTATGTCCGAACCGTGGGTTTTTCGCTGGCCTTTAGTCTTGCGACAGCGATTTTCGGCGGCCTGACGCCTGCTATCTCCACCGCATTGGTCCAGTTGACCGGCGATAAGAGTTCTCCGGGGTGGTGGCTCATGTGCGCGGCGCTGTGCGGACTCGCCGCAACGGCAATGCTGTTTGTTCGTCTCAGCCGTGGCTATCAGACAGCAGAGAATAAGCTCTGAAACGCAAGCGGGCGGAGAGATATCTCCGCCCGCTTTATGTTGTCTCTGACGTTTACTTCGCCGTATTGTTACTGCGAATTTCCTGCCAGATCTTATCGCAATCGGCTTTGACAGCCTGATCGTTACCGGTACGTGTCGCCTGAATACACTGCTGGTAATCCAGCACACGAACACTTTCCTGATTTGCAAACTGTTGATGTTGTTTTTCTTTTTTCAGCACATCCAGCACGCTCTGGCAGGCTTCGATTTTCTCGGGCGATCCCTGTGCCGTGTTGATACAGGCGCTATACGCCTCTTTCAACCGACTATCTTCTTTCGGCGCCGTTGACGGTGCGCAGGCCACCAGTCCCGAGGCCATTACGGCGATGAGTATCAGTTTTTTCATAGCATGGTCCTCAACGAGGCGGCAGGCACAAGGCCTGCCGCTGTTGGCATTAGAAGATGGTGAACGGTGCAATCACAATGAACTTCACGTCGCGCTCATCCTGGAAGATGTTGCCGTAACCGCCGCCCCAGCTCGGGATGTTGGAGTGGTTGTCATATTCGGTGAAGTGCAGTTTAAACATGGTGCCTTTCGCACGACCGTCCTGCAGGGTGTAGACCGCATCCAGGCTGTATGACGATTCTTCAATGGTACGGTTTTTGTCGTAGTACGCATCCGGGTTGCTCTGCCAGGTAGACGGTTTCGCGTCCCAGGCATACACATAAGAAGCCCCGACGGCCCAGCCTGGCAGGTTCCAGTTCTTCAGGTCATACATCGCGCCAAAGAAGACCGCTTTTTCGCCGTTGGCGTTGAAGTCTGAACGGTTATCCCACCAGATATCCAGACGACCGTTGGATGACGCATAGGTCGGCGTCATACGTTGCAGGAAGAACCCTTGCTGCCCTTCGGCCTTAACCCAGGTCCCTTCCAGACGCAGGTCAACCACTTCCGCCACTTTATAGCCGAAGGTCAACGCCTGCAGCCAGGCGGTTCCGTCATAGATATCGCTGGCGCTGCGGTCATCAACTTTGTCACGCGCACCGTAGAACTGGTAGCTGGTGGAGAACGGATTGCCACCTAAATCAAACTTGTAGCTGGCTTTGGCGAAGTACTGATCGACATAGCCTTCGGACTGACCAAAGGCGGCTTCCAGCACCAGGTCATTTTTGAAATCATACTTTGCGCCGACAGAATGGAGATAATCGACTTTGGTCTTTTTATCGCCCTGGTAGAATTTATCAACCTCAGTGTGCCATGGCGCTTTATATTCGTTGGCCCACATGTAGGAGAAACTCAGTGCGCCTGCATCGCCGTAGTCAAAGTTTGCGCCCGCTTCAGCACCCTGATAGGTACCCGGCATAAAGCTCCAGTGCGGCGCTAACAGCGTCTGACCGGTAGGCTGAATATAACCGGCACGCGCCCAGGCTGGGCCGTATTTGAATTTCGCGGCGGCCTTGTACAGACTGATTCCGCTCTTATCGCCGGAGTAGTCTTCATCGTAGCCTTTGTTCTTTTTCGAGAACGCGATTTCGTTTGGATGGCCGCTGTCGCCGTTTTCTGCCATTTCAATTGCCGTAAACGCCGCCACATCGAGACCGAACATATCTGCTGCATAGCCGGACTGGAAATCCAGGTTGGCGTTCCAGGTCGCGTGAGAAAGGTTGGTTTTGTACTTATCTCCGTCGGTGACATCTTTACGGTCGCGTTCACGCTGCCAGTAATAAATGCCGCCCGTCAGGGTTGAATCATCGATAAAGCCTTCGGCCTGTGCCTGCGGAACAACGACCAGACCTGACAGTGCTGTGATACCGGCGATAGCCAACGCCAGCGCACTACGTTTGCCACTAAACGTACGCATATGTTAATCCTCTTTGACGTATAAATTGCTGTTGCCAAAGGCAAAACAGCGAAAAAATAAAAAAGTAAAAGTAGCACTGAAAAAAACCTCACTGACTACAGTGATAGACTATTTTTCGCGACGCGAATTATCAATATCTTTCTGTAACGAGAATGTAAGAGTATGAGCAACCGCACATAATTCATTGCTTCCTGTTACATTTTATTCATCCATCAATAAATACCGTAAAAGCTGCAAATTCTCTTTGTTTTCCAGAAAGATGAACGAGATTTCATGACACTATCTGTTTTTTTGCGAGTGTTATCGATAACAGACGGTTGTTAATGGCATTATTTTGTGAATGGGAATTAATTCGCTTCGCAAAGCGAGATTTTTCGTTGAACAGAAGATAAAAAAACGCCGCAGAATGCGGCGCTTGAAGGTAGCATTGCGGCAGTTTATTCGCCGACTTTCGCCCAGGTGTCACGCAGGCCAACGGTGCGGTTAAACACCAGCTTCTCTGCGCTGGTGTAACGGCTGTCCAGGCAGAAGTAACCTTCGCGCTCAAACTGGAACGCTTTCCCTGCTACTGCGGCTTTCAGCGACGGTTCAGCAAACCCCTGTTTGATCACCAGCGATTCCGGGTTCATCACGGAGAGGAAATCTTCCGCCGCGCCTGGGTTTGGTACGCTGAACAGACGATCGTAGAGACGAATTTCGACTGGCAGCGCGTGTGCGGCACTAACCCAGTGGATCACACCTTTCACTTTACGGCCATCTGCCGGATCTTTGCTCAGGGTATCTGCATCATAGGTACAGAAGATGGTGGTAATAGTGCCTTCCGCATCTTTTTCCACGCGTTCTGCTTTCACCACGTAGGCGTTGCGCAGACGCACTTCTTTACCCATCACCAGACGTTTGTACTGCTTGTTGGCTTCTTCGCGGAAATCAGCGCGATCGATCCAGATTTCACCGCTGAAAGGAACTTCACGCGTGCCCATTTCCGGTTTGTTCGGATGGTTAGGCATGGTGACCATTTCGCTTTCACCCTGCGGGTAGTTCTCGATAACCAGTTTCACCGGATCAATAACCGCCATCGCACGCGGGGCGTTTTCGTTCAGGTCTTCGCGGATACAAGATTCCAGCGACGCCATTTCGATCGTATTGTCCTGCTTGGTCACGCCAATGCGTTTGCAGAATTCACGGATCGCCGCTGCGGTATAGCCACGACGACGCAGACCAGAGATCGTCGGCATACGCGGATCGTCCCAGCCTTCAACGTGCTTGTCAGCCACTAGCAGGTTCAGCTTACGCTTGGACATCACCGTGTATTCCAGATTCAGGCGCGAGAATTCATACTGACGCGGATGAACCGGAATCGTGATGTTATCGAGCACCCAGTCGTACAGACGACGGTTGTCCTGGAATTCCAGGGTACACAGAGAGTGGGTAATGCCTTCCAGCGCATCGCTGATGCAGTGGGTGAAGTCGTACATCGGGTAGATGCACCACTTGTTGCCGGTCTGATGGTGCTCGGCAAATTTAATGCGGTACAGAACCGGATCGCGCATCACGATAAACGGCGACGCCATGTCGATCTTCGCACGCAGGCAGGCTTTACCTTCTTCAAAACCGCCGGTACGCATTTTTTCAAACAGCGCGAGGTTCTCTTCGATGCTGCGATCGCGGAACGGACTGTTTTTGCCAGGCTGAGTCAGCGTGCCACGGTATTCGCGGATCTGCTCCGGCGTCAGCTCATCGACATACGCCAGACCTTTGTTGATCAGTTCAACCGCATAAGCGTGCAGTTGATCAAAGTAATCTGAGGAGTAGCGAACGTTGCCAGCCCAGTGAAAACCTAACCACTCAACGTCGTTTTTGATCGAATCAACGTACTCGATATCTTCTTTTACCGGGTTGGTGTCATCGAAACGCAGGTTGCACTGGCCCTGGTAATCTTGCGCGATACCAAAGTTCAGGCAGATGGATTTCGCGTGACCAATGTGCAGATAGCCATTTGGCTCCGGCGGAAAACGGGTATGGACTGTGGTGTGCTTACCACTGGCCAGATCTTCATCGATGATCTGACGAATAAAGTTACTCGGGCGGGCTTCAGCCTCACTCATCGTGGATTCCTCAAAGCGTAAACAACGTATAACGGCATATGATCTTATAAGCCGGACTGACTGACAACCTTTAGTTACTGAAAAAGTGGCGTTGAAGAAAAATAGGAGGGAATTTGCTGCAAAAAAAAGCGGCGGAGGTTTCCCCCGCCGCTTCATGTTGCCGGATGGTGTCTTATACCTTATCCGACCTACCCTTTGATCTCATACAGTGGCGTTTGACCGGCAACCACGTGACCGTCGGCTTTAATCACCAGGCCGCTGAAATCGTCGATGTTGCTGCACACCACCGGACTAATCATAGAGCGCGCGTTTGCGTTCAGGTAATCCAGATCCATTTCCAGAATCGGCTGACCCGCGGTCACTTCCGCGCCCTCTTCTACCAGACGCGTGAAGCCCTGGCCGTTCAGCGCGACGGTATCGATCCCCATGTGGACAACGATTTCCGCGCCTTTCTCAGTTTCCAGACAGAACGCATGATTGGTATTGAAGATTTTCACAATCGTGCCCGCAGCCGGAGAAACTACGGTTTTATCCGTTGGTTTTACCGCAACACCGTCACCCACCGCTTTGCTGGCGAACGCTTCGTCAGGCACCTGCTCCAGCGCAACCACATCACCGGTTACCGGAGAAACCAGTTCGGCAATGGTCACCGCATTTGGAACCGCCTGCGGTTTAGCTGCTGCCTGGGCAACAGGCGCAGCAGAGGCTTCAGCCGCCGCAACCGGACCGGTGGTTTTCATCGCGTTAGCGATTTTCTCAGCCACGAAGCCGACGATAATCTGCACGCTGGTTTTGTTCAGACGAATCACACCAGAAGCACCCAGGCGTTTCGCCAGACCTTCATTCACCAGCGACGAGTCTTTTACGCTCAGACGCAGACGGGTGATGCAGGCGTCAATACCGGTGAGGTTATCAGAACCACCGATGGCGGCGATGTACTGACGCGCCAGGGCAGAAACGTCCTGCTCTTTATCGCTGCTCACATTGAGGTCCTGACCGTCCGCTTCGCTGCCAGCCACAGCCAGTTCGCGACCCGGCGTCATCAGGTTGAATTTGGTAATAACGAAACGGAACACCACGTAGTAGATGGCAAAGAACACCAGACCCTGCGGGATCAGCATCCACCACTGGGTCGCCAGCGGGTTACGGGAAGAAAGCACCATATCCACCAGACCCGCGCTGAAGCCGAAGCCAGCAATCCAATGCATGCTCGCTGCGATGAATACAGAGATCCCGGTCAGGACGGCGTGAATCACATACAGAACCGGCGCAACGAACATGAAGGAGAATTCCAACGGTTCAGTGATACCGGTAAAGAATGCCGCAAACGCACCGGCCATCATAATACCCAGCACTTTCGCCTTGTTCTCAGGACGCGCGCAGTGGTAGATAGCCAGCGCCGCACCCGGCAGACCAAACATCATGATTGGGAAGAAGCCCGCCTGATAACGACCGGTAATCCCGACAACTGCTTTACCCGATTCAATAGACTGGGCACCACCGAGGAAGTTAGGAATGTCGTTAATCCCCGCAACGTCGAACCAGAATACGGAGTTCAGGGCGTGATGCAGACCCACCGGAATCAACAGACGGTTAAAGAAGGCGTAGATACCCGCACCGGTTGAGCCCAGTTTTTGAATGTGTTCACCGAAGTTAACCAGACCGTCGAAAATTACCGGCCAGATGTACATCATGATGAACGCCACAACGATCATCACAAAAGAGGTGAGGATCGGTACCAGACGGCGCCCGCTGAAGAAGGAGAGCGCTTTCGGCAGCTCAACGCTACTAAAGCGGTTGTACAGTTCAGCAGAGATAATACCCACAAGGATACCCACGAACTGGTTGCTGATCTTTCCGAAAGCAGCAGGCACCTGGTCTGCAGGGATCTTCTGAATCATGGAAACCGCCGCCGGAGAACAGAGCGTGGTCAGCACCAGGAAGCCCACAAAACCGGTCAGCGCCGCAGCACCGTCTTTATCTTTAGACATACCGTAAGCCACACCGATAGCAAACAGTACGGACATGTTATCGATAATGGCGGAACCGGACTTAATGAAGAACGCCGCAAGGGCGTTGTCTCCACCCCAACCTACCGGGTCGATCCAATAGCCGACCCCCATCAATATTGCCGCCGCAGGCAGCGTGGCGACCGGCACCATTAGCGCACGGCCTACCTTTTGCAGATAACCTAGAATACTCACTTTCTTCCCCCTTTGAGACCCCGTTAAGGCTCGCTTTAAGCTGTGTTTTTATTTTGTCACTAACTTATTGAAATTCAGTTGTTGCTTTACTGGCATTGTGAGTGTGTAAAAATTTAATTCGTACCGCAAATTAAAAGCGTGTTTTTTGTGAGTTTAGTCACCAAATATCGTTATATTCACTCCCTTTTACTGGCTATGTGGGAAAACTTATTTTATCATCCAAAAAATCAAGACAGATTGACCCAACTGATGCATGCCAGGTTACGCTTTGTCATGCACCTGCACAATCCGTCAACGGCTTACATTTACTTTCTGAGGTGAAGAATGAGACTGATTCCCCTGACTTCCGCTGAACAGGTCGGCAAATGGGCGGCACGCCATATCGTTAATCGCATCAACGCGTTCAAACCGACAGCCGATCGTCCGTTTGTTCTGGGTCTGCCGACAGGTGGCACGCCGTTGACAGCGTATAAAGCCTTAGTCGAAATGCACAAAGCGGGCCAGGTTAGCTTCAAACACGTCGTGACGTTCAATATGGACGAATATGTCGGCTTGCCAAAAGAGCATCCGGAAAGCTACTACAGCTTCATGCATCGCAATTTCTTTGACCATGTTGATATTCCAGCAGAAAATATCAACCTGCTCAACGGCAACGCGCCGGACATCGACGCCGAATGCCGTCAGTATGAAGAAAAGATCCGTTCCTATGGTAAAATCCACCTGTTCATGGGGGGGGTCGGTAATGATGGTCATATCGCCTTTAACGAACCGGCTTCGTCGCTGGCTTCTCGTACCCGTATCAAAACCCTGACGCATGACACCCGTGTGGCAAACTCCCGTTTCTTTGACGGCGACGTGGATCAGGTACCGAAGTACGCGCTGACCGTTGGCGTGGGTACCCTGCTGGACGCTGAAGAAGTGATGATTCTGGTGCTGGGTTCGCAGAAAGCGCAGGCGCTGCAGGCTGCGGTGGAAGGCAATGTGAACCACATGTGGACCATCAGCTGTCTGCAACTGCATCCGAAAGCGGTTGTGGTGTGCGATGAGCCGTCCACAATGGAACTGAAAGTTAAGACACTGAAATATTTCAACGAGTTAGAAGCCGAAAATATCAAAGGTCTGTAATGTAGTCTCCGCCCTGTTTTATGTTCAGGGCGGCATTTTTTTGAAATCGGGGGTCGGAATGTATGCTTTAACCCAGGGCCGGATCTTCACCGGTCACGAAATTCTTGATGACCATGCGATTGTTGTCGCCAATGGCCTGATTGACCGCGTTTGTCCTGTGGCAGAACTGCCGCCAGAGATCGAACAACGTTCAGTGAACGGGGCCATTCTTTCCCCCGGCTTTATCGATGTCCAGCTCAACGGCTGCGGCGGCGTGCAGTTTAACGACACGGCAGAAGCCGTCACCGTTGAAACGCTGGAGATCATGCAGAAGGCCAACGAGAAATCGGGCTGCACCAACTACCTGCCTACGCTGATTACCACCAGCGATGATCTCATGAAGCAAGGCATTCGCGTGATGCGTGAATACCTGGCCAAACATCCGAATCAGGCGCTGGGTCTGCACCTGGAAGGCCCGTGGCTGAACCTGGTGAAAAAAGGGACGCACAATCCGAGCTTTGTCCGTCAGCCTGACGCTGCGCTGGTCGATTTCCTGTGCGATAATGCCGACGTAATCACCAAAGTGACGCTGGCACCGGAAATGGTTCCTGCGGAAGTGATCAGCAAGTTGGCGAATGCCGGGATTGTAGTCTCCGCCGGGCACTCCAACGCCACGCTGAAAGAAGCGAAAGCCGGGTTCCGTGCAGGTATCACCTTTGCTACACATCTGTTCAATGCGATGCCTTATATCACCGGACGCGAACCGGGCCTGGCAGGTGCGATTCTGGATGAAGCTGATATCTATTGCGGCGTGATTGCCGACGGTCTGCACGTTGACTATGCCAATATCCGCAACGCCAAACGGCTGAAAGGCGACAAACTGTGCCTGGTGACGGATGCGACTGCGCCGGCAGGGGCAAATATTGAACAGTTCATTTTTGCTGGTAAAACAATATACTACCGCAATGGACTCTGTGTAGATGAGAACGGAACGCTGAGCGGTTCATCACTAACCATGATTGAAGGCGTGCGTAATCTGGTTGAACATTGCGGTATCGCACTCGACGAAGTGCTGCGCATGGCGACCCTCTACCCTGCGCGTGCCATCGGTGTTGAGAAACACCTCGGCAGTATCGCGGCGGGTAAAGTGGCGAACCTGACCGCTTTCACACACGACTTTAAAATCATCAAGACCATCGTTAATGGTAACGAGGTCGTTACTGAGTAAGAGAAAGTATGACACCAGGCGGACAAGCTCAAATAGGTAATGTTGATCTCGTAAAACAGCTTAACAGCGCGGCCGTTTACCGCCTGATTGACCAGCATGGGCCAATCTCGCGGATCCAGATTGCCGAACAAAGCCAGCTTGCCCCCGCCAGCGTAACCAAAATTACGCGTCAACTGATTGAACGCGGACTGATCAAAGAAGTCGATCAACAGGCCTCCACCGGAGGCCGCCGCGCCATCTCTATCGTCACCGAAACCCGCAGTTTTCACGCCATTGGCGTGCGTCTTGGCCGCCACGACGCGACCATCACCCTGTTCGACCTGAGCAGCAAAGTGCTGGCGGAAGAGCACTATCCTCTGCCCGAACGGACGCAGGAAACGCTGGAACACGCGTTGCTCAACGCCATTACCGCTTTTATTGACAGCAATCAGCGCAAAATCCGCGAGCTCATCGCCATTTCCGTGATTCTGCCGGGGCTTGTCGATCCGGAAAGCGGCAAGATCCACTATATGCCGCATATTCAGGTGGAGAACTGGGGACTGGTTGAGGCACTGGAAAAACGGTTCCTCGTCACCTGTTTTGTCGGTCACGATATCCGCAGTCTGGCGCTGGCAGAGCACTACTTTGGTGCAAGTCAGGATTGCGAAGACTCCATTCTGGTGCGCGTCCACCGCGGAACAGGCGCCGGAATCATCTCTAACGGGCGAATTTTTATTGGTCGTAACGGCAACGTTGGCGAGATTGGTCACATCCAGGTTGAACCATTGGGCGAGCGCTGCCACTGCGGCAACTTCGGTTGTCTGGAAACCATTGCTGCAAACGCGGCGATTGAACATCGCGTTCTTAATCTGCTCAAGCAAGGTTACCAGAGCCGTGTTCCGCTGGAAGACTGCACGATCAAAACCATCTGCAAGGCGGCAAATAAGGGCGACAGCCTGGCTTCTGAGGTGATCGAGCACGTCGGGCGTCATCTGGGCAAAACCATTGCGATCGCCATCAACTTGTTTAATCCACAAAAAGTCGTGATTGCCGGTGAGATCACCGAAGCCGATAAAGTGCTGTTACCCGCCATTGAAAGCTGCATTAATACGCAGGCGCTGAAGGCGTTTCGCACGAATTTGCCCGTGGTGCGTTCTACGTTGGATCACCGCTCAGCCATCGGTGCGTTTGCGCTGGTAAAACGCGCTATGCTCAACGGTATTTTGCTCCAGCATTTGCTGGAAAACTGATGCGCTCTTATAGTATCGGATTAATAACACATCTCCTGGGTAGTTCATGACCATTAAGAATGTCATTTGTGATATCGACGGCGTGCTAATGCACGACAACGTCGCCGTACCGGGTGCGGCGGAATTTTTGACTGGCGTAATGGAAAAAGGCCTGCCGCTGGTGCTGTTGACCAATTACCCGTCGCAGACCGGCCAGGATCTGGCGAACCGTTTCGCGACGGCTGGCGTCAATGTGCCGGACAGCGTGTTTTATACCTCGGCCATGGCGACCGCCGATTTCCTGCGTCGTCAGGAAGGGAAAAAGGCATATGTGGTCGGCGAAGGCGCACTGATCCACGAATTGTATAAAGCCGGTTTCACCATTACCGATGTAAACCCGGATTTCGTTATCGTTGGCGAGACCCGTTCCTACAACTGGGACATGATGCACAAAGCAGCTTACTTTGTGGCCAACGGCGCACGCTTTATCGCTACCAACCCGGACACTCACGGTCGCGGGTTTTATCCGGCCTGTGGCGCGCTCTGTGCAGGTATCGAAAAAATCTCCGGTCGTAAACCGTTCTACGTTGGTAAACCCAGTCCGTGGATCATTCGCGCGGCGTTAAATAAAATGCAGGCGCACTCGGAAGAGACGGTCATTGTCGGCGATAACCTGCGCACCGATATTCTCGCGGGCTTCCAGGCGGGACTCGAAACCATTCTGGTGCTCTCCGGCGTTTCCACGCTGGATGACATCGACAGTATGCCGTTCCGCCCGAGCTGGATTTATCCCTCCGTCGCTGAAATCGACGTTATTTAAAGCGAACCACGTCTCAGGACGTGGTTCTTCATTTCTGCCTCATAAAAAACCACTCCATTCAACAAAAGTGGCAAAAAACTGATAATCCATCAATGAATATGCTCAATACGTAATCTTTTTTCACCATTCAGCAATAGCCATTGCGTTTTTTCTTTTTCAGACCGCAAACCCCTTGCGCCTCTTGTTTCTTTGCGGCATTTTCTTTAGCAAGCAAACACAAAAAGCATTACGCAACAGGTTAACGGAGAAGGTTATGTGTTCAATTTTCGGCGTATTCGATATTAAGTCAGATGCAGGTGAACTGCGTAAAAAAGCGCTTGAGCTGTCACGCCTGATGCGCCATCGCGGCCCGGACTGGTCCGGTATTTATGCCTGTGATAAGGCCATTCTGGCCCATGAACGTCTGTCGATTGTCGACGTCAACGCCGGTGCGCAGCCGCTGTATAACGAAAAGAAAACCCACGTGCTGGCCGTCAACGGTGAAATCTATAACCACCAGGCGCTGCGTGCAGAATATGGCGATCGCTACGCGTTCCAGACCGGCTCTGACTGCGAAGTGATCCTCGCGCTGTATCAGGAAAAAGGCGTAGAGTTTCTTGACGACCTGCAAGGGATGTTTGCCTTCGCGCTGTATGACAGCGAGCAGGATGCATATTTGATTGGTCGCGACCATATCGGCATTATCCCGCTGTATATGGGCTACGACGAATTCGGCAACCTGTATGTGGCGTCAGAAATGAAAGCGCTGGTGCCGGTGTGCCGCACCATTAAAGAGTTCCCGGCGGGGAGCTATCTGTGGAGCAAAGACGGTGAAATCCGTCAGTACTATCAGCGTGACTGGTTCGATTTTGACGCGGTAAAAGATAACGTTACCGACAAAAACGAACTGCGTCAGGCGCTGGAAGATTCCGTCAAAAGCCACCTGATGTCAGACGTGCCTTACGGCGTGCTGCTCTCTGGCGGCCTGGACTCTTCCGTTATCTCAGCGATCACCAAAAAATTCGCCGCCCGTCGTGTCGAAGATGACGAACGTTCTGAAGCCTGGTGGCCGCAACTCCACTCCTTTGCCGTCGGTCTGGAAGGCTCTCCGGATCTGAAAGCCGCGCAGGAAGTGGCGAACCATCTGGGGACCGTACACCATGAGATTCACTTTACGGTACAGGAAGGGCTGGACGCGATCCGCGACGTGATTTATCACATCGAAACCTACGATGTCACCACCATTCGCGCCTCCACGCCGATGTACTTAATGTCGCGTAAGATCAAGGCGATGGGCATCAAAATGGTGCTGTCTGGCGAAGGGTCGGATGAAGTGTTCGGCGGCTATCTCTATTTCCATAAGGCGCCAGACGCCAAAGAACTGCACGAAGAGACCGTACGCAAACTCCAGGCGCTGCACATGTTCGACTGCGCCCGCGCCAACAAGGCGATGTCGGCCTGGGGGGTGGAAGCACGCGTCCCGTTCCTGGATAAAAAATTCCTCGACGTGGCGATGCGCATCAACCCGGAAGATAAAATGTGCGGCAACGGCAAGATGGAAAAACATATCCTTCGCGAATGTTTTGAATCCTATCTGCCGGCAAGCGTCGCATGGCGTCAGAAAGAGCAGTTCTCCGACGGTGTGGGTTACAGTTGGATCGACACCCTGAAAGAGGTGGCCGCTAAGCAAGTTTCCGATCAGCAACTGGAAACCGCCCGCTTCCGCTTCCCGTACAACACGCCGTCCTCAAAAGAAGCGTATCTGTACCGCGAGATCTTCGAAGAGTTGTTCCCGGTACCAAGCGCCGCAGAATGTGTACCGGGTGGCCCTTCCGTCGCCTGCTCTTCTGCTAAGGCGATCGAATGGGACGAAGCGTTCAAAACCATGAACGATCCATCTGGTCGCGCAGTGGGTGTTCACCAGTCCGCTTATCAATAAGCCACGCTGATGAAAAAGGGCCTTTCGGGGCCCTTTTTTGATCCTGAAAAACGGTTCAGAAAGCGATTAATAACCAATAATTGCCGAATATTGCGCCACGCTGTTCGCAACCTAACCAAACAGTCACATTCCGGGCGTTTTCGATGAAAAAGGGGTTGACGCTTCAAGGCTCAATACGCATAATGCGCCCCGCAACGCCGATAAGGTAAGCGCGAAAAAAGAGGGCTACGTAGCTCAGTTGGTTAGAGCACATCACTCATAATGATGGGGTCACAGGTTCGAATCCCGTCGTAGCCACCATCTTTTTTGCGGGAGTGGCGAAATTGGTAGACGCACCAGATTTAGGTTCTGGCGCCGCAAGGTGTGCGAGTTCAAGTCTCGCCTCCCGCACCATTCCCATAAAAGCGTTGCACGGATGGGGTATCGCCAAGCGGTAAGGCACCGGTTTTTGATACCGGCATTCCCTGGTTCGAATCCAGGTACCCCAGCCATTTTTCTTCGAGTTTGCGGATTACCGCGACGGTCATTGGGGTATCGCCAAGCGGTAAGGCACCGGTTTTTGATACCGGCATTCCCTGGTTCGAATCCAGGTACCCCAGCCATCGAAGAAACACCCTGGCTACGTAGCTCAGTTGGTTAGAGCACATCACTCATAATGATGGGGTCACAGGTTCGAATCCCGTCGTAGCCACCATATTCAGAACACGTTAGTTTCTTTAAACGGGTTCAAAAACAATTTGTTGGGGTATCGCCAAGCGGTAAGGCACCGGATTCTGATTCCGGCATTCCGAGGTTCGAATCCTCGTACCCCAGCCAAATTTCAAGATGTACTGCACTATTGGATATCTCCAGGCTGTAAAGCACCGGGCTGAGTCCGGCACGAGATAACCGACATACCATTGGGGTATCGCCAAGCGGTAAGGCACCGGATTCTGATTCCGGCATTCCGAGGTTCGAATCCTCGTACCCCAGCCACATCAGAAAAGCTCGCTTCGGCGAGCTTTTTGCTTTTCTGCTAGTGACCAACGAACAGGCCTGATAAGCGTACCGCCATCAGGCCTTTATCAACACTACAGCCCTAATGCGTATTTCAGCGCCTGACGTTTTAACACGCCAGCGCGTTCAGCCGCCATTAGTCCAAGGTTACGAATAATCCGCAGCGGCTGCATATCATTACTGAATCCGGCGTAGAACAGATCCATCCCGCTTTGCATGATGAAGTTATCTGCCATGCGCCGGGTCTGGTAACGTTTCAGAACCGGCTGACTCGCCCAGGACTCGCCATAACTGCGGGCATTCACCAGCACATCAATCAGCGCATCCACGTCGCGATAGCCCAGGTTTACCCCCTGCCCGGCCAGCGGATGAATGGTGTGCGCCGCATCACCAACCAGCGCCAGCCCCGGCTGCACATATTGTAGGGCATGACGGCGCGTCAGCGGAAACGCACCTGCCGCGACGGGCATCACCTGTCCCAGACGCGCCGGGAAATGCTTCGCGATCTCCGTCTGAAGCTGCGACATACTTAGCCCCTGCAACTGACGGATCCGCGCCGGTGAGTCATACCACACCAGCGATGCCCAGTTATCGAACAGCGGCAGAAACGCGCGCGGCCCCTCCGGCGTAAACTGCTGCCAGGTGCTGTCACCAGGGTCATTCTCGCACTGAACGGTAATCAGCATACAGGATTGCGCATACTGCCAGGCGTGAATGCCAATGCCGGCCATCTGCCGCACCTGCGAATTTGCGCCATCCGCGCCAATCACCAGTTTTGCGGTGATTCGCTCGCCACCGGCCAGTTCCAGCTCATGACGTTCGTTATGGCGATGCAGCGCAATCAGCGAAGCCGGAACCCGCAGCGTCACTTTCGGATGCGCTTCCAGCGCCTGCCAGAGCGCCTGTTGCAGAACGTTGTTTTCAACCATATACCCAAGTAGCGGCAGCTTCAGTTCGCTGGCGTCAAACACCACATGTGCGTTTTCCCACTCCCAGGTTTCCAGTCGACGATAGGGATGACTGCGCATCCCCTGCACGGCATCCCAGACGCCGAGTCCCTTCAGCAGTGAAACCGAGGCGGCGCTGATCGCCGAAATACGCACGTCCGGCTGGCTGTGTGCAACAAACGGCGCAGGCGCGGCGTGTTCAATCACCGTTACTGTGAAGCCGTGTTGTGCCAGTCCCAGCGCCAGTGCGCCACCGACCATTCCCCCGCCGACAATGGCAATTTCCGTTGGTTGATTTGTCATGGTCAATCATCCTGTTGCATGAATAAGACAAGTTTACAGGATTTTTTACCCCTTGAGGCTGATAACGGTCATACTGGTCACCAGGGCAGCAAAGCATTACACTATGCGCCCTGCAATTCAGCCACTATTTCGCAAGAGCAAGTCGATGACCAAAAAACTCCATATTAAAACCTGGGGCTGTCAGATGAACGAATACGATTCATCGAAGATGGCCGATCTGCTGGATGCCACTCACGGGTATCAACTGACCGATGTGGCGGAAGAAGCGGATGTGCTGCTGCTGAATACCTGCTCAATCCGCGAGAAGGCTCAGGAAAAAGTCTTCCATCAGTTGGGCCGCTGGAAGCTCTTGAAAGAGAAAAATCCCGATCTGATCATCGGCGTCGGCGGGTGTGTGGCGTCTCAGGAAGGCGATCATATCCGCCAACGCGCGCACTATGTCGACATTATCTTCGGGCCGCAAACGCTGCATCGCCTGCCGGAAATGATTAACTCCGTTCGCGGCAACCGTAGTCCGGTTGTTGATATTAGCTTCCCGGAGATCGAGAAGTTTGACCGCCTGCCAGAACCGCGTGCGGAAGGTCCGACCGCGTTTGTCTCTATTATGGAAGGCTGCAACAAATATTGTACTTACTGCGTGGTGCCTTACACCCGCGGTGAGGAAGTCAGCCGTCCGTCTGATGACATTCTGTTTGAAATCGCCCAGCTTGCGGCTCAGGGCGTCCGTGAAGTCAATCTGCTTGGCCAGAACGTCAACGCCTGGCGCGGACAAAACTACGACGGTACCACCGGTTCGTTCGCCGACCTGCTGCGTCTGGTTGCCGCCATTGACGGTATCGATCGCATCCGCTTCACCACCAGCCATCCGATCGAGTTCACCGACGACATTATCGACGTCTATCGCGACACGCCGGAACTGGTGAGCTTCCTGCACCTGCCGGTACAGAGCGGTTCGGATCGCGTACTGAATCTGATGGGACGTACCCACACGGCGCTGGAATATAAAGCGATCATTCGCAAGTTGCGTGCGGCACGTCCGGACATTCAGATAAGCTCCGACTTCATCGTCGGCTTCCCAGGTGAAACCACCCAGGACTTCGAGCAGACCATGAAGCTGATTGCTGACGTTAATTTCGACATGAGCTACAGCTTCATCTTCTCTGCACGTCCGGGAACGCCAGCCGCCGATATGGTCGATGATGTGCCGGAAGAAGAGAAGAAACAGCGTCTGTATATTCTTCAGGATCGCATTAACCAGCAGGCAATGGCCTGGAGCCGTCGTATGCTCGGCACCGTTCAGCGTATTCTGGTAGAAGGAACGTCGCGTAAGAGCATCATGGAATTGTCTGGTCGTACCGAAAATAACCGCGTGGTGAACTTCGAAGGCACGCCGGAGATGATTGGTAAATTTGTCGATGTGGAAATTACCGATGTCTGGACCAACTCACTGCGCGGGAAAGTGGTGCGTACCGAAGACGAAATGGGTCTGCGCATTGCAGAAACCCCGGAATCGGTGATTGCGCGAACCCGTAAAGAGAACGAGATTGGCGTCGGGTTCTGGCAGCCTTAATTCTGCTGAAAACGTCAAAATGCCCGATAACGCTGCGCTTATCGGGCCTACAAAGCACGACGCTTCACAGGCCCGATAAGGCTCTTGTATTTCCTCTCTGCGCCCCCATCTTTATTCCAGTGCTTGCGCCTTTCACCCGTGGCGTGAATAATTTCCTGACAGGCCGGTGAATGTTCGCCTTCCGGCTCCCTATGCATAAGAGGAACAGTTTGAACACAGACACTCGCGAAATTACCCTTGAGCCCGCAGACAACGCCCGCCTGCTGAGCCTTTGCGGCCCGTTTGACGACAACATCAAACAGCTGGAACGCCGTCTCGGCATCGAGATTAACCGCCGTGACAACCATTTTAAACTGACCGGTCGCCCGATTTGCGTCACCGCTGCGGCAGATATCCTGCGCAGCCTGTATGTGGATACTGCGCCGATGCGCGGCCAGACGCAGGATATCGAACCGGAACAAATCCACCTTGCGATTAAAGAAGCGCGTGTGCTTGAGCAGAGCGCTGAGAGCGTTCCCGAGTACGGCAAAGCGGTCAATATCAAAACCAAGCGTGGTGTGATTAAACCGCGTACACCTAACCAGGCGCAGTACATCGCCAACATTCTCGACCATGACATCACCTTCGGCGTCGGTCCTGCCGGTACAGGGAAAACCTACCTCGCCGTTGCCGCTGCCGTGGATGCCCTTGAGCGCCAGGAGATCCGCCGTATTCTACTGACCCGTCCGGCGGTTGAAGCCGGGGAAAAACTGGGCTTCCTGCCAGGCGATTTGAGCCAGAAGGTCGACCCGTATCTGCGCCCGCTGTATGACGCCCTGTTCGAAATGCTCGGCTTCGAGAAAGTTGAAAAGCTGATTGAGCGCAACGTGATTGAAGTGGCTCCGCTGGCCTATATGCGCGGACGTACACTGAACGATGCCTTTATCATTCTTGATGAAAGTCAGAACACCACTATCGAACAGATGAAGATGTTCCTGACCCGTATCGGCTTTAACTCGAAGGCGGTGATTACCGGCGACGTCACGCAGATTGACCTGCCGCGCAACATCAAATCGGGTCTGCGCCATGCCGTTGAGGTGCTGGCAGAGGTCGACGAGATCAGCTTTAACTTCTTCCACAGCGAAGACGTCGTGCGCCACCCGGTGGTAGCCCGTATCGTTAACGCCTATGAAGCCTGGGAAGAAGCCGAACAAAAACGTAAAGCCGAGCTGGCTGCCGAGCGCAAGCGTGAAGCTCAGGAACAACAGGAACAGAAATGAGTCAGGTGATCCTTGATTTGCAACTGGCGTGTGAGAACAACAGCGGTTTGCCGGAAGAGAGCCAGTTTCAGGCCTGGTTGAATGCGGTTATCCCGCAATTTCAGGAAGAATCAGAAGTGACGATTCGCCTGGTGGACGAGGCCGAAAGCCACGACCTCAATCTGACCTATCGTGGGAAAGATAAGCCGACCAACGTGCTCTCTTTTCCGTTTGAAGCGCCGCCAGGGATTGAAATGCCGCTGCTCGGTGATTTGATCATCTGCCGTCAGGTAGTTGAACAGGAAGCCCAGGATCAAGGTAAGCCGCTGGATGCCCACTGGGCGCACATGGTCGTCCACGGCAGCCTGCATTTGCTGGGTTACGATCATATCGAAGACGACGAGGCAGAAGAGATGGAATCCCTCGAGACAGAGATTATGCTTGCTCTGGGCTATGAGGATCCGTACATTGCCGAGAAGGAATAAGCGACCGGGCGAATGCCCGGTGGTTTCTGGTGATGCCATGCGCTGAGTTTGCGCGCATTGAGCAAGAGATTAACTAACAAGAGAACCCATACGACGCCATGAGCGACGACAATTCACACAGTAGTGACACGTTAAACAGCAAGAAGGGATTTTTCTCCCTGTTACTGAGCCAACTTTTCCACGGTGAACCGAAAAACCGTGATGAATTGCTGGCGCTGATCCGTGATTCCGGGCAGAACGACCTTATCGATGAAGATACGCGCGATATGCTCGAAGGGGTGATGGACATTGCGGACCAGCGCGTTCGCGACATCATGATTCCCCGCTCCCAGATGATTACCCTGAAACGCAACCAGACGCTGGACGAATGCCTCGATGTCATCATCGAGTCCGCCCACTCGCGTTTTCCGGTGATCAGCGAAGACAAAGATCACATTGAAGGGATTCTGATGGCCAAGGACTTGCTGCCGTTTATGCGCAGCGATGCCGAAGCCTTCAGCATGGAGAAAGTGTTACGCCAGGCCGTTGTCGTCCCGGAGAGCAAACGCGTTGACCGTATGCTCAAAGAGTTTCGCTCTCAGCGTTACCATATGGCTATCGTCATCGACGAATTCGGCGGTGTCTCTGGTCTGGTCACCATTGAAGATATCCTCGAACTGATCGTCGGTGAAATCGAAGATGAATACGACGAAGAAGATGATATCGACTTCCGTCAGCTCAGTCGCCATACCTGGACCATTCGCGCGCTCGCGCCGATCGAAGACTTCAATGATGCCTTCGGCACCAGCTTTAGCGACGAAGAAGTCGATACCATTGGGGGTCTGGTGATGCAGGCGTTTGGTCACCTGCCCGCACGGGGTGAAACCATTGATATCGATGGTTACCAGTTCAAAGTGGCTATGGCCGACAGCCGTCGTATTATTCAGGTTCACGTCAGAATTCCGGATGACTCCCCCCAGCCAAAACTGGACGAATAACACCGAACGGGAAGAAGAACTCAATGGCTTTTGCCTCATTACTTGAACGCCAGCGCATTCGCCTGCTGCTGGCGTTATTATTCGGTGCCTGCGGTACGCTGGCTTTTTCTCCTTATGACATCTGGCCCGCTGCGATTGTGTCGCTGATGGGCTTGCAGGCACTCACCCTGAATCGTCGCCCGCGTCAGTCAGCTGCTATTGGCTATTTCTGGGGACTGGGACTCTTCGGTACAGGTATCAACTGGGTTTACGTCAGCATCGCGCAGTTTGGCGGGATGCCAGGCCCGGTGAACGTCTTCCTTGTGGTGCTGCTCGCGGCATACCTTTCGCTGTATACCGGACTGTTTGCTGGCGTGCTTGCGCGTCTGTGGCCAAAAACCAGCTGGCTGCGGGTTGCCATTGCCGCACCGGTAGTCTGGCAGCTAACGGAATTTCTGCGTGGCTGGGTGCTGACCGGATTTCCGTGGCTGCAGTTCGGCTACAGTCAGATCGACGGCCCGCTGAAAGGGCTGGCACCGGTCATGGGTGTCGAAGCCATAAACTTCCTGTTGATGATGGTCAGCGGATTGCTGGTTCTCTCGCTGGTCAGCCGTAACTGGCGTCCGCTGGTGGTCGCCATCGTTCTTTTCGCGCTCCCTTTCCCACTGCGCTATATCCAGTGGTTCACCCTGGAGCCGGAAAGAACGACCCGCGTGTCGCTGGTTCAGGGCAATATCCCGCAGTCGTTGAAATGGGACGAAGGCCAGTTGATGAATACGCTCAAGATCTATCTGGATGCGACGCAGCCCGAAATGGGGAAATCGCAGCTGATCATCTGGCCGGAATCCGCCATTCCGGATCTGGAAATCAACCAGCAGCGCTTTCTGGGCATGCTGGATGACCTGTTGCGTTCAAAGAACAGCTCGCTGATTACCGGTATTGTCGATGCGCGACTGAACAAGCAGAACCGTTACGACACCTACAACACCATCATCACGTTGGGGAAAGACAATCCTTACCGTTATGACTCCACCAACCGCTACAACAAAAACCATCTGGTGCCGTTTGGTGAGTTTGTGCCGCTGGAATCCATTCTGCGCCCCTTAGCGCCGTTCTTTGACCTGCCGATGTCCTCGTTCAGCCGCGGCCCGTACATTCAGCCGCAGCTGCATGCGCACGGTTTAGCACTGACCGCCGCGATTTGCTACGAGATCATTCTGGGTGAACAGGTACGCGATAACTTCCGCCCGGACACGGACTTTCTGCTAACCATCTCCAACGATGCGTGGTTTGGTAAGTCGATTGGTCCTTGGCAGCATTTCCAGATGGCGCGGATGCGCTCGCTGGAGCTGGCACGCCCCCTGCTGCGCAGTACTAACAACGGTATTACAGCGGTGATTGGTCCGCAGGGCGAGATTCAGGCGATGATCCCGCAATTTACACGCCAGGTGTTAACCGCCGATGTAACGCCAACAACAGGCTTAACGCCATATGCTCGCACTGGCAACTGGCCGCTGTGGTTCCTGACCGCGCTGTTCGGTTTTGCCGCCGTGTTAATGAGTTTGCGTCAACGTCGTAAATAATCGATTTCTCCCTGCATCAGGCCGGATAACCGCGCTTACGCGTCTTATCCGGCCTACCATTCTCCATTCTCTTCTTCCATTCTGGCACGTCTATTGCTTTGTTAACAAAGGCAAACCTGTTTTTGGCGTTCAGCGCAACGTCGTCGCACTAAAGCAGTTCACCGGTAGCACCGAAACGGTGCAACGAGGGATTTTTGCCTCTAAACGGTGCGGCGCACTTCGCAAAAATAAACAATAACGCAGCAATATCTTTACATTAAGCCAGACTAAATGTTAACAAACAGGTAAAACACTGCACGCTTAAGTTGCAGGTGATAACAACACAGACACTCACAATAGGTATCACTGCGTCGACGGCGCAGACGATAAGGAGTTGGATATGCAATTACGTAAGCTAGCCGCAGCAATGCTGGTAATGGGAATGTCAGCCGGTCTGGTACATGCGGAAGATGCGGCCCCTGCCGCAGGCAGCACGCTGGACAAGATCGCCAAAAACGGCGTTATCGTCGTCGGTCACCGTGAATCCTCCGTGCCATTCTCTTATTACGACAATCAGCAGAAAGTGGTGGGTTATTCTCAGGATTACTCCAACGCCATCGTTGAAGCCGTGAAGAAGAAGCTGAACAAGCCCGATCTGCAGGTGAAGTTGATCCCGATTACGTCGCAGAACCGTATTCCGCTGCTGCAAAACGGCACTTTCGACTTTGAGTGCGGGTCCACCACCAACAACCTTGAGCGCCAGAAACAGGCCGCTTTCTCTGACACCATCTTTGTCGTCGGCACCCGTCTGCTGGCGAAAAAAGGCGGCGACATTAAAGACTTCCCGGACCTGAAAGGCAAAGCGGTTGTTGTCACCTCAGGTACCACCTCTGAAATTCTGCTGCACAAGCTGAACGACGAGCAAAAAATGGATATGCGTATCATCAGCGCTAAAGACCACGGTGACTCTTTCCGTACCCTGGAAAGCGGTCGCGCCGTTGCCTTTATGATGGATGATGCCCTGCTGGCCGGTGAACGCGCGAAGGCGAAGAAACCGGACAACTGGGAAATCGTCGGCAAACCACAGTCTCAGGAAGCTTACGGCTGCATGCTGCGTAAGAACGATCCTGAGTTCAAAAAGCTGATGGATGACACCATCGCCCAGGCGCAGACTTCAGGCGAAGCCGCGAAATGGTTTGATAAGTGGTTCAAAAATCCGATCCCACCGAAAAACCTGAACATGAACTTCGAACTGTCGGACGAAATGCAAGCGCTGTTCAAAGAACCGAATGATAAAGCACTTAACTAACTAGAACGAAATGGGGCGGGAACTCCTTGCCCTCTCGATTGCTATGCAGCACGGACAGACTATATGCCTGATGGTCGTTCCCCATCAGGCCTGAAAACCGAAGTACGCTGGATAACAATCTTCGAGGGTAGCGCTGCTACCCTTATTTTTTCGGAGTAGATGTATGTCAATAGACTGGAACTGGGGCATTTTTTTACAACAGGCCCCATTCGGCAACACCACCTATCTCGGCTGGCTCTGGAGCGGTTTCCAGGTTACCGTCGCACTTTCCATCACCGCCTGGATCATTGCCTTCCTGGTCGGTTCTTTATTTGGCATTTTACGCACCGTCCCGAATCGCTTCTTTTCCGGGATCGGCACCCTGTATGTAGAACTGTTCCGTAACGTACCGCTGATCGTCCAGTTCTTCACCTGGTATCTGGTGGTGCCTGAACTGCTGCCAGAAGATCTTGGCATGTGGTTTAAGGCAGAACTGGATCCCAATATTCAGTTCTTCGTATCGTCCATGCTCTGTCTGGGGCTGTTTACCGCCGCGCGCGTTTGCGAACAGGTTCGTGCCGCCATTCAGTCACTGCCACGCGGTCAAAAAAACGCAGCGCTGGCGATGGGACTGACCCTGCCGCAGGCCTACCGCTACGTGTTGTTGCCTAACGCCTATCGGGTGATCGTCCCGCCGATGACCTCTGAGATGATGAACCTGGTGAAAAACTCCGCCATCGCCTCGACCATCGGTCTGGTCGATATGGCCGCGCAGGCCGGGAAGCTGCTCGATTACTCGGCGCATGCCTGGGAGTCATTTACCGCCATTACCCTGGCGTACGTGTTGATTAATGCCTTCATCATGCTGGTGATGAGTCTGGTGGAACGTAAAATCCGCCTGCCTGGCAATCTGGGAGGCAAATAATGTACGAATTCGACTGGAGTTCAATTGTCCCTTCCCTGCCCTATCTGCTGGATGGGCTGCTCATTACACTGAAAATTACCGTCACCGCGGTGATTATCGGTATTGTCTGGGGCACTATTCTCGCCGTTATGCGCCTTTCCAGTTTTGCGCCTGTCGCCTGGTTTGCTAAAGCGTACGTTAACGTCTTCCGCTCCATCCCGCTGGTGATGGTACTGTTGTGGTTCTATCTGATTGTGCCGGGGCTATTACAGGACGTACTGGGGCTGTCGCCGAAAACCGATATTCGCCTGATTTCAGCAATGGTCGCATTTTCGATGTTTGAAGCCGCCTATTACTCCGAAATTATCCGTGCGGGCATCCAGAGTATTTCCCGCGGACAGTCAAGTGCGGCGCTGGCGTTGGGGATGACCCACTGGCAGTCAATGAAGCTCATCATTTTGCCGCAGGCGTTTCGCGCGATGGTACCGCTGCTGCTGACGCAGGGCATCGTCCTGTTCCAGGATACGTCTCTGGTGTACGTCTTAAGTCTCGCGGATTTCTTCCGCACTGCGTCTACGATTGGCGAGCGTGATGGTACACAGGTCGAAATGATCCTGTTTGCCGGTGCCGTTTACTTTGTTATCAGCCTGAGCGCGTCGTTGTTGGTCAGCTATTTGAAGAAAAGGACAGTTTAATGATTACCCTGAAAAATGTTTCTAAATGGTATGGTCACTTTCAGGTGCTGACCGACTGCTCCACGGAAGTGAAAAAAGGCGAAGTGGTGGTCGTCTGCGGCCCGTCAGGTTCCGGAAAGTCGACACTGATCAAAACCGTTAACGGCCTGGAGCCGGTGCAAAAAGGTGAAATCACCGTGAACGGTATTATGGTCAACGACAAAAAAACCGATCTGGCGAAGTTACGCTCACGCGTCGGGATGGTGTTCCAGCACTTTGAGCTGTTCCCGCATCTGTCGATTATTGAAAACCTGACCCTGGCGCAGGTAAAAGTGCTTAAGCGTGATAAAGCCCCGGCGCGTGAAAAAGCGCAGAAGTTGCTGGAACGCGTGGGCCTTGCCGCGCATGCCAATAAATATCCAGCGCAGCTTTCCGGCGGCCAGCAGCAGCGTGTGGCGATTGCCCGCGCGCTGTGTATGGATCCTATCGCCATGCTGTTCGATGAACCCACTTCGGCGCTTGATCCAGAGATGATCAACGAAGTACTGGACGTTATGGTTGAACTGGCCAACGAAGGGATGACCATGATGGTGGTGACCCATGAAATGGGCTTTGCCCGCAAAGTGGCGAATCGGGTGATCTTTATGGACGAAGGGAAAATCGTTGAGGACTCACCGAAAGAAGAGTTCTTCGCTAACCCGAAATCCGAACGCGCAAAAGACTTCCTCGCCAAAATCCTGCATTAATCTTTTCGGCGCGCATGTCAGAGTGCGCGCCATCTCACGCTTTCTTGCCTCGCTCCTCGAATCATTTTCACCCCAGCGTTACCCTTGCCACAATGTAGCATTCATAAGGAGCAACAATGGCACTGCCAATAATCATAGATTGCGACCCGGGTCATGATGACGCGATCGCACTGGTTCTCGCCCTCGCCTCACCGGAACTTGACGTTAAAGCCATCACCTCATCCGCAGGAAACCAGACACCCGATAAAACGCTACGCAACGTATTGCGAATGTTAACGCTGCTGAACCGCACGGACATTCCAGTGGCGGGCGGCGCGCCCAAGCCCCTGATGCGTGAACTGATCATTGCCGATAACGTCCACGGTGAAAGCGGACTGGATGGCCCGGCGCTACCGGAACCCGCCTTTGCGCCGCAGCCATGCACCGCCGTTGAGCTGATGGCAAAGACGTTGCGCGAGAGCACACAACCGGTCACCCTTGTCTCAACCGGGCCGCAAACCAACGTCGCACTGTTGCTGAACAGCCATCCTGAACTGCGTGACAAAATCGCCCGTATCGTGATCATGGGCGGCGCGATGGGGTTGGGCAACTGGACGCCTGCCGCCGAATTCAATATCTATGTCGACCCTGAAGCCGCAGAAATCGTCTTCCAGTCGGGGATTCCGGTGGTGATGGCCGGTCTGGACGTCACGCATAAAGCACAAATTCATGTCGCAGATACCGAACGCTTCCGCGCCATTGGTAACCCGGTTTCCACGATCGTTGCTGAACTACTCGACTTCTTCCTCGAGTATCATAAAGACGAGAAATGGGGATTTATCGGCGCACCGCTGCACGACCCGTGCACCATCGCCTGGCTGTTGAGACCCGAACTGTTTACCACCGTTGAACGCTGGGTTGGGGTGGAAACTCAGGGGAAATACACTCAGGGGATGACCGTGGTGGACTATTACTTCCTGACGGGCAATAAACCGAATGCCACCGTGATGGTGGATGTCGATCGTCAGGGATTTGTAGACCTGCTGGCAGAACGGCTACAGTTTTACGCATGACCAATGCCGGACGGTGCTGACGCTTATTCGGCCTACGTAATGAGTCACCGTAGGCCTGATAAGATGCGTCAACCTCGGCATCAGACTAGATTACGGTTCAAACGGACGACGCTGGAACTGGTCGTGTCCACATTTTGGGCACAATGGCAACACGTCCGGCGTATACACCGCCAAGTGAAAATGACACTTCTCACAGACCAGATTGCCCAGGCCCACCACTTCGCCGCTGTGATATACCCCGTGATGACTTAGATCCTGAAACACTTCACGCCATTCGAGCTGCGTTTTGTCGGTGATATCCGCCAGCTCCTGCCACAGGCTCTCTTTAATTACCCGCATAAAGACGCTGTCGGACTCCTCCTCCAGGCTCTCTTCGTAGCTGAGGGCAAATTCCTCCAGGTCACGTCGGACCGCGCGGATCAGTTCGTCCACTTCGGTTCGCGTTAACTCCCCGGCCTGCAAAACCCGCTGCCGCGCCTGTTCCACCAGCGCATCGATATCACGCTCGCCATTGCGCAGACGTTCACTTAATGACGCCACCAGTTCACGGTAATATTGAGCAACCTTGTTCATCGTTTCGCCTCCTGGGTCGTTAACTGTCTATAATAATAGACGTTATTTGGGTTGCGCTTTGCAAGACTGTCCACAGAGTATGTAAATTCGTGCAAGGATTACCGTGGCGTGAATTCGAACCTGAATGCGCGAAAGGCTGTTTTGACGCGGGCGTTTGGGCTATGCTATGCGGATCTGAAACACCACATCGAAGCTACGTTTGTAGCTGTATTGAAAACAGGACCACTGGCTGCCATGCAAGAGCAATACCGCCCGGAAGAGATAGAATCCAAAGTACAGCTTCACTGGGATGAGAAGCGCACATTTGAAGTTACCGAAGACGAGAGCAAAGAGAAGTATTACTGCCTGTCTATGCTTCCCTATCCTTCTGGTCGACTACACATGGGCCACGTACGTAACTACACCATCGGTGACGTGATCGCCCGTTATCAGCGCATGCTGGGCAAAAACGTGTTGCAGCCCATCGGCTGGGACGCCTTCGGCCTGCCTGCGGAAGGCGCGGCGGTGAAAAACAATACCGCGCCGGCACCGTGGACCTACGATAATATCGCCTACATGAAGAACCAGCTCAAAATGCTGGGCTTTGGCTATGACTGGAGCCGCGAGCTGGCGACCTGTACCCCGGAATACTATCGCTGGGAGCAGAAATTCTTTACCGAACTGTACAAAAAAGGTCTGGTCTACAAGAAGACCTCCGCGGTCAACTGGTGCCCGAACGATCAGACCGTACTGGCGAACGAACAGGTTATCGACGGCTGCTGCTGGCGCTGCGACACCAAAGTTGAGCGTAAAGAGATCCCACAGTGGTTTATTAAAATCACCGCCTATGCCGATGAACTGCTCAACGATCTGGATAAACTGGATCACTGGCCTGACACCGTGAAAACGATGCAGCGCAACTGGATTGGTCGTTCTGAAGGCGTGGAAATCACCTTCAACGTGTACGATTATGACAACACGCTGACCGTTTACACGACCCGCCCGGACACCTTTATGGGTGCCACCTACCTGGCGGTTGCCGCTGGTCACCCGCTGGCGCAGAAAGCGGCAGAGAACAACCCTGAACTGGCAGCCTTTATCGACGAATGCCGTAACACCAAAGTGGCCGAAGCTGACATGGCGACCATGGAGAAAAAAGGCGTCGATACCGGCTTTAAGGCGGTTCACCCGCTGACTGGCGAAGCAATCCCGGTCTGGGCGGCTAACTTTGTGCTGATGGAATACGGCACTGGCGCGGTCATGGCCGTACCGGGTCACGATCAGCGCGACTACGAATTTGCCACCAAATACGGCTTAACCATTAAACCGGTTATCCTGGCAGCCGATGGTTCAGAGCCGGATCTTTCCGAACAGGCGATGACCGATAAAGGCGTTCTGTTTAACTCTGGCGAATTTGACGGTCTGGCCTTCGACGCGGCCTTCAACGCCATTGCCGATAAGCTGGCCGCCAAAGGCGTGGGCGAGCGTAAGATCAACTACCGTCTGCGCGACTGGGGCGTTTCCCGTCAGCGTTACTGGGGTGCGCCGATCCCGATGGTCACGCTGGAAGACGGCACCGTGCTGCCAACGCCGGAAGATCAATTGCCGGTGATCCTGCCGGAAGATGTCGTGATGGACGGCATCACCAGCCCGATCAAAGCCGATCCTGAATGGGCAAAAACCACCGTTAATGGCCAGCCTGCACTGCGCGAAACTGACACTTTCGACACCTTTATGGAGTCATCCTGGTACTATGCGCGCTACACCTGTCCGCAGTATCAGGAAGGGATGCTGGATTCCAAAGCGGCAAACTACTGGCTGCCGGTAGATATTTACATTGGCGGTATCGAACATGCCATCATGCACCTGCTCTACTTCCGCTTCTTCCACAAACTGATGCGCGATGCCGGCATGGTGAACTCTGACGAACCGGCGAAACAGTTGCTGTGTCAGGGGATGGTACTGGCGGATGCGTTCTACTATGTGGGCGAAAACGGCGAGCGTAACTGGGTTTCTCCGGTGGATGCGATCGTTGAACGCGACGAGAAAGGCCGTATCGTGAAGGCGAAAGACGCGGCGGGCCATGAGCTGGTGTATACCGGCATGAGCAAAATGTCCAAGTCGAAAAACAACGGTATCGACCCGCAGGTAATGGTTGAGCGTTACGGCGCGGATACCGTGCGTCTATTTATGATGTTCGCCTCTCCGGCTGATATGACGCTGGAATGGCAGGAGTCCGGCGTGGAAGGCGCTAACCGCTTCCTGAAACGTGTCTGGAAACTGGTGTATGAACACACTTCCCGTGGCGATGTTGCGTCGCTGAACGTTGACGTGCTGACAGAAGATCAGAAAGCGCTGCGTCGCGATGTACACAAAACGATCGCTAAAGTGACCGATGATATCGGCCGCCGTCAGACCTTCAACACCGCGATTGCCGCCGTGATGGAGCTGATGAACAAGCTGGCGAAAGCCCCGCAGGATGACGAGCAGGATCGCGCGCTGATGCAGGAAGCGCTGCTGGCGGTAGTCCGGATGCTTAACCCGTTCACCCCACACGTCTGCTTTACGCTGTGGCAGGCGCTGAAAGGCGAAGGCGACATCGACAACGCGCCGTGGCCAGTTGCGGACAATGCTGCAATGGTCGAAGACTCCACGCTGGTCGTGGTTCAGGTTAACGGCAAGGTGCGCGGTAAAATCACCGTTCCGGTGAATGCGACAGAAGAGCAGGTTCGTGAACGTGCTGGCCAGGAACATCTGGTCGCTAAATATCTTGATGGCGTTACCGTGCGTAAAGTGATTTACGTACCGGGTAAACTCCTCAATCTGGTCGTTGGCTAAGCGCGGGAGGAAGCGTGCGATATCTGGCAACATTGTTGTTATCTCTGGCGGTGTTAACCACCGCCGGATGTGGCTGGCACCTGCGCAATACCACGCAGGTACCGGACACCATGAAAACCATGATTCTGGACACGGGGGATCCGAACGGTCCGCTAAGCCGTGCGGTGCGTAACCAACTGCGTCTGAACGACGTTGAGCTGCTGGATAAGAGTACGCTGCGTAAAGACGTACCGTCTCTGCGTCTGGGTCGGGTCAGCATTTCGAAAGATACCGCATCTGTCTTCCAGAATGGGCAGACAGCGGAATATCAGATGATTATGACGGTTAATGCGTCAGTATTGATTCCTGGTCACGATATTTATCCTATCAGCGTCCGGGTATTCCGTTCGTTCTTCGACAACCCACAGATGGCGCTGGCGAAGGATAACGAGCAGGATATGATCATCAAAGAAATGTACGACAGAGCGGCGGAGCAATTAATTCGTAAGCTGCCAAGCGTACATGCTGCGGATCGTCTCTCATCGCAAGAAGAGGTTGCCGTTGACGATAAAGAAGCGGCACCCGCTTCCTCTTCAACGCGTGTCTCCAGCACGCTGGGTAACTGATGATTCGGTTGTACCCTGAACAACTCCGCGCGCAACTCTCTGAAGGGTTGCGCGCGGCGTATCTGCTCCTTGGAAACGACCCATTGTTGTTGCAGGAAGGCCAGGATGCCATCCGTCAGGTTGCGGCAACGCAGGGGTTCGACGAACACCACACGTTTACTCTCGACAACAATACCGACTGGAACGCATTATTCTCGCAATGCCAGGCGATGAGTCTGTTCGCCAGCCGTCAGACGCTGTTGTTGCTACTGCCCGAAAACGGTCCGAATGCCGCGATTAATGAACAACTGGCAACGTTGGTTAAGTTGCTGCATGACGATCTGCTGCTGATCGTACGCGGTAACAAGCTCAGCAAAGCCCAGGAAAATGCCGCATGGTTTAAAGCGCTGACCGATCGAAGCGTACAGATCAGTTGTCAGACGCCGGAGCAGGCGCAACTTCCCCGCTGGGTGGCGGCGCGCGCAAAACAAAATAATCTGCAGCTGGACGACGCAGCAAATCAACTGTTGTGCTATTGCTATGAAGGTAACCTGCTGGCGCTGGCGCAGGCACTGGAGCGTTTATCGTTACTGTGGCCCGACGGAAAGCTCACCCTGCCTCGCGTCGAGCAGGCCGTTAATGATGCCGCCCACTTCACCCCATTCCATTGGGTGGATGCGCTGATCATGGGCAAAAGTAAGCGCGCACTGCACATTCTTCAGCAGTTACGTCTGGAAGGCAGCGAACCGGTTATTTTGCTGCGAACCCTGCAACGTGAACTGTTGCTGCTGGTTACGCTGAAACGCCAGTCGGCCCATACCCCGCTGCGCACGCTTTTTGATAAGCATCGCGTCTGGCAAAACCGTCGGGGCATGATTGGCGACGCGCTGAACCGACTGAGTCCGGCGCAGTTACGTCAGGCGGTCCAGTTACTGACACGTACGGAAATCACGCTGAAGCAGGACTATGGCCAGTCGGTCTGGGCGGAGCTTGAAGGGCTCTCACTGCTGATTTGCCACAAAGCGCTGGCTGAAGTTTTTATTGATGGCTGATATGAAATCGTTACAGGCACTCTTTGGCGGCACCTTTGATCCGGTGCACTATGGTCACCTCAAACCCGTGGAAACGCTGGCCAATCTGATTGGTTTATCACGGGTCATCGTGATGCCTAATAATGTTCCTCCTCATCGCCCGCAGCCAGAGGCGACGAGTGAACAGCGCAAAACTATGCTTGAACTGGCAATTGCCGACAAGCCGTTGTTTATCCTTGATGAGCGCGAACTAAAGCACGACACCCCTTCCTATACGGCGCAAACGCTAAAGGCCTGGCGTGAAGAGCAAGGTCCAGATGCCCCACTGGCGTTTATCATCGGCCAGGACTCGTTGCTGACCTTCCCGACCTGGCACGACTACGAAACCATTCTCGACAATACCCATCTGATTGTCTGCCGCCGTCCGGGCTATCCGCTTGAAATGGCGCAGGAACAGCATCAGCATTGGCTGGATCAACATCTGACGAATACGCCGGACGATCTGCACCAGCTACCGGCAGGGAAAATTTATCTCGCCGAGACGCCGTGGTTCAATATTTCCGCCACGATCATCCGCGAGCGGCTGGAAAACGGCGAACCGTGTGATGATCTGATGCCGCACGCGGTGCTGGACTATATCAATGAGCATGGACTGTATCGCTAAGTACTTCGGTTAACGCCGCCAGCAGGCGGTTGTTCTCTTCCTGACTGCGTATTGCCACGCGGAAATAGCGTCCATCAAGACCTGGGTAATTGGCGCAACTGCGGATCAGAATATGTCGCGTCAGCAAAGCGCGCTGGAGATCGGTTTCGCAACGCAGCAGAAGATAATTCGCCTGACCGGGATAGACCGTCAGTCCCGACAGCGCACACAGCTGCTGATAAAAACGTCCGCCCTCTTCCCGCAACCACTGCCATGTCGCCTGTTGATACGCGGTATCCTCCAGCACCTGTTCCCCTGCCAGTGCAGCAAAAGCGTTGATCGACCACGGCATCTGGCGCGCCCTCATCGCCGCGACCGCCTGCACATCGCTGTTAAGGAGATATCCCAGCCGCAGTCCCGGGATGGCATAGAATTTTGTCAGTGAACGCAGAACCCAGATATGCGGGTTATCCTTTAACAGCGGAATAAATCCCGCTTCGTCTGCGATAAAATCGATAAATGCTTCATCAAGAATCAGCGCAATATTTAGCGCCTGACAGCGCCCGGCAATCGCCTCGAGTAACGCCCGCTCCGGCAGTAATCCGGTGGGATTGTTAGGCGTGCACAAAAACAGACAGTCCAGTTCTGCCGTTAACGCATCAAGAATCGCCCCGGTCAGTTGCCAGCCATCCTCTTCACGCAGCATGAACGTATCAATCGCGCATTCGCTCCACTGCAACGCGCGGCGGTATTCGGCAAATCCCGGCGCGACGATCATCGCTCGCCGCGGTTTCAAACCGTTCACCAGAGTAAAGATCGACTCCGTCTCACCGTTTCCGGCGAGGATCCATTCGACGGGAACCTGATGATGTCGGGCCAGTGCCTGATGCAGATGGCGGTAATCGACGTCAGGATAGCGCTCGGCAAGGTGTAAATTGTCGACAATGGCGCGTTTTACCGTTTCAGGCATACCCAGTGGATTAATATTCGCGCTAAAATCCAGCAACTTCTCGGGCGAGATCCCGAGAAACTCAGCCGCCTCACGGATATTACCGCCGTGGGCGCTTTGGAATAGAGACATCGTGCCGCTCCTGGCAAAAGAGGCTATTTTAGAGAAATTAGCGCGCGCATTCAGGGCGAATATCATGTTTTGCGCGAATACGTATCACGAGGGATAAATGCGACTCTGGTTAGTTCGTCATGGTGAAACCGAGGCTAATGTGGCGGGATTGTACAGCGGTCATGCCCCCACACCGTTGACCGGGCGCGGCGTGGCGCAAGCGCAAACGCTGAATACACTGCTTCGCCAGGTTCCCTTTAAGCAGGTGCTGTGTAGCGAACTGGAGCGCGCGCAGCACACGGCGCGCTTAGTGCTTCAGGGACGTGAACTGCCGCTACAGGTGAAGCCTGAGCTCAATGAGATGTTTTTTGGTGACTGGGAGATGCGTCATCACCAGGATCTGGCCCGCGAAGATGCCGAAAACTACGCGGCCTGGTGCAACGACTGGCAAAATGCCGTTCCCACCAATGGGGAAGGATTTCAGGCTTTCGCCCAGCGCGTTGAGCAGGCAATTTCGATCCTCGCTGACTATCAGCACCATGATCATGTGCTGATAGTCAGCCATCAGGGTGTTCTCAGCCTGTTAATCGCCCGGTTGCTTGCCATGCCCGCCGCGGCGATGTGGCATTTTCGCGTTGAGCAAGGCTGCTGGAGTGCCATTGATTTTACTGGCGATTTTGCCACGCTTCGGGTTCTCAACAGCAGAGCGATATGGACGCCCGGCGAGTAAAATATCTGTTTTTTACTGCCAGCAACGCTCCGCCCATTGACACCCCCGGACAGGCTGCTATTCTCCGCTGCCAGACTTTTCCCACCCTTCAGCGTTTTGCAGAAATTGTTTTACAAAAATGGCGATGCATTCTGTTGCATGGGGTGGGATGATAGCCCACTTTCCAAAGTCACCCGGTGACATTTGTCCCGAAAAGCCGGTGGGTTCAGGTATACTGACAGGCTTATTAATACTCATTCATGCACCCAGGGGGAAAACTTGCAGGGTAAAGCACTCCAGGATTTTGTTATCGACAAAATTGATGACCTTAAAGGTCAGGACATCATCGCCTTAGACGTTCAGGGCAAATCCAGTATTACCGACTGCATGATCATCTGTACCGGTACTTCCAGCCGTCACGTTATGTCTATTGCTGACCACGTCGTGCAGGAATCTCGCGCTGCGGGAATGCTGCCGCTGGGCGTGGAAGGTGAGAGCGTCGCCGACTGGATCGTCGTTGACCTGGGTGAAGTGATTGTCCACGTTATGCAGGAAGAGAGCCGTCGCCTGTATGAGCTGGAAAAACTCTGGAGTTAATGCGTGAAGCTTCAACTTGTCGCGGTAGGCACGAAAATGCCCGACTGGGTACAAACCGGTTTTACCGAGTACCTGCGGCGTTTTCCCAAAGACATGCCTTTTGAGCTGATCGAAATTCCGGCCGGCAAACGCGGCAAGAACGCGGATATCAAGCGTATTCTCGACAAAGAGGGTGAGCAGATGCTGGCTGCCGCTGGCAAAAATCGCATCGTCACCCTGGATATACCCGGTAAGCCCTGGGACACGCCGCAACTGGCGACCGAACTGGAACGCTGGAAACTGGACGGTCGTGATGTCAGCCTGTTAATTGGCGGGCCGGAGGGATTATCCCCTGCCTGCAAAGCCGCGGCAGAACAAAGTTGGTCGCTCTCTGCACTCACGCTTCCCCATCCGCTTGTCCGGGTGCTGGTGGCAGAGAGCCTGTATCGGGCGTGGAGCATTACCACTAATCACCCTTATCACCGTGAGTGATCATTGAGCTTGAGTAGACTAAGCAGCGGATGAAATTACAGAATTCTTTTCGCGACTATACGGCTGAGTCCGCGCTATTTGTGCGCCGGGCGCTGGTCGCTTTTTTGGGTATCTTACTGCTCACCGGCGTGCTTATCGCCAATCTGTATAACTTGCAGATCGTCCGTTTTACCGATTACCAGACTCGCTCGAATGAGAACCGGATTAAGCTGGTGCCTATCGCCCCCAGCCGCGGCATTATTTATGACCGTAATGGCATTCCTCTCGCCCTGAACCGCACCATTTATCAGGTCGAAATGATGCCCGAGAAGGTTGATAACGTGCAGCAAACGCTGGATGCCCTGCGCAGCGTTGTCGACCTGACCGATGACGATATTGCCGCCTTCAAGAAAGAGCGCGCACGTTCCCACCGCTTTACCTCTATTCCCGTCAAAACCAACCTCACCGAAGTACAGGTTGCGCGTTTTGCCGTGAACCAGTACCGCTTCCCGGGTGTGGAAGTGAAAGGGTATAAGCGCCGGTTCTACCCATACGGTTCCGCACTTACCCACGTCATTGGCTACGTGTCGAAGATTAACGATAAAGACGTTGAGCGACTGGATAAAGACGGCAAACTGGCCAACTACGCCGCGACGCATGACATCGGGAAACTGGGGATAGAGCGCTACTACGAAGATGTGCTGCACGGTCAAACCGGCTACGAGGAAGTCGAGGTCAACAACCGTGGTCGCGTCATCCGTCAGCTCAAAGAAGTCCCCCCACAGGCCGGACACGACATCTACCTGACGCTGGATCTCAAACTGCAGCAGTATATCGAGACGCTGCTTGCCGGTAGCCGCGCGGCCGTGGTGGTCACCGACCCGCGCACCGGCGGCGTACTGGCCCTGGTTTCAATGCCCAGTTACGACCCGAACCTGTTCGTCGACGGTATCTCCAGTAAAGACTATTCCGGTTTGCTTAACGATCCGAACACGCCGCTGGTCAACCGCGCAACGCAGGGGGTTTATCCACCTGCGTCGACGGTGAAACCGTATGTCGCTGTGTCTGCATTAAGCGCCGGCGTTATCACCCGTAATACCAGCCTGTTTGACCCAGGCTGGTGGCAGTTGCCCGGCTCGGAAAAACGCTACCGTGACTGGAAGAAATGGGGTCACGGACACCTGAACATTACTAAATCACTGGAAGAATCGGCGGATACCTTCTTCTATCAGGTCGCCTATGACATGGGGATCGATCGCCTCTCCGAGTGGATGGGCAAATTCGGTTACGGTCACTATACCGGTATCGACCTGGCGGAAGAGCGTTCCGGCAACATGCCTACCCGCGAATGGAAGCTCAAACGCTTTAAAAAACCCTGGTATCAGGGCGATACCATTCCGGTCGGCATCGGTCAGGGCTACTGGACGGCAACGCCGATTCAGATGAGTAAGGCGCTGATGATCCTGATTAATGACGGCGTCGTGAAGGTGCCTCATCTGCTGATGAGTACCGCAGAAAACGGCAAGAAGGTTCCCTGGGTACAACCGCAGGAGCCACCGGTCGGCGATATTCATTCTGGTTATTGGGAACTGGCGAAAGACGGCATGTATGGCGTCGCCAACCGTGGCAACGGGACCGCGCATAAATATTTTGCCAGCGCGCCATATAAAATTGCCGCTAAATCCGGTACCGCACAGGTCTTTGGCCTGAAAGCCAATGAAACCTATAACGCGCATAAAATTGCCGAGCGTCTGCGTGACCATAAACTGATGACCGCATTTGCACCGTATAACAACCCGCAGGTGGCCGTCGCCATCATTCTGGAAAACGGGGGGGCGGGTCCGGCGGTGGGGACCATTATGCGTCAGATTCTTGACCACATCATGTTGGGCGATAACAACACCGATCTGCCAGCGGAAAACCCGGCGGTTGCAGCGGCGGAGGATCAATAACCATGACGGATAATCCGAACAAAAAAACATTCTGGGATAAAATCCATATTGATCCCACCATGTTACTGATTTTGCTGGCGCTGTTGGTTTACAGCTCACTGGTTATCTGGAGCGCCAGCGGCCAGGACATTGGCATGATGGAGCGTAAAGTCGGTCAGATTACGATGGGGCTGGTGATCATGGTGGTCATGGCGCAGATCCCGCCGCGCGTCTATGAAGGTTGGGCGCCGTATCTCTATATTTTCTGTATTATTCTGCTGGTGGCGGTCGATGCATTCGGGGCAATATCCAAAGGCGCGCAGCGTTGGCTGGATCTCGGCATTGTACGTTTTCAGCCTTCTGAAATCGCCAAAATCGCGGTTCCTCTGATGGTCGCACGCTTTATCAACCGCGACGTCTGTCCGCCGTCCCTGAAGAACACGGCCATCGCGCTGGTGCTGATTTTTATGCCGACGCTGTTGGTGGCGGCACAGCCTGACCTCGGGACCTCGATTCTGGTCGCGCTTTCCGGCCTGTTCGTGCTGTTCCTCTCGGGTCTGAGCTGGCGTTTAATTGGCGTCGCTGTACTGCTGCTCGCGGCGTTCATTCCGATCCTGTGGTTCTTCCTGATGCACGATTATCAGCGTCAGCGTGTGATGATGTTACTCGACCCGGAAACCGACCCGTTGGGTGCCGGTTACCACATCATTCAGTCTAAAATTGCGATTGGTTCCGGCGGTCTGAGCGGTAAGGGATGGTTACACGGTACCCAGTCGCAACTGGAATTTTTACCCGAACGCCACACCGACTTTATCTTCGCTGTCCTGGCGGAAGAGCTGGGTCTGATTGGGATACTGATCCTGCTGGCGCTGTATATACTGCTGATTATGCGTGGCCTGTGGATCGCCGCCCACGCACAAACCACCTTTGGTCGCGTGATGGCCGGTGGCTTAATGTTGATTTTATTCGTTTATGTCTTCGTTAATATTGGTATGGTGAGTGGGATTCTGCCTGTTGTAGGCGTTCCGCTTCCGTTGGTCAGTTACGGAGGCTCAGCACTGATCGTGTTGATGGCCGGGTTCGGGATTGTCATGTCGATCCACACCCACAGAAAAATGTTATCGAAAAGCGTGTAAGGGGTGCGCAATGCGTAAGCAGTTGCCTGGAGTCTGCGTCGTAGCAGGAATTATGCTGCTCGCGGCATGTACGAGTGATGATGGTCAGCAACAGAACACCGTCGCGCCGCAACCGGCGGTATGTAATGGGCCCGTCGTTGAAATCAGCGGAGCCGATCCGCGTTTTGAACCTCTCAACCCGAGCGCTAATCAGGATTATCAGCGAGACGGGAAGAGCTACAAGATAGTGCAGGATGTCTCGCGCTTTAGTCAGGCAGGGTTCGCGGCGATCTACGATGCCGAGCCCGGTAGCAATCTGACCGCCTCAGGCGAAGCGTTCGATCCTATGCAGCTCACCGCTGCGCATCCGACGTTACCGATCCCGAGCTATGCGCGGATCACTAACCTCGCCAATGGACGGATGATCGTGGTGCGCATTAACGATCGAGGTCCCTATGGCAACGATCGCGTGATTTCGCTGTCGCGTGCCGCTGCCGACCGTCTGAACACCTCCAATAACACCAAAGTGCGTATCGACCCAATTATTGTCGCACAGGATGGTTCATTGTCTGGTCCGGGTATGGCCTGTACCACCGTGGCCAAACAGACTTATGCCCTGCCCTCACGTCCGGATCTGAGCGGCGGCATGGGCAGCGCCTCCTCCGCACCGGAAGCGATGCAGCCTCAGGGTGACGTTCGCGCCATCAGCAATTCCACCTTGCAAAGTGAAGATAATGCCGGCGCACCGGTTCAGAGTAGTGGGTTCCTGGGTGCCCCGACGACTCTGGCAGCAGGTGTACTGGAAGGCAGTGAACCGACGCCAGCGCCACAGCCCGCGGCTGCAGCTCCCGTTAGCGCACCAGTCAGTGCACCGGCAGCAACACCCGCTGCGACGGCTGCGCCTGCCGCCGCTTCGGCCAGCGGCAGTTACGTAGTCCAGGTCGGCGCGGTGAGCGATCAGGGGCGTGCCCAACAATATCAACAGCGCTTAGGCCAGCAGTTTGGCGTACCTGGACGCGTCACGCAGAACGGCGCCGTGTGGCGTATTCAGCTCGGGCCGTTCGCCAGTAAAGCACAAGCCAGTGCGCTGCAGCAGCGCTTACAATCTGAAGCCCAATTACAGTCCTTCATTACCGGCGCACAGTAACGTAACAAGGGCATCTGAAGTGTCAGTTTCTGTAAATGACGTTAACTACGTTAACAAAGTCATGCGGAAAGTCAGATGCCTGCCGGTATTGCATTTGCTATAGTAGGGCACTTTTTTTAATTCCATCACGGACGTCGTAGTTCAGACCATGAAGACCACTTTTTCCGCTCGTTTCCTGCAGCGCATGGCGCTCACCACGGCTCTTTGTACAGCCGCTATTTCAGGCGCGCATGCCGATGACCTGAATATCAAAACCATGATCCCGGGTGTTCCGCAGATCGACGCGGAGTCTTACATCCTCATTGACTATAACTCCGGTAAAGTGCTGGCGGAACAAAACGCCGATACGCGTCGCGACCCGGCCAGTCTGACCAAAATGATGACCAGTTACGTTATCGGTCAGGCAATGAAAGCGGGCAAATTTAAAGAAACGGATCTGGTCACTATCGGTAATGATGCCTGGGCCACGGGTAATCCGGTCTTTAAAGGCTCATCGCTGATGTTCCTGAAGCCGGGTATGCAGGTTCCGGTATCGCAACTGATTCGCGGGATTAACCTGCAGTCTGGTAACGACGCCTGCGTCGCGATGGCTGACTTTGCGGCGGGCAGTCAGGATGCGTTTGTCGGTCTGATGAACAGCTATGTGAATGCGCTGGGTCTGAAAAATACCCATTTCCAGACGGTTCACGGTCTGGATGCCGACGGTCAGTACAGTTCCGCTCGTGATATGGCGCTGATTGGACAAGCGCTAATCCGCGACGTTCCTAACGAATATTCCGTCTATAAAGAGAAAGAGTTCACCTTTAACGGCATCCGTCAGTTGAACCGTAACGGTTTGCTGTGGGACAACAGCCTGAAAGTAGATGGCATCAAGACTGGTCATACCGATAAAGCAGGCTACAACCTGGTGGCCTCGGCGACCGAAGGTCAGATGCGTTTGATCTCCGCGGTCATGGGCGGGCGTACCTATAAAGGACGTGAAACGGAAAGCAAAAAACTGCTGACCTGGGGTTTCCGTTTCTTCGAAACGGTTAACCCGCTGAAAGCAGGCAAAGAATTCGCCTCTGAACCGTCCTGGTTTGGTGATACCGATCGCGCCTCCTTAGGGGTTGATAAAGATGTGTATCTGACCATTCCGCGTGGCCGTATGAAAGACCTGAAAGCCAGCTATGTACTGAACAGCACGGAGCTGCATGCGCCGCTGCAGAAAAATCAGGTGGTCGGTACCATCAACTTCCAGCTTGACGGTAAAACCATTGAGCAGCGCCCTCTGGTCGTGCTGCAGGAAATCCCGGAAGGTAACTTCTTCAGCAAAATCATTGATTACATTAAGTTAATGTTCCATCACTGGTTTGGTTAAAGATTGAACACTTGAAAGTGTGATTTCCATCCCCATATACTAAGCATCAGTAAAACTCCCGCCCTCTGGCGGGAGTTGTTATTTATTTACGTTACGCCGGAGCTGACATGAAAACCAAACTTAACGAACTGCTTGAATTCCCTACTCCTTTTACTTACAAAGTTATGGGGCAGGCGTTACCTGAGCTGGTTGAACAGGTGGTTGAAGTGGTACAGCGCCATGCGCCAGGTGATTACTCTCCGACGGTAAAACCCAGCAGCAAAGGCAATTACCACTCGGTCTCGATTACCATCAACGCGACCCATATTGAGCAGGTTGAAACGCTGTACGAAGAACTCGGTAACATCGAAATCGTCCGTATGGTTCTGTAATACAGGTTCGGGCCCCGACCATGTTCGGGCGCCCACCTCGCCTCCTCTTCACTGTGATATACTTCCCTCCCCCATTGATTACTTCTCTACGGAGATGCTGTTTTGTCTCAGGATAAAATACTGGTCCGCCAGCTCGGTCTTCAACCCTACGAACCCGTCTCCCAGGCCATGCACGACTTTACCAACACCCGCGATGAACAGACTCCCGATGAAATCTGGCTGGTTGAGCACTATCCGGTTTTCACCCAGGGTCAGGCAGGGAAAGCGGAACATGTTTTAATGCCCGGCGATATTCCGGTCATTCAAAGCGATCGCGGTGGGCAGGTCACTTACCATGGGCCAGGTCAACAGGTTATGTACGTTTTGTTGAACCTGAAGCGACGTAAACTGGGCGTGCGGGAATTGGTCACGTTGCTGGAACAGACTGTCGTGAATACTCTGGCTGAACTGGATATTGACGCTCACCCGCGTGCAGATGCCCCTGGCGTTTATGTCGGTGAAAAGAAAATATGTTCCCTCGGTTTGCGTATTCGTCGCGGTTGCTCATTCCATGGACTGGCATTAAACGTTAATATGGATCTCTCGCCTTTCTTACGAATTAATCCCTGCGGTTATGCCGGCATGGAAATGGCAAAAATATCTCAATGGGATAGCCAGGCCACGACAGATAATATCCGACCACGATTATTAGCCAATATTTTAGCACTGCTAAATAATCCCCCTTACGAATATATTTCCGCTTAACTTATTGAATGCAATGGCCCAAAAAATCGGGGGCCATTGTCACCCTTCCGGCTCAAATGCTTTACAATGTCTCCTGGTTTCTATATTTTCTGTTTGTCTTAGTTTGAATTTTTAACGAGTTTTCTCCGTCATAAAAAACGACGTAGGATTTTTCTTTATACGAACGTTAAACCTTCAATCCATTGCTATAAAAAGGTTATCGATACCGCGAGATGAACAATAGTGGTGCAAAACGCATGCTTACAACAAATACAAGCATCACTATTATTTATAAAGTGAATTAAATTGGAGTTAGAACGTGAGTGAAAATAGTAAGCCGAAAGGACATTTCTACGAACACCGACCCGAAGATAAGCCGCAAATTTTCAGAACGCTGAGAAATATAGACCTGAACCTGCTGACTATTTTTGAAGCCGTTTATGTTCATAAAGGAATCGTCAACGCCGCGAAAGTTCTCAATCTGACTCCTTCAGCGATCAGCCAGTCCATTCAGAAACTGCGCACAATATTTCCCGATCCCCTGTTTATTCGAAAAGGCCAGGGCGTGACGCCCACGACTTATGCCACCCATCTGCATGAGTATATCAGCCAGGGGCTGGAATCCATTCTCGGCGCGCTGGATCTCACCGGCAGCTACGATAAACAACGGACGATAACTATCGGGACCACTCCGTCTATCGGCGCGCTGGTCATGCCGACAATTTATCACGCCATCAAAACGAGCCATCCACAACTGCATCTGCGTAACATTCCCGTCCATGATGCCGAAACGCAACTCAGTCAGTTTCAGAGTGATTTGATTATTGATAACCACATCTACAGCAACCGCGCAGTAGAGAACCATGTTCTGTTTTCTGACAAAATCGAACTGGTCTGCCGCCAGAATCACCCTTCCCTGACGCGTACCCTGACCCCTGAAGCCCTCGATGACGCTGAACATAGTCTGCTGATGATCGAAGGACAAAGCTTCACGCTCCTGCGCCAACGTATCCAGGAATTGTTCCCCGATCGGCAAATCAGCTTTAGCAGCTACAATATTTTCACGCTGGCATCACTCATTGCTCACAGCGATCTGGTGGGTATTATGCCCGCGCGCTTCTTCACGCTGTTCAGCCACTGCTGGCCGCTTCAGCGGATCCCCCATCCATCCCTGAACCATGAGAAAATCGACTTCTCACTGCACTACAACAAGCTGAGCTTACGCGATCCGGTACTGGAGAACGTCATCGCAGTGATCCGCGACGCCTTCTGAAAAAGAAATGTTGCGACCCGGTCAAAACTGATGCCAGGCAAATGGCACAAAACAACAACTATTTTACATTTTGCCGGTCACTCAGGCTGCTTTCAGGCCCGTTTAAATGATATACTGCGTGTAGTGAATTCAAAAATAGTTGATAAATACAACATTCCCTTGAATCAAAACGCTTTCCCTCGTTATTCGCAACTGGAACACGCACGCTATGAGTAAACCCATTGTGATGGAACGCGGTGTTAAATACCGCGATGCCGATAAGATGGCCCTTATCCCGGTCAAAAATGTGGCAACAGAGCGCGAAGCCCTGCTGCGCAAGCCGGAATGGATGAAAATTAAGCTTCCAGCGGACTCCACTCGTATCCAGGGCATCAAAGCAGCAATGCGTAAGAATGGCCTGCATTCTGTTTGTGAAGAAGCCTCTTGCCCAAACCTGGCGGAGTGTTTCAACCACGGTACCGCCACGTTTATGATCCTCGGCGCTATTTGTACCCGTCGCTGCCCGTTCTGTGATGTGGCCCACGGCCGCCCAGTGGCGCCGGACGCCAACGAACCGGTTAAGCTGGCACAAACGATTGCCGACATGGCCCTGCGCTATGTCGTTATCACCTCAGTTGACCGTGATGACCTGCGTGACGGTGGCGCTCAGCACTTTGCCGATTGCATTACCGCTATTCGTGAGAAAAGTCCTACGATTAAGATTGAAACGTTGGTCCCCGACTTCCGCGGTCGTATGGATCGTGCTCTGGAAATTCTGACCGCCACTCCGCCGGACGTTTTCAACCATAACCTTGAGAACGTGCCACGTATTTATCGTCAGGTTCGCCCGGGCGCTGACTACAACTGGTCGCTCAAATTACTGGAACGCTTTAAAGAAGCGCATCCGGAGATCCCGACCAAATCCGGTCTGATGGTGGGTCTCGGTGAGACGAATGCGGAAATCATTGAAGTGATGCGCGATCTGCGTCGTCATGGCGTGACTATGCTGACGCTGGGACAGTATTTGCAGCCGAGCCGTCACCACCTGCCCGTTCAGCGCTATGTCAGCCCGGACGAATTTGAAGAGATGAAAGAAGAAGCCATGGCGATGGGCTTTACCCATGCGGCCTGCGGACCGTTCGTCCGTTCGTCTTACCATGCTGACCTGCAGGCGAAAGGGATGGAAGTGAAGTAATTTCGAAATAAATACTTACATTTCGCCTATAAAAAACCCGCTTAATCGCGGGTTTTTTCTCATCAGGGTAAAACGGACAGGCGTTTAGCTCCGGGTATTACTCTTTATGAGAGAGTTTCTCAGCCTGAATGCTGCCGTCTGCGTCTTTTTTCGCGCCCGCATCTTCATCATTCATTGCTTTCTTGAAACCCTTAATCGCCGTGCCCAGGTCTCCACCCAGTGTACGTAACTTCTTGGTACCAAACAGCAGAACGACCAGTGCGGCCACCACCAGCAGTTTGGTAATACTAATCTCACCCATAGATACCTTCTTAACTTAAAACAGGCAGCGTAGCGCGCCCTTAGTAACCTGAGAATATTAACGGTCATTTGACGCGCGCACACAATAGCAATCTGTAACAAGGTGAATCAAGCAGTGTTTAAAAAAACGTCATAATAATTGCGGTGGCACAAATCTGCGGTTGCGTAATACCGGTAATTGCGCCCGCACCTGGCGAATTCGCTCAACGGTGATCTCCGCCATGATAAGCGTCGGGACGTCTGCCGCAGCCGAAATCGTCACCCCAAGGGGATCGATAATACGACTCTGCCCGATATTTTTGTTACCACACTCCCCTGCGGCAATCATATAGCAGGTGGTATCGAGCGCGCGGGCAGCCAGTAGTGTCGACCAGTGATGTTCCTTCAGCGCCCCTCTGACCCATGCCGCCGGTAGCACCAGCACTTCAGCGCCCTGCAACGCAAGCGCCATCGACAGTTCAGGAAAACGCAGATCGTAGCAGGTCATCAGCCCCACTCTGAATCCATCCACGTCAAGCAGCGGTGCGATTACGTTACCCGCATCAACATTGCGGGACTCCTGAATGGAGAAAGCATCATAGAGGTGTAGCTTGGCGTAGCTTGCCACAATTTTCCCCCCACGCAGCGCCACCAGCGTGTTTACCGCACGACCGGGACGCGAAGGAACGTGAACAGTGAGAATAGTGGTCATCGTATTCGACGCGCTTTCCCGCAACAGTTGTTGCAGGAATTCCCCCTCGAGAGACTGGGCGGATTTCACCGACAGGTCGGGATCCGTATCGTCTCGCGCCAGTAATGCCTCAGGCAGAACCAGCATTGACGCGCCGTTTCCCGCCGCCTGCGACATGAGCATGACGCAGGTTTCTGCGTTTTTTTCCCACACAGGACTGACGGCAAATTGCCCTGCAGCAACTAGCATAATTCCTCCGGTCAGGTTTATCAGGCTCGCCAACGATGATTATTCAGCGTTACACTTATCTTATATACCAACCAAAAGCAGGATTATGCAGTGTTACAACTTCTTTTAGCGGTTTTTATTGGCGGTGGCACAGGAAGTGTAGCGAGATGGATGCTCAGTATGCGGTTTAATCCCATGCATCAGGCGATTCCGATAGGAACCCTGACCGCAAATTTACTGGGTGCATTCATCATTGGTGTGGGACTGGCATGGTTTAGTCGAATGACTAATATCGATCCCGTATGGAAAGTCTTGATCACAACCGGCTTTTGTGGCGGCCTGACAACCTTCTCTACCTTTTCGGCGGAAGTGGTCTTTTTGCTGCAGGAAGGTCGGGTGGGCTGGGCAATGCTGAATGTGTTAGTCAACCTGTTGGGATCATTTGCGATGACGGCGTTAGCATTCTGGCTATTTTCCGCCTCCAGCGCGCACTAAAGACAAAAAAACCCGCTAATAAGCGGGTTTTGAAATCTTGCTGACGTAAGCTTACAGAGCAGTTACGTTTGCAGCAGAAGGGCCTTTGGCACCGTTAGTGATTTCGAACTCTACACGCTGACCTTCAGCCAGAGTTTTAAAACCATTGGTCTGGATTGCAGAGAAGTGTACGAACACGTCTTTGCTGCCATCTTCCGGAGTAATGAAACCGAATCCTTTGGACTCATTAAACCACTTAACGTTACCTTTAATCTTAGACATCAAAATTACCTTTACATGAAAAATAGACACAAATGCTGTGTCGGGTACCAGTACACCAATTGTGGTTCACTTTGTCCAGTCGAACTTTGGCAAAAAGTGATAAATGTCGCGTTATTTTTTGATATAAGCTTATATCACTTTGTTTTATATGAATTTTATTGCCGTTAAACAGTTCAAAACTGAAAACGCATCCACGCAAAGTATACGTTACCGTTGTTATAAGTACCGGGGATATAGGTCATCTGAAACGTTGCCGGACCGTAACCGATGGAAGCCAGCGGCAGCAGGACAGGAAGAGGAATGTAGTTCCAGTTATCACGCGCCGTCACACCGGCGGTAAAACCTAACCCCAGGTGGAAATTGTCATCCGGCAGAGGTCGCCAAGTGCTCTCCCAGCCATAACCACCGATCGGCTCCCATTTATTCCATGAATCTTTGAAAGCCATGATATAAAGGCCGTGCCAGTTTCCCTTTTCATCCCAGCGCGACTGGCCAAAACCACCGCCCCACGGACGCTCGTTATAACGATCGGTTTTTTCTTTGTCATAGGCAAAACGCGCATGCCAGGTTATCGCGGGAATATATAAATCATAGTGCTCAGGTTGCTGCCAGGTTTCGGCAACATTGTCTGTAAAGGTATTAAACCACCCTTTTTCTTCTGCCACTGCACGCGGCAGCATCGCTAACTGAATAAAAAGAAATGAAAAAAGGAGAAAATATTTTTTAGCTGTACTCACAACGTTTATTACCATTCTTAAGTTCAGTCTTGATTATACCAAAAATAACTTGAATGAAACCTTAACAGCGGCAATGCAGACCTGAATCAGATTGTTCTAAGATTTTGAATGCCGTAATTAAACCCTATCTTTTGCAGTATTATTTATCGCTGGATTATCAGTCAGATATTGTATGCTTTTCACTCTGTCACGTTGAAAGCACTCTTTCGCCGCCATTCATTAACAATGATGCTGCATAAACAAAACAAAAATGAAACAACAGGGAATTTTCCTGGAGACTGGAAAATAAAATATTTCACCTTCATCACGGCAACGAAAAAAATAGCCGCTGACCGACGACTAATCGTTCTGTTTATTGATTTTAATCAGCAAGTAGCAAACACTTATTCGGCACATTTTTACCCCAACTTATTGGTATTATCTTAATTTCACTTCTGGGTGTCTACGCGACAGGGGAAACAATGTTGACATTTATCGAACTCCTTATTGGAGTTGTGGTTATTGTGGGTGTAGCGCGCTACATCATTAAAGGGTATTCGGCAACCGGCGTGCTCTTTGTTGGCGGTCTGGTGCTGCTGATTACCAGCGCCCTGATGGGCCATAAAGTGCTGCCTTCCAGCGAGACCACGACGGGTTATTCCGCGACGGATATCGTTGAATACATCAAGATCCTGCTGATGAGCCGTGGTGGCGACCTTGGCATGATGATCATGATGCTCTGCGGATTTGCCGCTTATATGACCCACATCGGCGCGAACGATATGGTCGTGAAACTGGCGTCGAAGCCTTTGCAGTACATCAATTCACCTTATTTGTTGATGATTGCCGCCTATTTTGTTGCCTGTCTGATGTCCCTGGCAGTGTCATCCGCTACCGGACTCGGCGTATTGTTGATGGCGACGCTTTTCCCGATCATGGTCAACGTAGGAATCAGCCGCGGTGCCGCGGCGGCCATTTGCGCCTCGCCTGCCGCAATTATCCTTTCCCCTACCTCCGGTGACGTCGTGCTGGCTGCCAAAGCAGCCGAAATGCCACTGATCGATTTTGCCTTTAAAACCACACTGCCGATCTCCATTGCGGCAATCATCGGAATGGCGATAGCCCACTATTTCTGGCAACGTTATCTGGATAAAAAAGAGAACGCGGCCCACGAAATGCTGGACGTAAATGAAATCACCACCACGGCACCGGCGTTCTACGCCATTCTGCCATTTACGCCGATTATCGGAGTGCTGATTTTTGATGGTAAGTGGGGACCACAATTGCACATCATTACGATTCTGGTGCTCTGTATGCTAATTGCGGCGGTGCTGGAGTTCGTCCGGGGTTTCAACACCCAGAAAGTGTATTCAGGTCTGGAAGTGGCGTATCGCGGTATGGCCGATGCGTTTGCTAACGTGGTGATGCTGTTAGTTGCGGCGGGTGTTTTCGCACAGGGTCTGAGCACGATTGGCTTCATCCAGAGCCTGATCTCCATCGCCACTTCGTTTGGCTCAGCGAGCATCATTTTGATGCTGGTACTGGTGATTCTGACCATGCTGGCAGCGATGACCACCGGTTCCGGTAACGCGCCGTTCTACGCTTTCGTGGAAATGATTCCTAAGCTGGCACAATCATCGGGTATCAACCCGGCGTATCTGTCGATTCCGATGCTACAGGCATCCAACCTGGGCCGTACGATCTCCCCGGTCTCCGGCGTGGTCGTGGCGGTAGCCGGGATGGCAAAAATCTCGCCTTTTGAAGTGGTAAAACGCACCTCCGTACCGGTCATGGTCGGGCTGTTGATCGTTATCATTGCGACCGAAGTGATGGTGCCGGGTACCTCTTCCGCAGTAACGGGAGGCTGATTCAGAACCCTTGCCGGATGAGGGCGCGCTATGTCTCATCCGGCCATACGCCGCCATTAACCGTGGTAAATTCGCTGCGGTCTCCCCACCTTGCCGTGCACAATTTCCGCAATAACCAAATGCCGACTGGCACAATATTCGAGGTACCGTCTGGCGGTCGTACGGCTGATGGTCAGCGCCTGCGCGACGGTTTCGGCGGTGTGCTGTACCTGAGGATCAGCAAACAGCTTTTTAACCGCATTCAACGTTAACGCATCAATCCCGGTGGGCAGCTCATCTTTCGGCTCGCCTCGCGCATAGGCATTAAACATCTCATCAATTTGTCGCTGACTGGCGCTGTCGTTTTCTGCCAGCATCCGTCTGCGCTGTTGGTAACGGGTGAGCGTCTGCCCCAGACGCTCATAGGCGATAGGTTTGATCAAATAATCAAACGCCCCGCTGCGTACCGCGTCGGCCACCGTTTCCATATCGCTGGCCGCAGTGGTAAAAACCACCCCGCCGGGATAATGCGACGCCGTCAGCTCATGCAGCAGCGTGATCCCCTTCCCGTCCGGAAGGTAGTTATCCAGTAAAATGAGGCCCGGTTTAAACCGTTCAATCATCATTCTCGCCTGCGCCAGATTACCGGCTAACCAGATCTGATTAAAACCGGGAATATGGCGGATGTACTCTGCATGCATCTCGGCAAGCAGCATTTCATCTTCAACGATTAATAGGGTTAATGGTTCCGTCATTGTTCTTTTTCACTTTCGGAATAAAAAGAGAGAATAAGGTGCCGCAGGGATCGTTATCTTCCAGAGTAATCGTTCCACCACAGCGCCCCACATAACTTGCAATCAGATACAGTCCGATGCCGTGCTCACCCGGCTCATCGGAACGGGTGCTTACACCCTGTTCGAATATTTTTTCACGCAGTGCCTCAGGGACGCCGCATCCCTGGTCGGCCACTTCTATCACCACATCATCGCCTTCATCGCTCAGATACAGTTCCACGACCTTATTCCCCTGCTCGGTACGCAAACTGGCGTCAAACGCGTTGTCGAGAAGATTTCCGACAATCGCCGCAAATTCGGTACTGTCCAGCCCTTCCGGCAACTGCTGAAGCTGACTGCCAGGAACGATCGTCATTTTGAGCCCCAGTTCGCGCGCGCGCTGAACCTTACCAAACAGCAGGCCCGCCACCTGGCGATCGGCAAACGCCTCGCGCAGGCTGTCAATCAACTGTTGCTGCGCCTGCGATTCCCCCTGCACCATCTCCCTGACCCGATCGTACTCTTTCATTTGCAGCAGGCCATTGAGCGTTGACATCCAGTTTAGATGCTCATGGCGCAACGTTCGCAGACTCTCCACATATTGCTTAATCTGTGTCAGTTGCGCGTTCAGGGTGGCGATCTCATCTTTGCTGCGAAAGCTGATAATCGCGCCCAGTAACTCATCCCCTGAACGGATCGCCTCACGGTTGGCAATAACGCTCAGACCATTGAAGTTGACCATCGCGTCCACACGCCTTTCGGCAATCTGTTCGGTAAAGAAATCGGATGGGTTAACCACCTCATGAATCGGTTTGCCCAACCATTGTCGACCTGGCGAACGCAGGCCGAGCATCTTTCTCGCACTACGGTTAATGGCCGTAATATAGCCGTCGGGATCCACGGCAATCAGCCCTTCATAAACAGAACTGAACAGCGCTTCCTGCTGACGAACTACCCGGGCAATTTGCTTCGGTTCCATCCCCATCATCTGACGGCGAATATGAGCGGCAAAAAACCAGGAAAGTAACATCAGTACCACCAGCAGCAAAACAAACACGCCGGCCATCGGTAGAATGAAGTCCAGCCGCCAGCTGTCAATTTTGCTGACCAGATAACCGATGGAGACCACGCCAATAACGTTGCCGTCATCATCAAAAATTGGCGTTTTCGCCCGCATTGCCAGGCCGATGGAGCCCGTCCCGGTAATGAAATAGCTTTCTCCCCTCTCCAGCGCGCCAGGCTTGGTAAACTGCATCGGGTAGCCAATTTTCTCCGGGTTAGGATGATAAAGCCGGATAGAGTGACTATCGCCGATCACCACATAGTCAAAATCAGTATCGCTCTGCAGTTTTCCGGCAATGGTTGCCAGCCGTTTGTAATCGCGATCCTTCACCGCCGCAATGATGCTGTCGTTGGCGGCAATAATCTTCGCCTGGTTCATCGCCATATCGCGAACGTGCGTACTCAAGTAATCTTCAAAGCTCGCGGAAAAATACTGTGCCAGCGCGGCAATAATGAACACCGAAAAAACGAGAATAAGCAGAAAAATGCGCAACGGAAATGCCAGTCGGCGAAAAAAAGAAAACGGCTTTTTATTTTTTTGAACCAACATGACGGTTCCTTAATGGGCATAATTCGGTAAAAGCCGCCAGCATATGTAATGAAATTGTTTTATACAGACAGGCAGCAAATAAAGACAATCGTTACAGATTCACCACATTAAATCAATTAAGTCATTTAACACCACGTCACAATCTGTAATAAGAATAATTAAAAAACTTAAAACCATTAAACTCATAAAAACCATCTAAGTGTTTGTGAAATAAATCAAAATTTACCTCGAAAATACTCCTTACGATGTATGCATTCCGGAAAAAAAGAAATAGGCCGTTGCAAAATCGTCTTTTCCCCGGAATGAAAACAAAACGTTATAAAATCGTATTTCCGTACAACATACATACAAAACCGGCAACAACAATATATCTTCAGGACTTATCCACTATGTTTGGTAATAATGTGTTCACGCGCGTCAAACGCTCAGAAAATATAAAGATGGCGGCGATCACGCAATTCCTGAAAGAAAATGATCTGAGCGTCGATACCACCGTTGAAGTTTTTATTACCGTGACTCGTGATGAAAAAATCATCGCCTGCGGCGGTATCGCCGGAAATATCATCAAGTGTGTGGCCATTAGTGAATCGGTACGCGGCGAGGGGTTAGCGCTCACGCTGGCGACAGAACTTATCAATCTCGCCTACGAAAGGCACTGCACGCATCTCTTCATTTATACCAAAACTGAGTATGAATCGTTGTTCCGCCAGTGCGGATTTTCAACGCTGACCCGCGTTCCCGGCATCATGGTGCTAATGGAAAACAGCACCACACGTCTGAAACGCTATGCAGAGTCATTAAGCAAACTACGTCATGACGGCAAGAAAATCGGCTGCATCGTGATGAATGCCAATCCGTTCACCAATGGACACCGCTATTTAATCCAACAGGCGGCAGCGCAGTGCGACTGGCTTCATCTGTTCTTGGTGAAAGAAGATACCTCCCGTTTCCCGTATGAGGACCGACTCGACCTGGTGCTCAAAGGCACCGCAGACATACCGCACCTCACCGTTCATCGCGGGTCGGAATACATCATTTCGCGCGCCACGTTCCCGTGTTACTTCATTAAAGAACAAAGCGTCATCAACCATTGCTACACCGAAATCGATTTAAAAATTTTTCGTCAGTATCTGGCACCTGCGCTGGGGATCACCCATCGCTTTGTCGGTACGGAACCGTTTTGCAGCGTAACCGCCCAGTATAACCACGACATGCGTTTCTGGCTGGAAACGCCGACTCTTCCCGCCCCGCCCATTGAACTGGTGGAAATCGAGCGACTGTGTTTCCAGGGGACGCCGATCTCTGCGTCTCTGGTGCGCAAACTGCTCGTGAAAAAAGATCTCACGGCTATCGCGTCGCTGGTGCCTTCAGCCACTTTGCACTACCTGCAAAGCATGCCTGAGCGCACACCCGCTCACGCGACAGTCCGCCAAAAGACCCCCGCATTAGTAACAGGTGAAAAATGAAAATAAACCAGGCTGCCGTCGCAGGCACACTTGAGTCCGGTGATGTGATGATACGCATCGCCCCTCTCGATACGCAGGAGATTGACCTGCAGATCAACAGCAGCGTTGAGAAACAGTTTGGCGAGGCCATTCGCGCCACCATTCTGGATGTTCTGACGCAGTATGACGTGCGCGGCGTGCAATTGAATGTCGATGATAAAGGCGCACTGGACTGCATTTTACGTGCACGACTGGAAGCATTACTGGCGCGCGCCAGCGGTATCCCGGCCCTGCCCTGGGAGGATCGCCAATGATTTCCGCTTCTCTGCAACAGCGCAAAACGCGTACTCGCCGCAGCATGCTGTTTGTTCCCGGCGCCAATGCCGCGATGGTCAGCAACTCGTTTATCTATCCGGCAGATGCCCTGATGTTTGACCTGGAAGACTCCGTCGCGCTGCGTGAAAAAGACACCGCTCGTCGTCTGGTCTACCACGCACTGCAGCATCCGCTGTATCGCGACGTCGAAACCATCGTGCGCGTTAACGCACTGGATTCTGAATGGGGGATCAACGATCTGGAAGCCGTCGTTCGCGGCGGCGCTGACGTAGTTCGTCTGCCGAAAACCGATACCGCTCAGGATGTTATCGATATCGAAAGCGAAATTCTGCGCATTGAAAAAGCCTGCGGTCGCGAGCCGGGCAGCACGGGTCTGCTGGCCGCCATCGAGTCACCGTTAGGCATCACTCGCGCCGTGGAAATCGCCCACGCCTCTGAACGTCTGATCGGGATCGCGCTGGGCGCGGAAGACTATGTACGCAACCTGCGCACGGAACGTTCGCCGGAGGGGACTGAATTACTGTTTGCCCGTTGTTCTATTTTGCAGGCCGCGCGCTCTGCCGGGATTCAGGCCTTCGATACCGTCTATTCCGATGCCAACAACGAAGCGGGCTTCCTGCACGAAGCCGCCCACATCAAACAGCTGGGTTTTGACGGCAAATCGCTGATCAACCCGCGCCAGATTGACCTGCTGCACAACCTGTATGCCCCGACGCAAAAAGAAGTGACGCACGCGCGTCTGGTCGTGGAAGCCGCAGAAGCCGCCGCCCGTGATGGCCTCGGGGTGGTCTCCCTGAACGGCAAGATGGTCGACAGCCCGGTGATCGAGCGCGCACGTCTGGTGCTCTCCCGTGCAGAACTTTCCGGCATCCGCGAAGAATAAGGCAAAAACAATGACCCAGAAAAACGAACAGTCTCAACGACAGGAACGGGTAGCAGCCTGGAGCCGCCAGGCTGAAAGCGACCTTTCCACCTATACCAGCGCCGCAAAGCAGGCCCTGCAGGAACAGAAACCGCGCGACCAGAAACTGTGCGCCAGCCTGGAAGAGGCAATCCGCCGTTCCGGTTTGCAGGATGGCATGACCATCTCCTTCCACCATGCGTTTCGCGGCGGCGACCTGACCATTAACCTGGTGATGGCAACTCTCGCCAGCATGGGATTTAAAAACCTGACGCTGGCTTCCAGCTCCCTGAGCGATTGCCACGCGCCGCTGGTCGACCATATCCGTAACGGCGTCGTTAACCGTATTTACACTTCCGGTCTCCGCGGACCGCTGGCAGAAGAGATCTCTCGCGGCCTGCTCGCCGAACCCGTTCAGGTTCACTCCCACGGCGGCCGCGTGCATCTGGTTCAGAGCGGCGAACTTAACATTGATGTGGCCTTCCTCGGCGTCCCGTCCTGCGATCCGTTCGGTAACGCTAACGGCTACACCGGTAAAGCATGCTGTGGCTCACTCGGCTATGCCCGCGTTGACGCTGAAAGTGCTAAACAGGTGGTGCTACTGACGGAACAACTGCTGCCTTATCCGCACAACCCGGCCAGCATTACCCAGGATCAGGTTGATCTGATCGTCCAGATAGACCAGGTCGGCGATGCCGATAAAATCGGAGCTGACGCCACCCGAATGACCACCAACCCGCGCGAACTGCTGATTGCCCGCAGCGCGGCAGAGGTCATCGCCCACTCCGGCTATTTCAAAGAAGGTTTTTCACTGCAAACCGGTACTGGCGGCGCCTCACTGGCAGTCACGCGCTTTTTGGAAGACAAAATGCGTCGCCGCGATATCCGCGCAGACTTCGCGCTGGGCGGTATCACGGCCACCATCGTCGATCTGCATGAAAAAGGGTTGATTCGCAAACTGCTGGACGTACAGAGCTTCGACCGCAATGCCGCAGAGTCACTGGCGCGCAACCCGAATCACATTGAAATCAGCGCGAACCAGTATGCCAACTGGGGTTCAAAAGGCGCCTCCGTTGACCGTCTGGATGTGGTCGTGCTGAGTGCGCTGGAAGTCGACACCCAGTTTAACGTCAACGTGCTGACCGGTTCTGACGGCGTCATTCGCGGCGCGTCCGGCGGACACTGCGATACCGCCGTCGCCGCTGCGTTGTCAATCATCGTCGCACCGCTGGTGCGGGGTCGCATTCCGACGCTGGTGGATAACGTGTTGACCTGCGTCACGCCGGGTTCCAGCGTCGATATTCTGGTTACCGATCATGGTATTGCGGTTAACCCAGCACGTCCGGAACTGGCGGAACGCCTGAAAGAAGCCGGGATGAAGGTGGTCTCCATCGAGTGGCTGCGTGAACGTGCGCAACAGCTCACTGGTGAACCCCGTCCCATCGAATTCACCGACCGTGTGATTGCCGTGGTGCGCTATCGCGACGGTTCAGTGATCGATGTTGTTCATCAGGTGAAGGAATAAGCCATGCACCTGCTCCCTGAACAGGCCACCCGCCACGCCGTTTCAATTCCCGAGCTGCTCGTCAGCCGGGATGCGCGACAAGCACGGCAACACGTCTGGCTAGCGCGCCATCCCATTCCACTGGTCTCCTTTACCGTGGTAGCACCTGGCCCGATTAAAGACAGCGAGCTCACCCGTCGCCTCTTTAATCATGGCGTGACTGCGCTGCGTACGCTGGCGGCACAGGCGGGCTGGCATATCAGGGAGCAGGCTGCACTGGCCTCAGCATGCGGGCCGGAAGGCATGCTCTCGATTGAGGCACCGGCCCGTGACATCAAGCTCGCGACCATTGAGCTCGAACATACCCATCCTCTGGGACGTTTGTGGGACATCGATGTGCTCACACCCGGAGGCGACATTCTCTCCCGCCGTCATTTCGCCCTTCCCGCCCGCCGCTGCCTGCTGTGCGAGCAGAGCGCTGCCGAATGCGCGCGTGGGAAAACTCACACGCTCTCCGATCTGATCGCCCACATGGAGGCGCTGCTGCATGCTGCCGATTCCCAATATGCCCGTTGAAACGACCGCTCTTCCTCGTACGCTGTTTGACGCATACGGCCATCTGGCGTGGCGTGCAATGCTGACGGAAGTCAATCTGTCGCCAAAACCCGGGCTGGTCGATCGTCTGAACTGCGGCGCGCATAAAGACATGTCGCTGACGGATTTTCATCGCAGCGCGCTGGCGATTCAGGCCTGGCTTCCGCGTTTTATTGAATACGGTGCATGCAGTGCGAAGATGCCGGCCGATGCCGTATTAACCGGCTTACGCCCGTTAGGTATGGCCTGTGAAGCGGACATGTTTCGCGCCACCGCGGGTGTGAACACCCATAAAGGCAGCATTTTTTCTCTCGGTCTGCTGTGTGCCGCCATTGGCCGACTACATCAGCAGCAGCAGCCCATCACCCCGGAAACGATCTGTACCACCGCCGCCCACTTTTGCCGCGGCCTGACCGAGCGCGAACTGCGCAACAACAACCAACAACTCACGGCAGGCCAGCGACTCTATCAGCAACTGGGGTTAACCGGCGCACGTGGCGAAGCCGAAGCGGGATATCCGTTAGTCATCCGCCATGCGCTTCCGCACTATCGCGCCCTGTTAGCCGAGGGACGCGATCCCGAGCTGGCGCTGCTGGACACCTTACTCCTGCTGATTGCGCGCAACGGCGATACCAACGTGGCCTCGCGCGGCGGTGCGGCAGGACTGCGCTGGATACAGCAGCAGGCAAACGCATTGTTACAACAAGGGGGCATCCGAACCCCCGCCGATCTCGATCATCTGCATCAGTTCGACAGCCACTGCATTGAACGCAATCTCAGCCCTGGCGGCAGTGCCGACCTGCTGATCGTCACGTGGTTTTTAGCCCAGATTTCTCAAGTTAAACATTTACACAATTATTGAAAAGATCCTTTCCGGAGAATCACTTATGTCTTTATCGAAAGATAGTATATGGAAGTTGTTGGCTCCCCTGGTCGTCATGGGTGTCATGTTTCTTATCCCTGTCCCGGACGGCATGCCCCCGCAGGCATGGCATTACTTCGCCGTTTTCGTGGCGATGATCGTCGGTATGATCCTGGAGCCGATTCCGGCTACCGCGATCAGCTTTATCGCCGTGACCATCTGCGTCATTGGTAGCAACTACCTGCTCTTTGATGCCAAAGAGCTGGCGGACCCGGCATTCGATGCCGGTAAACAGGCGCTGAAATGGGGTCTGGCGGGGTTCTCCAGTACCACCGTCTGGCTGGTGTTCGGTGCGTTTATCTTCGCGTTGGGCTACGAAGTTACGGGGCTTGGCCGTCGTATCGCGCTGTTCCTGGTGAAATTCATGGGCAAACGCACCCTGACGCTGGGCTATGCGATTGTCATCATCGATATTCTGCTGGCGCCGTTTACGCCATCTAACACCGCCCGTACCGGGGGCACCGTGTTCCCGGTAATCAAAAACCTGCCGCCGCTGTTTAAATCGTTCCCGAACGATCCGTCCGCACGTCGTATCGGCGGTTACCTGATGTGGATGATGGTCATCAGTACCAGTCTGAGTTCTTCGATGTTCGTTACGGGTGCTGCGCCAAACGTGCTGGGTCTGGAATTTGTCAGCAAAATCGCCGGTGTGCAGATTAGCTGGCTGCAGTGGTTCCTGGGCTTCCTGCCGGTCGGTATCATTTTGCTGATCGTTGCGCCGTGGCTCTCTTATGTTCTCTACAAGCCTGAAATCACACACAGTGCGGAAGTCGCAGCGTGGGCGGGTGACGAACTCAAAACTATGGGTACCTTGACGCGTAAAGAGTGGACGCTGATCGGTCTGGTTCTGTTGAGCTTAGGGTTATGGGTCTTTGGCGGTGAAATGATCGACGCCACCGCCGTCGGTTTGTTAGCCGTTTCACTGATGCTGGCGCTGCATGTGGTGCCGTGGAAAGACATTACCAAATACAACAGCGCCTGGAACACGCTGGTGAACCTTGCCACCCTCGTGGTCATGGCAAACGGTTTAACCCGCTCCGGTTTTATTGACTGGTTCGCCAGTACTATGAGCACCCATCTGGAAGGGTTCTCGCCTAACGCGACGGTAATTGTGCTGGTGCTGGTGTTCTACTTTGCCCACTACCTGTTTGCCAGCCTGTCGGCGCACACGGCTACCATGCTGCCGGTGATTCTGGCGGTCGGTAAAGGAATCCCAGGCGTGCCGATGGAACATCTGTGTATCCTGCTGGTGCTGTCCATCGGGATCATGGGCTGTCTGACGCCGTACGCAACAGGCCCAGGGGTCATTATCTACGGCTGCGGCTATGTTAAATCCAAAGACTACTGGCGTCTTGGCGCCATCTTCGGGGTGATTTACATTGCGATGCTGTTGCTGGTTGGCTGGCCGATTCTGGCGATGTGGAACTAGTTCTGACGTAAAACACTGAATGGATCAAGGCCCGCAGGGTAAAGACACCTCGCGGGCTTTTTTTATGGTTAAATAGATACTATTCAGATTTTATATAAGTTCAGAATCATCATGAAACCGACCTGGCAAAAATGGGTGTGGCTCGCCGCCCCACTCCTCCCCCTTTCTACCGCAACCGCCAACGAATTACAGGCAACGCAGTACGGTGACTTTGACCGTTATGTGCTGGCGCTCTCCTGGCAGACAGGCTTCTGTCAGAGCCAGCACGATCGGGACCGCCGTGAACCTGACGAGTGTCGCCTGCAAAAAGAGACCGCCAACAAAGTCGATTTTCTGACCGTTCACGGATTGTGGCCAGGGTTACCGAAATCGGTCGCTTCACGCGGAGTCGATGAACGCCGCTGGATGCGCTTTGGCTGCGCCACGCGTCCGATCCCTAATCAGCCGGAAGCTCGCGCCAGTCGCAAATGTTCTGCGCCTGAAACAGGACTTTCGCTGGAAACCGCCGCGAAACTCAGTGACGTTATGCCAGGAGCAGGCGGACGTTCTTGCCTCGAACGCTATGAATACGCGAAACACGGCGCCTGTTTTGGCTTCGACCCGGATGCGTACTTCGGCACCATGGTGCGGTTGAACAAAGAGATCAAGGCCAGCGAATTAGGGGCATTTCTGGGCGAGAATTACGGTAAGAGCGTCAGTCGCCGCGCCTTTGATGCAGCGGTGGCCCAACGCTGGGGAAAAGAGGCCGTCAAAGCAGTAAAACTGAGTTGTCACGGCAATCCGGCTTATCTGACGGAGATCCAGTTCTCGCTGAAGGCCAGTGCCATCAACGCGCCGCTCTCCGCCGACTCGTTTGCTCCGCAACCCCATCCGGGAAACTGTGGTAAGCAGTTCGTCATCGACAAAGTAGGTTACTGATCTTTTGACCCGACGTGAAATCCGCGCCGGGTCAAAAATCAACGTTTCGCACGCGCATCCGGGCGCACCAGATCAAAACGGTGCGACTCGCTGATCGCATAGTAGGCCGTAGGGCCGCCAGCACGCAGCACGGGCTGTGCTTTTGCGGTCTGGTAAATCCCCTCTTCCAACAGCGTTTCGGCAATATGAATCCCGACAACTTCACCGAGGATCAGCCAGGTTTCGATGGCTTCACCTTGCGCGGTCGTCAGTTGAATACTCTGCGACAGGCGACATTCAAAATTCACCGGGCTTTGCGCAACGCGTGGCACTTTTACCAGCCGACTTTCCGCCTTCGTCAGACCGGCAGCGGAAAATTCATCTTCGCCATGCGGCAGACTGGCAGAGGTTTCATTCATCGCGCTGGCTAATTCTCGGGTGGTCAGGTTCCAGACAAACTCTCCGGTTTCCATGATGTTACGCACGCTGTCTTTCCAGCCAGTGCTGGCAAAACCGATAATGGGCGGATGATAATTGAAACAGTTAAAGAAGCTATAAGGCGCCAGATTATCCCGGCCAGCGGTGTCCTGAGAAGCGATCCAGCCAATTGGCCTGGGGCCAACAATGGCATTCAGCGGGTCGTGCGGCAGGCCGTGTCCCTGCGAGGGTTGATAGAAATACATAGTATTCTCTGATGAATTTAACGTCGGCGAAGCACGAAATGCGCTCCGCTCATCCCCCTGATGGAAGAGGATCAGCGTAGAGCAATCCGTTAAAGATTACGACTGAATAAAGTTGAGCAGATCCTGATTTATCTGCTGCTTATGGGTGGTGCAGATGCCGTGGGAACCGCCCGCGTAGACCTTCAGTTGCGCGTCGGGCAAGATTTCTGCCGCCACTTTGCCGCAGGTTTCAAGCGGGACAATCTGATCGTCATCGCCATGAATGACCAGCGTCGGAATGGTCATTTTGCGCAAGTCTTCGCGCAGATCTGTTTCCGAGAACGCCTTGATGCAGTCGTACAGCGCTTTTATTGAGCCCTGTAATCCCTGCTCAACAAAACTCTCGCGCACGGCTTTCGACTCTTTCGCTCCCGGACGGTTATAGCCGTAGAAGGCGGCAGTGAGTTCATAGAAAAAGGCGGCACGGTCATTGACAACGCCTTCACGGATACCGTCGAACACCTCTTTTGGCACGCCGTTTGGGTTGAAATCCGTTTTCACCATGATAGGCGTCACCGCCCCAATCAATACCGCTTTCGCCACGCGCTGCGTCCCGTGTCGCCCAATATAACGCGCCACTTCGCCACCGCCCGTCGAGTGACCGACGTGCACCGCATTTTGCAGGTTCAGGTGTGCGGTCAGTTCAGCCAGATCGTCGGCATACTGATCCATCGTGTGCCCCTCCCACGGTTGCGCGGAACGTCCATGCCCGCGCCTGTCGTGGGCGATCACCCGATATCCTTTCGACCCCAGAAAAAACATTTGATCTTCAAAGGCATCTGCCGTTAACGGCCAGCCGTGGCTGAAGACAATGGGCTGTCCACTGCGATCACCCCAGTCCTTAAAATACAGATAGCTGCCATCTTTGAGAGTAATTTTGTCGTACTGGCTCATGAGATCTCCTGTAACGGAACGCTGAGAAAGTGACGCGCTCGCGGCGCGCGCTTAAAAAGCATAATGCAAATTTGAGAACGATCACGTTTATCCAATAAAATTCATACCAGCGATGCTTTTTTAGCTATTTACCCGAATGTGAACTAAATCACTTCAAACCCAGGGTAAGTCTCAGTATCATCGGGAGAGTTAAACCCTTGCCGCCAGACGGTGAGGGTTTTCTTTTGGGAATATTACCTGCGGCAAAACGCAGTACTGACGACATGGAGTAAAAATGTCCAGACCAACTATCATCATTAACGACCTTGATGCAGAACGCATCGATCGCTTACTGGAGCAACCCGCGTATGCAGATTTACCCATTGCCGACGCGTTAAATGCCGAGCTGGATCGTGCCCAAATGTGTTCGCCAGAGACCATGCCGCATGACGTCGTGACCATGAACAGTCGTGTTAAATTCCGCAATCTGAGCGATGGCGAAATTCGCGTGCGCACGTTGGTTTATCCTGCGGCGATGACCGACAGCAGTACGCAACTTTCAGTGATGGCGCCAGTGGGGGCAGCGCTGTTGGGCGTGCGTGTGGGCGACACTATTCACTGGGAACTTCCGGGCGGCGTATCCACCCACCTCGAAGTGCTGGAGCTGGAATACCAGCCAGAAGCTGCTGGCGACTTCCTGCGTTAATCCCATCTGCATAAGCGACTTTCCGCTTTACCCAGAGGATGCGCTCGCATCCTCTTTCCGGCATCTTCCGTAAAATCACCCTTTCTTCCTGGTTCGCCTTTCTCCTGACTCGTCCACACTGAATCGGTTTCATTGGCAGGTGCGGTCATGAACGATACATTCAGCATATTACTGGGATTCTTCATTATGGCGGCGATCATCGTCGGTGCCGTGCTTTACCTGGAGAATCACTGGTAGTGAATGAACAAGGAATCGCCGCACATGTGAAAAATACCCTGCAGAAAGCAGACAGAATTATTATTATATGCTTGAATGATTTAAGTATTAATTAACAGGGAGAAACGGGTATGTATAAGACAATCATTATGCCGGTTGATGTTTTTGAAATGGAACTCAGCGATAAGGCGATTCGCCACGCTGAATTTCTGGCGCAGCAGGATGGCGTCATTCATCTTTTGCATGTGCTGCCTGGTTCTGCCAGCCTGAGCCTGCATCGCTTCGCCGCCGACGTTCGTCGTTTTGAAGAACACTTACAGCATGAAGCCGAAACCCGACTGCAAACGATGGTCGGTCACTTCAGTATCGATCCTTCCCGTATTAAGCAGCATGTCCGCTTTGGCAGCGTCCGTGACGTGGTCAATGAGCTGGGTGAAGAACTGAATGCTGACGTAGTGGTCATTGGTTCACGTAATCCGTCAATTACCACACACCTGCTGGGTTCTAATGCCTCAAGTGTGGTACGTCATGCCACGCTGCCGGTACTGGTTGTGCGTTAATCATCTGATGACTGACAAAAAAAGAGGTGCCAGTCGGCACCTCTTTCATTTTGCAGGTGTAGTCTTACTTTCTTTTTTTATGCCGTCTTCGTACGAATCAGGTAATCAAAGGCGCTCAGGGAGGCTTTCGCCCCTTCGCCGGTCGCGATGATAATCTGCTTGTACGGTACGGTGGTGCAGTCGCCCGCCGCAAATACGCCCTTCACACTGGTTTCGCATTTCGCGTCGATGATGATTTCACCCATCCGGTTGCGTTCAATCGCCCCTTCCAGCCAGGTGGTGTTTGGCAACAGGCCAATCTGGACGAAGATCCCCGCCAGTTCAACGTTGTGAACGTCGCCGCTCACACGGTCGCGGTATTCCAGACCAACCACTTTCGTGCCATCGCCTTTCACTTCTGTCGTCTGCGCGTTCAGAATAATATCGACGTTTTTCAGGCTGCGAACTTTGTCCTGCAGTACCTGGTCCGCCTTCATTTCCGGGGCAAATTCCAGCAGGGTCACGTGTTCCACAATCCCTGCGAGATCAATCGCCGCTTCTACGCCGGAGTTACCGCCGCCGATCACCGCCACACGCTTGCCTTTAAACAGCGGACCATCGCAGTGCGGGCAATAGGTGACGCCTTTGGTACGATACTGATCTTCGCCCGGAACGTTCATGTTGCGCCATTTCGCACCGGTAGCAATGATAATGCTGCGCGCTTTCAGTACCGCACCGGAAGCGGTTTCAATCTGATGCAGACCGCCTTCGCTGGCCGCTGGCACCAGTTTGCTGGCGCTCTGGCTGTCGATGACATCCACGTCATAATCATCGACGTGCGCCTTCAGTGCACCAGCCAACTTCTGCCCTTCCGTTTTCGGGACAGAGATGTAGTTTTCGATATCCACAGTATCGAGTACCTGGCCGCCAAAACGCTCACCCATCAGGCCGGTACGAATCCCTTTACGTGCGGAGTAAACCGCTGCGGCTGCACCCGCAGGACCGGAACCGACAATCAGAACATCATAAGCATCACGCTGGCTCAGCTCTTCTGCGGCGCGTTTTTCAGCGCCAGTATCCACTTTCGCCACGATTTCCGTCAGCGTCATCCGACCCTGACCAAACTCTTTCCCGTTAACGTAGACAGCCGGTACGCCCATCACGTTACGCTCAGTGATCTCGTTCTGGAACGTGCCGCCATCAATCGCCGTATGTTTGATACGCGGGTTCAGCACCGCCATCAGGTTCAGTGCCTGTACCACGTCAGGGCAGTTATGGCAGGAGAGTGAGTAATACGTTTCAAATTCAAAATCGCCGTCAATATCGCGGATCTGCTCGAGCAGAGACTGCGCTTCTTTTGACGGGTGTCCACCGGTCCACAACAGCGCCAGAACCAGCGACGTAAATTCGTGTCCCAGCGGAGAACCTGCAAAACGCGGCCCCTGCGTTGAACCCGGATTGGTGATCAGGAAAGAGGGTTTGCGCACCGACAGGCTGTTGTCTTCTTTAAAGGTGACTTTCTCTGACAGTCCAGCGATTTCAGCCAGCAGTTCCTTGATTTCCGCCGATTTAGCGCTGTCATCCAGCGTCGCAATCAGCTCAACAGGTTTCGTCAGTTTCTCAAGATAAGCCTTGAGCTGGGTTTTCATATTTGTGTCGAGCATTGTTCTTCCCTCTCTGAAAACATCATCATGCAAGCTGATTTGGCTGAGTCTGCATTAATACAACTTGCGTCATGGTGCTGAATAAAACGGGCACCCATAAGCACCCGTATGTGAGGTAAATTCCCAGTATTTCTTGTCACAGGAAGGCAGCAAGCTTATGAATCCCCGGGAGCTTACATAAGTAAGTGACCGGGATGAATAAGCGCAGCCAACACACCTGTGGCATGAAAAACGCCGGAATTTTTAGATTTTACCGACCAGATCAAGGGATGGAGCCAGCGTCGCTTCGCCTTCTTTCCACTTAGCCGGGCACACTTCGCCTGGGTGAGAAGCAACATACTGAGCGGCTTTGATTTTACGCAGCAGGTCAGAAGCATCACGGCCGATACCTTCAGCGGTAACTTCGATCGCCTGGATGATACCCTGCGGGTCAACAACGAACGTCGCGCGGTCTGCCAGACCTTCGTCTTCACGCATGTTGTCGAAGTTACGGGTCAGGGCGCCAGTCGGGTCGCCGATCATCGCATATTTGATTTTAGCGATGGTCTCTGAGCTGCTGTGCCATGCTTTGTGGGTAAAGTGGGTGTCGGTAGAGACGGAGTAAACGTCTACGCCCAGCTTCTGCAGTTCTTCGTAATGGTCTGCAACGTCACCCAGTTCGGTCGGGCATACGAAGGTAAAGTCAGCCGGATAGAAGAAGAAGACGCTCCAGCGGCCTTCGGTATCTTTCTCGGTCACTTCGATGAATTCACCGTTTTTGAACGCCTGGTTTTTAAAAGGTTTAATTTTGGTATTAATCAAAGACATCTGTACTTCCTCCATGTTTTCGTTGAGAGATAAGTTACCGAAGATTGACTGACAGGGCTAATGCGTTTCCTTTATCAAATCAATAAGCGTTAGCTAACAAACCTCTCAATTCAACGTTGTGAACGTGCTACGACGCAAAGTAAAAAGGGCCACCTTTGCAGGCAGCCCCGTTACCTGAACTACCCGTGGGTAACTTCAGCGCCAGTGAAACTGGCTATGTGTTGCGCTCTACATTACCTTAACAAAGGCTGTAACAGCGAGAATGATTACACCACCCCACTCCTCAAAGGGCAACGTTCCAGCCTGAGGTCTTATCTATGGCTGTGATAGGTTTCCCCACCGTTCTCGCAATCGCTCTGATTTATAAGGATAAATGATGTTAAAACGTACGCTTTTGCTCTCCCTGCTCCCTCTTTTTGCCTGGGCCGAAGACCTGCCTGCGCCCGTTAAAGCGATAGAAAAACAAGGGATTACCATTATAAAGTCGTTCGATGCGCCCGGCGGGATGAAAGGCTATCTTGGGAAATATCAGGATATGGGGGTCACTATCTACCTGACGCCTGATGGCAAGCAGGCCATTTCAGGCTACATGTACAATGAAAAAGGCGAAAACCTGAGCAATCAGTTGATAGAGAAAGAAATCTATGCGCCTGCCGGACGGGAAATGTGGCAGCGCATGGAAAAAGCCGACTGGCTTCTCGATGGCAAAAAAGAGGCTCCGGTGGTGCTGTATGTTTTTGCTGATCCTTTCTGTCCGTACTGCAAACAGTTCTGGCAACAGGCTCGGCCATGGGTGGAGTCCGGCAAAGTCCAATTGCGAACGCTACTCGTCGGCGTCATCAAACCAGAGAGCCCAGCTACCGCTGCTGCCATTCTGGCATCGAACGATCCGGCAAAAACCTGGCATGATTATGAAGCCTCTGGCGGAAAAATGGCACTCACGGTACCCAAAGCGATTTCTCCGGCACACATGAAAATCCTCAATATGAACCAGAAAATCATGGATGATTTAGGCGCAAACGTCACGCCCGCAATTTATTATATGAATAAAGATAACGTTCTTCAGCAGGTCGTTGGCTTGCCTGAAAAAGCGCAACTGGATGCCATGATGACACATCCATAAGTACTACGGGTAATTATATGCCATTAGATATAATTACCCTGAATATTTCTCATAACACGTTGTAAAAATCACTTCGTCATTTAAGATTTACTTAAGTAACACTCAAACCAGAAAGAAACATTTCTTTGCAAAAACCCTTTGTTTTTAACCACACCAGCTTGTATAGCAAGCATGTAATATCAATTAAAATATATTCAAAACGGATATATGTAAGATAATTTAATTAATTCATTGAATTTATTTAAGTATTGCACACTCCCAAAAAAGTCTTATATTATAGAGGGATATCTATTTCAGGCGAATGACTTTAACGTTTAAGGATAAGCGATACATGTCCGTTTATAAAATATCATTAAACCAAAATGTTCTTGAAGCCGCTGAAGAACGCATCACCTGGACTCTCGAAAATCTTCCCCGCGTATGCGTCTCCTTTTCCGGTGGTAAAGATTCTGGCTTGATGTTACATCTGACGGCCAATATTGCCCGTAAGCTACACAAAAAAATCAATGTGTTGTTCATTGACTGGGAAGCGCAATTTTCCTGTACCATTAGCTATATTACCGCGCTGCGCGAAATGTATGCCGATGTCATCGACCATTTCTATTGGGTTGCCCTTCCGCTCACCACCCAAAACTCACTGTCACAGTTTCAGCCTGAATGGCAGTGTTGGGAACCCAATGCCCAGTGGGTTCGTCAACCGCCGCCAGACGCCATCACCGATCCGGGTTATTTTCCCTTCTATCAATCCGGCATGACCTTCGAACAGTTTGTACGTGAATTTGCCGACTGGTTTTCGAATAAACGCCCGGCAGCGATGATGATCGGGATTCGGGCCGATGAATCCTATAACCGTTTTGTGGCAATCGCCAGTTTACGTAAACAGCGTTTTGCCGATGACAAACCCTGGACGACCGCCGCACCAGGCGGACATACCTGGTATATCTATCCATTGTATGACTGGAAAACAGCCGATATCTGGACCTGGTTTGGTCGCACCAATTTGCCCTGTAATCCGCTCTACAACCTGATGTATCAGGCCGGTGTTCCGGCCCGTTACATGCGTATTTGTGAACCATTTGGCCCTGAACAGCGCCAGGGATTATGGCTCTATCATGTTGTTGAACCGGAAAGATGGGCCGCGATGTGCGAGCGCGTGAGTGGCGTCAGGAGCGGCGGGATCTACGCCGGGCAGGATAATCACTTCTATGGCCATCGAAAAATTCTCAAGCCCGATCACTTGAGCTGGCAGGACTACGCCATGCTGTTACTGCTCAGCATGCCCATCTCCACGGCAGAGCATTACCGCAACAAAATCGCCGTCTATTTACAGTGGTACAAAAAAAACGGCCTCGGTGAGATCCCGCAAACGCAGACGGGTGATATCGGTTCAAAAGATATTCCCTCCTGGCGACGCATCTGCAAAGTGTTATTGAACAATGATTACTGGTGTCGGGCGCTCTCTTTCAGTCCAACTAAACCGAAAAGTTACCAGCGTTATAGCGAACGCATGAAAGCGAAACGCAAGGAATGGGGAATTTTATGCAACAACGATTAACTCAGGACCTTCTTAGCTATCTTTCTGGCTTATCTGATGACGAAAGAATTAAAGCCATCAATGAGTTCAGAAAGGCGATTCACAGCGTCAGTCCATTTCGCAACGAGCCGGTTGACTGTGTGCTATGGATAAAAAACGATCGCATTTCGCCTAACGATTACAATCCTAATAACGTCGCACCACCGGAGAAAAAGCTGCTGCTGAAATCCATTGAGGCGGATGGCTTTACCCAACCCATTGTTGCCACCCAATCCAGTCCGGAAGAGTATGAGATCGTCGACGGTTTTCACCGCCATGAACTGGGGAAAAGCAAAGCCTCGCTTAAATCCCGTCTCAAAGGCTATTTACCCATTACTTGTCTGGAAGGGGAGCGGCATGACCGCATGGCAGCAACTATTCGCCATAACCGTGCTCGTGGCCGTCATCAGATCCACGCGATGTCGGAGATCGTACGTGAACTGGCATTACTGGGATGGGAAGACGAAAAAATCGGTAAGGAACTGGGGATGGACGAGGACGAAGTCCTGCGCCTGAAACAGATCAACGGTCTTCAGGAGCTGTTTGCCAGTCGTCGGTTTTCAAAAGCGTGGACGGTGAAATAACCTGATTATGTCGGATGACGTGCTTATCCGGCCCGAAGATCCTTGAGTTCAACAGCAGCGCGCCCCGCCCTTTCCGCCATAGCGCGCATCCTGACGCTCACGGAAAAACTCCTCATAGGTCATAGGCGTCTGATCCGGATGGGTGATCCGCATATGCTCGACATAGTTGTCATAGTCCGGCACGCCAATCATGAGTTTCGCGGCCTGGCCCAGATATTTCCCGGCTTTCGAAAGCGTATCAAACATCATTACCACCTGTCAGAAAATCCCCTCTCCCGATCGGGAGAGGGGCATAATTACACGTTAGTGCGCGCCTTTGGCCTGCGCAACGATCTCTTCCACATTTTCCGGCATCGGCTCATACGGCGTCTCTTTTGCCGTCGGCTTGTCTTCTTTGAGAGCGGCGAGCGCCGTCTTAATGGAGAACAGTGCCAGTACCACGACCACCACCATGAAGAAGATAGTCAGGCCCGCATCCAGACGGTTGTTAAACACCAGTTGCGCCAGCTGCGATTCCGTGTACTGCGGCGGGATATTGCCGCTGTCGATCATCGCCTGGAACTTATTGGCAATCGCCAGGAAGCCCACTTTTGTATCCGGGCTGAAGGATTTCTGCCAGCCCGCCGTCAGGGTACAAATCAGCAACCATGCAGTCGGCACCAACGCCACCCACGCATAACGCTGACGTTTCATCTTGAACAGGACAACCGCGCAGAGCATCAGTGCCATACCTGCCAGCATCTGGTTAGCGATACCAAACAGCGGCCACAGGGTGTTAATGCCGCCTAACGGATCCACCACGCCCTGATGCAGGAAGTAGCCCCACGCCAGCACGCACAGTGCGGTCGCCAGCAGGTTGGCAGGCAATGAGTCCGTACGTTTAAGGCCTGGAGAAACGACACCCAGCAGATCCTGCAACATGAAGCGCGCGGCACGCGTCCCCGCATCGACCGCCGTCAGAATAAACAGCGCTTCGAACAGAATGGCGAAGTGATACCAGAAGGCCACATCCATCATCCCACCCAGCGCGCCGTGCAGGATATAGGCCATGCCCACCGCCAGCGTAGGCGCACCACCCGCACGGGAGATAATCGACTGCTCACCCACCTCGTTAGCAATCTGATGCAGCGTGTCCGGCGTAATCGCAAAGCCCCAACTGCTGACCACCTGAGCGGCAGACGCCACCACATCCGCCGTGCCGGCAGGCGCCAGCACGGCCATTGGGCTGTTCATAGCGAAGTAGACGCCCGGATCGATGATGCAGGCAGAAACCAGCGCCATGATGGCGACAAACGATTCCATCAGCATACCGCCGTAGCCAATGAAGCAAGCCTGACCTTCGTTTGCCAGCATCTTCGGCGTCGTGCCGGAGGAGATCAGCGCGTGGAAACCCGAAACGGCGCCACAGGCGATAGTGATAAACAGGAACGGGAACAGGTTACCTGTCCACACCGGCCCGGTACCATCGACGAATTTAGTCAGCGCAGGCATCGTCAGCGTTGGACGCATGATCAAAATGCCAACCGCCAGACCAACAATGGTCCCGATTTTCAGGAAGGTTGAGAGGTAGTCACGCGGCGCCAGCAGCAGCCACACCGGCAGTACCGCCGCCACGAAGCCGTAACCCACCAGCATCCAGGTTAACTGAACCCCAGTGAAGTCAAAGTACGGCGCCCAGGTAGGACTTTCCGCGACCCAGCCGCCGGAAATAATCGCAAACACGAGGAACACCAGACCGATAACCGACACTTCGCCGATACGACCCGGACGCAGATAGCGCAGATAGATACCCATAAAGATCGCCAGCGGAATCGTAAACGCGACGGTGTAGGTTCCCCACGGACTGTGGGTCAGCGCTTTCACCACGATCATCGCCAGCACCGCAAGGATAATCACCATGATCATGAAGCAGGCCACCAGCGCAATCACCCCGGCGGTTGGGCCCATCTCTTCTTTGACCAGTTCACCCAGCGAGCGGCCATCGCGACGCGTCGACACGAAGAGCACCATGAAATCCTGTACCGCCCCGGCTAAAACCACGCCAGCCAGCAGCCAAATCATGCCCGGCAAATAGCCCATTTGCGCCGCCAGAACCGGCCCGACTAACGGACCCGCGCCGGCAATCGCCGCAAAATGGTGACCAAACAAGACTTTTTTATCGGTGGGGACGTAGTCGAGCCCGTCGTTATGGCGTACTGCAGGCGTCATCCGCGTCGGGTCAACCGCCAGCACATTTTTGGCGATGTACAGACCGTAAAAACGATAGGCAATGAGATAGACACAGACCGACGCCACGACTATCCACAGTGCGTTGATCTGTTCCCCACGGTTTAGCGCAATATAACCCAGAGCAAAGGCACCCATTACCGAGAGCACTGTCCAGATGAGGTATTTCCCTGATTTATTCATGGTTGTTATCCGTTTGCGTGTTCCAGAGAAGAGAGATGTTACATTTTGTTTCTATAACATCTTTTCTGGTTTTAACAACCTGACAACCCAATAAACCTGAAGTATCACCGACTATTTACATTGCATTGTTAACTGGATCACTCCATTCACCCGTTAACGCTGCAATCACATAACATTAAGCGTGCTCAGCCCAACACTGCGGTTCCCAGTCGGCAAGTACAGCAACGCCGCCCTTGCTCATCAAACACCACGATTTCCCAGCTCTGGCTTTGACGCCCCAGATGCAGCGGCTGGCAGACACCGCGCACCTTACCCTGCGAAACCGCCCGGTGATGAGTGGCATTCAGTTCTGTCCCAACCACGCATTGCCCGTCGCGGGTCATCAGATAACCCGCCATTGAGCCTAACGTTTCGGCCAGCGCCGCTGAGGCTCCGCCATGCAGTAAACCAAAGGGCTGGTGTGTGCGGGTATCCACCGGCATTTCGGCTTCCAGCACGTCGTCACCAAGTCGGGTATAGATAATACCCAGATGCGCCACCATCGTGTTCTGACTGGTGGCGTTCAGTTCATCAAGCGTGAAATGACGTTTCCAGATCATCGTTACGCTCCCAGCGTAGAGCCGCCGTCCACCACGATGTCCTGCAACGTAATGTGGCTGGCCAGATCGGAGGCAAGGAACAGAATGGTGTTAGCGATCTCCTGCGGTCGGGCAATTTTGCCTAAAGGAATACCGAGCTTAAACTGCTCACCAAAGCCGCGAATGCGCTGCTGTTCCGCATCATCACTGACCCACAGCGTGCGCTGCATGTCAGTATCCGTTGATCCTGGCGACACCAGATTACAGCGCACTCCGCTGCCCGCCAGTTCCAGCCCGACGGTTAGCGCCAGACTTTTCAGCGCCGCCTTCGACGCCCCATAGGCGCTCATGCCTATACGTGGCGTATGCGCGGCGTCTGAAGCCACGGTCACTATCGCCCCACCCCGCTGATGGCGAAACTGCGCCATCGTCTGCTGGAACAGGTTAAAAGCACCACCAACGTTAACTGCAAACGTCTGCTGCCAGTCGTGCGGACTCAGCGCGTCGGTCGCGCCCATGCGTAAAATCCCGGCAGCATTCACCAGCACGTCCAGCCGGTCGGTTTGCACCAGCAGGCGCTGACAGACCTCAGCTACCTGTCCGGCATCCGCCACATCCATCACCTCGGTAACAAACGGGTAATTCTGCAAAGTGAACTCACGATCGAAGCCCGTGACCTGTGCTCCGGCCTCAACAAACGCCAGCGCCGTGGCATAACCAATGCCTTTACCTGCGCCGGTGACCCACACCGTTTTGCCGTAATAATCGAATCCAGCCATCAGCGCACCTCGCGAGAGAGTAGCGCCCACCAGGCATCAATGGTCGGGTTTTTCGCCAGCATCACGAAGTCGATATCACCATGCACTTTCCGCCAGCGTGCTGCCAGCGCCATCATCCGTACCGAATCGAGACCGTAATCGATCAGGTTCTCGTCATCCATCGGTTCATCGGACTCATCGAGCAGCGGTAAAATCAGCGCGCGCAGTTCATCTTTGCTGGTTGGTACCGGCGCGGGCAACAACTCCTGAGTCATTACGACCCGACCTGAACGTCCCGCAACATACTTCAGCGACATCAGGTGTTCTTCACGGCTAAAGTCGGCCAGCGCGTCCGCTACCATGAACGGCTTGATATCGCGCATAAAAGCGTCCGTCGCGGTGGTCATGCAACCAATGTGTGCATATACCCCGGTGATAATCAGCTGATCGCGACCGGTTTCTTTCAGCATCAGTTCCAGCGGGGAACGGTGAAACGCGCTGTAACGCCATTTCACCAGTACATTATCGGCTTCATCCGGTGCCAGCGCGGCAACCACTTTTTGCTGCTCTGGTGAGCGTGTCAGTCCGGGCCCCCACATGTCGTTAAGCAGGGCACGATCTTCATCGCTCTGATCTTTCGGCTGTGCGGTGTAATAAACCGGAATATTATGGGCTTTACAGTAGTTGCGCAGCGCGGCGATATTGGCGATCACCTGTTCCATCATCGGACAGTTTTCACCCCAGAAGCTGACGAAGTAGTCCTGCATATCGTGGATCAGCAGCGCTGCACGGTCCGGCTCGAACGTCCAGTTGACCTTATTGACCGGAATATCGAGCGCGGTTGGCAGCGCGTAAGCCTGCAGTTTAGGAATTGCCATTGCGTGTTCTCCTTCAGGCCGAACGTGTTGCCAGCCACTGACGTAATTGTTTTTTATCGACTTTACCCACCGGGGTCAAAGGCAGCGACTCAACGGTTTCCACCCGGTCCGGTAACTTGAATTCAGCGACGCCCTGCTCACGCAGAAAGCGGCGCACCTGTACCGCGCGCAGCGGTTCTTTCACCACCAGATACGCGCAGCTTTTCTCCCCCAGCAGCTCGTCTTCCATACTGACCAGCGCCGCATGGATCACCGCCTGATGACGCAGTAACAGGTTTTCGATCTCTTCCGCGGCAATCTTCTCGCCGCCACGGTTGATCTGATCTTTCTCTCGTCCCTGAACGGTGATGTAGCCATCCTCGTCGATGGCGATCAGATCGCCTGAGCAGTAAAAACCGTTGTCGTCAAATGCGCTGGCGTTATGCTGCGGGCTTTTGTAATAACCGCGGAAGGTATAGGGACCACGCGTCATTAGCCGTCCCGTTTCCCCTTGTGGCAGCGGGTTGCCGTCGGCATCTGCCACCCACACTTCATCATCCGGACACATCGGACGCCCCTGGGTATTGATTACCCGCTCCGGGCTGTCGTCAAGACGGGTATAGTTCACTAAACCTTCCGCCATGCCGAAAACCTGCTGCAACTGGCAGCCGATTTCGGCTGGGATCCGCGCCGCCAGGGATGCAGAGAGGCGCGCACCACCAACCTGCAACAGCTTCAGCGAAGCCAGCTGCGCATTGCTGCCCCATTCATTAATCGCCTGTAACCACAGGCTGACCGCTGGCGGCACCAGCGCCGTCGCGTTGATCTGATGTTTTTCAATCAGCGGGAAGCACAGCGTGGCGCTCGGGTCCGCGGCCAGTACGACCGTTCCCCCCGCCAGAAATACGCCCAGCGATCCGGGTGAACTCATGGCGTAGTTATGCGCAGCAGGGATGGCGCATAAAAAACGCGTATCGGCGGTGAAGTGACAGATTTCATTACTACGACGCACGCTGTAGTAATAGTCGTTGTGGGTTCGCGGGATCAGCTTCGGCGTCCCGGTCGTGCCGCCAGAGAGCTGGAAGTACGCCACCTCATCCGCAGGCGATGGCGTAGCAGTAAACGCGTCTGCCGGCTGGTTTATCGCCGCTTGCAGGCAGTGCTCGCCACTGTCATTGAGCAGATGCACCACGCGAATAGAATTATGCTGAGCAATAAACGTATTCAGAAAATCATTGTCGGCAAACAGCGCGTGCTGACGATCGGCAATCAGCAGCGCGGGCTCGATCTGCGTCGTATACGCGGTAAGTTCAGTGCGTTGATGACTGAACAGCGCAAGCACGGGCGCGACGCCAAGCTTCAGCAGCGCAAAGAACGTGATATACAACTCCGCCACGTTGCCCAGTTGTACCAGCGCGGTTTCGCCGGATTTGATCCCCTGACGGCGCAGCGTACAGGCGAGGTTATCCACCGCCTGGTTCAGTTCACGATAGCTCAACTGGCGCTCACCCTCGATGACCGCCGTATGGTCGCTTTCTGCATGGCGGGTCAAAATATCCGTCAGCGGCAGATCCTGCCAGTAGCCTTTTTCGCGGTACCGACGGGCAAATTCGTCAGGCCACCGGGTGAAAGGAATGCTCATCATCGCTCCTTAATGCAATCCAAAAACGTTCAACATGGTGGAAAGTTTGACGCCGGTTTCACGCCATTCCCCCACCGGTGAAGAGGCCGGGACGATCCCTGCGCCTGCAAACAGACGCACCTGGTTTTTCCGTAATGTCGCGCAGCGGATGGTCACTACCCACTCTCCGTTGCCTTCGGCGTCACACCAGCCGACGATGCCACCAAACAGTTCGCGATCAAACGGCTCCAGTTCGGCAATCAGTTGTTTTGCCACCTGATGCGGGAAACCGCTCAACGCAGGCGTCGGGTGCAGCAGACAAGCCAGCGTCAGGGCGTTTTCTCCGGCATTGGCTGTGCCTTCAAACGGCGTGCCGAGGTGCCAGAGCGTGGGCGTGGTGATGAGCTGCGGTGAAGACGGTAGTTGTAGATCCTGACAGCGATCGCGCAGTACGGTTTTCATCGCCTGCGTAACCAGCTCATGTTCATGGCGATCTTTTTCAGAGGCCAGCAGGCGGTTTCCGGCTTCCCGATCCAGTACGTCATCAGGCTGACGGCGCGCGGAGCCCGCCAGCGGCAGCGAGCTGAAGCGCTCGCCTTCTTTACGCAGCAACAATTCCGGGCTCGCGCCGAGCAAAATGCCGCCATCGCGCAGTGGGACATGGAAGTTGTAACTAACCGGGTTTTGCGCCACCAGACGTTCCAGCAGCGCACCGCTGTTGATCTCAGCGTCGGTGGTGATGTCAATCAGTCGTGACAGCACCACTTTGTCGACTTCAGGCGTCGCTGTCAGCGCAGCGGCGCGCGCGACCATCGCTTCGAACGTCTCCTGCTCGGGAATCGCGTTACGCGCCGTGACGTTGAGTGTTTGATGATCGGTAAAGTAACGTGATGATCGCTGCTTTTCCTGACGAGAAAAGGTCTGCCAGCTCTGAGGAATAAACAGCGACGATGGCTGGCGAGTATCGAACGGAATCGCCCCCACCATAACCGGGTTTGCGATACCCTGCGCTTTGGCATCGGTGAACAGTGTGTGTAATTTTTGTTGGAAGGGGCTGTCTGGCGAATCACCGTTAATGGCGGGTTCATCGAAGCGGGCGAAGCATCCTGACGTCGTGAAACTCCGATACGGCGACATAAAGAAAAAACGCTGGGGTGCAAGTATTGCCATGGTCTGCTGAACTTCCTCGGCCAAAGACGTATCCATATCATCCTCCAAAAATGATAAAGGTTTTAATAATGATTATCATTTATATTTTCGGGCGCTAACCTAAAAGCAAACAGGCGACATGTCAACTCTTGAGGTAGCACAAAGTGCGACTAACGCTTGCATCCCTTACGCTTAATAATGAAAATGAGAAGCATTAATAACTCAGCACAGGAACTGATTTGTGAGACTGCCTTCCCTGCTCGTTACGCTCTTCGTTTTCGGATTCTCCTCAGCTCATGCGGCGGACTGGCCGCGTCAGGTGACCGACATTCGCGGCAACCATACGCTGGAACGCAAACCTGAACGCATCGTCTCTACCAGCGTCACGCTGACCGGTTCATTACTGGCGATTGATGCACCGGTGGTTGCCAGCGGGGCGACAACCCCCAATAACCGCGTGGCTGACGATCAGGGTTTCTTACGTCAGTGGGGCGACGTGGCAAAAGCACGCAAGTTGACGCGCCTGTATATTGGTGAACCGAACGCCGAAGCGGTGGCAGCACAAATGCCCGATCTCATTCTGATTAGCGCGACCGGCGGCGACTCCGCCCTGGCGCTGTACGATCAGCTCTCGCCTATTGCCCCGACGCTTATCATCAATTACGACGATAAAAGCTGGCAGTCGCTGCTGACGCAGTTGGGCGAGATTACCGGCCAGGAGAAACAGGCCTCCGCACGTATTGCCGAATTTGATAAGCAGCTAACCATCGTTAAGCAGCAGTTGACGTTGCCGCCACAACCGGTGAGCGCGCTGGTCTACACCGCCGCCGCCCACAGAGCCAATCTGTGGACGCCAGAGTCTGCGCAGGGAAAAATGCTGGAGCAACTCGGCTTTACGCTGGCAACGTTGCCTGGCGGGCTGCAGCCCAGCCAAAGCCAGGGGAAACGTCACGATATCATTCAGCTTGGCGGTGAAAATCTGGCGGCCGGACTGAACGGCGAGGCGCTGTTCCTGTTTGCCGGTGACGAGAAAGATGAGCAGGCGATCTACGCCAACCCACTGCTGGCGCACCTGCCTGCAGTACAGAACAAGCGCGTCTACGCCCTGGGCACCGAGTCTTTCCGTCTGGATTATTACAGCGCGATGCAGGTGTTAAACCGTCTCGCCACACTGTTTTAATTGTCATTGCCGGATGGCGGCGATAACGCGTTATCCGGCCAGTCTCACACTAAGCGGGTTCCGGCGGCGTCTGCCGGAATCGACGTAATTCACTGAGTAACAGCAGCAGTAGTAGTCCCACAACCACCAGACCAAAGCCGCTAACGCTCGCCGAAGCCACCGGTGTCATGATCGCTCCCAGACCGCCTAATAACGCCGCACCAATGGCGTCCCCGGTGACGTTTTGCGCCGTCCACAACCCGTTGATGCGCCCTAACATATTTTCCGGCGTCTGCGTTTGCAGCATCGTGTACTGTAACAGCGAACTGATGGCGCTCAGCCAACCAAACAGTGCGAGACACACCACGCCTAACGCCCAGACGGGCATCAGGGCAAACAGGCCAATCGCCAGAAACGACCCGATGGTCGTGGCCAGCATAATTAACCCCGGACGCAGGCTGTGCGCCAGTTTCCCGCTGGTGAGCGCACCAACCGCCGCCCCAAGCGGGATGGCGGCGTACAACATGCCAATCTGTGCCGCTGACATCTGCCAGCTAATCGCCAGTGCCGGATAGAGCACGCGCACAGCGCTTGCCATCGTCATCAGGCCGCCGAGCAGCGCAATACCGCCGACAAGCGGACTGGCAAGCAGGAAGCGAAACGCCGCGAGTAGCGAATTCAGCGGATGTTCACGCGGCTGTGGCGGTGGCGGCAGTGCCGGAAGACTTAACAGCGGCAGTAAGGTGATAAAGGTACCTGCCGCCGCCAGACCGTAGTTCCAGGCCACACCGCCGGTGGCGAGCAACAGCCCACCCAGCATGGGCGAAATCACCGAGCCCAGACGCACGGTCAGCATGGTAATCGCCCCTGCCTGCATCAGGTTTTCACGCCCCACCAGCGCAGGCGTCGCCGCCAGCAATGCCGTCACGCCCAGCGAGGCAAAAAAGCCGTCCCACAGACCCAACAAATAAATGGCAATCAACGAAGGCTCCGGCAGCATGGCGTTCAGGCACAGACCGATGAAGCCAATACCGCAGGTACCGCGCGCCAGCAGGATCACTTTTTTACGTTCATAGCGATCGGCGAGGACGCCACCGACCATCAGCCCGACAAACATCGCGCTGCCGGTCAGCGTTACCGAAAGCCCCACCTGCCAGGTGGAATGCGTCATCATCTGGATCTGTACGGGTACCGCGACGCCGAGCAGTCCGAGCGAAACAATAGAGATAAAACGGGCCAGGAAGACCGCGCGAAATGCCGGGTGTGTCTTCAGCAAACTGAGGTTCAGCAGCCAGGATTGTCGATTCATTACAACGCCTTAATGCGATCTTTTTTTCATTATCCATTCAATGGCTGCACATGCTAACATAATCAAATAAGATCGATAACGATAATTACTATCATTATCAGGGAAGTTGATATGTCATGTTCTGTTTCCGTGACGCGTGCCCTTGCCGTGCCCGGATTGTTGTTATTACTGGTTATTGCCACGGCATTAAGTCTGACCATCGGTGCAAAATCCTTACCCGTCTCCGTGGTGATGGAAGCGCTCACCGGCACCTGTCAAAGTGCCGATTGCACTATCGTGCTGGACGCCCGCCTGCCGCGAACGCTCGCAGGATTGCTGGCCGGAGGCGCGCTGGGACTCGCCGGGGCGTTAATGCAAACGCTCACCCGCAATCCGCTGGCCGATCCTGGGCTGCTTGGCGTCAATGCCGGAGCCAGTTTTGCCATCGTGCTGGGGGCAGCGCTGTTCGGCTTTTCCACACCGCAGGAACAACTGGTGATGGCCTTTATCGGCGCGCTGGTGGCGTCACTGATTGTGGCGTTTACGGGCAGTCAGGGTGGCGGTCAGTTGAGCCCGGTACGTCTGACGCTGGCGGGCGTCGCGCTCGCCGCGGTTCTGGAAGGTCTCACCAGCGGTATTTCCCTGCTGAATCCTGACGTCTACGATCAGCTTCGTTACTGGCAGGCCGGTTCACTGGATATCCGCAATCTGCAAACCCTCAAGGTGGTTATTCTGCCGGTGCTGATAGCCGGTACCACTGCGCTGATGCTCAGTCGGGCATTGAACAGCCTGAGTCTGGGAAGTGATACCGCCACCGCGCTTGGTAGCAAAGTCGCGCGTACGCAACTGATTGGTCTGTTAGCCATCACCGTCCTGTGCGGGAGCGCCACGGCGATTGTTGGACCGATTGCATTTATCGGCCTGATGATGCCGCATATGTCGCGCTGGCTGGTTGGTGCCGACCACCGTTGGTCGCTCCCGGTGACGCTTATCGCCACGCCTGTTCTGTTGCTTTTTGCCGATATCATTGGCCGCCTGATTGTTCCCGGCGAGCTGCGCGTGTCAGTCGTGAGCGCCTTTATTGGCGCTCCGGTGCTGATCTTTCTGGTTCGTCGTCGTCCGCGAGGTGCCGCATGATGTACGTATCGCGTCGTCTGCTGATCGCGTGCCTGCTGCTGACGGTTGGCTGCCTGAGCTTCGCACTCTGGGGTCTACGCAGTGGCGCAGTGACACTGGAAACCTCGCAAATTATTGCTGCTTTTACCGGCGATGCGCCGCGCAGCCTGACGATGATAGTGACCGAGTGGCGCTTGCCACGCGTGTTGATGGCGCTACTGATTGGCGCGGCACTCGGCGTCAGTGGAGCAATTTTTCAGTCCCTGATGCGTAACCCGCTCGGCAGCCCTGACGTGATGGGCTTTAACACCGGCGCCTGGAGCGGCGTACTGATCGCGATGGTGCTGTTTGGCCAGCATCTGACGGCTATCGCACTGGCGGCAATGGCTGGCGGGATCCTGACGTCACTGGTGGTCTGGCTGCTGGCCTGGCGCAACGGTATTGAAACCTTCCGCCTGATCATTATCGGCATCGGCATTCGTGCCATGCTGTTTGCGTTTAACACCTGGCTGTTGTTGAAGGCTTCGCTGGACACGGCACTGGCTGCCGGATTGTGGAATGCCGGATCGCTTAACGGTTTGACCTGGGCGAAAACCTGGCCCTCCGCGCCGATCATTATGCTCATGCTGGCAGGCGCCGCACTGCTGGTACGGCGCATGCGTCTGCTGGAAATGGGGGATGACAGCGCCTGCGCGTTGGGAGTCAGCGTAGAGCGCTCGCGGCTCGCCATGATGCTGGTCGCCGTGGTGTTAACCGCAGCCGCCACTGCGCTGGCCGGGCCGATTTCCTTTATTGCGCTGGTTGCCCCACATATCGCCCGTCGCCTGAGCGGCACCGCGCGTTGGGGATTAACCCAGGCCGCGCTCTGCGGCGCACTGTTACTGCTGGCAGCCGATTTGTGCGCACAGCAACTGTTTATGCCTTATCAGCTTCCGGTGGGTGTCGTCACCGTGAGTATCGGCGGTATTTACCTTATCGCCTTGTTAATTCAGGAGTCCCGCAAAAAATGACCGAATCAGTAGCCCGTTTGCGTGGCGACCAGTTAACGCTGGGTTATGGAAAGTTCACCGTTGCCGAAGACCTCAACGTCACTATTCCCGATGGTCATTTCACGGCCATAATCGGACCCAATGGCTGCGGGAAATCGACGCTGTTGCGGACTCTCAGTCGGCTGATGACCCCGGCAAACGGTCACGTCTGGCTGGACGGCGAGCCGATTCAGCGCTATCCCAGCAAAGAGGTCGCTCGCCGCATCGGATTGCTGGCGCAAAATGCCACGACGCCGGGCGATATCACCGTGCAGGAACTGGTGGCGCGTGGGCGCTATCCGCATCAGCCGCTGTTTACCCGTTGGCGCAAAGAAGATGAAGATGCCGTGACGCAGGCCATGCGCGCCACTGGTATTACGCATCTGGCCGGGCAAAGTGTGGATACGCTATCCGGTGGTCAGCGTCAGCGCGCGTGGATAGCGATGGTTCTGGCGCAGGAAACGTCAATCATGCTGCTCGATGAACCGACTACCTGGCTGGATATCAGTCATCAGATTGATTTGCTGGAATTACTGAGCGAACTGAATCGCGAGAAAGGCTACACCCTCGCCGCCGTGCTGCATGACCTCAACCAGGCCTGTCGCTATGCCACTCATTTGATCGCGCTGCGTGAAGGAAAAATTGTCGCAGAGGGCGCGCCGAAGGAAATTGTCACCGCAGAATTAATTGAGAAAATCTATGGGCTGCGTTGCATGATTATCGACGACCCGGTTGCGGGCACACCGTTGGTGGTGCCACTGGGCCGCCGTTAACCGCTGGCCGGAAGGCGCAGAACCTTCCGGTCGGCAATCAGACCAGACGTTCGTTGATCGTGGCGTCATCCCGTTTACGCGATACCATTGCATGCTGGAGAAGTACGCCACCGCAGGCCACAATCCCTCCCAACAGTGCCGCCAGCACGACCACGATCATTCTACCCGGCCCCTGTTTTTTCACCGGTAATGAAGGCTTAAGCTGATATTTGAACGGCGAAAATTTCACGTCCTGAACATTGACGGACTCCAGTTGTTCAACATAATACTGCCGGTTTTTTAGCTCCGCATTCAGTTCAGCCACATCCGTGACTGATTTTTCAATCTCCAGCTTTCGCTGGATCCCATCAGCGCCCAGAGAAATAGAAAAATCAGGATCGTCTTTCACCGCCTGGCCATTACTGTAAACCGGCTTTTTAATTCCGGCGGCATTTGCAATCTCCAGAGAATAATTGAGTCGTTGAATATTGGTATCCAGCTGATTTTTAAGTTTGACGCGCTCCAGAGCCAGACGCTCTTTCTCAAAGCGGGTTTTAACCTCCAGCTGATTGCGAATATTTTCCAGCGAGTCCTGCACGACTATCTCAGAAATAAACTGGATATAGCCCGCCAGTACCTGTTGCGCCTCTTCTTTGGCTGGAGCCGTAAAACTCAGCACCCATGACGTGTACAGTGCTGTTTCATTTTTCTTTCCGACATTGCTGTCTACCGCGCTCATCTTTTCGCTCAGCGCGACAATGGCCCGATGCAGATCCAGTTCATCGATTTTCGCCCCTTTTAACTGCTCCATCACATACGGTGACGAGCGTAAATATTGCTCCAGCAGTGAAGTAGACTGAAATTTCTTGATGAAGAGATTGAAGGTACTGTTACGATCCACACTGACATCGACATCCAGAACCCGTAATCCCGTCAGCGTTCTTTGCAGATCCTGCCACTGAATTGACTCAGCTGGCGTCACCACCGCTTCGCTGGTCCAGCGTTGTGGCAAAAAGAAAGTGACAAACAACCCCACGCACGCAAAGGCGAGCGTGCACACGATAATGCGTTTTTTAGCCTGCCATAAAATATCAATCAGATTTACTAAATCGATTTCATTATGCTGAGTGTGAGGCAACGGAAAATCAGTAAGTTCCGTATTTTTACCCTGCTGAATATTAAGTGACGGCATACTAAATGTCCCGCTACATGTTCCATGACTATATTCCCTATTAACAGCGTAACAAACACTCTGACCATTCCGAAATGTTAATTCAATAATGAGGCTAATTTCGGAATTTAACCTCTGGAGATAATATTCCGAATGCAATAAACTAATATTATAAATAACCCCCGTGTCCATGAACCGTCGTCACGGGGGAAATAGTTAATCAAAACATTAATCAGCGATGTGCATATTTATTACAGCATGCGGCAATGATCGGACCAATATTTTCAAAGGCTGACGGAGAGATAATCTCCACATGCGCGCAGTCCTGGCGATACACATCCAGTTCCGCGATCCACGGCGCCCAACTACGCTCCGGACTTACGCCTTCCGGCAGGGTGCGCTCAGCAACAAACAACGTCGCGCGCCCATCAAAGGGAACGCTGTGCGCGCTGGTCAGTAAGCGAACCGCATCAGCGTAGTTCCCTTCAATAGTGCTAAACAATTCGCCAGAGGCGTTCCCCTGCTGCGCGGCCAGAAATGCTTCCCGCTCGCGATCAATCTCCGCCAGCACTTCCGGATCGAGTCCATTGGCCTCTTTCTCTGACCAGTTTTGCGTTTCCGGCGGCCAGGTATCCAGCAGGCCGAGGAAGGCGACGGTTTCCCCCCGCATCCGCAGACGTGCGGCAATGCCGTGTGCCAGCGTGCCACCGAGAGAATAGCCCAACAGGTAATACGGGCCATGCGGTTGTTGTTCAAGGAGCGTCGCCAGATGGTGTTCGCAGACCGCGTCCAGATCGGTTGCCGTCTGCATCGGCCCTTGCGGACGCGGCGACTGAATACCGGTAATGGCCCATTGCGGACTGAGATAGCGCGACAGTACGCTAAACTGCCAGGCAAACCCTGATGCCGGATGGAAACAAAATAGCGTTGGGCCGTCGCTTTTGCGTAACGGTAGCAGCGTTTCAAACCCCAGACGCTGTGCCTCTGCGTCATCGTCTGTATCCAGCAGCGCCGCCAGTTGCGCGACCGTCGAGGCCACCATGACCTGCCCCGGCGTCACCTGACGGGAGAAAGTCCGACTCAATTGCGCCGCCAGCTTCATGGCCAGTAGCGAATGGCCGCCCAGCGCAAAGAAATCGGCCTCAACGTCATTGACGTCACAGTCCAGCAGCTCACTGAATGCCTTCGCCACCGTTGTTTCACTGCCTGGCTGCGGGGCTCTTCCTTTGGTTCGTGACGTTAATTCCGGCATCGGTAGCGCTTTACGATCCAGCTTACCGTTGGCGCTGAGCGGCAGTTGCGCCAGCTGCAACAGCACCACTGGCACCATATGCGGCGGGAGTTTTTCCCGCAGCTGTGCCTGGAGCGAGGGGATATCAAGCGGAAGCCCTGACTGCGAGACCAGATACCCCACCAACTGGCGGGCATCGCCCCCTGTTGCCGCCGCCTGATTAAAGACGCAGGCGTGAACCACCGCCTGTTCAACATCAGGCAATGCCTGCATCACACGATCGATCTCGCCCAGTTCGATACGCTGACCGCGGATCTTGAGCTGATCGTCACTGCGTCCCAGATACTCAACAGCACCATTATCCAGCCAGCGCGCAACGTCTCCGGTACGGTACATCCGCTCTCCCGGCGCAAATGGATCGGCGATAAAGCGACTTGCCGTGAGGTCCGGTCGGCCAAGATAGCCCTGCGCGAGCTGGATGCCGGTCAGATAGAGATCGCCCGCCACGCCAACAGGAACCGGATGCATCATCGCGTCGAGGATACGCAACCCGGTATTCCATACCGGGAAACCAATCGGTACGCTGCTACCAGTAACATTTGCCAGTTCATCCCCCCAGGCCGGATACCAGCTGACATCAACTGCTGCCTCCGTTGGACCATACAAATTATGTAACGGCGCATGCGTCAGCCGTGCCCATTCGCGGCATAAATCAGCAGGTAAGGCTTCTCCGCTGCAAAAGACATGCTGTAACGTTGCGCAACTTTCACCGGCGCTCTCAGGCGTCAGCGACGCGACGAATGCCGCCAGCATCGACGGCACAAAATGGGTCGTCGTCACCCCGTAATGGGCAAAGAAACGCTGCATGGCCAGCGGATCGCGATGCGCTTCCGGTTCCGCCATCACCAGCTTCGCCCCGGCGATAAACGGCCAGAAGAATTCCCACACCGAGACGTCAAAGCTGCACGGCGTTTTTTGCGCCACCACATCCTTCGCCGTCAGTCCATACTGGTTTTGCATCCACAGCAGACGGTTAACAATGGCGGTTTGCCCGACCATCACTCCTTTCGGTCTGCCCGTTGAACCAGAAGTAAAGATGATGTACGCCGTATGCTGCGGTTGCGATAACCCCAGCGGCGCGCTATCGCCTGCCGACAGCGGTTCGCTATAGCAGAGGCTTTCCAGCCCCGGAATATCGCTAAAGCGTGGTAACTGTTCCACTGTGGTGATCAGCAGTTTCGGCTGCGCGTCTTCCAGCATCATTCGCAGACGATCGTCCGGATAACCGGTGTCTAATGGCAGCCATGCCGCACCAGCTTCAACAATTCCGTGCAGCGCCAGCGTCAGAAATACAGAGCGCGGTAAGGCCACCGCGACGCTGTCGCCCGGCTGCACGCCGTGTTCACGCAGCACACCGGCGAGCGCCACCACCTGCTCGCGCATTTCGCGGTAGCTGAAATCATAGCGGGCATCCGCCAGCGCGGGCGCGTCCGGCGTTCTGCTCGCCTGTTCCGCCACCAGCGCACTGAGCGTCGTGGACGGGACCTCAACCGCCGTGGCGTTGATCTGCGCCATCTGCTGATATTCAGCTGGAAGCAGCAGATCGGCATCACCACAGCACAGGGCTGGGTTGGCGGCAAATTGTTCGATCAGCGCCATCAGACGCAGCGCATGCTGTTTGAGCATTGCTTCATCATAACGTTGTTGGTTGGCGAGAAGCTCAATGCTCAGCCCGCCGCCTTCATCCGGGAACAGTGCCAGTTCAAGATCGTTAACCGGTCCCGTCGCCAGCGTATGAGTTTGCGCCGTGACGCCCGGGATCTCCAGTTGATAATCGAAAACTTTGACGTTAAGCACCGGGCCAAACAGCGGCTCTTCTCCGGCCGCCCGGCCACTGTCACGGACGATTTGCTCCGCATCATAGCGCTGATGACGGCGCATTTTCTTAAGCTGAGCGGACAGTCGTTTTGCCAGTTCTGGCAGTTTTTCTGCTGCATCAATACGCACGCCCAGCGGTAACACGTTGAGCACGGGGCCGGTGGCGGTCAGCGCCGCCGATCCCATGCGACGCATAAAGATAAAGCCTGCCGCGTATTCCATCCGGCTGCACAGCCGTCCCAGCCAGAGCGCTACCAGCGCCAGCGCCAGATCGGTTCGCTGCACGTCTGGCAGTTGCGCCGCCAGGTGGCGAAACGCGCCTTCCGGAGCGTTAAACTTCATGCGGTAAATGTCAGACGTCGCCGCCCGTCCCGGCAACGGTGCGGGTGAAAGCGACGCTGGCGGCGGAAGCTGTTTACGTTGCTCGGCCCAGAACGCACCGTCCCGTTGCCAGGCCTCACTCTGACGATACTGCTGATACTCTTCCACCACCCCGGCAAACGGCGTGAAGGGTGAGTCAGGTGTCGCGTCACCCCGAAGCCATGCGCTGTAAATCGCAGCTATCTGGCGGGTAATTGCCGGGAAACTGAAACCATCGACCAGTAAATGATGATAGCGCTGATACCAGTACCACTGGTCGTCACCAACCTGGATCAACTGATGATGCACCAGCGGCTTGCCGCCATCGACGCGCAGATTTTGCTGCAGATCGGCCTGCATCAGCGCCAGCGCGGCGTCATGCGGGTTCGCCGCGGTGCGGAGATCGCAAATCTGCGGTTCAGCAAACGTAAAGGCGTCATCAACCCATTGCCAGACGTCGCCGTTATCCTCAGTAAAACGCATCCGCAAGGTATCGGCCTGCTGTAGACCGGTGACGACTGCACGCGCCAGTCGTTGCGCATCCAGTTCACCGGTTAACGCCACATAATGTGCGACGCTCCAGGCGGAAGGTAATGTGGAGAGTTTTTCGGCCATCCAGATGCCGGGCTGTGCGGCGACAAGCGGTAAACGACGGCTCATTGCGCCTCCTGCGAAACGGCATAATAACCGGGAATTAACGTGGTCCAGTGACGCGCCAGCCACTGCTGGCAGGCTTCCTGAGACTGCGGTTCGCATACCACCTGCCAGCCAGCAGGTAATGCGCAATGCTGCGGCCAGAGGCTAAACTGCTGCTGCGAATTTTGCAGAATGTAGAACTGTCCCTGCGGATTATCGAAGGGATTACTGAATTCCATACTCAACTCCTGTCGTGGAAAATCGCTCGCTCAGAGCAGCGGCGTCCAGAGGTCGATCAACCCCTGCGTCAGTCCGCCACGCCAGCAAAGCGCATCATGTCCGCCGTCAACCTGACGCCAGAAAACCGACTGCTGTGTCGTCTGTAGTTGTGTGTAGAGCGCCTGATTCGCGCGCAAGATAACCGGCTCGCGGACTCCCGCCTCGAGAACAATCCGTAGTCCCTTCGCGGACAGCGTGCCGGCGCGGAGTTGCTCAATAATCAGCCCGTTCTGTTGACCGCCACGATGGGGCCACCAGTAAGAACCGGACTGGCTGAGCACGCAGCCAAAACGTTCCGGCCAGTGCAACCCGGCAAACAGCGATGACAACCCGCCAAAACTTTGCCCTGCAACGATCGTGCGCTCAGGACGATCGCTGAAGGGTGCGGCGCGCCGGACCTGCGGTAATAACTCGTGTTGAACCGCCAGCCAGAAATCCGCGTTGCAGGGAAGTTCACGGCTGCGATGTGTGGTATCGATGGCATCAATAAGCAGATACACCGCCGGTGGAAGTTGCCCCCGCTGAGTGAGTGAAGTGAGCGCAGGCCAGACGGGCATGCTCTGCGCCCAGAATTGCCCGTCGAGAAGAACCGCCAGGGGACGTTCATCCGGCTGCGCATCACCGGTCGTAAAGACCCATACCCGACGCGTATTACCCAGACGCGCGCTATTCCATTGCAGCACCACCGGCGACGACACTGGCGTTTGTGGGGAGTCCCAGCCCGGTTGCGCAGGGGCGTGCGGCATCTCAAGCGCAGATACGGCGTGCCCTCGTCCCCCTTTCCAGCTCAACGGATTAAGTGGATCGGCAATCGCCTGTGGCAACAGCTGCCGCCAGCCTTCGCGCAACGCCGCGCGATCCAACACGCCATCAGTCTTCAACGAGGCAAATGACTCCTCCTGCGTTGAGGGAATAAAGCAGTAGCTGCCGCGCCAGTTAGCGCTTAACACGGTCTGCCACTGCCAGACATCCGTTCCGGCAATACGCTGCATCGTCTGAGGAAAGACATTCTGGTGATGATCGGTAACGCCCGTGATGTATACCCAGACTCGCTGAATGGCTGAGTGAAATTCACTCCCCTGCGGATCGCGCCACCAGAAGGTCACCCGGTAATTTCCGTCTGCTTCACGCGTCCATTGCGGACCGTTTTTTGACTGCCACCAGGCCTCGCTGCCTACCGTTAACGCCGTCACCGTCATAACCTCATGTTTATTGCGATTTTTTTCATTGTTTTATGAAATATATTGATAATATTATTGATAACTATTTGCATTTGCAATAGCGTATTGACGCGCCGTGGGAAGCGCGAACAGTTTTTAACCAACCGCGCTGCGGGCTTTTCTGGAACGGAGGGTTTTCGCAGAGGCGGGCGACATCGGGCCGGATACCGATCTCAGGTGTCTGGTACACGTGGCTAAAGAAAAGCAGGAAAGACAATGAACAAGAAGATTCATTCCCTGGCCTTATTGGTCAACTTAGGGATTTACGGGGTAGCGCTGCCCACAATGGCAGAAGAAACCGCTGATAGCACCGCCGTCTCTCATGAAGATACTATTGTGGTTACCGCCGCCCAGCAGAACTTGCAGGCGCCTGGCGTGTCGACTATCACCGCAGATGAAATTCGCAAAAACCCTCCCGCTCGCGACGTCTCTGAAATCATTCGTACCATGCCAGGCGTTAACCTGACCGGTAACTCGACCAGCGGCCAGCGCGGCAATAACCGTCAGATTGATATTCGTGGGATGGGACCAGAAAACACCCTGATCCTGATTGACGGTAAACCGGTGACCAGCCGTAACTCCGTGCGCCTCGGCTGGCGCGGTGAGCGCGATACCCGTGGCGATACGTCCTGGGTGCCGCCGGAGATGATCGAACGCATTGAAGTCCTGCGCGGGCCTGCGGCTGCACGTTACGGTAATGGTGCCGCCGGCGGCGTAGTAAATATCATCACCAAAAAAGGCAGCAACGAGTGGCACGGCTCCTGGAATACTTATTTCAACGCACCGGAACACAAAGAGGAAGGCGCAACCAAACGCACTAACTTTACCCTCAACGGTCCGCTGGGCGGGGATTTCAGCTTCCGCCTGTTCGGTAACCTGGATAAAACGCAGGCCGATGCGCGCAACATCAACCAGGGCCATCAGTCTGAACGTACCGGTACTTATGCCGACACGCTGCCAGCCGGTCGTGAAGGCGTTATCAACAAGGACGTTAACGGTGTGGTGCGTTGGGACTTCGCGCCGATGCAGTCTATTGAACTGGAAGCCGGCTATAGCCGTCAGGGTAACCTGTATGCCGGGGACACGCAGAACACCAATACCAACCAGTTGGTGAAAGATAACTACGGCAAAGAGACTAACCGTCTCTACCGTCAGAACTACTCGCTGACCTGGAACGGCGGTTGGGATAACGGTGTCACCACCACCAACTGGGTGCAATACGAACATACGCGTAACTCCCGTACGCCGGAAGGTCTGGCGGGCGGTACGGAAGGGATCTTCGATCCGAAAGCGTCACAGAAATATGTTGATGCCGACCTGAACGACGTCACGTTGCACAGTGAAATCAGCATGCCGTTCGATTTGCTGGTTAACCAGAACCTGACGCTGGGCACTGAATGGACCCAGCAGCGCATGAAGGATATGCTCTCCAACTCGCAAACCTTTATGGGCGGTGATATTCCAGGCTCCAGCAGCACCGACCGCAGCCCTTATTCAAAAGCGGAAATTTTCTCGCTGTTCGCTGAGAACAACATGGAGCTGACTGACAGCACCATGCTAACGCCGGGCCTGCGTTTCGATCACCACAGCATCGTGGGCGACAACTGGAGCCCATCGCTGAACCTGTCACAGGGTCTGGGCGATGACTTCACCCTGAAGATGGGCATTGCGCGGGCGTATAAAGCGCCAAGCCTGTATCAGACCAACCCGAACTACATTTTGTACAGTAAAGGCCAGGGCTGCTATGCCACGGGTGCCGCGACCGGTATCGGCTGTTACATGATGGGTAACGACGATCTGAAAGCAGAAACCAGCATCAACAAAGAGATTGGCCTTGAGTTCAAACATGATGGCTGGCTGGCAGGGGTGACCTGGTTCCGCAACGATTATCGCAACAAGATCGAAGCCGGTACGGTACCGATGAGCCGTACGTCTATCACCAACAAAGGCAAAACCACCTACACCGATATCTATCAGTGGGAGAACGTACCTAAAGCGGTCGTGGAAGGGCTGGAAGGGACGCTGAACGTACCGGTTAGCAACACCGTTAACTGGACCAACAACATCACTTACATGCTGCAGAGTAAAAACAAAGAGACAGGTGAACGCCTGTCGATAATTCCGGAGTACACGCTGAACTCAACGCTGAGCTGGCAGGTACATCAGGATGTTTCTCTGCAATCCACCTTTACCTGGTACGGCAAACAGGAGCCGAAGAAATACGATTACCAGGGTAAACCGGTCACCGGTTCAGATAAACAGTCTGTCAGCCCCTACAGCATTGTGGGTCTGAGCGCGACCTGGGACGTGACCAAAAATGTCAGCCTGACCGGCGGCGTGGATAACGTCTTCGACAAACGTCTGTGGCGTGAAGGGAACGCGCAAACGGTGAGTGATACGAAAACGGGCGCCTACATGGCAGGCGCTGGCGCGCACACCTATAACGAACCGGGTCGTACGTGGTACATGAGCGTTAACACCCACTTCTGATGCCCACTCCCCTCCTCCGTGCGGAGGAGGGGTTTCGGTTTTAATGACACGATGCAGACAACGCACTCCTCTCTCATTCTGGCTCACCACACCTTGCATGGTGTGGCGTTTGAACCAGACACCTTCCACGAACACGATCTGCTGTGGCTGCCTCATCATGCGCAACTGGCACGTGCCGGACGTAAACGTAAAGCCGAACACCTGGCCGGTCGTATTGCCGCCGTTCAGGCGCTACGTGAGTGGGGTCATAAAAACGTGCCGGGAATGGGTGAACAACGACAACCGTTATGGCCGGAAGGTCTGTCTGGCAGCATCAGCCACTGCGCCACTACCGCGCTGGCGGTGGTTTCCCACCAGCCAGTGGGAGTTGATATAGAAGCGATATTCACAGCGCAAACGGCGGCTGAGCTGGCAGGTAGTATCGTCACAGAAGCAGAAAAAGTTCGGCTGGCAGGGAGCGGATTACCCTTTGAACAGGCGCTCACGCTGGCATTTTCCGCCAAAGAGAGCGCCTTTAAGGCAACCCCAAAACGCTCGCAGGCAGGCTGCGGATTCATGCATTATCACATTCTCGACGTTCAGCATGACCAGATGAGGTTACAGGCCATCGACCAGATCTGGCATGTGCAGTGGCTCGTAAAAAATAGCCATGTCATTACCGTGGCAACGGGTTAACCCTCACAGCATTTCCCGTGCCTGGGCCGCAATCGACTGGGCATCGAAACCGTGGTGCTGGCGCATCCAGTTGCGATCTGCTGCCGCAGCGTATTCACCATCCGGGATCCCTAAGCGCTTCAGAACCGCCCCTGTGCCGCCTTCCGCCAGGACTTCCGCCACCAGGCTTCCCAGTCCACCGTTGATATTATGTTCTTCAACGGTAATCACCGCTTTACAGTCTTTCACTGCTGCTAACAAAGCTTTGGTATCGCACGGACGAATGGACGGTACACTCACCACCGTCGCCTGAATACCGGAGTCGGCTAACAGCGCGGCGGCATCGACAATTTCGTGGACCGTAGAGCCCATCGCCACCAACGCCAACGCGTCGCCTTCACGTAACGTCACCACGGCACCCGGCACAAACTGATAGCTCTCGTCATGCAGTTCCGGGAGCACCTTTCCGTCCATGCGAATATACACCGGCCCCTGATAGCCAATAGCATAGTCGATAATCTGCCGACATTCTCGTGGTGAAGAGGGGGCGAAAATCTGAATATTGCCAAATCCACGCATAATAGCGATGTCGTCGATCGCGTGGTGCGTACTCGCCAGCGGACCATAGCTGGCCCCCGCGTTCAGACCAAACAGCTTCACGTTGGTATTGTTGTAGCAAACGTCAACTTTGATTTGCTCATTAGCGCGAGAAATCAGGAAAGGTGCCGCGTTACAGGTGACCGCAACCTTGCCGCCGAGCGCAAGCCCTGCCGCTGTCCCGACCATACTTTGTTCGGCAATCCCCACGTTGACCAGTCTGTCCGGGAACTGCTTAATGAAGGGGCCAATTTTCGCGGTGGAGGTTGAGTCAGCCACAACCGGCACCAGATCAACACCCTTTTCCACCGCATCGATAAACGCCTGAACCATGACGTTCGCGAGATGTTCTGCATTACTCATCTTTCAACTCCTCCAGCGCCAGTTCAATCTCTTCGCCTTTCGGCACCCGGTGGTGCCACTCTGGACGCCCCTGGATAAACGAAATACCCGCGCCTTTTATGGTATTGGCAATCACCACATTAGGTTTCCCTTCCTGTTTCAGTCCTTCCAGCGTACTGACGACCGACGCCATATCATTTCCCTGACATTCGGTTACCTGCATACCGAAGGCACGCCATTTATCCGCGAGCGGATCGGTATTCATGATTTCACGCGTGGGTCCGGCCAACTGGAGATTATTCTTGTCATTAATGATCACCAGGTTATCGAGTCCATAATGCGCAGCCGCGAGCGCAGCCTCCCAGTTGCTGCCTTCCGCCAGTTCACCATCGCCGGTAATTAAAAAGATACGGCGTGCACTGTTGCTTTTCTTCGCGGCCAGCGCCAGTCCCACCGCAACAGGCAAACCGTGGCCCAGCGCGCCGGTGTTCAGTTCAATACCCGGCGTTTTCTGCCGTACCGGGTGGCCCGGAAGATGAGAGTTGGCGTGCTGGTAGGTGCTCAGCCAGTCAACAGGGAAAAAACCGGCCTCAGCCAGAACACAGTAGTAGCAACCTACCGCATGACCTTTGGACTGGATGTAAATGTCCCGTTCCGCATCGTCGATTCGATCCGGCGCGACATTCAAAATTCGGAAATAGAGCGCGGTGAGCAATTCAACCTGGGAGAGGTCCGCACCGGTATGCCCTCCTGCAGGGCTGTAGGCGTTTAATTTGACGATGTGACGGCGCACCGCTCGCGCAGTGCGCTCAAGAGTCTGGATATCATAGTGCCAGGGATTCATTTAACACCTCTGAATTTATTTTCAATATGGAATATTTATTCCACCAGGGACTAAAAAAACCAGAAATCCCTTTGCTTCGCATCACACGGCTTACGCCACGGCATCTTACTCAGGAACATTCTGCCTCCTCACCGCGACCACATTGACGTCGGGAACAATCAGTTGACCTGAAATCACCATGAATATATATTCACAAATGATTCTTTATTCAATTATGCAACCACATTCTCGCATTTGTCCATCCCTGTTTTTGAGGATTGACTAAAGTTAGAGCTTTATCACACTTACCTGCCTTTTGTTTTCGCGTATGATAAAAGTCTCTAAGATAATGGCTGTACGTAAATGATTTTCGGGGAAATATATGGCTAAGCAGGACGAACAACGGCTATTGGTTAAAATCGCCACCCTTTACTATCTTGAAGGACGCAAACAGTCCGATATTGCTCAACTTCTCTCGCTTTCTCAGTCGTTTATCTCCCGAGCCATCACCCGCTGTCAGAAAGAAGGGGTGGTAAAAATCAGCGTCGTACAGCCCTCAAATATCTTTCTGAACCTTGAGAAAGGGATCGAAGATCGTTACGGACTCAAACAGGCAATCGTGGTGGATACCGAAGACGATGCTACGGACCATAGCATCAAACGCGCCATTGGTTCCGCCGCCGCCCACTATCTTGAAACCCGCCTGCGGCCCAAAGATCTGGTGGGCGTCTCCTCATGGAGTTCAACCATCCGGGCGATGGTTGACGAAGTGCATACCCAGAATCTGAAAGCGGGTGGCGTGATCCAACTCCTCGGTGGCGTCGGGCCAAACGGCAATGTGCAGGCGACTATTTTAACCCAGACGCTGGCACAACATCTTAACTGCGAGGCCTGGCTGCTCCCTTCACAAAGTATTGAGGGATCGGTTGAGGAGAAAAATAGGCTGATCGCCAGCAAGGATGTCGCCGAGGTGATCTCGCGTTTCGATAATGTCGATATCGCCATTGTGGGGGTGGGAATTCTGGAACCATCCCAGTTGCTTAAGACGTCGGGTAACTACTACCACGAAGATATGCTCCAGGTATTGGCCGATCGCGGTGCCGTGGGAGATATCTGCCTGCACTACTACGACAAAAACGGTGAGCCGGTCTTACAGGATGATGAAGATCCGGTCATTGGCATGGCGCTCGAGAAAGTCAAAAAATGCCCCAACGTCGTGGCACTGGCGGGGGGAACGGACAAAGTTGCCGCCATCAAAGGGGCGCTTAACGGCGGTTATATCGACGTGTTGATCACGGATTATCCTACCGCGCGCATGCTAGTCACAGCCTGAACTCTCTTCCTCTTCGGTCTTTGCGTAAAACGGACTCAACGCAAAGACCGTGTAAAAATCCCTATATTTCAATAAACTGAAAGGATTCACCTCTGCGTTAATTTCGTACAAACCTGATATTCTTCCCGTTGTGTAAGTGTGATTCCCAGCACAATTGATGATTTTTTCTATAGCCCAACTGAAAGATTCTGGCTAAGGTATTAAATAAATAGTCAGCATCGAATATATATTCAAGACATTAAAAATACACGATGTCACAAACAAGCCTGATTAAGTAAAGACGCGACAGCAAGGGAGTCCCTCTTCCCTTCAACGCCGGGACGCAATGTGACTCAGGAGATAATCAATCTATGTGTGCAGCAACGAAAGAGTTCATCATTGCGCTGGATGAAGGGACTACCAACGCGAAAGCCATAGCACTGGACGCACAGGGTCAGGTGGTCGCCAAATTTTCTCAACCGCTGACCATTCAGACGCCGCGTGAAGGTTGGGTTGAGCAATCCGGCGAGGTATTGATTGATGCATCACTCGATGTGATTGCGAAAGCGATCAATCATGTTGGCGCCGATAACGTCGCGGCTCTGGCAATCAGTAATCAGCGTGAAACCGCCATTGGCTGGTATCGCCAGACGGGCAAACCGCTGAATTCCGCCATCACCTGGCAGTGCACGCGCAGTGCGGCGTACTGTGAAGAACTACGCCACGCCGACAAAGAACACCTGATTAAAACAACGACTGGCCTGCCGATTGCACCGCTTTTTTCCGCCTCTAAAATGCGCTGGCTGCTGGAGTCGGTAGCCGATGGCTCACGGCTCGCGGCCCAGGGAAAAATCTGTCTGGGGACCATCGACAGTTGGCTGCTGTGGAATTTAACCGGCGGCGAGGCTTTCTGCTGCGACTACTCTAACGCGGCCCGCACCCAGTTGCTCAATCTGCACACCGGGCAGTGGGATGACACCATGCTGGAACTGTTCCACATCCCCCGCGCCGCCTTACCGGAAATTAAACCCTCCAGTGGATTATTTGGCTATACCCGCGGCCTGAACGGTATTGCGGATGGTATCCCGGTGATGTCGATGGTTGGTGACTCGCACGCCGCGCTGTTTGGCCACGCCCTCGGCGAGATGGGGTGTGTCAAAGCCACTTACGGCACCGGGTCCTCCGTGATGGCACCGGTGACCTCAGCCCAGTGCGATAGTGGCGCGCTGGCGACCACCATTGCCTGGCACGATGGTGAGAAGATTATTTACGGCCTGGAAGGCAACATTCCACACACGGGCGATGCGGTGGCGTGGATGGCTGATAGTACCGGGCTGAGCGAACTGTCTGACGCCGAACTGGCTCATGAACTGAATACGCTTCCCGCTTCCGTTGAGTCCACCCTGGGCGTGTACTTCGTCCCGGCATTAACCGGGCTCGGCGCCCCCTGGTGGGATGACAGCGCGCGCGGCGTGATCTGCGGGCTGAGTCGCGGCGTTAAGCGTGCCCATCTGATCCGCGCCGCCCTGGAGTCGATTACCTATCAAATCGCCGATGTCGTGGTCGCCATGCAACAGCATGAGGACTTTAGCGTGTCGGCACTGATGGTCGACGGCGGCCCGACAAAGAATGACTGGTTAATGCAATACCAGGCAGACCTGCTGGGCTGTCCGGTGATGCGCAGCGATGTGCCTGAGTTGTCGGCTATTGGCGCCGCGTTACTGGCACGCAAAGCGCTCCATCCCGGCTCGCTCACTGATTTAAAAGCCTTTTTAACCGTACACAGCGCATTTCAGCCCGACATGGCTCGCCATCATCGCCTGCAAAAAAGATGGCAGGAGTGGCGCAATGCGGTGAACAGAACACGATGGAAACCGGCCCCGTCCGCCTGACGCCTCACCAGGGAAGATGCGTGACACCCCTATTCATTAACAGAAGGAGAACCCCGGACCATTAGCCCTGTTTTACAAGAATTCATGCTTTACGTTGTTTCACCGTACCCGACAATAACAACACAGAGAGAACATTGTCATGAAATTACGTTTAACGCTGTTAACCGCTGCAACCCTGACTGCTTTGTCTTTTTCTGCCCATGCGGCAGAAAAAGGGACAATTATGATTATGGTGAATTCACTGGATAATCCGTATTACGCGTCAGAAGCCAAAGGCGCCAGTGAAAAAGCCCAGGAGTTAGGCTACAAAACCACCATTTTGTCGCACAGTGAAGATGTCAAAAAACAGAATGAATTGATTGATACCGCTATCGGCAAAAAAGTTCAGGGCATCATTCTGGATAATGCGGATTCAACGGCCAGCGTCGCCGCCATTGAAAAAGCGAAGAAAGCCGGTATTCCCGTCATATTAATCAACCGCGAAATTCCCGTAGATGATGTGGCGCTGGTGCAAATTACCCATAATAACTTCCAGGCAGGTTCTGAAGTTGCCAACGTTTTTGTTGAGAAAATGGGGGAAAAAGGGAAATACGCCGAGCTGACTTGTAACCTCGCCGATAATAACTGCGTTACCCGTTCTAAATCTTTCCACCAGGTGATTGACCAGTTCCCGGACATGGTCAGCGTCGCCAGACAAGATGCTAAAGGGACGCTTATCGACGGTAAGCGAATTATGGACAGTATTCTACAAGCCCACCCGGATGTGAAAGGCGTCATCTGCGGTAACGGTCCTGTTGCGCTGGGTGCTATCGCCGCGTTGAAAGCCGCAAACCGCAATGACGTTGTGGTCGTCGGTATCGATGGTAGCAACGATGAACGCGATGCGGTGAAAGCCGGTACCTTACAGGCGACTGTCATGCTGCAGGCACAGGCGATCGCCGCACAGGGCGTGACCGATCTGGATAACTACCTGCAAAAAGGCGTGAAACCAGAGAAACAACGCGTCATGTTCCGCGGCATTCTCATCACCAAAGATAACGCAGATAAAGTACAGGATTTCAATATCAAGTCCTGATCTCGGGTAGTTGCGCCTCTGCGGAGGCGCAGAGGAGAACATTATGTCTAAAAAAGCCTGGCTGGCGCTGGTGGTATTGACCGTGGGCGGATGCCGCATTGTCTCGCAGCAGGAGCTTGCGGATCTGAAATCTCCGCCAAATCCCCATATGGCCAATATAGACCAGACGTGGCAAAACAAAATTGTGCCGCAAATTGTTGGGCAGGCTCGTCCGGTGGCAGATTTAATGGCTGCGTTACAGGCCGAGAAAGACTTCGATAGCGCCTGTAAAAAACTGGGCTATCGTTCTCAGGAAGAGAACCCCTGCATCTTTTACGTAAAGGTTGAAGGCAATATTGGCACGATCGATACCGCTTCCCGGAGTGGAAAAATGACCATCGCGGACAAAAGCGGCAGCAATATTATTGTTCAGATTGGTCCAACATTACGCGGTACGCAATTACGTGATGCTTATAAGGGCGCGACTTACGGCGATTTTAACGACCAGGTGTTATTTGGCGAGTATGGTCGTGCCATTAACGACCAGGCGATAAAAATGATTCAGACGGCCCAACTTAAAACCGGCGAATCGGCGCAAGTGTATGGTGTATTTTCCGCCTGGGATCTTCCTCAGACGATCCCTGATATTACGCCCGTAAAAATTGAACCTGCAGGAGGACAATAACATGCAACAGCAAGATATCGTCACTCCCCAACCCGTCGAATCGGAAGTCATTATCGAAACCCGCAGCCTGTCTCGTGTCTATCCTGGCGTGGTGGCATTAGATAACGTCAATTATCGGGTATATCGGAATAAAGTGAATGTTCTGATCGGAGAAAATGGTGCAGGTAAATCCACCATGATGAAAATGCTTGCTGGTGTCGAAACGCCATCCTCCGGTGAAATTTTTCTGGATGGTACGCCTGTTTCTATGAATTCGACGCATCAGGCTGAAAAATTGGGTATCAGTATTATTTTTCAGGAGTTGAATTTATTCCCGAATATGAATGTCATGGATAATATTTTCATGGCTAACGAGTTTTTTCAGAAAGGGAAAATTAACGAAAAATACCAGTACGCGTTGGCACAAAGCCTTCTAAAGCGACTGGAACTGGATGTTGATCCATACACGCCCTTAGAAGAACTGGGGATCGGCCACCAGCAACTGGTCGAGATTGCCCGCGCGCTCTCAAAAGATACGCGCGTCTTAATCATGGATGAACCCACCTCTGCGCTGAGTCAGTCTGAAGTCAAAATCCTGTTCAACGTGATTGAGCAACTCAAACGACGCGGCGTCACCATTATCTATATTTCCCATCGGCTGGAAGAACTCATGGAAATTGGCGACTACATCACCATTTTCCGCGACGGTCGCTTTATCAGCGAGCGTCCGGTCAGTGATGCCAGCATTCCGTGGATCATCGAACAGATGGTGGGCGATAAGAAAAAACACTTCGATTATCAACCGGCTCCGCAAGGCAATACGGTTCTCGACGTGCGAGGGCTGACCGCGCTTCACTCCAGCGGCGGCTATAAGCTCAATGACGTGTCGTTCAGCCTGAATAAAGGCGAGGTGATTGGGATCTACGGTCTGCTGGGTGCCGGACGCACCGAGTTGTTCAAAGGACTGGTGGGTCTGATGCCCTGCCAGAGCGGTAGCATTCAACTCAACGGTGAGTGTATCGATAAAGCCCACTTTCAGTCTCGACTTAAGAAAGGGCTTGCGCTGGTGCCGGAAGATAGACAGGGCGAAGGCGTCGTTCAGATGATGTCGATTCAATCCAATATGACGCTCTCTGACCTCAGTCTGCAGGGTTTTCGTCGGGCCTGGAAATGGCTGAATCCGCATAAAGAGCAGACCAGCGTGAAGGAGATGATTCAGCAACTTGCCATCAAAGTCAGCGATCCTGCATTGCCCATCACCTCACTCAGCGGTGGAAACCAGCAAAAAGTGGTACTGGGTAAAGCATTGATGACACAGCCGCAGGTAGTGTTCCTCGATGAACCGACCCGCGGCATCGACGTAGGGGCGAAAACCGACGTGTATCACCTTATCGGCAAAATGGCGCAACAGGGGCTGGCAGTGATGTTTTCTTCATCAGAGCTGGACGAAGTGATGGCGCTGGCGGACCGTATTCTGGTGATGGCTGATGGCCGGATCACCGCTGATGTCCCCCGTCATGCAGTCACCCGCGAGAAGTTGATCGCGGCTTCTACACCGCAAGATTAATCAGGCTGGAATCCATCATGAACCAGAAATATATGATTTACATGTACCTGCTGAAGGCCAGAACGTTTATCGCGCTGCTGCTGGTCATCGCATTCTTCAGCGTGATGGTACCGAATTTCCTGACCACATCTAACCTGCTGATTATGACCCAGCACGTTGCGATTACCGGCTTACTGGCAATTGGAATGACGCTGGTGATCCTCACCGGGGGCATTGACCTGTCGGTCGGCGCCGTTGCAGGGATCTGCGGCATGGTGGCGGGAGCATTACTCACCAATGGCTTGCCCATCTGGGGCGGTAACATCATCTTCTTCAACGTAGCGGAAGTGATCCTCTGTGTCGCCATCTTCGGCGTTCTCGTCGGGTTCGTAAATGGCGCCGTCATCACCCGCTTTGGTGTGGCTCCTTTCATTTGTACTCTCGGCATGATGTACGTTGCCAGGGGATCTGCCCTGCTGTTTAACGACGGTAGCACCTACCCCAACCTTAACGGTATGGAAGCGCTAGGAAATACCGGTTTTGCTACGCTGGGTTCCGGCACGCTGCTCGGGATTTACCTGCCAATCTGGCTAATGATTGCCTTCCTGGTGTTGGGCTACTGGATCACCACCAAAACCCCGCTTGGCCGCTATATCTACGCGATCGGCGGTAACGAATCCGCAGCGCGTCTGGCCGGTGTGCCGATCGTCAAAGCGAAAATTTTCGTGTACGCCTTCTCCGGGTTGTGCGCTGCCTTTGTTGGGTTGATTGTCGCGTCTCAGCTACAAACAGCGCACCCGATGACCGGCAACATGTTTGAGATGGACGCCATCGGCGCCACCGTCCTGGGCGGAACCGCGCTCGCTGGCGGTCGCGGACGGGTATCCGGTTCTATCATCGGGGCCTTCGTCATCGTCTTTCTGGCCGATGGCATGGTGATGATGGGCGTCAGCGATTTCTGGCAAATGGTCATTAAAGGTGTCGTTATCGTCACCGCCGTGGTTGTCGACCAGTTCCAGCAAAAGCTACAGAACAAAGTCATTCTGATGCGTCGCCATGAAGAAAAGCAGACGACAGCACCCTCAGCGAATACCGTATCCAGTTAAGTAGCATCACTCCGCCGGGCATCACCTGTCCGGCTTATACAGGGGAAAGAAATATGCAACGTGATTTTCATGGTAAGACGGTCGTCATCACCGGGGCATGCCGGGGAATTGGCGCAGGTATCGCCGAACGTTTCGCCCGGGACGGCGCAAACCTGGTGATGGTCTCCAACGCGGAGCGCGTTCACGAAACGGCAGAGCAACTGCGCCAGCGCTACCAGGCTGATATTTTATCTTTGCAGGTTGATGTCACTAACGAAGAGCAGGTACAGGCGCTGTATGAGCAAGCCGCTGCGCGCTTTGGCACGATTGACGTCTCCATCCAGAACGCTGGTGTGATCACCATAGATTACTTTGACCGGATGCCAAAAGCTGATTTTGAAAAAACCCTTGCCGTCAATACCACAGGGGTGTGGCTCTGTTGCCGGGAAGCGGCGAAATATATGGTGAAACAGAACCATGGCTGTCTGATTAACACCTCTTCCGGTCAGGGACGTCAGGGCTTCATTTACACCCCGCACTATGCCGCCAGCAAAATGGGGGTGATTGGTATCACGCAGAGCCTGGCGCATGAACTGGCCCCGTGGAACATCACCGTTAACGCCTTCTGTCCAGGGATCATCGAAAGCGAAATGTGGGATTACAACGACCGCGTATGGGGCGAGATCCTCAGTACCGATGAAAAACGCTATGGCAAAGGTGAACTGATGGCGGAGTGGGTTAAGGGCATCCCCATGAAACGCGCCGGTAAACCCGAGGACGTCGCCGGACTGGTCGCCTTCCTGGCCTCTGACGATGCGCGCTATCTTACCGGACAAACCATCAATATTGATGGTGGCCTGATTATGTCGTAATACCCGCCAGGGTATTGATGAAGAGAGTTATCACTATGATCGCAAAAGATTTTGCTCAACAACTGTTTAACCTGCAAGGACGCGTCGCTTTCGTCACGGGCGCAGGTAGCGGCATCGGTCAGACCATTGCCTGGGCGCTGGCCAGCGCGGGTGCACGGGTCGTCTGTTTTGATCTGCGTGAAGACGGCGGATTGAAAGAGACCGCTAATCATATCGACGCGATGGGGGGGCAGTCGGCACTCTATACGGGTGATGTTCGTCAGCTTAGCGACCTTCGCGCCGCCGTTGCCCTGACCAAAGAACGGTTTGGTCGTCTGGATATCGCGGTGAACGCTGCCGGTATTGCCAACGCTAACCCGGCCCTGGAAATGGAAAGCGAACAGTGGCAGCGCGTTATTGACATCAACCTCACGGGCGTCTGGAACTCCTGCAAAGCGGAAGCGGAACTGATGCTCGAATCAGGCGGCGGATCTATCATCAACATCGCCTCCATGTCCGGGATCATCGTCAACCGAGGCCTTGAACAGGCGCATTACAATAGTTCTAAAGCGGGGGTTATTCACCTTTCGAAGAGCCTGGCAATGGAATGGATTGAGAAAGGCATTCGTGTGAACTCCATCAGCCCGGGATACACCGCCACGCCGATGAACACCCGTCCAGAGATGGTTCATCAGACACGTGAATTTGAAAGTCAGACACCAATACAGCGCATGGCAAAAGTGGAGGAGATGGCAGGTCCGGCGCTGTTCCTCGCCAGCGATGCGGCTTCGTTCTGTACTGGCGTCGATCTCGTTGTGGATGGCGGATTTATCTGCTGGTAGACAGATAATCGCCCGCAGCCAGGACGGACTGCGGGCGAGGCGATTAAGCGGTGCCGTCTCATCCAGACCTGACTCGCGGATATGCGGGGATAACTCCCCGCATAACGGCTACTTCTTCGTTTAGCTCGTCCTACATGCCCGGGAACAACACGCCATTTCCTGGCGCTTCACGATCGAGATGAATGAAGTTCAGATGACGTTCGTACTGGTCGAGGATATCGGTAATCACCTGCTCTTTGCTGTAGTCCATCAGGTCATTGCCCTGGCTGCCTTCCAGCAGGAAGGTCTCCAGCCGGTAATAGGTCGATTTCCCGCTGCGCGCACGGTAGGTGAAACCAGGCACGGCATACTGCTGAGGCCAGATCTGGTAGATAAAGTTACGTTCATCGCCCATATGCACCAGCAGGTCGAGGTGACCAAGATTGTCCCCTTCTTCTGGCGGCATACTTTGCAGTTCCACCCTCGCGCCACGCAACCGCAGCTCCTGCGCGACCTCTTCCATCGCCGGATAACAGACTGTTTTCATCATCTCGCGGGTGTAGCGTGTGCCGGGATAGTTCATCAGCCGCGAGAGGCGTTTTTTCCAGCTCAACCGATCCTGCACGCCCAAGGGGCGCGGCGCGGTATGGCGGCTGGCGCTCTCGCGGCGATAATCTTCTACCTTGAGCGATTTATACAACCCGGCCATCACAAAGAAAATCACAAAGCTGAACGGCAGGCCCATGATCACCGTGGTGTTCTGCAGGGCTGAAATTCCGTTCGTCATCAGCATTCCCAGGGTCAGCAGCCCGATGGCCACCGACCAGAAGATACGGATCCAGTTTGGCGCATCGCTGTTGATATCCTTCAGCTTCGAGGTGAAGTTTCCCAGCACCAGCGCGCCGGAATCGGCTGACGTCACATAAAACAGCAGACCGGTGATGGTAGCGACGGAAGCGCTAAACGTGAATGCCGGATATTGTGCCAGCAGGCTATAGAATCCGCGCTCCGGATGCACCATCGCTTCCTGGGCAAATCCCGCATCGCCGTGGATAATTTCATACAACGCGCTGTTGCCGAACACCGACAGCCACAGCAGAGTAAAGGTGAACGGAATAATCAACGTACCGAAGACAAACTGACGGATGGTACGCCCACGTGAGATCCGCGCGAGGAACAGACCGACAAACGGCGACCATGCCACCCACCACGCCCAGAAAAATAGCGTCCAGTTATTCATCCACTCAACCGGACGATCAAAGGCAAAGCTGTTGAGCGTCATCCCCATAAAGCGATTCACATAGTCGCCCACATTGAGCACCAGCGCGTTGAGCAGGAACGAGGTGTCGCCCATAAACAGCACAAACAGGATCAGCCCCAACGCCAACAGAACATTAAGCTCTGAAAGTACGCGGATGCCCTTATCCACCCCGGAAGTGACCGAAATCGTGGCGATCACCACCGACAAGACAATCAGCGCTGCTTTCGCCGCCATCGAATCCGGGATATCAAACAACACGCTCAGACCGTAGTTGAGCTGAACCACACCAATACCCAGCGTCGTGGCGATACCAAAAATAGTTCCGATGACAGCGGCGATATCGACACTGTGTCCAATCGGTCCGTTGATGCGTTTACCGAAGATCGGATACAGCGCAGAACGGATGGTCAGCGGCAGGTTATAGCGGTAGCTGAAGTAACCCAGCGCCATGCCCATCAGGGCATACATCGACCAGCCGGTCAGGCCGTAGTGGAACAACGTCCAGACCATCGACTGGCGCGCCGCTTCAATGGTCTGCCCTGCCCCTTCTGGTGGCTGCATATATTGCGTCACCGGCTCCGCCACAGAGAAGAACATCAGGTCGATACCAATCCCGGCGGCGAAGAGCATGGCCGCCCAACTGAGCAGACTGAACTCCGGTTTCGACTGCTCCGGGCCGAGCTTTACCGAGCCAAAACGCGAACAGGCAATGAAAACAACAAAGACGATGTACAGCGTGGCCGCCAGCAGGTAGTACCAGCCAAAGGTTTTCGAGACCCAGTTCAGGGTCCGGCCAATCCAGACGGCGGAGAAATCACTAAAAAAGAGGGTGGTCAGGGAAAACAACAAAATCAGCCCGGCGGAGGTGTAAAACACCACCGGATTGATTTTGTCCTTTTCTCTGCTCTGCGGAAGGTCTGACATCAATTATCCTCACTTTTCTTGTAACTATTTGAAATCAAATTCGCAACAATTAAGACACATTTATATTGAACGTTCAATCAATAAAAGGTTAAATACATAAACATTACTGATGAATGGAGCCGCAACATGCCCAAACAGGGGATGCAAACCCTTCGGCGCAGACAGCTGATCGACGCTACGCTGGAAGCGATTAATGAAGTCGGGATGCACGATGCGACGATTGCGCAAATCGCCCGTCGTGCCGGTGTTTCAACCGGGATCATTAGCCATTACTTTAAGGATAAGAATGGATTGCTGGAGGCAACGATGCGCGACATCACCAGCCAGCTGCGTCATGCCGTTTTGCATCGACTCCATGCATTACAGGGAGCACGCGCCGAGTTGCGATTGCGCGCCATCGTGGCGGGAAACTTTGACGAGACCCAGATAAGCCACGCCGCAATGAAGGCCTGGCTGGCATTCTGGGCCAGCAGCATGCACCAGCCGATGCTGTATCGCCTGCAACAGGTCGCCAGTAAACGTCTGTTGTCGAACATTGTGTACGAATTTATGCGCGAACTGCCGCGTGAACAGGCGCAGCAGGCAGGCTATGGCCTCGCGGCGCTGATCGACGGGCTGTGGCTACGCGCCGCGCTAAGCGGTAAGCCGTTTAATCTCAGTCTTGCGCAGGCGCTGACCACCCATTTCATCAGTCAGCACTTACCCAAAAGCCACTGACTCACCGAGGAGAATGCATGTCCCGAATGGCAGAACAACAACTTTACATTGATGGTGGCTATACCGCCGCCACCAGCGGTCGGACTTTCGAGACGATCAACCCTGCCAGTGGCGAGATTCTGGCCACCGTACAGGCCGCAGGGCGTGAGGATGTCGACCGCGCGGTAAAAAGCGCTCAGCGCGGACAAAAAATCTGGGCGGCGATGACCGCCATGGAACGCTCGCGCATTCTGCGCCGGGCAGTGGAGATTCTGCGCGAACGCAATGATGAACTGGCGAGACTGGAAACGCTGGATACCGGCAAACCGTTCAGCGAAACCGCCAGCGTCGATATCGTCACCGGCGCAGACGTACTGGAATACTACGCCGGGTTGATTCCCGCGCTGGAAGGGAGCCAACTCCCGCTGCGCGAGACCGCGTTCGTCTACACCCGCCGCGAGCCGCTGGGCGTTGTCGCCGGGATTGGCGCATGGAACTACCCGATTCAAATCGCGCTGTGGAAATCCGCACCGGCGCTGGCGGCGGGTAATGCGATGATCTTCAAACCCAGCGAAGTCACCCCGCTGTCTGCCCTGAAGCTGGCAGAAATCTACAGCGAAGCCGGCCTGCCGGACGGCGTCTTTAATGTCCTGCCGGGCGAAGGCGCAGAAACGGGCCACTATCTGACTGACCATCCGGGCATCGCCAAAGTGTCCTTCACCGGCGGCGTCGCCAGCGGTAAAAAAGTGATGGCAAACGCGGCCGCCTCGTCGCTGAAAGCGGTGACGATGGAGCTGGGCGGCAAATCGCCGCTGATCGTTTTCGAGGATGCTAACGTTAATCTCGCCGCAGACATCGCGATGATGGCAAATTTCTATAGCTCCGGTCAGGTCTGCACCAACGGAACCCGCGTGTTCATTCCGGCGCGGATGAAAAGTGCGTTTGAGCAGACCATTTTGTCCCGCGTGGCGCGGATCCGCGCAGGCGATCTGTTTGATCCCGCCACTAATTTTGGCCCGCTGGTCAGCTTTGCGCATCGCGAAAACGTCCTGCGCTATATCGAAAGCGGTAAAAAAGAAGGTGCAACGCTGCTGTGCGGCGGAGAGGTACTGACGGGAAACGCGTTCGATGAGGGAGCCTGGGTCGCGCCAACGGTGTTTACCGACTGCCGCGACGACATGACCATCGTGCGCGAGGAAATCTTCGGACCGGTGATGTCCATTCTGACTTACGAGAGTGAAGACGAGGTTATTCGTCGCGCCAACGACACTGATTACGGTCTGGCGGCGGGTGTGGTCACTCAGGATCTCAACCGCGCCCATCGCGTCATCCACCAGCTTGAAGCAGGGATCTGCTGGATCAACACATGGGGGGAATCCCCTGCCGAAATGCCGGTTGGCGGCTACAAACATTCCGGTATTGGCCGCGAAAATGGCCTGATGACGCTTCAAAGCTACACCCAGGTGAAGTCCATCCAGCTCGAGATGGCCCCCTTCCAGTCCGTATTTTAACCAGGAGGTTTCATTGCATTTTGACTACATCATTATTGGTGCCGGCTCTGCCGGTAACGTACTGGCTACACGACTGACAGAAGACAGCAATACCACCGTCCTGCTGCTGGAAGCGGGTGGCCCGGATTACCGTGCGGATTTCCGTACCCAGATGCCAGCGGCACTCGCCTTTCCGCTACAGGGAAAACGCTACAACTGGGCCTACGAAACCGAACCCGAACCGCATATGAACTACCGCCGGATGGAATGCGGACGCGGAAAAGGGCTCGGTGGCTCGTCTTTGATTAACGGCATGTGCTACGTGCGTGGCAATGCGATGGATCTCGACAACTGGGCGCAAGCGCCCGGGCTCGAACACTGGAGTTACCTCAACTGCCTGCCCTATTACCGTAAAGCAGAAGCGCGCGATATTGGTGCCAATGACTATCACGGCGGCGACGGCCCGGTCAGCGTGACCACCTCAAAACCGGGCGTGAATCCGCTCTTTGAAGCGATGATCGAGGCGGGCGTTCAGGCAGGCTATCCGCGGACAGACGACCTGAACGGCTATCAGCAGGAAGGTTTTGGCCCAATGGATCGTACCGTCACGCCTCAGGGACGGCGCGCCAGCACCGCGCGAGGCTACCTGGATCAGGCGAGAAAACGCCCTAACCTCACCATTGTGACCCATGCGCTGACTGACCACATCGTCTTTGACGGCAAAAAAGCCGTCGGCGTGGAGTGGCTGGAAGGCGACAGCACGATCCCGACCCGCGCCAGGGCAAACAAAGAAGTGCTGCTGTGCGCAGGGGCGATTGCTTCGCCGCAGATCCTGCAACGCTCCGGCGTGGGTGATGCTGCGTTACTAAAGGCTTTTGCGATCCCGCTGGTTCACCACCTGCCCGGCGTCGGGGAAAATCTGCAGGATCATCTTGAAATGTACCTGCAATATGAGTGTAAAGAGCCCGTGTCGCTTTACCCCGCTCTGCAATGGTGGAATCAGCCGAAGATTGGTGCTGAATGGCTGTTTGGCGGAACCGGTATCGGCGCGAGTAATCACTTCGAAGCCGGAGGATTCATCCGCAGCCGTGAAGCCTTTGCCTGGCCGAACATTCAGTACCATTTCCTGCCGGTGGCGATCAATTACAACGGTTCTAACGCAGTGAAAGAACATGGTTTCCAGTGCCACGTCGGGTCAATGCGCTCGCCGAGCCGCGGTCACGTCCATCTGAAGTCCCGCGACCCACGCGAACATCCGGCAATTCTGTTTAACTACATGTCAACAGAACAAGACTGGCAGGAGTTCCGCGATGCGATTCGTATCACGCGGGAAATCATCAACCAGCCGGCGCTGGATAAATTCCGTGGACGAGAGATCAGTCCCGGCATCGCGTGTCAGACTGACGAACAGCTGGACGCATTTGTGCGCGAACATGCGGAGACGGCGTTTCACCCCTGCGGCACCTGTAAAATGGGCTTTGACGAGATGGCAGTGGTCGACGGTGAAGGGAAAGTGCATGGCGTTGAGAATCTGCGCGTCGTGGATGCGTCGATCATGCCGCAAATTATCACCGGCAATCTGAATGCAACGACCACTATGATTGGCGAGAAAATTGCCGATGCCATTCGCGGACGCGCTCCGCTGGCGAAAAGTACAGCGCGTTATTACATGGCAGGCGACGCGCCGGTACGCAAACCGGCGCGACGGTAAGCGTATTACTGTCGACACTGGGCCAGCGTTTTAATCTGCTGGCCCTGCGCGTCAAAATTCTCCGCCGCTAACCAGCGCTGCAATGCGCGGTCACACTCAGGCCACTCGCCATCAATCATCGATAGCCAGTCACTGTCCCGGTTGCGGCCTTTGCGGACAATTTTCTGGCGAAAGCGGCCTTCAAAGACAAATCCCAGGCGCTCTGCCGCGCGACGCGACGCCAGGTTGAGAGAATCACATTTCCACTCCACGCGGCGATATCCCTGTGCGAAGGCGTAGCGCAACAGCAGCCAGACGGCTTCTGTGCCCAGTACGCTATTTTTCATCCGCGGCGACCAGGTGACATGGCCGATTTCAACGCTGCCGTGCTCGCGTTCGATCGCCATAAAGCAGACTAACCCCACCGCACGTTCTGCGCGGATATCCACCACGGTGAAAGGTACCAGCGCGTCATCATTCGCTTTTCCACTGAGCCAGTGGAACGTCGCCGCAACGCTATCGGGTCGACGGCTTGCCAGCCACGTCCAGTCTCGCTCGTCGTCTGCCTGCGCATAAGCGTCGAACAAATCGGCGGCATGACGTTCAGGATCGAGCGGCTCAAGGCGACACCAGCGACCTTCCAGCACCGTCCGTTGCAGAACGGACGCGCCATGCCAGTCCGGTAGCGCATCGCCCACCGTCTGGCCGTATTCATTGATTTCCGGCACCGATTACTCCTTACACAAGGATAAAATTTGGTTATAGCAGTTCCCGATGCGCCTTCAAAGCACCGGATTCAGATTTCTTCCACCACGCCGAAACCCGCACTCACTTCTATACTCATCTGACAAATCAAAGGAGAAGCGAACACTATGCCACTACCCGATTTTCACGTCTCTGAACCGTACACCCTCGGCATTGAACTGGAAATGCAAGTGGTTAATCCGCCGGGATATGATCTGAGCCAGGACTCTTCGACGCTGATTGCCGCAGTGAAAGACCGGGTACACGCCGGCGAAGTGAAGCACGATATCACCGAAAGCATGCTGGAGATGGCGACTGACGTTTGCCACAGTATCGATCAGGCGGCGGCGCAGTTTTCCGCGATGCAACAGGTGATCCTGCAAGCGGCGGCTAACCATCACCTCGAAATTTGCGGCGGTGGTACGCATCCGTTTCAGAAATGGCAGCGCCAGGAAGTATGCGATAACGAACGCTATCAACGCACGCTGGAAAACTTTGGCTATCTCATTCAGCAGGCCACCGTATTTGGCCAACATGTTCACGTCGGCTGCGCCAGCGGAGATGATGCGATTTACCTGCTGCACGGGCTGTCGCACTTTGTCCCGCATTTTATTGCGCTCTCGGCGGCTTCACCTTATATGCAGGGCTCCGACACCCGCTTTGCCTCGTCGCGGCTGAATATCTTCTCTGGTTTCCCGGATAACGGCCCCATGCCGTGGGTGAGCAACTGGCAGGAGTTTGAAGGGTTATTCCGTCGTCTCAGCTATACAAGCATGATCGACAGCATTAAAGATTTACACTGGGATATTCGCCCCAGCCCGCATTTTGGCACGGTCGAAGTGCGGGTGATGGATACGCCGCTCACCCTCAGCCATGCGATCAATATGGCCGGTTTAATTCAGGCTACCGCGCACTGGCTACTGACGGAACGACCGTTTAAACATCAGGAGCGTGACTATCTGCTATATAAATTCAACCGTTTTCAGGCCTGTCGCTACGGGCTGGAGGGGATTCTGACCGACGTGCATACCGGCGACCATCATTCGCTTTCAGAGGACACGCTGCGCCTGCTGGAAAAAGTTGCGCCGTCCGCTGATAAAGTCGGTGCCGCAAGCGCGATTGAAGCCCTGACCCGGCAGGTTAAACAGGGTGCCAGCGAAGCGCAAAAAATGCGTGAGTTTGTCAGCGATGGCGGATCGCTCATCGGGCTGGTGAAAAAACATTGTGAGATTTGGGCCGGGTAAGCGGCGCCGGTTTGCGTTAACGGTGAAGATCCCGGACAATGGCTTTTTTAACTCACGTTTAACATTGCCATGAAACACCCGCTTGAATCACTGATGACCGCCGCCGGTATTCTGCTGATGGCCTTTCTCTCCTGCCTGCTGCTTCCCGCGCCTTCGCTGGGGCTGGTGCTGGCACAAAAGCTGGTTGCGACCTTCCATCTGATGGATCTCAACCAGTTCTACACGCTGCTGTTCTGCCTGTGGTTCTTAGCGCTTGGCGCTGTTGAATATTTCGTGATTCGCTACGTGTGGCGTCGTTGGTTTTCGCTGGCTCACTAAGCCGGTGAACCAACCGGGCGCCACTTCTTTTGGCGCTCACTAACAGGAACCCGAGAGACTCACCACATTACCAATCAGGCGTGATTTGTTAATTTAAATATTAGAACAATAAATATTCTTATCTATGCGCCTTCCACACATTCCATCTTTCCGGCACAGAGATCATTTACTAATAAACCCGAAAGCAAGATACGCCTGCGGGCACCGTCCTGAAAGCCCATTATCTGACGTTCCCGGAAGTGAGCGCGTATTGTGATAACGGCATGATAATGAGCTGGGCAGTGGGCGATGGTCCCGGCTCTGCCTATACCCTGCCAATGGGGAAATGAAATCTTATCAATGGCAGTATCACTGTGCTCGCCTGCACCATACCGTCCGGTACTAATCTCGCGTTCCCCATTGGGGATGTGCAGGCCGATCAGTTTACCCAGTTGGGTACCCATTCACAGGAAAGCAGCACGGCTGACCTGAAACGCGACTGTGACGCGAACGCCGATATCAATGTGACGTTAACCGGCGCACAAAACCCTGATACCACGGACGACAGCGTTCCCGAGCTCAGTAACCAGGGTGACGAAAGGGTTGCCGCGGGGATCGGCGTGCAGTTACTGTACAACGATACGCCACTGGAACTGAATAAGATGCTTAATCTTAAACGCTCGGCAGGCGGCCTGGAGCCGTTCCCCATTACCGCCCGATATATACAGACCAAAGATAAAGTACGGGCCGGACAAGCAAATGCGACGGCGACACTCAATCTGACGTATCAATAAAACCCCACAGGCTATATATAGTAAATCGCCCATTATTGGCAAAAATCCTTCATACCCCTCACCTATGTTTTTTAATCCACAGTGAGGAGATGTTTTGCCAAAGAAAGCGTTTTTCCGGGAGATCAGTGTGCCCGACTGTGATTTTCTTTGCGGTAGGCGCCCGGCGGCTGGTTAAACGTGCGGGTGAAAATGCGGGTAAAGGTCTGTTGAGAGTCAAACCCGTAGCGCAGACAAATGTCATACACTTTTTCGTCGGACTCGCGCAGATCCCGCGCCGCGAGCAGCAGTTTACGCTCACGAATATAACGTCCCAGACTCTCCCCTTTGTACTGTAAAAACAGACGCTGCAGATGCCATTTGGAATACCCCGCGTGGCGCGCAATGTCGTCAATGCGCAGCGGCTGATTCAAATTATCATCTATCCACTCGACAATCGTGTCGATAACCTGAGCAGAAATGGTCATTCGGAACTCCTCTCCTGCAAATGTGAGGTCTGCTCCCACCAGACGGTGAACGGCTGCGCCAGATCGTCCAGTTTTACCGGTTCACCCTGCATTGGCGTGAGCAGACGGTACGCTTTATGTCGACTGGCCAGCGCCAGCCGTTTGTAAGGGTCATCCCAGGTATGTTTAGCCAGCACAAAGCGTCCGGCATGACCGGGCAATATCGCTTTTGCCCGCAAATCCTGAGCGGCCTGAGCGGTCTCTTCTGGCATCATATGGATGTACTTCCAGTCCTGGTCATATTGACCGTTCTCCATAATGGCAAGATCGATGCCGCCAAACTGCTCGCCGATGGCCCGGAAATGAGGCCCGTAGCCGGAGTCACCGCTGTAATAAATTTTCTGTTCCGGCGTTTCGAACAGAAAACTGGCCCACAGCGTCTGGTTGCGCTTAATGCCGCGGCCAGAAAAATGCCGCGCAGGCAGAACGTGAATCATCAGCGAATCGTCAATTCGCACGGACTGATTCCAGTCGCGCTCTTCAATGATGTCGCTATTCATTCCCCAATAACGCAGATGCGAACCGACACCCAGCGGTGTAAGCACGCGCTTCACTTTGGGCATTAACGCCTTGATGGTGGCGTAGTCCAGATGGTCATAGTGGTCGTGCGAAATGATCAGCAGATCGATCGCCGGCATCGCCTGCGCCGTCCACGGATAGTCGCCTGCGAAAGCCTTATTGAGGAAGGAAAACGGCGCGGCATAACTGCTGAGCACAGGGTCAATCAGAATACGTTTGCCGTCCAGTTGCAGATACCACGACGAATGCCCGAGCCAGATTAGGATGTCTTCAGTGACCGGCAGACTGGCAAGATCGGTCGCAACCAACGGCAGGGGCTGATCGGGGCGCGCATTCTCACGCTTCGCGACCAGAAACTCCCACCACGCCGCGAGCATACTTTTGTTTCCGGTATAGCCCGGCGTCGGTATCTGATTATGGAATTGCCCGTCCCGGTAGTTTGCAGATTGTTCAACCTGGCTAAGCTGAGCGCCCTGTGGCGCCTGGCCGAAGCCAGCATTGAGGACAAACGGTAACGTTGCTGCACTGGTAATGAGCATAATAACAACCACGCAAACTGTGAGACGCTTCATATCCTGACCTGAAAACGCGCGCCTGTCCGATGGTTTGCGCGACGCACCCTTGATTATGAGTGAGTAAGCACTCATTATAGAAATCAGACGTTTCTCGTCAAGATGATTTTCAATCTTTGACATTCACCGTTGCGGCGCTGCATACGCCGTGTTTCAATCACATTTTTAGACCACATTAAGGGTAAAGTGTAGTGGCTCGTCCGAAGAGTGAAGACAAAAAAAAGGCATTACTGGAGGCAGCAACCACGGCGATTGCGCAGTCCGGGATCGCGGCGTCAACCGCAGTGATTGCCCGCAATGCTGGCGTGGCGGAAGGGACATTGTTTCGCTATTTCGCGACCAAAGACGAGTTAATCAACGAACTGTATCTTCATCTTAAACAGAGTCTCTGCCAGTCGATGATCGCCAATCTGGATCGTTCACTGACCGATGCCAAAGCGCTGACCTTTTATATCTGGCGCAGCTATATCAGTTGGGGGATAAACCACACGCAGGGGCATCGCGCGATACGCCAACTGGCCGTCAGCGAAAAAATCACCAAAGAGACGGAACAAAAAGCCGACGATATGTTTCCTGAACTGCGCGATCTCTGTCACCGCTCAGTGCTACCGGTCTTTATGTCCGATGAATATCGCGCCTTCGGCGATGCGCTGTTTTTAACGCTGGCAGAAACGACAATGGAATTTGCCGCCCGTGAACCGGCTCGCGCTGAAGAGTTTATTTCTCTGGGTTTTGAAGCCATGTGGCGCGCCCTCACCCGCGAGGAAAAGTAATGGACGAAAAAACGCTGCACGAGTGCGCAAAACGCCTGGCATTAGCCTTCCCCTTTACTGAGCACTGCTGGCCGTTCGGCCCGGAGTACGACGTGTTTAAGGTCGAAGGAAAGATTTTTATGATCGTCACCGAATTTAACCGCCGTGCGGTAATAAACTTGAAAGCCGACCCGGAAAAATCCCTGTTAAATCAGCAGATTTACCCCAGCATAACCCCCGGTTATCACATGAACAAAAAGCACTGGATTTCCGTCGCGCCCGGTGACGATATTACCGAGTCGTTACTGGAGGAGTTGGTGAACGACTCGTGGAATTTAGTGGTCGATGGCCTGCCTAAACGCAGCCAGAAACGAATCCGTCCGGTCTGATTAGTCTCAAATAACGAAAACTGTGTTCGCCATTTCTCTCTTATCATCTCCGGGAGAACCCTGTAACCTGCGAAGATTAAAACCAACCGGGAGTCGTTATGGATATCGTTTCAGTTGCCTTAAAACGTCATTCAACCAAGGCATTCGACCCAGCTAAAAAGCTGACCGCTGAAGAAGCCGAAAAAATCAAAACACTGCTGCAGTTCAGCCCGTCCAGTACTAACTCTCAACCGTGGCACTTTATCGTCGCCAGCACAGAGGAAGGCAAAGCGCGCGTGGCGAAATCTGCCGCCGGTAACTTTGTCTTCAACGAGCGAAAAATGCTTGATGCCTCGCATGTCGTGGTGTTCTGCGCCAAAACGGCAATGGATGATGCATGGCTGGAACGCGTGGTTGATCAGGAAGAGGCCGATGGGCGTTTTGCTTCCGCGGAGGCGAAAGCCGCTAATCACAAAGGCCGCACTTTTTTTGCCGACATGCACCGTAAGGAGCTGAAAGACGATGCACACTGGATGGCAAAGCAGGTGTATCTGAACGTGGGTAACTTCCTGTTAGGCGTCGCCGCACTGGGTCTGGACGCGGTGCCAATCGAAGGTTTCGACGCCGCCATTCTTGATGCAGAATTTGGCCTGAAAGAAAAGGGCTTCACCAGCGTGGTGGTGGTGCCAGTCGGTCATCACAGCGTGGAAGATTTTAATGCCTCGCTGCCAAAATCTCGCCTGCCGCTGAGCACGATTATTACTGAATGCTAATGTCTTCAGGCACGTTGCTTCGCGACGTGCCTGTTCTCATTACCCTTCCACTCGTTAAGGTTCTTTCAAGTTTCTTACACATTGTGTAACACCTCAGAAATATCTTGAACAGAAATTATCCATATCATTTATCAATCGATTTCCCCATTTTCGACGATGCCTCTCTTTCATATTAATGAATTACCTAATAAACACATTTTTATAATAAATAATTGCGATATTTTTTTTTGCAATTATCAATGTGTTACTTTTCACCCCCAGCCAACAATTGCTGTTAAAAAAAAACGAATCGTTACAAGTCCTTTTCTGGATTAAAGGGATTGCATGGTTTCATATCCCCCCCATTTTTCACCAATGAAATGGGGAATTTATATTCAAGGAAATACAAGGATCAGTAAATGAAAAGCAAAAATATTAATATCGTGCGCAATAATCGTCAGGTTTTACACGCAAAGCTGGCTCCAAACTGCTTTGCAACGATGCTTGCGCTTGGAATGATTATGCCAGCTCACGCTGCGGTTGTAGCAGGTAATACTAACCAACCGGGTATTCATACCAACGCAAATGGCACTACCGTTGTTGATATTAATAAAGCCAGTGCGGGTGGCGTTTCACATAACGTTTATTCTGAGTTCAACGTAGACAGTAACGGCGTTATTCTGAACAACAGTAGCAGCAATTCGAACACTCAGTTAGCCGGCCAGATTAATGGCAACGCTAATATGGCGAGCGGCAGTGCAAAAGTGATTCTTAACGAAGTGCGCTCCTCCGATCCGAGCCAGCTTAACGGCATGATCGAAGTCGCCGGTCAGTCCGCTCAGGTCATTATTGCTAACCCATCAGGCATTACCTGCGACGGTTGCGGTTTTATTAACACCAACCACGCAACGCTAACCACGGGGACGGCCACCTACGATAATCAGGGCAACGTAACCGGACTGGACGTCAGCAAAGGCCAGGTGTCTATTACCGGTAAAGGTATGGACACCCGCTCCACTCAGTACACCGACATTATCGCTCGCTCCGTGAAGGTCAATGCGAAACTGCAGGCGAATGAGCTGAACATCATTACCGGTAATAACCGTATTGATAAGAATGGTCGCGTACAGAAAAAATATGACGACAGCACCAGCCCGGAAGTCGCGCTGGATGTATCTGCGCTGGGTTCCATGTATGCCAATAAAATTTACATGGAAGGGACAGACAGTGGCGTCGGCGTGCGTATTGATCACGCAGACCTGACCGCGACGGATACCTTGTCTCTCAATGTTGATGGCGTGATTGAAAACAACGGCGGCCATATTAGCGGTAAAAACTCCACTGCTGTAATGGGATCATCTGTTCTGAACCATAATGGCCAGATCACGTCTGATGGGATGGTCTCCGTTTCTGCCGACGAATTACTGGACAACAGCAATGGTCAAATCAAAGGCAATTATGTTGATTTGTCTGGCAAAAACACAGTAAACACCCATGGCAAGATTCAGGGAAACCAGCAGACCACCATCATGGCGGATTCGCTGAATAACACCCAAGGTGAAATCACCAGCGAAGGCGCCCTGAGCATCGCTCGCTCTTCTAACAGCTATAACTCCTGGGGAGCGACCGGCGTCAATAATACAAACGGTCGTATCAATGCTAAAGGCTCGCTGACCGTGGACTCAGCAAATCTGGACAACACGTCTGGCAGCCTGACAAGCAACGGCTCGATGAGTGTTAACGTCGATACGCTGACCAACAATAACGGGGTTATTTCTGCAGGTAATGGCTGGAATATGATTAACGCCTCCATGTTGAATAATGATAACGGCGTTATTCAGACTCAGGGACGTGACAGCCAGTTGCAGGTAAGCGGCAATAACATGCTCTCTAACCATAACGGCACAATTCATAGCGACGGTTCCGTTTCTATCAATGGCGCACTGGATAACATGTCCGGCACGATTTCAGCCGGCAATGATATCTTCATGTATGGTTCGTCTTATTATTCTGATCTTGCCAGCAAGCTGGAAGCGGGTCACAACATTGATATGACGGTGACAAATACTTTCCAGAACGCAGGGACTCTCGCTGCGGGACAGGATATGTCTTTAACCATCGGTTCCAATGGTTGGGGCAGCTACGGTGGCCCAGCCCAGAACAGTGGTTCTATTACCGCCGACGGTAATCTGAATCTGCAGATGAATAGCAGCGTGTTTAATAACAGCGGTGCAATCCACGCTAATCAAATGAATCTGCAACTGTCCGATCTTGCTAACAGCGGTACGATCTCCAGTAACAATGACATCAACGTTAACGCCAACAATGTCTATAACCTGATGTATGGCAACATGAATGCTGGCCATAACATCTACATCACAACCTCTTCTCTGATGACTGACGCAGGAAGCGCTATTCAGGCAGGGGAAGATGCTAGCCTGTCTGTGATGAGCAACCTGAACAATACCGGTGATATCCGTGCCGCGCATGATATCAACCTCAATGTGATGGGAAGTTACGGTTATTCACAGAGCACCTCTTATAACAACGGTACCATTGCCGCTGGTAATAAATTGAATGCCCAGATGGATCGCGTAACGTTGATGAATAGCGGTACGCTGAGCGCGGAAAACGGTATTACGCTGACCACTAATTACCTGAACAACAGCGGCAACATCTCCAGCACCGGTGATGTTAAGCTGAATACGTCTAACGGTATGTTCAACGAAAGCACCGGTACGATTACGGGCGATCACGTTTATACCACGGGTTATGTCACTAACATGGGCGTTATTAATGAAACGGGTTCGGCTAATCAGGATGATGGCGCGAATACCCCTGACAACAATAATACCGATAATGGTGGTTCAACCAATAACGATGATAACACCGTGGTACAGCCTAATGGAACACCTGCAGGTAACGGTGTCTGGGAAAATGGCGTCGTTTATAAACCAGGTGACATGTATTACGGCTACGTCGTGGTAGATATCATCTATTATCCTGGCGGTTATGTTATCTGTACTGGGATTTAATATATTTTAGTTCCAAAGCCCCATGAAGTTATGGGGCTTTATTAATTTATTTTAGAAATGCTTCTGAGGTTCAGTACCTACAGGGAAGAGTTAAATATCATGATTGTTTATCGTACCAGCCTCAGTCTCATTCTTTTCTCACTGTTCGCGATACGCCCTGGCATCGTGGAAGCTGAGCCCGTCTCAGGCCAAGGTGCCACCAGTCAACAACAGGATCAGGCAAGGCATAATCAGCTTGCTCCTCAAAGTAAGACATTGCTCACGGCAGAAAATGTACAAGATAGCGATACGCTGATCCTGCCCAAAGAATCCGTCTGCTATGACATGAAACACGTAGTTATCGATAAAACGGTCGCCCTCCCCCACTGGCTGACCTTTAACGATCTTATTCGCCAGGTTGAAAAGCATTGTATCGGAATACAGGGGATCACGGCTCTACATAAAGCCGTCCAGAATCGGTTAATCTCCCATGGATATATTACCAGTCGGGTGTTAGTTCCAGACCAAAATTTAAAAGAGGGAACATTAACCCTGCGAATTTTGCCCGGTCGTATCAGTGAATGGCTGTTACAAAATCAGGAAGGCCGCACCGTTCATCGCTGGAATAACTTCCCGGAAGCTGAAGGCGACGTTCTTGATTTACGCGGTCTGGAACAGGGACTGGAAAATTTGCAGCGTATTCCCGGATCGCAGGCAAGTATTCATCTTGTTCCCGGTGAACATCCTGGCGATACTCGCGTAGAAGTCAGTCGCAGCCAGAATAAAGCATGGCGTCTGGGGACGTGGATGGATGACGCCGGAAGTAAAAAAACGGGGCGTTATGAAGGCGGTCTGGCCTTTTACCTTAATAACCCCACGACGCTGAATGACATTTTTTATGTTGCTTATGGCGGCGGTTTTAAAAATGAGTATGGACGTCGCAACGACAACACTTCCGCCTTCTACTCCGTCCCGTGGGGCTACTGGCTGCTTGAACTCTATGGCAGTAAATATCGCACGGTTCAGACAATCCATAGCGGTGATTACCACTATCAGTACAGCAGCAGTGAAAAATTACTGACTGCAGAAATCAAACGCGTTATCTACCGCAGCGCCAGCCAAAAAACAACGCTGGGTTTTAAAGGCATTAAACGTGATTCACACTATGACCTCAACGATGTTGAAGTGGAAGTACAGCGCCGGGACACCAGCAGCTGGCAACTCAACCTGGAACATTTAGCTTATCTGCCCTTTGGGCAACTCACCTCCCGACTGGGCTATCAACATGCCGCGCACTGGTTTGGCGAACAAGCCGATGCCGAAGAAATGGTAGGTAGTGCCGATCCCCTGGCACGCATTATTACCCTGAGCGTCGACGGCACATTTCCGTTTAAGGCAGGCGATCTGTCGATGAGCTATGAGCCGCATTTCATGCAGCAAACGTCACCGGATAAACTGACGCAGCCGGATAAATTTACTATCGGTAACCGCTGGACGGTACGTGGCTTCGACGGTGAATCCTCCATTTATGCTGATAAGGGTTGGTATCTGCGTAACGACATTAACCTGAATCTCCCCAGGTGGGGAATGCAGCCCTATCTTGGCTTTGATTACGGGGAAGTCAGCGGTTCGAAAAATGATTACTGGAGCGGCACACGCATCGCCGGTGCGGTTGCGGGTGTGCGAGGTGTTAAAGGCAACGTTGGCTATGATCTTTTCGCCGGCGTTCCGGTGATGAAACCTGATGATATGCAGACCAGTCCGTTTACACTTGGTTTTTCAGTGCAATGGCAATATTAAATCGATGCCTGAATGGATCAGTCTTAGAATGGACAGGACTTAAATAGCGCCATCTTGAGTGGGTAAATACAACATCGATTTACCCACTCAAGAATATTATGCCCGCCCGAATGCTCGCGTTTTGCAAATCTGGGGAAACCTTCACGTCTTCCCACCTTATGCCGCTTTTTTATACTTCCTGCTCAGTTTTTACTGGTTAGTGCTGATACATATTCCCTGGCCAAACAGCGGCGATTACGGCATGAATTTACCGATGAACCTGCTGTCGTGGGCTGCGATTTTGCTTCAGGCGCTGATCGTCTGGCTATCGCTGCAAGCGGATAAAATACGTCTGACACCCACGTTTTTATGCCTGCTATTCAGTGCGATAGCATTTACGTTACCCGTCTTCTGGTCGCCTGATCAGGGACTCGCCATCGCTCTTCCTCGACTAACAGGGATCTGGGGAGGCGTGTTTACCTATCTCACCTTACTTCAGTACCCACCGCGGGAAAAAGAAATTGTTGCTCTGAGCTATATGATCGCTGCGGCAGCTTGCATTGAAACCGTTTATTCTCTGATGGGTTTCTGGTGCCCACAATGGCTTCCCTTCCCGCTTAACGCACTGGCTGAAAATTATTCCGGTGGCGCACCGGGTATTTTTCAACAGCGTAATGTCACCGCCACATTTCTGGCGACAGGTTTATCTCTTCTGCTGGTGTTGATGGCGGACAGGCAGCGAACGCTTAAATCGTTTCGTGCGGAAACTGCGCGGAGGTTCGCAATCTGTTTTGCAATTATCCTCATCTCTGCGACGCTAGTATTATGTCGTTCCCGAATTGGCTGGCTGGGCGGTCTGTGTGGAATTGCCTGCGCGTCGCTTCTTTTCTGTCAACAATGTTGGCGAGATAGAACCACGGCTTGCCAACGCCTTGCGATTATTTTCTTACCGTTCATCGGTGGTCTGTTGGGTTCGGTTTTGCTCCAGGGTTCCGTATTAAATTCGTTGGCTCATGAAGGGTCAAATCAACAACGACTCCTGACGCTGGAATACACCGTGCGCCTTATCATGACGCATCCCTGGAGAGGGATTGGTTTAGGCATGTTTGAATCGGTGTATCAAAATTTTATGGCCGATCTTCCTTTCGCGAATCCTGGCCGGGAAATGATGCAGCATCCACATAATGAGACGTTATTTATTCAGGCGGAAGGCGGAATTGTCGCCTTCCTGGGCGGGCTGATTCTTTTATGGGGTTGGATTATTTTATTTCGCCGCCCAAAAAGCTTGTGGCAGTGGGTGACGCTGTTAACCACCCTACCGATTTTGTTACACACTCAGGTCGAGTTTCCTCTTTATTACTCCGTTGCGCACTTTTTTCTCATCCTGCTACTGATGAGTGCAACTGAAAGCCGTAAATCCACGTTCACCTTGCCGGTAAAATATCTGCGTCCAGCCCTGGCCGCGACCGCACTGTACGGTATTGTGCTGTCAATGCAGCTCTTTCGCGCCAGTGTGACACTGGGAGAATTCGAAACGGGCCGACTTGAACCACCGGAAAGTATTCGTCAATTATCCGTTCCCTGGCTGATGCAAATACGCTGGCAGCGGGATCTCTCCCGCTTACATCTGATGCATTTTAATCAAAGCGGTAATATTAATGAGCTAGATTTATTTGCTCAGGAGAATGCCGAGTGGATCACAATGCATATGGAAGAAGATGCCTGGAGCGACCAGATTAATATTCTGATGTTTCTGCAAAAGCGGGAAGAGGCACTGGCGCTAAGGCTGCGGGCTCAACGCTTAATGCCATGGGATGAGCGCTTTAATCCGGGTGAGTAAAAATAAAAGAAGCTGGCATCATAGTCGGCTTCCTGCATCATTTCACTGATAAGTCAGGTTTAGCATTGCCGTGGCGTTGGCAGTAGCGGCTTTCACTTTATCTTTAGTCTGAATATCACTGACCGCAACTGTCGCCATCATCGTCGTTGATACAGTTGATTAAGAGTGACAATTTACGCTGGATTCATACACTGTCAGCGCCTGTCAGATAGGTTGATCGCGCTGTACAATTATCTGGGAGCGTTTATCTGTAACGAAGAATGGAATAAGTGCAGGTTATCGATATGGTCGCATAACAGTTTGTGGCCCCCAAAAAGAGCATGTCCAACAGAAGGTTCATTCTTCGCCCCCAAACTGATTTTAAAATTGTGTACACACCGAACCTATCTACACTCAGTTTTTATCAGGCATAGTTCACCACAAAGGTCACTGAAACATTTGCACTTCCTGGCGTCACATCATCAACTACAGACTGATAACTCGCTGAAAATTTAAGTTCAACGGAGTCCTCACCTCCTTTTAAAGGGATGCCTTCAGAAGGTTTATCGGGGGGGAGTAATTTCCCCTTACTGTCATAAATTGTATTAGCTCAGACCTGATCTGACAGTTACCGGTTATTTATACAGGTATCTGTCAGATTACATCTGGTTTAAGTTTTTCTCAGCCCAGATGCGTTTTCCATCAAGTAATGTTTCCACTGGCGTCCGGCCACAGCACATTTTCCCTGATGAGTTCGCTCATTATTATAGTGAGCCAGCCATTCATCAAGATCCGATTGTAATGAAGCAAGATCACCATATAACTTTTTGCGGAACGTTACCTGATAAAACTCGTTCAGGATCGTTTTATGGAACCGCTCGCAGATACCATTGGTTTGCGGTGACATTGCCTTCGTTTTCGTATGCTCAATGTCATTTATCGCCAGATAAAGCTGGTAATCGTGCTGCTCCACTTTACCGCAGTATTCGGTGCCTCTGTCAGTATCCTCAGCATCGGCAGGCCATGAGACTCATAAAACGGCAGTACACGATCATTCAGTAAATCAGCCGCTGTAATCGGCGTTTTAGTGACATAGAGCTTGCAGTGAGCCACTTTCGAGTACGTATCAACGGACGTCTGCTGATAGATACGCCCGACGCCTTTCAGATTGCCCACATAGAACGTGTCCTGTGGCCCCAAATAACCCGGATGAGCGGTTTTAATCTCACCACAGGACTCGTCATCGCTAGCTTTACGTTCCAGCGCGGCGATCTGGCTGTCGGTCAGTTCAATACCATCGCGGGCCATTTTCTCTTCCAGCGCTTGCAGGCGTTTTTTGAAGTTCTCAAGGTTATGGCGTAACCAGACGGAACGGACACCACTGCCGGAGATAAAACGCCCTGTTTACGTAACTCGTTACTGGTCCGGTGCTGACCGTGAGCCAGGAATTCGACAGCATAATCAACAACAGCTCGCTCAGTGGCCTCATCGGTACGGTTCTTTAGGTTAGGAGCACGATGGCTACGATTTAGCAGTGCATCCACGCCACCTTCATCGGCCAGTTCGCGATAACGGTAAAATGTATCGCGCGAGACGCCCATGATTTTGCAGGTTTTCGACACGTTACTGAGTTCTTCAGCCAGATTGAGCAAACCGGCTTTGTGTTTGATGACGGGATTGGTAGTATGAAGCATGAGAGTTACCTCGTGTTTTGTATAAGGATTCGACACCCATATCAAAACCGGTAACTCTCAACCTTTCAAGGCCATGTGTCAGATCAAGTCGCGACTAATACAACTTACTTTTGTGAGAACTGATACTATTGAGTCAGCGCTGTCGGTTGCTTAACTCTGCAGCATGAATGCTGAGGTCAGTTATTTGCGACCTTTTAGACTCATAATCCGTACGTACAAATCCGTACGTACAGCACGTACTACGATCTGTACAACTTTATCAAGTTTAATTAGTTTCATGAATTATTCGCAGTCGTAAACTTTAACGCCAAATAAGCTCTTACACTTTCCTCATATAATATTCACCTTATAATATAATATAATATAATCTTCAGATACCTTAATTAGAATTGCTATGCCATTATGAAGCCAGACACTCATGTCATCAATATAATCAATGCCGTTTCCGACACTTCTCGCATTTTGCATGCCCGGGAGCGGCAAATCATATCTCTCGGACACCATGCCGAATCGATGACTTTTGTATTACATAAAGGCACGGTAAGTGTTTACCGTAGCCACGACCAACTGCTACTTAAGCATCTTAAAGCACCTATGATTGTTGGCATAAACTCGTTAATGAATACGAATGCTGATTTCTTCTACAAAGCCAACGGGGAAATCCTTTTCGAAATCATTCCGACATTACACGTAATGAATGTCATTGCGGAGAAAAACCTTTGGCTGGACGCATCCTATACCTATATGTATGCCATAGATAAACTTCTCGAAGCACATCGTACCTCTGCTGGCCTCTCAACCTACGAACTGATCCGCACCAATCTTATTGCATTGATAGCAGAGAAAGAAGAACTGCGTCTTGCGGTTAACGCGAGTGACTACATCCAGGAAAAAACGCATCTTTCGCGTAGCCGCGTGATGAAGATTTTGAGCGACTTGCGGCTGGGTGGCCATATCGAGATGGCGCGCGGTATTCTTACTAAGATCAATCGTCTTCCCGAACAGTACTGACCTGGCTCATTTGCATAATTTCCTTACAGCAGTCATCATAGGTCACTGTTTTGTAAAGGAGAGGTTATGCAGGAATTAATTACTCAGGTTGAGGATTTAGCGGGTATTGAAATGAATCACACCACCTCGCTGGTGATGATTTTCGGTATTATTTTTCTCACAGCCATCATTGTGCATATTATTTTGCACTGGGTGGTATTGCGCACCTTTGAAAGGCGCGCTGTTGCCAGCTCCCGTCTGTGGCTACAAATTATTACGCAGAATAAGTTATTTCACCGTCTGGCATTCACCCTGCAGGGTATTATCGTCAATATTCAGTCCGCACTGTGGTTGCAAAAAGGCAGCGAAGCCGCAGAGATTCTTACTGTCTGCGCACAATTGTGGATCATGATATATGCCCTGCTTTCATTATTTTCGTTACTCGATGTCATATTAAATCTGGCGCAAAAGTTCCCCTCTGCCTCTCAGCTTCCTCTCAAGGGGATATTTCAGGGTATAAAACTCATCGGCGCGATTATTGTCGGTATATTAATGATATCGCTATTAATCGGCCAATCGCCCGCGATTCTGATTAGCGGCCTGGGCGCAATGGCCGCCGTGCTGATGTTGGTATTTAAAGACCCGATTCTGGGGCTGGTTGCGGGCATTCAGCTTTCTGCTAACGACATGCTGAAACTGGGTGACTGGCTGGAGATGCCGAAATACGGTGCTGATGGCGCGGTCATTGATATTGGTCTGACGACGGTGAAAGTCCGCAACTGGGACAATACTATCACTACGATTCCGACCTGGTCGCTGGTCTCTGATTCGTTTAAAAACTGGAGCGGCATGTCGGCATCAGGTGGTCGGCGCATTAAACGCAGTATCAATATTGACGCCACCAGTATTCATTTTCTGGATGATGATGAAAAGCAGCAACTGTATAAAGCGCGCCTGCTGAAACCTTATCTGGAGACGCGCCATCAGGAGATAGATGAATGGAATCAACAACTGGATGCGCCGGAATCGGTATTGAACCATCGGCGGATGACCAATATTGGGACTTTTCGCGCCTACCTGAATGAATATCTGCGCAACCATCCACGCATTCGCAAAGATATGACCTTAATGGTACGTCAGCTGGCGCCAGACGATCACGGTCTCCCCCTCGAAATTTATGCTTTTACCAACACCGTCGTCTGGCTGGAATATGAAAGCATTCAGGCCGATATTTTCGACCATATTTTTGCTGTCGTAGACGAGTTTGGATTGCGCATTCACCAGTCACCTACGGGCAACGATATTCGCTCGCTGGCGGGAGTATTTCAACGATAACGCAAAAGCGCCGATCTCATTACGCGAATGAGATCGGCTTCCTCTCAGCGTACTTTGCGAGAAAGTTTAAACGCAACAAACAGGAAGATGACCCATACCGGCAGCAACATGGCTGACAAACGCATGTCGTCGATGGTGCACATCAGCACAAGGATCATCGCCAGGAAGGCGATGCAGATATAGTTTCCTGCCGGGTAGAGCAACGCTTTGAACTGGGTATCACGCCCTTTGCGACGCATCGCGGCACGAAAACGCAGATGCGCCAGACAAATCATGATCCAGTTCAACAGCAGCGTCGCCACCACCAATGCCATCAGCAGACCGAAGGCCTCTTTCGGCAGCAGGTAGTTGATGAGCACCACCAGCGAAGTGATCGCACCAGAGAGCAGTAATGAATTCACCGGCACGCCACGACGGCTGACACGGGTCAGAAACTTCGGTGCATTGCCCTGGACTGATAGACCAAACAGCATACGGCTGTTGGAGTAAACGCCGCTGTTATAAACCGACAAGGATGCCACCAGAATCACGAAGTTCAGCGCTGAAGCCACGACGTTACTGTTCAGATCGTGGAAAATCATCACGAACGGGCTGCTGTCGGATTTCACTTCCACCCACGGGTAGAGCGCCAGCAAAACCACCAGCGAACCGATGTAGAACAGCAGGATACGGTACACCACCTGATTAACCGCTTTCGGAATGCTTTTGTGCGGGTCACGCGCTTCCGCTGCGGTGATGCCGATAAGTTCCAGCCCACCGAAGGAGAACATGATCACCGCCAGCGACAGAATCAGCCCTTTCCAGCCCGTCGCCAGAAAACCACCATGCTGCCACAGGTTATCGATGGTCGCCCGCTCACCGCCGTTCCCCGAGAACAGCAGCCATAAACCAAAGCCGATCATGCCGATGATCGCCAGCACTTTGATGAGCGCAAACCAGAATTCGGTTTCACCGTACAGACGGACGTTCACCAGGTTGACGGCGTTAATGATGATAAAGAAGGACGCGGCCCAGACCCAGGTGGGAACCTCGGGTAACCAGTACTGCATGTAGATACCGGCGGCCGTCAGTTCAGCCATCCCGACCAGCACAAACATGACCCAGTAGTTCCAGCCTGACAGGAAGCCCGCAAACGGTCCCCAGTATTTATAGGCAAAGTGAGCGAAGGAACCCGATACCGGCTCTTCGACAACCATTTCGCCGAGCTGGCGCATGATCAGAAAGGCAATAACCCCGGCGATGCCGTAACCCAGCAGCACCGCTGGACCCGCCATCTGAATCGCGGGCCCGATGCCGAGAAACAGCCCGGTACCAATCGCGCCACCCAGGGCGATTAATTGAATATGTCGATTTTGCAAACCACGTTGCAGCGTCGGACTCTGTTCCGACGACGCTTCAAAACGGCCGTTGTCTGAAGCGGATGACGCGTCTTTCACGCCCTACCCCTGTCTCTTTTTTAGAAGGGGCACGTTTTAACACTTCATGCTGGAGGTAGCAAGTTAAAGGCACTGGAATGGAGGGGGCATCCTTGCCCCTGATAACGAGGTGGAACTCAGAACTCGTAACCAACGGACACTTTAAAGGTGCGCGCTTCTCCCTGGGTGACGTACGTGCCGGAATCATCAACACTGGCCCAGTAGTTTTCGTTGGTAATGTTGTCGATGCCCGCGCGAACGGTCATCTGATTTTGGTTCTGGTTAAGCGCGAAGCGATAGCGCATACCCAGATCCAGAGTAGTGTAGCTGTCGAGCTTTTTGCTATTAGCCAGATCCGCATACTGAGAACCGGAATGGTTCACGCGCGCGGTAGCGGTCAGACCTTCAATCGGCTTGATGTCATACTCGGCACCCAGCACGGCGTAAAAATTCGGCACGCCGATCGCATCATTGCCCTGGTTCAAACCGTTGTTGGTTTTGGTCATCTCGGCTTGCAGCCAGGTGGCGCTGGCGTTCAGACGCATGCCCAGCATCGGTTCGCCGAAGATGTTCAGCTCAACGCCACGATTACGCTGCTCGGCATCCAGACCATAATGTTTGGTTTCACTGTCAAGAATTGCCGATGGCATTTTGATTTCAAACAGCGCCAGCGAACCGCCAACACGCCCGAAGTCCGCCTTCACGCCCACTTCATTCTGCTTAGAATGGACGATACCGGTGCTCTGACCATAGTTGGTTGCCGTGTTGGGCGCTGCTTTACCCGGCTGTAACGCTTCAGTGTGGTTGGCGTAGAAAGATATCTCTTCCCAAGTCTTGTAGACGACGCCGTAAGTCGGCATCCAGCGGCTACCGTCAAAACCGTCGGCGGCGTTTTCCGCGCCGGTAATTTTGTCATAACCCCGAATCACCACTTTCTGATGGCGTGCCCCGACGGTAAATAGCAGTTTGTCATCCAGCACGCCCAACGTATCGCTTAGCAACCAGCCCTGAGTCCGGGTGCGCCCACTGGTCAACGGATCGCTGTAGTTACCGCCTTTACCGTTCGAGTTAGTACTGGCCGGCGCGTCAACGCCGCGGTTGTGATAGATGTTGGTATACGGGTTATCCGCCGCTTTAGACATTTTCCACGCGATTTTTTCGTTTTTGCTTTGTGCCGAGTAGCCAACGTTCACCTTGTGCGAGACAAAGCCCGTAGCGAAATTGCCGCGAATTCCCGCCATGCCGCTGACCGTGTCGCTGATACGGTTGGTATCAAGACGACTGGCGGTGGCCGTCCCGCTCTTATCCAGCAGTTTCGGCGCGCTGTAGAGACCTTCCTCGTGCGCGTGCTGAGCGCCAAGTGCTGTGTAGGCAGTCCAGTTGTCAGTGATGTCGTATTCGCTACGCCACATGCCGAACTCGTTTTCAATGTCGCTATACGCCCATTTCTGCGAGAAGTTACGGTCATTTTTTGGCGGCGCGGGAACGAAATCGACCAGAGAAATGTTGACGCTGGTTGGGCTGCCGTGGAAGGTTTTTTTCTGATAACCCACGTCCAGTGAGGTGCGGAAGTTATCGCCTCTGTAGTCCAGACCGGTGGAGAGCAGCGTAGTACGACGGCGATCGTCCTGAATCCGGGTTTCGCCTTCACGGTGGACCAGATTCACCCGCGCACCAAACTGATCGTTGTCGCTAAAGCGACGACCGGCATCCAGCGTGGTGCCAATCTGTGAATCCGACGTGTAGTCCACGCCGACTTTAGCCTGCGGGATGTCGCCTGCATGTTTCGGTTCAAGGTTGATCATCCCGCCGACGGCAGAACTCGCGGCGCCGTTCATCAGGGCGTTTGCCCCTTTGAAGATTTCGATGCGATCCACCATCTGCGCATCCACCACCTGACGCGGCAGAACACCAGACAGCCCGCCAAAGGTCATATCATCGCCGTCAAATTTCAAACCACGAATGCGAAAGCTTTCCGCGCTGTTGCCGTAGCCCTGGACATACTGCACGCCCGCATCGTTTGCCACGACGTCGGCGATGGTTTTCGCCTGTTGATCTTCAACCAGTTTAGAGGTGTAGCTGATGACGTTGTACGGTACGTCCATCGCACTTTGTTGACCGAGCATGCCGAGTCTGCCGCCGTTGGCGACTTGTCCATCAAGAAAGGCCGGCAGCGGCGTGTCGCCACCCGGTTTGAAATCATTTTGGGTTGTCGCCTGGACCACAATGGTGTCCTCCGCTTTTTTCGCGGTGTCTGCCGCCCAGGCCGAGCCAGAGATTGCGCCCATCGTCAGCGCCAGAATAGTTTTGGTGTTGTTCATGTGAATGCCATCAAAAAGAGTCAATGTGGCGGGGGACAACATCCGTCCCCCGACTGATTTTTATTATTTATTCAGCTCAATACGCACAACGCTGTCCGGCACATCGGTTGAGTGGTCTTTATTAAATTTCTGTTTCACAGTGACATACAGCGTCTGGCCGTCAGCAGAGAGCAACAGGCTGTTTGGATTCGGCGGCAGGTCCCAGCTTTTTTTCACGCTGTAATCGCTCGCGTTGAGACTGAGCAGCTTCCCGGAATCACGCTGGGTGATGTAAATTTCGTTGCGTTTGGCGTTGAATGTCACCGCCAGAGAATCCCCAACGTCCAGTTGCTTCAGCACCTTGCCGGTGTGGATATCGAGCACCAGCGTGGTTTTCGCTTTGGCGTTATCGGTCACGAACAGACGTCCGGTTTGTGGGTCTTCCGCCATATTCAGCAACAGCGCCGGCTTGTCGCCCAGCGGCTTCCAGCGTTTCTCAACGTGCTGATTACGCGGGTTGATTACCAGGATTTCACCACCGCCATTCGCGGCGTAGATGCGCTGGGTCGTTTCGGAGTAGTGCAGACCGGTCATCCATTTGCCCGTATTTTTAATGCGCGTTTTCAGCTTCAGCGTTTCGGCATCAACCACCCAGATCACCGCAGGATCGGCGACCGCGCCGATATACAGCAGGCCGTTATGCAGCAACACCTGACGAGCGCCATACGGGAAACCTTCCGCGTTCCGCTCAGGAAACAGGACGCGATTTTTAACTTTGCCATCCGCAGTGTTCAACGCGCTCAGGCCACCGTCCAGCGAGTTGGTGACGTACACCGTTTTGCCATCAGGCGAAATCGCCATACCAAAGTTTTTCAGATCCGTGTGGCTGCGACCGATCGTCTTAAGGGTTTTGGCATCCAGTTTGTAGATCACCCCGCCCTGAACATCTTTAAAGCCTTCGGCACTGGCGACATACAACGCGTCCCCGGCAGGATTTAATGCCATCTCATACAGGCCATCCGCCAGATCGCGCTTTAACGTATCGGTCGCCACCGCGGGCGTCGCCGCTTTTTCAACGGTATTTGACGGCGTAGTGACGGGCGTAGTGGTCGCGCAACCGCTTAATGCCGCCGCGATCAGCACGGCCAGCGCCGTAATATTTTTTTTCATTCTGGGTTCCTTACCAAAAAAGACACGCATTAAATAATAAAGAGAATGAGAACTATACTTATTCTCTTTTTCGAAGCAAGTGTATTTCGCGCAAAAAATACCCTTAATGAAACAGAGGTTCGAATTGTGAGAGCTCAAACGAAAATGGCGAGTGAACGATAATTTCTGCGAATTATTCTGGACGAACAGGCCCCGCAGGCCACAGAATGCGATTTGCACTTTTTTTATATTTTTCAAACGAATGACTTAACCTAAATATCGTCATTCATGTGTCGGTCACGCCAGGCAACGGTGTCATGAATAAAATCATCAAACGACTCGAAATCATTAAAAGCGCCATCGAACTTGAGGATGAGGAGATCATCCAGCAGCAGCTTGTGCATCTGCAGCGGGAATCTGGCGATCCTGTAATAACGGCAATTGCCCAGGCTATCGAGACGCGCCGCTTCAGTGATGCAATGCGTGAAATTGCTACCTTGCTACAAAATCAGCGCGCCATAACCAACTGGCAGGATCCGGCGATTGCCGCCAGCAAGCTGGAACTTAAGGCGCTGGAAAATCAGTTGCGTGAATTGATCGATACCCGTAATACCCGCATTCAGATTCTGGATGAGTTTAACGACCAGTATCATCTGCGCCTCGGGCCATTAATGAGCCGTATTCTCGAGCTGCGTAAACAGCTCGCAGCCAGCGCCCTGCGTCGGCAGGAAGCAGAACGCAGACGTCGCGAGAAAGATTACCTCTCCTGTCAGCAGTACATCTCACTGGCGGTCGATCGGTTAGCCCAGCTTAAACAGCAATGGATGGGCATGGATTCAGCCTCTCGTGCCGCAGTCGACATCCGTCAGCGCATCCAACAGCAAACGGAGCTGATTACCGACCTGCTCGCCGAGATCCGTGAACTGGAAGCCGATTTTTCCCGCCAGGATGACAGCGACACGCGGCAGGCACAGGAAGAGGCAGCGCATGAATATGAGGAGTATCAGGAACAGCAGCAGGATGCTCAGCACCGTTTCGCACGCGATCAGCGCCTTTCACCGGATGAGCGTAATGAGCTTAAGCGCCTGTGGCGTCAGGCCAGCCGTTTGTGTCACCCGGACGTTGTCGCTGATGAACTGAAAGAGAAAGCGCACCAGATGATGGTGCAGCTCAATCTGGCGCGGCAAAACGCCGATCTGGCGGCCATTCGCGCCCTGCTCACTCAGTTGCAAAGCGGTCTGGAGCCAATGATGGCCAGCGACCGGTTGAACAATCTCGACCATCTGCGGCAGAAAATCCAGCAGTTGCGGATCCAGATTGATGCGCTGATAAAAGAGATCGCCGGGCTGGAAGCAGAAAATGCCTGGCGTCTGGCGACCTCGGTTCGCGATAAAGAAGCGTACTTTGCAGAACAAGAACGCGCGCTGGCTGAGCTTCGCGATACGCTGGAGACCCAGGTTAAACATGTTGAACAGGATCTGCTGGCAGGTTAAGTTTTTTTGTAACAAAAGGGTGGCGAAGGAGTGCTGGCCAGTTGCCCGCCCATAAACAGCACAAAAAATCAAAAATAACACTTAATAACGTTAACTGAAAAACTAATAGAGTTTAATTCCACATAATCATCAATAACCCAGATTTATTCACTTAAAATACGTTAACCTCAAGAGCATTACGCAGAGGGAGTGTTTTTACGGTGACATTACCCAGGAATATTCTTAACTCACGATTCCGCACATCATCACGTTTATCCCCTACCTCCACACCGCATGCCTTTACCTCCGATGGTCTCCGCTATTTTTTAAGACTTTCCCGCAAACGCTCCATTATTTTCCCAGCCGTTTTCATCAATCCATAAGTGAAATCTATCAATCATTCTTCAGGAGGTGAAATAAACGATTTATCTTAAATTTTAACAAAGCGTAATATTTCAATTGAGAATAATCCCAATACAGGTTGTGGATTTAAACAGATTCCCAGACTGGGAAAGAACCCTTTTTTAAAATGTTAAAGAGGGGCAGGATGCTATTGCCGACTCAAGGAGAATTTAATGTCAAAAGCTATTTTTATGGGTGATGATTATTACACCTGGCTTGGCATGAAAAATATTCTGCGCGGCACATCACTCTATTATGGCATGCAATATTATGCAGCCAGTTCACCGCCCTCTTCTCTCCCGGTTGTTCAGAATAATGATTACCTCATTATTCATCCCGAAGAGACGGATATTCTGAAATACGCCAGCATCATTCGCCGTCTCTCCTCGCGTGCGTCATTGATGCTTTTTGTGCTGACGAATGTCGAAACCTTTGCGGTATTCCAGACCATTTGCGGCATGCAGATGCACTTTCTTGACCGCACATTGAGCCTTGACGCACTACACGGCCGGGTGATTCAACTCATCAACTGCAAGAACACAAGTGTGAACCGACCGCTGGATAATGCCATGAGCGTTAATGAATTTAACGTCATGATGATGTATTCCCGTGGCTGGTCACTGTCCAGAATTGCCACTATTGCGCATAAAAGCGAAAAAACTATCGGTACCTATAAAAGCAATATTGCCAAAAAGCTAGGGCACAACAACACCCATCTGAAATATATATTCTCCCACTATCGCTAACAGCCTACTAAGGAAATACAACACGGACGACTGAGAATTAATTAAGACGTTATCAATCACTAAAAATTATTCCGCCCTGCGGAAGGGACTCCTGTTTTCGAAATTTGACAACCCAGGCCAACTCATCGTGAGCCACCCCTAACCACAAACGCAACGTGTCAACCAACTAAAAACAGAAATGCAGACGAGGTTATTATGAATAAGGTTTACAACATCATATGGAATGCGACACTCGGGCTTTGGGTTGTCGCCTCCGAATTATCAAAAGGGAAGAAAAAAAGCAGCTCGCGTAAAACAGGACTGCGTGTTGTTTCCGGTTTATTTGCTGGCGTTTCTTTCACAGCCGCCGCCATACCGATCGTGACCGATGGCACACGCGATATCACCGTGGATTACTCGAATGTCATCTCCGCCGGCGTCCATCAGGACGTATTCAACTACGGTTTTTTATATGAAAACAAAAACAACGCCAGTGAACTGAATATCACCGGCGCGATCCCCAACATCGCCTACGGACAGACCGGCATTGTGGAATCGTCTACCATCCGGGATCTGTTGGAAAGCGGCAAAATTATTATTACCGCTACCAACCTCGACCACGAACCAAAACCTATCACCACCATTGAAGAACTGGCGGAATACCTGAGTCATACGCAGTCGTCTACGCCGCAGCAAAGCGTGGAATTTCAGGTGATTGACCCGGCCGATCCCGAAACAACCTCCACACTGAAGGTGTTTGATACCACAAGCCTGGCAAACTTTATTAGCGTTTCGCAGATTGGCGATGCAGTGCTTAACACGTTTGATGCCAATGTGTCGCAAATCTATAAGCAGTTTGGCTTTGCCCTTGCCAAAGATGGCGCAACCGCCAATCTCAATATTGGCGATAATTCACTGAACGTAAGAGAAAATGCTATCCGTCTGCTGGCAAAAGACTCTTCTCTGCTCAAAGCGCAAGAACCGAACAGCAAGGTCAACTGGCAATCCGATAACTATATCCAGTTTGGTGCTGCGCCAGTCGTTCCGAGCAAAATCTTTGCGGGTTCGAAACAGACCACCGTATTTGGCAAAGACATTACCTTAATGACCTACGGCTACGACGAAGAGGGGAATGTCGTTGAAACGGGTAACCGCACCTTTTCCATCAAAAACACGGCGGATCTGGCGAATTTCAACAACTGGCTGATTGGCGCCGGCAGTGAGAGCGCCAAAACACCCGACGGGCAAGATATCAGCCAGATCCAGCTATGGCTGGATTCTGGCGCTATCAGTAAAGTTTCTGACGCACAGACCTACTACGCGAGCCTGATCAACCAACTGCTGACCTCCAGCACCAATGCCGACCTGCTGACCTGGGATTACGATGTCTGGACTGACGGACAGGCGCACACCAATAACACCACAGCGGCCACTGGGGAACTGCATGCCATCTATGCTAACGGACAAGGCACCACCGGTACATTGGTTGCGGGCGCGACTCTGGCTGTCGATGGCAGTATCAATGGGGCAATGAAGGCCGATGGCGGTGGTTCTGTCGTCAATGAAGGCGCCCTGAACGTGCTGCGAACGTCTACCGGACAGGGGCTGGCGATTGGCATGTTGGCCAGTGATGCCAGCGCCATTAACCACGGCACGATCAACTCCGGTTTGTTTATCGATAAGGATGGGAATCGGAAGGTCAACAGTTACGGTGCCTACGGTATGCAGGGGCTGGGAAACAGCACCGTCGTGAACGAAGGGACCATTAACCAGGCCATCACGACCAACAACTACGGTACGGCGGCGGCGGCCGATCCGTGGTCAACGGATAAACCGGACAGTTCTCTGACGCTCGCTATCGGTATGCAGTTGTCCGATCAAACCAGCGGGATCAACAGGGGTGAGATTAACGTCGTGGACGGACGCAGTAACGACGACTCATTTGGTAAGGGAACGGCTTACGGCGTTGAAGTGTCCGGTGAGGCCACCTTCACAAACACCCTTGATGCCGCCATCTATCTTGGGCGTAACGCTAACGATCTCACACAGGATGTCGATATGGCAGGTGGTGCCAGCCCCAGCGCCGGGATCCTGACCCGAAGTTCAGGCGATGTCACCAATGACGGGGCAATCACCCTTGGAACAGGCGTACGTAACGCGGCGGGGATCCTGGTCGGTAACGCCACCGGGAATGTGACCAACACCGGTAAAATCACCCTCAACGGCGACTCGTCATCCGGCACCAGCCATAACTTCGGTATTTCCGTGCGCGACAGCGGCAGCGAAAACGGCCAGCAGATCCGTAACGACGGTGAGATTAACGTCAACGGCCACAACAACATCGGGATCCATCTGACCGCCAGTTCGAAGAACGCGCATGTGACATCCAGCAATACAGGGGCAATCACGGTCGCGGGCGACGGTGGCACGTCGAACCGTAACTATGCAATCTGGGCAGAAGGGAGTAACACTGCTCAGGCCACCGTTGACGTGTCTTCTTCGATCACACTCAAAGAAGTCGGCAATATTGGCGTTCATGTCCGCGATAATGCGGTGGCTAACGTTAACAGTACCAGCAGTCCGCTATTCAAAAATAGCGATCAAATTGGCTACTATCTGTACGGCAAAGGTGCGACCGCCAATATCGGCGAAGCCGTGATGAACGATAACGGTCAGGCGCGCACCACGTTGTTCCGCATTGCTAATGGCGCAAACTTTGCCGGCAATACGTTCGACCCGCTGACGCTCCAGCCATCTAAACTCGAGATGACCCTAACGGGCGAAAAATCGATTGGCGTCTTTGCGACCGGTAAAGGCAGCACCGTGGATACGGGTGAAGCGACATTTACGGTAAGCGGCGACGGCGCGGCGGCGCTGCTGCTCGAAGGGGGTGCAGAAGGCACCATCAGCGATAAGACCCTTATTGAACTGACCGGCTCAAATACCACAGCCGGGATTGTCGATGGTCAGGCGCACCAGTTGAACGGTAATAAACAGGGCACCCCTGTCGAAACCATTCTTAACTCCAGCGCCATTATTAAATCCCTGGATACCGGGCTGAACGTCATCGCCTATGTGGCGAAGAATCTTGGCAACATTGTTCTGCAACAGGACGCGATTATCGAGCTCGCCAGTAAAGACAGTATCGGTGTCGACGTGCAGGAAGGAGGACGGTTAACCAACAACGCATCCCAGGCATTGCATGTCAGCAATGGGATTGGCGTTCGCGCCTCTGGCAAAGATGCGCAGATCAAAAAGCTGGGCGCCATTGTGGTCGATGACGGTACCGCAGGCGTGCTGCTGACCAATGGCGCAACGCTGAATATCACGACGGGAACCGGTGGGGTAGCCGATACCATTACGACCAACGGCACGGCGGATGGAATTCGCCTTGCCGCCGGTGCGGGGTCGCTGACCGCCAAAGGCGTCACTATTAGCGCATTGGGCAGCGGCGCAGGGATTCAAAACCATGCCGAAAGTTCGGATATCACGCTGAACAACGTCATGATTAACGCCAACGACGGTCCGGGGATCCGCACCAGCGTGGCGCTGAATGTGAAAAACGGCGCCAATAATCTACTCAACGTCACCGGTGCGGGTTCAGGCTTTGCCTTCATGAAAGAGAACGGCGACAACGCGACCGGCGATTTGGTTATCGGCACGGGTTACACCGTGCTGGTACACAACAATACCGGAAACGCCACGGGGAACGGGATTGATGCCCGCACTAACGGCAAACTGACCACCCGCGCCGATATTACCATTCAGGACGCGACGGGCGGCTCAGCGATCCTGGCAAAAGACGTTTCCGCCATCACCAACAGTGGCAAAGTCACCTCCAACAGCGTGAACGGCCCGGTGGTGGATGCCAGCGGTGACAGCAGCAAGACCATCACCAACACCGGGACGATCCTCGCCGCCACCGACAGGGATGTCGCGATTCAGTCTGGTAAAGGCAATGACACTATCAACATCAGCGGCGGCAATACGCGGGGCGTCATCAATACTGGCGCCGGTAGCGATCGTTTTATCTGGAACAGCGGAACGTTCGCCGGGGAGGTGAACTTCGCCGGGACAACCAACAACAAAGCCAACATCGGCAACGTATCGCTGGCGAACACGCGTCACATCACCACGCTCGCCGGTACGGGTAATGCCCTCACCTTCACAAACACACGGGGTAATATCGGTACGCTGCTGGCGGATGATCTCAGTCTGGGAACCCACATCGGCAGCGGCTGGAATACCTTAACGCTGACGGGCGCACAGGCAGATATGCGCATTGTGGATAGCCTGACGCTGGCTGACGGCACCCTGGCTGTTAACGATGGCGCGACGCTGCGCACAGGCAACCATCGCGATGCCAGTAATACCGGCGCGACCATTGGCAACTACAGCATTACCACCAGCGGTATAGCCAGCAACATCATCTTTGATACGCAGGGCAATGACGCTGACAGCCAGATTTATCAGGGCACCATCAGCGGTAGCGGCAACTTTGTCCGCGCAACGGGCGGCACGACGGTGTTCACCACTGACAATAGCTACAGCGGTTCTACGACGATCAAACAGGGCGGGATTTTACATCTTGGTCAGGGCGGTACAACGGGCGGTATCAACCCGGTTTCGCAGATCATTGATGACGGTATTCTGACCGTGAATCGCAGCAATAACGTCCTGCTTAACGGGGTGATTTCCGGTATCGGCGCGCTGGAGCAAATCGGTAAAGGTATTACCCGTTTAACCGGCGCCAACAGTTATAAAGGAGTGACTACCGTCGACAACGGCACACTGCTGGTCAATGGCGATCAGTCTGCCGCGACGGGCATGACAACCGTGAACGGCATCGCGACCCTGGGCGGCACCGGCACCCTCGGCGGTGACGTCGTGATGAATGACGCCACCACTCTTAGCGCAGGCGACGGCGGCGCGGGGACGCTGAAGATCAACGGAAGTCTGCAACTGGGCAGCAAAACCACCTCCGCGTTTGAACTGGGAGAAGCCTTCGTGCCCGGTGGCGCACAAAACGATCTGGTCGATGTCACCGGCAATCTACTGCTCGATGGCACGCTGAACGTCAGCCAAAGCACAGGCGGCACGTTTGGCCCAGGCGTCTACCGTCTCTATAACTACGGCGGCACCCTCGACAACCAGACACTGGCGTTAGGTGACGTTCCGGCGGGTCAGGATAAGCGTAATATTTTCGTTCAGACGGTACTGGATAAGCAGGTCAACCTGGTTAACGCCAACGGCGTCACACTCCAGTTCTGGGACGGCGCGCAGTTTGACGCGGACGGCTATGTCATCAAAGGCGATGCGCTGAACGCGTGGGAGACCACCGCGGGCAGCAATGAGCTGATGCTACGCGTCGGTGCTGGTGGCGCAGGCGAAAACTTCACCGCAACGATCGAATCGACGATCCGCGAAGGTGACAGTACGGATAGCCTGACGCTGGTCAAGACTGACCAGGGGCGTCTGATCCTGAGCGGTGATAATACCTATCATGGCGGCACGCGCATTGACGGCGGTACGCTGCAAATATCGGCGGATAACAACCTGGGCCAGTCCGGAACCGGCGTCACTATCAACAACGGCTCAACGTTCCAGCTGGGCGCGGATTTCACCACTCAGCGCACCCTCACCCTGGGGACGTCTGGCGCGGATGCGGTGTTCGATCTGAATTCGCACCACTTCTCCCCGGTCGGCGATATCACGGGCGCGGGTAACCTGAAAGTCACCAGCAGTACCCATGATGCGGCCAGCACGCTGTCGCTCGATCGGGCAAACCGCTATCAGGGTACGACGCTGATTGAAGGTACCGGACAAGCTCACAACGTTACGGTCAATGCCAGCCAGACGGGAACATTTGGTAGCAATGCCAGCAGCACGGTGAACGTAACGAAAGGCGCGGCGCTGAACGTCAGCGGCGCGGCAACCAGTCTGCAATCCCTGACGCTGAATATTGCCGACAGCCTGTTAACGCTAAAAGACACGGTCACTGCTGCTAGTGCAACGCTGAATCTGAGCGGCACCGCAAAGGCGCTGATTGCAGGCAATGCAACAGCCGGACAATCCACGATTAACGTTTCAGAAACGAGCACACTGGCGCTGGAAGAGGATGCCAGCGGCGGTAGCGCAACGGTGACTAACAGCGGGCTGATGTCTTTTGCCGATCGCGCACTGGCGGATATGACGATGGTGAAAAACCTCTCCGGCGGTAGAGTGGATATCAGCCATGTCGACAGCGCGACATCCGTCGGTTCGCTGTCCGGCGCGGGTAACGTTGAGCTGGGCGATAAAACCCTCTCCCTCGGTAATCTGGGTCTCAACGACACCATCAGCGGCATCATCAGCGGTGACAGCGGCAATCTGGTGAAAATCGGCGACGGCATACTGACCTTAACCGGTGACAACACCTGGACCGGCACCACATCGGTCGATGAGGGCGTACTGCTGGTCAACGGCAATCAGGCGGCGGCGACCGGTGACGTAACGGTCAAGGCAGGCGCGACGCTGGGCGGCAACGGCATTATTGGCGGCGCGGTAAATGTTGCGGATAACGGCCATATTACCGCCGGTTCCACACTGAACAGCGTCGGCAAACTGACCACCGGCGCTCTGACGCTGAATGACCTGTCGCAACTGGATTATCAGTTTGGCCAGGCATATACCCCGGGCGGTGCCTTCAACGACCTGATTAACGTCAACGGCGATCTGGTACTCGACGGCAAGCTCAACATTGAAACCTCACCCGGCGGCAGCTTTGATGTTGGCGTCTATCGCGTCATTAACTACTCCGGCACGCTGACCAACAACGTGATGGACATTGCCAACGCCCCAACGGCGGCAGACAGTCTGTACGTGCAGACATCGGTTAACAATCAGGTCAATCTGGTGAACCACGGCGGTCTGACCCTGCGCTTCTGGGACGGCACCGGCGGTGAAAATGGCGAACTGAAAAACAACGGCGTGATCAACGGCGGCGATGGTATCTGGCAATCCAGCCACGGCAACGATAACTGGACCACCGATGAATCCACGCCAGAAGGCGCGCTGAACGCCCCGTTCACCGATGCCGCGTTCGCCGTTTTCCAGGGGGTGGCAGGCAATGTCACCGTGGATAACAGTCTGGGCGATGTGATCATCAGCGGCGCGCAGTTTGCCACCGATGGCTACCGCGTAGCGGGCGATGCCATCACCACCAACACCGCCAATACGCTGATTCGCGTCGGCGACGGCACCATCGATGGCGCAGGGTATATCGCCACCATCGACAGTGAGATCCGCGGCTCCGGTGGCGTCAATAAGAGCGACCTCGGCACGCTGATCCTGACCGGCGAGAACAGCTACAGCGGCGGTACAACGATTACGGCAGGGACACTACAGGTTTCCGGCGATAAAAACCTCGGAGCAGCCAATACCGGGATCACCTTTAACGGCGGCACGCTGAAGTATGGCGATGCGTTTAATACCGCCCGCCAGGTGACGCTGGAATCCGGCGGCGGGACCTTCGACACCAACGGCTTCAACGTCGAACTATTGACCGACGTTGAAGGCAGCGGACAGTTAACGAAAACCGGTCAGGGTACGCTCATGCTCACGCTCGACACCTCCTACACTGGCGGCACCCACGTCGTGCAGGGCACGTTGCAGTTGGGTAATGGCGGTGAGATCGGCAGCGTACAGGGCGATATCATCGCTGACGGCATACTGGATGTGAAACGCTGCAACAGCTACACCCTGAGCGGCAATATCAGCGGCGAAGGACAGCTCCACCACACCGGTAGCGGCATCACCACGCTGGAAGGCGCGAACAGCTACAAAGGCGCAACGCTTGTCGCCAACGGGGTTCTGCAGGCCGGTGGCGCCAATACGTTGAGCGCAGCGTCCCATCACATTGTGGCGAGCGAAACCACGCTGAAAACGCAAGGTTACGACCAGACGATCGCCGGATTAACCAACGGCGGCAATGTGTCGCTGACGGGGGCGGCGATCGGTTCCGCGTTGACGGTGAAAGGCGATTACAGCGGCAAAAACGGGACGCTTGAATTAGCCGCAGCGCAGAACAGCGGCGGTCAGGGCATTGCGGACCGGCTGGTGATCGATGGCGGTAAGGTCAGCGGTAACACGCTGCTGAAAGTAGACGGTTCAGGGCTGGGTGCGCCGACGGTGGGAGACGGGATCGAAGTGGTGACGGCGAAAAACGGCGCCACCACCACGGCACAATCCACGCGTGACGGCTTCTATCTGGCGAATAACCGGATGTCTGCCGGGGCGTTTGAATACCAGTTGTATGCCGGCAACGCGAAAGGCCTGGGCGAAAACTGGTACCTGCGCAGTGAATACCGCCCGGAAACCATGCTCTACTCCGGTCTCGCCAGCGTAGTGCGTCAGGGCGACCTGAGCCTGTTAGGCAATATGCACCAGCGAATGGGGGACGACGTACGACCGGGTCTCGATGAAGACCACCGTGCATGGGCGAGAATGATTGGCTACTCCGCTAAAACCAAACTGGACGACATCACCGGCACACAGACCACCAGCCACACGATGGGGATTCAGGCAGGGGTTGACCTTTACGCGGATACCAGCTGGAAAGCCGGTGTATACACCAGCATTCTGGATATCGACAGCAGCGTCAAAGGCAGCCATGCGGGTAGCGCGGGTAAAGGCGGTAACATCGATGACAACGCGTTTTACCTGGGCGGTTATGCTACCTGGTTCTCCACCGATGGCATGTATGTGGATAACGTCCTGCAATACGGTAACCATGACGCTCGCCTGTCGGCATCCGGAAACAAGGGTTCCCATACCGTGAAAGGCCATACGCTGACCGCCTCGACGGAGATCGGCAAAGCGTTCCGCTTAGGAGCAAGCGCATGGAGTCTGGAACCCCAGGCACAGCTGATCTATCAGTACAGCGATTTTGATGACAGCACGCTGGGCGGCGCGACGAAGACGAAGGTCAGACTCGATACTGCCGATGCCTTTACCGCCCGTGTTGGGCTGCGACTGAAAGCTGACTATGACACCCGTCACGGTAAGATTCAGCCATATGGACGCGTCAACCTGTGGCAGGGACTGGGGTCAAAAGACAAAACCCACTTCAGCAATGCGGTTGCCACCACAACGCTGGAATCCTCGCAGCAGTACTCCAGTACCGAAGTGGCCGCAGGTCTGAGCTGGAGCATCGACCGCGATCTGCAGGTGTACGGCGAACTGGGAACGCAGTTCAACAACGGCGGGCATAAATCGCAGGTGGAAGCGCCAGTGAATGCCTCCATTGGCTTTAAAAAGTCATTCTGACAACCGCTGAGGGGATCAGGCCGGGTGAAGGCAATGCCTCACCTGGCCTACGTTGTTCAGGACAGCTGTAGGCCTGATAAGCGAAGCGCCATCAGGCTGATGACAAACTCAGGATAAAAAAGAGAACGGATGGTTGAATCTGACAATCAGTTTATTCAGTTCAGTCGAATGGGCCAGACCCAGCTTCGTGATGATTCGCATTTTATGCGTCTGTATCGTTTTATAGCTCACACTGATCAGATCCGAGATTTCATTTGGTGAATATCCGCTCACCAGCAAACTGAGGATTTGCTGTTCACGATCGCTCAGCCGTTTTTGTGAACGGAATAAGCGGGGATTCCAGCACTCCCCCGTCAGGGTCGTCAGTCGGCCAAAATCACGCAGCGGTGATTTATCGGTCAGCACAATCACTTTTTCGACATACAGTAACTCAATGCACAATTTCGCCAGACGGTCATCGGCAATCACCACCACGGCATTATCGTAAACTTTAAAGCGATTCTTATTTAAATAGCTGACAAAATCAGCGTAGGACTGTTCGTGGCTGATGATATTAAAAATCATCATCCGATGGCGATAGCGTGCAGAGTAATCTACCATCACCTGCCAGGGGACATCCGTCACCTCAGCATTTTTACTTTTTAAATACGTTGAGACACTGCTACCGACAAAATCTTCATTTCCACACATCAACATAAAGTTCACCTTCCTTTATAAACTTTTTAATTTATTACTCATCAAAAAATGAATAATGACCTTTTCGACATCCAACGCGTCGCGTGGATGTTTGAATTCGAACTTGCAGGAGATCTGCTGACAGGAATAAAGCTGATTGTTTTCATCAAATTCGTTGATAGCAACAACGTTGACGACCCGGAGATCGCAATGCAAACGACCAAACTGTTCAAAATCCAGAGATGCCCCTTTAATCAGCGCATTTTTATAAAGAAAGCGGGTGTTTATTTTCTGTGAGATCAGCGCGCAACCGCCGCGAGAGATATTCTTAATCTGCAGCAAGTAATTCTCACCATTTTTATAGCGTCCAGAACAGTAGAAATGATACCCCTTTAAAAAGGAGAAACGCTGATGCTGGCGGCGCTGAACCAATAAGATCACTTCAGGTATGCGATACGCCAGTCCGCACTCCAGTTTATCGGTCAGCGACTGACTGAACCGGGCATTGAACCGGATAATGCCGCTGTCGCTGTGCAAGATAAAAGACTGGATAGAAGAGTGTGGGATGTCGCTGTTGTTGGTAATCACGAAGTAGTCGAAGTCAACCTTTTCTAATTGAGTGACCACGCTGGCGTCTTTAAATTTCAGTTCTACCTTCGTTTTTCTGAGAAGCTCTTCGCGAATAATGGCCACGATCTCAAATTTATTGTCCTTTGCCATCCCAAATCCCATAGTAAAATCCTTATTTTATATTTCAGATACTTCTCATTCGTGTTTAATGATAAAAGGCTAAAACTGGCTCCCGCAGATGGTTTTTTGATTACCATAAGGGATTACCTTTCAGATATTTCGCATGATATTAAGTTTTTGACTATTTTTACTGATTAATTGATATGTAAAAACATTCAGTGAAGTGTAAAAGTGGCCCGCATTATGCGTAAAAGAGAATGAACTTAACGAAAACTTGATAACAAAAATGAATAAAATGCGATTAACTGCACGATTCTGAAATATAAAACTGATGTTTACACTATTTGCAACACAAGGATGCGGGCTGTGCTTTTTATGCACAACCCGCTGAGAGGTAACAGCAAAATTAAATATCAGAGGGAACGAATAGCAATAACGGGAGATTCATAAAGGGATAACGCTTATCATCAGAAAAAGCATTTTACAGTATTGCAGAATATGTCAGAAAGAATGAAAAATCACCGTTAAAATGATTTTTCCGGCCCGCTTCATTTCAGCAGGCCGGATGATGAAGATGTTAACGGGATATTTTACGGTGACGATGTATCCACATCAACTTATAAGCCGCAGGGATAATAAACAGTGACAGTAGCGGCGCCGTAATCATACCGCCGATCATGGGCGCAGCAATCTGACTCATCACTTCCGAACCGGCTCCTGTCCCCCACAAAATCGGCAGAAGACCGGCAATGATCACCGCTACGGTCATCGCTTTGGGTCGTACCCGTAGCACCGCTCCGTGATACAACGCGTCATCCAGTTTCTCTGTGCTGAACGTCTGTGAGTTGTCCAGTGAAGGATCGGCCTCAATGGCATGGCGCAGGTACATCAGCATGACCACGCCAAATTCCGCAGCAACCCCCGCCAGAGCGATAAACCCGGTTCCCGTCGCCACCGACAGATGAAATCCCATCCAGTACAGGAACCAAATCCCGCCCACCAGCGCAAACGGCACGCTGGTGATGATCAGCAGCGCTTCTCCGACCCGGCGGAACGCCAGATACAACAGGACGAAGATGATCATCAGCGTCATGGGCACCATCAGCTTCAGCTTATGGTTCGCCCGCTCCAGCAATTCAAACTGACCAGAAAACGCGACGCTGGTACCGGGCTTCAACTGAACGTTATCGGCAATCGCCTGTTTCAGATCGTTAACCACAGAGACCATATCCCTGTCGCGCGCATCAATGTAGATCCAACTGGTGGGCCGTGCGTTCTCCGTTTTTAGCATCGAGGGCCCCGGCGTGATGTTGATTGTGGCGACATCCCCCAGCGTAATTTGTTGCTTCATCGGCGTCAGGATTGGTAACTGGCGCAGCGCCTGCGGGCTGTCCCGGAAGCTCTGCGGATAACGCAGATTGATCGGATAACGGGCAATCCCCTCAACGGTCTCCCCAACCATCGCCCCACCGACGGCAGAGGTAATAAACAACTGCACGTCCCCCACCGTCATGCCGTAGCGGGCAGCTTTCTCACGGTTGATATCGATGTTGAGATAGCGACCACCTTGCAGACGCTCAGCGAGCGCAGATGTTACGCCAGGGACGGTGCGGGCAACCTCTTCAATCTGCTCGGCCATCGCGTCGATATCGGCCAGTACGTTACCAGAGACTTTAATCCCAATCGGACTCTTAATCCCGGTAGAGAGCATATCAATACGGTTACGAATCGGCGGCACCCACAGGTTTGCCAGCCCTGGCAGACGAACGGTGTTGTCCAGTTCCTCGATGATTTTTTCCATCGTCATTCCCGGACGCCACTGATCCTGCGGTTTGAGCTGAATCGTGGTTTCCACCATCTCCAGCGGTGCCGAATCCGTGGCGGTTTCCGCTTTCCCGGTTTTGCCAAAGACCCTGGCGACTTCCGGTACGGTCATGATCAGCTTATCGGTTTTCTGTAACATGCTTGCCGCTTCTGCCGCCGAAATCCCCGGCAGCGTGGACGGCATGTACAACAGATCGCCTTCGTTAATCTGCGGTAAGAACTCGCCCCCCACTTTACTCAGCGGCCAGGCCACCGTCAGGATCGAGAGCCCCGCCACCAGCAGCGTGACTTTCGGCCAGTGCAATACTTTCAGCAGTAGCGGATGGTAAATACGGATCAAAAAGCGGTTAAGCGGGTTGCTGCTTTCCGCCGGAATTTTCCCGCGGATCCACAACCCCATCAGGATCGGGATCACCACGATCGCCAGAAACGCCGCCCCCGCCATCGCATACGTTTTGGTGAACGCCAGCGGCCCGAACAGGCGTCCTTCCTGCCCTTCCAGGGTAAAGATGGGAATAAAAGAGAGCGTGATGATCAGCAAACTGATGAACAGCGCCGGACCAACCTCTACAGAGGCATTGGTGATCACCGTCCAGCGCGTTTCGTTATCCGGCACTTCACCCGGATGCTGGTGTCCCCACTCTTCCAGCCGTTTATGCGCATTTTCGATCATCACAATGGCGGCATCCACCATCGCCCCCACGGCGATAGCGATCCCGCCAAGCGACATAATGTTGGCGTTCAGCCCCTGAAAATGCATCACGATAAAGGCGATACACAATCCCAGCGGCAGCGAGATGATCGCCACCAGCGCGGAACGCACGTGCCAGAGAAACAGTGCGCAGACCAGCGCCACGACGATAAACTCTTCCAGTAGCTTATAGCTGAGGTTATCGATGGCGCGGTCAATCAACTGACTGCGATCGTAGGTGGTCACCACTTCCACGCCTTCCGGCAGACTACTTTTCAGCGTCTCGAGTTTATTTTTAACCGCCGAGATAACCTCACGCGCGTTTTTACCGGAGCGCAAGATAACCACCCCGCCGGCCACTTCTCCCTCGCCGTTAAGTTCGGCAATCCCCCGGCGCATTTCCGGGCCTGCCTGCACTCTCGCCACATCCCGCAGGTACACGGGTACCCCGTTTTCCCCTGACTTCAGAACGATATGATTGAAGTCATCCAGCGTTTGCAGATACCCGCTGGCGCGGACCATGTATTCTGCTTCCGACAGTTCCACCGATGAGCCCCCCGCCTCCTGGTTAGAGGCATCCAGCGCACCTTTCACCTCCGACAGGTTGATGCCGTACTGAGCGAGTTTCATTGGGTCGATCACCACCTGATACTCTTTCACCACGCCGCCCACGGAGGCCACTTCCGACACATTCGGGATAGTTTTTAACTCATATTTCAGAAACCAGTCCTGCAACGAACGCAGTTCCGCCAGGTCGTGCTTACCGCTGCGATCGACCAACGCATACTCGAAGATCCAGCCCACGCCGGTGGCGTCTGGCCCCATTTCCGCGCTGACGCCCGCCGGGAGCTTACCCTGTACCTGGTTGAGATATTCCAGCACGCGAGAACGCGCCCAGTACGGATCGGTGCCATCTTCAAAAATGACATAGACATACGAGTCGCCAAACTGCGAGAAACCGCGCACAGTTTTTGCGCCGGGTACGGACAGCATGGTGGTGGTCAGCGGATAGGTCACCTGATTCTCGACAATCTGCGGCGCCTGCCCCGGGTAGCTGGTTTTGACGATCACCTGCACGTCGGACAGGTCGGGCAGCGCATCCACCGGCGTGTTAACGATGGTCCAGGTCCCCCAGACGCTGAGAAAGAGCGCGCCAATGATCACCAGAAAACGGTTGGCGACCGAGCGGCGAATAATCCATTCAATCATCTGCGTTCTCCTCAGTGCGCATGGGCCGCAGGATCGGGCATCGCCGACGGTTGCTGCGTGCGCATCCGGTCTAACGCCCCCGAGATGTTGGCTTCTGAATCAATCAGGAACAGGCCGCTGGCAACCACCTTCTCGCCTTCAGCCAGCCCGGAACGGATCGCCGTTACCCCCTGCGAGGCCTGGAAGACAGAAACGGGTTTAGGGACAAAACGCCCTTCACCGTCCACCGTGATCACCCGCTGCTCGCTGCCGGTATCGATCAGCGCTTTAGACGGGATCAGCAACATCGGCTCACTTTCCGTTTTCAGATTAAGATAAGCGTTCATCCCCGGTTTCAGCGCTTCGTCGGGGTTATCGACTTCCAGGCGCAGTTGCAGCGTTCGGGTGGTGGCGTCGGCGCTGGGCAACAGCGTCCACTTGCGCACGGTGAAGGACTTGTCCGGACGCGCCGGAACGGTCAGCGAAAACGGCGACGCGTCTTTAATCAGCCACGCGATGGATTCAGGCACCGCAGCGGTTACCCACACTGGATCCATCCCCTGAATTTTCGCGACCACGTTATCTTTGGCGATGTTCATGCCAGCACGTAAATCAAAGGCGGTAATTACTCCGTCAATGGGTGCAGTAAGGATAAAGCGGGTCTGAATTTTGCGCGTTGCGGTCAAACGTCGAATATCCGTTTCCGGCATTCCGGCCAGGCGCAGCCGCTCCAGAATCCCCTCAACCTGGGTTGCCGTGCCGCCAGTTTCTTTCAGCAGCAGATATTCACTCTGCGCTTCCACCCAGTCAGGGATCGTGAGTTCAAGCAGCGGTGCGCCTTTTTTCACCTTATCACCCACGGTGAGCGGCCAGACTTTCTCGACAAATCCGGCGGCACGCGCCTGCATAATGACAAACTGATACTCGTTATAGCTGACGTTGGCCGGGAACGTCTGGGCAAAAGTGAGGGGTCCGCGACGCACAGCCTCAGTTTTCACACCGAGGTTTTGCGTTTGCGTCGGATCGATACGGACGCCCGGCGCAGTAGCGCTGGCAGACTCTTCATCGGCATATTTCGGCACCAGATCCATATCCATAAAGGGCGATTTGCCGGGTTTATCGAAGCGGGTATTCGGGTACATCGGGTCGTACCAGAACAGCACCTTGCGGGCTTCTTTTTCCGTGACTGGCGGTGTATTCGCCGACGGGTGCGCCGCGGCGAAATACGCGTAGCCGCCCACGGCGATAATGCCGCCCGCCATCATGCTGCCGATAATCAGCGCGATATTTTTCATGAGGTCATGCTCAACGTTAAAATAAGAGAGAATTACTGGCTTTTAATATCCTGCAATAAAGAGAGATTGCCCTGCTGGATAAATGTAAACGCCACGTTGTCACCGGGTTTAATATCGTTGAGCTGCGTTTGCGGTGTGATGGTAAAACGCATGGTCATTGCCGGCCAGTTCAGCGCGGGGATCGGCCCATGTTCAATGGTGACTTTTTTGCTTTGCGTATCAACGCTTTTTACTACGCCAGTGGCGCTGATCGCCGGGCTTTGTTCGGCGGCAGGCATGGCGCTCATCATATCGCCGTGATGGTGTTCATTGGCCTGAGCGTTAATTGCCAGCGTAGAGAAAATGGCGAATACCACCGCTTTACATACTGTGTTCATGTCAATCTCCTGTGATGTGTTTCGGTTTATTCCAGCCAACCACCGCCAAGCGCGGTATAGAGCGTAATTTCGTTAACCTGTCGGGCGTAATTAAGGTCAAGCAGGGTTTGTTGCGTCGCAAATAGCGAACGTTCAGCGTCCAGTACGTTGATATAGCTCACCGCTCCATTGCGATAGAGCGCTCTCGCACGCTGAAGCGTGATTTGTAGCGAAGTCAGGTATCGCTGCTGACCGCGAATCTGATCGGTAAGGCTCTGGCGTAGCGCCAGCGCGTCGGCAACCTCTTTGAACGCGTTCTGGATCTTCTGCTCATAATTGACCACCGACTGCTGCTGGCGGATCTCAGCCAGATCGAGGTTGGCCTGATTACGTCCGGCATTGAAGATCGGTAGCTCCACTTTCGGAATGAAATTCCACATCCCGCTTGCCGTCGAAAACAGGCTCGAGAGATCGCTGCTGCTGCCGGAGATCCCGCTGGTCAGCGTGATGGAGGGGAAAAACGCCGCCCGTGCCGCGCCGATATTGGCGTTTGCCGCCATCAGCGCATGTTCGGCTTCCATGATGTCCGGACGCTGCAACAGGATTTGCGATGACAGCGATGGCGGTAACGTCACGCCGTTGATATCGCCGACATTCTGTCGCGCATCGTCCGGCAGCTTAGCGTAGCTCCCCAGTAACAGCTGCAACGCGTTATTCGCCTGCGCCAGTTCCCCCTGACGTTTCGCAATATCACTGCGGGTACTTTCAATCACGCCACGCGCCTGTTCCAGCGCCAGCACGTTAGTACTGCCGGTAACCAGTTGTTTTTCCACCAGCGCATATGCACGCTCATAATTGCTCAGCGTTTCTTGTGCCACCTGAAGTTGCGCGAAGGCCAGACGCTGATTGAACCAGCTCTGTGCAACGTTGGACACCAACAGGATATGCACCGCCCGGCGCGCCTCTTCGCTGGCGAAAAAGTTCTGTCGATCGGCTTCGCTCATGTTTTTCAGCCGCCCAAAGAAATCCAGATCAACGCTCAGGTTCAGCCCGGCCTCATATTCACGCGTACTGCGGGTGTCGCCTTTCAGTTTCCCGCTCCAGTTTCCGCTGCTTTCCGCATTCAACTGCGGATAGCGATCGGCATCAGTCACCCGATATTGCGCCCTCGCCTCCTGTACTTTCAGCGTCGCCATACGTAAATCGCGATTGTTACGCAGCGCCTCGTCAATCAGCACTTTCACCTGCGGATCGACAAAAAACTGCCGCCAGCCGCTGTCCTGATAACCTGTCGGTGATGTCACCAGTTGGTTCTGACTGAGAGAAAACTGCTGCGGTACCGGAAGCGCCGGGCGCTGATAGTCCGGGGCGAGTGAACATCCTGCCAGCAGTAACGCCATTGAGAGCGTGAGACGCTTAAAATTACGCATAAGCCTGATTTTCATGTGGGTTGATATCAGCCACTTTACCTGGCGCTCTCTGTTCAACCCGTGACAGCAAAATGACAAAGCTGTCATTTTCCCAGAATGCGATTGCTATCCGATCTGGCTTCTCTAGAATTGAGAGGCCCCATGACCGTCGCGTGGCGAAGGAGAATGTGTTGAAAATTTTGATCGTCGAAGATGAGAACAAAACCGGTGAATACCTGACCAAAGGACTGACGGAAGCGGGCTTTGTTGTCGATCTTGCTGACAACGGTCTGAACGGCTATCACCTGGCGATGACCGGTGATTACGACCTGCTCGTTCTTGATATCATGCTGCCCGACGTCAACGGCTGGGATATCGTCCGGATGCTGCGTGCCGCGAATAAAGGCATGCCGATTCTGCTGCTTACCGCGTTGGGAACCATTGAACATCGGGTAAAAGGGCTGGAATTAGGGGCGGATGATTATCTGGTTAAGCCGTTTGCCTTTGCCGAACTGCTGGCGCGCGTCAGAACCCTGCTACGCCGGGGGGCGGCGGTAATCGTCGAAAGCCAGTTTCAGGTGGCCGATCTGATCGTTGACCTGGTGAGCCGCAAAGTGAGTCGTAGCGGTACCCGCATCACGCTCACCAGCAAAGAATTTACCCTGCTGGAGTTTTTCCTGCGCCACCAGGGAGAAGTATTACCCCGCTCGCTGATTGCCTCTCAGGTGTGGGACATGAATTTTGACAGCGATACCAACGCCATTGACGTGGCCGTGAAGCGCCTGCGCGGCAAAATTGATAACGACTTTGAGCCTAAGCTGATTCAGACCGTGCGTGGCGTGGGATATGTGCTTGAGGTGCCGGATGGTCAGTAAGCGGTTACCCCGCCCTTTTTCGCTGGCGACGCGCCTGACCTTTTTTATCAGCCTCGTGACCATTGCCTCCTTTTTTGCCTTTGCCTGGATCATGATTCAGTCGGTAAAAGTGCATTTTGCCGAACAGGACATCAACGACTTAAGCGAAATCAGCGCCACCCTCGAACGTATCCTTAGCCCCTCCGACGAGCCAGAATCCCGCCGTCTGGAGATCCTGAAAAACGTGGTAGCCGGTTACTCAAACGTCATTATTTCGCTGGAAGATGCCAACCAGCAGGCGCTCTTTCATTCCCCTCATATGCCGGATATCCGCCAGTTTCTTGCCCGCGCCACGGTGGATAAAACCGTTCCGGGCGGCAACGTCTATTTGATTAATGGTCCGTCGATGCAGATGGCTGGCCACGGCACCCATTCCAGCTGGCGCATGATCCGCCTGCCGGTCGGGCCGCTGATCGACGGAAAACCGGCCTATACCCTGTATCTGGCGCTGTCGATCGATTTTCACCTGCATTACATTAACGATTTGAAAAACAAGCTGATCATGACCGCCTCGATCATCAGCATGTTGATCATTTTTATCGTGCTGTTTGCCGTGTATAAAGGCCACGAACCGATCCGTAGCGTCAGCCGACAGATTCAGAACATCACCTCGAAAGATCTCGACGTCCGACTGGATCCCCGGTCGGTGCCTATTGAACTGGAACGGCTGGTGCTCTCGTTTAATCACATGATCGAGCGTATCGAAGACGTTTTTACCCGCCAGTCCAATTTTTCAGCTGATATTGCCCATGAGATCCGTACCCCTATCACCAACCTGGTGACGCAAACAGAAATTGTCCTCAGCCAGCCCCGTAGCCAGAAGGAGCTGGAAGAGGTGCTCTATTCCAACCTCGAAGAATTTAGCCATATGGCGAAAATGGTCAGCGATATGCTGTTTCTGGCGCAGGCCGATAACAACCAGCTGATCCCGGAGAAAAAAACGATCAATCTGGCGGATGAAGTCAGTAAAGTATTCGACTTTTTTGAGGCGCTGGCGGAAGAACGGGAAGTCGGGTTGCATTTTGAAGGGCGTCCATGCCTGGTATCCGGCGATTCAGATATGCTGCGCCGGGCGATCAGCAATCTCCTCTCCAACGCGATGCGCTACACGCCATTGGGCCAGAGCATTACCGTCCGGCTGACAGAGGCGGACGAACAGGTGCACATCATCATTGAAAACCCGGGAACACCTATCCCTGCCGAACATTTACCACGGTTGTTTGATCGCTTTTATCGCGTGGATCCATCCCGCCAGCGTAAAGGCGAAGGCAGCGGCATCGGACTGGCGATCGTGAAATCGATTGTGACCGCACACCACGGAAAAGTGTCGGTGACTTCGGATGTAAACGTGACCCGGTTTACGTTGAGTTTACCGAAAGAGTGGGTCTGAGATCCTACCGGATTCGAATACAGGCCATATAACCATTGTTATTACAGCATTTTTAGCAGTTCGAAAAACGCCGAAGCCCACAATCGTATTTCGCTAAAAACACCCGTGATTTCGAGCCCGGTTATGGTAACAATGAACTATCGCGCTACCAGTATCCCCGGATAATGCTTAGTGAAAATGTCATTCAGTTTTTCTACAAGTTCTGACCGCTTAAAGGTAATGTGCGCAGTCGTCATTCATTCGCGTTGCCCCCGCCAATGCTGTCGGTGAGTGCAAAAATATCACTGAGCTGATGAATAAGGATTTCTGTCAGGCTCAGCGCAGCATTACGTCCGGTGATGATGCGTTCAATGCTGGTGGAGCAAATCACGTCAGTGTAATCGGTTAACAGGGTCTATTCTGAGCTGATGGGATTAAGTGTGGTCACTAACTGTTCGGCGCGCCTCAGGCGCATTGCTGCGGATCTTGTCGGCGTTCCCTTCGATGTCGTCGTGACTTCCGAACAGGCTGATTTTTACAAGCCGCATCCTGAGCCGTATCGTCTGGCGTTGTGTAATACAGGCTTTGTTCCTGCCGAGGCTATATTTGTCGCAGGCTCTGCTTATGACATGCTTGGGACGCAAAAAGTGGGAGTGCCCACGTACTGGCATAACAGGGTTGGGCTGACAGCACCTGAAGGTGCGCCAGAACCTTTCACAGAGCGCGCCACGATCGACACGCTGTTGCAGGATATCGAATCCCTTGGCCGTTCTTAGGCTTCACCCTTTCTGGTTGCAATAGGGATTATCTCCCTCTCGCGCGGATCCGGACGTGTGCTGCTGGCCTGCAAAGAACGGGATCCGGTGAACCGCACCAGCTTTTTTGTCCGAGGTTTCTGACTTGATGATCCATCCATTTATCTAACGGGATGGAAATGTTCTGGGTTGCAGCGACACGAAACAATGAGAAACGCTTAAGACACAAAAAATGGGCATGGCATAAGGCTAATTTACTGATACCGTCCCCCTTTATCAGGTTATTGTTCAGAAAGAAAAATCTGAATTTTATAAAATTTACCCGGTCAGATTACGAATTACGGCTGCCACCCTCTCGTAACACTGTTTTTTTAACAAATTTTCATATCTAACGAAAAAACAAAAAAAGAATAATACAATCATAACGTTGTGTTTTTTACATGATATAAAAATGGAGATTATTAATTCATAACAACAACTTAGAAAAATATCATTATATACAATCACTTAAATTAAAATTACAAACCACGCCCATTACTTTTTAGCAAATTGTGCTCTCGGGTGACTACTTCCAGCCTCATCTAATGTTTGCAATATTCTTATTGTCAGATGCAAATATCTCAACCTCAAAAGAGCAAGTGAGTGATATTTCCTGAAAAGACGCCCCTCATTTAAAACGACCACCAGGAATATATATAACAGGTTTATCCAGTAGCATTAATATTACATTTCTAACATTTTAGCTCTTCTTGACTCTCTTTTAGTACAGTGCAAAACTGGAATTGGGGAATTGCAAAGGGACGTTTTTTAAACCATTATTACTTATTCGAGTAATGGTATCATAATCTGTCAGAGAAAATATCTGTCGTATATATTCTTATTGATTCCTTTGTTGTTTTATTTTACAGAGGCCGTAGAAATGTAAACCATTCTTAAAAATGCAGTTTGCAAGCAAATTGCAATACTCAATGAGTAGTTATATTTGCCAGTCAGGCACTCATCAGGTGTCAGCAAGATAAAGTAATATCAATACATTACACCCTCATCAAAATCTTGAGGCTGGTAACAGGTGATATAACTACCCACGCTAAGATTTTTCTTTTCATGCTTCATAAATTATGGGGCTCGGGAGCCTTTTATCGCTCCTACGCAAAAGAGATAACTCACCTGTATAACAAATATAACAAATTAACCACGAGCATAGAGTATGGAACAACCGAAGATTCATAGTTTTAATAATTCTCGGGATCGGATTTTCGTACCTGAGAATTGCACTGGAAGAATTAAAAATCTCATCCGGACAGAAAAAAATACTGCGCCAGTCATGCGTGAGAGTACAGGGAAAGCTCAGGGCAGTGACAGAGCAGATACCTGTGTAGTCAGTTTTGGCACAGTATAAGAGGTGGCTGCAATGAACAAAATTTATCGTGTTATCTGGAACAGCACACTGCGGGTCTTTCAGGTCTGTTCTGAACTGGTGAACGGGAAACAGCAGGTCTCATCCGTAAGCCAGCCCCCCCCCACTGTTATTTGTTTAAACAATATCTCCTTTACCCACCCTCTTCCTTCACGACTGCGTGTGCTTTCTCTACTGGTATTGATGGCCCTGCCCGGTACCTCCTTTGCTGACCTGGTCGTGGACAGCAGTCTGGGTACCCCTAATCTGTCCGTCACCCAGGATAATCCTTATGCTGATGCCGGCAATATTATTGTGGGCAGTACCAGTGGCGGAACGGGAGACCTCACCATCAGTAATGGTGGCGCAGTCACGGGTGGCACCAGTACGGTTGGATTGTCAGCCGGAAGTTCGGGAACCCTCACGGTGGACGGCACGGGCTCGGTACTCAACACGGCGGACATGACTGTGGGACATGCCGGCGAGGGGATGTTAGCCATTACCAATGGCGGTGTTGTAAACAGCACTGCTGGCAGCACGATTGGACACCTTGCTGGCAGCAAAGGTGTGGTTGATGTCAGCGGTGGCAGCCAGTGGAATTTATCGGGACAAAAGCTGATAGTGGGCAGCGCAGGCACGGGAACGCTGAACATCTCCGGGGGGAGTTCAGTGATGATTACCGATAATTATGGCGTGTCAATAGGTGCTGGCGGTAAAGCCACTATTGATGGTACAGGTTCCAGCTTGTCATACGGAAACGGCGGCCTGCAAATTAGTGGCGACCTCGATATCACCGATGGCGGACAAGTCATCGGCATAAGAAATCTTAACCCAATCACTGTAAGCAGCGGCGGCACGCTCAGGGTCGACGGCACAGACTCCGGACTGACTTCCGGAAATTTTACCGTGAATGACGGCGGCTTAATGGCGGTGACCAACGGAGGCAATGTCGCCACTCACGGCACTTCCGGTGATACGATCAATGGTACGGTGACGGTGGATGGCGCAGGTTCTGTATGGACGGACAGTGGCAACTTTTTCATGGGGACCGTTACCGGCACCACGCCTACAATAGCCATTACAAACGGAGGTGTTGTCAATCTTGCGGCGGGTGGCAGCATGCAGACTAATGACGCGACCTCCCGTACTCTCATTACCATTGATGGCACAGCCTCCCGTCTCAGTATGGGCGGAACCTTTAACATGCAAGGTAAAAACCCGGCAGATCCTACCGCCATACTGGTCACTAATGGGGGGGCGTTGAGTACGTCTACGATTAACATTGGCAGGCTTGTAGGGAATATTGCCAGAATTACGGTAGACGGTAATGGTTCCACCTGGACAACAGCATCTACGACGAACATAGGACTCCAGGGTTCTGGTGCCGTGAAATTAACTGATGGCGCGGAGATGACCGGTAGCTTCATTGCGGTTGGCGCGCAGGAAGGCAGTACAGGCACATTTGATGTTAGTGGCGGAGCCCGAGTGACTCTCATTAACGCCAGTGGAAAGCTCCAGGGGCTGAACGTGGGTGCTGGCGGTACGGGTACTCTCAATGCCAATACCATGGCTGTGGTTACCGCAGGGAGCACCAATATTGGCACGCCATATTATACTGAAATTGGTTCTGGCCTCGCCAATGTTGATGGTGCAGGTACTGAACTGAACACCACCATGCTGACCGTTGGAGACCGTGAGCAGGGTACACTTAATATCACCAATAGCGGCACCGTGAACAGTAGTGGTGCCGGCATGTTAGGTAATACAGCCTCCCTTACGGGTAATGCTTCGGTCATCGGAAATGGTGATGGCACGGTGAATGTCAGCAGTCATTCTCAATGGAACCTCATTAATGCTGGCGGAGCCAGGCAGACCCTGACTGTGGGCGGTAGTGGTACGGGCACACTTAATATCAATACCACAGGCACCGTTACCGCTGGCAATACGACCATTGGCAGTACTGTAACAGGTACGGGCACTGTTAGTGTGAACGGAACCGATGCTGTGCTGAATACGGTCGCCCTGACCACAGGCAGTAATGGTACAGGTACGCTCACCATTACTGACAGCGGTGTGGTGGACAGTACTGGTGCGGGCGTTATCGGTGGTACGACGGGAAGTACAGGTGTTGTCGATGTCAGCAGCGACGGTCAGTGGAATCTTCTCAATGCCGCTGGCGCCGGACAGACGCTGACCGTGGGCAGTGGCGGTACAGGGACCCTCAATATCAACACCACCGGTACCGTTACGGCTGGCAACACCAATATAGGTAATGCGGCGACCGGTGTGGGTACGGTAAATGTGGATGGTGAAGATGCCGTACTGAATACTGCCACCCTGACAACGGGGGTTAATGGTGAGGGTGAACTCACCATTACTGATAGTGGCGTCGTGAACAGCACAGGAACGGGCATCATCGGTTATGCCGCAGGCAGTGCCGGGACTGTCACCGTTGATGGTGCGAATTCGCAGTGGAACCTGACCAGCGTCCTGACTACGGGGGCTGCAGGTACCGGCACGATGGCGCTGACTAATAACGCCAGCGTCGCCAGCTACGGGGGCATCGTGGGCAGTACCGGAACCGGGACAGGTACGGTGGATGTCAGCTCGGGTGGTCTGTGGAATGCCGGTATGGGCGCGTTGAAGGTGGGTGATGCGGGGACCGGTATCCTGAATGTCAACACGACCGGTACAGTGGCGGCAGGTAACACCACGATCGGCAACGCAGCGGCGGGGACAGGAACGGTTAATGTCAGCGGCGTGAATGCCGTGATGAATACGACATCGTTGACCACAGGCGCCAGTGGTCAGGGCACCCTCAGCATTACTGATGGCGGCGTGGTGAATACCACCGGTGCCGGAATGGGTACCGGCATCACAGGCAGTGCGGCAGGAAGCACCGGTACTGTGACAGTTGATGGTGTGGGTTCGCAGTGGAACCTGACCGGCAGCCTGACCACGGGGGCTGCCGGTAACGGGACAATGACCCTGACCAACAATGCCGTTGTGACCAGCAAGGGCGGCGCTGTGGGTGCTACCGGTGCGGGTAACGGCTCGGTGGACGTCAGTAATGGTGCCGTGTGGAACAGCGCAGCATCAGACCCTGGACAGAATGTCAGCCTCATTGTGGGCAATGCTGCAACTGGCACGGTCAACATTCATGACGGCGGTACTGTTGATTCTTCTTCCGCTATCCTAGGGAATGCTGCAACGGGTGATGGCTCCGTGGCGGTGGACGGTCCGGACTCAGTACTGAATACCGTTGACCTGACGGTGGGTCAGTCCGGAACAGGGTCACTGGATATCACAAGTGGTGGCAGCGTAAGTGTCAGCGATACCAGTATAGTCGGTGCGGGTACAGGCGGTACCGGCACGGTCACGGTGGAGGGCGCTGATTCTCAGTGGCTGACTGACAGTCTGGTTGTGGGCGATCTGGGTACTGGTACTGTGACGCTCACTGATGGCGCGTTATTGCAGGCCAGCGGTCAGAGTATCATTGGCAAATCAACCAGTGGCCACGGCACGATTAATGTCAGCTCCGGTGCGGTGTGGGATAACACCACAGATATGCTGGAAGTGGGATTATCAGGAACCGGCGCGCTTAATATCAGTGCGAACGGTACAGTAAACGCAGACAGTTTTGTTGTCGGAGTGGCTGCCGGAGGTGAAGGTACCGTGATTGTGGACGGTGCTGATGCCGTGCTTAATACCGGTGTCGCTTCAGGTCCGCTCTGGGCCGTGGGGTATATGGGAACCGGTGACGTCCAGGTCCGCAATGGCGGTCTGATGACGTCGAAGAGCGGCTCAATAGGCCAGCTTTCCGGCAGTAACGGTACCGTTACTGTCAGCAGTGGCGGGCAGTGGACCATCGATAACAGCACCCTGCCCGCGCTGGTGGTGGGCGATGCCGGAACCGGGACGCTCAATATTAACGCTGGCGGTAACGTCACGGCTGATGGCATTACGACTGGTGCGCAAGCCGGCGGTACAGGTGTGATAAACGTCAGTCAGACAGGTCATCTGGAAATCGCAGATCTGACAATTATCGGGCAGTACGGCAACGGGACCCTGAATATCACTGAAGGAGGGACCGTAAACAGCAATGACGGTCTCATCCTTGGGGGACTGAATGGCCCAACACAGCCGGGGGCCGGTACCGGGATCCTGAATGTCGAAGGGCCGGGTTCGACGCTTATCCAGAACGGTGTGGTTGGTATTGCCGTAGGACAGGCAGGAACAGGCGTCGTGAATATCCGGAACGGAGGCGTGGTCGTCAGTGAACAAAGCGGCGTCGGTGCCGGCGCGTTAGCAACCACTACCGGCTCCATCACTGTGGACGGCGCGGGCTCCCTGTTGCGCACCCCGTTCCTTTATCTGGGAATGGCAGGTGCCGGCACCCTCACCCTCAGCAACAGCGGTACGCTTGATACCAACAATCCGGTGGCGCTGGCAATGCAGGCCGGCAGCACCGGCACACTTAACATTGGCGCCGCCCACGGTGAGGCGGCAGCAGGTGCCGGGCTTATCACCGGTGCTGACAGTGTGAACATGGGGGCAGGCAGCGCCACCCTGGTGTTTAACCATACGGAGACGGACCCGACCACGGCGGGCGGATACCAGTTCACGCCGCTGATTACCGGCAACGGTACCGTGATGCAGGACGCAGGCCATACGGTCCTGAGCAAAGAAAACACCTTCAGCGGTGCCACACTGGTTAACGGCGGCACGCTCACCACCACCGTGCAGTCCACCACGGGCAATACCGGTCTCGGCACCAGTACGGTGAACATTGCCGCACCGGGAACGCTGGACGTCGCCGGTGCCACCACCGACGGTACGGGGAATTTCACGTTCAGTAATGTGCTCACCGGCAGCGGTCTGCTGAGCGTGGACCTGGCGTCTGCGGACGACATCTTTGCTTTTAACCCTTCAGCCGGAACAGCCTTTACGGGCACGGTGGACCTGCAGGACAGCACCTTTGCCCTGTCCGGGGATAACGCCGCGGCGCTGACCCAGGCCATGCTGATGACCAGCAGCGGTAACACCACAATGGTAAGCGGAGGGGTTCAGCATACCGACGGTCTGGCCTTTAATGGCGGCACCCTGGCGCTGGATATCTCCCTGCCCGGTGCGACACAGTCTGACGGTGTTCTGCAGACTGGGACACTGGTTGCCGGCGCAGGCACCTTCAGCCGTAACGGTCGTGACCTTCAGGCAAGCGGGACAGGCAATGTTCAGGTGACGCTGACGGACCCGTGGAATGACCCGGGTCTGACGGCAGACCCGGACACCACCCTGAACCTGCTGCAGCAGGATGACACGCACGCCGATATTCAGCTTGTCCAGGCCGATACGGTCATCGGCTCCGGCGGCGCCCTGACGCTCATCGACCAGAACGGGAATGCTATTGGTACCGACGAAAGTATTGCCATCGCGCAGTACGGCACGGTTGTGGCTGATGGTCAGTACGGTATCCGCCTGACCACCGCGCCGGGAGACGGTCTGTATGTGAACTACGGCCTGAAGGAAGTGGATATCCGTGCCGGGAAGACGCTGACGCTGGCTGAGTTCGCGGGAGCCAGCGGTGCAGATGCGGACATGTCGGCGAAAATCTCCGGGACGGGTAATCTTGCCATCAGCACCGACGGACTGGTTTCCCTGTCAAATGGTTTGAATGACTACAGCGGGACCACGCTGGTTCAGTCCGGGACATTACGGACGGATGCAGACGGCGCGCTGGGTGACACCGGCGAGTTGCATATCTACAGCACTGCGAAAGCTGACCTGAACGGTTCTGAGCAGACTGCCGGTCAGCTGGCGGGTGATGTCGATTCTGTCCTTAACATTAACGGCGGTACGCTTAACCTGACCAGTGGCGGCTACAGCAACGGCAGCCTGACCGGAGCCGGGAGTCTGAATGTCACCGGCGGCACGCTGATGATCGACGGTGCCAACAGCAGCCTGAGCGCGACTACCGCCATCAGCAGTGACGCGCAAGTGGTGATGAATGATGCGCAGGGCGCAGGTACCGGTGATATTAAGGATAGCGGCACCCTGACGCTGGACGGCATAACGGGTTCACTGGTGAACCGTCTCAGCGGACAGGGGATCGTATCGCTGAGTAACGCAACGGATGTGATGGCGACGGCGGATAACCGCCTGTTTACCGGGACCTGGGATGTTACAGATGGAACCCAACTGCATGCTTCCGGGACGGAGAACACGGGAACGGCAACGGTCAATACCCACACAACCGGAATCCTCTCACTGGATGCCTTTGACGGTAACCTGGACAGCCGGGTTACGGGTGCCGGTACGGTAGCCCTGACCGACAGCGCAGATGTGACGCTCACGGACACTGGCAGTCCGTTTACCGGTACATACGATGTACAGACCGGCAGCACCCTGCACGTCACGGACGCCACACTGCCTGCATCGGCCAGCCTGAACGACAACGGGCTGATTGATCTCGCCACAGCAGGCGCTTTCACCCTGCGGAATGTCCTGACCGGTGCCGGTGTGCTGCTGGTGGATACCGCAGACGAAGCATTTAACTTCTCATCAACAGCAGGCAACGCCTTTAGCGGAACCGTGGATCTGAGCAATGCGACACTGGATCTGAGTGGCGTGAACACCTCTGCCCTGACCAGCGCCATTCTGAAAGCGAATGTCGGCAGTATCACTACGGTGGCAGACGGAGAGCAGACCATCGGTGGCCTCACCTTTGCCGGGGGTGAGATGGTATTTAACGCGACGGCACCTGATGGGAAAGTGGCTGACAGCCATGTCACCGTCGGCACGCTGGATGCAACCGGTAACAGCACGGTGCAGATTATCATCCCTGAGACCTATGTTCCTGGCCACGAGACCGACACCCGGGCGTCCCTGATGACCCAGGATGAGGCGAATGTGAAACTTGATCTGGTCAGCGCCGCTCAGGTTACCGGTAGTGGTGGAAACCTGATACTGCATGACCAGAATGGCAATACCATCAGCGATGCCACGGAGGTGGATATCGCCCAGGGCGGCACCACGGTGGCTAAAGGCACCTGGGATTTCCGCATGACCACCACCGGGACCACCGGCAGCCAGGATGGTTTGTATGTGAACTACGGTCTGAAAGAGCTGGACATCCTGCAAGACCAGACCCTGACGCTCGACGGAACACCGGATGCTACCGGTGCCGCCGCAGACCAGTCTGCCCGCATCACGGGTAGCGGTAACCTCGCCATCAGTACAACGGGCAGTGATGTGCTGTCGCTGTCCAACAGCGGCAACGACTACACCGGTGACACCACCGTGCTCAGTGGTACCCTGCGTACGGATGTGGACGGTGCGCTGGGCGCCACCGCGACGCTGGCAATTAACAGCGGTGCGAAAGCAGACCTTAACGGCACCACCCAGTCAGCTGGACGCCTGAATACCCTGCAGAACGGAACGCTGGCACTGAATGACGGAACGCTGAATCTGGCACAGGGGGGCAGCGTACAGGGAGAAATTACCGGGGGTGGTCAGCTTAATGTGAACGGCGGCGTCCTGACAGTGGAAGGGGTAAACAGTGATATGACGGCCGGTGTAGCGGTGGCTGACGGAGCCACTGTCATGCTGGCTTCACCTGACACGGTTCTGGGTGGCGTGGATGCCGGTGATGTGACGGTGGCATCTGGCGGCATGCTGGCCGGACAGGGGCTGGTGGGAGGGAATGTCGTGAACAGCGGGATGCTCATTGCCATGAACGCCCTGCCCGGACATGAATCGGCATCGGCAGGCCTCCTGACACTGGGCGGTAACCTGAGCAACAGCGGGACGGTGAACCTTGCCGGCAGCAAAACGGGTAACCAGTTGGTGGTCAATGGTAACTACACCGGCAACGACGGACAGCTGTCGCTGAACACCACCCTGAACGGCGACAACTCACCGACGGATAAACTCACCGTTCACGGTGATACCCGCGGCAACACCCGTGTTGACGTGAATAACGTCGGCGGTACGGGTGCGCAGACGGTGAACGGCATTGAACTGGTGCAGGTTGATGGCAACTCAGCCGGTGACTTTGCGTTAGAGAACGGTACCGTTGAAGCCGGGGCCTATGTCTATACGCTGGCGAAAGGAACCGGTGAGGCGGCGAAGAACTGGTATCTGACCAGCAAATGGAATGGCGCAGTACCCGCGCAGGACCCGCCGGTAGTCGATCCGACCGCCCAGGACGCGTTGCGCCCTGAAGCCGGTAGCTATATCAGCAACATCGCAGCGGCCAACACCTTGTTTAACCACCGTCTGCATGACCGTCTCGGTGAACCGCAGTACGCCGACGCCCTGCGTAACGGTGATGACAGCGTCACCAGCCTGTGGATGCGCCACGTTGGCGGTCACGAACGTTCAAGTGCAGGTGACGGTCAACTGAAAACCCAGAGCAACCGCTATGTGCTGCAACTGGGTGGCGATATCGCGCAGTGGAGTTCTGACGGTCTGGACCGCTGGCACCTGGGCGTGATGGGAGGGTATGCGAACGAGCACAGCAACACCCAGAGCAACCGCGCCGGGTATGGTTCTGACGGTCGCGTCAGCGGCTACAGCGCCGGTCTGTACGGCACCTGGTACCAGAACGATGCTGATAAAACCGGTATGTATGTGGACAGCTGGATGCTGTACAACTGGTTCGACAGCAGCGTGACCGCCGACAGACGTGAGCGCGATGAGTACAAATCCAAAGGGCTGACCGCCTCTCTGGAAGCCGGCTACACCCTGAAAGCCGGGGAGTTCTGGGGCAGCGAAGGCACACTGAACACCTGGTATGTGCAGCCGCAGGCGCAGGTCACCTGGATGGGCGTGAAGGATGATGCGCATCGCCGTAAAGACGGAACCCGCATCGAAACGCAGGGCGACGGCAATATTCAGACTCGCCTCGGGGTGAGAACGTATCTGAGCAGTCACCACAAAATGGATGACGGTAAACAGCGTACCTTCCAGCCATTCGTGGAAGTGAACTGGATCCACAATACGGAAACCTGGGGCGTGAAGATGGACGGAACGACGGTGAGTCGTGACGGTGCCCGCAACCTCGGCGAAGTCCGCACTGGCGTGGAAGGTAAGCTAAATGATCGCCTGAGCGTGTGGGGCAGCGTGGGCGTGCAAATGGGTGACAAGGGCTACAGCGACACCCAGGGCATGCTGGGTGTGAAATACAACTGGTAAACCACTGAAGACCATAGCGCCGGGAGTACCGGCTCTATGGTCAGGTTCTGTTATCTGTAATAAGAGTAACGACAATAATAAGAAGAGGGATGAATGATACGTTTATTAACCGGAGTGACGTTATTTTTTATATCCGCTGGATTTCAGGCTCAGGCCGTATTGCCTGATGGCGCTGATGCTGCGGTACTACAGGAGCGTTACGGAGACTGGGTGGTTATTTGTCAGGAAAGTAAGGAGACAGCGGCTCCGCAATGTACCGCACTGCAGGTGCAGACAAAGGCGGGTGTCAGAGTCCTCTCTGCTGAACTGAGGGGTGACACCGAGACGTCCTTAACCGGAAAGCTGACCCTGCCATTTGGACTTGCGCTCGCAGAAGGTGTCACGCTGTCTGTCGACGATAAGCGTCTGGATACACTGCATTTCAGTACCTGTGTACCAGAAGGATGTATCGTTCCTGTGCAGTGGGATAAAGAGCAAGCGAAGGAATTGCTGAAAGCGAATAAATGGACGCTAACGGGAAAGAATTCAGGCGATGGTGCTGAGACAATTGAACTGCAGTTGCCGGTTAATGGACTGGATAAGGCTCTGCAGCGTATTCAATTCTTACAGGAGGAAAAAACTGACACACCACCGTCTCCATGAAAGGGAAACCCTACATGACTGAGCATTGGGGTTTCCGTCCTCCTTTTCGGTGATAATGCTATGGCACTATCATTTTGTTGCGGTTTCATTTACGGCAGTGCCGGAATTGTGTGAGTGATATACGTTGTTTTTAAGCGCTATCTGGAGCACAGGAAAGTAATGATTAAAACAAAGCAGGAATGGCTTTTCCAGTTAAGGAAATGTACCTGTCAGGCAACGCTGGATAAAGTCATCGAAAAAAATAACGATGAACTGGTGAATTTTTACGCAGCAGCCGACCATCGACTGGCGGAGATAATAACGAACACCCTGTATGACAAAGTGCCGGCAGCCGTATGGTCGCTGGTTCGTTAAAAAAGAGGTGATCTTTTTATACCTTCCGGGCGTCCTCTCGCTTCAAGCGAGCCTCATCCAGAGATATATCAGGATTAACACCGACAGGGAATTTTTTCTCATTTCAGGGAATATAACGGATAAAAAGCGAATTCAGTAGAGGTGTATTGACTTCGAAATGGCGCCCCCTACAGGATTCGAACCTGTGACCGACGGCTTAGAAGGCCGTTGCTCTATCCAGCTGAGCTAAGGGAGCATTGAACTGTAATGCGGACTGACACAAAACTGGTCGGTATTATACGTTCACAACCTTAGCGGTCAATGGCTTTCCTCTCAACTGCTTGAGTTATGAGCATCCCGTCTGTTTGCAGGGCAAATCCCCTTCAGATAACCCTCTAAAACAACGCCAATAGTAAGCGGTAACTGACAACCGCCTTCACTTCTGACAAAATAGCGCCATCCCCTTTGACGTGAAGTAACAGATGGAATCCTCTCTCTGATGGCAGCAAAGATTATTGACGGTAAAACGATTGCGCAGCAGGTGCGCTCTGAGGTTGCTCAAAAAGTTCAGGCGCGTATTGAGGCCGGGCGTCGAGCCCCTGGCCTGGCGGTAGTGCTGGTAGGCAGCAACCCGGCTTCGCAGATTTATGTGGCAAGCAAGCGTAAAGCCTGTGACGAAGTGGGATTCGTCTCCCGCTCGTATGACCTGCCGGAAACCACCAGCGAGGCGGAACTGCTTGAGCTGATTGATACGCTCAACGCCGACAACACTATCGACGGTATTCTGGTGCAGTTGCCACTTCCGGCAGGCATCGATAATGTCAAAGTGCTGGAACGAATTGATCCGGATAAAGACGTGGACGGTTTCCATCCTTACAACGTCGGTCGCCTGTGCCAGCGCGCCCCGCGTTTGCGCCCCTGCACGCCGCGCGGGATTGTCACCCTGCTCGAACGTTACAACATCGACCTCTATGGGCTGAATGCGGTCGTGATCGGTGCCTCTAACATCGTGGGTCGTCCCATGAGTATGGAACTGCTACTGGCCGGTTGCACCACTACGGTGACCCACCGCTTCACCAAAAATCTGCGTCATCACGTTGAGCATGCCGATCTGCTGATCGTTGCCGTCGGGAAACCGGGCTTTATTCCAGGTGAGTGGATCAAAGAAGGCGCTATCGTGGTTGATGTCGGCATCAACCGTCTGGAAAATGGCAAAGTCGTCGGCGACGTGGTATTTGAAGACGCTGCCGCACGTGCCTCGTACATTACGCCCGTACCGGGCGGCGTGGGGCCAATGACGGTCGCCACACTTATCGAAAACACGCTACAGGCGTGCGTTGAATATCACGATCCTCAGGACAATTAATATGGCAACCTTTTCTTTAGGCAAGCATCCTCACGTTGAACTGTGCGATTTGCTGAAACTGGAAGGCTGGAGTGAAAGCGGCGCCCAGGCGAAAATGGCGATTGCCGAAGGTCAGGTAAAAGTTGACGGCGCGGTAGAAACCCGCAAGCGCTGTAAAATCGTGGCCGGCCAAACCGTGAGTTTTGCCGGACAGACCATCACCGTAACAGCCTGAGCGGTCTGACACCTCAACCCGATCTCTCCTTCGGAGATGTCGGGTTGAGGCTCCCCTTCTCCTCCCCTGTCACCCTACGACCATAGCGGTTAATTATCGATCAACTTCAAAGAATCGCGATTTCATTTGATGAAGCGTGAAATTTCAGTTGCGCAAAATCCACGCCTTCATCACGATAAGTAGAACGTTCTACTATAACGTTCTACTTACAATAACAGCGTCAATAAAAACGCTACTCGGGGGAATCAGCATGAGTCTGATATCAGGGTTTGTTAAATCGTTGTCTAAATTATCAATGATTGGTCGCGCTTTAATGCTGCCAATTTCACTACTTCCTGCTGCGGGCCTGCTGCTGGCCTTCGGAGATAAATTCCATCTGCCGCTGATGATGAACGCAGGCGGCGTTATCTTTGATAACCTGCCGATGTTGTTTGCTATCGGCTCTGCCGTCGGTCTCGCTTCAGAATCGGGTATTGCCGCGCTGTCGGCGGCGGTCTCCGTGTTTGTCACCAATATCACCATCAGTACGGTGCTGAGCATCACGCCGGAGATGGCCTCCCAGGGCGGCAAATACGCGATGGTGGTCGGAATCCCGACCCTGCAGATGGGCGTCTTTGGCGGTCTGATCTGCGGTATTCTCGCCGCCTGGTGTTACAACCGCTTTCACACCATGCAGTTGCCGGAATTCCTCGGTTTCTTCTCCGGTAAACGTTTTGTGGCCATCGCCACCGCGTTTCTCTCCTTCGTGCTCGGTCTGCTGCTGCCCTACGTCTGGCAACATATTCAGTCCGGTATCGATGCGCTCTCGGTGGTGGTTAACGGCGATAATCAGGCGGTCTCAACCTTTATCTTTGGCCTGGTTGAACGCGCGCTGATCCCGCTCGGTTTACATCACATCTGGTATCCCTCTTTCTGGTATTCCTTTGGGGATTACACCACTCAGGCCGGCCAGGTGATCCACGGCGATCAGACCATCTGGTTCAAAATGCTGGAGGAAGGGGTCAAATCCTTCAGTAGCGATACCTATCAAAACGCCGGTAAGTTTATGCAGGGCGAGTTCCCGCTGATGCTGTTCGCGCTGCCTGCGGCATGTCTGGCGATGTATCACGAAGCACACACGAAGAATAAGAAAATTGCCGCCGGTATTCTGTTCTCGGCGGCGCTCACCTGCTTCCTGACAGGGATCACCGAGCCGGTTGAGTTCACATTTATCTTCGTGGCACCGATTCTGTACGTCTTCAACGCCGTGATGGCGGGTCTGGCCTATATGACCATGTACCTGCTGCATGCGCATATTGCCAAATCGTTCTCCGCCGGTTTCATCGACTATCTGTCGTTTGGCATTCTGCCGTCCTTCAATGGTTATCAGACCAACTTCCTGAACGCCATTATCATCGGTGTGCCGATGGCGCTGATTTACTACTTTACCTTCCGCTTTGTCATTCGCCGTTTCGATATCAAAACGCCAGGTCGAACCGAAGTGACCGCCAATGCCAACGACAAGACGGATACGGAAATTGCCACTGAAATCATCGGCCTGCTGGGCGGTGCGCAAAATATCGACTCCGTCGGCTCCTGCATCACCCGTCTGCGTCTGGAAGTGGCGAAAAGCGACGTGGTCGATAAAGACGGTCTCAACGGCCTCGGCGCGCGCGGCGTGGTCTTTGTCGGCGACAACGGTATCCAGGTGATTTTCGGTGCCAGAGCACAGTTTATCGCCCAGACCATGTCCACGATGATCGGCAAATAATAAGATGTCTGAGTGACACGTCTCCTGTACGCTGGGAGACGTTGTTGTATCAGGCTGATAACCGGTAATTTTCAGGGAGCGATTTTGAAGAAAGTCAGCATTATTGATGTGGCAAAGCTGGCGGGCGTTTCGGTCTCAACCGTTTCGCTGGTGCTACGCCAGAAAGGGAAAATCTCAGAGGCAACCATTGAGAAGGTTCATGCCGCCATCAATACGCTTGGCTATGTCCATAACATCGCCGCGGCGAATCTTCGCGCTAACACCTCTAATTTGATCGGCCTGATCCTGCGCGATTTTAGCGACAGCTTTTCCATCAAGGTAATGGCAAGCATTGTTCAGGAACTGGAAAAAAACGGTTTTATGGTTTTTCTCGGCCAACCGCTTAACGATGGCGATCACCTGGAGCGCTGTCTGCTGTCGTTTAAGCAGCAGGGCGTCGCCGGGGTGATTTACCTCGCCTCTGATAATCGCGCCTCAACATTGCCAGAGAAAATCCGCCACTGCCCGCTACCGCTGGTGGTGGTGTCTCAGTCGCTACTGGAAGACAAATGCGATCTGGTGATGCGCGATAATCGCCAGGCCGCGAATCTGGCGACCCGCTACCTCATCGAGCGCGGGCACCGTAATATCGCCTATATCGGCGGTCAGGAAGGCTGCCACATTCGTGAGCAACGACTGCTGGGTTTTCGCAGCGCGATGACGCAGAACGGCCTGGTGTATCGCGAAGAGTCCGCACCAGCCTGTAGTGACGACACTCAGGCGGCGGGGCTCGCCACACGCCAGTTACTGGAAAAAAACAACACCTTCACCGCCCTGCTTTGCCATTCTCCCGCCGCGATGATTGGCTCGTTCTCCGGCATTCATCAGGTTGGGCGCACGGTCGGGAAAGATGTTTTCCTCACGCAACAGGTTGCCCTGATTGGGTTCGAAGACATGCTCCACGTGAATCTGACCTCGCCGTCATTGACCTATGTTTCATCCGCCAGTGAAGAGACCGGACGCCAGGCGGCAGTCCTTATGATGCGCAAACTGAAAGAGCCGGCGCTACAAATCCAGCGCATTACCCTTTCCGGTCAACTGGTCGTGCGCGAATCGGCATAAATTCGGAATTCACCCGCCTCCTCTCCCCGCTTGCCACTGCTATATTGCTATGATTTGCCAGGGATAATGACAATGCCTACCGTTATCACGCACGCCGCCGTCCCGATTTGCCTTGGGCTGGGTCTGGGACTGAAAGTCATTCCTCCACGTTTACTGTTTGCCGGGATCGCGCTGGCAATGCTACCGGATGCCGACGTCCTTTCATTCAAACTCGGCGTGTCCTACGGGAACGTGTTCGGACACCGAGGGTTTACCCATTCTCTACTGTTTGCGTTGGTGGTCCCGCTGCTCTGCGTGTGGATGGGGCGGCGATGGTTTAAAGCCGGGTTAATGCGCTGCTGGTTGTTTTTGACGGTTTCGCTGCTGTCGCACAGTCTGCTGGACGCAATCACTACCGGCGGCAAAGGAGTTGGCTGGCTGTGGCCGTGGTCGGACGAGCGCTTTTTCGCACCATGGCAGGTGATAAAAGTCGCGCCGTTTGCCCTGTCGCGCTACACCACGCCGTACGGGCATCAGGTCATTATTTCCGAGTTACTGTGGGTGTGGTTGCCGGGTGTACTGCTGATGGGGATGCTGCGGTGGTACCGGAAGCATTGAATTGCCGGATAACGACGCAAAACGTTTTATCCGGCACGGCTCAGGTATGTTGTCGACCGGATAAGGCGTTAGCCGCCATCCGGCAAGAACGTTACTTACGACGCCAGGTCGTCCCCTGCGGGCCATCTTCCAGCACGATGCCCATTTCGTTCAGACGGTCACGCGCCGCATCCGCCGCCGCCCAGTCTTTGGCTTTACGGGCATCCAGGCGCTGTTGAATCAGCGCTTCAATTTCCGCGACTTCACCGTCATCCGCCTGCGCACCGCTTTGCAGAAACGCTTCCGGATCCTGCTCCAGCAGTCCCAGCACGCCAGAAATCTTACGCAGATGTGAGGCCATCGCGTTCGCGGCGGCCATGTCTTCGCCTTTCAGACGATTCACTTCGCGCGCCATGTCGAACAGTACGGAGTAGGCTTCCGGGGTGTTGAAATCGTCATTCATCGCCTCAACAAAGCGCGCTTCAAACGCCTCGCCACCGGCTGGCGCGACCGACGTATCCGTCCCGCGCAGCGCGGTGTACAAGCGCTCCAGCGCAGAACGCGCCTGCTTCAGGTTCTCTTCACTGTAGTTCAACTGGCTGCGATAGTGGCCGGACATCAGGAAGTAGCGCACGGTTTCCGCGTCGTAATACTTCAGCACGTCGCGTACGGTAAAGAAGTTACCCAGCGATTTGGACATCTTTTCGCGGTCAACCATCACCATCCCGGAGTGCATCCAGTAATTCACGTACTCACCGTCATGCGCACAGGTGGACTGGGCAATTTCGTTTTCGTGGTGCGGGAACATCAGATCAGAACCGCCGCCGTGGATATCAAAGTGATTACCCAGCTGTTTGCAGTTCATCGCGGAACATTCAATATGCCAGCCAGGACGGCCTGCGCCCCACGGTGACGGCCAGCTCGGCTCGCCCTCTTTGGACATCTTCCACAGCACGAAGTCCATCGGGTTACGTTTCACATCGACCACATCCACGCGCGCGCCGGCCTGCAGTTGGTCCAGATCCTGGCGCGACAATTGACCGTAGTTTGGGTCGGTCGGGACATCGAACATCACATCGCCGTTATCCGCCACATAGGCGTGACCTTTAGCAATCAGCTGTTCAGTGATTTCAATGATTTCAGCGATATGGTGAGTCGCGCGCGGCTCCAGGTCCGGACGCAGAATATTTAGCGCATCAAAGTCGTTGTGCATTTCGGCGATCATACGATCCACCAGCGCGACAAAGCTTTCGCCGTTTTCATTTGCGCGTTTAATGATTTTATCGTCGATATCGGTGATGTTACGCACGTACTTCAGCTTGTAGCCCAGAAAGCGCAGATAGCGCGCCACCACGTCAAACGCCACAAACGTACGGCCATGACCAATATGACAGAGATCGTAAACGGTAATACCACACACGTACATGCCGACTTCCCCGGCATGAATGGGTTTGAATTCCTCTTTTTGGCGCGTCAGTGTATTAAAGATTTTTAACATCGAAGATTCCGTGTAAGACGTGTGTGGATAACAAAGTCTGTATAATACCCATAATTCGGACGGGAAGCAGCACACTTTGCGAGGTGATCGCAGCGTGCGGTTATGCTATAACACCTCCCTAACTCTGACCCTTAGTTGGGTTAAAGCACTACTATATCGGAACAGGATGCAAAAATGGTTACTTTCCACACTAATCACGGCGATATCGTAATCAAAACGTTTGATGATAAAGCGCCTGAAACAGTTAAAAACTTCCTGGACTACTGCCGCGAAGGTTTTTACAACAACACCATTTTCCACCGTGTGATCAATGGTTTTATGATTCAGGGCGGCGGTTTTGAGCCTGGCATGAAACAGAAAGCCACCAAAGACGCTATCAAAAACGAAGCCAACAACGGTCTGAAAAACACCCGTGGTACGCTGGCAATGGCGCGTACTCAGGCTCCGCACTCTGCAACAGCGCAGTTCTTCATCAACGTTGCCGACAACGACTTCCTGAACTTCTCCGCCGAAAGCATGCAGGGCTGGGGCTACTGCGTCTTTGCGGAAGTGGTTGAAGGGATGGACGTGGTTGACAAAATCAAGGGCGTTTCTACCGGTCGCAGCGGCATGCACCAGGACGTACCGAAAGAAGACGTCATTATCGAAAACGTGACCGTCAGCGAGTAATCGTGACGACACTGTTTATTGCAGATCTACATCTCTGCACGGAAGAACCGGCGATCACCGCCGGTTTTCTGCGTTTTTTAGCGGGTGAAGCCCGTCAGGCCGACGCATTGTATATCCTGGGCGACCTGTTCGAAGCGTGGATTGGCGATGACGATCCCAACCCGTTACATCGTGAAATCGCTGCCGCTATTAAAGCGGTTGTTGATTCCGGCGTCCCCTGTTTCTTTATTCACGGTAATCGTGACTTCCTGATTGGCAAACGCTTCGCCTGCGAAAGCGGCATGACGTTGCTCCCCCAGGAAAAAGTGCTCAATCTGTACGGTCGCCGGGTGCTTATCCTGCACGGCGATACGCTGTGCACCGATGACGCGGGTTATCAGGCATTTCGCGCAAAAGTCCATCAACGCTGGCTGCAAACGCTGTTCCTCGCCCTGCCGCTGTGTATTCGCAAACGCGTGGCCGCCCGAATGCGAGCCGACAGCAAAGCTGCTAACCGCAGCAAATCGCTGGAAATCATGGACGTCAACCCACATGCGGTGATCGCAGAGATGGAAAAACATCATGTCCAGTGGCTGATTCACGGCCATACTCACCGTCCTGATGTCCACCCGCTCACGGCTAATGGCGAACCCGCCTTTCGCGTCGTGTTAGGTGCCTGGCATACGGAAGGATCGATGGTTAAAGTCACGCCGGACGATGTGAAACTGATCGCTTTCCCGTTTTGAGAAAAAGCCCCCTCATTATCGACTGGAATACTCGCGATGATCATTAGTGCCAGCCGTCGCACCGATATACCCGCTTTCAACAGTGAGTGGATGTCAATATTGCTACGCGACTTACAATCAACATCAAGCCAACAGCAATTTCAAAAAGCATGATCCACAGAGTCCCTTTTTGTCAGGAGGCACAGAGGGGGTTGATCCGCTCCTGTTAGAACCGGTACGTTTCCAGCGAAATCTCTTTTGACATCGCAGGAAGCCTTAAAATCCAGCTACGCAACCGTTTTCCTTGGCGTTGTATCGTGCTATTCTCTGTGGCCTCAAAAGCAGCGTGTCCCGCACCACAGGAGTTTTCAGACGCATGTCTTCCCGCAATAATCCGGCGCGTGTCGCCATCGTGATGGGGTCCAAAAGCGACTGGGCTACCATGCAGTTCGCCGCCGAAATCTTTGAAATCCTGGATGTCCCACATCACGTAGAAGTGGTTTCTGCCCACCGCACCCCCGATAAACTGTTTAGCTTTGCCGAAAGCGCCGAAGAGAACGGCTATCAGGTAATTATTGCTGGCGCAGGTGGCGCTGCCCATCTTCCAGGTATGATTGCGGCGAAAACGCTGGTGCCGGTATTGGGCGTTCCGGTACAAAGTGCAGCGCTGAGCGGCGTCGATAGCCTGTACTCGATCGTGCAGATGCCGCGCGGTATTCCGGTCGGTACACTGGCAATTGGTAAAGCGGGCGCGGCTAACGCGGCGCTGCTGGCGGCGCAGATTCTGGCGACGCATGATAAGGCATTGCATCAGCGCCTGAACGACTGGCGCAAGGCGCAAACGGATGAGGTGCTGGAGAATCCGGATCCGCGAGGTGCGGCATGAAACAGGTTTGCGTACTGGGCAACGGGCAGTTAGGCCGGATGCTCCGTCAGGCCGGTGAACCGCTGGGTATCGCCGTCTGGCCGGTGGGGCTGGATGCGGAACCGGCTGCCGTGCCTTTTCAGCAAAGCGTGATTACCGCAGAAATCGAGCGCTGGCCGGAAACCGCGTTAACACGTGAACTGGCGCGTCATCCGGCTTTCGTTAACCGTGATGTGTTCCCAATCATTGCTGATCGCCTGACGCAAAAACAGCTTTTCGATAAGCTCGGCCTGGCGACCGCGCCATGGCAGTTGCTGACCGACAAAAGCGAATGGCCTGCTGTCTTTCACCGTTTAGGCGAACTGGCGATCGTGAAACGTCGTGTCGGTGGTTATGACGGTCGTGGTCAGTGGCGTTTACGCGCCAGTGAAACCGATCAACTGCCTGACGATAACTACGGCGAATGCATTGTTGAGCAAGGCATTAATTTCTCGGGTGAAGTGTCGCTCGTTGGCGCACGCGCGCATGACGGCAGCACGGTGTTCTACCCGCTGACGCGTAACCTGCATCAGGACGGTATTCTGCGCACCAGCGTCGCCTTCCCTCGAGCCGACGCGAAGCAACAAGCGCAGGCCGAATCCATGCTTTCGGCCATCATGCAGGAGCTGGGTTACGTTGGCGTGATGGCGATGGAGTGCTTTGTTACGCCGGAAGGTCTGCTGATCAACGAACTGGCCCCGCGCGTGCACAACAGCGGTCACTGGACGCAAAACGGCGCCAGCATCAGCCAGTTTGAGCTGCATCTGCGGGCGATTACCGGCCTACCGCTGCCGTCACCGGTGGTGGACAGTCCGTCGGTAATGGTGAATCTGATTGGCAGCGATCTGAACTACGACTGGCTGAAACTGCCGTTAGTGCATCTGCACTGGTACGACAAAGAGGTGCGTCCGGGGCGTAAAGTGGGTCATCTGAATCTGACCGACAGCGATACCGCGCGCCTGAGCGCCACGCTGGAAGCCCTCGCGCCGCTGCTGCCGCCGGAATACGCCAGCGGTATCCTCTGGGCGCAAACTCAGCTCAAGTAAGCCTAAAATGCGGGGAAGTTTAACTTATACTTCCCCGCCCTCTCGTTCCGCGCGTAAAATCCCGTCCATTGCTGTTTGTCTTCTTCAGGATTTCTCATGAACGATGGAACGGACTATCGCGCGATCCTTATCGCCGATACGCCCTTAATCGATGTCCGCGCGCCGGTTGAATTTCAGCAGGGTGCCATACCGGGCGCGATAAATTTACCCTTAATGAATGATGACGAGCGTGCCGCCGTGGGTACCTGCTATAAACGCCAGGGGCCAGAAGCTGCACTTGAGCTCGGTCATCAACTGGTCTGCGGCGAGATTCGCCAGCAGCGTCTGGCTGCCTGGCACAAAGCCTGCCGGCAACACCCGCAAGGCTATCTCTGCTGCGCCCGGGGCGGTCAGCGTTCGCACATTGTCCAGCAGTGGCTACGTGAATCCGGCGTGGATTACCCGTTGATCAACGGTGGCTACAAAGCGCTACGCCAGGCCGCGATTGCCGCCACGGAAGAACAGGTCCAAAAACCGATCGTGCTAATTGGCGGCTGTACCGGCAATGGAAAAACACAACTGGTGCAAAAGCAGGAAAACGGCGTAGATCTTGAGGGATTAGCCCATCATCGCGGCTCCTCTTTTGGACGCACGCTGGAACCCCAGCTCAGTCAGGCCAGTTTTGAAAATCTGCTGGCGGTGACGCTGCTCAAAAAGCAGGCCACGCGCTGGGTGCTGGAAGATGAAGGCCGGATGATCGGCGCTAACCATCTGCCGGAATGCCTGCGCGAACGCATGACGCAGGCCGCTATCGCCGTGATTGACGATCCGTTCGGGCGCCGTCTTGAGCGTCTGCGGGAAGAGTATTTCGTGCGGATGCATCATGATTTCACCCATGCGTATGGCGAAGAGCCGGGATGGCAGGAATACAGCAACTATCTGCATCATGGGCTTTTTGCAATTCAACGGCGTCTGGGTTTGCAGCGGTTTAACGAGTTAACCGCCAGGCTGGACGTGGCGCTGGAGGCACAGCGTCAGACCGGCAGCACCGAAGTGCATTTCAGTTGGTTAGTGCCGCTGCTGGAAGAATATTACGATCCGATGTATCGCTATCAACTGGAAAAGAAAGCCGGACAGATTGCCTTTCGTGGAACATTTGAAGAGGTTGAGGCGTGGTTGCGCGGTTGAAAAACGCCGGAGGGTGATGATTTGTAGGCCCGGTAAGCGTTAGCGTCACCGGGCACAGCATCAGACTCAGAAGTCGTAACGCAGACGCACCAGGTTCATATCACCCAGGTTATCGGTGCTGGAGGTAAAGACGTGTTCGTAATCAACACGGAAACCATAATCCAGCTGGAAACTGATACCCACGCCGTTGTCGGTACGCAGGTAGTTGCGACCATTCACGTATTCAATACGGTCACCCATGAAGTACGGCTGAACGGATTTCAACGCATACTGGTTGATTGGGAATGTATAGCCCGCAAAGTATTCCAGACCCCACGCATCACCGGCAAAGTAGTCGTTAACAGACACTTTTTTGGTGGTCATAAAGTTCTGGTACCAGCCGCCGCCCAGTGAGAAGGTCCAGTTATCCGGGGTCCAGCTCAGGGCAGTACCCACGATGTTCTGATCGTACGTTTTGCTGCCGTTACCGCGCATTTCCGCACGGGTGTAGTTCCACGCCGTACCCCAGCTCAGATCGTCAGTAATGTGATAATCCGCACCCAGTGAACCACCGCCTTTACGCTTGTAGTTCAGGCCATTATTCGGGTTGTAGTCGTCGCTGAACAGATAAGATGCGTAGAGATCAACATCACCAACCGTTTTCTTATATTTCAGCATTTTGCGGGAACGGTAAGAACCATCATAGTCGCCGTTAATCCCGTTACCCGGTGCCTGACCAATCATGTCGTAGTCCCAGATATCGGTTTTCGCACCGACCACATCGTAGTAGATGCTGTTCTGTTGACCGAAGGTCAGCGTACCCCAGGTATCGCTCTTCAGACCGGTGTACAGCATACGACGCGTGGTGTCATGCGCGCCGTCAGCATAGTGATTGTCCCAGTTGAACTGCGCCGGAATGTTAACGCCCAGCTCGTAGAAGCTGATCCAACTGATGTCATCAAACAGATAGTAATCTGCCGCGAAGCGGAAACGGGTACCGCCGTCGAAGCCATTACGTTTATAGCCATTTGCGCCGTCATCGCCCGTCATGTTCTGGAACTGAGGACGAATACTCCCGCCAACGGTAAAGTTGAGACGGCTCAGCGGATTGCCCGCCTGCGGATCTTGTTTCAGAACGGTGATTTCCGCCTGAGAGGCGAAAGACGTTAATGCCACTGCTGCGCCGATCGATGCCGCCAGCGCTGTTGTTTTTATAGTCATTATTTTTCCTTGATAGATTTCCTGCTAATTATTCAGCGTTTGAATATTAACTGGTATTAACACTGACGTGTTGGCGGGTTTTTAATGATTTGTGCCGTTAAACAGCGAGGGGTTATCAATTTATGCTACTAAGAAAGTACGCGCCAGCATAAAAACCGGCGCGTCATTATCACGGGATTAAACAGTAAACTGACGGAACAACGCTTTCCCTTTCAGCAGACGGACACCGAGCCAGCCCCCGCAAAGAGAAAGTAAAAGCGCGCCGCAAAGAGGCAGGACAATCCACAAGCGCCAGTCAGGTTCCCACGGGAAGTCAAACACCTGCGTTTGCAGCACCGCCAGCGCGGTTTCCGCGCCGATGGACGCCACCAGCCCGGAGACCAGCCCCAGCATGGCAAATTCACACCACAGCGTAGTGCGCAGGAGTTTTTTGCCCGCGCCTAACGTACGCCAGACCACCAGTTCCTGATGGCGCTGGCGCATGCCGACCTGCACCTGCGCCAGTAGCAACAGCATGCCGCAGGCGGTTACCAGCACAACCATGACCTCCAGCGCCCGGCTAACCTGCTCCAGCACCTGCCCTACCTGCTTAAGGATCGCGCCGATGTCTAACAGGCTAATCGTCGGGAACTCACGATTAAGTTGCGTCAGCATGCCGTTGCCGTTTTCCCAGCGGAAGCTGGTCAGCCAGCTTTGCGGCTGACCATCCAGCGCGCCGGACGGAAAGATAAAGAAAAAGTTAGGGCGCAGGCTTTCCCAGTCGACCCGGCGCAAACTGGTCACCTTCGCACTGAACGCCTGAGTGTCACCCATAAAAGTGACGCTGTCGCCGAGTGAAACGTTCAACCGTTTTGCCAGCCCCTCTTCCATCGATACCTCGCCTTTTCCTGGCGGCCAGTTACCGGCGGTGATGGGGTTGTGATCCGGACGGGTATCCTGCCAGGTCAGATTCAGCTCACGATTCAGAGACTCATCTTGTCCCCCTTCTGTCGGCGTGTTGTTTATCGCCGTCAACCGCGCCCGCACGATCGGGTAGAACGCTTCCGGGATCACCTGATGCTCGGAGAGAAATGCCTTCACCTGCGGCACCTGCTCCGGGGCAATGTTGATCAGAAAATAATTGGGACTTTCCGGCGGAAGCTGCTGCTGCCAGCGATCCAGCAGATCACCGCGTAAAACCAGCAGCAGTGCCAGTAGCATAAACGACAGCGAAAACGCTGACAGCTGGCTCAGCGTCGACCACGGCTGACGTAGCAGGCGACTGACCGCGAGGCGCAGCGGCAACGACGACAGCGTCATCCCACGCAGAACGTTCAGCAGCATCCAGCCCAACACGCCGCACAGCAGCGCCAGCACGACCGCCCCCGCCAGCACCGCCCACAGCAGTGGACTGCCGCCCATTAACCCGGCCAGTAACACCACCACCACCACGGTCACGATCGGCAAATAGAATTTCAGCGGCCAGACATTGGCCGCCACGTCACGACGCAAGACGCGCAGCGGCTGGGTAGCTAATAACAAGCGATAGGGACGCAAACCGACCAGCAGCGAGATCACCGTCATGGTGCCCAACGCCCAGATCCACGGCCAGAAACTGGCAGGCGGCAGCGCGGCGGGCAGCACCGGTTTAAGCAGTACCATTAGCATCTTTTCGAATAACAGGCCGATCGCCCCGCCCGTCACGGCGGAAAGCGCCAGTACCATCAGCCACTGCCCGACAATCAGTTTTCGCAGTTGTGCCCTGCCCGCACCGAGCGTTTTCAGAATCGCCACCAGATCATAACGACTGCGACAGTAGTGATTCATCGCCACCGCCACGGCAGCGACGGCCAGTAGCAGTGTTAACAGTGCCGAAAGAAGAAGAAATTGTTGCGAACGCTCCAGGGATTTGCCCAGCGCGCCGTCGTCCTGTTCAAGTCCGTACCAGCGATGTTCCGGCTTCAGCTGCGGTAGTAGCCACTTTTCATAGCCGTCAAGCTGTTGCGGCGTGCCACCAAATTTATAGCGCCACGTGACGCGACTGCCGGGCTGCACGGCACCGGTTTTCGCAACATCCGCTGTATTCATTAACAGACGCGGCGCCATCTGGAAGGGGTTAAAGCCGGAGTCTGGCTCCTGCACCACTTCCCCAGCAATGCGCAGCGTGGCGTCGCCGACATCAATAGTGTCGCCGATTTTCAGGTTCAGCAACGCCATCAGTCGCGGCGCCAACAGTACCGTTCCCTGCTGTGGCTTGAGCCCCGGCGGATTGGTTTCCAGCTCGCCGTACATCGGATAGATGTCATCGACCGCTTTGACGTTCGCCAGCTGTGGCGTATCGCCAGCAAAGGTCATGGTGGCAAAGGTCAGTTGTTCTCCGACCTTCAGACCGCGCTGACGCGCATCGTCAATCCACGCCTGCGGCACCTCGCGTGAGCTGCGCAGTGCCCGGTCCCCCGCCATGAACTCGCGGCTTTGCTGACTTAACCCTTTTTCCATCCGGTCGCTGATGTTGCCCAGCGCCAACACGCAGGCCACCGCCAGACTCAGCGCCAGCCAGACAATCAACAGCGACGGCGAGCGCCATTCGCGCCAGAACCAGCGTGCGATCATGCCTCCTCCTGCAACTGTCCATTCACCAGGCGCAGTCGTCGGTTGCAGCGCGCCGCCAGTTGCGGATCGTGAGTCACCAGAATCAGCGTGGTGCCGTGTTCGCGGTTAAGCGAAAAGAGCAGATCGGCAATTTTTTCACCGGTCTGCCGGTCGAGGTTCCCCGTTGGTTCATCGGCAAACAGGACGTCCGGGCGACCATTAAAAGCGCGCGCCAACGCCACGCGCTGCTGCTCACCACCGGAAAGCTGCGCCGGAAGATGGTCCAGACGCTTGCCCAGACCCAGTTGTTCCAGCAGGGCTTTCGCTCCCGCTTTACTTTGTCCGCTGTTTTCGCCGCGCAGTAGTGCGGGAAGTTCGACGTTTTCCAGTGCATTCAGCGTGGGAATCAACATAAATGACTGAAAGACAAAACCGACATGCTGTGCACGCAGTTGAGCCCGGGCCTCTTCATCCATCTGATGCAACGGTTTCCCCACCAAATTGACGGCGCCGTCGGTGCCATCGTCCAGTCCGGCGAGGATCGCCAGTAGCGTAGATTTCCCTGAACCCGACTCGCCAATCAGCGCAATGGTCTCGGCGCGTTTGACAACCAGGTCAACTCCGGTAAGGATGGAAAGCTCGTGCTCCCCCTGACCGACGGACTTCTTAAGATGATGAACTTCAACAATGTTTTCCGCTGGCATTTGCCTTTCCTGTTCCTGATCCTGTTTACCTGTCGGGCCGCTGCGGCTGACACGTTGTTAATCCTCGGCGACAGCCTGAGCGCCGGGTACCGAATGTCCGCCAGTGCCGCCTGGCCTGCACTGCTCAACGACAAATGGCAGAGCAAAACCACCGTGGTGAACGCCAGCATCAGCGGCGACACCTCCCAGCAAGCGCTGGCACGCCTGCCTGCGCTACTCAAACAGCATCAACCGCGCTGGGTGCTGGTTGAGCTGGGCGGCAACGACGGGCTACGCGGCTTTGCGCCGCAACAGACCGAACAAACGCTGCGTACCATCGTGCAGGACGTGAAGGCGGCGAACGCCGAGCCGTTGCTGATGCAAATTCGCCTGCCCGCAAACTATGGCCGTCGGTATAATGAAACCTTTAGCGCGCTCTATCCAAAGCTCGCCAAAGAATTTGATATTCCTCTGTTACCCTTTTTTATGGAAGAGGTCTATCTAAAACCGCAGTGGATGCAGGATGATGGTATTCACCCTAACCGCGATGCCCAGCCGTTTATCGCTGACTGGATGGCGAAGCAGCTGAGTCCTTTAGTAAAACACGAGTCTTAATTCAACGGAGATCCTGACAGGTAAAGTTATGCAAAAATCGGTCTTAATAACAGGATGTTCCAGCGGTATCGGCCTGGAAAGCGCGCTTGAGCTGAAGCGTCAGGGTTTTCAGGTTCTCGCCGGCTGCCGCAAACCCGACGATGTCACGCGCATGAATAATATGGGATTCACCGGCGTATTGATCGACCTCGACTCGCCTGAGAGCGTGGATCGCGCCGCTGACGAGGTGATCGCCCTGACCGATAACTGCTTATACGGGATCTTTAACAATGCCGGGTACGGCGTCTACGGTCCGCTGCCCACCATCAGCCGCGCGCAGATGGAGCAGCAATTCTCCGCCAATTTCTTTGGCGCTCATCAGCTCACGATGCGTCTGTTACCGGCCATGCTGCCGCATGGCGAAGGTCGGATCGTGATGACCTCCTCGGTGATGGGGCTTATCTCCACACCCGGACGCGGCGCCTACGCGGCCAGTAAATACGCGCTGGAAGCCTGGTCAGATGCGTTACGCATGGAGCTACGTCACAGCGGAATTAAGGTCAGCCTGATTGAACCCGGCCCTATTCGCACGCGCTTTACGGAAAACGTTAACCAGACCCAGAACGACAAACCGGTGGAAAACCCCGGTATTGCCGCACGTTTTACGCTCGATCCTGAAGCCGTCGTCGCCAAAGTGCGCCATGCTTTTATCAGCGATAAACCCAAACTCCGCTATCCCGTCACGCTGGTAACCTGGGCCGTCATGCTGCTCAAACGTCTGCTGCCGGGACGCCTGATGGACAAAATTTTGCACGGATGAGTTGAAGCGCACGCGTCAGCCCTCATGTAAAAAAGAAATCGACACAAGAGAGTGACTCCATGTCCACACAGAATATTGTCAACATTAACGAAGCGAACCTGCAGCAGACCTTAGAACTGTCGATGACCACGCCGGTCCTGTTCTACTTCTGGTCTGAACGCAGCCAGCACTGCCTGCAACTGACGCCGGTGCTGGAAAGCCTTGCCGCACAGTACAACGGTCAGTTCATTCTGGCGAAGCTCGACTGCGATGCCGAGCAGATGATTGCCTCTCAGTTCGGTCTGCGCGCTATTCCAACCGTCTATTTGTTCCAGAACGGTCAGCCGGTTGACGGCTTCCAGGGACCGCAGCCTGAAGAGGTGATTCGCGCCCTGCTCGACAAAGTGCTGCCGCGTGAAGAAGAGCTAAAAGCGCAACAGGCCATGCAGCTGATGCAGGAAGACAACTACATTGAAGCACTGCCGCTGCTGAAAGACGCCTGGCAGTTGTCTAACCAGAGCAGTGAAATCGGCCTGCTACTGGCGGAAACGCAGATTGCCCTCAACCGCTCTGAAGATGCAGAAGCCGTGCTGAAAACCATTCCGCTTCAGGATCAGGACACCCGTTATCAGGGGCTGGTCGCGCAAATTGAACTGTTGAAACAGGCGGCGGATACGCCAGAGATTCAGCTACTGCAACAGCAGGTGGCGGAAAATCCGCAGGACGCCGGACTGGCCGCACAGCTGGCGCTGCAACTGCATCAGGTGGGACGCAACGAAGAAGCACTGGAACTGCTGTTCAGTCATCTGAAAAAAGATCTTGCCGCCGCAGACGGTCAGGCGCGTAAAACGTTCCAGGAAATTCTTGCCGCGCTGGGTACCGGCGACGCGCTGGCGTCGAAATATCGTCGTCAGCTCTACGCGCTGTTGTACTGATTTACGTTGCCCGATGGCGCTACGCTTATCGGGCCTACGCCAGTCGCTGGTTACGATTTCTTCAAACGCGTCACCACCAGTTGGTGGCGCGAGTTGTAAAACTTCCGATAGGTTAAATAGCAAGCAATGATGGTCGACAGGCTCGCCGTTGAGAGCAACATAAAGGTCACCATAATCTGATATTTAATCGCTTTGACCGGATCGATACCGGCAAAGATCAGCCCTGACATCATCCCCGGCAAACTCACCAGTCCGACCGTTTTCGCGGAGTCGATCGTTGGGATCAGCGAGGCGCGAATACTGTCGCGGATCAAGCCCGCAGACGCCATTTTCGGCGTGGCGCCAAGACTGAGTTTTTCCTGAATCTGCTGTTGTTCGCTGCTGAAACGCTGACCGAGATTGTTGTAGCACAATCCGACGGCCACCATCGCATTACCAGCGATCATCCCAGAAATGGGGATCACCTGCATCGGGATAAATTCAATCGACCCCGACAGCACCAGCACCGCCAGCGTTAACCCTGCCCCCGTCGTGATGGCAATAAACGAGGAAACAAACGCTTTATCAATATATTTACTGCGCTTCTGCGCGTTATACGCGGCGTTAAAACAGATGAATAACACCATCACTAACGTCAGGACTGCATGATTGACCGCGAAGATATATTTCAGGACATAGCCGACGATAATAAGTTGAACCACGGCGCGAGCGACGCTCCAGAGAATATCTTTCTCCAGCGCCAGTTTCTCTTTATGGCTTATCAGCATCGCCACCACCACCAGCATCATCGCTAATGCCAGTGACTCGTTAGTAATATTATGTTCATTCATTACGCGCTTCCTGCATTTCTCCGGCATGCGGCATCAGAGTGATTATTTCATCCGCATGATTAATTTCGTCTTTATCGTGAGTCACCCACAACACCCCTATCTGCTTATCGCGAGCATAGTGATGAATAATCTCATTCACATTGCGCTTATTGCTTTCATCCAGTGCGCTGGTGATTTCATCAAGCAGTAAAACCTGCGGCAAAAACTGTAAATTGCGGATCAGGGAAATGCGCTGTTTCTCTCCGCCGGAGAGCGCATTGATATTTTTCGCCAGAATCGACTCCGGCAGTTGAAAGCGGGCCAGGTCCGCCAGAAAAGCCCCAGGATCTGGACGCTGGTTACGGATTTGCCAGGGGAAGATCAGATTATCGTAGACCGTATCGCCAAACAGCGCGGGCGTCTGGGCGCAATACGAAACCTGTTGACGATAATGTTCCGGGTTGAGAGTGGCAATATCCTCTCCACCAAAGCGGATCTCACCGCTATTCGGACTGAGCAACGACGCAATAATCTTCAGTAAGGTACTTTTTCCACAGCCAGAAGGGCCGGTGATTAATTTAAATTCACCAGGACGTAAGTCAAAACTGATGTTATTCAGAATTTTGATGGTCCCGACCTGGTAACCCACATTGTTTACCTGCAACAACCTGCTATTTTCACGCATTATCTATCCTGTTTTCGCGTTTTATCGCAAAATAGTGTATCCCTCTAATTAACAGGAGGGGAACTCTCTTTAATGAATCAGGTATAATTTCAAGAGTAACATCGCCAATCTCGACATCATGGACAGTTCAACAGGAGGTTTTTCAATGCTTATTGTTATTCCTATTCTCATTTTTGTCGCGCTGGTCATCGTCGGCGCCGGCGTGAAAATTGTTCCCCAGGGGTATCAGTGGACGGTAGAGCGATTTGGCCGCTATACCAAAACGCTGCAACCGGGCTTAAGCATCGTTGTGCCGTTCATGGACCGGATTGGACGCAAAATCAATATGATGGAGCAGGTGCTGGATATTCCCTCGCAGGAAGTGATCTCGAAAGATAACGCCAACGTCACCATTGATGCCGTCTGCTTTATTCAGGTGATTGACGCGCCGCGTGCGGCCTATGAGGTCAGCAATCTGGAACTGGCGATCATCAACCTCACTATGACCAACATCCGTACCGTTCTGGGGTCGATGGAGCTTGATGAAATGCTCTCCCAGCGTGACAGCATCAATACCCGACTGCTGCATATCGTCGATGAGGCCACCAATCCCTGGGGCATTAAAGTCACGCGTATCGAGATTCGTGATGTCCGCCCACCGGCTGAACTGATCTCCTCCATGAACGCCCAGATGAAAGCGGAACGTACTAAACGTGCGTATATTCTGGAAGCCGAAGGGGTGCGCCAGGCAGAAATCCTTAAGGCCGAAGGGGAAAAACAGTCGCAGATCCTGAAAGCTGAAGGGGAACGTCAATCCGCCTTCTTACAGGCAGAAGCCCGCGAACGTTCCGCTGAAGCGGAAGCTCGCGCGACCAAAATGGTGTCTGAAGCGATCGCCTCCGGTGATATTCAGGCGGTGAATTACTTTGTGGCGCAGAAATATACCGAAGCGCTACAGCAAATCGGCTCGTCCAGTAACAGTAAAGTGGTGATGATGCCACTGGATGCCAGCAGCCTGATGGGTTCCATTGCCGGGATCACTGAACTGATCAAGGACAGCGCCAGCGAACGGAATAAATAATGATCGAGATGATTGTGGGGCATCCCCATATTTTCTGGCTCAGCCTTGGCGGTCTGCTTCTGGCCGCTGAGATGTTGGGCGGCAACGGTTATCTGTTGTGGAGCGGCGTCGCGGCGGTCATTACCGGCATTCTGGTCTGGCTGTTGCCCGTCGACTGGGAATGGCAGGGTGTTATCTTTGCCGTCTTAACGCTGCTTGCCGCCTGGTTCTGGTGGAAGTGGATGGCGAAACGCGTTCGTGAACAAAAACCGGTAGACAGTCAGCTCAACCAGCGCGGCCAGCAACTGGTCGGCCGTCGGTTTGTCCTGGAGTCGTCTCTGGTCAATGGTCGTGGACACATGCGTGTTGGCGACAGTTCATGGCCGGTCAACGCCAGCGACGATCTGCCCGCCGGCACGCACGTTGAAGTGATTGCCGTTGAAGGCATCACGCTCTATATCAGACCCCTTACCCGATAAAACCGATGACAGGAATCGCATGATGGTCAGGAAGACGCCTCTGGCATTTAGCTTTTGTGCATTACTGGCGAGCGCCGCCCCTCAGGCATTCGCCTCGTTTGATATCGCAGACTGCACCTGGAGCGACGCGCGCTGTCTGCTAAAAGGCGCCCCTATTCTGACGCCCGATAATGATTCACGCGATAACCTGTTGCGCCTGCTGAGTGAGGCAAAGTCGTTTGCTGTGCCCGTTCAGTCGATGCCTGCGGATATCACCCGCTCACGCGATTTCTATTTTGCTTATCACCCGCAGTGGGATGACGCTGATGTCCGCACGGACTTGCCTGCACAAACGCAGAATGCACCCAATACACTCGCCCAGCAGATGGCAACGCTGCAGGTAGCGGCGGTTGAATTCAACCACGACGGTGAGCAGGAAAACCGTTTTGTCTCCAATAATACCGACAGCGTCAGTCAGTTTTTTGCCGCGCTACTGAGCGATGCTACGCTGACAGCAGAACAAAAACAGGCGCTGGCGCAGGCACGTCTTGGACTCTATTCCGGGGCCAGCGCAGAGCAAATCACGGCCTCTCTCACTACGCTCCCGGCGGACTCACCTGCCCTGGCGTATAAAACCTATCTGATCGCCGCAGCCCATTTTTACGCGGGTGAATACGAAAGCGCGGCGCAGGTCTTCACGTCGCTGCTTAAGAGCCATCGCCCGTGGCTGGCGGAAACCGCGCAATATATGCTGATGCGCACAGCGCTGAACAAAAGCAGCCAGAACAGCGTCGGCGAATATGGCGATTTTGATATCGCGCGAATAAACCGTGAAGACGCCTTACGCGCGAAAAAAGAGGCGCAGACCTATCTTCAGCGCTGGCCTGAAGGCCGCTATGCCGATTCCGCACACGGCATGCTGCGTCGCATCCACTGGTATTTGCAGGACTGGGCGTCGCTTGCAGGATTGTATGAGCAGGCATTCCGGCAGGCCGCCGATGCGCAGACACTGCGAAACCGGGTGATTGAATACGATAATGTCTATGGCAGGCAGTTTTACGATCAATCGGTACAGGAGGCGTTCGCCGACGCCCCTCTCGTCAGCTATACCGAGATGCTACGCGCCCTTCGTCTGAACAGCGACCAGAAGCCAACCCTGACGCAGGCTAACCTGGATGCCAGCAAACCGGTTTTTGAAAAAAGCGGAAAACTGCCGCTGTGGCGCGATCTGCAACTCAACCTGTGGCTGGCGACAGAAAACAATGCTGCGATTCTTCAGGCGGTTACCCCGGCGAAACAACTTCCGGCTCACGATATCCTCGCTTTCAGCGAACAGGTTCTCTACGGTAACGCGCTGATGGGTCAAAAGCAGTGGTCAGAAGCGCGTGATTTCTGGTCGACATTGCTGAAGCTGAGCCAGGATAACGAACAGCAGCAGTATGTGCAGGCAAAACTGGCGGCCACGCTGGTGTACAGTGGCGATACGGAGGCGGTTTTTGCCCCGGACAGCGCGGTCACCAACCTGCGTTATCGTTCCCGGGTACTGAAAACCGTGGCGACGCCTGAACAGTTGCGTCAGCAGGTCAGCCAGGGACCGAATAACGAAGAACGCACTATCGCGCTGCATACGCTGCTGGTGCGCGATCTCACAGAAAACCGCTTTAGCGACTGGCTGCAGGACCGCAAACTCGCCAGCGCCATCACACAGCCGGTGATCGGCGAAGCATTCGACGACGTCAATCTGAGCACGTTTGACTGGAACGGTGACGCCGCTGAAATCGGTTACGTGTGCCGCAGCCTCAATGAGACCGTCGGCACGCTGAGCAAAAATCCCGATGATGCCCATGCGCTGAACTGTCTGGGTGAGTTCTTCCGCACGTCACAAACCCATGTCGATTTGTGGAAAGACAGCACAGGGAATGGCGTGCTGGAGACCGCTATCGACCGCAAGCGTCCGGTTGGGCAGTATGATCGCCAGAGTTACTACCAGCAGGTCATCACCTCGCCAAAAGCCGAGCACGAAGACAGAAGTTACGCACTGTATCGCGCCATCATGTGTTACGCCCCGTCCGGCACGAATGAGTGTGGCGGAGCAGAGGTGGACAAACAGCAGCGCAAAGGCTGGTTCACGCAGTTGAAAACCCAGTATCCGGGCAGTCCGTGGGCGCAAAAACTCAAATACTACTGGTAATCGCGCTACTGGCGGGACAGGCGCAGGCGGATGAGACGGTTATCGCCCGCGAACATCCCGCCTTCTGGCTCTGGTCAGGGGTGAAAGCCAGCGATGAACTGAGAGGCGCCCAAACGGTCTATCTGCATCAGGGGGAAGTATTGATGCGGGCAAAGGGCGCGGAGTTTCAGCGTCTGGGGCTTCCCGTCAGCCGCCTGACGTTTCCGTCCATCTGGCTTACCGTGCGCTTTACCACGCTCGACATTCCGGACGCGATTCCGGCACGCATCGTGCGGCTGATGCAGCGCTGGCAGGGGGAGGGAAATCAGGTGGTAGGGCTACAGGTCGATTTTGACGCCGCGACGCATCAACTCGCCGACTATGCCCGCTTTCTGCGGGTATTGCGCCAACAACTGCCACCCGATTTTGCTCTTGGGGTAACCGGATTGCTGGACTGGGCGAAAACCGGTGACATTGCAACGCTGAACGCGCTGCCAATCGATGAACTGGTAGTGCAGAGCTATCAGGGACGGCACACGGTGACGAATTATCAGGACTACCTGCCCGCCCTCTCCCGCCTGCGAATTCCCTTTAAGCTTGGTCTGGTACAGCACGGTAAGCGGGACAGCCAGGCGGAAGCGCAGTTACGCACATCCCCGTGGTATCGCGGTACGGTGGTCTTTATGCTTAATCCCGACGCGCGTTAAGCCTGCGCCTTGTGGTGGCAACAGCCAGAAAGGTTATCAATAATAGGGCATTCCGCGCTGTCATCGCCCGGACACGACTCCGCCAGCGCCAGCAACTGTACGCGCATTGACTGTAATTCGCTGATATGGCGCTCAATTTCAGCCACTTTCTCCAGCGTCCGCTTTTTGACATCCGCGCTGTGACGCCCCGGATCGTTGAACAGATTCACCAGTTCACCGCACTCTTCAAGGTTGAATCCGACCTGGCGCGCCTGGCGCAGCAGCGTCAGTTCATTGAGATGCTGTTGCCCGTAGGTGCGATAACCGTTTTCACCACGCAGCGGCGGCGTGACCAGCCCTTTTTCTTCATAAAAGCGGATCGCTTTACTGGTTAAACCGGTTTTTTTTGCTACATCGCTGATATTCACACGTCCTCCGCACCTTAAGCTGTGGCATGGTGTCATTATAACGTACTTGTGGCTGACACCACACACCCCATCCTATAGATGCCAGTAACCTCCTGTCACTTCACAGGTCGCGGGCGTTACCACTGCCACTTTCACATTTCCGGAACCGTCGAACGTTCGTACTTCATAAACAGTGAAGAACATCGAAGCAGGCGTACCTTTTTCTGTAACAATTGCCTGTTATAAGTGATCGCTTTCGCAATTTTAACTCTTTTACTTGATCATTCTACGCGGGTAGATTTATTAATCTCCGGTAAAAATATAATATCTACGCGAGTAGAACGTGAAGAGCACAAGCCTGCGACGTATGTCGACAGATAACTTCAAGGAGTTCTTATGAACACGCATTCATCCTCTGTTCCCCTGACGGATAACCAACAAGCCGCTCAGGAGCGGCTGGAAACCCCCGAAGGACGCCGCGAATTTTGGCGAGCGACATTTTCCTGCTGGTTAGGCACCACGATGGAGTATGCCGATTTTGCCCTGTACGGTCTTGCCGCAGGTATTATCTTTGGCGATGTCTTTTTTCCGGAAGCGACACCTGTCATGGCGTTACTTTCCAGCTTTGCCGCCTATTCCGTTGGGTTTATTGCTCGCCCCATCGGTGCGCTTCTGTTTGGCTGGATAGGCGATAAACATGGCCGGAAGATTGTCATGGTTATCACGATTGGATTGATGGGCATGTCGACCATGCTAATAGGTTTAATCCCCAGCTACGCCCAGATAGGCGTCTGGGCGCCGGTATGCCTGGTTATCCTTCGATTTTCTCAGGGCCTGGGGGCCGGAGCGGAACTTTCAGGCGGTACCGTGATGCTCGGTGAATATGCTCCCGTTAAACGCCGTGGGCTGGTTTCCTCGATTATCGCGCTGGGCTCAAACAGCGGAACATTACTGGCTTCGTTGGTTTGGCTAATCGTCCTGCAAATGGACAAAGATGACTTATTAAGCTGGGGATGGCGTATTCCTTTTCTTTGCAGCATTCTTATCGCCGCTGCTGCGTTATTCATTCGTCGCCATATGCGTGAAACGCCCGTTTTTGAACGTCAAAAGGCCCTCCTGCAGGCCGAGCGAGAAAAAGTTCTTCGCGAGGGAAAAGCGCAGCAACAGCATGATACACGTAGCTTCTGGAAACGAACCCGTGCGTTCTGGACCATGGTCGGCTTACGCATTGGCGAGAATGGCCCCTCCTATCTGGCACAGGGATTTATCATTGGTTATGTCGCTAAAGTGCTGATGGTGGATAAATCAGTGCCGACCGTGGCGGTGTTTATCGCATCGGTTCTGGGATTTGCCATTATTCCTCTGGCGGGCTGGCTTTCCGATCGATTCGGCAGACGGATCGTCTATCGTTGGTTCTGCTTGTTACTGATCCTGTATGCTTTTCCGGCATTCATGCTGCTGGATTCTCGTGAGCCATGGATTGTCATCCCAACGATCATTACCGGGATGGGAATCGCGTCACTGGGTATTTTTGGTGTTCAGGCTGCATGGGGCGTTGAGCTTTTCGGTGTCAAGAATCGTTATACCAAAATGGCATTTGCAAAAGAGCTCGGTTCGATTATGTCTGGCGGGACAGCGCCACTTATCGCCTCTGCATTGCTCTCGTTTTATGGGCACTGGTGGCCAATCGCTCTCTATTTCGCTCTGATGGCCACAATTGGACTGGTAACCACGTTCTTTGCACCAGAAACCCGTGGACGGGATCTTAACTTACCCGAGGATGCAATTTGAGGCCAGAGAACGTGAGATGCGCGTTCTTTACCAAAGATTTTTGGGTCATAACGCCTTATGCTGTCTGGAAAAAATCACTCTGAACGCAATCAGGTAGGTGCCTCGTGACTCAATCACATTCGCAACGCGTAACACGTTCTGACGTGGCAAAAGAAGCGGGAACGTCCGTCGCTGTCGTTAGTTACGTTATTAATAATGGTCCACGTCCCGTTGCCGAAGCGACCCGGCAACGTGTACTACAGGCCATTAAGAAAACCGGCTATCGACCCAATGGCATCGCGCGTGCGCTGGCTTCAGGGAGTACACAAACATATGGGCTTGTTGCACCGGACATCTCGAACCCGTTTATCGCCTCTATGGCTCATGCTCTGCAACACGAAGCATTTACTGATGGCAAAGTACTCCTGCTGGGTGATGCGGGCGACAGTAGCTGCCGTGAACGTGAACTGATTAATAATATGTTGCACCGCCAGGTTGACGGGCTGATCTACACCAGTGTGGATCGCCATCCTTATATCAATTTGATTCAGGAGAGCGGTACGCCCTGCGTTATGCTCGATCGCGTGGATCCTGGACTTAACGTCAGCGTTATCCAGGTTGATGAACAACAGGCGGCGATGCAGGTAACCCAACATCTGATTGATCACGGATACCGCGACATCGGCATCATCTGTGGCCCGCGTGAAATGCTGAATACTCAGGATCGTATCCGGGGCTGGCAGCAGGCGCTGGAAGCCTCATCGCTAATGGTCAATCCTTCATGGATTTTTTCGACCAACTATACCCGCGCCGGAGGTTACGAGGCGACAAAACGTATGCTGCAACGCCAGCCACCGCGCGCGTTGTTCGCGACGAATGAACAGCAGGCACTGGGTTGCTTACGCGCCCTGGCGGAACATGGGCTGCGCGTCCCTGAAGATGTTGCACTGGTCTGTTTTAACGCAACACATGAATCGGCTTACAACGTCCCTTCTTTGACCGCCGTTCTGCAACCGGTCGATAAGATGGCCCGTGCGGCAATTGACATGCTGAAAAATTGGGATGGAGAGGTTCGCCGCGTTGAATTTGAGTTTTATTTACGAACAGGAGAATCGTGTGGCTGCCAGGGACATGAAGTACAACCCGAGACAACGTGAAAATACATCGATGCGTATCATAATTGACTGCGATCCAGGCAATGGCATTCCCGGCGCGAATATTGATGACGGCCTGGCGCTAGCGCTGGCGATTGCCGCTCCGCAAATCACTCTGGAGATGATCACTACTGTCGCAGGAAATACGCCAGCAGATGTGGGATATGCCGTCGCTAAAGATCTCATTGCGCAATTGGCTATTCCCGTTTCTGTTTACCGTGGAGCCTCGCGTGCGCTCCGGGAAGATCCGCTTCCCTGGCGTGAAAAACTGGATCAGGGTGTCGATCAGTTTGGCTTACGGCAACTCTGGTCGGAAGTTCCTGCCCCGGCATTGTGCCAGCAGGTGCCCCCCCATGCACCCGAGGCGATAGGTGAACTCATCTGTAATAACCCTGGTGAAATCACGTTGGTTGCTACCGGTCCCCTCACCAATGTGGCCATTGCCCTGCAGCTTTACCCGCAGATTGTTCACGCGGTCAAAAATATCGTTGTTATGGGCGGCGTATTCAATGTGCCGGGCTACCTGAAAGATACCAATTTTGGTCTGGATCCTGAGGCGGCTCATGCGGTGCTTACCAGCGGCGCGCCCGTCACGCTGGTCCCGATGGATGTGACAACGAAAACTCAAATGCTTCACGCCGATTTGGATCGTCTGGCAAAAACAGAAAACGGGCTTAGCCGTTATCTGGCGCAAACCATTCGTCCGTGGATCACCTACTCTATGCAAACCCGCCATCTGCCCGGATGTTGGATCCATGATGCGTTAACCGTTGCCTGGTTACTGGATCCCTCTCTGGCAACAATGGAGGAAGATTACCTGGATGTCTCTCTGGAAGGCATCACGCGCGGTATGACCTGTCGCTATGGACGTGACACGTTGCGTCTCAATGTAGGGATCCCTGAACCAAAAGGTGCGCGGGTAAAAATTCTGCAGAGCATTGATAACCGGCGACTTCTTTCGCTGATTGAGCACTATATCCATACCTACCGCGCCTAGCGTTACGGGTCAGAAAAGGAGACCTTTTTTACGCTGTTTGAGGTGAGTTTTCCGGAGGAAATATGAATACGTTATCCTTCCTCTTATTCGGTGAAGGAGAATCTCTGTTAATTACGCTGGGCAAAATTTGCGTCGCTTTTATCCTCGGCGGGATCATCGGTCTTGAAAGGGAATCGAAAGGAAAGCCTGTCGGATTTAAAACGTGCGTCATTATTTCCGTCGCCAGTTGCGTTCTGACCATCGTCTCTATTCAGTCAGCAGAGTATTACGCGGAAATCTCGATGAATATACGTAGCGATCCGATGCGCCTGGCCGCACAAATTATCAGCGGCGTAGGCTTTCTCGGTGCAGGTGTTATCCTTCATCGCCATGACGACGCCATCTCCGGGCTGACAACCGCAGCCATTGTATGGGCTTCTGCGGGAGTGGGAATTACCAGTGGCGCCGGTTTTTATATGCATGCGCTTCTTGCCACAGGCTTGTTCCTGCTGGCCATAAAGCTCAGCTATTTTGTCATCTTTTTACAAACTAAAAATCAATTGCCCGGTAAAGTTAAGATTCGCATTATTCTTGACGAAAAATCAGGGCTACAAACGCTGGTGGAAAGTATTAATCAGCAAAAAAACATTATTGAAGCTATCACCATCCGCGATGTCAAAAAGGGGAAAATAGAGGTTAATCTTAAAGTCGTGATTAGAAAAAAAATGACCTTACCGGAACTTTACAACAACCTTTCCACCCTCGAACATGTCTGCGCCATCGCACTGGAACATTAAAAAAACAGGGTGAAAACAAATCCCTTGACCTTCCCCTTGCTGGAAGGTTTAACCTTTATCACAGTCAATTAATCCCTGTAATAAAGGAGTGAAGTGATGTCTCACACTATCAACCTGACCCTGGACGGCCTGTCCTGCGGTCACTGCGTCAAACGCGTAAAAGAGAGTCTTGAACAACGCCCGGATGTTGAACAGGCTGAGGTTACCGTGACTGAAGCGCACGTCACCGGTACCGCCAGCGCCGAAGCGCTTATCGACACCATCAAACAAGCCGGTTACGGCGCAGAGTTAAGCCACCCAAAGGCTAAACCGCTGGCGGAGTCATCAATCCCGTCGGAAGCACTGGCAGCGGTCCCTCCTGAGCTTCCGGCAGCGACGGCTGAAGATGAGAGCCAACAGCTGCTGTTAAGCGGCATGAGCTGCGCCAGCTGTGTTTCCCGGGTACAAAATGCGCTGCAAAGCGTTCCCGGGGTCACGCAGGCACGGGTAAACCTCGCGGAACGTACTGCGCTGGTGATGGGCAGTGCGTCCGCCGCCGATTTAGTCCAGGCGGTGGAAAAAGCCGGCTATGGCGCGGAGGCGATTGAAGACGATCTCAAACGCCGTGAGCGCCAGCAGGAAACCGCCGTCGCGACAATGAAACGCTTCCGTTGGCAGGCGATTGTCGCCCTGCTGGTGGGTGTGCCGGTGATGGTCTGGGGGATGATGGGCGATAACATGATGGTGACCGCCGACAACCGCAGCCTGTGGCTGGCGATAGGTCTGGCGACGCTCGCCGTGATGGTTTTTGCCGGCGGCCATTTTTATCGCAGCGCGTGGAAGAGCCTGATGAACGGTACCGCCACGATGGACACTCTGGTGGCGCTGGGCACCGGCGTAGCCTGGTTGTACTCGATGAGCGTCAACCTGTGGCCGCAGTGGTTCCCGATGGAAGCGCGTCATCTTTATTATGAAGCCAGCGCGATGATCATTGGTCTGATTAACCTCGGACACATGCTGGAAGCCCGCGCGCGTCAGCGCTCGTCTAAGGCGCTGGAAAAATTACTCGATCTCACGCCGCCAACGGCGCGAGTGGTGACAGAAGACGGTGAAAAGAGCGTACCGCTGGCAGAGGTTCAACCGGGGATGCTGTTGCGTCTGACCACCGGCGACCGCGTCCCGGTTGACGGTGAAATCACCCAGGGCGAAGCCTGGCTGGATGAGGCGATGCTTACCGGCGAACCTATCCCACAGCAAAAAGGGGAAGGCGACAGTGTGCATGCCGGTACCGTTGTGCAGGATGGCAGCGTGTTGTTCCGCGCCAGCGCAGTCGGCAGCCATACTACGCTGTCGCGCATTATCCGTATGGTGCGCCAGGCCCAGAGCAGTAAGCCGGAAATCGGTCAGATGGCCGATAAGATTTCCGCCGTGTTTGTTCCGGTTGTGGTCGTGATTGCGCTGGTCAGCGCGGGTATCTGGTACTTCTTTGGCCCGGCGCCACAAATTGTCTACACCCTGGTGATTGCAACCACAGTACTGATTATTGCCTGTCCGTGTGCGCTGGGTCTGGCAACACCAATGTCTATTATTTCCGGCGTGGGTCGTGCGGCTGAGTTTGGCGTACTGGTGCGTGATGCCGATGCGCTGCAGCGCGCCAGCACTCTGGATACCGTGGTCTTCGACAAAACCGGGACACTGACCGAAGGCAAACCCCAGGTGGTGGCGATTAAAACCGTAGGCGAGACTGACGAGGCGCAGGTGCTGCGTCTGGCGGCGGCGCTTGAGCAAGGCTCCAGCCACCCGCTGGCACGAGCGATTCTCGACAAAGCCGGTGATGGTGCACTGCCGCAGGTCAACGGTTTCCGCACCCTGCGTGGATTAGGCGTTAGCGGTGAAGCCGAAGGGCATACGCTGTTGTTGGGCAACCAGGCCCTGCTGAACGAGCAGCAGGTTGACACTCGCGAACTGGAAACCGAGATATCGGCCCAGGCTTCTCAGGGCGCTACGCCGGTGCTGCTGGCGATTGATGGTAAAGCGGCAGCGCTGCTGGCCGTGCGCGATCCGTTGCGTAGCGACAGCGTGGCCGCCCTTCAGCGACTGCACCGCGCCGGCTATCGTCTGGTGATGTTAACCGGCGATAACCCGACGACGGCTAACGCCATCGCCAAAGAGGCGGGAATTGATGAGGTGATTGCCGGCGTTCTGCCGGACGGTAAAGCCGATGCCATTAAACGTCTGCAAAGCCAGGGGCGTCAGGTGGCGATGGTCGGTGACGGCATCAATGATGCACCGGCGCTGGCGCAAGCCGATGTCGGGATCGCAATGGGCGGCGGCAGCGATGTGGCTATCGAAACCGCTGCAATTACCCTGATGCGTCATAGCCTGATGGGCGTGGCAGATGCACTGTCTATTTCCCGCGCAACGCTTCGAAACATGAAGCAAAACCTGCTTGGCGCATTCATCTACAACAGCATCGGTATTCCTGTTGCAGCCGGTATTCTGTGGCCGTTTACCGGTACGTTGCTGAACCCGGTGGTTGCCGGTGCGGCGATGGCGCTCTCGTCCATTACCGTGGTGAGCAACGCGAACCGACTGCTGCGCTTTAAACCGAAAGAGTAAGCGATGCCGGATGGCGTTTTAGCGCCGCCATCCGGCAATTCACACATTGCACACCCCTGGGCCACGCGTTAGCATGGGCTTCTGATTAGGGAGGTCGCATGGATCTGTTTTACCGGGTAAAAACATTCTTCGCTACGCTATCCGGCAATCGCTATACCTGGCCCGCCATTGATGTTTCGTTGCCCGGCAACCGCCATTTCCACCTGATTGGCAGTATTCATATGGGCAGTCGCGATATGTCCCCTCTCCCTGCCAGACTGCTCAAAAAGCTTAACAGCGCCGATGCACTAATTGTTGAGGCCGACGTCTCCGGCAATGACAGCCCTTTTGCCGATCTACCCGAATTTGCCGCACTGGAAGAGCGCATCAGCGAGGAGCAGTTGCGCAATCTGCATCGCGCGACCGATGAATTGGGGATCTCTCCGACGCTGTTTTCCACACAACCGCTGTGGCAAATCGCGATGGTGTTGCAGGCCACCCAGGCGCAACAGTTGGGATTACGCCCGGAATACGGTATTGATTATCAGCTGTTGCAGGCCGCGAAAAAGGCAGAAAAACCGGTGATTGAACTGGAAGGTGCCGCCAGCCAGATTGCACTGTTGTGTGAACTGCCAGACAACGGCCTGGCGCTGCTGGAGGACACACTAACGCACTGGCACACCAACGCCCGGCTACTGCAACAGATGATGAGCTGGTGGCTTGACTCCCCGCCGCAGGACAATCACCTGACGCTTCCCAACACCTTCAGTCAGTCGCTGTACTATGTGCTGATGCATCAACGCAATATCGCCTGGCGGGATCGTCTGGCGGCACTGCCTGCGGGTCGCTATGTGGTGGCCGTCGGCGCGCTGCACCTTTATGGAGAGGGAAATCTGCCGGAGCTGATGCGATAAAAAAAGTGGCCAATATTTCTATTGGCCCGTCAAAGAGGAATTTCATCATTATTATTATGCCGCCGCTTAATGCGACGGTGTATGTCGATTGTCGCTCAAACTCTGCATCCTGCCAACATAATTGCGCAAGATGGTACTATATTTCGAACATTCGTTAGAGATATGCTTGACTCGTCATTTGGTTTAGCCAGGAAAAATAGCTATGACACCCGCCGTTAAATTACTCGAAAAAAACAAAATTACGTTCAGGATCCATACCTACGACCACGATCCCGCCGAGACCAACTTCGGCGATGAGGTGGTGCGCAAGTTAGGGCTGAATGCCGATCAGGTGTACAAAACGCTGCTGGTGGCGGTGAATGGCGATATGAAACATCTGGCGGTTGCAGTCACGCCCGTGGCCGGACAACTGGATCTGAAAAAAGTCGCCAAAGCACTCGGCGCGAAAAAGGTCGATATGGCCGATCCGCTGGTTGCGCAACGCACGACCGGGTATCTGGTCGGCGGCATTAGCCCACTGGGACAAAAAAAACGTCTACCGACGCTGATTGATGCGCCAGCCCGGACGTTTGACACCATTTTTGTCTCTGGCGGCAAACGCGGGCTGGATATTGAACTGGCGGCGGTTGATTTAGCCGCGATTCTGGAGGCTGAATTCGCCGATATCGCCCGCCGGGATTAAGTGATTATAGAATGATGGCCTGATAGCGCGACGCTTATCAGGCCAGGAAACCGCACTAACCTGTAGGCCGGATAAGGTGCCCGCACCGCCATCCGGCACTCCGCCCTGTTACTGCCAGCTAACTTCCCCCTTCGGCTCATACGCACTGGCATCCAGCGGTGAGTTTTTCTGAATGTATTCCTTCAGCACTTCCGCATCAATAAACCCGGTGTTGACGTACCCCGGTTTGTTATCAATACGCGGATAGCCGTCGCCGCCGGTCGCGTTAAAGCTGAGCGTCGCCATACGGTAGGTTTTTGCCGGGTCAACCGGCTCGCCGTTGATTTTCAAATCGTTGAGCTTGCCCTCTTTTGCCACAAAGCTAACCCTGGCAAACTGCGGATAGGCGCCGGAGTCCGGTTTCATTTGCGCCACGGCCGTCAGATAATCCGTCACATCCTTACCGTTCATGTCGGCATATACGACAACGTTGCCGAATGGCTGAACCTTCAGCACGCTTTTATAGGTGATATCCCCGCCGTCAATCGAGTCACGAATGCCGCCGCCGCTCATAACGCCAAAATCGGCACCGGTGCGCGCCATTTGCGCAGCCAGAATCAAATGCCCCATGTTGGTTTGTACAAAACGGACCTTGCTGCGATCGCCTTCCAGTCGGTCATTCACCGCACCAATTTTCACATCCAGTTGCGCTTTTCCTTTATTCTGGAACGGTGACAACAGCGAGAGCATCTGCGCATTCTCCGCGATTTCCGGGGTGTAAAGTACGTGCTCACTTTTCCCGTCTTCCCAGGTCACTTTCTTCTTCAGGTTCACCGGAATCAGCTGATAGTTGACCATTTTCATCTCGCCGTTACGGAACTCAAAGTCCGCGCGACCCACGTATTTCCCCCACTCATGAGCCTGCACGATCCAGATACCATTCTGTTTGTCCGGTGCACACGGCGTACCGGGAACGTAATCCACCTGTTTCTTATTTTCCGCCGCCATGCACACCGGGTCCTGTGAGTGACCACCCACAATCATCGCCAGCGCGCCCTCTGGCAGACTGCGCGCCATTTCAACGTCGCCCGGTGCGTTCGTTCCGTGGTTGCCGTTGTCGTAATGCCCCATATGAGTGGTGGCAATCATGACGTCCGGCTTTTCATTCATCTGCAATTCCTGAATCACCACCTTTGCCTCTTCCGCTGGTTTGCGAAATTCAATATCGGTGAAGAACTCAGGGTTACCGATTTTCGCCGTGTCGTCGGTGGTCAAACCGATCACCGCGATTTTCAAATCCTGGCGTTTAAAAATGGCCCAGGGTTTAAACAGGCGCTCGCCGGTACTTTTCTGGTAAATATTGGCTGAGAGAAACGGGAACTTCGCCCACTTCTCCTGCTGACGCAGGACAGTGAGCGGATTATCAAATTCGTGGTTACCGACCGCCATCGCGTCATAACCAATCAGGTTCATCCCGCGAAAGTCGGGCTCAGCATCCTGTAGATCCGATTCGGGTACGCCAGTGTTGATGTCACCGCCGGACAGCAGCAGGACGCTGCCCCCTTCGGCAGCCACCTCGCGACGAATCCCGTCCACCAGCGTTTTTTGCGCTGAGAGACCGTACTCGCCGTATTCGCTGCGCCAGAAATGGCCATGGTGATCGTTGGTATGCAGAATGGTGATTTTATAGGTTTTATCTTTTTCATAAGCCTGAGCAGGCTGACTTGCCAGCGTGAATGCAGCGAACAGTGCCAGCGCCACACCCCGTTTTAAAAATTTCATGTTTCTCTCCCTGATTCCTTCACTCGGCTGAAATTACAATTATCTGAAATAATAGTCGAATAAGTTTTCAGAATTGAGACTTCCTTCAAACCTCGTCCGCAGGTATGTTAGTCAGGTAATAATCACAATGACGATATTCCCCTGTGCGCAACATCATTCACGTTGCATCCGGGTAGCGTGAAGGATAAAGCGCATACATCGCAAATCAGACAGAAGTGACTTTCTATGGCAATGAGTGAACAAACCCAGCCAGCACCTGGTGCGTCCGCGCCAGTCGCTAAGGCACGCACGTCGTTCGGCATTTTAGGCGCGATCAGCCTTTCACATCTGCTTAACGATATGATTCAGTCGTTAATTCTGGCGATCTATCCGCTATTACAGTCCGAATTTTCACTGACCTTTATGCAGATAGGGATGATCACCCTGACCTTCCAGTTGGCCTCTTCGCTACTACAACCGGTGGTTGGCTACTGGACCGATAAGTACCCGATGCCGTGGTCGCTGCCGATTGGCATGTGCTTTACGCTAAGCGGTCTGGTGCTGTTGGCAATGGCCGGCAGTTTTGGCACCGTGCTGTTGGCTGCCGCGCTGGTCGGCACCGGTTCTTCGGTATTCCACCCGGAATCGTCCCGTGTGGCGCGTATGGCCTCAGGCGGACGCCACGGTCTTGCCCAGTCCATCTTCCAGGTGGGCGGTAATTTTGGTAGCTCCCTCGGTCCGTTGTTGGCGGCAGTGATTATCGCCCCTTACGGCAAAGGTAATGTGGCCTGGTTCGTTCTTGCGGCGCTGCTGGCCATTGTCGTGCTGGCGCAAATCAGCCGCTGGTATGCCGCGCAGCATCGAATGAGCAAGGGGAAACCAAAAGCAACGATTATCAATCCACTGCCGCGCAATAAGGTGGTGCTTGCGGTCAGCGTCCTGCTGATCCTGATTTTCTCGAAATACTTCTATATGGCGAGCATCAGCAGCTATTACACCTTTTATCTGATGCAAAAATTCGGATTATCGGTACAAAACGCGCAATTTCACCTCTTTGCCTTCCTGTTTGCGGTTGCTGCAGGAACGGTAATTGGCGGGCCTTTAGGCGATAAGATTGGCAGAAAATATGTCATTTGGGGCTCTATCCTCGGCGTCGCGCCGTTTACGCTGATTTTACCTTATGCCACCCTGCACTGGACCGGCATTTTAACGGTGATCATTGGTTTTATTCTCGCCTCGGCGTTTTCCGCCATTCTGGTGTATGCCCAGGAGCTGCTGCCGGGTCGTATCGGCATGGTTTCTGGTCTGTTTTTTGGTTTTGCCTTTGGGATGGGTGGCCTGGGAGCCGCGGTGTTAGGTCTGCTCGCTGACCATACCAGCATCGAGTTAGTCTATAAAATCTGTGCTTTCCTGCCACTTCTGGGGATCTTGACCATATTCCTACCTGATAACCGGCATAAAGCCTGAGTTTTTGCGGCTAAAGCTAAACTTTAGCCGCCCTCTCAGCCTGCTGCCATAAGCCTTTGCTCTGTCTACAACCCATTCGTTTTCCGATCCGTGCTTTTTTCAGCTCAAATTGCAGTTTTCTTCAAAATTCAATAATTATTCATAAACATAATAGTCAAAATTGTCATAAACTATTACCTGGAATTTTGGAAATCAGCTACCAAAGGAGACGGAATGCATCACGCCACCCCGCTTATCACCACCATTGTTGGCGGCCTTGTGCTCGCTTTTATACTCGGCATGCTTGCCAATAAACTGCGTATTTCTCCTCTGGTGGGATATCTGTTAGCGGGCGTTCTGGCCGGTCCTTTTACGCCAGGTTTTGTGGCTGATACCAAACTTGCGCCGGAGCTCGCTGAGCTTGGCGTTATTCTGCTGATGTTCGGCGTCGGTTTGCACTTTTCACTGAAGGATTTGATGGCGGTAAAGTCGATAGCCATTCCCGGCGCGATCGCCCAGATAGCCGTGGCGACGCTGTTGGGTATGGCCCTTTCCGCCATGCTGGGCTGGTCGCTGATGACCGGTATCGTCTTTGGTTTATGTCTTTCAACCGCCAGTACCGTGGTGCTGCTGCGCGCGCTTGAAGAACGACAACTGGTCGACAGTCAGCGAGGGCAGATTGCCATCGGCTGGCTGATTGTTGAAGATCTGGTAATGGTACTGACGCTGGTGCTGCTGCCAGCCGTCGCCGGAATGGTGGAAAAAGGTGACGTCGGCTTCGCCTCGCTGGCCGTCGACATGGGCATTACCATCGGTAAAGTTATCGCCTTTATCGCCATTATGATGCTGGTTGGCCGCCGTCTGGTACCGTGGATTATGGCGCGCAGCGCGGCAACCGGCTCCCGCGAACTGTTTACCCTTTCCGTACTGGCGCTGGCATTAGGTATCGCTTTCGGCGCGGTGGAACTGTTTGATGTCTCCTTCGCGCTGGGCGCGTTCTTTGCCGGGATGGTACTGAATGAATCGGAACTGAGCCACCGCGCGGCCCACGATACGCTGCCGCTGCGCGACGCGTTTGCCGTCCTGTTCTTTGTCTCCGTCGGTATGCTGTTTGATCCGCTGATTCTGATCCAACAACCGCTGGCCGTGCTGGCAACGCTTGCCATCATTATCTTTGGTAAGTCGGTCGCTGCCTTTTTCCTGGTGCGTCTGTTTGGCCACTCGCCGCGCACCGCACTGACCATCGCCGCCAGCCTGGCGCAGATTGGTGAATTCGCCTTTATTCTCGCCGGTCTGGGGATGGCGCTGAACCTGCTGCCGCAGGAAGGGCAAAATCTGGTGCTGGCAGGGGCGATTCTGTCGATTATGCTCAACCCGGTGCTGTTTGCTCTGCTGGAAAAATATCTGGCAAAAACCGAGACGCTGGAAGAACAAACGCTGGAAGAGGCTATCGAGGAAGAAAAGCAAATTCCGGTGGATATCTGCAACCACGCGCTGCTGGTCGGTTTTGGCCGTGTCGGCAGTCTGCTCGGTGAAAAACTGATGGCGGCCGGGATGCCGTTAGTGGTTATCGAAACGTCGCGGACACGAGTGGATGAACTACGCGAGCGCGGGATCCGCGCGGTGCTGGGGAATGCCGCCAATGAAGAGATTATGAATCTGGCGCATCTGGACTGCGCCCGCTGGCTAATCCTCACTATTCCGAACGGCTATGAGGCCGGTGAAATTGTTGCGTCTGCCCGCGAGAAGTGCCCGAATATTGAGATTATTGCTCGTGCGCATTATGACGATGAGGTCGAGTACATTACCGAACGCGGCGCTAATCAGGTCGTGATGGGCGAGCGTGAAATCGCCCGTACGATGCTGGAATTGCTGGAAACACCCCCTGCCGGTGAAATCGTGACCGGGTGATCGTCGTGGCATCGGCTCGTTTGCCTGATGGCGCTTCGCTTATCAGGCCTACATGATGACACAGATAATGGTAACGCCAGGCCGGATAGGACGTTTACGTCGCCATCCGGCATAATGACTTAACGATCCCAGTACGACTCTTCGAGGCTATCCTCACGCTCCGGCAGTCCACGCGTCAGACGTGGAGAGTGCTGGTTCAGTACCTGATAACTCACACGATTGGCATATTTACACACCTGAGCTAATGACGAATAGGTCAGCCAGGTGAACTTGTGCTTACTGGAATTCGGCACGTTCGAACGGTGATAGCTGTTGGCGGTAATATCGTGCAGCAGCGCCGCCAGCGCGCCGTCACCTGCGCCATTGGTGTTCATGATCTTTTCCGGACCGCCCATATACGGCGCGATATGGGAATAGACGCGCAGCGGATTGCGACAGTCTTTATGGCGCATCGCGCGGCTGAACTCATATTGGTTAAATTCGGCAATCGCCCCAGGCAACAACGGGTGTTGAGTTTTGCGTTTGGCTTCCTCTTCGGTAAAGCCCGCCATGTACAGCCCTACCGGTCCGGCGGTACACAACACCAGATCGACCCAGTCCAGCGCTTTATCAGATGCCAGCAGCGGATCGTTTTCACCGGTCAGCGCTTCGGCCTCTTCTTCATTCATTGCCAGGATTGAGACGTTCTCTTTCAGGAAACCCTGCCACCATTGCGGGTTATCGGCGATCACGAATTTGGTCCCAAGCGTCAGCACCACGGGCACATTGTGCTTTTTAGCGTACTCAATGGCCTTCATGGTGGCTTCCGGCATCGGCTCGCCTGGCTTGCAGCGTACCAGATAGGAGGTCAGCACCAGCGCCGATGCCCCGGCAATCACCGGTTCCGGAATGCTTTCCGCGCGCAGCTGGTTCATGTGCCCTGGGCTGATGGCGAAGGTACGCTCACCGGATTCGCCGATCAGGGTAAAGCAGCGGCCAATCGGCCCGTCAACGCCCTGCAGATAGTTGAGGTCGGTCCGACTGGAGGTGTTGCACAAATAGCGGTAGGCGTAGCTGCCAATTTCGATGTTGCTGCACATCACGCCCAGCAACACCGAACGGTCATCGGCCAGCACGGAGTAGTTGTGCATGGTGTTACCAATCGTGCCACCGGCAAACTGATGGGTGATCAGATTGTCACGCACCAGTTCCTGATACAGCGCTTCGGCCACATCGTCTTCAATCACCAGTGAATGCCCGGCACTCAGTCCATAACGTTGTACAAACGCGTCATCCACTTTCGCTTCAATATCGACCAGCGTTTGATCGATCCCCACCACCCATGCGGCGCTGGTTTCATTTTCAGGCTGGATTTGTTGCAGCAGTGGATCGCGTGCGTTGACAGGGAAATAGTGTTTGGATTTGCGTTTACCGGGAAATTTCATAGCTGTTTTTACAGGTGGATAACTGAGCGGTGCATGGTAGCACATTCCCCTCTGGACGACAGAGTTTCAATAACAGACGAACGGATCGCAGTTTCCACGACGGAAGCTTTTACAATGGGTCGATTTCACAAGGAGCGTTTTATGAAACCAGAGAATAAACTTCCCGTACTGGCAAGCATTTCAGACGAGATGCGCGCAGTGCTGAATATCCGGCAGGACGATTTACCTCCCTGGCCTGCCGCCGATGATGTGCCAGCGATGCGCCAACACTACATTCTTGAACGACGCTTCTGGAATGCGGATGCACCGCAAATGCCAACGCGGGAATATGCCCTCCCTACGCGCTGGGGAGAGGTGACAACGCGCCTGTACAGCCCAACGCCAGACAGTCAGGCCACGCTGTTTTACCTGCACGGTGGCGGTTGTATTCTCGGGAATCTGGATACCCATGACCGAATCATGCGTCTGCTGGCAAGCTATACCCAGTGCACGGTAATCGGCGTCGACTATTCACTCTCACCTGAGGCGCGCTTTCCGCAGGCCATTGAAGAGACCATTGCCGCCTGTCAGTTCTTTTATCAGCAGGCGGACGACTATCAGTTGAATATGACGCACATTGGCTTTGCCGGTGATTCCGCTGGCGCGATGCTGTCGCTCGCCAGCGCGCTGTGGCTGCGCGATAAGCACATATTTTGTGGAAAGGTGGCGGGCGTGCTGTTGTGGTATGGACTGTACGGCTTACAGGACTCAGCAAGTCGACGACTGATGGGCGGCGACTGGGACGGTCTCAGCCGTCAGGATTTGGAAATGTACGAAAAAATGTATCTGCGTGATGCCGACGATCGCGAGTCGCCGTACTATTGCCTGTTCAACAACGACCTGACGCGCGATGTGCCGCCCTGCTTTATCGCCGGTGCGGAGTTTGACCCGCTGATCGACGACAGCCGTCTGCTCTTCGAGACGCTTCAGGCGCACCAGCAGCCCTGCGAATACAAAATGTATCCCGGCACGCTGCACGCCTTTCTGCACTACTCACGCATGATGAAATCTGCCGATGACGCCTTACGCGATGGTGCGCGTTTCTTCACTCAGCAGATTAACGCTGCACGTTAGCGGTACGGGGCTGTCAGTTTCAGCATCATATCGATATGTTCCGGCGCGGCATTTAGCGCCGGAATATATCCATACTTTTTACCGCCCGCTTCGAGGAAGATCTCTTTATTCTGCACCGCAATTTCTTCCAGCGTCTCCAGACAATCCGCCGCGAAGCCCGGACACATCACCTGAATATGGCCCGTTCCCTTCTCGCCTAACATCTTCAGCGTTTCATCCGTGTAGGGCGTCAGCCACGGTTCACGACCAAAACGCGACTGGAAGGTCATCATTACTTTTTCTGGCGGCAGACCGAGCGCTGAGACCAGCTCACGGGTGGTATCACGACAGCGCTGCGGATAGTCGTCGCCTTCATCAGCAAAGCGCTGCGGAATGCCGTGGTAGGACAACAACAGCAAATCCGGTTCGCCGTGTTCGGCGAACGAGGCCCGCGCACTGTTCGCCAGCGCGTCAATATAAGCGCGATCGTCGGCGTAATCGCGAATAAACGAAATGCCGGGAATACGACGTTTACGCGCCAGAATGCGCGCCAGCTCATCCCAGACCGCAGCAACCGTTGAGCAGGAATATTGCGGGTACAGCGGCAGCACGACGATATGATCCACGTGGTTCGCCAGCAGCTCGTCCACCGCGCTTTCCAGTGACGGCGAGCCATAGCTCATGCCCAGCGCGACGGGCGTGTCCGCCAGGCGCGCAGCAAGCGCCTGCTGCTGTTGACGGCTGTAGACCATTAACGGAGAGCCGCCTTCCATCCAGACAGACTGATAAAGCTTTGCCACACGCGGGGCGCGAAGCGGCAAAATCACGCCGCGCAGCAGCGGCCACCACAACACGCGGGGCGTATCGACAACGCGTGTATCGCTTAAGAATTGCCGGAGATAGCGTGTTACTGCCGCCGGAGTGGGGGCATCGGGAGTGCCAAGATTTGCCAGCAGGATACCGGTTTTCGTCTGACGCATTACCGCCTCTTATCGATTCAAATTGTTGATAATTGTAGCGGAAAAGTGAGTAAGAAGAACTAATTGCTGTGAGAGGTAAAACGAGAATTTGCCTGATGGCGCTACGCTTATCAGGCCTACGCGATAATGGCAGGCCTGATAAAAGGTTCACTACGCGAAAAACTTAACCGAGGATTTTTTCCAGCGCGGCGCGCACGTCAGCAACGGCCTGAGTCCCGTCAACTTTCGCGTATTGCGTGTTACCTGCTGCCGCTTCTTTCTGGTAGTAACCAATCAGCGGCGCCGTCATCTGATGGTATTCCACCAGACGCTTACGCACGGTCTCTTCCTGGTCGTCTTTACGGGTGGTCAGCTCTTCGCCGGTCACGTCGTCTTTACCTTCAACCTTAGGCGGGTTGAATTTGATGTGGTAAACGCGGCCAGACGCAGCGTGTACGCGACGACCAACGATACGGTCAACGATCAGCTCATCCGGTACGTCGAATTCGAGAACATAATCTACCACGATACCGGCTTCTTTCATGGCGTCAGCCTGCGGAATCGTGCGCGGGAAACCATCTAACAGAAAACCGTTACGGCAATCTTCCTGCGCGATACGCTCTTTTACCAGCGCGATCACCAGCTCATCCGTCACCAGCTTACCGGCGTCCATGATGTCTTTCGCTTGTTTGCCCAGCTCGGAGCCAGATTTCACGGCGGCACGCAGCATATCACCGGTGGAGATTTGCGGAATACCATACTTCTCCATGATGAACTGAGCCTGAGTTCCTTTACCCGCGCCCGGAGCGCCAAGCAGAATGATACGCATTACGAAAATCCCCTTAAAGGTTGTCGATATTTTTAAAAAAGCGCTAAACGATACCACCATCACGCATTTGTCTCAAGGAAGGTGCCAGCGCTGAAACGGTTAATGAGGGAAAATTTAGAAAAGAGAGGCGATTAAAAGAAATGCCGGATAGCAATCACGCTTATCCGGCATTCACATCGCAGTTATCAGGAAACCAGCAGTTGGTTCATGCGGCGGATGAACTGGTTTGGATCTTCGAGCGTGCCACGCTCGGCAAACAGCGCCTGATCCAGCAGCAGTTCAACCCACTCGTTGAATTGCGCTTCATCCTGGGTATCCGCCGTGCGTTTCACCAGCACGTGGTCCGGATTGAGTTCAAAGATGTATTTCACTTCCGGTACGTTCTGACCCGCTGCGGCAAACAGTTTTGCCATCTGGGTGCTCATTTCGTCCGCGTCGGTGGTGACAATCGCCGGCGTATCGGTCAGACGGTGCGTCAGACGTACGTCTTTCACCCGGTCGCCCAGCAGGTTTTTCACGCGCTCAACAAACGGTGTCAGCGCTTTTTCCGCTTCTTTCGCGCTTTCATCAACCTCATCGGCCAGCTTGTCGATAGACTCGTCCGCTTTGGCGACGGACTGGAACGCCTTACCGTCAAACTCGGTGAGGTAGTTCATCATCCACTCGTCAATGCGATCGGAGAGCAACAGCACTTCGATGCCTTTCTTACGCAGCAGTTCCAGGTGCGGGCTGCTCTTCGCTGCCGCATAGCTGTCAGCGGTAATGTAGTAAATCTTCTCCTGCCCTTCTTTCATGCGAGAGACGTAGTCTTCCAGAGAGACGGTCTGCGCAGAAGAGTCGGTATGCGTCGACGCGAAACGCATCAGTTTGGCGATGGTTTCCTGGTTAGCATGATCTTCCGCCGGCCCTTCTTTCATCACCAGACCAAACTGCTGCCAGAACGTCTGGTATTTTTCCACATCCTCTTTCGCCAGTTTTTCCAGCATCTGCAGAACACGCTTAGTCAGTGCGCTACGCAGGTTGCGGGTGACGGTGCTGTCCTGCAGGATCTCACGAGAAACGTTCAGCGGCAGATCGTTGGAATCAATAAGCCCTCGCACGAAGCGCAAATAGTTCGGCATGAACTGCTCGGCGTCGTCCATGATAAAGACGCGCTGGACGTACAGCTTCAGGCCATGTTTGTGATCGCGGTTCCACATGTCCCACGGTGCCCGCGACGGGATGTACAGCAGACTGGTGTACTCCTGCTTCCCTTCTACGCGGTTGTGGCTCCAGGTCAGTGGATCGGTAAAATCGTGCGCGATATGCTTGTAAAACTCGTTGTACTCGTCATCTTTGATTTCCGACTTGTTACGGGTCCACAGCGCCTGCGCCTTGTTGATTTTCTCCCAGGTAACGACGGTTTCGCCGTCTTTCTCTTCCTGTTTTTCTATCTCAACCGGCAGGGCGATATGGTCGGAATATTTGCTGATGATGGAACGTACGCGCCAGTCATCGAGGAACTCGTCTTCGCCTTCACGCAGATGCAGCGTGATTTCCGTTCCGCGATCGTCTTTGGTGATATCGGCAACGGTGTATTCACCTTCGCCCGCTGATTCCCAGAACACGCCGTTCTCCGGCTTGTCGCCTGCGGCACGAGTGCGGACTGTGACTTTATCCGCGACAATAAAGGCCGAATAGAAGCCTACGCCAAACTGACCAATCAGTTGGCTGTCTTTCGCCTGATCGGAGCCCATGGATTCAAGGAAGGATTTGGTCCCGGACTTCGCGATGGTCCCCAGATGATCGATCACGTCATCACGGTTCATCCCCACGCCGTTATCGGCGATGGTCAACGTACGCTTATCTTTATCGAAGGAGACGCGTACACGCAGTTCACCGTCGCCTTCATAGAGGTCCGGGTTCGACAGCGCGCGAAAACGCAGCTTGTCTGCCGCATCGGAGGCGTTAGAGATAAGCTCACGCAGGAAGATTTCTTTATTGGAATACAGAGAATGGATCATCAGATGCAGAAGCTGTTTTACTTCTGACTGAAAACCACGAGTTTCTTGTCCTTTCATGTAGATCTACCTCAACAATGCCATTTTCAATGGTAAAAACACGTTGAGGGTGAAATGGGGACAACCGGGGGGGATTTCAAGCGGAGGCCGCGAGCACAGCCTCCGTTTGTTCAGAATTTAATCTTGTGGCGTCCTGCCAGAGAATGCGACAGCGTGGTACCGTCCACCATCTCCAGTTCACCGCCGACCGGCACGCCGTGTGCGATACGGCTGGCGTCAACGCCATATTGCGCGCAGAGTTCAGCAATGTAGTTCGCCGTGGCTTCCCCTTCGACCGTCGGGTTGGTCGCGAGGATCACTTCACTGAGTTGCTCGCAGGACAGGCGCTGCTCAAGTCTGTCGAGACCGATATCATCTGGCCCGATGCCGTCGAGCGGCGACAAATGCCCCATCAGCACGAAGTAGCGTCCGGAAAACTGCCCGGTCTGTTCAATCGCATAGATATCCGCAGGACTCTCGACCACGCAAATCTGGCCGTTTTCCTGACGACGCGGATTTGAACAGATATTGCAAACCTCTTGCTCGGTGAAAGTGCGGCAATCGGCGCAGTGACCGATTTCCGACATCGCCCGGGTGAGCGCTTGCGCCAGACGCATCCCGCCGCTGCGGTCACGCTGAAGCAGCGTAAACGCCATGCGCTGCGCCGACTTCGGGCCAACGCCCGGCAGGCAACGCAGTGCTTCCATAAGCTGAGTTAACAGCGGGCTGGTTTGCATCAGAACGGCATCTTAAAGCCTGGCGGCAGTTGCATACCGGAGGAGACAGAGGCCATTTTTTCTTTCTGGGTCTCTTCAATGCGACGAGCAGCATCGTTAAACGCAGCAGCAACCAGATCTTCCAGCATCTCTTTGTCATCTTCGAGCAGGCTTGGGTCGATCTCCACGCGACGGCAGTTATGCGCGCCGTTGATGGTCACTTTCACCAGACCCGCACCGGATTCACCGGTCACTTCCAGCTTCGCGATTTCTTCCTGCATCTGCTGCATTTTTTCCTGCATCTGCTGGGCCTGCTTCATCAGGTTACCCAGACCGCCTTTACCAAACATAGGCTTCTCTCTCAATCACGTTAAGGGATGACAATCATAAGCGTCGCTTACGATCAAATGGGGCGGATACTCTCTTCATCCAGATCCGCATCGAAGAACCGACGCAGGGTCTGGATGTTGTTATCCGCAACTATCGACTCACGCGCCTGCGCAAGTTTCTCTTCATAAATCGCCTGACGCCACTCCAGCGGCGTTCGCACCGCCGGATTATCATCTTCTACGATGGTCAGTTCAACCGTTGAGCCCGCAAGCTGACTCAGTGCTTCCGCCAGCTTTTGTTGTGCACCGCTGGAATTCAGGTGACGCTGGCTGGAACGCAAATGCAGACAGACCGCATTATCGTTCTCTTCTTTCCAGGCGTTGAGCGCGACCTGCTCAACCAGTTTTGGCAGCGAGAGCTGGCTGACCTGCGCCGCCCACGGATCGCGTTCAATCGCTTCTGCGGCAAGCTTAGCTGCCAGTTCCGGCGTTTTCTCATGCTCCAGCGCTTTCTTCAGCGCCTTCGGTGTCGCCACCACCTCTTTCACTTCAGCAACCGGCGTGGTCGCCTTCCAGCGATAGGCCTCTTTCTTCGCCGGCGCCTGCTCGAGCGCAGACGGTGCAGGACGAGCCTGTACGCGTTCTGATACCGAAGCCAGTCTTTCCAGCGCAGCGTTATTCACCGGCCGCGCGCGGGGTGCGGCTGCCGGTTCACTCTTTTTTGCTTTGGTTGCTCCCTGCGCACGTTGCAGTTGGTTGCGCGCCGCCAGCACCTGACTGGTGGATTCCGGTAGCGGTGCTGCCGGGGCCGGTTGCGCGGGTGCAGACTGCTGCGGCACCTGGGTCGGCGTCATTACCGCCGTTGGCGCGACAGGGGCAAATGATTGTCGCGGAACCTCGGGTTCTGGTAGCGGCATACGCGGATGAAACGCCAGCGCCCGCAGTAAGGTCATTTCAACGCCCATGCGTCTGTCTGGCGCGTACGGCAGTTCTTTACGGCCAATCAATAACGTCTGGTAATAAAGCTGAACGTCCGCTGGCGGCACGGTGCGCGCCAGTTCACGCATGCGCACTTCGATCGTCGCCATGTCGCCGCCTAGTGCGGCAGGAGACAACTGGACCAATGCAATACGGTGCAGCAGACTAAGCATTTCGACCAGCAGTGCTTCCCACTCAATTCCCCGCGCTGCGGCCTCGTTGACCAGCGTCATCACCCGTTCACCGTCGGCAGCGATTACCGCCTCCACCAGCGACAGCGCCTGATCGTCATCCAGCGTGCCGAGCATCGCGCTCACCGCCTGGGTGGAAACCTGGCCATCACCGCTGGCTATCGCCTGATCGGTCAGACTCAGCGCGTCACGCAGACTGCCATCGGCCGCACGGGAAAGCAGTTGCAGTGCGCGCGGCTCGTGGGCTATCTGCTCTTCGTTAAGAATGTGTTCAAGCTGATGGCGGATCTGGTCGACATCCAGCGCCTTAAGATGGAACTGCAGGCAGCGGGACAGAATAGTCACCGGCAGCTTCTGCGGATCGGTTGTCGCCAGCAGGAATTTGACGTGCGACGGCGGCTCTTCAAGCGTTTTGAGCAGCGCGTTAAAACTGTGGCGAGACAGCATATGCACTTCGTCGATCAGATAAACTTTGAATCGACCGCGCGCCGGGGCGTACTGGACGTTATCCAGCAGATCCCGGGTGTCTTCAACTTTAGTGCGCGAGGCAGCATCGATCTCAATCAGATCGACAAATCGCCCCTGTTCGATTTCACGGCAGTTATCACACACGCCGCACGGCGTGGCGGTAATGCCGGTTTCGCAATTCAGTCCCTTTGCCAGCAGACGGGCAATGGAGGTTTTACCGACACCCCGGGTACCGGAAAAAAGATATGCATGGTGAATACGCCCTAACGACAAGCCGTTCGCCAGTGCGGTCAGCACATGTTCCTGGCCGACGACGTCAGCAAAGGTTTGTGGGCGCCATTTTCGGGCTAAAACCTGATAACTCATTGGCTGGCTCTGAAACGCTGGAAGGTGGATTCATAGGGGGGAATGCTAACACAACCTCACTAATTCAGCGAGGTCATGTCTTCAGCTAATACGTCAGGTGCTGTTGAGCCGATTAGTGCCCCGGGAAAGGAACCAGGCTATAACAGTTGATGCCCTGCTGCGCCAGACGCTGTTCGCCGCCGAGGTCAAACAGGTTGATGATGAACGCCGCATCGGTCACTTCGCCGCCCAGACGACGGATCAGTTTCACGGTCGCTTCAATCGTACCGCCGGTTGCCAGCAGATCGTCAACCACCAGCACTTTATCACCGGCGTGGATCGCATCAAGGTGGATTTCCAGTTGATCGGTGCCGTATTCCAGTTCGTAGCTTTCAGCGATCGTTTCACGCGGCAGCTTGCGCGGTTTACGCACCGGCACAAAGCCAACGCCCAGACCCAACGCTACCGGCGCGCCAAACAGAAAGCCGCGAGCTTCGGTACCGACAACTTTGGTGATGCCTGCATTTTTGTAACGCTCAACCAGCAATTCGATGCTGAGTGCGTAAGCTTTCGGATCTTCCAGTAAGCTGGTGACATCACGGAAAAGAATGCCCGGTTTCGGGTAGTCCTGAATGCTTTTAATGCTATTTTTGAGAAACTCAAGCTGCTGTGCAGTTGCGGTCATAAGTTTGTGCCTGATTAATACGGTGTTACTTCACGGCGCACTATACACTTCATCCTTCAAGCGGCCTCTTTATTGGCTGCATTAATTTGACCCAGTGCGCCTGTGCTCGAAAACGGTCGAATTTACTGGCTACCGCTCGCAATTGCAACCGCGATTATTATGCTTCAGTGCTTTTGTTGCTTTTCGTCAATCACAGGTATTCGCCACATAAATACCAGCAGGCAAGCCAGGATCACCAGCAGCAGGATCCGCACCCACCACATCGGGGTCAACCACAGCGATACGGCGAAGGTGATGAGGATCATTACGATCGCGCGGGGCTTAACGCCCGGCGGCATAGCCTTATATTTCTGCCAGAATCGCAAATAGCTGCCAAACCACGAGCGGTAGAGTAACCAGTTATGGAAACGCGGCGATGAGCGGGCAAAGCACCAGGCAGCCAGCAGGATAAACGGTGTCGTCGGCAATACAGGCAACACAACACCCAGCGTCCCCAATACAACCGCCAGCCAACCCGTGATGATTAAAAGGATTCGTTGCATAATAAAGGCATATCGCAAACCAGAACGCTACTTTAGCATAACAGTTATCATTTTCATCGGAGTGTTACAGTGAAAACCGCCATGCTGCTGCAAAAGCTGGAAGATCAGCTCGCCCTCCTGCGCCAACGCTGTGCGCCGGTGGCGCAGCATGCCACGATCAGCGCCCGTTTCGATCGCCATCTTTTTCAGACGCGTAGCACCCTGCTCCAGGCCTGTCTGGATGAAGCTGAAGGCCACCTTCAGGCGCTACGTCAGGCGGTTGAACAGCAGCAACTGCCGCAAGTGGCCTGGCTGGCGGAACATCTGGCGTCGCAACTGGAAGCAATCTCCCGCGAAACTGCCAGCTGGTCGCTGCGGGAGTGGGACAGCGCCTCGCCGGGTCTGGCACACTGGCAACGCAGACGCATCCAGCATCAGGAATTTGAGCGACGTTTGCAGGAAATGACCGCGCAGCGCAAAGCGCGGCTGGCTCAGGTCACCCGTCTGGACGAACAACAAACGCTGCAACGCGAAGTGGAAATCTATGAAGGTCGTCTGGCGCGCTGTCGAAAGGCGCTGGACAATATTGAACGTGTCCTGGCGCGTTTAACTCGCTAATCCCTGGAGACGCTATGTCACTTGAAAACGCCCCGGATGAGGTCAAACTGGCCGTCGATTTGATTGTATTGCTGGAAGAAAACCATGTCGCCCCGGATACCGTCTTGAAAGCGCTGGAAATGGTTAAACGGGACTATGAAAAAAAAGTGGCTCAAACTGCTGACAAACTTGATTGATTTTTGCCGGATGGCGCTGCGCTTATCAGGCCTACATTTCTGAGCGGGTATTGGAATTTACCCTGCGTTGTAGGCCGGATTAAGACGCAAGTGACGCCATCAGGCATGCGATCGTTTGATTAAACCGCAGGCGTCGGATCGTCGCCTTTGATCTCGCGTTTCACCTCTGTGACCTCATCGCCCTTCTCGTTGCGCAGATGCACTTCAAGCTGGTTAAAGGCGATATCAATGTTGTTTTCACGGCACAGACGATCGATTGATCGGTTCAGTTCATCAACCGTGTGGCTACGATCGCGAAGTTCACGCACGTACAGACGCAGTTCATGATCCAGGGTACTGGCGCCGAAGGTAGTGAAGAACACCGCCGGCTCAGGATCGTGCATCACCTTCGGATGCTCCATCGCAGCCTGAAGCAGGACTTTCTTCACTTTATCCAGATCCGAACCGTACGCCACGCCAATGCGGATCACCAGACGGGTGGTGGTATCAGACAACGACCAGTTGATCAGGCGCTCGGTTACAAACGCCTTGTTCGGGATGATCACCTCTTTGCGATCGAAATCGGTAATGGTGGTTGCGCGGATACGGATCTTGCTGACGGTACCAGAGAATGTGCCGATCGTCACCGTATCGCCAATCCGCACCGGACGTTCGAACAAAATGATCAAACCCGAGACAAAGTTACCGAAAATCTCCTGCAAGCCGAAACCGAGACCGACCGATAAGGCCGCCGCCAGCCATTGCAGTTTATCCCACGACACGCCGAGCGAACCGAAGACCGTCATCGCCCCGACGGCAATGATGATGTAGTTCAGGATCGTGGTGATGGCGTACGAGGCGCCCTGGCGCATTTTAAGACGCGACAGCACCAGCACTTCCAGCAGACCCGGCAGGTTACGGATCAACGCCCAGGCGACCATCGACGCGATAATGGCAAACAGCAGGCTGCCCATCGTCACGCTTTTCACTACCGCTGCGCCCGCTTCGGTGCCGTTGTAGTGCCAGAGCGTAATGCTGTCGAGATAGCTGAACACGGTGATCAGATCGGACCAAATCGCCCAGAACACCACCGCAAACAGTGAAATCATCAGCAGCATCGTAATGCGTAACGTTTGCTGGTTCACCTGCTCCAGCGCGATGGTGGGTTCTTCCTGTGGTTCCGCTCCTTCGGCCCCCTCTTTCACCAGATTCTGCCGACGCGCCAGTGCACGACGCCAGGCGATACGCCGCGCCGCGACGCTTAAACCGCGCAGCACCGTCTGATAGAGCAGGTTCCAGATGATGACCAGATAAACGGTTTCAATCCAGCGGCCCGACAGGCGCAGCGTGGTGTAAAAGTAGCCAGTTGCCGTCAGCACCATCAGCGCAATCGGGATGATAGACAGGATGGTGATCGTCACCAGGCGCAGGCCATGTGACTCTTTATCACGCCAGCTTTCGCGGCACATCGGCCAGACCAGAAACGCGATCAGCAGCAGGTTGAGGAAAATCATCGCCTGCCCCAGCACATCGTCCATCAGATGCAAGGGAGAAAGCTCTGCCACGACTGACCAGAAATGCAGCGGCAGTAGCGCCAGGCTGATGCGCACAATCTGGCGACGCCAGTGGCTGGTCAGTTGCGCAGGCATACCAAAATGGCGAATCGCCACCCCGTCTTTTTCGAGCACTTTCCAGCACAGTCCGAAAACCAGCCAGAAGATTGCCAGTTTTTTACTGAATGCCCACAGCAGATCGCTGATGTTTAACTGCATGGTCAGCAAAATCAGGCCGACCGCCAGAATCAGCAGACATACTGGCAGCGCGCGAATCAGATCGATCAGAATCGCTTTCGGTGTGTTTAGCTGACTGTCATTGCGCAGCGATCCCACCGCGGCGGCGAGTTGCTGCTGCCAGGCTTTCAGCCACTTCAGACGCCAGCGAATCAACCCGGCAATGAGCAGTAGCGGCAACCCGGCCAGGAAGGCGATAAACACCGCTGGCCACGCTTTTTCCCAGTTCACCGTGATTTTCATCGACTTGAACTGATCTTTCAGCGACTGCGGGAAGGCTTTGATCCAGTCCCAGTCCATTGGCCGGTTGCTGTTTACCCAGAAGATTTGCTGGGTCAGGATCTCTTTCAGGCTTTTCGAGACACTCATTAACTGCTGCTGATTAATTTGCAGATTAATGGCCATCATGAGCTGATTACCCAGTTGCTTGTTCAACTGGTCCAGCAGTTCACGGCGCATATCGACAACCTGTAGCAGCGCATCGTGGACTTCGTCATTCACTTCGTTGCTGTGGCCTTCTTCCAGCTTAGCCACGAACGCATCGTTCTGGAACAACGCGTCACGCTGCTGGTTAATTTCGAACTGCTCCAGACGCAGGTCCGCAATGCGGTTGGTCATGTCAGAGAGTTCATCCGCCGACGGCAGCGTTTGCTGCTGTTGATAGAGAATACGCGACAGCAGCAGACTGCCCTTCAGCACCGCGATTTGTTCTTTGATATTGCGTTCAGATTGCAGCGCGCGGTCCAGCCAGTTTTTGACCCTAATGTTTTGCTGCATCAGCGAGTTGCCATTTTCCGTCGCGGTGATCAGGCGCTGGCTGAGCTGATGGTTGATTTCCAGCTCCTGTTTCACCAGTGGGTTGGCCTGGATCCGCGCGGTTTCATCCGGGGAAATGGCCTCCTGCGCCGTTTTTTCCGTTAAGGTCAGACGCTTGCTGTTGACCGCTTCCTGCAGTAACTGTAACTGGTGCTCGAGCCGGTTGCTGTTTGCCGTAATATAGTCACGCTGTTTTTGCAGGGTGTCTTGCAACACCGTATTGCCTTCCAGGCTTTTACGTTGTTGATCGATCTGGGCGTTCAGTAACGTCTGCTGGGCCTGTAAAAGCACCTGCTGAGTCGGTCGTAACGCCGCTTCGCCCACGCTGGTGCCGTCCAGTCGGTTGCGAATCTGCTGAAGCTGCTGAGAAGCCGTATACATCGCATTTTGTACACGCTCGGGCTGTGTTTGCAGGGAAACGAGCTGGCTGTTATAGGTGGCGAGATCGTTTTGCGCGTTCTGCAAATCATCCAGAACCTGCGCCACGCGCAGTTCTAACTGGCGTAATGAAAGCGTACTGAGCGTCTTACGCGTTTCATCATCATTATCCACATCGCTGAGCGCACTCAGCGCCTCTGTCGCCTGACGCATTTTTTCTGGTGCCTGCGCCACGCGCTGACGGAGCTGGGTCGTCTCGTCTTTCACCCGCTCGATTTTCTCAAGCGTTGCAATGGTCTCGACGAGATCCTGCTGAACCAGTTTATCCTGCGCGGAGAGGTCTTTTTGCTTATTGAGCGTATCCAGTTGGCTTTGCACATCCGCCTTCGAGGGCAGATCGCTGTTTGACGATGCGCGAGCAAGCGCCAGAGACTGGCAGGACAGCATTAAGATGAAAACAGCCACCGTGATAAAAACTCGGTGCTGAGCACGTTTATAGAGCGGCAACATAGTCATGTGAATGAAGGTTTCTGAACCGAAAAGACGACCGAAAATAGTCAACGCGCAAGAATATCACGGCTCTGTCAGACAGAATAGCGGCAGCGAAACCGACCAGGATTATTCCTGGAGTAGCGTCAGGATACGGCGTCAGGCCCCGTCGACTGTAAGGTGGGACAAAATGTTAACATTTCCAGCAAAACGGCGACGTAATCCCGCGCTTCTTTTTTGAGATCAAACGATTGGGGGGCAAAAAGCCAGTTTTCCATCAGACCTGAAATCATGGCGCGCATCATCACCGCCGCCCGCCGCGTAATCAAATTTGCAGGCAACATTTTTGAATGAATACAATGATCTAAAGTTTGTTCAATCCGATCATAGCTTTCGAGACAGATGTTTCTTTGCGCCTGCTGAACTATAGTCATTTCTCCCACAAATTCACATTTGTGGAATATAATCTCCATCAATAAACGTCGCCGTTCTTCTGTCACGGTAGATTCAAGGAGATGAACGAGTATTTCTCTTAACACTGATAGTGGATCGTCGGGGAATTTTGCCTGATACTCAGTCTCAAGCTCACCAATACTGGATTCTGATAGTTCCCAGATTTCACTAAATAAATCCGACTTGTTTTTGAAATGCCAATAGATTGCACCGCGAGTTACGCCAGCGGCTTTTGCAATCTCCGCCAGCGAGGTGGAAGATACCCCTTGTTGCGAGAACAACCGTAGCGCTACATCCAGGATGTGTTGTCGTGTTTCCTGCGCTTGTTGTTTGGTTTTTCGTGCCATATGTCGGTGAATTTACAGGTGTTAGATTTACATACATTTATGGATGTATGTACCATAGCACGACGATAATATAAACGCAGCAATGGGTTTGTGGACTTTTGACCATTGATCAATTTGAAATCGGACACTCGAGGTTTACATATGAACAAAAACAGAGGGTTTACGCCTCTGGCGGTCGTTCTGATGCTCTCAGGCAGCTTAGCGCTTACAGGATGTGACGACAAACAGGCCCAACAAGGGGGCCAGCAGATGCCAGAAGTTGGGGTTGTGACGCTCAAAACCGAACCTCTACAGATCACAACTGAACTGCCGGGTCGCACCAGTGCTTTCCGTATTGCGGAAGTTCGTCCTCAGGTAAGCGGGATTATCCTGAAGCGTAATTTCGAGGAAGGTAGTGATATCGAAGCAGGAGTGTCTCTCTATCAGATTGATCCTGCGACGTATCAAGCCACTTATGAAAGCGCGAAAGGCGATCTGGCGAAAGCCCAGGCCGCTGCCAGCATCGCTCAGGTAACGGTTAACCGTTATAAAAAGCTGCTCGGCACGCAGTACATCAGCCAACAAGATTACGATCAGGCGCTGGCCGATGCGCAACAGGCGAATGCCGCTGTCGTTGCCGCGAAAGCCGCCGTTGAAACCGCGCGCATTAACCTGGCGTACACCAAAGTGACCTCTCCGATTAGCGGCCGTATTGGTAAATCTGCCGTGACGGAAGGCGCGCTGGTGCAAAACGGTCAGGCGACAGCGCTGGCAACCGTGCAGCAGCTCGATCCTATCTATGTTGACGTGACGCAGTCGAGCAACGACTTCCTGCGTCTGAAACAAGAACTGGCTAATGGAACGTTGAAGCAGGAAAACGGCAAGGCGAAAGTCGAGCTGGTGACCAGCGACGGCATCAAATTCCCGCAGACCGGTACGCTTGAGTTTTCAGACGTGACCGTCGATCAGACCACCGGTTCTATCACCATCCGCGCCGTCTTCCCTAACCCGGATCACACCTTATTGCCGGGAATGTTTGTTCGCGCGCGTCTGGAAGAAGGAACCAACCCTACTGCGTTACTGGTGCCGCAACAAGGCGTGACCCGTACGCCGCGCGGCGATGCTACCGTGCTGGTTGTGGGTGCGGATGACAAAGTGGAAAACCGTCAAATCGTGGCCAGTCAGGCGATTGGCAACAAATGGCTGGTGACCAGTGGTCTGAAAGCAGGCGAACGCGTCATTATCAGTGGGCTGCAGAAAGTGCGTCCTGGTGCGCAGGTGAAAGCACAAGAGATTACCGCAGAGAACAACCAGCAAGCCGCTAGCGGTAGCCAGCCTGAGCAGTCTAAGTCTTAACTTAAACAGGAGCCGTTAAGACATGCCTAATTTCTTTATCGATCGCCCCATATTTGCATGGGTGATCGCCATCATCATCATGTTGGCAGGGGGGCTTGCGATCCTCAAGCTGCCGGTCGCGCAATATCCGACGATTGCGCCGCCCGCAGTGACGATCTCCGCAACCTACCCTGGCGCTGATGCCAAAACCGTGCAGGATACGGTCACGCAGGTTATCGAACAGAATATGAACGGTATCGATAACCTGATGTACATGTCCTCAAACAGTGACTCCACGGGTACCGTGCAGATCACCCTGACGTTTGAATCCGGTACGGATGCAGATATCGCGCAGGTTCAGGTGCAGAACAAACTGCAGTTGGCGATGCCGTTGCTGCCGCAGGAAGTACAACAACAGGGTGTGAGCGTTGAGAAGTCGTCCAGTAGCTTCCTGATGGTTGTCGGGGTTATCAATACCGACGGCACTATGACGCAGGAAGATATTTCGGATTACGTCGCCGCCAACATGAAAGACACCATCAGCCGTACTTCCGGCGTGGGTGACGTTCAGCTGTTTGGTTCGCAGTATGCGATGCGTATCTGGATGGACCCGACCGAACTCAACAAGTATCAGTTGACCCCGGTCGATGTCATTGCGGCTATCAAAGCGCAGAACGCCCAGGTAGCTGCCGGTCAGTTAGGCGGTACGCCGCCGGTGAAAGGCCAGCAGCTTAACGCATCGATTATTGCCCAGACCCGTCTGACGTCAACCGACGAGTTCGGCAAAATCCTGCTGAAAGTGAACCAGGACGGCTCTCAGGTTCGCCTGCGTGACGTCGCGAAAATTGAACTGGGCGGCGAGAACTACGACATCATCGCGAAGTTCAACGGTAAACCGGCCTCCGGTCTGGGGATCAAACTGGCGACCGGCGCGAACGCGCTGGATACCGCCGCGGCGATCCGTGCCGAACTGGTGAAGATGGAACCTTTCTTCCCGTCAGGCCTGAAAATCGTTTACCCGTATGACACCACCCCGTTCGTGAAAATCTCTATTCACGAAGTGGTGAAAACGCTGGCGGAAGCGATCATCCTCGTGTTCCTCGTGATGTATCTGTTCCTGCAGAACTTCCGCGCAACGCTGATCCCGACTATTGCAGTACCGGTCGTTCTGTTGGGGACCTTTGCGGTGCTTGCCGCTTTTGGCTTCTCGATAAACACCCTGACGATGTTCGGGATGGTGCTCGCCATCGGCCTGTTGGTGGATGACGCCATCGTGGTGGTCGAGAACGTCGAACGAGTCATGTCCGAAGAGGGGCTACCGCCGAAAGAAGCCACGCGTAAATCCATGGGGCAGATTCAGGGTGCACTGGTGGGTATCGCAATGGTGCTGTCTGCGGTATTTATCCCGATGGCTTTCTTTGGCGGATCTACCGGTGCGATTTATCGTCAGTTCTCCATCACCATTGTGTCCGCAATGGCGCTGTCCGTACTGGTTGCGTTGATCCTGACGCCGGCGCTGTGCGCCACCATGCTTAAACCGGTTGCCAAAGGCGACCACGGTGAAGGCAAGAAAGGCTTCTTCGGCTGGTTTAACCGCATGTTCGATAAGAGCACGCACCATTACACCGACAGCGTGGGTAATATTCTGCGCAGCACCGGTCGTTATCTGCTGCTGTATCTGATCATCGTCGTCGGCATGGCGTTCCTGTTCGTCCGTCTGCCAAGCTCCTTCCTGCCGGACGAAGACCAGGGCGTATTCCTGAGCATGGCCCAGTTGCCTGCCGGTGCGACCCAGGAACGGACGCAGAAAGTGCTTGATGAGATGACCGACTACTTCCTTACCAAAGAGAAGAACAACGTTGAATCGGTGTTTGCGGTTAACGGCTTCGGCTTTGCAGGTCGTGGTCAGAACACCGGTATCGCGTTCGTCTCATTGAAAGACTGGGCTGACCGTCCGGGTGAAGAGAACAAGGTTGAAGCCATTACCCAACGCGCTTCTGCCGCCTTCTCGCAGATTAAAGACGCCATGGTATTCGCCTTTAACCTGCCCGCGATTGTGGAACTGGGAACCGCGACTGGTTTTGACTTCCAGTTGATTGACCAGGCGGGACTCGGTCACGAAAAACTGACCCAGGCGCGTAACCAGTTGTTCGGCGAAGTGGCAAAACATCCGGATCTGCTGGTCGGCGTTCGTCCGAACGGTCTGGAAGATACGCCGCAGTTCAAGATTGATATCGACCAGGAAAAAGCACAGGCGCTAGGTGTTTCCATTAGCGACATTAATACCACGCTGGGTGCCGCATGGGGCGGAAGCTATGTGAACGACTTTATCGACCGCGGTCGTGTGAAGAAAGTTTACGTCATGTCCGAAGCCAAATACCGTATGTTGCCGGAAGATATCGGTAACTGGTATGTGCGCGGCAGCGATGGTCAAATGGTGCCGTTCTCAGCCTTCTCGTCTTCACGCTGGGAATACGGTTCACCGCGTCTGGAACGCTATAACGGTCTGCCTTCTATGGAGATCTTAGGTCAGGCGGCACCGGGTAAGAGTACCGGTGAAGCGATGGCAATGATGGAGCAGTTGGCCAGTAAGCTGCCATCCGGTATCGGCTACGACTGGACGGGGATGTCCTACCAGGAACGTCTGTCCGGTAACCAGGCCCCTGCCCTGTATGCCATCTCACTGATTGTCGTCTTCCTGTGTCTGGCGGCGTTGTATGAGAGCTGGTCGATTCCGTTCTCCGTTATGCTGGTGGTTCCGCTGGGGGTAATTGGTGCGCTGTTAGCGGCCACTTTCCGCGGTCTGACCAACGACGTTTACTTCCAGGTGGGCCTGCTCACCACCATTGGGTTGTCGGCGAAGAACGCGATACTGATCGTCGAATTCGCCAAAGATCTGATGGATAAAGAGGGCAAAGGCCTGATTGAAGCGACGCTGGATGCGGTTCGTATGCGTTTACGTCCGATCCTGATGACCTCTCTGGCGTTCATTCTGGGCGTTATGCCACTGGTTATCAGCTCCGGTGCCGGTTCCGGCGCGCAGAACGCCGTAGGTACCGGCGTTATGGGCGGGATGGTCACCGCAACGGTTCTGGCTATCTTCTTCGTCCCGGTCTTCTTTGTGGTGGTACGCCGCCGCTTCAGCCGGAAAAGTGAAGATATTGAACACAGCCATTCCGTAGAACATCGCTGATGCTCATCTGATAAAAGGCCGCGCAAGCGGCCTTTTTTTCGAATGAAATCAGCAAAAGGGCTTATTGATACCTTGTTGACTTTTGGTTGTAGATAATAAAGGTTATAATCCACAAGAGGATGAAGGCTATTTCTGGCCATTTGGCTTATGGCTTATTCCCTACTTAACCACTCATTATTAAGACAATTCCTGGGGGGTATCCGTTTCTGGTTTCGTGTCGGAGGTAAGCGATGAGGATGGAAAGAGAGGATAATCTGATGAATTTCAAAATAATCACGTAATTATCTCATTTCGGAATGGGCTGGCGACATGCTATAATGAGAAAAATCCACAAACCTTCACTTTCTCTCATATTACATTAATTGTAATTTTTCGTAATATAACGATGAAATCTTTTTTAGAGTAGATTATAGTTAAATCATCAAGCGTAGAAGGCAAGTACCAGGTCAGTTAGTTGTACCCATCCCGAAAGGTGTTCGGTTAGTTCAAGCCACTAAGAAGGGGATGCGTTATGGATGAATACTCACCCAAAAGACATGATATAGCGCAGCTTAAATTTCTTTGTGAAACGCTTTATCACGACTGTCTTGCAAACCTTGAAGAAAGCAATCATGGCTGGGTTAACGACCCAACCTCGGCGATCAACCTTCAACTCAACGAACTGATAGAGCATATTGCAACCTTCGCACTTAATTATAAAATTAAGTATAATGAGGACAATAAGCTGATTGAGCAGATTGATGAATATCTGGACGACACATTTATGTTGTTCAGCAGTTATGGCATTAATGCGCAGGATCTGCAGAAATGGCGGAAATCAGGTAATCGCTTGTTCCGTTGCTTTGTGAATGCCACCAGAGCTAACCCTGTTAGTTTGTCTTGTTAAAAATTATTACAATCATAGGTAAGATTTATGTCCGATAAACCATTAACTAAAACTGATTATTTGATGCGCTTGCGACGCTGTCAGACAATTGACACACTTGAACGCGTGATTGAGAAAAATAAATATGAATTATCTGACAATGAATTGGCTGTATTTTACTCAGCCGCCGATCACCGTCTTGCAGAATTGACGATGAATAAACTTTACGACAAGATCCCCTCCTCCGTCTGGAAATTCATTCGTTAATTTGATTACTGAATATCAGGAAATACGGATGTTTTCCTGGGGAACATTTATCTTATTTGCAATAACAATAGCATGGCTATTGTGACTTCTGTCACGGTATAGTTCAGGGATCGTTCCCTGATTAACGCAGACCCTCTACTGTATTGCCTCACCAGTGAACAGGCAGAGAGCGCAGAATGAGTGAAGAGAAGCGTAAAATGATAGCGGGTGAACGGTATCACCCGGCAGATGAGACTCTGCGCCATGACCGATTGCAGGCGCGTCGGTTCGTTCACCGCTACAATCACACCGCCCCGGATGAAAAGGCCGAACGCCAGGCTATTCTCCACGCCCTGTTAGGTCAGTGCGACCGCCCCTACATCGAGCCTTCATTTCGCTGTGACTACGGTTACAATATCTTCCTGGGTAAAGACTTCTACGCCAACTTCGACTGCGTCATGCTCGACGTCTGCCCCATTATTATTGGTGATAACTGCATGCTGGCTCCCGGCGTTCATATCTATACCGCCACGCATCCGCTGGATGCGACAGAACGCAATAGCGGACTGGAGTTCGGCAAACCCGTCACGATTGGCAATAATGTCTGGATTGGTGGGCGTGCGGTCATTAATCCCGGCGTCAGCATTGGTGACAATGTGGTGGTTGCCTCCGGCGCCGTAGTGACCAAAAGCGTACCCGCCAACGTCGTGGTGGGAGGTAATCCAGCACGGATTATTAAAACACTGTAAATAGAATTGTAACTGTTATGCTAAATTGTGGTTAATCTGTTACTTTTTTCAGGCTAATCGCCCATTTAAAATAGGGCGTTCCCCTGTAAGTTGCGAAATCACGAAGGCAAAAAATGACAGAAATACAACGCCTGCTCACTGAAACCATCGACGATCTGAATGTTCGTGAGAAGCGCGATAATAAGCCCCGCTTTAGCATCAGCTTTATTCGTAAACATCCAGGCCTGTTTATCGGGATGTATGTTGCGTGGTTTGCCACGCTGGCGGTCATGCTGCAATCAGAAACGCTGGTTGACTCCGTCTGGCTGCTGGTGGTGCTGTTTGTCATCCTCAACGGTTTTTTCTTTTTTGATGTCGCCCCGCGCTATCGCTATGAAGATATCGACGTACTGGATTTAAGGGTGTGTTACAACGGCGAGTGGTACAACACCCGCTTTGTGCCTCCTACACTGATTAGCACCATCCTTCACTCCCCGGACGTTGACGATGAACGTAAAGCGCAATTACAGAAGATGCTGACGCGTAAAGGCGAACTGTCGTTTTACGATATCTTCACTCTTGCCCGCGCAGAAGCCACACCATAGCCAATTGGTATTGCCGGATAGACTTTTCCTCTATCCGGCCCTCTTCTCTCTAACGCCGTTTTTTCCTTCCCTGTACCGCTTTAAAACGCGGGTTGCTCTTACAAATCACATATAAACGCCCTTTCCGCTTTACGATCTGACAGTCGGGATGGCGCTGCTTTGCGCTACGTAATGAATTCAAGACCTGCATGATATCCTCATCAGCGTTGATATTATGTTATAGTATAACATTACCTTATCGCTGAACGCATGACAGTTCAATCCTTTCCGCATTAACGCGCGTTCTTTTGCATTGAAGACGGCGAAAAGTCGGACTCCCCACAAAAAATTCTGCAGATTAACGACATCATTTACAGGGCTTTTTTCCCGATCGGATATACTTTCTCTACAATGCGTTATTAAGGATATTTGCGTGAGAACACGACATCTGGTCAGTCTGGTAACAGGAGTGCTTATCCTCGCCGTATTGGTTCCGGTCGGTTTGAGTGTCTGGCTCGCTCATCGCCAGGTCGAAAAGAAATTCATCGAGGAGCTGGATACCTACTCATCGCGCGTATCTGAACGTACTGAACGCGTGGTGGCCCAGGCAAAACAGGCATTACAGCAGATTAACGCCGTGAACAGCGCACCGTGCTCGCGTGAACACTTACTGGCGATGCGGAGACTTTCCTTCAGCTATCGCTATGTCCAGGAAGTACTGTATCTGCGAAACAACATACCACGCTGTTCCTCTCTGGAGCAGGAAAGTTATACCTCGGCCTTCCCGCCGCCCATGAAAATCACTAACGATGGCTACCGCGCCTGGTTTACCGCGCATAACGATCTGGGGATCGAGCGTTACATGGCAGCACTGGGCTATGGCGACTATATCGTGATGATTGATCCCGCCTCATTTATCGACGTGGTTCCTTTTGGCGCCTGGCAGATCGATGTCGCGATTATTGGCGTAAAACGCAATACCGTCATTGCCAGCAGCAGCGCGCTCGCACCGAATATTCTGCAATTTACTCAGGAAACCACGCCTCGCCACATGGAAAGTCATGGCATTATTTATGAGATTCGCCCTTTCCCGGAGATGGGCATTACCATTGTCAGTTGGGCGTCGACCCTCCCACTACAAAAAATCTGGTACCGGCAGGCGCTGATCTGGGTTCCCGCCGGCACTCTGATCGGTCTGCTGGCCGCCGCCTTTATTTTGCGCATTCTGCGCCGTCTCCAGTCACCCCACCACCGATTGCAGGATGCCATCAATAACCGCGATATTAAGGTCCATTATCAGCCTATTGTGTCACTCAGCACCGGCAAAATCGTAGGGGCGGAAGCGCTGGCGCGCTGGCCGCAAACTGACGGCAGCGACCTGTCGCCCGACATTTTCATCACTCTGGCCGAAGAGACTGGTCTTACCGAACCTCTCACCCGCTTAATCATTGAAACGGTATTTGAGGATATGGGGAAATGGCTGAAGCAGCATCCCGAACAGCATATTTCCATAAATGTTGAAGCGGCGGATCTCGCCTCTGAAAAGCTCCCGACGTTGCTCAGTAAACGGCTTAACCGGTATCAGCTTGCCCCCTCACAGATTGCGCTGGAACTGACGGAACGGGGATTTGCCGATCCGAAAACCAGTTCACCCATTGTCGCCCGCTATCGTAAGGCGGGGCATGCTATCTATATTGATGATTTTGGCACCGGCTATTCCAGTCTTAGTTATTTGCAGAATCTGGACGTAGATATCCTGAAAATCGACAAATCGTTTGTCGATGCGCTCGAATATAAAAACGTGACGCCGCATATCATCGAAATGGCCAAAACGCTGAAGCTGAAAATGGTGGCGGAAGGAATTGAAACGGCTAATCAGGAAGACTGGTTGCGCCAGCACGGCGTCCATTATGGGCAGGGCTGGCTTTACAGCAAAGCGCTGCCCAAAGAAGCATTTATTCTGTGGGCTGAAAAACGCTTATAACGCAAAGATGGCTGGCGGCACGCCGCACAGCCAGTCACGCTAGTCGTCGATAATGGGGGAGAATCCGCCGTAAATCATGCGTTTACCATCAAACGGCATCGACTCACTGAACGCTTTCATGCGCGGATCGTTCATCATCTTCTGATTCGCCGCATCCCGCACTTCTTTCGACGGGTATTCAATCCAACTGAATACCACTTCTTCGTGCTCCTCGGCTTTCACCGCCATACGAAAATCGGTGAGTTTGCCATCGGGCACATCCTCGGCCCAACATTCCACAATGCGGAGCGCGCCAAATTCCTTGAACAGCGGTGCTGCTTTTGCCGCCATCGCCTTATAAGCCTCCTTGTTTTCGGCAGGTACGGCAAGGACAAATCCATCCACGTACTTCATGAGAAAAACCTCCGAAGTCCACCGCGCGACAAGCCTATTCCAGCCGCGTCAGTCGTGAATAAGTTTAGTCGCCCTCTCCTGTCTACGCCGTCTGAATCCGCGCACTGGGTTTGTAGCGAAACCACGGCAGGCAGATCTGGATCAGCGGTCCAATCGCCAGCGCATACAGCACGGTTCCGACGCCAAGCGTACCGCCGAGCAGCCAACCGCTCAGTAAAACAGAAACTTCAATCGCCGTTCGGATCGTACGCACCGACCATCCCGTGCGGGCGTGAATACCGGTCATCAGACCGTCTCTCGGCCCGGCGCCAAACCCCGCGCCAATGTACATCCCCGTCGCCAGGGCGTTCACTACCACGGCCGCCACCAGCATAAGGCTACGCACCGCGAGAGAGGAAAACGTTGGTATCATCGCCAGCGCGGCATCGGCGGCAAGCCCGATCACAATCACGTTACTGAGCGTCCCCAATCCTGGGCGCTGACGCAGGGGGATCCACAGCAGGAGTACCAGCGCGCCGACAATAATCATCACCACGCCAATCTTCATCGACAACAGATTCGCCAGCCCCAGATGGAACACGTTCCACGGATCGGCACCTAAATCCGCGCGCACAAACATCGCGGTTGATACCCCATACAGAGCCAGCCCAAAATAAAGTTGAACCAGACGACGTCCCATTTTCACCCTCCCCGTTCAGATAGTCTTCATCATCGCTGTAATTGGCACTATGATTAATGACCAGTTTTGAAAAAGTGGACTGCAATGTCATCACGTCGTTATGGAAGTCAATCTCTCCAGCGCCTGCTTGGGCACTGGCAGGATAGCGCCGCAAGAACTCCGCTCTGGCGGCAACTGGCAGAAGCGTTGCGTCTGCTGATCCTCGACGGGCGTCTGGCACTCGACAGTCGTTTGCCCGGAGAACGCGAACTGGCTGCGGTACTCGACGTCAGCCGGACCACCGTGGCCAGCGCGCTGGCGCAATTGCGGGAAGAGGGATATCTGGAGAGTCGGCACGGCAGTGGGTCGCGTGTGGTTCTGCCAGGTCATATCCGCGAAGTGCCGACGCGAACCGGTACCACGATGGCATTGGATCTCTCCACCGCCGCCCTCAGTGCGGGGCCTGAAATCCATCAGGCTTATCAACAGGCGCTGGTTGCGATGCCACCGCATTTGCTGACGTCGGGCTATCAACCACAGGGATTACTCGGCTTGCGTGAATCGCTCGCCCGTCATTACTGTGCGCGAGGCCTTCCGACAACGGCGGATGAAATCATGGTGGTCAACGGCGCGGTCAGTGGTCTGGCGCTGATCCTGCGCTTATTGACTGGCCCCGGCGATCGGGTAGTGGTCGATCATCCGACGTACCCGCTGGCAATTGCGGCCATTCAGGGCGCCTCCTGTCGACCGGTGGGCGTGTCATTACCCGAACAGGGTTGGGATACGGATGGACTGGCCGCAACCATCGCCCAGACCTCACCGAGAATGGCCTATCTGATGCCGGATTTCCATAATCCCACCGGGCGGTGTATGGATGATGAGACGCGGCACGTCATCGCGGATATCGCTGCCCGTACGCGTACAACGCTAGTGATTGACGAAACGATGGTGAACCTCTGGTACGACGCCCCACCGCCCCCGCCACTGGCGGCGTATCACCGCGACGCCCCGGTAATTATGCTGGGTTCAGCGGGCAAGAGTTTCTGGGGAGGACTGCGTCTGGGCTGGGTGCGTGCGCCATCACGTACCATCGCCGCGCTGGTGCAAACGCGGGATACGGTCGATTTGGGCTCGCCGGTCATCGAACAACTTGCCACCACGTGGCTCCTGGATAATGCTGATTCATTTTTGCCGCAGCGCAGACAACAGCTCGCCGCGCGGCGCGCACTCTGCGACACCCTGATGCGCAAACACTTTCCCGAGTGGCGCTATCAGCAACCACAGGGCGGATTATCCTTCTGGGTAGAACTGCCGGATACGCTGGCAACGCTTTTCGCCACGCGGGCGGAAAGCGTCGGGATCCAACTCGGAACAGGCACCCGTTTTGGGCTCACGGGCGCATTTGATCGTTTCTTACGTATGCCGTTTGCCTTACCGGAAGAGCCTCTGCGCGCGGCGTTTAACACCCTGGAACCGATCTGGGAAACACTGCGTCTGCAGTCCGGCAACGCTAAGGTGCGTAAGATTATTTAATGCTGACGAGGAACCGGAAAACCCTTGAGGGAAATCACAAAATTATCGCCCTCTTTCTTTATTTTGGCACCGGCATCGCACCAGTCAGAGGCTATACGGAAAAATTCATCACTACCGACGTTCCAGCTCAGGCAAACATGCTTAACATAACCCGAGCGGAGCAGTTCACAGGCTTCGCCATAGTTACTGGCGATGGAGAGCGTTTGCTGTTTCATTTTTTCTTCTTCAGTAGTCTGCGCAATGCTTTGATTTCTTTAGGAGTCAGTGGCTCAACAAACGACTCTTCCGTGTGTTGGCTATCGATATCGCCAGCCGAGACCCCCGCCTCTGCCGCAACGTCGAAGGCAATCAGCAGCAGTTTTTCTGTCGTGACGCTTAAATTCTCATTATTCAGTTCAGCGTAATGACGAAGTTTTTCTTTTAACGTCTCATCAATTTTGACATTCAGTACTGCAGTAGCCATCGTAAGAATCCTTGTGGACAGGCAAAAGCACGGTTCCGGCGACGACAGGATCGCCATGGCGTGATAAGCGAATTGAGCGCCAGGATTTAACATCCCAAAAACACTCTGCCAGCATTTGATGACAAAAAAATGACAAAACTATGACAACAACAAGAAGAAAAACGAAGATGTGATGCCAGATGGCACAAATGGGTGGGGGCCCTGCCAGCTACATCCCGGCACACGCGTCATCTGCCTTGGCTGCTTCCTTCCGGACCTGACCTGGTAAACAGAGTAGCGTTGCGGGAGAACCAACAGAGCCCCCATTGAGAGCGTTGTTAACCAACGCGCAGGCGCATTATCACTGCTGCCCCCTGTAATTGCAAGCCATCGGCGGTCAGATGCTGGTTTCTTGCGCAATGGAACTTCCCGCGCCCGCCATTCCAGATTATGCTGAAGGATTACCGCAGGAAGAGACCATGGACAGACAAGACACTTTCCCTCAGCGCGTCTGGCAAATTGTTGCCTCCATTCCCGAAGGCTGTGTCACCACTTATGGCGACATCGCATTGCTCGCAGGTTCTCCGCGCGCGGCCAGACAGGTTGGTGGCGTACTCAAACGTTTACCCGAAGGCAGCACCCTGCCCTGGCATCGGGTGGTGAATCGGCACGGTGCGATTTCACTCACCGGTCCCGATCTACAGCGACAACGGCAGGCATTACTGGCAGAAGGTATTGTGGTATCAGGGAGCGGGCTGATTGATTTGCAACGGTATCGCTGGAATTATTGACCCTCTCCGGGTGGAGAGGGTCAGACAGGCCTTAGTACTGTGTCGGAGCAGGCACCGCTGAAGACGGGTTGACCTGCGTTGGCGAAGTTGAAGGCACCGTTGTCGCTGCCCCACCGCTTGCCTGCACAGGCACTTCCGTTTGCTGCACCGGCACCAGAGTCAGATCGGCTTTCGTACCGCCCTGGTTGATGACCGGCTGAACGGTATCGGTAATAAACACCAGTTTGTCATTCACCGTAATTGCCGCACTCAGCAGAATGCGGGCATTCGGCTGCACGTCAGCCGGGTTAAACGGCAGAACGAAGCTAAATGGCGCCTGTTTCCCTTCGGTACGAACCGCTTTCTGGGACAACACTTTCGACGGGGCGTCGGCGAGCGACGCATCCGACAGGGTCACGGTAAGCACGGCGTCAGGCGGCAATGCCACTTTCTGACGGATCCATACGGTACCCGAGACATTAGGTTGCTGAATAGCAGGCTGTGTGGTCGTTGCTGAAGTGTTTGGGTTTGGCGCTGGCGTCTGGATATCCGCGCTTTTATCTGCGCAGGCGGCCAGAGCAACCGCAACCGCTAAACCACTTACCATGTGCATGAGCTTCATTAAATTCTCCTTATCATCTCTGCACCAGCGGGTTTTCCTCCCGCCGGAAGAGTGGTTAACAAAAACGTAACGTAGCTAAGTGTGGCACATATCACTTATTTTTGCCTGGAATTGGCCAGTTTTTCAGACTATTGCACCCATCGGACCACTTCTAAAATTGCGTTATACTCTGCCTATCTCGCTTCGGCGTCGTTGTTACCTGGAGAGCATGTATGAGTCAGGCACTGAACAATTTGCTGACATTGTTGAATCTGGAAAAAATTGAGGAAGGACTCTTTCGGGGCCAAAGTGAAGACTTAGGGCTGCGCCAGGTATTTGGTGGACAGGTCGTCGGTCAGGCGCTGTATGCAGCGAAAGAAACGGTACCAGAAGAACGCCTGGTCCACTCGTTTCATAGCTATTTTTTACGCCCTGGTGATAGCCAGCGACCGATTATTTATGACGTGGAAGTTCTGCGCGACGGCAACAGCTTCAGCGCCCGCCGCGTTGCCGCTATTCAGAACGGAAAGCCTATTTTTTATATGACCGCTTCATTCCAGGCGCCAGAGCCCGGTTTCGAACATCAAAAAACCATGCCGCACGCCCCCGCGCCGGAAGGATTAACATCAGAAACCGACATTGCCCGGTCAGTCGCGCATCAGTTGCCGCCGATTTTAAAAGATAAATTTCTCTGCGATCGCCCGCTGGAAGTGCGTCCCGTTGAGTTTCATAACCCGTTAAAAGGCCATGTGGCAGAACCCACGCGCCAGGTGTGGATCCGCGCGAACGGTACATTACCCAACGACATTCGCGTCCATCAGTATCTGTTGGGCTACGCCTCCGATCTCAATTTCCTGCCGGTTGCCCTGCAACCTCACGGCATTGGTTTCCTGGAAAAAGGGATTCAGATTGCCACGATCGACCATTCCATGTGGTTCCACCGTCCGTTTGATTTGAATGAATGGCTGCTGTACAGCGTGGAAAGCACGTCGGCCTCCAGCGCGCGCGGATTTGTTCGCGGCGAGTTCTACACGCAGGATGGCAAACTGGTGGCCTCGACCGTGCAGGAAGGGGTGATGCGTAATCACAACGAATAAAAAACCGGATGGCATTGCTGCGCATCCGGCGATATCCCGTGTTGCCCGGTTAAGTTCACCGGGCATTTTTCTGTTATGCGTTGTAGGCATTCTCGCCGTGACTGTTCACATCCAGCCCTTCGCGCTCTTGCTCTTCCGGGACGCGCAGACCAACGGTCATATCCGCCAGCTTGTAGCCGATGAAGGCCACGACGCCAGACCAGACGATCGTGATGGCGATGCTCTCAAGCTGAACCAGCAGCTGATGCCCCATCGTCACCCCTTCAGCAAAGCCCACACCGCCCAGTGCGCTTGAGGCAAAGACCCCGGTAAGAATACAACCGACAATCCCGCAGACACCGTGAACGCCAAACACATCACACGGGTCATCAACGCGCAGCAGACGTTTGAGCATTGTCACGCCCCACAGCCCGGCCACGCCAGCCACCACGCCAATGATTAACGCGCCACCGACACCGATGTAACCACAGGCAGGCGTCACGCCAACCAGACCGGCAATCGCCCCTGAGCATGCACCCAGCAGAGACGGTTTACCGCGCAACGCCCACTCGCCGAAGATCCAGCCGAGGATCGCGGCGGCCGTGGCAACAACGGTGTTCACAAAGGCCAGCGCAGCAATTTCGTTCGCCGTCCCTGCGGAACCGGCGTTAAAGCCGAACCAACCGATATAGAGGATCGCCGTACCAGTAAAGACCATCGGCAGGTTATGCGGTTTGAACGCCTCTTTGCCGAAACCCACACGTTTGCCAATCAGGTAAGCCCCCACCAGGCCAGCGATGGCGGCGTTGATATGCACGACGGTACCGCCGGCAAAGTCCAGCGCACCGTGCGATCCCAACAGGCCGCCGCCCCACACCATATGGGCAATCGGAATGTAGGAGAGGGTCAGCCAGACCACCACGAAGATCAGGACGGCAGAGAAACGGATGCGTTCCGCCAGCGAACCGACGATCAGGCCGACAGTAATACAGGCAAACGATCCCTGGAATGCAACGTGAATATATTGGTAGATACTGCCCATTACGGCGGTCAGTTCAATGTTTTTCAGCATCACCCAGTTGAAGTTACCGAAGAAGCTGTTCCCTTCGCCGAATGCCAGTGAATAACCAAACACCACCCATATGATGCACACCAGCGCAAAGGTGACGGTGACCTGCGTCAGCATCGACAGGACGTTCTTCCCGCGGATCAAACCGCCGTAAAACAGGGCGATACCCGGTATGGTCATAAACAGCACCAGCGCGGTACAAATCATCATAAAGGCGTTATCGGCTTTATCCGCCACTGCCGGAGCAGCCATCGCGAGACCTGGCAGCAGCGCCAGCGAAGCAAGGCCCGTTTTCATCGTTGCTATCTTCATTTTGTCGTTTCCCGTTACTGTGTGCCAGGCTTTACAGCGCCGCTTCGTCAGCTTCGCCGGTGCGAATACGAATGACGCGTTGCAGCTCCGCGACGAAAATTTTGCCGTCGCCAATTTTTCCGGTGTAGGCCGCCTTGCTGATGACATCGATCACTTCATCCAGTTGGTCGTCGGCAATGGCCACATCAATCTTCACTTTAGGCAGGAAGTTGACACTGTACTCTGCACCCCGATATAACTCGGCATGACCCTTCTGACGTCCGAACCCTTTCACTTCGGTGACGGTCAGCCCTTGAATACCAATAGAAGAGAGCGCTTCGCGAACGTCTTCCAGTTTGAACGGTTTGATTACCACGGTAACCAGCTTCATAGATCCCCTCCAGTCAGAATTCGGCATATGGTGCGACTACACGACTGAGGTATTGCAAGGGGTATGCCAGAATTGAAAAAGCGGGGCCGATGTCTGTTCTACAGGCCGTCTGACTGGCGATTCAGAATGGAAAACGGAACGGGAAAAGAAAAACGCACCATGGCAGTGCATGATGCGTTACATTTTTGCACCACCGCCGAAGCGACCCGGCAGTGGCGGTGCATCAGGCGGGAAGCGACTCCTCACGAACGCTGGCGGCAAGCTCTTCGCCAGCGAGCTGGAGCTGATACATCTGCCAGTAGCGCCCTTGCGCCGCAAGCAGTTGCTGATGAGTACCACGCTCTACCGCCTGTCCACGATGAAGCACCAGAATGGTGTCCGCCTCAACAATGGTCGACAGTCGGTGCGCAATCACCACCAGCGTGGTGTGTTCGCGCACGGCGGCCAGCGCATGCTGAATGGCCTGCTCGGTACCGGAATCGATACTGGCGGTCGCTTCGTCGAGGATCAAAATTTGCGGCGTTGCCACCAGCACCCGCGCCAGCGCCAGTAACTGTTTCTGCCCGACGGAGAGATTGTTCCCCTGCTCGCCAAGTTGAGTATGAATGCCTTCGCTCATCCCGCGAGCCAGCTCCGCCAGTTGCACCGTCTCCAGGGCTTGCCACACTTGTTCTTCAGAGATATCCCGCCCCAGCGTCACGTTTGCCAGGAATGAATCCGCCATGACCACCGGATCCTGTTGCACCATCGCGACGCCCTGACGCAACGCGCTGTGACTCAGTGAACGTAATGGACGCCCGTCAAGGCGAATCTCCCCCTGACTCAGTGGGTAATAGCCCATCAGCAGACTGGCAAGCGTACTTTTACCGCTGCCGGTATGCCCAACCAGTGCAACAAAACTGCGGGACGGTACGGAAAGGCTGACATTTTGCAGCACCAGATTATCATCGCGGTAGGCGAACGACACATCCTCAACGTCAATCTGCCCGGACGCCAGCGGTCGCGGGTCCTGCCCGTAACGCTGGCGCGGCCCGTCCATCAGTTCAAACACGCGCTCCCCGGCCACCACGGCCTGTTGCAGCATCGACTGCTGAGTGGTCAGTTCGATCAGCGGTTCATTAAGGCGTCCCAGATAACTGATAAAGGCGTAGAGCACCCCGACTTCTATTGTTCCTGCCGACGTAAAACTGAACAACATCAACAGACCGCAGAGAATGAGCGCGGAAAACAGGCTCAGCAGAGGCCGTAATAAGAAGCCATCTAAACGCAACGTCTGCATACGCGCCAGATAATGCGAGCGGCTGGCTTCGCCCATCCTCTCACCAAAGCGCGCCTGCTGGCGAAACTGCTGGATCACGCTCATGCCGTTAATCACTTCGTTGAAGCCATCATTGATATCGGCGAGATAAGCCCGCACACGACGGACTATCGGCGTGCTGTAACGCTGATAGATAATCATCACCACCAGCACCGCCGGGAAAATCAGGATCGCCACCAGCGCCATGCGCCAGTCGAGACTGAACATTGCCACCAGCATCGCGCCAATCAGCGCCGCGCTGCGCAGAACTGTCGCGACTACCGTGACATACAGATCGCGGATCACTTCGGTATCGTTGGTGACGCGCGAAATGAGCTGTCCGACGGGCTGCGTGTCAAATTCACTCAACGGCTGGCGCAGCGCGGCATCCATCACGTCGGTACGCAATTGCTGCACCACGCCGACCGCAGCGCGGTTAAACAACAGCGACTGAGCATAGTGCAGACTGGCGGCGAGAATCTGTAGCCCAAGATAGGCGGCAATGAGTCCGGTCACCCTCCCCAGCGGCAGGTTATTTTTAGCCACCATGTTGTCGATGAAGTAGCTTATCAGTAGCGGCCCGCTGACTTCTGCTGCCGCCGCGACCCACAGCATAATCACTGCAACGCCTAATGGTTTTCGCCATGGCGATCCATAGGCCAGCAGGCGTTTGAGGGTCGGCCATAACTGCCCAAAACTACGCATTTGCCGCCTCCTCGTTATTTTCCGGCGCATCATCAAGCGCCGCTTCCAGTTGCTGATAACGGTACATATCGCGATACCAGCCCGCCTGCTGCACCAGTGCCTCGTGATCGCCGCGCTGCGCGATATGCCCATGCTGCATCACGATGATTTCGCTCGCTTCAGTCAGCGCCGAGAGGCGGTGCGCGCTGATAATCACCGTTCGCCCTTCTCCCCACTGGCGCAGATTGTGCAAGATCTGATGCTCCGTTCGCCCGTCCACCGCCGACAGGGCATCATCCAGGATCAGGATTTCGGCATTCAGCAACAGCGCCCGCGCAATGGAGATACGCTGTTTCTGTCCGCCGGAAAGCATCACGCCGCGCTCACCGACTTCAGTGTCGTAACCCTGCGGCAGACGGAGAATATCCTCATGCACACTGGCTAAACGCGCGACATGTTCAATATCCTGCTGCGTGGCGCCGGGGCAGCCCAGCGCAATGTTATTGGCTACCGTATCCGAAAACAGGAATGGCGTCTGACTGACCACCGCCAGCCGACTGCGCCAGCTATCCAGTTGCAGGCATGGCAGAGGGATGTCATGAAAACGGATATCTCCCTGGGTGACATCGAAATGGCGCTGAATCAGCGACAACACGGTACTTTTACCCGCACCAGTCGGCCCGCAGATGCCGAGCATCTGCCCAGGCTTAAGCTGAAAATTGACATTTTCCAGCGTCGGGTGCGTGGTTTGCGGATAGCAGAACGCACGGATCGCCACCGCCAGTTCGCCCCGCCCTTCCGGCACCGGTTCGCTGCCATCATTCACCACCGGCGCTTCGGCCAGCATCGCGCGAATACGACCGTAAGCGGCGCTACCGCGTTCCACGATGTTAAACATCCACGCCAGCGCCAGCATCGGCCAAATCATCAGCCCGAGGTACATCATGAAGCTGGTCAGTTGTCCCAGCGTCAGCGAACCTTGTACGACCATCCAACTGCCGCCACCGATAGCCAGCAGGTTCGCCGTGCCGATGGCGATATAAATCGTCGGATCAAAACGGGCATCAATACGCGCCACGCGCATGTTTTTCTTCCCGGTATCTTCCGCATCAGCCGCAAACAGTGCGGACTGCCGATCCTCCAGACCAAAGGCTTTGATCATACGAATACTGGTCAGGCTCTCCTGGGTACGGTCATTGAGACTGGAGAACGCCGCCTGTGCCAGTCTGAAACGATCATGCAGACGATCGCCGTAGCGTTTGATCATCAGCGCCATTACCGGCATCGGCAGTAGAGCAAACAGCGTAAGCTGCCAGCTGATCTGCGTGGACATCACAATCAGCACCGCACAGCCCATCACCAGCGAATCCACCAGCGTCAGAACCCCTTCCCCGGCGGCAAAGACCACGCGGTCGACATCATTGGTGGCGCGCGCCATGAGATCACCAGTGCGGTGGCGCAGATAAAATTCAGGATGCTGGCGGCTGAGTTGGCGGTAATAATCTTCGCGTAGCTCCACCGCCAGTTGGTAAGACGCACCAAACAGCAGCACGCGCCAGACGTAGCGCAGCAGATAGACCACCACGGCAATCAGGGCGATGGTGCCAATCCACAGCATGATCTGTTGCGGCGTAAAGCGTTGTGTAGATACGCCATCCACCACAATACCGACCACTTTTGGTGGAATGAGTTGCAGAATAGCGATGAGGATAAGCAAGGCAACCGCCCCGAGGTAGCGACGCCACTCCCGGCGAAAATACCAGCTTAATTGAGCAAATAATCGCACGTATTATGTCCTGACCTGATTTTCCGGCAAATCGTGCCGGGAGAGTTATTCGATTGGCAGCGCAGTGGTGTATTTAATCTGTTCCATGGCAAAGCTCGACGTGACGTCCGACAGACCGGGAACGCTATTGACCAGACGTTTATAGAAGTCGTCATAGCGCTTCATGTCGGCCACCTGAACCCGCATCAGGTAGTCGTACTCCCCGGCCATGCGCCAGAAGCCCAACACCTCCGGCATCTCACTGACCACCGTCACGAAGCGGCAATACCAGTCACTGCTGTGATGCTGGGTTTTAATGAGCACAAAGGCGGTTAATCCCAGCCCCAGTTTTTCCGGATCCAGCAGTGCGACTTTACCGACCAGAATTCCCTCATCTTCTAGTCGTTTGAGGCGTTTCCAGCAGGGTGTGGTGGTCAGATTAACGGCATCCGCCAGCGCCTGCAAAGAGAGGGTGCAGTCCTGTTGCAACAATGCAAGCAGCTTACGGTCAATTTTATCTAACATACCGGCACCTCAGAGAAGAATTTTCTCCTTACATTCTATTTTAAAGGCTAAATGGCAACAATTTTTTCCGTGCTTTTCGCTACTCTTGGCACAAAATGACAAATGGATACTAATGATGAACAGCACCTGGGTTAAAAATGCCATCAATGAGATTAACGCGGATTATCAGCGCTCGGCGGATACCCATCTTATCCGCCTGCCATTACCGGCATTTCCGGATATCCAGCTCTATCTGAAAGATGAAAGCACCCACCCGACCGGTAGCCTGAAGCACCGGCTGGCGCGTTCGCTGTTCCTCTATGGGTTGTGCAATGGCTGGATTAAGGAAGGCACGACGATTATCGAATCCTCTTCCGGTTCAACGGCAGTCTCCGAAGCCTATTTCGCGCGCCTGCTGGGGCTGCCGTTTATCGCCGTCATGCCCGCCTGTACGGCCAAACGGAAAATCGAACAGATTGAATTTTACGGTGGTCGCTGTCATTTCGTGGACAGCGCCTGCGAGATTTATGCGGCGTCAGAACAACTGGCGCATGAGTTGAACGGCCATTATATGGATCAGTTCACCTATGCCGAACGCGCCACCGACTGGCGCGGTAACAACAATATCGCCGACAGCATCTTCCGCCAGATGCAGTGTGAACCGCATCCCGTACCGAAACACATTGTGATGAGCGCCGGAACCGGCGGGACCTCCGCGACCATTGGCCGCTACATCCGCTGCCAGGGTTACGATACAAAATTGATGGTGGTGGACCCGGAAAACTCCGTCTTCCTGCCTTTCTGGCAGTCGCGTGATGCTACGCTGCGCAGCCCTGTCGGCAGCAAAATTGAAGGAATTGGACGCCCGCGCGTCGAACCGTCATTCATTGCCGACGTGGTCGATGAGATGCTGCGCGTACCGGATGCCGCCAGCGTGGCGACCGCGCACTGGCTGGAAACGCAACTGGGCCGCAAAGTCGGTGCCTCTACGGGTACCAATATGTGGGGAATGTTGCAACTGGCCGCCCGCATGCGCGAAGCCGGAGAAACCGGTTCGCTGGTGACGCTACTGTGCGACAGCGGCGAACGCTATCTGGACACCTACTACCATGCTGAATGGGTGAGCGCCCATATTGGCGATCTTAGCGCGGCGAAAGCAGAGCTGGTGGGGTTGCTGAATACCCATTAAATCAAAAAAAACCGGGCTGAACGCCCGGTGCTGGTAGGGTCTCTCATTCGGGGGAATAAGGAAGATTTGGATAGTCCAGCCAATGTGTCAAAAAGTGTGATACCGCCTGGTTGCGACAATGACCAATCACCGGTAAATGGGGAAGTTCGGCAATAAGCTGCGGCATGGCATTGCCCATGATCAGGCCACGGCCGACGCTGCCAAGCATTTCGCGATCGTTCATCGCGTCACCAAACGCCATACATTCCGTCAGCGACAGCCCCAGATGTCCGCTCAGGACCTCCAGTGCAGAACCTTTGTTACAGCCTACCGGCAGTACTTCCAGGCAATCGATCGCCGAGTAACAAAGATGGGCTCGTGCGCCCAGTACCTCTTCAAGCTGAATTTTCAGCCTCGTCAAATCGTCATGATCGCCACAGAAGCAAACTTTAGTCACCCGATCTGCCGGAATACGCGCGACATCCACAATCTGATAGCGAAAACCGCTATAGACGTGGGCGTGCAGCATCTCGGGGATCTCTTGTCCGGTAAACCAGCCGTTATCGTTGAAGACATGCATACTCGCCTGTGTGTCCCAGTGCTGATGCAGGACGATCTCAGCAACAGCCGGATCCAGATCCTGACGGTGCAGCACCTCGCCTTCCAGCGAGTGAATGCGTGTCCCGTTACCGGTGATCAGAAAAGCATCGAGAGAAAAAGTGCCGAGAATATGGCGCATTTCCAGTACATGGCGTCCGGTGGCAAACGTCAGGGTAATGTCACGTTCGCGCAGACGCGCCAGAGTAGAGAGCGTTTCATCACCCAAAAGGTGATTTGGCATCAACAGGGTGCCATCCATATCAAATGCAGCCAGGCGTGCCATCTCTTTCTCCACTCGGTGACGGATTAACTTGTGATTCAGTATTACCTGAGATATACGGAAGTAATAGTGAATAGATAAAAGAAATTGTTCCGGGTTTATATGCGACTTCTCAATCGGCTTAATCAGTACCAGCGACTCTGGCAGCCTTCTAACGGCGAACCGCAGCACGTGACCGTCGGGGAACTGGCTGAACGCTGCTTCTGTAGTGAGCGGCACGTCCGCACGTTGTTGCGCCAGGCGCAGGAATCGGGTTGGCTGGTCTGGGAGGCGCAGTCCGGACGCGGTAAGCGCGGGCAACTGCGTTTTCTGGTGGCCCCGGAATCATTGCGCACGGCGATGATGGAACAGGCGCTGGAGAAGGGCCAACAGCTTAGCGTACTGGAGCTGGCGCAACTGGCACCCGGTGAACTACGGGCCATGCTGCAGCCCTTTATGGGGGGTCAATGGCAAAACGACACGCCCACGCTGCGTATTCCCTATTACCGTCAGCTTGAACCGCTGCATTCTGGTTTTCTTCCCGGTCGCGCCGAGCAACATCTCGCAGGGCAGATTTTCTCCGGACTGACCCGTTTTGACAGCCAGACGCAGCGGCCCTGCGGGGATTTAGCCCACCACTGGGATATTTCCGCCGACGGGTTGCGCTGGGACTTCTATATCCGCTCGACGCTGTTCTGGCACAACGGTGACGCGGTAGAAACCACACAGCTTCATCAGCGACTGCTGATGTTGCGCAAACTCCCGGCACTGAACCGGCTGTTTATCAGCGTAAAGCACATTGAGGTGACGCATCCGCAGTGCCTGACGTTTATCCTGCACCGCCCGGATTTCTGGCTGGCGCACCGGCTGGCAAGCTACGGCAGCCTGCTGGCACATCCGGAACACCCCGTCATCGGAACGGGACCTTTTCGTCTGACGCTGTTTACGCCCGAACTGGTACGTCTGGAAAGCCATGACCATTACCATCTCGTACATCCACTGCTCAAAGCCATTGAATACTGGATCACCCCTCAGCTTTTTGAGCAAGATCTCGGCACCAGTTGTCGCCATCCGGTGCAGATAACCATTGGCAAACCCGAAGAACTCGCCACGGTGAGCCCGGTAAGTACCGGCATCAGTCTCGGCTTTTGCTATCTCGCGCTGAAAAAAAGCGCCCACCTGACGCCACTGCAGGCTCGTCGGCTGGTCAGCCTTATTCATCGTTCTTCACTGCTGCAAACGCTGGATGTGAGAGAAAACCTGATTACGCCCTGCAACGAATTGTTGCCTGGCTGGGCCATTCCGCAGTGGGAGGGGCTGGAATCGGTTGAACTACCGAAAAAAATGACGCTGGTTTATCACCTGCCGGTGGAACTGCATACTATGGCAGAACACCTGCGCCACACGCTGGCCGCCCTCGGCTGCGAACTGACGCTGATTTTTCATAACGCGAAAACCTGGGACGGCTGCCAACGGCTTGCCGAAGCGGATCTGCTGATGGGAGACCGCCTGATTGGCGAAGCGCCCGAATATACACTCGAACAGTGGCTACGCTGTGATTCACTTTGGCCGCACGTGCTTGATGCACCAACATTCTCACATCTTCAGGCCACGCTGGATGCGCTGCAAATCAGACCGGAAGAGGATCATCGCTATGCCGCGCTGCGGCAAGTTTTCGCCAGCCTGATGGATGACGCGACGCTGACGCCGCTGTTTAACTATCACTATCGCATCAGCGCACCACCTGGTGTGAACGGGGTGCGGTTGAATCCGCGCGGCTGGTTTGAGTTCACCGAAGCCTGGCTACCACCACCCGCGTCGTGAAGAAGCTGGTCGCCAGGCAACTCTGGCGCTACCATAGCGGCTTTATACACGTCATTCTTCAAACTGCCTCTTTGTCGGCTACGTCTGTTCACCCCTGTCATTTACTTATGTAAACTCTAGGAGATTCTCAGACTTTTCGTCTCGATGCAATTTGAATGGCTTTGTGTACAGTAACTTATCAGGATTAACCATGAAACGTGCCGTCGTAGTATTCAGTGGAGGCCAGGACTCCACCACCTGTCTGGTGCAGGCGCTGCATCAGTATGATGAAGTGCATTGCGTGACCTTTGATTATGGTCAGCGCCATCGCGCGGAGATTGATGTTGCACGTGATCTGGCCCTGAAACTGGGTGCACGTGCACACAAAGTACTGGACGTGACGCTGCTGAGTGAACTGGCAGTCAGCAGCCTGACCCGTGACAACATCCCGGTTCCGGATTATGAACCGGATGCCGATGGGATCCCGAATACCTTTGTCCCTGGACGTAATATTCTGTTTCTGACCCTGGCGGCGATTTATGCTTATCAGGTAAAAGCAGAAGCGGTGATTACCGGCGTCTGCGAGACCGATTTCTCTGGTTACCCTGACTGCCGCAATGATTTTGTCGAGGCGTTGAATCACGCCATTAAACTGGGGATGGCGAAAGATATCCGCTTTGAAACGCCGCTGATGTGGATTGATAAAGCCGAAACCTGGGCGCTGGCAGATTATTGGGGCAAGCTGGATCTGGTACGTGAAGAAACGCTGACCTGCTATAACGGCATCAAGGGCGACGGTTGCGGCCACTGCGCGGCCTGTAATCTACGCGCAAATGGCCTGAATCATTACCTGGCAGATAAACCGGTCATAATGGCGGCAATGAAGCAGAAGACCGGTTTGAAATAATTGCGGGTTTCGCCGGATGGCGGTGCCAGGCACCTTATCCGGCCAACAGTTGGATCATCCACCCCTACTTCACCATCTGCTCCAGCTTTTCGCGTAACTCCCCTTCCAGCGGCAGCGCTTTTTGCGATTTCAGATCAATACAGACGAACGTAATAAGCGCATCAGCCACCACCTGTCCTTCCGGTTCCAGCGTAATCACCTGGCTTAGAATACCGCTTTTCCCGTTTAGCTGTTGCACCTGACTGGTGACGGTTAGCAGATCACTCAGAACCGCCGGACGGCGATAGTTAATATTGATGTTGACCACCACGAAAGCGATATTGTGGGCAGTCATCCATTGAAAGCTATCGCTGCTCTCCAGGCCATCCCAGCGGGCTTCCTCCAGAAACTCAAGATAGCGGGCATTATTCACGTGCTGGTAGACATCAAGATGATAACCACGAACCTTAATCTGTGTTTGCATAGCGCAGAGACCTTACGTTTTTGTTATAGAGAGACAGGAGTAGAGAGGCCATAACTGGTATGACCTCTCTCAGTCTGGCAAATATTTGCCAGTGCGCAAGTGATTAAAGTGTTAAAGCAGACAGATTGCGCTCCACTAACGCGTTGCCCATCCCCGGTACTTGTTTGAGATCTTCCACCGTTTTAAACGGACCGTACTCATCACGATAGCTGACGATCGCCTGTGCTTTCTTCAGGCCAACACCGTTCATCGCGCGCGCCAGCTCTTCTGCCGATGCGGTATTGATGCTGACCCTGGTGCCCTCTTCGGTGCTGGCTTTCGCCGGAACCGCGGATTTGTTTTGTCCTGCAACCGGTGCTTGTGCGCTGGTCTCCACCGCCGGGCTTTTCGCTGCCGCTGTCGATGACGCCGCCAGCGCGCTTTGCGTCATACCCGCGCAGGCGAAGGAAAGGGTGATAAGTAACGCTTTGATTCCATGTTTCATACTGTTTTCTCCTTGTTAGTGAACAGTGGAATCACGATAACGAGGTTAAAACCAACGAACAAATGGCAAATGTCAGAAATGGAAAAGGCCGCGAAAGCGGCCTTCAGGTGTTACAACGGTTGTGCAATGATTTGCGAGACGTCTCGACGATTACGGCTGTTGATCCATCGCATCGCCGATTTTGATTTTCGCCGATTTACGCAGGTTACTCATCAATGCCTCAAAGACAATCTGCGCATTGTTCTGGGTGATCCCCTGAACCATCGCTTTCTTCTGATCTTCCGGCATGGAGCCCGCTTTCACGTCGTCCAGAGCCAGCAAAACCACATTGCCCTGCATATCGTTGGCAATGCCATAGCTCGGCTTATCTTTCGCCGGCAGGCTCAGACCAAACGCCGCCTGGCTAACCGGATCCTGGCCCGTACGGCTCAGCGTTTTAGACTCTCCAAAGCTCAGACCAGCGGCTTTCATCGCTTCTGCGCCTTTACCCGCCTTCAGCTCAACCAGCAGTTTTTCCGCATCCAGTTTAGCCTGCTGCTCTGCCTTGTTGTGCTTAACCAGCGCCGTAACCTGATCTTTCACCTCAGACAGCGGCTTCACGGCCTCTGCCTTGTGATCGCTGATACGCAGAACAAACGCGCGATCGCCATCGACGGTGATGATATCGGAGTTTCTGCCCGGCGCGCCGTTTTCACCCACCAGAGCACCATCAAAAATGGCGTCTGATACCGGTTTGAAATTCAGCTCTTCCGGCAGGTTCTCGTGACTGAACCAGCCCGTCTGTACCGCTTTCGCGCCAGCTGCCTGTTCGGCACCCGCCAGAGATTCCGTATCATTGTTCGCCGCATCGCTCACTTTCTGCTGTAAAGCAAAGTAAGCATCCAGCGCTTTTTCCTGTTTCACTTTCGCTGCGATGTCATCACGGACTTCGTTCAGCGGCTTCACAACCGCCGGCTGAATGTCGTCCAAACGCACAACCAGAAAGCCAACAGAGGATTTAATCACGCCAGAAAGCTGGCCCTTCTCTTTCAGCCCGGCATTTTTCAGCTCTTCCGGCGTGGTGGCGTCTTCCAGCCAACCCATATCGCCGCCGTTGCGGGCAGAGATGATGTCGGCCGATTTCTCTTTCGCCAGCGCAGCAAAGTCACCACCTTTGTTCAGCGCGTCGAGTACCGCTTTCGCTTCATCTTCCGTTTTAGTCTGGATGATGCTGTAACGGCTACGCTGTGCCTGGGTGAACTGATCCTGATGCTGATCGTAATAAGACTGGATATCTTCATCGCTGACCGGCTTTTGCATCGAGGCGGCGTCCAGCTTGATGTAGCTGACGCGGAACTGTTCCGGAGTCATGAAGCTGTTTTTGTGCTGCTCGTAGTAGCTGGCCACTTCCTGATCCGTCACCGACTGCTTCGCTGCAAGAGCATTGACGTCAATCGTGGCTTCACGGACGACACGCTGCTGTGCAACCAGCGCCGCCAGCTCATCAGTCTCACCCTTGAGCATAAAATCGGTGCCCGCGACGCCGCTGATAAGCTGCTGTGTAGTCAGTTGGTTACGCAAGGCTTGCGCATACTGGTCAGCGGTCATCCCCATCTGATTAACAATCGCGTTATAGCGGTTGTTATCAAATTTGCCATCGACCTGGAATGCCGGCGTGGAGAAAATCGCCTGCTTCACCTGCTCGTCGCTGATGCCCAGTTTGAGTTCGCGGGCATACTGATCAAGCAGCGCTTCATCAATCAGACGATTAAGCGTCTGCTGGCGCAGGGTTTTCATGTAACCTTCGTTTGCCGCAAGCTCAGAGTACTGATCGCCCAACTGTTGCTGCATGCGATTACGTTCGCTGTTGAACGCATTCTCAAACTGCCCACGGCTGATTTCCTGGTCATTCACTTTAGCGGCGTAGTTGTTGCCTCCGCCAATCAGGTAACCACTCACGCCGGTCAGAATGAACGACACGATAATGATTCCGAAAATAATCTTGAGCACGAGACTGTTAGCAGCCGTGCGTAAGCTGTCCATCATGGTGTAACCACACTCCGCTGTAGGTGACTATACACGGCATCTTTCACGCGGCCTCGTCGTTAACTGCCCCGATGAAACGTGAATGCCTTGTGTATATACGCGTTACGCAGCATAGCGTTTCCTGAACGCTGCGCATAAAGGCCTATTGTGACAAGAAACAGGGGCGATTGTCAGCCCACAACATGTAGAAAATCGCTGCAAAAACAAAAAAGGCACATCAATTGATGCGCCCTTGTACTGAGTCCTGTCCCCGGAAGGGGATCACGCTTAGTTTACTGCGTCTTTCAGTGCTTTACCTGCACGGAAACCAGGTACTTTGGCGGCAGCAATGGCGATCTCTTTACCTGTTTGCGGGTTGCGGCCAGTACGGGCAGCACGCTCTTTAACAGCAAAAGTACCAAAACCTACCAGCGCAACGTCATCCCCTTCTTTCAGAGATTCGGTAACAGAAGCAATAATTGCGTCTAACGCACGCCCTGCCGCAGCTTTGGAGATATCAGCCCCTGCAGCAATTTTGTCGATCAGTTGAGATTTATTCACTCTTCTCTTCCTCATTATAATTTATATCGCACCAGAATCCTTCAAAGTGCGACCGCGCAGCAGTTATATCAGGCCTGCCATGCCCTTACAACACCCGATAATGATGGCAAGCCCAATCCGTCATCTAAATTAGCTATACAAAAAAAGGCTGGCAAGTACGAAATGGCCTGCCAGCCCTGTTTTTATTAGTGCTCTTTGCGCGAGGTCACTATTTTGCCGTCACAACCTGCATTCCAGAGGGTTCATTTTGCAATGCGAGTGTCAGAACCTCTTCAATGCGTTTCACCGGATGGATGTCCAAATCGGCAATAACATTGTCCGGAATCTCTTCCAGGTCGCGTTTGTTTTCATCCGGAATTAAGACCGTTTTAATACCACCACGGTGCGCAGCCAGAAGTTTTTCTTTTAACCCACCGATCGGCAGCACCTGACCACGCAGGGTGATCTCACCGGTCATCGCCACATCGGCACGCACCGGGTTACCGGTCAGGCAGGAAACCAGTGCGGTACACATCGCAATACCGGCGCTCGGACCGTCTTTCGGCGTCGCCCCTTCCGGAACGTGAACGTGAATGTCGCGTTTTTCGTAAAAGTCCGGATTAATACCCAGTTTTTCCGCACGCGCACGCACCACGGTCAATGCAGCCTGAATGGACTCCTGCATCACTTCACCCAGCGAACCGGTGTAGGTCAGCTTGCCTTTGCCAGGCACGCAGGCGGTTTCGATGGTCAGCAGATCGCCGCCCACTTCCGTCCACGCCAGACCTGTCACCTGGCCTACGCGGTTTTCATTGTCCGCGCGACCATAGTCAAAGCGCTGTACACCCAGGTAGTCGTGCAGGTTATCGCCATTGATCACAATGTGTTTCAGTGACTTATCCAGCAGCAATTGCTTAACCGCTTTCCGGCACAGTTTGGAAATTTCACGTTCCAGACTACGCACGCCAGCCTCACGAGTGTAGTAACGAATAATGCCGATAATGGCGCTGTCGTCGACCGTCAGCTCGCCTTTCTTCAGCGCGTTACGCTCAATCTGCTTCGGCAACAGGTGCTGTTTGGCAATGTTCAGCTTCTCGTCTTCGGTATACCCGGACAGACGGATCACTTCCATACGATCCAGCAGCGGCGCTGGAATGTTCATGGAGTTGGAGGTCGCGACAAACATCACGTCGCTGAGATCGTAGTCCACTTCCAGGTAGTGATCGCTGAAGGCCACGTTCTGCTCGGGATCCAGCACCTCAAGCAGTGCAGATGCCGGATCGCCACGCATGTCGGAAGACATTTTGTCGATCTCATCGAGCAGGAACAGCGGGTTTTTCACGCCCACTTTCGCCATTTTCTGGATCAGTTTACCCGGCATTGAACCGATGTATGTCCGACGGTGGCCACGAATTTCCGCTTCATCACGCACGCCGCCCAGCGCCATACGGATGTATTTACGCCCGGTCGCTTTGGCGATGGACTGACCCAGAGAGGTTTTACCTACCCCCGGCGGTCCCACCAGGCACAGGATCGGCCCCTTGATTTTGTTCACACGGCTTTGTACCGCGAGATACTCAAGGATGCGGTCTTTCACACGCTCCAGACCATAATGGTCGGTATCAAGGATTTCCTGCGCCTGACGCAGGTCTTTTTTAACCTTGCTACGCGCATTCCACGGCACCTGAACCATCCAGTCGATGTAACCACGCACGACAGTCGCTTCCGCTGACATCGGCGACATCATTTTCAGCTTCTGCAGTTCAGCTTCGGCTTTCTCTTTCGCCTCTTTCGGCATTTTTGCCGCGTCGATCTTCCGCTTCAGCGCTTCGTTTTCGTCCGGCGCATCGTCCATTTCGCCGAGTTCTTTCTGAATCGCCTTCATCTGCTCATTCAGATAGTACTCACGCTGAGATTTCTCCATCTGCTTTTTCACGCGGTTGCGAATGCGCTTCTCCACCTGCAGCAGATCGATTTCAGACTCCATCATCGCCATCAGATATTCCAGACGCTCGTTCACGTCTGACATCTCCAGCACGGACTGCTTATCCGCCAGCTTCAGCGGCATATGGGCAGCGATGGTGTCCGCCAGACGCGCCGGATCGTCAATGCTATTGAGCGACGTCAGCACTTCTGGTGGGATTTTCTTGTTCAGCTTGATGTAGCCTTCGAACTGGCTGATCGCCGTGCGTACCAGCACTTCCTGTTCGCGCTCGTCAATAGCAGGCGAATCAAGGTATTCCGCTTTCGCAGAGAAGTGCTCGCCGTTATCAGACAGCGCAGAAATACGCGCACGCTGTAACCCTTCGACCAGCACTTTGACGGTGCCGTCAGGCAGTTTCAGCATCTGCAAAATAGAGGCCACGGTCCCGACGGTGAAAAGATCGTTTACACCCGGCTCATCCGTTGATGCTTCCTTCTGGGCGACCAGCATGATTTTTTTATCATGGTCCATAGCCGCTTCCAGACAACGGATAGATTTTTCCCGCCCTACAAACAAGGGTATGACCATGTGCGGATAAACCACCACATCGCGCAACGGCAATACGGGGATTTCAATGCGTTCAGAACGCTCAGGATTCATAGAGCTCTCTCTTAGTTTAGTGTCCGCCAGGTAATCAGATGGCATAGCTGTGCTTCATGCCACCTTTAACATGTATGTCAGTATATGGGGATGTTTCCCACACATTCAACGCCATGATTACGGAAAAAGTAAAGGGGAGATAAAATCCCCCCTTTTTGATTAACTGATTGTATGGATTGGCTAATTATTCACCAGATGCCTGCTGGGCTTCCGGCTTGCCGTAAATCAGTAATGGCTTGCTCTGACCGCCGATCACCGACTCATCAATCACCACTTTTTCGACGTCTTCCATCGAAGGCAGATCATACATGGTATCCAGCAGCGCGGCTTCTACGATGGAACGCAGACCACGGGCACCGGTTTTACGCGCCATGGCTTTGCGGGCAATCGCATCCAGCGCTTCGTCGCGGAACTCCAGGTCAACGCCTTCCAGATTGAACAGCGCCTGATACTGCTTGGTCAGCGCGTTTTTCGGCTCTTTCAGGATCTGGATCAGCGCTTCTTCGCTCAGTTCGCTCAGCGTTGCCACAACCGGCAGACGACCAATAAACTCAGGAATCAGACCAAACTTGATCAAATCTTCCGGCTCAACCTGCGAGAGCAGTTCGCCTTCGCTGGCCTTGTCGGATTTCGCTTTCACCGTTGCACCAAAACCAATGCCGGAGCCGGTTTCAACGCGGTTGGCGATCACTTTATCCAGGCCGGCAAACGCACCGCCACAGATGAACAGGATCTTAGAGGTATCCACCTGCAAGAATTCCTGCTGCGGATGTTTACGTCCACCCTGCGGCGGAACGGCAGCAACCGTCCCTTCGATCAGTTTCAGCAGCGCCTGCTGTACGCCTTCACCGGAAACGTCACGGGTGATCGACGGGTTGTCAGACTTACGGGAAATCTTGTCAATTTCATCGATATAGACAATACCACGCTGCGCTTTCTGCACATCGTAGTCGCACTTCTGCAACAGTTTCTGGATGATGTTCTCAACGTCCTCACCCACGTAACCCGCTTCGGTCAGCGTGGTGGCATCCGCCATCGTGAACGGAACATCCAGCAGGCGCGCCAGCGTTTCCGCCAACAGCGTTTTACCGGAGCCGGTCGGACCGATCAGCAGAATATTACTTTTGCCCAACTCGACGCCATTACTGGTGTCGCCGTTGCGCAGACGTTTGTAGTGGTTGTATACCGCGACCGCCAGCACTTTCTTGGCCTGTTCCTGACCGATGACGTAATCGTCAAGATGGTTACGAATTTCGTGTGGCGTCGGCAGCGCACTGCGTTCACGATGCGGTGCTACTTCCTTAATCTCTTCGCGAATGATGTCGTTACACAGATCGACACATTCATCGCAGATATACACGGATGGACCGGCGATGAGCTTACGCACTTCATGCTGGCTTTTGCCGCAAAAAGAGCAGTACAACAATTTGCCCGAGCCATCTTTGCGTTTATCTGTCATGAGTCAAAACCTCTTCTTTGTTCTTTGTGCCGCACACGACGACGCAAAATGCCATTCTCAGGCGCAACTCGCTTTGTCGCGTTGTGCCGCCCCTGGTAAGTATAGCGGCAGAGTTGCGCCCCGGGCATCAATTACGATGGGTCAAAATCGAGTCGACTAAGCCATACTCAACTGCCTCAGCGGCAGAGAGGAAGCGATCGCGCTCAGTATCACGCTCAATCTGCTCAAGAGATTGACCCGTATGGTGTGCCATAAGTTCGTTCATGCGCCCTTTAACTTTCAGGATTTCACGGGCGTGAATTTCAATATCCGTTGCCTGGCCCTGGTAACCGCCCAACGGCTGATGAATCATTACGCGGGAGTTCGGCAGGCAGAAACGTTTACCTTTTGCCCCGGCCGTCAGCAAGAACGCGCCCATAGAGGCCGCCTGGCCCATACAAATGGTGCTGACGTCTGGCTTAATAAACTGCATGGTGTCATAAATCGACATGCCTGCGGTAATTACGCCGCCCGGAGAGTTAATGTACAGGTAGATATCTTTTTCCGGGTTTTCGGCTTCCAGGAACAGCATCTGCGCCACAATCAGGTTAGCCATATGATCTTCGACCTGGCCGGTCAGAAAAATGACACGTTCCTTAAGTAGACGAGAGTAGATATCAAAAGAGCGCTCACCACGTGAGGTCTGTTCAATGACCATCGGCACCAGCGCCATATGGGGTGCAAAGTTATCTCGTTCGCCGCTGTATGACATTTCCGTCTCCTGGATAAAAAATGAAAAAACCTGCTGTACCGATTGTAACCTTATGGACGGATTATCAGCTAGTCCCTCTGTTATGGGTACGGCATCGCCATAATTCAAGCATAACAATCTTTTGCCTGAACGCTAACACCGAAAAGGGCTTTTTCGCACGCTTCCATGCAAAAGTCATGACAAAAAAAAGGCCCGCCACCTGACGGTGACGGGCCTTTGAGCGAAATTCGCGCGTTTAAGCGGAATTACGCCTGCTGGTTCATCAGCTCATTGAAGGTCGTGGCTTTTTCAGTCACTTTGGCTTTCGCCAGAACCGCTTCAACCGCCTGCTCTTCCAGAGCGACGTTACGCATGTTGTCCATCAGCTCTTTATTTTTGCTGTAGAACTCGATCACTTCTTTCGGATCTTCGTAAGCAGAAGCCATCTCTTCGATCAGGCCCTTCACGCGATCTTCATCCGCTTTCAGTTCATTGGTACGAATCACTTCGCCCAGCAGCAGACCCACAACTACGCGACGCTTAGCCTGTTCTTCGAACAGTTCACGCGGCAGTTCCAGCGCTTGTTTCTCGTTACCACCGAAACGCTGAGCAGCCTGACGACGCAGAACGTCGATTTCGCTGTCAATCAGTGCAGCAGGAACGTCGATGTCGTTCGCTTTCACCAGACCGTCGATTGCCTGAGATTTAACACGGTTACGCACCGCGCCTTTCAGCTCGCGTTCCATGTTTTTACGGACTTCAGTACGCAGACCGGCAACGGAACCATCTTCAACGCCAAAACGTTTGATGAATTCTTCAGTCAGTTCCGGCAGCTCACGCTCTTCCACTTTCTTCAGGTTGATGGCGAATTTCGCCGCTTTACCTTTCAGGTTTTCAGCGTGGTAGTCTTCCGGGAAAGTCACGTCGATGGTGAACTCTTCGCCCGCTTTGTGACCTTTGATACCGTCTTCAAAGCCCGGGATCATACGACCCTGGCCCATCGCCAGTACGAAATCAGACGCTTTACCGCCTTCGAACTCTTCGCCGTCTACAGAACCGGTGAAGTCGAGGGTAACGCGGTCTTCTGCATCCGCGGCGCCGTCTTTATCTTTCCAGGTCGCCTGCTGTTTGCGCAGGGTATCCAGCATCACGTCAACATCCGCATCGGTGACTTCAACAACCGGTTTTTCAACTTCGATTGTGTCCAGGCCGGTCAGTTCAACTTCCGGATAGACTTCGAATTCTACCGCGTAGGTGAAATCTTCACCCAGTTTGTATTCGCCCGGAACGTAGTTCGGTGCGCCAGCCGGATTGATTTTTTCTTTGATGATGGCATCAACGAAGTTGCGGCTCATCAGGTCACCCAGAACGTCCTGGCGAACGGACGCGCCATAACGCTGAGCAACAACATTCATCGGTACTTTGCCTTTACGGAAGCCGTCAATACGCACTTTCTTCGCTACGTTGACCAGCTCGCTTTTAACAGCGGTCTCGATGCTGTCAGCAGCGATAGTAATCGTTACACGGCGGCCAAGGCCTTGAGTGGTTTCAACTGAAACTTGCATCTTGTTACCTCAAAAAATCACAGTGCTCGGTCAACTCTACTCCGCAAGCACAGATTATTAGCTTCGCGGAACCGGGATGTTCTCTTAATCAATCACATTCCCTGTCGTCAGAATCATCCCGAAGACATTCAAATAAGACGCGGCATTATAGCGGCATCACTTTTATGAGTCGAGAACGGTTATTACGCGTTGCTGCGGCATTTTTCACAATTCCCGGCTATTCTTGCCCTGAAAAGGGTTTGACTCGTGCAAAATTCAGACAAAACAAAACGGCCCGCAGGCCGTTTTCACATAATCTTTAGCAACATACTGGAAAAACGCCAGCAGTTGCAAATGCGTTTTTACGCGATGCTTCCCGCACCACGACAGGGAGGTGACGCAAAGATCGTATCCTGCAACCCTTCCCACTCTTTGATGGTATAAGTATGCAGAGCCAGCGCGTGAACCGTCGTAGACAGTTCTGCGGTTAATGTACCGTAGATCATCCGATGACGATTCAAAAAACGCTCGCCGGTAAAGCGATCGCTAACCAGAACGACCTTAAAGTGGCTTTCTGAGCCAGCCGGGACATTATGACGATAGCTTTCATCCACGACCTCGAGGAACACGGGTTGGAACGCTGCCCTTAATTTTTCTTCTATTTGCTCACGTATCATCATGATATATCTCCTCAAACGGCGCTGAGATGTCACCCATCCCTTTAAATATTAGCCGCTTTTACCGGTTCCATTGCGCCATTACAACAAAAATTTAGCCTTCGTCTGATTTTCGCCATCAACGCGATGAAGTTTACTGATTCAACCCGTTGGGGGATGGCATAAATGCCCAATTTGGTCTCTATAACTTCATTATTCCGACAACATGATGAATTTACATGCGTTACCCACTTCCCCTCGCCGTTGGCGATGTTATGATGGCGGGAATTTTTCTCTATCCATATGATTAAGAGTTACTGAGAGCACGAACATGTTAAAAAAAATCCTCTTCCCGTTAATCGCGCTTTTCATGCTGGCGGGCTGTGCGACACCACCAACCACGATTGACGTTTCGCCTAAAATCACGCTCCCACAACAGGATCCTAGCCTGATGGGCGTGACCGTTAGCATCAACGGCGCCGATCAGCGTCCGGACCAGGCGCTGGCAAAAGTGACCCGCGACAATCAGTTGGTGACACTGACGGCCTCCCGCGATCTGCGCTTCCTGTTACAAGAAGTACTGGAAAAACAGATGACCTCGCGCGGTTATATGGTTGGCCCGAACGGTGCGGTGAACCTGCAGATCATTGTTAACCAGCTATACGCGGATGTGTCTCAGGGCAACGTGCGTTATAACATCGCCACCAAGGCCGATATCGCGATCATCGCGACGGCGGCCAACGGCAACAAGATGACCAAAAACTACCGCGCCAGCTACTCCGTTGAAGGCGCGTTCCAGGCGACCAACAAGAATATCGCCAACGCGGTTAACAGCGTGCTGACCGATACGATTACTGATATGTCTCAGGACACCAGCGTCCACGACTTCATCAAACAGAACGCTCGTTAATTTCTGCCCCCTGACCCGGCTCCGCGCCGGGTCAGCTTTATATGCCCATGCCTAGTCACTACTTACGCATTTTTCAACAACCGAAATCAGCCATTTTGCTGATGTTAGGTTTTGCCTCCGGCCTGCCGCTCGCGTTGACCTCCGGTACGCTTCAGGCATGGATGACCGTCGAGAATATCGACCTGAAAACCATCGGTTTCTTTTCGCTGGTCGGTCAGGCTTACGTCTTTAAATTTCTCTGGTCTCCGGTCATGGACCGCTACACACCGCCCTTTTTAGGTCGTCGTCGTGGCTGGTTGCTGACGACGCAATGTTTGTTGCTGGTCTCCATCGCTGCGATGGGTTTTCTGGAGCCCGGTAGCCAGTTGCGATGGATGGCGGCGCTGGCGGTAGTGATCGCCTTTTGTTCAGCGTCGCAAGATATTGTGTTTGACGCCTGGAAAACGGACGTCTTAGCCGCAGAAGAGCGCGGAACCGGTGCGGCAATCAGCGTGCTCGGCTATCGCCTCGGCATGCTGGTGTCCGGTGGACTGGCGCTGTGGATGGCCGACCGCTGGCTCGGCTGGCAAGGCATGTACTGGCTGATGGCAGCATTACTGATCCCTTGTATTATTTCCACTCTGCTCGCCCCCGAACCGACCGACAGCATTCCGGTGCCAAAAACGCTGGAGCAGGCAGTCGCAGCCCCGCTACGCGATTTCTTCGGACGTAACAACGCCTGGCTGATTTTGCTGCTCATCATCCTTTATAAGCTGGGTGATGCCTTCGCCATGAGCCTGACCACCACCTTTTTGATTCGTGGTGTGGGCTTTGACGCCGGAGAAGTGGGCGTCGTCAATAAAACGCTGGGGCTTATCGCCACGATTATTGGCGCGCTGTACGGCGGGGTGTTGATGCAACGGCTGACGCTGTTTCGCGCTTTACTGATTTTCGGCATTCTGCAGGGCGTCTCTAACGCCGGATACTGGCTCCTGTCGGTGACCGACAAGCACATGTTCAGCATGGCTGCGGCGGTGTTTTTCGAGAACCTGTGCGGGGGAATGGGGACGTCAGCGTTCGTCGCGCTACTGATGACGCTGTGTAATAAGTCATTTTCCGCCACCCAGTTTGCCCTGCTGTCAGCGCTTTCTGCCGTGGGGCGCGTCTATGTTGGCCCGGTTGCCGGTTGGTTTGTCGAGGCGCATGGCTGGTCGACGTTTTATCTTTTCTCCGTCGTAGCCGCCGTTCCGGGCCTGATATTGCTGCTGGTGTGTCGGCAAACGCTGGAGTACACGCGACAGAGCGAAAGTTTCCTGCCGCGAACAGAATTCCGTTCAGCCTACCGTCTGGCGTTATGGATTTTGATGGCGGGATGCGTGTTGCTTGCCGTCTGGCTGCTGTTGCTATCGCTGAACGCGCTGGCGTTCACTAACTTCTCCTTCCTCGCCGGACTGCTGGAAGTCGCAGTGACTATCGCCATTTTCGGCATCGTGTTTGGCGGCTTGCTCGACTATCTGGCGCTATGCAAAACGCGGCTGGTGTAAGCGCCCCTTTATTTAGCCGTTGTAATCACCTTGCGTAATTATATCGGCTAAATAAACAACAACTGAAAAAATTAATATTTGTTGTTTTGTGCGCAATAGAATCTGGAAATTATTGACGCCTTTTATAGGTTTTATTTTCCTTACTCGATTCAGCCGAAACACATTTATTTTTTGTATTTTATTTGTCTCTTTATTGATAATCACTTGTTAACCAATTGTTTTATTTTTGCATTGGTTATACCAATTGCCCTCGCGTCGCCTCCCTGAAGTCCCCTTTCGTTATAACGTGATGTTGCAACAGGTTCTTAATGCTGAAACGACATATCTTGCAACATATGTGACACGGGCGGCAGAACCCGGTAACACAGATCCAATGATGTTTACAGTAATGTAACCTTCCCGTAAAATGCCCACACACTTTAAACGCCACCCGGTCCCGTGGAATTGAGGTCGTTAAATGAGACTCAGGAAATACAATAAAAGTTTGGGATGGTTGTCATTAATTGCAGGCACTGCATTACTCAGTGGCTGTAATTCTGCGCTGTTAGATCCCAAAGGACAGATTGGACTGGAGCAACGTTCGCTGATACTGACGGCATTTGGCCTGATGTTGATCGTCGTTATTCCTGCAATCTTGATGGCTGTAGGTTTTGCCTGGAAGTACCGTGCAAGCAATAAAGATGCGAAGTATAGCCCGAACTGGTCACACTCCAATAAAGTGGAAGCGGTGGTCTGGACGGTTCCTATCTTAATCATCATTTTCCTTGCCGTGCTGACCTGGAAAACCACTCACGCTCTTGAGCCAAGCAAGCCGCTGGCGCATGACGAGAAGCCCATTACCATCGAAGTGGTTTCCATGGACTGGAAATGGTTCTTCATCTACCCGGAACAGGGCATTGCTACCGTGAATGAAATCGCCTTCCCGGCGAACACTCCGGTGTACTTCAAAGTGACCTCTAACTCCGTGATGAACTCCTTCTTCATCCCACGTCTGGGCAGCCAGATTTATGCCATGGCCGGTATGCAGACTCGCCTGCATCTGATCGCCAATGAAGCCGGTACCTATGACGGTATCTCCGCAAGCTATAGCGGACCTGGCTTCTCCGGTATGAAGTTCAAGGCTATCGCAACAGAGGACCGCGCCGCATTCGACCAATGGGTTGCTAAAGCGAAACAGTCACCGAACACCATGAGCGACATGGCTGCGTTCGAGAAAGTGGCTGTGCCAAGCGAATACAACCAGGTGGAATACTTCTCCAACGTGAAACCCGATTTGTTTAAAGACGTGATTAACAAATTTATGGCTCACGGTCAGAGCATGGACATGACCCAACCGGAAGGTGAGCACAGCTCGCACGAAGGAATGGAAGGCATGGACATGAGCCACGCGGAAGCCGCCAACTCAAGGGGCTGAGGAAGAATACGATGTTCGGAAAATTGACACTGGATGCAGTTCCGTTCCATGAACCCATCGTCATGGTTACGATCGCTGCTATTATCATCGGTGGTGCGGCTTTACTTGGCCTGATTACTTACTTTGGTAAGTGGACCTACCTGTGGAAAGAGTGGCTAACTTCGGTTGACCACAAACGCCTTGGCATCATGTATGTCATCGTCGCTATCGTCATGTTGGTTCGTGGCTTTGCTGACGCCATCATGATGCGTAGTCAGCAAGCGCTGGCGTCTGCAGGTGAAGCGGGCTTCCTGCCGCCTCACCACTACGATCAGATATTCACGGCTCACGGCGTGATCATGATCTTCTTCGTGGCAATGCCATTTGTTATCGGTCTGATGAACCTGGTGGTTCCACTGCAGATTGGTGCGCGTGACGTTGCGTTCCCGTTCCTGAACAACCTGAGCTTCTGGTTCACCGTTGTCGGCGTTATCCTGGTTAACCTGTCTCTGGGTGTGGGTGAATTCGCGCAGACCGGTTGGCTGGCGTACCCGCCGCTCTCGGGAATTGAGTACAGTCCAAGCGTCGGGGTCGACTATTGGATATGGGCAGTCCAGTTGTCCGGTATTGGTACAACCCTGACCGGTATCAACTTCTTTGTGACTATCATTAAGATGCGCGCGCCAGGCATGACCATGTTCAAGATGCCGGTCTTTACCTGGGCATCGCTATGCGCAAACATCCTGATTATCGCCTCCTTCCCGATTCTGACGGTTACCGTCGCGTTGCTTACCCTGGATCGTTATCTGGGCACCCATTTCTTTACCAACGATATGGGCGGCAACATGATGATGTACATCAACCTGATTTGGGCCTGGGGCCATCCGGAAGTGTACATTCTGATTCTGCCGGTATTCGGGGTGTTCTCGGAAATCGCCGCGACCTTCTCACGTAAACGTCTGTTTGGTTACACCTCGCTGGTGTGGGCAACCGTGTGTATTACCGTATTGTCGTTCATCGTCTGGCTGCACCACTTCTTTACCATGGGTGCCGGTGCGAACGTTAACGCCTTCTTCGGTATTACCACCATGATTATCGCCATCCCGACCGGGGTGAAGATCTTCAACTGGCTGTTCACCATGTATCAGGGCCGTATCGTATTCCACTCAGCAATGCTGTGGACGATTGGCTTTATCGTGACCTTCTCAGTCGGCGGGATGACCGGCGTACTGCTGGCGGTCCCGGGCGCGGACTTTGTACTGCACAACAGTCTGTTCCTGATTGCGCACTTCCATAACGTTATTATCGGCGGCGTCGTATTTGGTTGCTTCGCGGGTATGACCTACTGGTGGCCAAAAGCGTTTGGCTTCACGCTGAACGAAACCTGGGGTAAACGCGCATTCTGGTTCTGGATCATCGGCTTCTTCGTTGCTTTCATGCCGCTGTATGTGCTGGGCTTTATGGGGATGACTCGTCGTCTCAGCCAGCAGATTGACCCTCAGTTCCATCCGATGCTGGTTGTTGCTGCCTGTGGCGCCGCGCTGATTGCAGTGGGTATCCTGTGCCAGTTCATTCAGATGTATGTTTCTATTCGCGACCGCGAACAGAATCGTGATCTGACCGGTGACCCATGGGGTGGCCGTACGCTGGAATGGGCAACGTCTTCTCCGCCTCCGTTCTATAACTTTGCCGTTGTGCCGCACGTTCATGAGCGTGATGCCTTCTGGGAAATGAAAGAAAAAGGTGAAGCGTACAAGCAGCCTGCGCACTATGAAGAGATTCATATGCCGAAGAATAGCGGTGCCGGTATCGTCATTACCGCCTTCGCTACGCTGTTTGGTTTCGCCATGATCTGGCATATCTGGTGGCTGGCTATTGCAAGCTTCGCAGGCATGATCATCAGCTGGATTGTGAAAAGCTTTGATGAAGATGTGGACTACTACGTGCCGGTCCCGGAAATCGAAAAACTGGAAAACCAGCATTTCGATGAGATTACTAAGGCAGGGCTGAAAAATGGCAACTGATACATTAGCGCACGCGACTGCCCACGCGCACGAACACGGGCACCACGATGCAGGCCAGAACAAAATCTTCGGATTTTGGATCTACCTGATGAGCGATTGCATTCTGTTCTCTATTCTGTTTGCTACCTATGCCGTTCTGGTGAACGGCACCGCAGGTGGCCCGACAGGTAAGGACATTTTCGAACTGCCGTTCGTTCTGGTTGAAACTTTCTTGCTGTTGTTCAGCTCCATTACCTATGGCATGGCGGCGATCGCCATGCACAAGAACAACAAGAGCCAGGTGGTTTCCTGGCTGGCGTTGACCTTCTTGTTTGGTGCCGGCTTCATCGGGATGGAAATCTATGAATTCCATCATCTGATTGTTAACGGTATGGGCCCGGATCGCAGCGGCTTCCTCTCTGCGTTCTTCGCGCTGGTCGGCACCCACGGTCTGCACGTGACGTCCGGTCTTATCTGGATGGCCGTGCTGATGGTACAGATCGCCCGTCGCGGCCTGACCAGCACCAACCGCACCCGCATCATGTGCCTGAGCCTGTTCTGGCACTTCCTGGACGTGGTGTGGATCTGTGTGTTCACTGTTGTTTATCTGATGGGGGCGATGTAATGAGTCATTCTAACGTGAACAGCGGCGCGTCCCATGGCAGCGTAAAAACCTACATGACAGGATTTATCCTGTCAGTCATCCTGACGGTCATTCCGTTCTGGATGGTAATGACAGGTGCTGCCTCTCCGGCCGTAATTCTGGGGACTATCCTGGCAATGGCAGTGGTGCAGATTCTGGTGCATCTGGTGTGCTTCCTGCACATGAACACCAAATCTGATGAAGGCTGGAACATGACGGCTTTTGTCTTTACCGTGCTGATCATCGCCATCCTGGTTGTCGGTTCCATCTGGATCATGTGGAACCTCAACTACAATATGATGATGCACTAAGAGCGGCGGTTATGATGTTTAAGCAATACCTGCAAGTAACGAAACCAGGCATCATCTTTGGCAACCTGATCTCGGTGATCGGGGGGTTCCTGCTGGCCTCCAAGGGCAGCATCGACTATCCCCTGTTCATCTATACGTTGGTCGGAGTGTCACTGGTTGTGGCGTCGGGTTGTGTATTTAACAACTACATCGACAGGGATATCGACAGAAAGATGGAAAGGACCAAGAATCGGGTGCTGGTAAGAGGCCTGATCTCTCCTAAAGTCTCGCTGGTGTACGCCACCCTGCTGGGTATTGCTGGCTTCATGCTGCTGTGGTTTGGCGCGAACCCTCTGGCCTGCTGGCTGGGGGTGATGGGCTTTGTGGTTTATGTGGGCGTTTACAGCCTGTATATGAAACGCCACTCGGTCTACGGGACGCTGATCGGCTCTCTCTCCGGCGCGGCGCCGCCGGTGATCGGCTACTGCGCAGTCACCGGAGAGTTCGACAGCGGCGCGCTGATTCTGCTGGCGATTTTCAGCCTGTGGCAGATGCCGCACTCCTATGCCATCGCGATTTTCCGCTTTAAGGATTATCAGGCGGCTAACATCCCGGTTCTGCCGGTGGTGAAAGGCATTTCCGTCGCCAAGAACCACATTACGCTGTACATCATCGCATTTGCCATCGCGACGCTGATGCTCTCTCTGGGCGGCTATGCCGGATATAAATATCTGGTGGTGGCGGCAGCGGTGAGCGTCTGGTGGTTAGGCATGGCGCTGCGCGGTTACAAAGTGGAAGATGACAGAGTCTGGGCGCGCAAGCTGTTCGGTTTCTCCATCATCGCCATTACCGCGCTCTCCGTGATGATGTCCGTCGACTTTATGGTGCCGGATTCACACAATCTGCTGACCTACGTCTGGTAAGCCAGATAACGGTATTAAAAGGGTGCTTCGGCACCCTTTTCTATTTCTGTCACAAATCTCTCTTCCGGTAATATTTACTCAATAACCTCATGTTTACCCCGCCTGCTTAGCGCTTTACACTAGGCGCGAAATTGAGACAGAGGTGGGAATGAACGATTATAAAATGACACCGGGTGAGTTGCGCGCCACCTGGGGTTTAGGGACCGTATTTTCGCTGCGCATGCTTGGCATGTTTATGGTCCTGCCGGTTCTGACCACATACGGTATGGCGCTACAGGGCGCCAGTGAAGCCTTGATTGGACTCGCCATCGGCATCTATGGTCTGGCGCAGGCTATTTTTCAGATCCCCTTCGGACTGCTTTCCGACCGTATCGGTCGTAAACCGCTGATTGTCGGCGGGTTAGCGGTGTTTATTCTCGGCAGTATTATCGCCGCGCTGTCAGACTCCATCTGGGGCATTATTCTTGGCCGCGCGTTACAAGGTTCGGGCGCGATTGCCGCCGCGGTGATGGCGCTGCTGTCAGATTTAACCCGCGAGCAAAACCGCACGAAAGCGATGGCGTTTATTGGCGTAAGCTTTGGCATCACCTTCGCGATCGCCATGGTGCTTGGGCCAATCATCACCCACGCCCTGGGTCTCAACGCCCTCTTCTGGATGATCGCCGTCCTGGCGACGCTTGGGATCGTCCTGACGCTGTGGGTGGTGCCAGACAGTGACAACCACGTGCTTAATCGCGAATCAGGAATGGTGAAAGGCAGCTTCAGCAAAGTGCTGGCGGAACCGAAACTGCTGAAACTCAACTTTGGCATCATGTGTCTGCACATTCTGCTGATGTCCACCTTCGTTGCCCTACCCGGCCAGTTGGCTGATGCCGGGCTACCCGCAGCGGAACACTGGAAAGTGTATCTGGTGACGATGCTGATTTCGTTTGGCTCGGTCGTCCCGTTTATTATCTACGCCGAAGTGAAGCGGCGGATGAAACGGGTGTTCCTGTTTTGCGTCGCGCTGATTGTGATTGCCGAGATTGTTCTCTGGGGCGCGGGCAGCCATTTCTGGGAACTGATTATCGGTGTGCAATTGTTCTTCCTCGCCTTCAATCTGATGGAAGCCCTCCTCCCTTCGCTCATCAGCAAAGAGTCTCCGGCGGGCTATAAAGGCACGGCGATGGGCGTGTATTCCACCAGCCAGTTCCTCGGCGTCGCGCTGGGCGGGTCACTGGGCGGTTGGGTCGATGGGATGTTTGACGGTCAGACGGTTTTCCTTGCCGGAGCGTTTTTAGCCGTTGTCTGGCTTGCCGTCGCCAGCACCATGAAAGAGCCGCCGTATGTCAGCAGCCTGCGGGTGGTCATTCCACCGGAGATTGCAGCCGATGACGTGCTGAAGCAGCGTTTACTGGCAACAGAAGGCGTCAGTGAAGTGTTGATTGCACAGCAGGAACATTCCGCCTATGTGAAGATCGACAGCAAAGTGACCAACCGCTTTGAGGTTGAACAGGCCATCAGCCAGGCGTAAAAAAGAAAACGGTCCGGAAAGCCGGACCGTTAAAGATTAATCGCGGAAGTTTTTAAACTGGAACGGCTGTCCCAAATCGCCGCCGCGCACCAGCGCCATCACGGACTGGAGGTCATCGCGGGATTTCCCGGTCACGCGAATCTCTTCGCCCTGAATCTGCGCCTGCACCTTCAGCTTGCTGTCTTTAATCAGCTTAACGATCTTCTTCTGCACGGCGCTCTCGATGCCCTGCTTCAGCTTCGCTTCGACAAACCAGGTTTTCCCGCTGTGTACGAACTCTTCCGGTACATCAAGCGATGCCCCTTCAATGCCGCGCTTAAGCAACTTGGCACGCAGAATATCCAGCAACTGGTTGACCTGGAAATCGGATTCGCTCAGCACCTTGATGGTTTTATTGGCATCATTGAGCTCAATGGTCGCTTCAACGCCGCGAAAATCAAAACGTGACTCAACTTCCCGAATGGCGTTATCTACGCCGTTACGAGCTTCCTGAAGATCAACTTCAGACACAATATCGAAAGATGGCATCTTTTCCTCTCCCTTCATTTTTGATGCGAAGCATAATACCTGCAAAGTGACTCAACAGACAGCGCTATACTATGTTAGCAAACACCTGGTGCTGTTGCGGGTGAGGAGGAAGAATGAAAATTACCGTACTGGGATGCGGAGCCTTAGGACAGTTATGGCTTTCGGCGCTGTGCAAACAGGGACATGAAGTACAAGGTTGGCTGCGCGTTCCGCAGCCCTATTGCAGCGTGAATGTGATTGAGACGGACGGGTCGATATTTAACGAATCCCTGACGGCAAACGATCCGGAGTTTTTAGCCACCAGCGATTTGCTATTGGTGACGCTCAAAGCGTGGCAGGTCTCCGACGCGGTCAAAGCGCTGGCGTCAACGCTGTCGGAAATGACGCCCATTCTGTTGATCCATAACGGCATGGGAACGATTGAAGAATTGCACGCTATCCACCAACCCTTGCTGATGGGAACGACCACCCACGCTGCACGTCGCGATGGCAACGTCATTATCCACGTCGCGAACGGCACCACGCGTATCGGTCCGGCGCGCGAGCAGGATGGCGATTTCAGCTATCTCGCCGATTTGCTGCAATGCGTGCTGCCTGACGTCGCCTGGCATAATAATATTCGTGCTGAGATGTGGCGCAAGCTGGCGGTGAACTGTGTGATCAATCCCCTGACCGCGCTGTGGAACTGCCCGAATGGCGAACTGCGCAACCATCCTGAAGAGGTCAATCTGATTTGCCAGGAAGTCGCGGCGGTCATTGAGCGCGAAGGTCATCATACCTCGGTGGACGATTTACGCTATTATGTCGAGCAAGTTATTGACAGTACAGCAGAAAATATCTCGTCTATGCTGCAGGATATCCGGGCCATGCGTCATACCGAGATAGACTACATTACCGGCTATCTGTTGAAACGCGCCCGTGCACACGGGATTGCGGTGCCGGAAAACAGCCGCCTGTTTGAGTTAGTAAAACGTAAGGAGAGTGAGTATGAGCGCATCGGCACTGGTATGCCTCGCCCCTGGTAGTGAAGAAACCGAAGCGGTTACCACTATCGACCTGCTGGTTCGTGGTGGAATCAACGTCACCACCGCGAGCGTCGCCAGCGACGGCAGTCTGACCATTGTCTGTTCACGCGGCGTAAAACTGCTGGCGGATGCGCCGCTGGTTGCCGTGGCCGATGGCGACTACGACATCATCGTCCTGCCGGGCGGCATTAAGGGCGCCGAGTGTTTTCGCGACAGCACGCTGCTGGTTGAAACCGTTAAACAGTTTCACCGTTCCGGACGGATTGTCGCCGCCATTTGCGCGGCAGCCGCTACCGTACTCGTTCCGCATGACATTTTTCCCATCGGCAATATGACGGGCTTCCCGGCGCTGAAAGATAAAATACCCGCAGAACAATGGCAGGATAAACGCGTGGTGTGGGACCCGCGGGTCAAATTACTGACCAGCCAGGCCCCGGGAACCTCAATCGATTTTGGCTTAAAGATTATCGACCTGTTGGTTGGGCGTGAAAAAGCCCATGAAGTCGCATCACAACTGGTGATGGCGGCAGGTATTTATAATTACTACGAGTAAGATGACGCCACGCGCGTCAGTCTCCAGGCCGGATAAGACGCTTTAGCATCGCCATCCGGCCTGGAGACCAATCATTCAAAACCAGGGCGCGGAACTCATGACATTGCTGTAAAACAGCATTCTACCGGCCAGTTCTCCCGTGATGATGAGTGCCACCCATAGCCAACTGCGCATCCCGCTGTTCAGACGTGATATTCCCCACACCGCGACGCACACGCTGGCGAACAGCTGCCACCAGAGCAGAGGGCTGGATGCATCGGCACCCGGAACCTGATAACGAAGGCCCAGTGCGCCTGCACTCAGTACAATGCCAGTCACAATCCCCGCATTACAGACCGTAGAAGGTGAAAGGTGCCAGTACGCTCTGGCAATGGCGACACTCATAAACCCCGTCAGCAGCGCCGTTCCCAGGAAAGCGGCAGGCGTCGCAGCGTTGTGCCAGAGCGGGTGTAACGGCATCTGGTAATAGACCTGCGACGTCACCAGAATAGTGCCCAATCCCACCAGTGCCGTCACACCGCCCAGCAGCGTCACTCCGCGCGGCGCAGGCCTGAACCAGCACAGCAGTAGCCAGCAAAACATCACGCCATTGAGCACAATAAACGCGGCCACTTCCCGGCTGAGCCAGGAGCTTCCCAGTCCAGTCAGAGATCGGTAAGCACCTTCAGGCGCGCCCAGATGCGCCAGCGACGCACAGGACCCCAGCACGGTAATGATCCAGAACCGAAGCGCCAGCGTACGACACTGCATTGCGCTGAATTTCTGTGCGCTGAAAACCTGGCATAGCGTCAGCGCCAGTACCCCGCCAGCCCCCCACTGAGCAAAGACAGTAAAGAAGACCAACGGCAATTCATACTGTTCCATGTTGTTCTCCTTAATCCCGCGGCGGAATAATGACAATGTTAGGCTGGCTAATCGTGTGATCGGGCAGGTTGTAGCGTTTTTCCAGCACCGTCCATGGCGTCGTATGCTCCTTACGCAGCTCTGCGATCTCGCCAAAACGTAATACGCCTGCAGGACAGGATTCTACGCAGCGCGGCTGCAATCCTTCATCGAGACGTTCAGCACACAGATTGCACTTACTGGTTTTCCCTTCTGCGGGATCGTACACCGGCGCACTCCACGGACAGGCCATGATGCACATCCGGCAGCCAATGCAGCGATCGTGATCCTGCACGACAATGCCGTCGGCGCGTTTGCTGTACGTCCCTGCCGGGCAGACTTTCATGCATTGCGGGTCATCGCAGTGGTTGCACGACATACTGATGAAGGCTTGCGTATTGGGTTCATCCGTATGGCGTTCACGAACCCGACGCCAGAGAACGCCCATCGGCGTCATGTTTTCTGATTTGCAGGCCATGCTACAGGTTTTACAACCGTAGCAATTTTGCATATCAATAAGAAATCCATACTGTTTCATGCAATTAAGCCTCCCTTCTCACATCGACGAGCGTACTGTTGCAACAGTGTCCATTGCCCAACACTTCCACCTGATCGTTAGTCACATGGCTACTGCTTCCGCCCTGCTGCTCCCACCAGCCGTTATCCAGACTCACCACTCCGCGTTTGATATGGGTGGTCACGTCGGCAATCGCCCGATGCTGACCGCGGTGATTGAACACCACGACCCACTCTCCGGACTGAATCTTTCGCTGACGGGCATCTTCCGGGTGGATCATCACATTCGGGCGGTTACGCTGAACCTCCAGGATCCACTCATTCATCCCGTGGCTGGAGTGCACGCTGCGCGCCAGTTTGCGCTGCACCGCCATTAGCGGGTAGGTTTGAGCCAGTTCAGGCGATCCTTTAACCGATTCTTTCACCTGCTTCCAGGTCACCACCGGCAGGAAATCTTTCTTCGCCCACTCCTCAATGTACAGATGCGCTTTGCCGGTCGAGGTGAGGAACTGGCCGTCTTTAAACGGGATCCAGTCATCTTCGACGGGACATACCGGTCCCTTTTTCAGCATGTCGCGGGTAATGCCCGAGCCTTTCAGGCAGGTGTCGATATAGTGCTCAATAGGCTGGTTAAAAACCTCGCCAAAACCAAAGCGTTCGGCCAGCCGGGCAAAAATCCAGTAATCGGGTTTGGCTTCTCCCGGCGGCTCCACGGCCTTCTCCATCAGTTGCACATAGTGACTGCGCACGCCCGCCATAAGGCTGACATCCTCAAAAATGGTCGTGACGGGGAGCACCAGATCGGCGTACAGCGCAGACGAACTCATCAGATTGTCGGCTACTACCACAAACGGTACCTTTTTAAAGGCCTCTCTGACCTGGTTGGTGTTGGGTAACTGAGTCATCGCACCCAGCGTCATATTCCACCAGAACTTAATCGCATGCGGTTTTTCATTAACGACCCAGTCACCAATTTTAGGAATAGGAATGGCGGGAATTTTGGCCGCATTTGGCGCCGGAGGAACGATGGGCGAGAATTTTGCCATCTGTCTGACGCCACCCGCATCGCAGACCCCCGCCCCGGCTTTGCCGATATTGCCGGTGATCAACGCCAGATAGAACTGGCTGGCAGCGACGTAAGTCCCAAACTCGGTTCTCTGTGCCCCCGACATGTTCTGAACAATCATCGCCGGTTGCGTTGCAGCGTAATCTCGTGCCAGACGGAGCACCGTCTGCGCGGGCACGTCAGTCTCCTCCTCCACTCTCTGTGCTGTCCAGGGTTTTGCCTGCGCCCAGACGTTATCCAGCACGGTGGTGAATTCACTGTTGGCAGGTAATTCCTCGCTGAGCAATGCGGGTATTACGCCGGGCGCATCATGGCGTTTCAGGGTCTGACTCTGGGTATCAAACACCAGATAGCTGTCCGCGTCATTTGGGTCGGCACGCATCAGTTGCTGCTGCGGATCCACCAGATAAACCGCACCGGTATGCGCGCGCAGGAAATCCGCGTCATAGCGTTTCTCCTGCATGATGATGTTAATCATCCCTAATGCCAGGGCGATATCCGTACCCGGCACGATCGGCACCCATTCGTCGGCTTTGGCCGCCGTTTCGTTAAATCGCGGATCGATCACCACCAACCGTGCGCCGTTTCTCTGCGCCTGTGAGTAGTTTTTAAAATAGGCATGCATGGTGACCGCCGGGTTATTCCCCCAACACAAAATGTAGCGGCTGTCTGCAATGGTATCGCGGGTATCGGCATAGCGCAGGCCAACCATCGGCATCATCGCCGCAGTGACCGCCGCGCAACAGAGCGACCCCGCGGTTTTGGTACTGCCACCAAGATAATCGAAAAAGGCTTTGGCCATATCGTTCTTGATGGAGTCCATGTTCCCGGAAGCGGCAGTGAGCAGTAACCCTTTATTGCCCTCAGTGGCAATGGTCTCCCGGATGTTCTTTTCAATGAGATCCAGCGCGGCGTCCCAGGTGATCGGTTTAAATTTCCCCTCGCCTTTTTCTCCCGTCCGCAACAATGGCTGCGTTAGCCGTAATGGGTGATAGACCCATTTGGTACGGCTAATTCCCCGTAAACAGCACTTCACATTGAAGCCTTTCGTCGCTTCAATTTTCATTAACCGGTCTTTCCAGACGTACGCCGTCAGGTTGCAGTGCAAACATTCCATCGCACAGGTCGAGCGGAACGTCTGGTAGTCCGATTGCTTAAGACGAAATCGGGGTAAAGGCGCACCGTTAGCCTGACGTAGCGTCAGAAACGTCGGTGCTAATGAAGATAACCCCACCACACCGAACCCTTTTAACAGGGTTCTTCTTTTTAAGCGGATATTGCTCAATGCGTCCATGTTCTTGCCTCTAAAATAGTTCATTATTAGTTAACCCAGGTTCACCAGTAATTAACCTGACCCAGATCAACATCTAACCATTTAGGCGTAGTGCACTTTTTAAATTGCGAAGGCAGTACTGATTTCAGCCGTGATGGTATACTCGCGAAGAATCAAAAAAGAGAACGCATATGGCTGAAACATCGCAAGGGGTCAATTCGGTTGATATCGCCGTCAATATTCTGGCGTTTGTTGCCAGTCAAAACGGCCAGACACGGGCCATCGATATCGCCACGGGATGCAATCTGTCGAAAAGTCGTTTACACAAGTACCTGGTCTCACTCTGTCGAACCGGTATGCTGGGGCAAAACGAAAAAGGACTTTACTGCCTGGGGTCAACCCTTCTTCAGATGGCGGGGAAACCAACGGCAGCACGCGATCCGGTGAGTGAACTCAATACGGCGCTGATCGCGTTTCGCGATACCTTTAACCACTCTACCGGCGTGGTGGTTGAGACGGACGGCGGATTAGTGCTGAAGCACTACAATCGCAGCTTCCGTAATGTAGATATCGATTTTCTACCCAACACGCCCGTTCCGCTTCACGCCAGTTCAGCGGGTCAGGTATTCATGAGTTATTCCACTTATCAGCCGCAAAACCAGGCGCAGGCACAACTGATTGAGCAGATACGCTCTCGGGGCTACGCGGTGCGTCACCATCCGACACAGGGGATCCCTGGCGCACAGTCGATTGCCTGTCCGCTACGGAATAAAAAGGGAGAGCTGGTGGCGATTGCCGTGACGATGGGGTTCTTCAGTGCAGACGACATGCCGCAGATTGCCGGACAGTTAGTGAGAAGCGTCGAAGCGCTTCATCTGCAGGAGTAAGATTCCCCCGGCGCGGATGGCCGGGGAAAATCGCGATTACGGGCGATACACCTTCACATTCTCAAAGCCCTGTTCGCGCAGATACAGCGCCTGCAGACGACTCATCACGCCGCGCTCGCACCACAACAGCCAGGTTTTATTCTGGTCGAGATCGCCGAATTGAGTGCTCAGCTTGTAGAACGGCAGTGAAACCACATCGACACCTTCTACCTTCAGCGGCTTATCGTCCTGCTCGTCGATGGAGCGGATATCCAGAATCACGTCGTTCGGGCCAAAACCGCTGACGGTTTCAACTTCCACCACGTCCTGCTGGGTCTGCTGCGCGATGTCGCGAATATCGATATTACTGGCTTCTTCGACCACTTTGTCGAGGATGCTGAAGTCAAAGTTCTGTTCTTCCGCTTCAATCTTCGCCTTGATGGCTTTCACCGTTGGGCTTTTTGAAATCACGCCGCAGTATTCCGGCATGGTGCGGGCAAAATCTTCAGTCCCAATCTGGCGCGCCAGATTGATGATGTGCTCTTTATCGTAAGAGATCAGCGGACGCAGAATCAGCGTATCGGAGACGTTATCGATCAGACGCAGGTTGGTCAGCGTCTGGCTGGAGACCTGTCCCAGCGCTTCGCCGGTGACCAGCGCCTGCACGCCATAGCGCTCCGCCACTTTCGACGCCGCACGAACCATCATACGTTTCAGTACCACGCCCATCTGGCCGTCATCCACTTTCTCGAGGATCTCGCCGACCACCGGTTCAAAGTTGATAGCGACAAAACGCACGCGATGCGAACTGCCGAAGCGGTTCCACAGATAGTGCGCCACCTGACGAACGCCGATTTCATGGGCCGCGCCGCCGAGGTTAAAGAAACAGTAGTGAACGCGGCAGCCACGACGCATCAGCATATAGCTGGAAACGCCGGAGTCGAAGCCGCCGGAGATCAGCGACAGTACGTCTTCCTGGGTCCCGATCGGGAAACCGCCGATCCCTTCGTAACGGCCTTTGATCAGCAACAGACGATCATCTTCCACTTCCAGATGCACAGTAACGTCTGGATTGGTCAGCTTCACGCGCGCCGATTCAATATGCTGATTTAAACCGCCGCCTACGTAACGTTCCACGTCAATAGAGCTAAACTCGTGTTTACCGCGACGTTTAACGCGCACGCAGAAGGTTTTGCCTTCCAGTTGATCGCGGTACTGTACCAGCGCCTTCTCGAAAATATCGTGCATATCGGTAAACGGCACGTCTTCAACTTCGAGAATGTGGTGAATCCCCGGGATACGGGTCAGCGCGTCGCGGATCGCCAGACGCTGGTTTTCATCTTTCGCGCGAACTTCGATGTTATCCCAGTGACGGACCACGGCGAGGGTCTCATCATAGTGCTTTAAAACGTTACGAATGTTCCCGGTCAGCATTTTTATAAAGCGCAAACGCACAGATTGGCTTTTGATGGTGATTTCCGGGAACAATTTAATGATAAACTTCATGGCGGCAATGGTTCTTTAGCAAGCCAGTTACGGCTTGTCGTGGAGAAATAGTACAGCAACCCCGTTAAGCGGCTGCATCCAGGCGCGGAAGTATACCACTATCACGCGATTCCTGTGCACATTGCGCGTTATACCCTCAATAATTCAAGTTGCAGGCGGGCGGCAAAGGGGAATATCCCCTGGCGCTAAACACGTAAGCGGCTGGAGTGAGCGAATGCGGCCAACGTACATGCAGCCTGAAGTTGGGTGGGTAAATTTGATAATTGCTCTGAGTCCGTTACCATATCAGGGCTGAAAATACTGAGAGTCCGACATTTATTATGGCGAAGAAAAATGAGGCGCCGGTCAGCTTTGAAACGTCGCTGAACGAGCTGGAGCAAATTGTAACGCGTCTGGAAAGTGGCGATCTGCCGCTGGAAGAGGCGCTGAACGAATTCGAACGTGGCGTGCAGCTGGCACGTCAGGGTCAGGTGAAATTGCAACAGGCTGAACAGCGTGTGCAAATTCTGCTGTCTGACAATGAAGACGCATCCCCTACGCCTTTTACAGCGGATAACGAGTAAATGGATTTTTCGCAGCAGCTTCAGGCCTGCGTCGAGCAGGCCAACCAGGCGCTGAGCCGTTTTATTGCCCCACTGCCCTTTCAGAACACTCCCGTGGTCGAAACCATGCAGTATGGCGCATTATTAGGCGGTAAACGTCTGCGTCCGTTTCTGGTGTATGCCACCGGTCAGATGTTTGGTATCAGCCTGAACACGCTGGATGCCCCGGCAGCCGCCGTTGAGTGCATTCATGCTTACTCGCTGATCCATGACGATCTGCCTGCAATGGACGATGACGATCTGCGTCGCGGCCTGCCGACCTGTCACGTCAAGTTTGGCGAGGCCAATGCGATTCTGGCGGGTGATGCCCTGCAAACGCTGGCATTCTCGATTATCAGCGACGCCCCGATGCCGGAAGTTGCTGACCGCGATCGAATCGCAATGATTTCCGAGCTGGCGAGCGCCAGTGGCATCGCCGGAATGTGCGGTGGTCAGGCGCTGGATCTCGACGCCGAAGGTAAACAGGTGCCGCTGGAGGCGCTGGAGAAAATCCATCGTCATAAGACGGGCGCGTTGATTCGCGCCGCGGTTCGCCTGGGGGCGTTAAGTGCCGGAGAAAAAGGCAGAAATGCACTGCCAATACTCGACAAATACGCAGAAAGTATCGGTCTGGCATTCCAGGTTCAGGATGACATTCTGGATGTGGTGGGCGATACTGCAACGTTGGGTAAACGTCAGGGCGCCGATCAGCAGCTTGGCAAAAGTACCTATCCTGCACTTCTGGGCCTTGAGCAAGCCCGGAATAAAGCCCGGGATTTAATCGCAGAGGCTCGCCAGTCGCTAAACCAACTGGCCGCACAGTCACTCGATACCTCGGCACTGGAAGCGCTAGCGGACTACATAATCCAGCGTAATAAATAAACACTCTGTCTTACTTAAAGGCCTCTGATGAGTTTTGATATCGCCAAATACCCTACCCTGGCACTGGTCGACTCCACCCAGGAGTTACGACTGCTACCAAAAGAGAGTCTGCCGAAACTCTGCGACGAACTGCGCCGCTATTTACTCGACAGCGTCAGTCGTTCCAGCGGACACTTCGCCTCCGGGCTGGGCACGGTCGAGCTGACTGTGGCGCTACACTATGTCTATAACACCCCGTTTGACCAGCTCATCTGGGACGTGGGTCATCAGGCTTATCCGCACAAGATTTTGACCGGTCGTCGCGATAAAATTGGCACTATCCGCCAGAAAGGCGGCCTGCACCCATTCCCGTGGCGCGGTGAAAGTGAATACGACGTCCTGAGCGTGGGTCACTCCTCCACCTCGATCAGCGCAGGCATCGGCGTGGCGGTTGCTGCGGAAAAAGAGGGTAAAGATCGCCGTACCGTCTGCGTGATTGGCGACGGGGCGATTACCGCCGGGATGGCATTCGAGGCGATGAACCATGCGGGCGATATCAAACCCGATATGCTGGTCATCCTCAACGATAACGAAATGTCGATATCTGAGAACGTCGGCGCGCTGAACAATCACCTCGCGCAGTTGCTCTCCGGTAAACTTTACTCTTCCCTGCGCGAGAGCGGAAAAAAAGTATTCTCTGGCGTACCGCCGATTAAAGAACTGCTCAAACGCACCGAAGAACATATTAAAGGCATGGTCGTGCCCGGCACGCTGTTTGAAGAACTGGGCTTTAACTACATCGGCCCGGTCGACGGTCACGATGTCCTGGGACTTATCACCACGCTGAAAAACATGCGCGACCTGAAAGGTCCGCAGTTCCTGCATATCATGACCAAGAAAGGTCGGGGTTATGAGCCGGCGGAAAAAGACCCCATTACTTTCCACGCCGTACCGAAATTCGATCCGTCCAGCGGTTGTCTGCCGAAAAGCAGCGGCGGTCTGCCGAGCTATTCGAAAATCTTCGGCGACTGGTTGTGCGAAACGGCGGCCAAAGACAGTAAGCTGATGGCGATCACCCCAGCCATGCGCGAAGGATCCGGCATGGTCGAATTCTCGCGTAAATTCCCGGACCGCTACTTTGACGTGGCGATTGCCGAGCAGCACGCGGTGACCTTCGCTGCCGGACTGGCGATTGGCGGTTACAAGCCGGTTGTCGCTATCTACTCAACGTTCCTGCAACGCGCATACGATCAGGTGATTCATGATGTGGCGATCCAAAAGCTACCGGTCATGTTTGCGATTGATCGTGCGGGGATTGTCGGGGCTGACGGACAAACGCACCAGGGGGCGTTCGATCTCTCCTATCTGCGCTGCATCCCGGACATGGTCATCATGACCCCGAGCGATGAAAACGAATGCCGCCAGATGCTGTTTACCGGTTATCACTACAGCGATGGCCCAACGGCGGTGCGCTATCCACGCGGAAATGCCGTCGGCGTTGAGCTGACACCGCTGGAAAAACTACCGATCGGAAAAGGCGTGGTGAAGCGTCGCGGCGAAAAGCTGGCGATCCTCAACTTCGGTACGCTGATGCCAGATGCGGCGAAAGTCGCGGAATCCCTCAACGCCACACTGGTCGACATGCGCTTTGTGAAACCGCTGGATGAAGCCCTGATCCTTGAAATGGCGGCGTGTCATGAGGTGCTGGTGACGCTGGAAGAAAACGCCATTATGGGCGGGGCCGGTAGCGGCGTGAACGAAGTGCTGATGGCGCACCGCAAACCGGTTCCTGTCCTGAATATTGGCCTGCCGGACTTCTTCATTCCGCAAGGAACTCAGGATGAAGCCCGTGCCGGGTTGGGTCTGGATGCCGCAGGCATTGAGGCCAAAATCAAGGCCTGGTTGGCATAATCGCCACTTCGCTCCTGCTATGCTTACTGAATAACGAGCATAACAGGAGCGAAATAATGCAATACAACATCTTAGGAAAAACGGACCTCAGGGTTTCGCGCCTTTGTCTGGGCTGCATGACGTTCGGCGAGCCGAATCGTGGAAACCACGCCTGGACGCTTCCCGAAGAGAGCAGTCGCCCTATCATCCAGCGCGCCCTTGAGGGCGGCATCAACTTTTTCGATACCTCGAACAACTATTCAGCCGGCAGCAGTGAAGAGATTGTCGGTCGCGCACTGCGCGATTTCGCCCGTCGTGATGAGGTGGTGGTCGCCACCAAAGTGTTTAATCGGGTGGATGACCTGCCGGAAGGATTATCCCGCGCGCAAATCCTGCGTTCTATTGATGACAGTCTGAGACGGCTGGGGATGGACTACGTCGATATCCTGCAAATTCACCGCTGGGATTACAACACGCCGATTGAAGAGACGCTGGAAGCGTTAAACGATGTGGTCAAGGCCGGCAAAGCGCGTTATATCGGCGCGTCATCAATGCATGCGTCGCAGTTTGCCCAGGCGCTGGCGCTGCAAAGACAGCACGGCTGGGCGCAGTTTGTCAGTATGCAGGACCACTACAACCTCATCTACCGCGAGGAAGAACGCGAAATGCTGCCGCTGTGCTATCAGGAAGGTGTGGCGGTGATCCCGTGGAGCCCGATGGCCCGCGGGCGTCTGACGCGTCCGTGGGGAGAAACCACGGCGCGCCTGGTTTCTGACGAAGTGGGGAAAAAGCTGTATAGCGAAAGCGACGAAAATGATGCGCAAATTGCCGCCCGGCTGGCCGGCGTGAGCGAAGAGCTTGGCGCAACGCGTGCCCAGGTGGCGCTGGCGTGGCTGTTAAGCAAACCAGGGATTGCCGCGCCGATTATCGGCTCATCGCGGGAAGAACAGCTCGATGAGTTGTTGAACGCCGTGGATCTCACGCTGAAACCCGAGCACATCGCCGAGCTGGAAACACCGTATAAACCGCATCCGATCGCCGGATTTAAATAGCCTCACATTGCCCGATGGCGATTCGCTTATCGGGCTCAGGCACACGATCCCTGGCCGGATAAGGCGTTAACGCCGTCATCCGGCACCGACATCACCCGTCAAATAATCCCGATCGGCCAGTGATGTCCGATGAAATAGAGGATCCCCGCGGAAATCACTCCGGCGACAATATCGTCCACCATGATCCCCATCCCGCCATGTACATTGCGATCGAACCAACGGATCGGCCACGGCTTCCACATATCCAGAATACGGAAAATCACAAACCCGGCGGCGACCCACCGCCAGTCGAGGGTCGGCAGCGCCATCAGCGTGATCCACATTCCGATGAATTCATCCCAGACGATACTGCCGTGATCGTGCACGCCCATGTCTTTTGCCGTCTGATGGCAAAGATAGACGCCGATACAGATGCCCAGCATCACCACCAGCGAATAGAGCTGCCACGGCAGAAAGGTCATCAGATACCAGAAGGGAATCGCCGCCAGCGATCCCATCGTACCTGGAACAATCGGACTGAGGCCGCTACCAAACCCGGTCGCCAGTAAATGCCACGGGTTAAGCAGATTCAGGCGGCTTTTGGCGACATCTTTATGGCGTGGCAAAATGGTCATATCCTTTCCAGTCAAAAGTGACAGACGTTCCGTCACGCATGAAATGAATCCCTTCCACATCCGCGCTCATCTGCCCAATGCAGGTAAAGGCAACGCCAAGCTGTCCCATAGCCACCTCCAGCGCGCCGCGGTTCAGTTCCGGTACCGTAAAGCATAACTCATAGTCTTCACCACCGGACAACGCCCAGCGCAGCGCCTGTTCGGGCTCGACGTGACGCGTCATCGCGCCTGACCACGGCAGCGCATCGAGATCGACGCGCGCGCCACAGGCGCTGGCTTTAACAATATGCCCAAGATCGGAAATCAGTCCGTCAGAGAGATCAATCGCTGAACTGGCCAGATCGCGCAGCGCCTGGCCCTGCAAAATACGCGGCGTCGGACGCAGGTGACGTTTGAGCAGATATTCGCGGTCACCCTCATCGGCAACCTGCAAACGGTTCTGCAAAATCGCCAGACCTGCGGCGCTATCACCCGGCGTGCCGGTCACGTAAATCCAGTCACCCGGTTTCGCCCCAGAGCGTTTCAGTGCGCGCCCGGCAGGAACAAAGCCGTGGATACCCAATGTCATCGACAGCGGCCCCCGCGTGGTGTCGCCGCCAATCAGTTGCATATCGTAGTAATTCAGGAGATCAAACAGACTGTCGCTGAAGGTTTCCAGCCAGCGTTCGTCCACCTCAGGCAGGGTGATCGCCAGCGTCAGCCACGCCGGATCGGCCCCCATTGCCGCCAGATCGCTTAAATTCACCGCCAGCGCTTTGTACGCCAGATCGGCAGGATCAATGTCGGTCAGGAAGTGGTTGCCCGCCACCAGCGTATCGGTGCTGATTGCCAGCGTCTGTTTATCAGGGATGTTCAGAAGTGCACAGTCGTCGCCAATACCGGTTTCGACGTCAAGACGAGAGCTTCTGACACGGTCAAAATAACGGGCAATCAGGGAAAATTCGCCGCATGCCATACGTTATGCCTCAGCAGAAAAAAAGAAAAAGCCGCCAGGGGAGAGGAATCGCTTCCACTTCACTGACGGCCTGGAGATTACTTTTTGTTGGGGCGAATCGCAGGCGCTGCTTTATCCAGAACGCCATTGACGAACTTGTGGCTGTCTTCCGCGCCGAACGTTTTTGCCAGTTCAATCGCTTCGTTGATGGCCACTTTATATGGCACATCACTGCGTTTAGACAGCTCGAACAGCGCAATACGCAGTACGGCTTTTTCCACCTGACCCAGCTCTTCCAGCAGACGAGACAGGTAAGGCTTCATCAGGCCATCCAGGTACGCGCTGTTAGTCGCCACCCCGGACAGCAGTTCACGGAAGTACATGACGTCAACATCTTTCACGTCCTGTTCTGCCAGGAACTGGTATTCAACATCAGCGATGTCGTTCTGGGACAACTGCCAGGAGTAGAGCGCCTGAACGGCACACTCACGAGCGCGGCGACGAGCAGCAGGTTTCACGGATTTCCCCTTACAAAAATCAGGCCTTGATGGCTTTCAATACATTAATCATTTCAAGCGCGGTCAGTGCAGCTTCCGCGCCCTTGTTGCCAGCTTTGGTGCCAGCACGTTCGATAGCTTGTTCAATGCTTTCGGTGGTCAGGACGCCAAAGGCGACCGGAATTTCGCTGTCCTGAGCGACATGCGCCAGGCCGTTGCTTGCACCGCCAGCGACATATTCGAAGTGAGCTGTGCCGCCACGAATAACCGTACCCAGTGCAATCACCGCGTCATATTTACCGGTTTTCGCCAGCGCGCCTGCTGCCAGCGGCAGTTCGTAGGCACCTGGAACCCAAACGACGGTAATGTTTTCATCTTTGACCTGACCAATACGTTTCAGGGCGTCAATCGCACCTTCCAGCAGGCTGTCATTGATAAAGTTGTTGAAACGCGCAATGGTGATGGCGACGCGAGCGTCCGGAGTAGCAACGTTAGCTTCAATAATGTTCATATTCTTCCTTCGGGTTCGATATGGCCCCGTAAGGGGGGCGGATTTTATCATAATATTCTGTGCGCTGCTTCCAATAATTCGATAATTCGAAAGCCTCACGCAGGGGTTAAATGCAGGCAAACGTCCGGGCCCACCTGGCGTATCTCATTGAATTTGAAATGGGGGGCGTCAGCCAGTTTCTCAAGCCCTGGCAACACACATAATCCCCTGGCGTCACTGCCTAACAGTTTAGGCGCAAGATAGACGATAAGCTCGTCAACCACTCCGGCCTGCAAGAGCGCACCGGCGAGCGTCGGCCCGGCCTCCACCCACAGGCTGTTAATTTGCTGTTTGCCGAGCAACATCATCAGCACCACCAGATCCAGATGCCCGTTATGCTCCGGCACCAAAATCGTGCGAACCGAATCGGGCCAGACGCGTGCGTCTTCTTTGGTGCGCGCAATCCAGGTTTCTCCTGGCTGCTGTACCAGGCGCTGCTCCGGCGCTACGCGGTTCTGACTGTCTATCACAATTCGCACCGGCTGACGCACGGCATCCTGCGGATAAAGAGCTTGTGTCGCCTCGCCGAGTTCTGACCAGCGCACGGTGAGCTGCGGATCATCCGCCAGCACCGTCGCGCTGCTGGTTAAAATGGCATGGCTTTGCGCGCGTAGACGCTGAACATCACGTCGCGCCTCGGGAGAGGTAATCCACTGACTTTCGCCGCTGGCCATCGCTGTACGGCCGTCCAGCGAAGCGCCGAGTTTCAGTTGCACATACGGAAACCCGGTGCGCATCCGTTTGAGAAAACCTTTATTTAACGCTTCGACTTCACTCATCATCAGCCCGTGGCTGACGTCAATGCCCGCCTGCTGCAAACGGTATAATCCGCGTCCCGCCACTTGTGGATTCGGGTCCTGCATCGCCGCCACCACGCGAGAAACGCCCGCGGCGATCAGCGCGTCGCAGCACGGCGGCGTGCGGCCATGATGACTACAGGGCTCAAGCGTGACGTACGCAGTGGCCCCTTTGGCCTTTTCGCCCGCCATGCGCAAGGCATGCACTTCCGCATGCGGTTCGCCCGCACGATGGTGATAACCTTCACCGACAATCTCGCCGTTATTGACGATCACGCAGCCGACGTTAGGGTTGGGATGGGTGGTAAACCGCCCGCGCTGCGCCAGCTTCAGCGCTCGCGCCATGTATAACTCATCCTGCATGGCTTAATCCTGTAGGCGAGCGATCTCTTCGCCAAATTCTTTGATATCTTCGAAGCTGCGGTAAACCGAGGCAAAGCGGATATAGGCGACTTTATCGAGTTTTTTCAATTGTTCCATCACCAGATTGCCAATCATCTTACTGGGGACTTCACGTTCGCCGGTGGCGCGCAGTTGCGACTTAATATGATTCAACGCCATTTCGACGTCATCGGAACTCACCGGACGCTTTTCCAGCGCGCGTTGCATTCCACTGCGCAGCTTTTCTTCATTAAACGGTTCGCGCACGTCGTTGCTTTTCACAACGCGTGGCATTACCAGTTCTGCCACTTCAAAGGTAGTGAAACGTTCATTACAAACCAGACACTGCCGACGGCGGCGTACAGAAGAGCCCTCGCCCACAAGACGAGAGTCAATTACCTTAGTGTCTACGGCGAAACAGAATGGGCAATGCATACGGCGTCCTGACCAGGTGGTTAACAGAAATCTATTTTAACCTGAACTGACGTGACAACAAAGGCGCAACGCTTTTGAGACAATGGATCGATGTCTTTGATCATATTACGAACTACCATTATGGTATCGCGACTATTCAGGAAATAAGAGAGATGACAAGACGTTACCTAAGAATTCTCCTGGTGGGAAGTCTCTTTAGTCTGAGCGCCTGCGCGCAACAAAGCGAAGTGCGCCAGATGCATCAAAGCGTTTCAACGCTGAATAAAGAGATGAATCAGCTTAATCAGGAAACCGTGAAGATTACTCAGCAAAACAGTCTGAACGTTAAATCCACCCGTGGTGTTTACCTGCTCCCAGGCTCCAATACGCCCGCACGGCTGAACAGTCAGATAGGCACACTGCGCATGTCGCTTATCAACATTGCGCCGAATGCCGCTGGCACCCGGGTGACGCTGCGCATTCAGGGGGAATCCAACGATCCGCTGCCGGCCTTTAGCGGCACCGTTGAATATGGGCAAATTCAAGGAACTACTGACAATTATCAGGAAGTGAATGTGCAGAATCAGTTGATCAATGCCCCGGCCAGCGTGCTGGCACCGAGCGATGTGGACATCCCGCTGCAACTGAATAACCTCACCCCAGACCAGTTAGGATTTGTGCGTATCCACGACATCCAGCCTGTTACGCAATAAACCTCCTTGCGGAACGTTTTGTGCGTTCCGCAACATCCCTCCGCCTCTTTTTGTGACTCCACTGACATCCACGTCAGTTTTTGTCAACGTTGGCAATCAGCATGAAAGTCAGTACAATCGCCGCGCTAAAATACGCAAACGTGAACGCAATCGATTACGTGAATGATAGAACTGTGAAACAAGACATATTTTTGTGAGCAATGATTTCTATAATAGGCTCCCAGAAACATGAATTATTCAGAAACGCTATTTGCGCCTTTTTCACTCCCGTCAGGGATTTCAAACAGTGGCATACAATATGAAAAAAACATTACTTGCAGCCGGTGCCGTGCTCGCGCTCTCCTCGACATTCACCGCAAATGCTGCGGAAAATGACAAACCGCAGTATCTTTCAGACTGGTGGCACCAGAGCGTCAACGTCGTCGGTAGCTATCACACCCGTTTCGGACCGCAGCTCCGTAACGATACCTACCTGGAATATGAAGCTTTCGCGAAGAAAGACTGGTTTGACTTCTATGGCTACATGGATGCGCCGGTTTTCTTCGGTGGTAACACCGACGCGAAAGGGATCTGGAACCACGGTTCTCCGCTGTTTATGGAAATCGAACCGCGTTTCTCCATCGACAAACTGACCGGCACTGACCTGAGCTTCGGTCCGTTTAAAGAGTGGTACTTCGCCAATAACTACATCTACGACATGGGTCGTAACAAAGATGGCCGTCAGAGCACCTGGTACATGGGTCTGGGTACCGATATTGATACTGGCCTGCCGATGAGTTTGTCTCTGAACGTATATGCGAAATATCAGTGGCAGAACTATGGCGCCGCTAACGAAAACGAGTGGGACGGCTACCGTTTCAAAGTGAAATACTTTGTTCCGATTACCGAACTGTGGGGCGGTAACCTGAGCTATATCGGTTTCACCAACTTTGACTGGGGTTCCGATCTGGGCGACAACGACTTCTCCGATCTGAACGGCAACAAAGCGCGTACCAACGACTCCATCGCCTCCAGCCATATTCTGGCGCTGAACTACGACCACTGGCACTATTCGGTCGTAGCGCGTTACTGGCACAACGGGGGTCAGTGGAACGACGACGCAGAGCTGAACTTCGGCAAAGGTAACTTCAACGTGAAATCTACCGGCTGGGGTGGCTATCTGGTTGTCGGCTACAACTTCTGATAACATTCCTTTCCTGCAAAAGCCAGCCAGAGCGCTGGCTTTTTTATGCGTGCGTTTCGTCGCGGATCTTACGTAAAAAATCACTCAGCGATCGATCGGCGCACTCGCTAAATCGCCTGTCGAGCGGCGTGATGCTTAAACAGCGATCGACACGAAAACAGCGATAGTCCTCGCGCCGTTCGCACCAGGCTACCAGCAGCCAAAACTCTCCCTGGAAAAAAATCCCTAACGGCTGCACTTCCCGCCAGGTGAGCTGCCCCGCCTCATCACGATAATGTAACGCCAGCACCTGTTGCGTGCTCACCGCCCGGTGGATCATATCGAACGCGCTACGTGAATGCTGTTGCCTGCCAAAATCCGGCGCGAAAATACGTGCCTGCTCGGCTTTACGTCGGCTTTCTTCCGGTAATATCGCCAGCACCTTTTCCTGCGCCGACTCCAGTTCTCTGGAGAGCAGATCACCGCCCCAGGTGTGCAGCAGACGAATGGCGGCAATCAGCGCTTCCGATTCCCGGTGCGTTAGCATCAGCGGCGGGAGATCAAACCCCGCCATCAGCCGATAGCCGCTTCCCGCCTCCCCTTCGACCGGCACGCCGGAGAGCGAAAGGTCACGGATATCACGATAGATCGTCCGCTCTGACACCTCAAGCCGCTCCGCCAGCAGCGCTGCCGTTGTCAGCCGCCTGCCACGCAGGATCTGGACTATCTGAAATAAACGGTCAGCGCGACGGGTCATAGTTGCTCTCTGTGATTAAGCCGGTTGATGTAACCCCACACGATTGCCTTCGCTGTCAGTAAACAGCGCGATGGTACCAATCTCTTTACCGAGATCGAGCGGACCAAAAACGCAGTTGCCACCAGCACTGGCGACGCGATCCAGCGTGGCGCCGAGATCGTCCGTATGCAGATAAATAATGGCGCCCTGTAATGAAGGCGCGATGCCATCAAACTTCGCCAACGCCCCACCGGCGGCCGGTTCGTCATACGGGAAAACCGCCAGATCGGCAAAATCCATTTTTTCACGACGCAGCGACAGCCCCATGACCGGCTCATAAAACGCAATCGCGCGTTCCATATCCGTTACGGGAATTTCAAACCAGTTAATAATGCTTTTCATCGTTCCTCCTGCCTGTGTGGGTAAGTTCAGGAAGAGGATAAAACAGGGCTCCTGACAGCATAGTGTCAGGAGTGATTGCAGGACAAGAGAAAGGAAGAAAAGAAAAATCCCGATCGAATGACCGGGATTTCTGAGCGTGAACTGAAAATCGGGTTAAGGCAGAATTGACGGCTGATCCGCCCCTTCTTTCTCGACTTTCTGTTGCAGCATATGCTCGCGCTTCATACCAAGTTTCAACGCCAGCGCCGATGCCACGTAAATGGACGATGCCGTACCGATGGACACCCCGATAAGCATAGTCAGCGAGAAGCCTTCCAGCACCGGACCACCAAACAGGAACAGCATCAGGATAACCATTAACGTCGTACCGGAGGTAATCAACGTACGGTGCAGCGTCTGGGTCAGTGACACGTTAAAGATTTCGTAAGGCGTCCCGCGACGAATTTTGCGGAAGTTTTCACGAATACGGTCAGACACCACGATGCTGTCGTTAAGCGAGTAACCGATAACGGACATCAGCGATGCCACGATAGTCAGGTCGATCTCGATATGGAATAACGACAGGATCCCCAGCGTAATGATGACGTCGTGCGCCAGCGCGATAACCACGCCCGCCGCCAGTCGCCATTCGAAACGGATACCAACGTAAACCAGGATGGAGATCAGCGCTGCCAGCAGCGCCATCGCACCGGTTTGCGCCAGATCGGCACCTACGCTCGGTCCGACGAATTCAATACGCTTCACCGCTGCGTTCTGGTTGGTGGATTCATTAATCACACTCAACACTTTGCTGCCCAGCACCTGGCCGCCGTTGGCCCCTTCGGTCGGCGGCATACGGACCATGATGTCGTGACTGCTGCCGAAGTTCTGTAAAAGCGGATCAACAAAGCCCGCTTTTTCCAGCGCGTCGCGCATCACGTCCATCTCAGCCGGTTTTTCCAGCGTGATTTCAATCACCGTACCACCGGTGAAATCGAGACCCCAGTTAAAGCCGCGCACGCCCATCACGATGATGGCCAATACCAGCAACAGGCCTGAGATGCCGAAAGCCCAGTAGTCCCAGCGCATAAAGTCCCAGACTTTACGGCCGTGGTTCAATTGTTCAACAGTATATTCCTGTGCCACTTCGCACTCCTCAGATTGACAGCTTTTTGACGCGCTTGCCGCCATACAACAGGTTTACGATGGCACGAGTACCGACGATCGCGGTAAACATCGACGTCGCCACACCGATACCGGTAGTAATCGCGAACCCTTTAATTGCCCCGGTGCCGACGGCGTACAGGATAATGACCTTAATCAGCGTCGTAATGTTCGCATCAAAGATGGAACTGAAGGCGCCCGCATACCCTTCGTTGATCGCCTGCTGCACCGAACGTCCGTTACTCAACTCTTCTTTGATACGTTCGTTGATCAGGACGTTCGCATCGACGGCGACGGCAAGGGTTAAGACGATCCCCGCAATCCCCGGCATACTCAGCGTTGCCCCCGGCAGCAGCGACATAATGCCAACAATCAGTACCAGGTTAGCAATCAACGCGCTGGTCGCAATCAGACCAAACTTCTTGTAGAACAGAATCATGAACAGGATGGACACCGCCAGACCGGCCAGACACGCTTCCAGACCCTGCTTGATGTTCTGCATCCCCAGCGTTGGACCGATGGTCCGCTCTTCAACAATCTGAATCGGCGCAATCAGCGCACCGGCACGCAGCAGCAGAGAAAGCTGACGCGCTTCGTTCGGGTTGTTGATCCCGGTAATACGGAAGCTGTTACCCAGACGAGACTGGATGTTGGCGATGTTAATCACCTCTTCCTGTTTCACCAGCACCGCGCGACCGTTAGCGTCTTTTTTACCGCTGTCTTTGTACTCCACAAACAGGGTCGCCATCGGTTTACCGATATTGTCCTTGGTGAAGTTAGACATGATGTTGCCACCTGCGCTATCCAGCGAGATGTTTACCTGCGGTTGGTTGTATTCGTCCTGGCTTGAAGTGGAGTCAGTGATATGGTCACCGGTCAGGATAACGCGTTTGTACAGCACAACCGGCTGACCTTCACGCGTCTGTTTCACTTCGGAATCACCTGGAACACGCCCGGATGCCGCCGCAGACTGATCAACGTTGGTGTTGACCAGACGGAATTCCAGCGTCGCTGTCGCGCCAAGAATCTCTTTCGCACGCGCCGTGTCCTGAATACCCGGCAGCTCGACCACGATACGATCCGCGCCCTGGCGCTGTACCACCGGTTCGGCGACGCCCAACTGGTTCACACGGTTACGCAGGATATTGATGTTCTGTTGTACCGCGTATTCACGCGCTTCGCTCAGACGTGCATCGGTCATCACCGCGCGCAGCGCATTGCTGCCCTGACTTGAGATAACCAAATCCGGGTGACGCTTGCTGAGATAAGCAATCGCTTTATCACGTGCGTCAGCATCACGGAAGTTGATGCTCAGGCCGTAATTGTCTTCTTTACGAACGGTAGTATACGGGATGCCTTCTGTACGCAGATCGCTGCGCAGGCTATCGATATTTTGTTCCTGCAGTTTACCCAGCGCGGTATCCATATCCACTTCCATCAGGAAGTGAACGCCGCCGCGCAGGTCAAGACCGAGTTTCATCGGTTCTGCTTTGATGGCCGCCAACCAGCGCGGAGTTGCCGGAGCAAGGTTAAGCGCCACGACGTATTTATCACCCAGCACGTCCACCAGCGCTTCACGTGCACGCAGTTGGGTGTCGGTGGTGTCGAAGCGCGCAAGAATCGCGCCCTCTTCCAGTGCCACAGACTTAGCGGTAATTTTTTCTTTTTGTAACGTATTCTGGACCTGGATCAGCGTTTGCTCACTGGCGGCGACACCGCGCGCGCCAGTGATTTGAACGGCCGGATCCTCACCATACAGGTTGGGAAGCGCATACAGCAGGCCGACGACAATGACGACGATCAGCATGATGTACTTCCACAAAGGATAACGGTTTAACACGGCAGTTCCCTTAGGGAAAAGTTACTATTACAGCGCCTTCATGGTGCCTTTCGGCAGAACGGCAGCTACGAAATCACGTTTGATAACCACTTCAGTGGTATCGTTCAGTGCGATAGCGATGTAACCAGATTCTGCAACTTTGGTCACTCGGCCTACCAGGCCACCGTTAGTCAGGACTTCATCACCTTTCGCGATGGAGGCCATCAGGTTTTTATGCTCTTTAGTGCGCTTCTGCTGTGGACGCAGGATCATGAAATAGAAAATCAGACCAAACACCACCAGCATCAGAATCAGAGACATCGGGCTGCCCTGCGCCGGAGCACCTGTTGCCGCTACCGCATCAGAAATAAAAAAGCTCATTCAAATTCCCTCATTATTAAAATTAATCAACGTTCAAAGGTGGAACCGGTCGACCCTGACGTTGGTAAAAATCGGTCACGAAGCTCTCTAATTTACCCTCTTCAATAGCCTTGCGTAAACCCGCCATCAAACGCTGGTAGTAACGCAGGTTATGAATCGTATTGAGTCGCGCGCCCAATATTTCGTTGCAACGATCAAGATGATGCAAGTAGGCACGTGAATAATTGCGACAGGTGTAGCAATCACACTCAGCATCGAGTGGGCTGGTATCGCTCTTATGCTTCGCATTGCGAATTTTCACCACGCCATCGGTCACGAACAGGTGACCATTACGCGCATTGCGGGTTGGCATCACGCAGTCAAACATATCGATACCGCGACGCACGCCTTCAACCAGATCTTCAGGTTTACCGACGCCCATCAGGTACCGCGGTTTATCTGCCGGAATTTGCGGGCAAACATGCTCAAGGATGCGATGCATATCTTCCTTCGGCTCACCCACAGCCAGACCGCCGACAGCGTAGCCATCAAAGCCAATCTCTACCAGACCTTTCACAGAGATATCACGTAAATCTTCGTAAACACTGCCCTGAATGATGCCAAAAAGCGCATTTTTGTTGCCCAGACCATCAAAACGGTCGCGGCTACGCTTCGCCCAACGCAGTGACATCTCCATCGATCGTTTAGCATAGTCCCAGTCCGCCGGGTACGGCGTGCATTCGTCAAAAATCATGACAATATCGGAACCGAGATCGTACTGAATCTCCATCGACTTTTCTGGATCAAGGAAAATCGGATCGCCGTTGATCGGATTGCGGAAGTGTACGCCCTGTTCGGTGATCTTACGGATATCACCCAGGCTGAAAACCTGGAAACCGCCGGAGTCCGTCAGAATCGGGCCTTTCCACTGCATGAAATCATGCAGGTCGCCATGCAGCTTCATGATCTCCTGGCCTGGACGCAGCCAGAGATGGAAGGTATTACCAAGGATAATCTGCGCGCCAGTGGCTTCAACTTCTTCCGGCGTCATGCCTTTAACAGTGCCGTAGGTCCCCACCGGCATAAAAGCAGGCGTTTCCACAACGCCACGATCAAACACCAGGCGGCCACGGCGGGCGCGTCCGTCGGTGGTATCCAGTTCGAATTTCATTTTTTCTCCAGTACGTCAGAAAAACAGTCCAACGTGTCAACCTGCGCCGCGGATTTACTCCCCGACGCGCTCAGAAATAGCCTGCGGATTGTACGTGATAAACATCGCGTCCCCGTAGCTAAAAAAGCGATAATGTTGTTCTACCGCAGCCTTGTATGCATTCATCGTGTGCTGATAACCGGCAAATGCCGAGACCAGCATAATCAATGTCGATTCAGGGAGATGGAAGTTAGTCACCAGCGCATCAATCACTTTGTATTGATAACCTGGATAGATGAAAATTTGTGTGTCGCCAAAGAACGGTTCAATAAGCGCGTTCTTCGCCGCCTGCGCCGCGCTCTCCAGAGAACGCACTGAGGTCGTGCCAACCGCAATCACCCGGTTGCCGCGCGTTTTCGCCGCCAGCACCGCGTCCACCACCTCTTGCGGCACTTCCGCATATTCGGAGTGCATGATGTGATCTTCAATGGTGTCCACACGCACCGGCTGGAATGTCCCCGCGCCGACGTGCAGCGTTACAAACGCCATCTCGACACCTTTCTCGCGCAGTTTTTCCAGCAGCGGTTCGTCAAAGTGCAGCCCCGCGGTCGGCGCGGCAACGGCACCGGGCTTTTCGCTGTATACCGTCTGGTAAAGCTCGCGATCGGCTTCTTCATCCGGGCGCTCAATGTACGGCGGCAGCGGCATATGGCCGATGGCGTTCAGGATATCGAGCACCGTGCGCGCGTCATCAAACTCCACCTCGAACAGCGCGTCGTGGCGCGCGGTCATGGTCGCTTTGATGCTCTCATCATCGCCCAGCAGCAGCTCCGCACCCGGTTTCGGCGCCTTAGAAGCGCGAATATGTGCCAGAATACTTTTATCATCGAGCATACGTTCGACCAGCACTTCAATCTTACCGCCGCTGGCTTTACGGCCAAACAGACGCGCCGGGATCACGCGGGTATTATTAAACACCAGCAGATCGCCTGGGTTGAGCTTGTCGAGCAAATCGGTGAACGTGCCGTGCGTCAGCTCGCCCGTTGGCCCATCCAGTGACAGTAAGCGACAGCTGCTGCGCTCAGGCATGGGATAGTGAGCAATCAGGGATTCAGGTAGTTCAAAGGAGAAATCGGCGACGCGCATGACGTATACTCGTGACTTAAAAACAGGCGGCATAGTCTAGTGCTCACACCCTCTTGCTGCAACAACTAGCCGCTTCTGGAAAAATAAAACGCATGAATTTTCTCGCTCATCTGCATCTCGCTCATCTCGCTGACAGCTCTCTTTCCGGCAATTTGCTGGCCGATTTTGTGCGCGGCAACCCCGCAGAGGACTATTGCCCGGAGGTTGTCGACGGTATTTTTATGCATCGCCGCATCGATGTGCTAACCGATAACCTGCCCGAGGTAACGGAGGCCAAAACGTGGTTTCGCCCAGAAACGCGCCGTGTTGCGCCGATCACGCTCGACGTGATGTGGGATCATTTCCTGTCGCGCCACTGGTCACAGCTGTCCCCGGACATGCCGCTACCGGTGTTCGTGCGCTATGCCCATCAGCAGGTGTCGGTTATTCTGCCCGATTCGCCGCCGCGTTTTGTCAATCTGAACAACTATCTGTGGTCGGAAAAGTGGCTGGAGCGTTATCGCGATATGGATTTTATTCAGAATGTGTTGAACGGAATGGCGAGTCGCCGACCGCGTCTGGATGCGCTTCGCGATTCCTGGTATGACCTGGACAACCATTATGATGCCCTGGAAGCGCGCTTCTGGCGGTTTTATCCGCGCATGATGGAACAAGCCAGGCAGAAAACGCTCTGATACCCGTAGTTCAGTCGACCGGATAAAGCAAAGCCGCCTCCAGGCGATTTGCCCGGTGGCGCTTTCGCTTACCGGACCCCCTGAGAATATTGATAGGTAAAAGCTCACTGAACGATTGCCAGTGCCTCTTTGTCTTATTCGCCTTCACCTTCTATACTGGCCCGCGTTGCGTTCCAAAAACCCTTAACTTTGCAGGAGAATAATATGGTACTGGTGACTCGTCAGGCTCCGGATTTCACAGCAGCTGCGGTACTCGGTAGCGGTGAGATTGTTGAGAACTTCAATTTCAAACAGCACACCAACGGCAAAACGACCGTTCTGTTCTTCTGGCCAATGGATTTCACCTTCGTTTGCCCGTCTGAACTGATCGCGTTCGACAAACGTTATGAAGAATTCCAGAAGCGCGGCGTTGAAGTGGTTGGCGTTTCTTTTGACTCTGAATTCGTCCACAACGCATGGCGTAACACCCCTGTCGACAAAGGCGGCATCGGTGCAGTGAAATACGCAATGGTTGCTGACGTTAAGCGTGAAATCCAGAAAGCCTATGGCATCGAACATCCGGAAGCGGGCGTTGCGCTGCGTGGTTCTTTCCTGATCGACGCAAATGGCGTGGTTCGCCACCAGGTGGTTAACGATCTGCCGCTGGGTCGTAACATCGACGAAATGCTGCGTATGGTTGACGCGCTGCAGTTCCACGAAGAGCACGGTGAAGTTTGCCCGGCACAGTGGGAAAAAGGCAAAGAAGGTATGAACGCCTCTCCGGACGGTGTTGCAAAATACCTGACCGAAAACGTCTCCAGCCTGTAATCGGCATGAATTAACGAAAAGGCTCGCCACGGCGAGCCTTTTTTGTTTCTGACCGCCTGACCCTACCATCACGCAACATCTTTTTAACGCATCGCCATACAAATATTGATGTCATCAATGAGTAGGATCGCCCTCGAGCCTGATTTTTGCCAACTCGTTCAAACTTTGTGAAAAAAACGCCCCATTATTTGTGATAAAAATCGCATTTCTTCATTTTAAATTCAGACATTTGACTGCTTATCTTTCCTTTCCATTTCTTCCACGCCAAAAAGGTAAACTCTAACGCATTGATATAAAACAAAATAAAACGTTTGTCGACAAAATAACGCCAACATTCCCCTGATGTGATCGGCTTCAACATTTAAAAATCCATATGTGATCTGTCCCATAATTTTTGTTGCTATATTTGGCCATGATCATGTTCAGGAATATGAACGCATTAAGGATCGGATGATGGACATTATTTTTAACCCTGGACTGATTACGCTTAAGCAGAATATTTCCAGCCCCGAGCAGGCTATCGAACTGGCTGGCTCGTTACTGGTCCGACAAAATATTTGTCGCCCGGAATATGTCAGTGAAATGGTTAAGGTCTACCGGGATTTCGGCTCCGCTATTGTTATCGACTATGGCCTGGCGATGCCCCATGCCCGGCCAGAAAAAGGCGCATTGCTGACCGGATTTTCTTTAGTCACCAGTCAACAACCAATTGCCTTTGGCCATGAGGAATTTGATCCGGTTAACGTCATCATCGCCATTGCAGGCGCGGATGCCGATAGTCATATAAAAATGATCCAGCTGATCGCCTCATTGATTGAGTCCGATATCGTGACCTTTCTTCAGCAGGAAAATGACATTCATTCAGTATTACATTTCATCCAAAAACAAATGGAGTAGTCATTATGTTAGTTATCAGAACGGTTTGTGGTAACGGTATTGGCAGTTCATTAATGGCTGCGAATAATGTCAAAAAAATATGTGATGAATTAGGCATCAAAGCCGACGTTGCTTCCGTTGATTTCGCTAACGCTGTAGGAGAAAAAGCCGATCTTTATGTCACGATTAAAGAGCTGGCAAACCAGTTTCCTGCGCATTGTAACGTCGCCATTATTCGCAGCTACGTGCATAAAGCGAAAATTGCTGAAGATATTACCGAAGCACTTACCAAAATTGCTGCGACTCACTCTTAATCATTATTGAGGGAACGATCATGCAGGCTATTCTTAGTTTCTTATCAGAAATATTTAGCCAACCCGCATTCCTGATGGGGATTATCGCCTTTGTCGGCTTAGTGGCGCTACGCTCTCCTGGGAATAAATTGCTCACCGGTACCTTAAAACCTATTTTAGGGTATTTAATGTTAAGCGCAGGTGCTGGCGTTATCGTTGCCAACCTGAACCCGCTTGGTGGAATTATCGAAGCCGGATTTAATATTCGCGGCGTAATCCCTAACAACGAGGCCATTGTTTCCGTCGCACAGAAGGTGCTGGGTGTGGAAACCATGAGTATTTTGCTGTTAGGTTTTATTTTTAACCTCATTATTGCTCGCTGTACCAAGTACAAATATATCTTTCTGACCGGCCACCACTCGTTCTTTCTGGCGTGCCTGTTTTCGGCGGTTCTCCAGGCCGCGGAATTCCGCGGCTGGATGTTGGTTTTAATTGGCGGATTCTTGCTCGGCTCATGGTCGGCCATTTCTCCGGCAATCGGCCAGCGTTATACCAAACAGGTGACCGAAGACGGCGGTATCGCGATGGGACACTTTGGCTCCCTGGGCTATTACATCTCAGCCTGGATCGCCACCAAAACCGGTAACCCGGCAAACTCATTCGCCGATACTGAAATCTCAGAAAAGTGGGGTTTTCTGCGCGATACCACGGTCACAACCGGGATTGTGATGTTCATTATCTACTTTGTATGCAGCGCCGTCGCTGGCACTGAATATCTCCGTACGATAACGGATCAGAACATGTTGATCTTCTCTATTCTTACCGGTCTGCAGTTTGCGGTTGGCGTCGCCATCGTCTACAACGGCGTGCGGCTGATCCTCGGCGATCTGGTTCCGGCATTCCAGGGGATTAGCCAGAAGCTGATTCCTGACTCGATCCCTGCTGTTGACTGCGCGGTCTTCTTCACCTTCAGCCCAACGGCAGTCGTCGTAGGCTTTATCAGCTCATTTGTTGGCGGTCTGGTCGGTATGCTCATGTTGGGCGGACTGGGAATGGCGCTGATTATTCCGGGCATGGTACCGCACTTCTTCTGTGGCGGGACTTCCGGGGTATTCGCCGACAAGCTTGGCGGTAAACGCGGCTGCATCATCGCCTCCTTTATCGGCGGCATATTCCTTGCTTTCCTGCCAGCCATGCTGCTTCCGGCATTGGGGAACCTGGGCTTTGAAAACAGCACCTTCGCTGACTTTGATTTCGCAGTGTGGGGAATTATTATCGGTAACGCCTTCACCCAGTTTGGTCAGATCACTATCTACCTGATTTGTCTGGCGCTTATCGTCGCGCTGCTGGTGCCATTCTGCTTCCGTTCGGTTCGCGTAGTCGGTGACACGCTCAGCTATGAGGAGCTCACTGCGGATAAGAAAAATGAATAAGCCGTTTCATTTTTCCCTGCGGGAAGGGATGTCTTCCCGCAGCTGACAAAATAATCAGGAGTTGTTATGGCTATCTTGTCCATCGGGTTTTCATGTTTTGATCAGTTTTTCTTTTTGAACGAATGGCCGCAGGAAAATACCAAAAATTTCTGCCATGACTTTATTGAAAGTGGCGGCGGCCCGGCAGCAAATGCGGCGTGGTTGCTGGGATTATGGGGTGAAGATGTTTATTACATTGGCCATCTGAACCAGGACCTTTACGGTCAGCGTATTATTGATGAGTTTGCCCAGGCGGGCGTCGATACCAGTCAGGTCGTGTTCTCTGATGAAATGATCACACCGCTGGCATCGGTGCTGGTAAACCGCTTAACGGGGTCGCGGACGATAATTACCCGTAAAATGCAAACGCCACCTTCGCTGACTTATGACCAGAAGCTCAAGCTTGATGATTTGGCTGAACGGTTGATTGCGTCAGACGAGCCCGTAACGCTATTAATTGATGGTCATGAAGCCGAAATCAGTGAATATTTAATTAAGAAACTGCCATCGGCACGGGTGGTCATGGACGGCGGTTCATTACGTGACAGTAATATTAAACTAGCGGCCTGGACCGATTATTTTGTGGTCAGCGAGCATTTTGCCCGTGACTATATGGGATATCGTGCCCTGAGTACCGAAACGGAAATTAAAGCAGCGCTAATTGAGTTAAATAAAATTTGCCGTGGGGAAGCCTTTATTACCCTCGGGGAAAAAGGCTGCGCGCTATTAAAAAATGGTATGCTGCAAATTGTGCCTGCCTGGCTGTGCAATGCCGTTGATACCACTGGCGCAGGAGATGTATTCCACGGTGCCTTTACTTACGGCGTTCATTATTCATGGCATATTGATAATATCATTTTATTTGCCAGCCTGACTGCCGCCATTTCCATAGAGAAAAAAGGTGTCCGCGAATCTATGCCGGACCTTGCCGTTGTCCACAACTCGTTAAATAGCTACGAAAGAAACTTAAAGCAATATTTTGGCGAGTAATTGCTTTTAATGAATATCAAGAGGTGATTATGTTAGTTTCTATGAAGGACATGCTTCGGCATGCCCTACGGGACGGTTATGCCGTAGGACAATTCAATATCAATAATCTGGAATGGGTCGGTGCGGTATTAAGCACCGGACAACAGCTACGCTCTCCGGTTATTTTAGGCGTTTCCGGCGGTACAGTTAAACATATGCTGGGATTAAAATGTATTCATGACATCGTGGTGAATGCGATGGATTATTTAAACATTGATATTCCGGTCGCACTGCACCTGGATCATGGGACCACCCGTGAAGCCTGCGAAGCGGCTATCGACGCCGGATTCAGTTCTATTATGTTTGATGGTTCGCACCTGCCGTTTAACGAGAACCTGGCCATTACCCGTCATCTGGTTGAACTGGCCCACAGCAAAGGCATTTCGGTTGAAGCTGAACTGGGCACCATCGCCGGCAGTGAAGATGGCATTGTCAATTCCGAGGTTATCTACGCCGACCCACAGGAGTGCTATACCCTGGTCAAAGAAACCCAGGTCGATTGCCTGGCGGCAGCGCTGGGTTCAACCCATGGACTGTATAAAGGCAAAGCTAAACTAGGGTTTACGGAGATGAAAACCATTTCCGAGTTGGTAAAAGTCCCCCTGGTATTGCACGGCGGCACCGGTATTGCAGACGATGACATGCGTAAAGCCATTGCCTGCGGGACGGCAAAAATTAACGTCAATACCGAAAACATGTACGCCTGGTGCCAGGAAGTGAAAGCGATATTTGCTGCCGATACCGGTCACGACGTCAATGACCCGCGGAAAGTGATCAATCAGGGGCTAAAACCGGTACGCGAGATGATTGCGCGGCGCATCGAACTGTTTGGCTCGCAAAACCGCTATTAGAAACGTTTGGCCTCATCGTGTGACGCCATCTCAGGGAAAACCCGCCGCCGGTCAACGCCGGGGCGGGCGATATCGTGCTGACGGCGAGCCTTTTTATCGCTTACTGCGTCCCATCCTTTTTGACTTCCCGCCAGATACGCCAGGCCATTAACGCCAGAATGGCAACACCCAGTATCAGCGCCACCCACACCAGCACCGTTTTCCACTGGCTTTGTTGCTCGGCAGCCGATGTTGCCGTCAGTCGCGCCTCGCCGCCGAGGGCGACCTCATTCTGCGGCGTGGCCCGTGGCAGAGCGTCTATCTCCTGTGTTTTACGTAGCGACACTGGAATCAACAGATCAAGACCGATATCCGCTTTTTGCGCCGCCCGGTTGCCCCAGGCCAGCATGTAAGGCCCTTTTCCCTGAGTATTAAACACCAGTTGATAGCTGTCGCGCGCGCCGCTCAGCGCAGGCAGTCTCTCCGGCAAGCGAGCGTTAATGGTCGTCATCCGAACGGCGTCAACCAGCCCACCGGAAAGACGAATATCCTCCGAACGCTTGCCGTTCAGGCGATAAAGCACGGTTTTCGTCAGTGGCTGCCAGGGCGCTTTTTCTGCGCTACGCCACGCCAGCTCTACCGGTAAAACGCCTTCATCATCCAGAACGATGCTGAGCGAAGTCAGAGGCTGCGGCTGTGTCCAGCGCCAGATCGCTTCGTCATTGGACACCTTTTCCTCTTGCGCGCCGATCTCGATTCGTGCGGATTCCGGCGCGCTGTTTTCGGCAATGGCGGTGACGCTGTTTAACGTCAGCGCCGGGCTTTGCGAATCGAGGATCACCAGCAGATAACGATTCCCATCGGCAGAAAGTCTCAGACTGGCGCTGATGGTATCCATTTTCAGCCGATCGTTATCACGCGTCAGCGCCAGCAGCGGCGCCTCTTCCTGTACGGACCGCCAGTAGCGTAAATCACGACTGGCATAGACCGACGCTTTCCCCTGCCAGTTGCCCGTCGGGGTCTCCCAGTTCAGACGCAGTTGCTCCAGGAAAAAGTCGTCTTTCATTTCCTCCGGCAGCATCAGTAAATAGCTCTGTCCAACCGTTTTAACGTCATCACTTTCCAGATGAATTTCAATGCCGGTCTTCGAGCGTAAGACAAAAGATTCCCCGCTACGTCTCCCCTCCTCACGCGGCGGGACGGGCGACATATCCAGTGGGAAGAGTCTCAGCGTGACCGTTTGCGGTGTAACGGGTTGGGTTTTCTGCGCCACCAGCGTAAACGGCACCGTCTCCCCCGCATGATTAAAAACGCGGACATCGCGCAAATCTGGCCAGGCGGTCCCCAGGTACACCGCCTGCGGGAGCGACACGCGATACCACGGCGATGTGCCGAGCGTTTCCAGCATAACGCCCGTCGCGTAATCCCTCGGTGACTCCTTCACGTCATCACTGCCGATGGCGGTGCCTGCCACGCCCAGTAGCACACTACATAATACCGCTTTCATCCATTTCATTTTTCTTCTCCAGCTTTGGGCGGTAACGGTGAAAAATACCCGACAATGAGCACCAGTATAGCCACACCGATAAACGCAACCGCACGCGCCAGGCCGCCGCCACGCGCGCTGTCCACCAACATCAGTTTCACAATCACAATCCCTAACAATGCCGCCCCGCACAGCCATTCCCGGCGTGAACGATAGCGGGTCGCGCGCAGCATCACCACCAGCGCCACCAGCATCCAGAACAGCGCAAAACAGGTCTGAATCAGCCGAGAATGCCACAGCGCTTCCATGTTCCACGCCACGTCGCCATACCAGGCCAACGCGCGCAACAGCATACCGTTCAGCCACCAGAAGCCAAGTGCGACCAGGGCAACCACTGGCCACGGACGACATACCGACACCTGCACCGGGAAAAAGCGCAGGCAGGCGCGATAAAACACGATCAATCCCAGTAATGCAAAAGCCGCCCCTTCTTCCAGCGGATTGAGCAGCGGTAGCCAGGTCTGACGGTAGACTACGCCGTCCTGCAAATTGGTCAGCACTAACAGCCCGACCAATGCCGCCGCGACGGGAATCAGCGCCTGACAGGCATACAGCGCGGGCCAGACCCGGAACGGCCAGAACTGACGACGAACGGCCATTGCGACGAGGAAAATCAGCGCACCGCCTGCCGCCATTGCCACACCGCTGCCCCAGGCCGCCATGCCCCACGGCAGGTCGCGGGCAAACCAGAACAGTTCCGCCGCCAGCGCCAACAGAATCATCCAGAAGAACGAGAGATGCGCCAGCCTGGAAAGACGCGGCGGCAACGCCTCAGCATCACGCCAGAGCAACGCCACCGCCGCCGGCAATGCCAGACACCAGGCCAGATTCTGCCAGCCTGCGGCAAAAATCTGCTGCTGAGAAATCTGAAACAGCAGCGCCACCAGCATCATCGGCCACAGCAACCATTTGCAGGCATCCAGCGCCTGCCACGTCAGGCGTGCGGCGGCAAATCGCCAGCCCCAGACCGACACGGCCATCAGCGCCAGCACGCCCGCCATCACCTGCGAATCGGAGGTCAACTGCCACTGCGCCGCGCCCGCGAGCGCCACAATCCAGAATATCACCCCGCCCGCCAGCAGTCCCATGCTGCCGCGCAGATGAATCTTGCGCCACAGCCACGCCCCTGCCAGCCAGCAAACGCTAAGGACGGCAAAGATCAGCATCAGCGAAAGCGCAGTGGTGCCGTTCGCCTGCGCCCACAGCGCGCTGCCGAGCGCCAGCACCAGCAGTGCGGTACCGCTGTAACTCATGCGTCGCTGCTGCTGTTGTACTCCCAGCCACAGGATCCCCACCCCTTCCAGCGCCCAAGCCATGGCCGTCCACTGCGCCGACAGCGCCAGCGGTATCGCAAGAGTGGTAAACGCGCCGCCCAGCGCCAGTGCCGCCAGCACCAGCGGTCGGCCCAACGACGGGTAGCGACGTAATGCCAGCCAGGCCAGCACCAGATAAAAACCGCCGTAGCCCAACGCGCTGAGCGCCGGACCATATTCCCAGTGGCGGATAATGGCGTACTGCATGCCAAAACCGATCAGCGGCGGCGCAAACAACAAAACGCCATCAATAATCTGCTTGCCCTTCGTCTGCGCTCGCAGCGACAGCGCCACGCTCAGCACGCCAAAAAGCAGAATGTTGGCTATCAGGAACAATTGGCAGTTCAGGTAATACGCTGGCTGATAGTCATCAAGCCCCCAGAGGCCGCCAACGCCAAAGGTAAAAAGCAGGCCGAGCAGATTAAGCTCGCGCCAGTGTTGCCAGGCGCTGATCGCCAGAATGCCGACCGAAAGCAGCAAATAGAAAGAGAACAGCGCGACATAGTTACCGCTTCCCGTCGAAAGCAGCAGTGGGGCAAGATAGCCACCGAGGCTTGCCAGCATCGCCAGACTGAGCGCTTTTTGCAGAATCGCCAGTCCTACGCTTGCTGCGCAGATAACCACCAGCAGCACAAAGGCCAGCGTCATCGGCAGCATTTGCCAGAGGCGAAACGCGCCAAAGACGGTGAGATAGAGCGCACCTGTCGCCCCACCCTGCAAAATGAGAGCATAGATCGGCTGTTTATGCCGCAGACGCCAGCCTATCGCCAGCAGGACAATCGCAAACAGCGCCGCCGCAACCAGACGCAGCTCAAGCGGGAACAGGGAGTGCTCGACCGTATAGCGCAACAGGAAAGAGAGACCGAGGAAGAGAAGCAGGATCCCCAGCTTAGCAAGCGGATTGCCCTGCATAAACCAGCGCACCAGCGATGACATCACGCCGCCAAAAGCGGAGGGTTGCGCGGCGGCAACAGGGACGTCTCTTTCGACGATTTTCTCGGCGCTTGCCGCGTTCTGCGGCGTATACGAGCGCCAGGGGTTGACGTGAGCCGGTTTGGGTTCAGGTTCAGGTTCAGGTTCTGGCGCCGCCACCGGAATCGGGTCTGGGTCGCGCTCCATAACCGTCTCCGCAGGCTGAACCGGTGCCGCTGCCGCTGGTGTTATCGCAGGGGCAACAACGCCACGTTGTTCAAGCTCCTCTACCCGACGGCGTAAGCGGGCAAGCTCATCACGCGTCGTTGAACTTCGGCTGATGGCGACAATCGCCAGAACAGGCACCACGACCAGTGCGAAGAACAAAATGATGCAGCCGAGGATTAAAAGGTCGTCCATGTATTCACCTTCACTGTACGGGATCAACTAAGATTGACACAAATTGTTGCATTCGCGCTATCTCTGAAGGTGAAAATGCCGGATATGCCGTTAACGACACATCCGGCTGGCGCGTTAAAATGCGAAGCACGAACAGCCGAGCGCGCCCCAGAAGGCCCGATCGTCAGACACCGGGATCCCCGACTGGCGGGCAATATCATGCTGATGACCGTGTACGCCGCAGCTCCCGCAGCACTGGTGCATCTGCACCACGGCGCCTGCTTTCGCGGCGGCTGGCGGCGCCGCGCGATAGTGCCCCGGCACTTTCACCACCGGAGACCAGTCCGGGACGACCGGGATCGCTGGCGGCGCGAGCGGAGTAAACGGTCCGGCGGCATACACCACTTTGCCATCGACAATCGTCATCACCGACTCAATACCTTTGATCTCCTCTTCCGTGACGCTGAAGTAGTCTTTTGACAGCACTACCAGGTCGGCCAGTTGATCTTTGACAATGCGCCCTTTTTTGCCTTGCTCGCTGGAAAACCACGCGCTCCCTGCCGTCCACAGTTCCAGCGCCACGTCGCGCGGTAAACGGTTGTTGTCGTCATACATCGCCGTACCGCCGACCGTGCGCCCGGAAACCAGCCAGTACAGCGCCGTCCATGGGTTATAGCTGGCGACGCGGGTGGCATCCGTTCCGAGCCCCACCGGCACCTCGGCGGCCAGCATTTTCGCCACTGGCGGCGTCTGTTTCACCGCTTCTTTCCCGTAGCGGTCGATAAAGTATTCGCCCTGGAAGGCCATACGATGCTGTACCGCAATGCCGCCGCCCAGTGCTTTCACGCGATCGATATTGCGCTCGCTGATAGTCTCGGCGTGGTCGAAGAACCAGTGCAGGCCATTGAACGGAATATCACGGTTCACTTTCTCGAACACATCCAGCATCCGGCTGATCGATTCATCGTAAGTGGCATGCAGACGGAACGGCCAGCGGTGCTCCACCAGGTGGCGCACCACGCGCTCCAGTTCATCCTCCATGCCTTGCGGTAAATCCGGGCGCGGTTGCAGGAAGTCTTCGAAATCCGCTGCGGAGAAGACCAGCATCTCCCCGGCTCCGTTCGCACGGTAGAAATCGGTCCCCTGGCCCGGCTTGAGCATATCGGTCCAGCGCTCAAAGTCTTCCAGTTCCTGCTTCGGTCGCTGCGTAAACAGGTTATAGGCAATGCGCACCGTCATCTGATTGTTGGCATGCAGTTGCTCGATGATCTCGTAATCTTCCGGGTAGTTCTGAAAACCGCCACCAGCGTCGATGGCGCTGGTCAGTCCGAGACGGTTCAGTTCACGCATAAACTGGCGGGTGGAGTTCACCTGCATCTCCAGCGGCAGTTTTGGCCCTTTCGCCAACGTCGAGTAAAGGATCATGGCGTTAGGTTTGGCGATAAGCATCCCGGTAGGGTTACCGTTACCATCACGGACGATCTCGCCGCCTGCCGGATCGGGTGTCGCTTTGGTGTATCCCACGGCTTTCAGCGCCGCGCGGTTTAACAGTGCACGATCGTACAGATGCAGCACGAAAACGGGAGTATCCGGCGCGGCGTCGTTAAGCTCTTCCAGCGTCGGCATCCGGCGTTCGGCAAACTGAAATTCACTCCAGCCGCCCACCACGCGAACCCACTGTGGCGAAGGCGTTCGGTCGGCCTGTTCTTTCAGCATACGCAGCGCATCGGCCAGCGAGGGTACTCCTTCCCAGCGCAGTTCCAGATTGTAATTCAGCCCACCGCGGATCAGATGCAGGTGGGAATCATTAAGCCCCGGAATCACAGTGTGACCTTTCAGATCAACCACCTGTGTACCGTCTGCGGCAAAACGCATCACCTGGTCGTGCGTTCCCGTGGCGAGAATTTTTCCGTCCTTGATCGCCACGGCTTCCGCCTGCGGGCTATGGCTGTCGAGGGTATGTATTTTTCCGTGGGTCAGAATCAATGAGGCAGTTTGAGACATAACGTTCTCCTGATAAGCCGATCAGGCTTTTTTTAGCCAGCCGGCAAACAGACGGGTTACGATGGGCATCCACAACCAGACCACCAGCGCAACCACACAGGCATCGTTAATCAGATGCAGTAACAGCGTTCCCTTCAGCGACGGCAATAGCATGCCGGTCAGCCACGGCACCAGATTAGTGCTGGGAAAAATAACCAGCAAAGTGATCAGGAACTGCTTCCAGCGCAGCGGTTGACGGACGTGTGGCGCGGGGGGCGTAAACCAGAATGCCGCTTCGGTGTGGATCTCGGTTTTATCGCCTTCCGCCAACAGCGGAGCGATCTCTTCGACCAGGAGCCGTCGCGTATCTGATTGCGTCCAGTTATAGAGATGCTCGAGCGTGTCGAAACGAATGATGATGCTCCACAGATTGTGCCCGTCCGTCGGGCGAATGACGTTCGCGCCAAGGTGTCCGGGAAATTCCGCCGCAACCGGCATAATTTTCCCCAGCCATTGTTCATATCGCGCCGCCTGATTGGGCTGCAAAGTATGCGTAATCACCAGCGTCACAGGTTTATTCTGCGCCATGTCGGGTTCCTTGCTGAAGGTTAATGGCGGGTTACCCCGCCATCAGACTGCTGACAAAGAAGGAAAAGGTGGTTTTCCCTTCTTTGTGGTTATCAGCCGAGAATCAATGAATTGATTTTCCTGGTTTTTAATTCAGAATCAGGCCTTACGCTCCGGTGCGCCATGCACCATCGTGTAGGCATAATCCACGCCCATGCCGTAAGCGCCGCTGTGTTCACGAACCAGATCCATCACCGCGTCATAGGTCTCTTTGCGCGACCAGTCACGCTGGTACTCCAGCAGAACCTGCTGCCAGGTCACCGGTACGGCACCGGCCTGCACCATGCGATCGATCGCGCGCTCATGCGCATCAACAGAGGTACCGCCGGAGGTATCCGTCACCACATACACTTCGTAACCGGCTTCCAGCGCCATCAGTGCCGGGAAGGTCAGGCACACTTCAGTCCATAGCGCAGAGATAATCAGCTTTTTACGCCCGGTCGCCGCCACCGCTTTCACAAAGGCCGCGTCTTCCCAGGAGTTCATGGAAGTACGTTCGATAGGTTTCACATCCGGATGCACCGCCAGTAACTCAGGCCAGATGTAACCACTAAAACTTTTTGTTTCGACTGAAGTATAAATGACCGGCACATTAAATATTTTGCCTGCTTTCGCCAGTGCGACGGTATTATTTTTCAGCGTCTGGCGATCAATATTCGCAACCCCAAATGCCATTTGCGGCTGATGGTCAATAAAAATGAGCGTCGAGTTAGAGGGATTAATCAGTTCCCGAATAGACATAATATACTTCCTTAATCAATGAGTTAGAAATTGACGTCTGGTATCCGCCGTCAGCCATCAAATCCTGAATCAGAAAGCCTGTTTAGTATAGTTGGAAATTTCTAACGACTTATTAAAGAAAACTTACCAGCGTATGAAATAAGCCTTTTCCGGCGATATAGTCTGGCACCTTCAAAAAAATGCGGATCTTCCGTCTAATTTATTCACTGGTTTTGTTTATCGCTATTCGGTACAACAGTGAGGTTTACTTTCAGGGATATATTCAGCCTATGCGCATTAATCTGGACGTTCTGCTTATCCTGGACGCTATCGACAAATACGGTACTTTTGCCGCCGCTGCCGAATCGTTGTTTAAGACGCCCGCGGCGCTCAGCTATATGATTCAGAAGCTGGAAAAAGACCTGAACATCGAGCTGCTTGACCGCTCCGGGCATCGGGCCAAATTCACCGACACCGGACTGATGATGCTGGAAAAGGGGCGTTTGTTGCTCAGTGCGGCAAAAGATCTGGAAAAGCAGGCGCTGCAACTGAGCTCCGGTTGGGAAAAAGAGCTGGTCATTGCGCTGGATGTTTCCTTCCCCTTTGAGGTGGTGTTACCTCTCATCGACGCCTTCCACGCGCTGAACAAACAAACGCTGCTTAAATTTTCGTATCACACGCTGGCAGGGTCATGGGAAGAGCTCACGCATAATGGCGCGGATATCATTCTTGGCGCGATTAACGAACCACCGACCTCTGCCGCGTGGTCCTACAAAATGTTAGGGACTCTGGATAATGTTTTTGTGGTGGCGCCCAATCATCCGCTGGCCGCACTCTCTGACAGACTGACGAATGAACAACTCTGCCTGCACCGCGCCATTGTCATCAGCGACAGCGCGCGTTTTTGCCATCCGCTGCAAACCAACCTGATGGAAGAACAGCCGCAAATCCATGTTGACGATTTTCACAGTAAAGTGGCGCTGCTGCGCGCCGGGATGGGCTGCGGTTTTCTCCCGCGGCATATCGCCAGCCCGTGGCTTGCCACGGGCGAACTGGTCGAAAAAAACGTCATCTCTTTTCGCGAAAAAGATGTCGCCTATATGGCATGGCGCGATGGTAGCCACGGGCTGGCGCAGCAGTGGTGGCGGGAAACGCTGCTTGCCAGCCGCGACATCGCGCAGTTGTATCAGTGATTCAGCCAGAGGGTGGCGGAAATCGTCGGCAGCGACAGGACGTCCTCAACCAGCTGCCCTTTTCCTTCTTTACAACGCCATTCTGTTACGTTCAGCAGCGGTGACGCTGGGAGCACCACCTCACACGCCTCTCCGCGGTTAATGGCTACCAGCACGCGCTGCTGCTGGTAGACGCGCAAAAATACCACTACGTTGTCTTCCGCATAAACCACCTGGCACCCACCGTAGCGTAACGCCGGGATACTATGCCTCAGTTTCGCCATCCGCTGGTACAGGGCAAGCAATGTGACATCCTGTTTTTCCGCCTGCCAGGGAAACGTCTTGCGGCAGAACGGATCGTTATCGCCATCCAGTCCCACCTCATCGCCATAATAGATACAGGGCACGCCGGGCCAGCTAAACAGCCAGACTACCGCCAGCGGCAGGCGGGCGACATCGTTGCCCAGTAGCGACTTGAAACGGGCGGTATCATGACTGTCGAGCTGGTTGAACATCCTCAGTTGCTGCTGATGAGAGAGCCCGGCGCGATAGTTTTCCATCCACGCCATGCAGGTCTGCGCGTCAATCTGCTGAGGATCGTAAGAGATATCGGTATTGGCAAGAAACCCCCACAGCGGAAAGGTGAAGCCACGATAGTTCATCGCAGCATCTTCTGCATCCGCCTGCAGCCACTGTCGCGCGTCACCAAAGTGTTCGCCAAAGACGTAGGCTTCTGGCTGCGTTTCCTTCGCCGCCTGAACGATCCCGGCGACATGCTTAAGGTTGTTACGCGCTCCGCCCGCTTCACCCAGCATATGCACGACATCGAGCCGCCAGCCGTCCATGTTCCACGGCGCTTTCAGCCAGTGACGAACGATGCTGTCTTCGCCGCGATATATTTCGTTGACCAGACTTTCGGACTGATAATCCAGCTTCGGCAGACTGGCGTATCCCAGCCAGTCCAGCGCAACGCCGTCTGGCGAAAAGCTGTACCAGTCACGCCAGGGTGATTCTGGGTTATGGCACGCGCCGCCGGAGCCGCGCTGATAACGATCGAACCATGTATGAGAGTCGCCGCTATGGTTAAACACGCCGTCCAGCACCAGCCGCATTCCCTGCTGCTGCGTTTTCTGCCGCAGACGCATTAACGCCTGATCGCCGCCAAACTGCGGATCAACATGGCGATAATCTTCGGTGTCGTACTTATGCACGCTCGGCGCAGTAAACACAGGGTTCAGGTACAGCGCGGTGACGCCCAGTTTTTTCAGGTACGGCAGCTTTTCGCTGATACCGTCGAGGTCGCCGCCATAAAACGTGGAGCCGCCAGCCTGCGCAGTCACCGGTTCATCCCAGTCACGTAGCACAATCTCCTGCCCGGCGGCGTGATGGTAATAGACCTTATCCTGCTCTGCGTCGCGTGACGAACTGCGGGCAAAACGGTCAGGAAAGATTTGGTAGAAAACCTGATCGGCCACCCACTGCGGCCCGCTGTCCGGTGCATCTACGGCAAATTGCTCCAGACGAGCAGGCGGAAAACGGCTGAACCCAAGCGGTGTAAACCACAACTGGCGATCGATCCAGAGCAGTTTGAAGCTGTAGCGCCGACGCGGCTGCCCGCTGCGAAGATCAATCGCCGCACGCCAGGCGGTCACGCCCGGGAACGGCTGCGTGCGTAATTTATGCATCGCCAGCGCAATTTCTTCGTTGTCATTCTCCGCACGCAGCGTGACGCGCTGCGGCAGGTTCTCCCCCGTCAGCCAGAGCGTAATGGCCAGTTGGTCTTTGTTTTGCTTAACAAATGGGGCAACCGGTAGGTGCCAGGCGTTCAACATCACGTATCCCCTTTGATGAAAATGAGCACACCTTGCCATAGCGATTTACAGGATAACTCATCATCTGAAGGTTTATTGGGGGAGGAGTTCGGGGGAGGAGAAATGACCGGATGGCATTCACGCCACCCGGTACAATCTTACTGCGCTTGCTCCATCTGGCGATCGTGGCGACGCTAGAACATCCAGCCAATCATCAGCAGAACAATCCAGCCACAGCCCACGTACAGCGAGATGCGGGTGTCGGGATGATAGCCAATCAGTCCGATGATAAAGACGAGGAAAATCAGGCCTACAATGGTTGTTGCCACGCCGCCCGGCACTTTAAACTTCAGCGCTTTCACCTCTTCCGGCGGCAGACGACGACGGAACGCGATTTGCGACAGCAGGATCATAATCCACACCCAGACCGTCGCGAAGGTCGCCAGCGACGCAATCACCAGGAAAACATTCTCCGGCATGATGTAGTTCAGATACACCGCAAACAGCAGAGCGATAGTCATCACCATCACCGTGACCCACGGGATCCCCCGACGCGAGGTTTTGGCGAACACTTTTGGCGCACTGCCCTGCTCCGCCATCCCGTGCAGCATACGACCGACGCCAAAGACGTCAGAGTTGATCGCCGACAGTGACGCCGTCAGCACCACAAAGTTAAGAATGCTGGCGGCAAAGGTAATACCGAGATGCTGGAAGGTCAGCACAAACGGGCTGCCATCGGTTCCCACCTGGTTCCACGGGTAGATAGACATAATGACAAACAGCGTCCCCACGTAGAACACCAGAATACGCATGGGCACCGAGTTAATCGCGCGCGGAATGGATTTCTCCGGGTCTTTCGCTTCGCCGGCAGTGATACCAATAATTTCAATACCGCCGTAGGCAAACATCACCATCTGCAACGACATCACCATCCCCAGCCAGCCGTTGCTGAAGAAGCCGCCGTTGCTCCACAGGTTATGGATCCCGGTCGGTTGTCCACCGTTGCCAATCCCCCAGATGATGATACCGAAACCAGCCACGATCATGATGATGATGGTGGCGACTTTAAAGAAGGAGAACCAGAATTCCAGTTCACCAAACACTTTCACGCTCATCAGGTTGATGGCACAGATGATCAGCACCACGCTGAGCACCCAGATCCAGTGCGGCACCGTCGGAAACCAGACGCCCATATAAATGCCGAATGCGGTCACGTCGGCAATGGCGACAATCAGGATTTCAAAACAGTAGGTCCAGCCGGTAATGTAACCGGCGAGCGGGCCGAGGTTTTCCTGCGCATAGCGCGAAAAGGAGCTGGCAGAAGGGTTGTGTACCGACATTTCACCCAACGCACGCATAATGATATAGGCCGCCACCCCGCCAATAATGTAGGCCAGCAGCACGCTTGGCCCGGCCATTTTAATGGCATCCGCAGAGCCATAAAACAGCCCGGTGCCAATGGCTGAGCCCAGGGCCATAAAGCGAATGTGTCGGGTGCTTAGCCCACGCTTCAGCTTGTTATTACTTTCCATCGATTCCTAACCCATCAACACAATAAAAAACCACGGGGCCAGTAATAGCCCCGTGGTTAAAACACTTTTCCGCAATCTTAGTGTGCGCTGGAGGTCACCTGTCGACCTGCTGCGCGATCCCAGACAACCGCCAGGACCACCATCACGACAGTGGGCATTAACCACGCCAGACCTTGTTCCGCCAGCGGTAAGCGCTGGGTCCAGGCTGGTAACACGTCGCCGATTGCCGATGCTTTAATACCATCAAGGATACCAAAAATCAGGCTGATAAACATTGCCGGAGCAATGACGCGGGTCGAATTATGCCACCATGAGCGGGTAAAACTTAATACAACCAGTGCGATACACGGCGGGTAGATCGCCGTCAGCACCGGAATAGAGATCTGAATCAGATGGCTGAGCCCCAGGTTGGACACCACCATTGAGAAGCCGCCAAGAATAAACACCAGTGTGCGGTAGGAGAGCGGCACATACTGGGCGAAGAATTCGGCACAAGCGCAGGTCAGGCCGACCGCCGTTACCAGACAGGCGATAAAGATCAGTGCCGCCAGCAGCAGGCTGCCTGCACCGCCAAAGGTGTGCTGAACATAGGCATGCAGGATCGCCGCGCCGTTCGCCGACTGATCGACCAGTGTAGCGCTGTCAGATCCGAGACGGAACAGCGCCAGGTACAGCAGCGTTAATCCGACGCCCGCCATCAGGCCAGCCCAGACGGTGTAACGGGTCAGCAGACGCGCTTCGGTTACGCCGCGAGAACGCGCGGCGTTAACAATAACGATGCCAAAGACCATCGCGCCCAGCGTATCCATCGTCAGGTAGCCATTAACGAAACCATTGGAGAACGCGGCGGTCTGGTACGCTTCCATCGCATGGCTGATCGGACCGGCAGGCCAGATGATGGCCGCAACGGAGAGCACAATCAGCGCCAGAATCTTCAGCGGCGCCAGGAAGTTACCCACGGTATCCAGCAGTTTACCCGGATAGAGCGAGACCAGAATGACAATGGAAAAATAGACCACGCTGTAGATAAGCAGTGGCATAGCCGAATCGCCGGTCAGCGGGGCGATCCCCACTTCAAAAGAGACCGTCGCGGTGCGCGGCGTGGCGAATAACGGCCCGACGGCCAGATAGCAGACAGTCGCCAACAAAACGCCAGCGACTTTACCGATAGGGGTACTCAGACTATCAACACCACCACCGACTTTCGCCAGCGCGATAACGGTCAGCACTGGTAGCCCAACAGCGGTGATCAGAAAACCGAATGCCGCCATCCAGACGTTTTCGCCTGCCTGCAAACCAACCATTGGAGGAAAGATGATGTTCCCTGCGCCGACGAACAGCGCAAAAGTCATAAAGCCCAGCGCAATAATATCGCGCGATTTTAACTGATGGGTCATAAAGCTTACGGCCTGTGGATGTGGTGTTGATTAAATTAACGTGATGTCTTTCCCAGCGGGAAGAAACAGCGGTTTTTTTAAGCTATTCCAGAGGGATATCTCCCATAACCTGGAAAGCAGAGAATAGTTTTTCGATTTACCGCCTGAATACAGTCAGTCTGACAGCATCTGGGGCGCAATTTAAACGCTTATAACGTTTTAAAGCAAGGAGGGATCCAAAAACCGGAAGATTATAGTGATATCAAATCTCATACCAGTGTAAAACACCATACTACAGAAAAAGTCATGGCTTATCATGCGAACAAAAAACAACCAGACGTTGATAAATTCAGCAGACTTATCTTAGCCGCAAAGAAAATAAGCCAGCATTGGCTGGCTTATGGAAAGAAAACCTTACGATTGCACTTTAAGCACTTTTTTTGGCAATTAATCGTTCCGGCAGCACAAAACTAAAGCGCGTCCCTTTACCCAGTTGACTGTCGATCATCAGGCGACTTTCATGATGATTCACCGCGTGTTTGACGATAGCCAGCCCCAGTCCACTGCCGCCCGTTTGCCGCGAACGCGCTTTATCAACGCGATAAAATCGCTCCGTTAACCGCGGGATATGTTCCGGCGCAATGCCCGGTCCGTTATCCTCCACGCTAAACTCCGCGCCGTGCGGTACCGTCTGCCAGCAGACGGTGATATGGGTTCCCGCTGGCGTATGGTTCACCGCGTTATACACCAGGTTGGACATCGCGCTACGCAGTTGTTCTTCATTCCCCAGCACTTTCAGCTGGTTATCCACCTCAAAGCTAAAAGTGTGCTTCTGCTGACTGAGCGTCTGCGCCTCGCGTTCGACCATGCGCAATATCATCGGCACATCGACCTGTTCATTGAGCAAAAGCGTCGGTGCGGCTTCAATTTTCGACAGCGTGAGCAACTGTTTTACCAGTCCTTCCATGCGCGAGGTCTGGTCGCGCATCGTTAACAGCGCTTTTTCGCGCGTTGCCCCTTCCAGCGTCTGCTCGTGCATCATTTCAAGATAGCCCTGCAACACCGTAAGCGGGGTACGCAGCTCGTGGCTCACGTTGGCGAAGAAATTACGTCTTGCGCCTTCGAGCTGGTGCATCTGGGTCATGTCGCGCGCCACCATAAGCAGTTGCTTATCGGTATACGGCATAACGCGAATTTCCAGATGTCGCCCAGTATTAAGCACCAGATTCAGCGGTCGACTGAAGTCCCGCTGCTTGAGGTACTGCGTAAACTCCGGGTAGCGCAGCAGGTTAAGGATGTTCTGTCCGCTATCGTCCGGCCAGCGTAAGCCCAGCACCTGTTGCGCCAGACCGTTACACCAGAAGATCCCCCCCTCTTCGGTGGTCAATACCACCGCATCGGGCAGCGACTCCGCCCCGCTGCGAAAGCGTTTAATCAGATTGCCCAGCTCGCGACGACGCTTTTTATTGCGCAGTTGCATCTGATGCAAACCGTACAGCAGCGGTTCCCAACTGCCTCGTCCCGGCGGCGGCGTCATGCTTCTGTCGACCCACAGCCACCATGAGAGACGTAATAAGTTCCAGAAATGCCAGATAAGCAGTCCAGTTACCGATGCCAGTAAAAACCACGGCAGGTAACCAAAAAATGCACTTAGGATGAAGGCCGGGATACAGCAAAGTATCAGCTCCAGCACCAACCTTTTCCATGACAGCCGTTCCAGCACGGGTCACTCTCCCTTCAGAGCCAGGCTCTTGTTCTTGCCTTTCAGAAACGGGTCGAAAAACGATACCCTGTCCCGCGAACCGTCTGCACCATCCGATCGTGGCCGCTGGCTTCCAGCGCCTTACGCAGACGGCGAATATGCACATCAACCGTGCGATCCTCAACGTAGACATTGGTGCCCCAGACGTGATTCAGCAGTTGTTCACGGCTGTAAACCCGCTCGGGATGCGTCATAAAGAAATGCAGGAGTTTAAATTCTGTCGGCCCCATGTCGAGTGGGTTGTCGCCGGTCATCACGCGGTGCGATGTGGGATCCAGGCTTAACCCCTGCATCTCGATGACCTCTTCCACCGCCATCGGCGAGATCCTACGCATCACCGCTTTGATACGGGCAACCAGCTCTTTCGGCGAGAACGGTTTGGTAATGTAATCATCCGCGCCAGTTTCCAGGCCGCGTACGCGATCCTCTTCTTCCCCTCTGGCGGTCAACATCATGACCGGAATATCCCGGGTCATCGCTTCACGCTTGAGGTGTTTAATAAACTGTAGACCAGAACCGCCGGGCAACATCCAGTCAAGGAGGATCAAATCCGGCCAGGGTTCATTAAGCTGGTTCACCGCACTGTCATAATCTTCAGCTTCAACGGGTTGAAAGCCATTTTGCTCAAGCACGAAACAGACCATTTCGCGAATTGGAGCTTCATCTTCTACGACCAGAATACGTCTCGCCATGATTTGCCCTGTTATATAAGTTGCTTATCATCATCTGTCTTAATGCGGCGCCATTATGCGTCAGTTTTATGACAGATTTATGAAAATGTATGCTGACGTTAACCTTAGGTTGTTGATTTATGACACCCGAGAAACGAGATATTACAGCTTCCGAATGGTTATAATCCCCTTTATGCTTTTTTGCCATGGAACCGTTATGCGCATCCTTCACACCTCTGACTGGCATCTGGGACAAAATTTCTACAGTAAAAGCCGTGCCGCTGAACATCAGGCTTTTCTTGACTGGCTGCTGGAAACGGCGGTTGAGCAGCAGGTGGACGCGATCATCGTGGCAGGCGATATTTTCGATACCGGCTCACCACCAAGCTATGCCCGCGAGCTCTATAACCGTTTTGTGGTCAACCTACAGCAAACGGGCTGTCATCTGGTGGTATTAGCGGGAAACCATGATTCCGTCGCCACGCTGAATGAATCCCGTGAGATTCTGGCGTTTCTCAATACCACGGTGGTGGCCAGCGCCGGTCACGCGCCGCAGCTCCTGCATCGTCGCGACGGTCAGCCCGGCGCGGTGCTGTGCCCGGTGCCGTTTTTACGCCCGCGCGACATTGTCAGCAGTCAGGCGGGACTCTCCGGTCAGGAAAAACAGCAGCATCTGCTGGGTGCCATCACCGACTATTATCAGCAGCAATACGAGGCCGCCTGCGCGTTACGTGGCGATCTCGCCCTGCCGATTATCGCCACCGGCCACCTGACCACCGTTGGCGCCAGCAAAAGTGACGCTGTGCGTGACATTTATATTGGTACGCTGGATGCTTTCCCGGCGCAGAACTTCCCGCCTGCCGATTATATCGCGCTGGGCCACATCCACCGGGCGCAGAAAATTGGCGGTACGGAGCACATCCGCTACTGCGGCTCGCCCATCGCGCTGAGCTTTGACGAATGCGGCAAAAGCAAATACGTGCATCGGGTGGACTTCCAGGACGGCGCGTTAGCCGGCGTTGAGGAACTCATCGTTCCGGTTACGCAACCGCTGGCAATATTAAAAGGCGATTTCGCCGCCATTACCGAACAGCTGGAGCAGTGGCGTGACAGCCCTCCGGCCCCCCCGGTCTGGCTGGATATCGAAATCACCACCGATGAATACCTGCATGATATGCAGCGGAAAATTCAGACGCTGACGGAAACGCTGCCCGTTGAGGTACTGTTAGTCCGACGCAGTCGGGAGCAGCGCGAACGCATGTTGTGTAACGAACGCCAGGAAACGCTGAGCGAGCTGAGCGTGGATGAGGTATTTACTCGCCGTCTGGCGCTGGAAGAACTTGAGCCGCCGCAGTGCGAACGCCTGACAGCACTTTTTCACCGCACACTACAGACACTGTCCGGGGAGCATGAGGCATGAAGATTCTCAGTCTGCGCCTGAAAAACCTCAATTCGCTGAAAGGGGAATGGAAGGTCGATTTCACGGTGGAGCCCTTTGCCAGCAATGGCCTGTTTGCCATTACCGGGCCTACGGGGGCGGGTAAAACCACTCTGCTCGACGCGATTTGCCTGGCGCTGTACCACGAGACGCCACGCCTGAATACCGTGTCGCAATCGCAGAACGATCTGATGTCCCGCGATACGGCGGAATGTCTGGCGGAAGTGGAGTTTGAAGTCAAAGGCGAAGCGTATCGTGCGTTCTGGAGCCAGAACCGGGCGCGCAACCAGCCCGACGGTAATTTACAGGTTCCGCGCGTTGAACTGGCGCGCTGTGCCGACGGGAAAATCCTTGCCGACAAAGTGAAAGACAAACTGGAGATGACGGCGGAACTGACCGGTCTGGATTATGGTCGATTTACCCGTTCGATGCTGCTCTCGCAGGGGCAGTTCGCCGCCTTCCTCAACGCGAAGCCGAAAGAGCGTGCGGAACTGCTGGAAGAGCTGACCGGCACGGAAATTTACGGCCAGATCTCTGCCCAGGTGTTTGAACAGCACAAAACCGCACGCACCGAACTGGAAAAATTACAGGCGCAAGCCAACGGCGTCGCGCTGTTAGCCCCCGAGGCGTTGCAGACGCTGACAGAAAGTTTGCAGGCACTCACTGACGAAGAAAAACAGCTGGTCGCCCAGCAGCAGACTGGACAGCAGCAGTTGAACTGGCTGACGCGACAGCACGAACTGCAGACCGACGCGAACCAGCGTCAGCAGATGCTGCAGGTTGCCCAGGAAGCGCTGGAAAACGCCCAGCCACAGCTGGCAACGCTCAGCCTCGCACAGCCTGCCAGAGCGTTGCGACCATTGTGGGAGCGCATTCAGGAACAATCCGCTACCGTCTCCCGCACTCGCCAGCAGATTAACGAAGTAAATACTCGCTTACAGAGTAGATTCACGCTTCGCAACCACATCCGACGCCAGGCAGAGCAACAGTCCACCGCCCTGCTCGCTACGCAACAGACGCTGAGCGAGTGGCTAAACGAACACGATCGCTTTCGCCTATGGAACAACGAGTCAGGAGGATGGCGCGCCCTTTTTGCTCAGCAGGCCAGCGATAACGTTCAGCTGGCAAAATGGCAGCAACAGCAGGTCAACGATAGCCGCAAGCTGGAATCGCTGCCGCCAGTGACGCTCAATCTGACGGCAGAGGAAGTCGCAGCGGCGCTGGTGCAACATGCGCAACAGCGTCCTCTGCGCCAGCAACTGCTTTCGCTCCATGGTCAGATTGTTCCCCGACTGACGCGTTTGAGTCAGCTTCAGGCGACGATAACGCATAACAAACAGGAACTGGCCCGACTCAATACCCTGCTGGAGGCAAAGCGCCAGCAGTATAAAGATAAATATCAGCAGTATCAGGATGTTAAAACACTCTGTGAGCAAGAGGCGCGGATCAAAGATCTGGAAAGCCAGCGTGCGCAGTTGCAGTCCGGCCAGCCCTGCCCGCTTTGCGGTTCCACCACCCATCCTGCTGTCGCGGCATATCAGGCACTCGAACCTGGTGTTAATCAGGCGCGACGCGATGCGCTGGAAAAAGAAGTCAAAATGCTGGCCGACGAAGGCGCCACCCTGCGTGGACAGTCCGAGGCAGTCAACCAGCAGCTACAGCGTGACGAAAGCGAAGCGCAGACGCTGGCTAAAGATGAGCAAGCGCTCACTCAACAGTGGCAAACAACGATCGCCGCACTGAACCTCACGTTACAGCCGCAGGATGATATTCAGCCCTGGCTGACGGCGCAGGACGAACACGAGCAGCAACTCTACCAGTTGAGCCAGCGCCATGACCTACAGGCGCAAATTACCGCCCATGCACAGCAGGTGGCGCAGTTCCGCCAGCAAATCGACCAGCGCCAGGCGACGCTGGCAGCACAGTTAAGCCGCTATACGTTGTCACTTCCTGAGGAAGGCAGCGAGGAGGCATGGTTAGATGCGCGCGCGGCAGAGGCACAAACATGGCAACAGCGGCAGACGGAGTTGACGGCGATACAGGCGCGTATCGCGCAGCTCACCCCGCTACTCGAGACGCTGCCCGCCGTCGATACCCACGCAGAAGATGATGCAAGCGTGACGCTGGAAAACTGGCGTCAGGTTCATGACGAGTGCGTGTCGCTGCGCAGTCAATTGCAGACATTACAGCAGCAGGAGAAACAGGAAACTCAGCGCGCTGCCGATGCGCAGGCGCAGTTCGATGCCGCGCTGTCGCACAGTTTGTTTGCCGATCAGGCAGCATTTCTTGCCGCGCTGCTGGATGACGAGGCGGTCACGCGTCTGGAACAGCTAAAACAGTCGCTGGAAAACCAGGTTCAGCAGGCACAGACGCTCGCCACACAATCGGCGCAGGCGCTGGCGGCACATCAGCAACAACCGCCAGCGGGTCTGGATCCCACGCTGTCGATTGAGCATGTTCAGCAAACCGTGGCGCAGCTTAACGATCGGGTACGCGATAACGCTACGCGTCAGGGCGAAATACGCCAACAGCTAAAACAGGACAGCGACAATCGCCAGCAGCAGCAGACGTTGATGCAAAAAATCGACAACGCGATGCAACAGGTTGAGGACTGGGGCTACCTGAATGCGCTAATCGGCTCTAAAGAGGGGGATAAATTCCGCAAATTCGCCCAGGGGCTGACGCTGGATAACCTGGTCTGGCTGGCGAACAACCAGTTGACCCGCCTGCATGGTCGCTATTTACTGCAACGTAAGGCCAGTGAAGCGCTGGAACTGGAGGTGGTCGATACCTGGCAGGCCGACGCCGTACGCGATACCCGTACCCTTTCCGGTGGCGAAAGTTTCCTGGTCAGTCTCGCGCTGGCGCTGGCGCTCTCCGATCTGGTCAGCCACAAAACGCGCATTGACTCGCTGTTCCTTGATGAAGGCTTCGGCACGCTCGACAGTGAAACGCTGGATACCGCCCTTGATGCGCTGGATGCGCTCAACGCCAGCGGCAAAACCATTGGCGTGATTAGCCATGTAGAAGCGATGAAAGAACGGATTCCGGTGCAGATCAAGGTGAAGAAAATCAACGGACTAGGCTACAGCAAACTCGACAGGATGTTTGCCGTAGAATAACAGGTACGACAGGCCGGATAGCGCCGGCCTCTCCTGGCACTATTCCTGCGGCCACAGCCACGCCGCACCGCGCACGCCGCTGGAGTCACCATGCAGAGCCTTACGTACCGGCGTTTCACACTCACCACCAAACACAAACTGTTTAATTAGCGGCGGTATCGTTTTGTACAGGCGGTCAATGTTGCTCATTCCGCCGCCGAGAACGAAAACGTCCGGGTCAAGAATATTCACCACATGAGCCAGCGATTTTGCCAGCCGCAGCTCATAGCGGCTGAGCGCCAGTTCGGCCAGCGCATTTTGCTCCTCCACCAGACGGATAATCTCACTGCCTTTTAAGGCGTTACCGCTCAGGCGCTGGTAATCGGTGGCGAACCCGGTACCGGAAATAAACGTCTCAATGCATCCCTGTTTTCCGCAGTAGCAGGGGACTTCTTCACGGTAGCGAAGCTCATCCTCATCCATCCACGGCAAAGGGTTGTGACCCCATTCGCCCGCCGTCCCATTGCCGCCGATGTGCGCCCGACCGTTGAGCGCCACACCTGCGCCGCAGCCGGTACCAATAATCACGGCAAAAACCGTCATTGCCCCGGCAGCCGCTCCATCAACGGCCTCAGAAACGGCCAGACAGTTCGCGTCATTCGCCAGACGAACGTCACGCTGCAGACGGGTGCTGAGGTCTTTATCAAACGGCTGACCGTTCAGCCACGTGGAGTTGGCATTCTTCACCACGCCGGTGTAAGGCGAAATGGAACCCGGGATCCCTATCCCTACCGTCCCCGTTTGTCCGGTGGTCTGCTCCGCCATCGCCACCAGCGTGGCAATGATTTCGATGGTTTGCTGATAGTCATTTCGCGGCGTCGGCAGACGATGGCGGAACAGTTGTTCACCAGCCTCACTGAGCGCGATCACTTCCGTTTTGGTGCCGCCTAAATCAATACCAATACGCACACGGTGTTCCTCTTTTTTTGGGAATATCAACAGAGTAGAGCGAGGTATAGGGAATGGCAATGCAAGCCTGCCGACAATTCGTTACTATACGCGCTGGATTTAACGACAAGGCCGTGGAAATTATCATGCTGTGGTTCAAAAATTTAATGGTTTACCGTCTTAGCCGCGATATTTCATTGCGTGCCGAGGAGATGGAAAAACAGCTAGCCTCGATGACGTTTACCCCTTGCGGTAGCCAGGATATGGCAAAAACGGGCTGGGTGCCGCCAATGGGATCGCACAGCGATGCGTTGACGCATACTAACAACGGCCAGATTTTGATTTGCGCGCGTAAAGAAGAGAAGATCCTGCCCTCTCCGGTGATCAAACAGGCGCTGGAAGCGAAGATCGCCAAACTGGAAGCCGAACAGGCGCGTAAGCTGAAGAAAACCGAGAAAGACTCGCTGAAAGATGAAGTGCTGCATTCGCTGCTGCCGCGCGCCTTCAGCCGCTTTAGTCAGACCATGATGTGGATCGACACCGTGAACGGATTGATCATGGTGGACTGCGCAAGCGCAAAAAAAGCGGAAGATACGCTGGCGCTGCTGCGTAAGAGCCTCGGCTCTCTGCCGGTGGTTCCGCTGGCGCTGGAAAACCCGATTGAGCTGACGCTCACCGAGTGGGTGCGTTCCGGCACCGTGGCGCAGGGCTTCCAGTTACTCGACGAAGCCGAACTGAAAGCCATGCTGGAAGACGGCGGCGTGATCCGGGCAAAGAAACAGGATCTGGTGAGCGACGAGATCGCCGTACACATTGAAGCCGGTAAAGTGGTGACCAAACTGGCGCTCGACTGGCAGCAGCGTATTCAGTTTATGATCTGCGATGACGCGTCGATTAAGCGCCTGAAATTCAGCGACGAACTCCGCGATCAAAACGAAGACATCGACCGGGAAGATTTCGCCCAGCGTTTCGACGCGGACTTTATCCTGATGACCGGCGAACTGGCCGCGTTGATTCAGAATCTGGTGGAAGGTTTAGGCGGCGAAGCGCAGCGCTAAGCGAAGATTCCCTCTCCGTGCGGAGAGGGAAAAAATATTACAGATAGCGGCAAAGATAAGAGGTCGGTTCTGCGACCTGTAAATGAAACTCGCTATGGCCCGGGACGTTAAATACTTCTCCTGCGGCATACACTTTCCATTCGGTGGTATCCGGCAGTAACACATTCAACGCGCCGCTTACGACCGTCATCTCTTCAGGCTCTGCGGTACCGAAGGTGTATTCACCTTCCAGCATCACGCCTACACTGGCACGGCCAGTACTGCTGCTGGTAAAGCCGATTGATTTTACTTTGCCGGAAAAGTATTCGTTACTTTGAAGCATAAACGGACCCTGTCTCGTTGGTAAATTGACAACCAATATAGGGGGCAGCCCTTTGGCCTGTCACGCAAAATTAAACCAGCAATTCTGAAGCCAGTCGCGCAATCAGCACATTAGAGAGCAGTACCGGGACATCGAGCGATTTTTGCAGGACATCGCGGTGGCGCTGATGAAAACCCAGGGAGTCCAGCATGATGACATCCGCCCCTTGTTCCAGCAGGTCTTTACCGGCTTCAATCAACTGCTGGGTACTGCCGTGAACCGGATTCGCCAGCGAGAACAGCGGCGGCGACTGTAAAACCTGCCATTTTTCCGCTTGATCGGCCATCAGATCTTCAACCGGCACAATCACCCCCACCTGATGGCCATCGACAATTGAGGCCACCAGCGGTGGAATAATACGCAGCGGCTCAAGCAGAATGCTGTTACGGGCGGTCATGCTGGCAATCGACACAGTGCTCATCAGTAAAATGACGTCGTAGCCCTGGTTATCCAGCACTTCGATGACGCTTTGCAGATCGCGTTCTACTTTCTGCCGCGAAACATAAGCCAGTTCATTATCGTTAAGCAGGGTTAACAGCGGGTCTTCGTCGGACTCCAGCGCATATTCCGCCAGGACGTCATCACGACTCATTTTTCCGAGCAAGCTGTGATGGGTGATATGTTGTTCGTCGATGTACTCAGTCAGAAGCGGTAAGACTTCACTCATGGGTACAACACCGATTGTGAGGATAGCCAACGACGCACTCATTTTTTCCACCTTCGTTTTTACTTCGTCGTTTATTCCCGGGCAAATGCGCTGCACCACTGCCGACACTTACCTTTTGCAAATGCAAAAAAGCGTAGCAGGCGCAGCGCAAATCGCTGTGTAAAGATTCCAGATCATTCCAGTAATAGGTTGTTATTGTTTGATGTTAGTTTTCAGGTACAACGATTCATCGGCGAAAAATGTGATGCAGGTTGGGTTTACACTCGCTCAGATTCCATTCCGAGCTGTTCAGTCGTCAGGTTTTATCAGGATCTTCGTAACGGGCTTTCGCATCCATCGCTTCCTGCGCGCTGGGATGCTCGCTGATTAACGAATCCGGTTTCGGGTGATCGGCGCGCAACTGGTACCAGGTGACCGTCTGTCCCGGCGTCCCTTTCTCAATGGTGACAATATACGCTTCGCGTGGATATGGCGGTTTGGTTGGCATAGTGCTTCCTTCTGTCGAATGAAGTTTAAGTATAGACCCCGCCTTGCCTGCAGCGCGCGCGCTGCGCCAGCCTGCGCTGAATTTCAGAAATCACCTGGTCAGGTGAATTCGCCGCATCAATGAT